>CBDAQS010000001.1:0-59566 GCA_965199135.1 Acidobacteriaceae bacterium | reverse complement strand
CATCGTGCGTAACACCGCACCGCAGCTCAAGGATACCACGATGAAGTCGTGGTTTGATTGGTTCCAGCCGGGTGTGGCGGGAACATGGCATGCGACAGACAAGATATTCGATCTGAAGTTCGGGGATGTCGAATGCGAGGTCATGTTCCGTGCGCTCGATACCGAGGAAGACATTGCGCGCGTGTTGTCGCTTGAGTTGACGTTTGCGATGGTCGATGAGTTTCGCGAGGTTCCGAGACCCATTATCGATGCCCTGTCGGGACGACTTGGACGCTACCCATCGAAGCGCCAGGGCGGGGCGACCAACCACGGCATGTGGGGTGCGTCGAACCCTGGTACGGAAGATAGTTGGTGGTTTGAGCATCTGCACAACGAGCAGGTCGTCGACAAGGTCGAGCTGTATGGTCCAACCCTGCAACGCGACCTTGTCAAAGTCAAGGCACGACCTACGAATGGTAGGACGACCCGATACTTTCATCAACCCGGTGGCATGTCGGAATATGCCGAGAACCTGGAAAACCTGCCCCCATACGAGGTTGGCAATCGGTCTTACTATATCAACCAGTCGATCGGTAAGACCCCGTCGTGGATTAAGCAATACGTTGACGCGGAATGGGGGTACTCGGCTTCGGAGACGCCGGTCATTAAGACGTTCAACACCGACATGCATGTTGCGAAGTCGACGCTACGCTATACGTCCATGCTGAAGTTGGTCGGAGGTATGGACCCCGGATTGGCTGGTACGCGCGTAGTGTTTGGACAGGAAGACTTGTACGGCCGCCTTTTGGTCCTTGGTGAGTTGGCGGCGACAGGTATGGGTGTCACGCGCTTTATCGACGAGAAACTGAAGCCCTACCTCAATACCTATTTTCCCGATGCGGACTTCATCCTGGCGCCTGATCCGGCGGCCAGCAACAGGTCGCAAGTGTCGGAGAAGACAAGTGTCGTGATCGAGTTGCGCAAACATTTCACCGTCAAAGAGGAGACCAACAATCGGCTCGCACCTCGTATCGAGGCTATCGAGCACTACACCTCGCGTGTGACGGAGCATGGTCCGGCACTGCTGATCGACAAGGTTATGTGCCCCATGTTGTGCCGGGCGCTTGCCGGAGGCTGGCGCTACGAGAAGATGAAGCAATCGAGCATGGAAGACGAGTTCAAGCCGATACCGGAGAAAAACGCGTACTCGCATGACGGCGATGCCTTCGGCTATTTGTGCCAGTACTTCCATCGGCAATACAAGCGTGGCGGTACGCGTAGCAATCTCGCGATGCCATCGGGCAAGGCGGCGCCAATGATGCGCTCGCGACCCGTGACCTATTTCCAGACTTGAGGGCGGCGATATGGTTGAGAGTGCGGGCCGAGCCCTGGTAGTGATCGATCCGCCAACCGTGGCCGTGCCCGGTGATGGTCCAGTGCGTTCGGTCGACACGGCGGGCTTGAGGCAGCTTGGGCAAAAGCTGTCGAAGACGTTTGCAGCCTATAAGAGCGACCGCGTCATTCAAGAGGAGCGATGGCTTCGCAACCTGCGACAGTACCTTGGTTACATCGACCCGGATATCGAAAGTCGCATGGACCCCATGCGGTCCAAGGCGTACCCCAAGGTCACGCGGATCAAGTGCATCTCGACCCTGGCCCGCATTATGGACCTGATGTTTCCGAGCGACGATCGCAATTGGACGCTTGAAGCCGATCCGTCTGCCGACATGAAGATGGAAGACGTCATGCTGGCGATCAAGAAAGCTCAGGATCGGGATCAGCAGGCGGGATCGCAACCTGCACCGCTGACGGCCGAGTATGTGACATCGGCCGTCAAGGAAATGGCGATGGAGCGGGCTGCGAACTTTTCTGGACTGATCGATGCGCAGCTTCAGGAGCTTGGCGGCGATCAGTCCTACGACTACGTTGCAATCAATAACGAGGTGGTCGCATCCGGCATTCTGTACGGGATCGGTGTCGCGCGAGGACCGTATGTGCGCGAGGAGAAATATACCTCGTGGAAGTGGGACGAGAAAAAACAGCAGCCCGTGGCCGATACGGGTACGCACTACAAGCCGCAGTTCGAAGTGTTGAACGTGTGGGACTATTATCCCGACTTGTCGGCTAAGCGACTTGAGAACAGCGATGGATATTTCACTCGCACGGTCATGTCGAAAGCGCAGTTGCGCAAGTTGGCTGATCGCGAAGACTTCTTTGGCGACGTAATCCGTAGCTATCTGACCCGCATGCAAGGCAAGGGCAACTTTGTCCAGCAGAAGTTTGAAAGCGAACTGCGGTCGATGGGGATCAAGCAGAACGTCAACGAGTACAAATCGGAGACCACGAAGTTCGAAGTCATCACATGGCACGGCATGCTGGACGGCGGGTTCCTGCGAATGGCCGGCATCGAAGTGCCGCAGAGCAAGGTGGCGGACCAGCTTGAGGCTGAGATATGGATGATCGACGATCAGGTCATCAAGGCCAGTCTCAATCCGTGGGCCGAGTTGAATATGTCGGTTCGCACGATCCACACCTTTATTTTTGACAAGGACGATACGGCCCCGATCGGGTTCGGACTACCGAACATTATGCGCGATACGCAGATGGCGATCTGTGCGGCTACGCGCATGATGATGGACAACGCGTCCGTCGTGTGTGGTCCGATCCTTGAACTGAATACCGCGCTGTTGCGTGCCGATCAGGATATGACAGCGTTGTCACCGTGGAAGATATTCTACCGCGATGATGAAGGCCAGACTGCCGCTAATCCGGCAGTGCGCGAGATCATCATCAAGAGCCATATCGACGAGCTGTCGAAGATCATCGATATGTTCATCAAGTTTGCCGACATGGAAACCTTTGTCAATCCCATGACCGGGGGTGACATGTCGAAGATGCCGAGTGAGCCGATGCGCAATGCTGCGGGTGCGTCGATGATCCTGGGTAATGCTGCGCTGCCCTTCAAACAGATTATCCGCAATTTCGACAAGTTTACCGAAAGCATGATCTTGTCAGTCGTGCAGTTCAATGTGAAGTTCAACGAAGAAAAGGTGAAGGAAGCATCGTATCAGGTGATTGCGCGTGGTGCGACGTCGCTGATTGCCAAAGAGCTTCGCGGTATGCAGATCGACTATCTGTCGTCGAGCCTGACACCTGAAGAAAAGCTGCATGTTGACGAGCGCAAGCTGGTCGAGGCTAAGTTCAAGGTGCGTGACTTCGCCGGGATGCTGGTCAGTGTTGAAGAGTATATGCGGAGGAAGTCGGCACAGGATCAGGCGGCAGGTCTCGTGCAGCAGCTTCAGCAGCAAAATCAGGAAGCTACGACCCGGAACATGTTTGCGCAAGCCTACAAGGCCATGACGCAAGGCCAGAAGAACCAAGTGACAGCGAACGCCGATGCGGTCGCGATGGCGATGGATATCCTTCAGAAGCATTCGGAGATGGCGCTTGCAAATACAGAGCAACCGGGATCAGGAGGCGGAACTACTCAAGGGCCTGCAATCGCGTCGGGAGGACCCGCTGTTCCTGATGCTAACCAAATACCTGATCCTATGCAGGGATCAGCGCCTAACTCGAATGCTGGATTGCAAGTTGGAGGAACTGGCGATCTATCAGGCGGAGGCCAAGGTTTACCACAAGCTGCACAACAGCTTGGTTAACGATATACCTAAGATAAAGCGGGAGGGACCATGACGGTGCGAACAGAGAGTGTGACCTTCGTTTCGCTGCCGGTACAGCAGTGGCAGGCCGATGCGGCGGGAACTGAGCAGCAGCCGGCGCAGGAAGGTGTCGCGACCCCTGAAGTCGAGATGTCCATGGACGACATCTTCAACAAGACGTTTCAAGAGTTGTCGAGCGAAGGGCCGGTTGTCGAGGAGGCGCCAGCGCCGGTCGAGGCTGATCCTGACGTTGTCGAGACGCCTGACGTCGAGGGCGGGCTTCCCGATCCTGCGACGGTCGCCAAGGGTGCGGCTGCACCGCCAGCTCCCACACCTACACCTGACCCTGCGACGTCGCAGCCGGCACCCAAGCCTGCGACGGCCGAGGCTGACAAGCCGATCGAGCAAGTGTTGCGCGAGCTGCTTGGGGAGCGGCAGAAGGCGCCGGTCGTCGAGGCGAAACCGGAGCCTCCCAAGTATACGGTTCCCGACTACACGCCCGAGCAGAAGGCGATTGTCGATGCCTACGAGGCCGAGTTTCCCGAGATGGCGCGGGCCGAGCAGATCATCCGAGCCCGCGAGTATCATGCGCTGACCGGGTTCGTGTATTCTCAGATCGATCCTGTGATCCGAGGTCAGGCTGAAAAGATTGCGCAGCTTGAAAGCGTGATCGGGACGATGGTTGGACAACAGCAAGTGCAGTCCATCCAGTCGACCGTGGGTGCCGACCTCAACGATATCCGACCTAAGATCGAGGCCTGGGTCGAGACCCAGCCGGAGTTTATCCGACCGGCATATAAGGCTATCGTCGAGAAGGGCAACCAGCAAGAGGTTGTCGGCCTGATAAAGGAATGGCAGAAGGCGACGAACGCGCCGGTTGCGAAGGCGCCTACGATCGGGCGTCAGCCCGTGGCACCGGTTACAGCCGCACCTCCGAAGAAAGTCCCGGCCGGGTTGCGTCCTGTTCCAGGCATGCGTTCGACGCCGACCGAGACAGGAATTGCGCGGGATGACTATGAGGGGGCCTTTGCGGCGTTCTCGCATGCCGGCACAGGTTGAATTTTTGCGGCGTGTCACAATGAGGGATGTTGACACGTCGTTTTAGTTGAAACATTAGTGACAATCAGCAGGGGTGCTCTTTCGCTACCAAGCAAGCGGTAGACGGTAGAGGTCACGATCGCGACACAATCTGTCTCGGCCAAGTGCGGTGAGCCGCACTGACTTCAGGGGAGCACTATGCCCGCAATCACGACCTATGGTGATATCTCGCCGGCCATCGCGGCGTATTCGGTCGTCCGCATGTTGGAGCGGGCTATGCCGTATCTGCATCTTGAGAAGTTCGGGCAGACCTACACCCTGCCGACGAACAGCACGCAAACTGCCAAGTTCCGTCGTTACTTCCTCGTGGGTGCCGGTGGTGCTGCCGGGCCGGACAGCGGCGGGTTCTACATCCCGGTCGCGACGACGCCTCTGGTCGAAGGTGTGACCCCGCAAGGGTCCATGATGACCAATCAGGACTACACGGTCACGCTTCAGCAGTATGGCGACTATGTCACCATCACTGACGTTATCGTCGACACCCACACCGATCCGATCCTTCAGCAGGCGACCGAGGCGCTGGGCGAGCAGGCGGCGGTCACGGTCGAGACAATCCGCTACGCGACCTTGAAGGCCGGGACCAACGTCTACTATGCTGGCCGCGTCAACTCTCGATCGGCTGTTGCCGGGCCGGTCACGCTGACGGATCAGCGTTCGGTGTCGACCGGCCTCAACCGCCAGAACGCTCGCAAGATCACGACTGTTGTCGCGTCCAACCCCGACTTCAACACAAAGTCGGTCGAAGCGGCGTACATGGCGGTGTGCCATCCCGACCTCGAAACCGACGTGCGCAACATGACCGGATTTATTCCGGTCGCGTCCTACGGCGCGCACACGTCTCCCTTTGAAGGCGAGATCGGCTCTGTCGAGCAAATCCGCTATCTGACCTCGACCGTCATCGCAGCCTATGCGGACGCCGGGGGTCCGGTTGCAGCCAACTTCAACGGTGTCGCAGGAGCGACCGGCCGATCGTCATCGGGGGCGAACTATGACGTCTATCCGATCCTCTATTTCGGTCGCGACGCTTACGGGATTGTGCCCCTCAAGGGCAAGTCGTCGATGGTCCCGATGGTGGTCAACCCCAAGCCGGCGGCGTCCGATCCGCTTGGCCAGCGCGGAACGGTTGGTTGGAAGCTATGGACCGGCACCATCATCCTTCAGGACCTCTGGATGGCCAGACTGGAAGTCGCCTCGACTAACTAAGTCGAGACGCCAACACAACCATCGCTCCTACACTCAGAGGCTACCATGACCGCATCCGTTACCTCGGCGGCCCCCAATGGGCTTGCTGCGCTTCCGAACATGGCGACCGGCTCGTTTACGTCAGCCGGTGGCGATGTCTCGATCGTACTCGGGTTCAATCCACGATACGTCAAGGTGTTCGACGAGAGCGGCACCACGACCTACGAGAAGGTCCAGGGCGACTTGCCGGAGAACTGCTGGAAGAACGCGGCCGGTGCGACGACGGTCGACACGTCGGGCCTGGTCACGTTTCCGGCTGACACCGGCCTGAATGAGCCGGGCTCCTCGATCTACCTGACGGCAGCCCTCGTCGGCACCGGCAAGGTGATATCGTGGGTCGCTTTCGGATAGGTGCTACACCCGGAGCCTGCCATGTACGGAGACTTCTGCGTCCGCATCGAACGGGCTGAAAACGGGTACACCGTTTCGATGCGTGATCCGAAGATCGTTGCGGCCAACATGAAGCGCGACGTCAATGGTAATCTCGACGTACCCTATCGTGATCCAAACCGGGAATACGTCTTTGTCGATAAGGAAGACATGACGAAGTTCCTCATGGCGAACCTTGACAAGGCTCTGCCCGACGACAAAGACAAGAGCTTTGAGACGTCATTCGACGTCTTGACGGCAAGTGACGAGGACGAGACATGACGGAGACCTATAACCTATCCGGGCTTGGATATGACGATGTCGAGCCCAAGATGGTTAAGGTAGTGCTCGGAAGTGCAAAGCAGGGTCAAGGTGCAACTCACGTTCAGCATGCACCTGTCGATGCCAATCAGGTCGGTTACGATCAAGTCGCGGCGGCCGACCCGGAGTGGGAAGAGTACCAGCGTTGGAAGGTCTGGAAACAGCAGCAGGGCGGAGCTACCGACGTTGCTGTTTCGCAGTCGAATGCACCTGTCGGTCTGAAGAAGACGATCGCGATCGTCTGTGACGAAAGCCCCGACATGCCGCCGACCGGGTATACGGTCGGTCTCAACGGTACATGCTATATCATTCGGCCGGGAGCTGTTGTGAATGTTCCTGAGGGCGTGTTGGAAGTGATCCGGCACGCTATCCAGTCGGTTCCGATTGTCGACAATCTATCGCAACGCGTGGTCGGATATCGTGATCGGCCTCGGATACCGTGGAGGTATGCTACAGCTTAAGGGTGACGTATGACGCTCGACGATCTACTCACGGAGTTGCGTGAGAACGTACTTCACGACAGGTCGTCGCAGATAGATGGTGACAGCGACAAGTTGTGGTCTGACACGACGCTGATCCGCTACCTCGATGAGGCACAGCGGCGGTTCGCACGTAAGACATGCTGCATCGTCGATAAGAAAAGTCCATTCACGCGCATTCAGACTGTCGCGTTTCAAGACGAATACACGCTCGATCCCAGCATCATCGCGGTAAAGTCCATGCGTTTCATGGGCAACGTGCAATGGGTCGGCGGTCTACTCGTGCCGGGTCTCGTGACCAATGGCGTCTTTGCGGCCAATCCGCAACTTCTCGCGGTGGCGCCCGACGTAGCCGACCTCGGGCGAGGTGGTCACTCGACGTTTGACCAGTATCCGACACCGGGGCAGGCGTTCTTTAATCCGCGAGGCTTGTCTGAGCAGTTGCCGGGCAAGCCTATGGCATTCTCGACAGACGAGGAGTTTGACGCTGACGCGTCGGGATCGTCAGGTGTCATCTCGCTACGGCTGTATCCTCGCCCGAGCCAAGCCTTCGCGGGATGTACCGTGCAGATGCGGGTGATCCGCTTGCCGGTCAAGCCGTTGACGCCGGTTAACCTCGACGCCGTACCTGAAATCCCCGAGGACTATCACCTTTGCCTGGTCGACTACGCGGCCTCGCGCGCGCTGGCGATCGTCGACCATGATCTTGCCGACCCGCAACGCGCTGCGGAGTTTGCACAGAAGTTCGCGGCCGAAGTAGAAGAAGCGCGCGAAGAGGCGCAACGTAAGGCGTTCGTGCCGATGGCGTGGGGCTTCGGCCGCAGCGGGTTTGCCTACGAGGGAAATTGAGCCATGGCGATGATCGGGGGTTTCAACCTGCCCGACTACCGCGCGCAAAGCAGCTCTCCGCCGCCTCCGGCGGCCATGGGCTCGGCTGCGGCGGCGGCTGCCAGTGGTGGTAGCGCGATGGCGCCGACGCCCTACCTTGCCCCCGTGGCGAGCTACGTCGCGGATCAAGCCGGCCGGGTCGGTGCAGGCATCACTGCGCTTACGGCGCCAGCGCGTGATCGCTTCGCGGCGGCCGGCCAGTATGCACAACAAGGTGACTACGGCAGGGCGCTCGGGGCCGGGTTGGCGGGCGGTGTCGACAGTGTGGGAGCTACGCTCGGCACCGCTACCGGCGCGGCAGCCCTGCCGTTCTATCAGGCTGGCAAGCTCGGATACAGTGTGCTGAGTGGTGCGTTCGGTAACCCGTCTGCGACCGCCACGGCCCCGGCCGGATCAGCGGCAGCGGCGACCATGCCAGCCCCCACGACGCCGCACGTGGCCGGTGTGCCGATCACTCCGGCACAAACGCTCAAGGGCAACACAGACGCGGCGGCTGCGGTTGCGCTATCGCAGGCCGGTCAGCAGCAGCAAGGGCAGGTGGCAGGTTCGACAGGTACAGGGACTAATCCGCAATCTGCGACCCATTCGTTGTTCGGATCGTTGCCGGCATTCATGGTGCCGCAGATGGTCGATGCGTTGACCAAGTCGAAGGCTGCGGGTGCCAGTCCCATCGGTCAGGAGATTGGAGTGCAAAACGCAATCTACGCCGGGAACATGGCCGACCTCGACGCTAAGCGGCAGCAAGGTGGTACGGCTGCGCAGCTTACGGCGTTGGAGGCCTACCGTCAGAAACAGACTGACGAGTATATCAAGAACCTGAAATCGTTGCAGCTCGCTACGAAAATTCCCGTGGCCGCACCGGAGTAATCACCCGTGGCTGACGACGATATCTCTCAGTATATTGCGACGCTGCCTAAGATGCGTCCGTATGCCGGGTCGACCGCGTCGGCTCCGGCACCGTCCAGTCCGATCGTTGCAGGCCTCAAGAGTGGTGGTCTGTCGGCGTTGTCGAGCCTACAATCTGGCCTCGGCGTAGCCTACCAGAAACTCGGCATTAACGACGTCAGCATACCTGGGACGAACTACCAGCTCGGGGCGAGTGATGCCTTTAAAGCATCAGATGCGACAGCGGCGGCGGCAACGGCGGCGGGCCGGCCGGATATCGAAGCACGTCCATTCTTCGGTGAGGGCAGCGGTGGTCTCAGTGGGTTTCTAGGCAAGGCTGCGTATACGGGTGCGCGCATGGTGCCGGGTCTTGCCGCAGGTGTTGCAGGCGGCATCGGTGGTGCAGCCTTACTTCCCGAGGTTGCGGCCGGAGGTGCGGCTGGCGTCGGTTTGAACCTGCTGCGCGGCACGATCGGTGCAGCGGGTGTCGGCATACCAGCCGAGATTGGCTCGTTTGCAAAGGCGGCACGGGATCAGAACAACGGACAGTTGTCGGATGCGGATGCTAACAAGGCGATTGCGCTTGGCGTACCATTGGGATTGCTCGGCGCATTTGGCGGAGGTGTGGACAACGCATTTCTGAAGGGCGGCATTGAACAAGCGTTAAGCAAGGAAGCGTCTGAAAAGTTTGCAGGCTCGACGGCTCGACGTGTGGCCTACGGTGCGATGGCGCAGGGCGCGGTGGGCGGTGTGTCGAGTGCGCTCGATACCGCAGCGGAGACGTCGTTCGACCCCAACATGACACCCGGTGAGCGTGCGCAGCGCATGCTTCAGGCGGGTGCCAGTGGGGCCGTGGTCGGCGGTTTGTTCGGTGGAGCGTTTGGCATACTCCATCCGAATGCCCCGATAAAGAACATTGACGATGCTACGGCTATGGTAGACCCGTCGTCACAGTCGACCACGTCGGCACAGCCTACAGATCAGCTAGGCGGGCAGATGCCGCCGGATATGCCGGCAGTTCCAACGCAGGATCAAACTCTATCTGAGCTTGGCGGGCAGATGCCGCCGGATATGGGTCGTGTGCCAACGTTGGATCAAACTCTATCTGAGCTTGGCGGTCGTGCACCTGCCGACTTGCCAGATCGATATCAGCAGCGTGGAGCCGAGCAACTGCCGCTCGATTTGCGTATGCGGTTTGAGGATCGGCACGAGGGCTTTCAGCCCAATCTCTTTGACCAGGGTGACGCACCTCCGGCGGTACTCGGTCAGGCGCCGGCACCCGGTCAGGAGATGGCGACACCGCCAACCCAACCTCTGCCCGACAGTCAGCTTCTCGCCAGGATGCAGGCTGCGGCGCGAGCTAAGGTTCCTGTCGAGGCGCAACAAGCCGGGGAGCTTCCGCAGAGCCTAGAGGACGTGCTGGCACAGTTGCACGAGCAGCCTATGTCGGCTGTCGATACGGCGGCCAATGGTGGTCAGCCTGTCGACCTCGCGGCTGACCCTGCGGCAGCAACACGGGCCGCTGCCGATGAGGCGAGCGGGACGCAAGACAATCTTAATTCGCAGACGCTATTCCAGCAGTTCGGGGATCGTGATGGTGCGATCGGACAGCGGGGTATCATGCGAGACTTCATCAATAGCACGAAGGTGTCGGATGACGCGGACTTGTATAACAAGCTGAAGGCCGAGTTGGACAGCAAGTCCAAGGTTTCGCGCACGGCAGGCTTTAAGTCCATGGCGCAAGAGGTGGGGCTGCTTGGCGAGGACAACAACCCGTTTGATCTGGATGCGGAGCGGGCCGACGCCGCATCATTGCCAAATGCCCGCGCTCGTGCGGCGGCGCAAGCCCAAGTTGAAGCGGTGGCCGAGCGTATGCAGCGGGCACAGGCCCTTCGCGAGCCGGCCGAGCCTGCCGCACCCAACACGAGCGGGGATCAGCTTGGCGGGCAGGAGGCGGCCGATGCGCTGCCGTCCCGATCCGACTATATCAACGATGCGTTGCAGACCTTACGCGGCAAGGTCTCACCTGATGATCCGACACTTGGGACGCCGCGCGGTGACGTGTCGGATGTCGAGCTGCGGCGTCGCGCGGCCGACCAAGCTGCCATCGGGCGGGATCGGGCGGTGATCGAGCGTATGTTCGGCGGTCGACGTGCTGATGATCCACCTGCAATTGAACAACCGAAGTCGATGGCGGATCGTGTGACCGATGCCGCGCACGAGCTGACGGGTGGTACAGGTGGCAGTGCTAAGATCGCGGACATCCGGGCGAAGTTGCCTGATGTTGCACGCGAGGACATTGACGATGCGCTTAAGAAGATACACGGAGATGATACCGACAACACGTTGACGCAGGCTCCGAAAGGTCAGCGTAAGGATGTCGACGGTGTCACAGTGCCGGGCCAGGGCAAGTTCCACAATCTGACTGTAGAACCTCGGGAGGAGCCGCGTGCCGTACAAGAGCGAAGCACAGAGGTTATGGGCGGAGGCGAACGATCCGGCTCTGGCGAAGACGTTGTCAGGCGAGACGGTGCCGAACGCGAGGCTGCCGCAGCGCAGTCAAACGAAGGCCGCGCAGAAGTCGCACGAACACCGGCAGAAGGTGAAGCAGGAGCAAGGGCGACCAAACCGGAAGTAGAGCCCGACACCCATCCATCGGCAGCCGATGACAAGGCTCTAGCAGCTTCGCGTGAGATCAAGGGTGACTATCCCGGCACGCGGGCGGCTGCTGCGCGTCTTGGGATCGAGGTGCCGGAGAATGCCGGCGGCGAGGCGCTGACGGCTGTCGACCAGCGGCTTCAACGCATGTGGTCGCTTGCCAAGGATGGCAAGTTCGGTGACGAGTACCATGGTCTGTATCGTGATGCGCAGGCGACTTACGGCGGCAAGACGGCGAACATGCCGCGCACGCCGGACGGCGAGCTGATCCGGCATTCGAACCCGTTGACGGAACAGACCATGGTGGCGCGGCGACGTGCTGCCGGCCTGCCCGAACCGTCGACTAACGGATCGAAGACAGGTAAGGCGCTGACATCGAAGGCACTTAAGCCGCGCGTGTCGAACCAGACGTCAGCGGGTCGGGCGATCAATGATCGTGTCGGCTTTGAACGTTATCGCCAAGGTCTGAAATTGTCAGATGACGTGACGAACACGACGCCGAAGGACTTGGTCGATCAGCTTCGTCAGCCCAAGGATACGATCCCCACACCTGACGAGACGGTCAAGCCACTGTTGCGTCACGAGGTCGAAGAGACGGCACCGATTGCCAATTCGTCGGCGGACGATGTCAGGGGATGGTTCAAGGACGCAACAGCGAAACTGTCGCCGGACATCCAGGCTCATGTGCATCTTGTTGATAAGGCTGCCGATCTGCCGGTAGCGGTGCGGGACCAGTTGCGCGTGCAAGGTTATGACCCTGAAAAGGTGCCGGCACTCATACACAGGGGTGAGGTTTATCTACAGGGTGACAAGCTTGGGTCGCGTGCCGATGTCGAGGAGATGATCGCACATGAAGTAATCGGGCACATGGGTACGTCGAAGCAACTGGCCGGAACGCCGGAAGGTCGCATCGGCACTCTCGCAAAGGCGTTCGACAGTGCCGGAGGTACGGATGGCATTATCAAGATCGCGAAACAGATGGAAATGTACGATACCGGCAACACCGGATTGAAGTACTATCTCGACAGGCTCGACCTCAATAATCTGACAACCAACGATAAGGCGACGCTGGTCGATGAGCTGATTGCGCATGGTGCGCAATCCAACGCGTTCACGACATCGCAGAAGTCGATCCTGGCGTTTATCGGTCGCGTCAAGCAGGCGCTCGCCGCGAGTTTCCGCAAAGCGGGGTTGGACAGCTTCGCAACCAAGTTTGAGAAGTTTGGCTTGGCCGACGTGCAACGCTTCCTCGCGGACAGCAAGGATTTGGTCGAGGGGAGGCCGCAGCAAGGTACGGTCGATCTATCGAAGATACCAGATGCACGTTTGAAGATGTTGCTTGATCGACATGGTGACTTGTTAATGCCGTCGCTTCGCGCACCCAACCGCGAACAGGACGTGCATGAGACCCTGGACGATGCCAAGGGTGTCAGTCGTCTCGGCGGTGTGTTGCAGCAGATGACGCAACGGTTGCCGATGGAAACGCTATCGCGTGTCTTCCGCAAGGCGCGGTACGATATCATGACCCGGCAGGACTTGGAACGTGCGGGAGGCAAGGACTATCCCGAGTTTCATACGGATGGTCAGCTTGTCGGTCAGCAGCAGAACGTCACGCATCGTGTCGGACAGTTTCACGCGCAACATTTAAACGAGCACTACTTACTAAAGCGTACCGATGGTAAGTTGTATGACGACTATAACCGTATGGTGCAGAACGCATCAATTAACAATCTTGATCCGACCAAGTCGAGAATTGATCCTGCACGACTTCAAGGAGTGACACCGGAGCAAGCTGTCAAGTTGCAAGGATTGCAGGACGAGCTGTACTCGTCATGGCAGAGGTTTGGGTCGATTAAGAAGGATGATGTCACTGGTCGGATACAAAGTCTATACAACAATTCTCAGGCTGGGCTCAAAGCCAATCAGCTTTTGCAGAACATCAACAGGTTGCATGATGTTGCTCGACTGAGTGGGGAGAGCATTCCGGGATTTGAGCGTAATGCTGTTGCGAATTTTGAGACGCGATCCGACCTGCATACTGACCCTAATGCTGCGAATGCGTTTGCACGAGCCGAGCTGATCAAGCTGACTGACGCGATGCAGAGCTATCTGACTGCGGGGCGTACAGGTCAGACGGTCGATCCTCAAATGCTTGACATCATCAAGGGTCGGCTCGATCAAGTTCGCGACAGTGTCACGCGGATGGACACCTCGCCCTATACCAACCTGGGGCGTCGAGGAGATCACTTCGTCAAGTTTGCGGTTAAGCGCGCCGTCGATGGTACACCTGATCCAGCGTCGATGGAGGTCATCCGCAGTGCGCTCGACAAGGCTGGATTTGCGGATGCGCAGTTCAACAGTATCGGGGATAACCCGGCCGTCTTTATGCGGCTACAATCACTTGAGAACGCCAAGGCGGTCGCTGATCTAGTCGGTGGTAAGTTCAACGCCAAAGGCGTGCGTGAAGGTGGACTGAGTGAGCATTTAGATACTCAAGAGGAGTTGCGATCGGGAACGTTGCTGAATGAGGCTGACTGGCGATCGAGTGACGTCGGGCCGGAACTTCAGCGTACGACGGATCGCTTGAAAGAGAAGCTGAAGGATAACCCCGTCGCATTGGATGCGGCGCTCAAAGAGATGCGTGGGTTGTACTTCGACACGTTGCCCGACAATGCCAACGTCAAGATGCAAGCGCATCGTATGGACGTGAATGGCTACAGTGGCGACATGTTGAAGAACAATGCGCTGAATATACAGATTGCGGCTAATGCGATCGGTCGCGGCCTAGTACGCGATGCACGTGTTGAGGCGACGGCCGGGATCATGAAGCGTGCGCGAGATGCGCAGACGGGCGAGACCTACAAGGCGACACAGATGTCGGACCTTGCACAAGCTTTTATTGCTCGTAACGCTGCCGAAAGCACACGTGTGCCGAGCGGCTTGTTCGACAAGTTGCGAGGGTTCGCCCATAGCTTCTACCTCGCGGCTTCGCCAGGTTACGTCATTATGCAGGGTGCGCAGACGTATACCTTGACTATGCCCGAGCTTGCCAAGCATTTCGGTTATCAGTCGTCGATGACTTCGCTTGCAGCGACGGCCAAGGACGTTGGTACGGTGCTGGCGGCCATGGCGAGGGTACAAGCGGAACACTTCGGTGCGATGCGTCGAGGTGAGACCCCTACGTCAGGGTCAGGCATTTCGGCGCGTGCACTTGAGATCGCGAAGTCGATGGGCATGTCGCTGGATAAGATCGAGTTTTTGCGGACCCTCGATAACATGGGCAAGCTCGAAATGGGCACGTTTGCCCGAGAGAACTTTGCCGGGCTTGACAGCAGTGCGCGATCGTCGACCTCGGGCAAGGTGTTGCAGATGTTGAACAGCACGGCGACCAATGCCGAGCTGTCGGCGCGACTGGTCGCGGCATTCTCGGCCAAGCGCCTCCATGACAATGCATCGGCTCAAGGCAAGCTGCCGTCAGCGATTGCTCGAAAGTACGCCACGGTTGCGGACTACGCCGGGCACGTCGTGTCGGAAAGCATGTACGAGTGGGGATCGTCGCAGACGTCGCGGCTGTTTTCTAAGGCGGGGCCGCTTGGCGCGGCCACGCCTCTCGTGACGCAGTTCCACGGGTTCGGGACACGCCTCTTCGGCAAGCTTTATCAGGAGACCTATAACGCCTTCAAGGGAGACACGCCCGAGGAGCGCACCGAGGCGCGACGGTTCATGATGGCGCACCTGACCGCGACGGCGAGCCTCGCAGGCACCATGGGCCTGCCTGCGGCGGCGTGGGCGGCTGCGGCGATTACGAAGGCCTCCACGCTCATGCCGGGCTCCGGTGGCGAGGCCTATGACGTCAACGCCCATATGCAGCATTTCGTCGAGGGGATCATCGGCAAGGGTGCGACGGGTGCGTTGCTGCACGGGCTCCCCAGGCTCGTCAATGCCGACTTCAGCGACCTCGGCGACAAGGACTTGTTGCCGGCGACCGAGCTGTTAGAGGATCGGCGCAAGATGGAGGACAGCATCCCCGACTATCTGATGAAGGCCTGGGGGTCGTCGATCGGTGCAGGTGTCAGTGGCGTTATGGGTGCGCGCGACATCATGAACGGTGACGTCATGCGCGGGTTGGCGCGCGTGCTGCCGACTGCCATGAAGGACGGTTTCAAGGCCTATCAGATATCGGAGCACGGATACACTGACAGTGCTGGCAACAAGCTACCCATAAGTAGTGATGCGGTGTCAGTTCTGAAGCAGGCGCTCGGAATACAGAGTGGCGACGTGGCCGATTATCGCGAACGCAAGTCCGGCATGGTCGGGGCCAAGGAAGATCGACAGTTTCACTCCGGTGTCATCAAGCGAAATATTGCAGTTGCGCTCGAAAACGGTGACACGGACAGCTATGAGCACTGGATGGAGGAAGCACAAAAGTACGATCAAGACCCACGTCATGCGGGCATGCCGATGTCAGGTACAATCGGGTCTTACATCGCGAGCCGTGCCAGGGCCAGGGCGTTCTCTCAGAGTACCGGGTTACCGTTAGGCACGTCGCCTACCGATCTACCAGCATATCAGTTCTACAGGTGAGGGGGATATCATGACCACGCAATATCAGAAGTTCAACGCGTTCGTCGACACTCTATGCAAGGGGGGTGTCAACCTTAGCACTGACGTTATCAAGGTCATGCTGACGAACACCGCGCCGCCCGTCACCGCGACGACATACGCCAACCTTGCCGGCAACGAGCTTGCGAACGGCAACGGCTACGCGACAGGCGGTGCCGCTGTGCCGGGCACTGCCTTGTCGAACGCCAATGGTGTCGAGACACTGGCGAGTGGTCAGATTGTCTTCACGTCGGCAACAGGACCGATGGGTCCGTTCCGATACGCTGTCGTCTATGACAGTACGGCACCCAACCAGCCCTTGATGGGGTTTTATGACTACGGATCAAGTATCACATTGAATGGTGCGGCAGGCGAAAGCTTTTCCGTCTCGACAGGCGGCTCGTTACTAACGGTGCAGTGATGGCATCGCTCGTACTCTTCGATCGCGTCAAGGTTGGCATCTCGCAAGGTGGTGCGGGAGCTATTACCCTGGGCGCTGCAACCGTAGGCTATCAGTCCTTTTCTCAAGCCAACGTGGCGGATAGGGCGGTGGTCCCGTACGTGATCGAGGATGGTGCGGGCTGGGAGTATGGTCACGGCACATATGCGGCAACCGGCACGACGCTGACGCGTACCGTCCTCGGATCGAGCTTGGGCGGTCAGCAGCCCTTGAACGTCTCGACCAATGCCGTGCTCTACATCGCGCTCCTGGCGGAGGACATCGCACAGTTCGGTGGGCCGCCAGCTATCGCGAACTGTACCGATGTCGACGAAACGACACCTCCGTCAGACGGTCAGGCGCTTGTGTGGTCGGCGACTGAAAAGAAGTACAAGCCCGGCACAGTGGCAGCTTCGAGCGGTGGCGGGTCCGGTGGCGGCACGACGACGCCTGGACCGACGATTGTTCAACAGTCGTTTACACAAGCGGATGGCAATACCGGAGCCGACAATGTTGCGACATTCGGCACGCCTGTCACGGTTGGCAATTTGCTGGTTTTTATTGTTGTTTCAAGGTCGGGTGGGGCGCCATCTGTACCGTCAGGGTATCTATCACAGTACCAAGTATCGGATACAGGCGCGTTTACGTATTTTATTGTAACTCGTGAAGTCGTGTCTGGCGATGCTACGAGTTTTAATCCGGTCAGCTTAGCAGGCAATGCCGCACATGATGGATCGTTTATTGTAGCCTATGAAGTCAGTAGTGCGGGATCACACAGCATCCAGTCGCAGGGTCCATCGTCTAGTGCAACATTTAGTGTTGCACTTGCCAATCTAGCAGCAGGGACGCTTATCCTTGGCGGGTTTGGCAGCAATAATAGTGATGGGCCGCCAACGATTACTGGCGGCGATACAAACCTCGCCTACTCAGGATTTATCGACAGCGGCGAGGGTGATCGGGCATCATTGACGGGGCTGCATCTTACGCAGTCGACGACGGGAACGGCCACGCTTAATGTGTCCGGTGCAAACGCCAGCTCGATCTCCAACCTGTTTGCCATTGCGATTGCTCCCGCGACGGCAACGCCAGGTGGCCTGACGTATCCTCCGCTGACAGAGCTGACCATGACGGCGGAGTACGCGCTTAACGGGAGTGGTGCGACAACAGTCATCCCATGGCAGTCGGTTACAGAGGATGATGTCACGGCCTATGCGGCAGGCTCACCTACGCGCATGACTGTGCCATCGGGATATACAAAGGTCAGGTTTAACATTTATATGGCGTTCGTGAACACGGGCGGTGGCGCGGCTCGTGGTCTAGCGTTGAACAAGAACGGCAACGCGTACAAGCTCGAATTGCGACCGATGCAATATGAGGGTAACTGTACCATGCAAACCGCATGGCTGCGCGTATCTCCCGGCGATTACTTCGAGGTCATTGCACTGACCTATGGCGGTAGCAACTGCACTACGTCCGGTCCAAACGACTATATGGGTCCGCCGGTATGGCAGGCTGAATGGCGAGTGTCTTAAGTGTTTGCCGGGTCACCTATAGGGTCGACACCTGAAGCATCGCAAGCCGGCACTAACGGCGCCTACGTTTATGCACTTTTGGGCGCCTCACCGACCTACACCGTATCTGGCAATGCAGATGCACTGACCTACGGCACGATCATGTACGTGCAGTCGGGAATGGTCTTTGCCAACGCAGGGTCATTAGCAGGATCGTATAACCGGGCTGTTCAAGGCGCTGTCGAAGCATATGCCCTGGGGGCGAGTGCGCAACTCCATGTCGTATACGGCATACGCGGTCAGCCCGAGGCCGTCAGCCTCGCGGGTGAAGTGGTAAGTCTCGCACCGTTATATGGTGACGACGTGACGCCCGGCACGTACATGATATCCTTTGGCATTGCCGGTCAGGCGTATCGACAGATTGCCGGGTATGCCGCAGCGTATCGGATCAACGGCACCGATGCCGTGTTGCAGGCGCAACGGCAGATCGTCGGGCAGCATCCGACCTATGCCGTGGGTGCGGCCTCGACGACGTACGAGGCCGGCTACAGCGCGATCGTTCGCGGCCTTGCGATCATTACGGCCGGCCTGGGCGGCACGCTGAGGACCTCGCGCAAGCTGAATGGCACGACAGCCGCGTACGAGGTCGGAGCGGTCATCCTGACGGGGCAGCCCAAGCGTACGCTGTCGACGCGGATCGGACGCTTCTACATCGACGGGTCCGGCGCCATCGTCAGGCGTAGCCGGATCATGCGAGGTGCGCCGGCACAGATCAGCGTCTCGGGCATGTCCAGTCAGGTCGACGTCCGTCGTGCTTTACAAGGTGTGATTGTTCAGACACACATTGACTTTATTCCGGCCACAATGGCGGTCAGTCGCCGGCTTGACGGATTGCGGCCGCAATACGTGGTGACGGATCGAAGCATCAAGGCGACAGTCGTTCGCGGAGTGGGTCAAGCGGGCGGTGATATTCATGTCGAGGGGGCGGCAGCACAACCGATTGTGGACAGGCGCATGGATGTTGCATCCATTCTGGTCGAATTACTTGTGCCATCTGCGCAACTGGCATACTCAGGAGATGATCTGATCCGCGATACTGACGCAGCATATCTTGTGCAGGATGATATGATACCATCAACGCAGTCAACAGGCGGCAACACCAATGACACGAACGTTTCCGCTGGGTGATGAAATCCAGGCGACCGCGACATTTACAAGTCGGACTACAGGTGTGGCAAGCAATCCGACAACTGTCGTGTTTAGGTTGCGAGACCCTAACGGTGTTGAGAGTGTCGTGCCTACAGTGACAAACCCGCGTGTCGGATATTACATGGCGACGTTTACACCGAACTGGCCTGGAATATGGCACTCCCGATGGGAGGGAACTGGACTTGTCCAGGCTGCGATTGAAAGTCAATTCGAGGTCAGGCCGTCTGTCTTCAGTAACGCGCAGTGAGGTTTCCATGGTAGCCAAGGTCACGACACGACAACTTCAAGCGTCCGGCATTCTGATAAGGAATGGGTTGTCATCGTCCGGTGCGGCCGGGCTGATCGGCAACTTCTCATGGGAGTGCGGTAGCCCGCAACTGCCTACGGCCTTTCGCGTGGCCCATCTCGATCACGGGTCGCAAGGTCTGCCGCAATGGCGATTAAGTCGTCTTACGAATTACATGGAGTTTGTCGCACAGAAGCACTCCGACCTCAACCAGGCGGACTACTCGCCGACCAGTCAGCTCTGGCCTTACTTCGGGCGTCTCGATTATCAACTCCTCTTTGTCGTCCATGAACTTCGTGGCGACTATCCCAAGCTCTATGAGAAGCTATGTCAGGGAGGTGACGTCGCGTCGCTGACGGCCGACGTCTGCTGGCAATACGAAAGGCCCAACAAGGCCATGGCGCATCTCGCCGAACGTGTGGCCTATGCCAAGGCCATTTCCGCAGCGTTGGTCAAGTCGAGCTTGCCGACCGACCTGCCGACCCATCTCGCGTCGATGACGCATCAGAGCGAGCAGCAGACCAAGGCTGCGGCCGGTGTCGTCATGTTGCCGGTCCTCGCGACCGGAGGTGGCGTTCTCGCAGTCGCGCATCGCCATCTCGACCTCCCCTGGTACGGATGGCTGTTCTTCGCAACCTGTCTCGTGGCCCTCGTAGCCGCCATCGCTGCGTACTTCATCACGCGGCAGCAGGAGGTCAACATCAAGGCCGCGACGACGGTCGTTCCCGATGCCAAGCCGGCGGAGCCCGTTAAGGCGACACGGCCGATCACGGCCAACACGGTCACGACCGCGACGTCGGTGGCGGCACAGAGTGCCGCCAGAGCAAAGAATGAAGAGGATATAGCTCTTGCGGCCGCGATGAAGTAGGGAGGACGCTATGGTTGTGTGGTTGCTTATGACGGTCGTGGTGATCGTCGCCCTGATCGTATACGTGATGTATGTTACGAAGCATCTCACGATCGCCAACGCCACGATTGACAAGGCCGGCATCGTGGCCGACACGTCGGGATGGTGGGCGTGGTTGCAGGCCAAGCTTATCGGTTGGAAGACGATCGTCCTCGGATGGGTCGCCATGGCGACGCAAGCCGTGGCGTTCCTTCTGACGCAGGACTTCAGCCCGTACAAAGACCTGCCGTGGACCCTCGTCTTCGAACAGCGCATTGCGAACTATGTCACGTTTGTCTGCGCTGCCCTTATTCCGATCACGCATGCGCTGGGGGCTAAGACTTATGCCGCCATTGCGCCGACCGATGGGCAGGCGTGATGGAGGAACCGATGGACATGGCGCGGCGTATCGTCCGCGAGACGATCGATAGCGCGCTCAAGGCGGGTGTCGAACGCGTCGAGCTTGAGGCCATGCTGGTCGAGGTCGCATCCGACGTACGACACTGTCACGACTTCCTGTCGAAGGGCTAGGTCATGTTTGGCCTGGGATCGATCGCATCGTACATCGGGCAGTTCCTCGGGGGGCCGCTGACGGCGATTACCGGACAGGTCGCCGGCTACTTCACAAGTGCGAAGAACGTGGAGGCGGCCGAGTTCGCCTCCATGACCTCGACGGAGCGCGACCAGGCTGTTGCATTGATCCAGGCACAGACGGCGTTAAACAGTGCCAAAGTGTCGAACAACGCTCATGGTGCAGCTTACTTCATGGTCTGGTTCTTTGGGTTACCGGCAGCCATGCATTGGTCGTCCGTGTTCTTAGTCAACTCATGGCCTTTTTATATGATGCATTACGTGATACCTGCGGTGCCGGCCGGTTACGCTGATGCCGAATTTAAGATCGCCATGTCGTTCTTTGTCCTCGCGCCGGCTTTACCAGTATTGAATAGCTTGTCGGCAAGACTTCGTGGATAGACGTAAGGGGGTGAGCTGTTAAGATGACGGTTGATAGCGAAGACAAACTGGATCGGAACTATCGCAGTCAGAATGACAGCACGGATCGGCTGCGCGACCAGATCGCATCGCTGTCTGAAAAGATGGCGGTGGCCTCGACCAAGGTCGAGATGCTTGCGGACACGGTCAAGGCCGGGTTGGCCAATGTCGACAACTCGTTTCGCGAGTTCAATTCGCGGTATGCGACAAAGGCGGATGTCGATACTGTCGCCAAGGAACTTGAGGAGGTTCGTAAGAACCTGACGAAGGGTGTGTGGATCATCCTCGGTGCGGTCATCATCGCCACATTGACACTCGTCTTCAGGGCCGGGCTAATCAAGTGATGCCGACGCCTAAGCCCGTGGCGAAGGCTAAGCCGATCGAGACAAAGCACCTCATGGGTAGCCTGTTCCCGCCTCCGCCGATCGACGACTACCCCGAGCATATGCGCAAGCAGGTGGCCGTCTTGAGGGTCAAGCTTCGACGTCGTCGCGCCATAAGCCTTGTCTTGTCCGTCATCTCCTATCTTGCCATGGCATCCGCAGCGGTTGTCACGGCTCTTACGCTTGCACTGGCGACGGATCGAGCGTCACCCGTCAAGGTCGCAGTCGTCATTCTAACCCCGCAAGTCATTCCCGGTCATCAGCTCAGGATGCAAGTGCTGATCGACCGCAAGCGCATGTGCCGGTCGCGGATCACCTTTCGCATCTTTGATGGAGACGCGACCTTGAAGACGCTGGTCGAGACGCCGTGGTCCGATGCAGCCGGCCCTACGGGCATCGACATACCCTTTGTCCGCACTCTCACGCTTCCAGTCGATGCTGCGCCGGGCGTAGGGCGACTGCGTATCGAGCGGTCTTACCAGTGCCCCATGAACCCGTTTCACAAGGTCTGGCCGATTACGGAAGTCGAACCTGACAAGACCTTCGATATCGAGGCCAAGCCCTGATGCCGAGCAACCCTGGCGAGGATGACGCACCCCAGGGGCCGGCAACGGACGGCGTCTCGCTCGACAGCTTCTCGGGGTTGCGCAACACGATCCTGCCCGAGCGCATCGGTCCGCGCGAGCTGTCGCGCGCCCGCAACATCGACATCGACGACGCCGGCCAGGTGCATCGCAGGCGCGGACGGACACTGGTCAGTGCCGGTCAGTGGCACTCGCTCTTCAGCGCCACGCTTGAGGGTGCATGGTACACCTTCGGCGTCAACGCTGGGCAGCTCTGCACCTTGCACGCCGACTTTACATCGACGCCGATCCTCGGCGGCATGCCGCAATCGCGCCTGTCGTGGGAGCAGGTCGAGCGGACCGCATACTTCACCTGTCACGATGTCTCCGGGCAGGTCGACCTCCTCACAGGGACGGTCAAGCCGTGGGGTGCCAGGACGGATCACGACTACATCCCCTCAACCATCCCGGCGATCGGCCGCACCTTCTGGTTGACGCCGGTCCCGCAATCCGAGCAAGGCCCGACGCTCGGACCCGTCGCCGGCCGGCTTCTCGGCCCGCCGCCGTTCGGGCAGATCGTGTGCTACTATCAAGGCAGGTTATACATTGCACAGGGCCGCACCCTCTGGGCGACGGAACTGTATGCGTATAACTTTGTGGATAAGACCTCGGGTTATCGCCAGTTCGAAGACGACATCACGGGCGTTGCCGCTGTCGAGGACGGTCTTTATGTTGGCACCGCGTCCAGGCTTTATTTCCTGGCGGGAACATTCAAGGATCAAAGGCGAACGTTGAAGCTTGCCAGCGGGGTTATCCCCGGTACCATGACGGTTATCCCCGGCGAGGTCGTCGACCCGGAAGCGAGACGCCGTCCCGACGTACCCCACGAAAGTTCGATCGCGGTAACGTGCATGACGGCTGCCGGGCTTGTGGTCGGCTTGAAGGGCGGGCAGACTTACAACCTGACCCGTGACAGCTTCAAGTTCCCAAGGGCGACGCGGGGTGCAACCATGTTCCGCGAGATGGACGGTTACAACACGCTCGTCACCGCCCTCGACAGTGGCGGCACGCCGAGTGACAATGGTGCGGCTTTCGGCGACTACGTCAACGTCTCGCTGATCCGCAATGGCGCGATCATCGATGGTTAAGAGGAGGACACTATGATCAAACAATCCATTCACGCAGGCGGGTTCAAGCGCCTTCCCGAGACCGCCATGAAGGTCAAAGGCGTGTGGCGCATCGACCATATCCGCAAGGGATGCGTCATCGATCGCGAGGTGGTCGACAATATCGTTGTCAACCAAGGGCTCGACCACATTCTCGGCGTCGAGTTTGCCAGCGTATCGCCGATCGGTCTCTGGTATATCGGGCTTTACAAAGGCAACTACGCACCCGTCGCGACCGACACCGCCGCGACCTTTACCGGCAATGCGCAGGAAAGTCAGACCTACGGTCAGGGCCGCATACAGTTTCAGGCGCTCGAAGCCAATCAGAACGCCAACAATTCGGCGAGCCCGGCGCTGTTCACGTTTATAGCGGGCGATACGATCTTCGGGGCGTTCCTGACATCGTCGCAGGCGGTGGGATCGACGCAGGGCATTCTGTTCTCGGCCGTCGCGTTCGGCACGGCGCGAACCGTCATCGCCAACGATCAGCTCTCGATCCAGTACGGGATCGCTGCCGCGAGCGGCTAACCCATGGCCGTCTACATTAACATCATCACCGATCGCTTGCGGGCGACGGTGAGCGTGCCGCGCATCAACCAGGCGCATCTCGTTGTTCTTTCGACACGCCTGATCGCTCGTCAGATCGTGAGCCCGAGATACGTCGGCCGGCTCGCATTGCGCGCGAGCATCATCGCGGCATCGTCGATCGCCATCGGCGGCAAGTATCACTTGATCCTGACCACGCGCCTCCTGGCGCGCACGGCCGTGAGCGCGGCGACCCGGATCGTCACCGGCTCGGTCCTCCGGCTCGCGGCGATCGAGACACGGATCGGGCTCGGCCTTGCCGTCGTCGAGGTCCTGCGGGTCACTCAGGCGCTCGCCGCCAGCGCCATGCTGCGGCAGCCCGTGACGGCCGCGATCGTGCTGGCACCCCGAACCATCGGCGGTTGGCTCAAGGCCGCCAGCGACAGGCTGCGAGCGACGGCGACGGCATCCGACCGCTACCAGGCCCGGCTTCAAGCGGCCGAGCGGGTGACGCTCGCAACAGCGCAAAGCACGATCATGATCGTGCAAGTGGTCGACAGCGAGACGATCGACTTCGACGACGGGCCGATGCTGATCCGGGCGCTGTATCGTAACCGGGTGTTCGACCTCCTCGACTTCCTGATCGAGACGCGACAACCCAACGGGACGATCACCACATGGGCGGTCAACACCCGCACCGGGGCGGTGACGGAATATCTCGACTACGGGTTTGACAGCTTTGTACGGTTGCCTGACGGGAGCTACCTGGGGGCGGGGCTCGATGGCAACCTGTACGCCCTGTCGGGGGATACCGATGCCGGTGTGCCGATCGTGGCCGACATGGTCGGCGGGTTGCTCGACATGGGCGGCACGAGGTTTACGCAGTTGAAGGCGGTCTATCTCGGTGTCCGTGCCGGTGGGCGGTTCTATCTGCGCATCATGACAAACAATAGTGTCGTGAGGACCTACGAGGTATCGGTCAAGCCGATGCGAACGGCGAGGTTTGATATCGGCAAGGGGCTGAGGTCGAGATACATTCAATGGGAGCTTATCACCACGGGGCAGGACTTTGACTTGGAAGGGATCGAGTTCATACCGCTGGTAAGCCAAAGGCGGATATGACGACCTAGAGCTTGACAAGGTCAAGGACTAATCCTAAAACCTACTCAAGGTCGGGTAGGGAGTTAGGGTCATGGTCATGCGTATCTGTTTGGAGTGCGGCAAGGAGTACGAGCCGCAACGCCGAGATAGTCAGTTCTGCACACGCGACTGCAAAGGCGTATTCGCCAACCGTCGCGCCGTCAGAGGTGCCGAGCTGTATGACCTCTTCATGGCCTCGCGATATGACCGGCCCGGTACTCGGACCTTGAAACTCTTCTCGGCCATGTGTCGCCTTGCGTTCCATTACCATCTCGAAGACGAGGCCAAGCGACCGGGGTTCAAGTCGTGGATCGATCCACGAAAGGTGTTGGAGCGCCGGCCGTACCTATTGGCTACACGACTTCCCACGCTTAGAGTGGGTCGACGTAACGCCGCATGAACGGAGTTTGTCGATGCGTCTGTCGTTCCTGATCCCGCTCGCTCGCGCCATTCGGCGACGCTGCATCCAGCGGGTGCCGGACGTCATCATAGGGTCGCAGACACCCTACATGCTGCGGTGGTGGGTCATCCCGCGCAACACGTACCCCATCAACATCTACCTTCATCATTTCCTGCGGAGAGACGAAGACCGCGCCTTGCACGATCACCCGTGGTGGTCGATCTCATTCATCTTCGAGGGTCGCTACTTCGAGCACACCGAAGAGCCGGGATCGCTCCAACGCGACGGTTATATCCATCGTACCATGGTTCCCGTCACGCACGAACGCAAGGCCGGTCAGGTTGCATGGCGGGGAGCCTTGTCGCGTCACCGCATCTCCCTGCCGACAGAACCCGCACCGCCGTGCCGCGAGGTGCCGTGCTGGACGATCTTCATCACCGGCCCGAAGGTCCGCGAGTGGGGGTTTATTTGCAAAGGCCAAAACGGTAAGCCCGACCGTTGGGTGCCGTGGCGCACCTTTACGAGTAGCGACCACAACGTCACGGGTGTTGGTTCGATCGGTGCGGGTTGCGGAGAGGACTGAGGATGGTAGACGGTTGGGCACTGGCGTTGTGGGCGCTCGTATGGGCCAGCGTGGGGGCGTGCGCAGGCCTGATCGTTGCGGCGGTCGCATGCAACTCGCGAGACGATGAGCTGGACTACGATCGAGGCTTCAAGGCCGGCTATGAGCAGGCCGAGCTAGACCGCGACATGGCAGGCGAGATCGCCAGGTGCGGAGAGGTGTGTGCTGGGACGGTGACGGACGGCGTGCGTAGGGAAGTTACGACGCCGACGTGGACGTCTTTCTAAAATCCTTTGAGCGGGAGGCCACTGTGAGTGATGGAACCCCTGGCGATGGTGTAGGTGACGTAACGCCCAGAGAAATTCAGATCCGCGTCTGCGAGATTATGGGATGGGCGTTACGCAACTACGACTACCACGAATGTCATTGTCGTCAGGGTAGCTCACACCCTGACGTGATTGCACGTTGGAAGGCATCTGAAACACAAGCCCGCCAAGAAGTCTGCACCGAACACGTCAAGTAGGGATCACTGGCATGGACAGTATCGAGGAGCAGCGTGCGTTGCGGACCTAGGCACCCTTCGCCAGGAGCCTCGCGAGCTGTACTGGCTACTAAGTCGGTGTCGCAACGCACGCGCCCCGCTGGACGGCGTTGGTGGGGATGCAGGTGTGGTCTCCCCACATCCCTCAAGTGCCTCGTCGACCTAGCCCTGACGACGGCGGGCAGTACCATGACGAGCGGCCACCATGCCCAAGGATGACCTCCGTAGTCAAGGCCCGATCCAGCCGGCATTCTACCCCATTGATCCGCAAGGCTTGTCGCCGGCCGGTCTCGCCCTGATCCAGGCCAACTCGGGACTGATCTCGCGCTTCGTCGAGCATCAGCGTGACCAGGTGCGCCTGGGCAACCTCGACCAGCAACGCCAGACCCTCAAGCTGGTCGACCTCGACGTCGAGTATTACAACAGCAACGGGCAGGAGCGCATCCGCCTTAGCCCCCGTCCACCGGGGCGCGTCGAACAGCTCGAAGAGGTGACGCTGCAACCCGTGTACGACAACCCCTATCGTAGCGAGCCGCCGACTGAAGACTATCCGCAACTGTGCATGCTGGTCCTGTACCAGTACAAGGGTCTATGTTGCTACGCTGCAATCCCCATGGGAAGCCTTGTGCCAGTCCTGATCGGGCAGCCGCCCAACTTCGTTGTCGTCCATACTCACGGCGACCTGACCGCCAGCTATCAACAGCCTGTTGCAGTCGGTCAGTACAACTTCGGCGGCTTCAACTTCATTGTAACCGACGTCGACTTGTCAGGCAACATGCTGCCGAAGTCGACCTTGTGTACGACGTTGCTCTTCGACGCGATCAGTCTCGGCCAGCAGACGGTGCCGATCGTCAACAGCCCGACAGGCGTCGGTGGTCAGCCTGACCCGCTCGCGATGTTGCAATTGTTTACACCGTCAGCCGCAGTTGTCTATCAGAACGGTAAGTTGTCGATCACGGCAATGAACCAGAACGCGCAATATAATGCCCAAGCTGTCGATAACGCCGGTAATTTATACTATGGATTTACCTGCGACTTGGGCGGGCCGAGTGCCGACGGTGTCGCCATCGTCGCCATGTCGACGTATCAGAGCACGCTGGATCAGACCGGGATTGTAGCGCCGATGCTGGCGACGACAATCCAAAACACGACTTACGTCCCATTCTATGACCTCGCCTACACGAATATTATGATGTACACGTATATGAACACTTACGATGCGCCAACAAGTTTAGAGACATTCGATTTATTTCCCGATCCGGTCACTGGTCAAATGTTGACCTACAGCGTTACATTCGCCACGCGGTCCAGCCTGACCCGTAACACGGAAACAGGTGAGCTGACGGTGGTCTCGATCGTCACGCCATCGGCCGGCGACACCGCCGAAACTCAGAACCTCAACCCCATTACGGAAATACTCGGCACGAGCTACTATGGCGTCTCGACCTATGGTCAGCCCATGAGCTTTCCCAACATCAACCAAGCTCACGACAACGTACCTTATTACGAATGGGTACAGTCTGATCTAGCCTACGAGTACAACATCCCCTCACCGGACAGTCAGGTCAGCTACAGCAACAATCTCTATCGCATGGTCTATGACTTGACGGGGGCTATCTCATGCATGCCTGATCGTGTCGAGGCTACGGCGACCGCCACGCAGCTTGTGACAACGGCTTCGACGCAGTTGTTCCCAGGCTGGGGCGGTGACCTTGTCGACGGTATTACGGGTGAGACTGATCCGACGACGTACTTTGATGGTGACGACGCGCTTATCATACATTCAGGTGGGCATGCTCAACAGCTCGTAGCCCACCTCGCCAACGCCGAACCATCGATCGGCGTAACCCTGATCTTTCCGCCGACAGGCGGATTGCCATCCTATGCTAACGCACTCAGTTTCGCCGAGAGTGCCAAGGCCAACATGTTTGTTCCTGTGCCTGGACTTAACGGCGGGCCTGGACCTGTCAACACCTATACAAATTCCGAGACCACGACGCAGGCGACATCGTCCCACGATGTCGATACGATCGATCAGTATTCCGGCCGTCACTACGCGTTGCTGGTCTATGACGCACCTGTCAACAGTGACGTGACAGGTGGCAACTATCCTGCCGGTGCCAGCTACAAGGCACAGTATACAGGCTTCACGTACAACTCAACGATCACGTTCTCAGGACATACGGTCTCGGGCAACGTCGCAGCTCTGCCCGGCGAGGATGGCAGCTTCAACGAGGTGCAGCAAAGCATCGGTCAAGTCGTGTTCTTTCCGTTTCCTCCGGGCACAACGCAGCTCGCTTATGCTGCGTTTCTACAGGGCAGCTCGACGACTGCCGAGGCGTGTACAATTTCGACACCGTATAAGGACTTCAAGTTTGGATCGTATGCTGGCAATGAGCTGGTCGGATGGATGCATGTCAGTGATCCCAACTTTACACTTCAAGGGTTCACGATCGGCAAAGTACCTTACATCTATTTAAACAACATGGATGTTACTCAGGCGCTCGCGACCACACTCGGTTGCAACCCAACTGACATTGCGGCATGTTATTTTGACATCGAGCTGGATACGATCAAGGCACTCGCGAGCGTGCGCTAGCTGGGAGGGCAACTCATGTCGACACCGATAGTCCCGTACGAGGGCGTCCCTAACGACAATACCCCCACGCTCCCGTCAGCGCCGAACCTGCCGTTCACCTCATCGCAGGACGGTGTGCAGACGCCGACGATTTTGCAAATCGAGGCCGACTTTGCGGGTGCCGTCGACAACGGCGAGATTGCAGCCAACGCCATCGCCGAGGTGGGAGCCTTTACCAACCAGCTCGGGGCACTGATCGGCAGCCTCGCGCCGCCCATCATCGTTCCCAACTTCCCGCAGAACACGAACGCACCGGCAATCTCCGCGCCCGTGGCGCCGGGTGTGACGCCAATCGTTTATGTCCCGCCGCCGATCCCGGCCGCGTTTACAGGTCAGCTCGACGTCAACACGAACTTCCCCGACTTCACGGCCGAGCCCCCGCAACTGCTGTTCCCCAACGCGCCGCAGGCCAACATCGGGCAGGTGCCGAGCGCACCTCTGGTCGACTACAATTATGAGTATCCGACCCTGGATGTCGATCTGCCGCCGGCACCTGACTTGCTGACGGTACAAGTGTCGAAGTTCGATGGTGTCAATTTTCCATTCTTCAATACACAAGCGCCGACACTCAACCTTGTCGGGCCGCAGATATACGGCTACCTCGCCGACGCACCCTACGCTGACCAACTGCTGACCTCGACCAAGGCGTTTCTGCTTGACCGGCTAGAGAACGGCACCGGGACAGCCCTGCCGCCCGCGATGGAGCAAAACATATACAACCGCGAGGCCGAACGGGAGTACCGGCAGCAGGCGGCGGCGTTGATGGACCTCGACAAGATGGAGGCCATGGGCTTCGCCTTGCCGCCGGGCGCCTATGTCGATGCCAGGATCAAGATACAGACGGACACGATGGCAACCCTCGCAGGGTCGAGCCGTGACATCGCCGTCGCGCAAGCCAAGCTTGCACAAGACAATATCCTGAAGGCGTTGGAGCAATCCAACCTGATCGAAAGCAAGCTGATCGAGTATGCCAACCTGCGTGAGCAGCGCAACTTCGACGCGACGAAGTATGCAACTGACGCCGGCATACAGATATACAATGCTCAAGTTGAAGCCTTTAAGACAAGGCTTGAAGTCTACCGTTCCGCGATTACGCTGTATCAAGCGCAGCTTGAAGGTGCAAAGACACAGGTCGCCGTATATCAAGCGGAGATTGATGCGGAGAAGTTGAAGGTCGACATGAACAACAGCCTTGTACAACAATACAAGGTACAGGTCGAGGCCGCGCTAGCCTCGATCCAAGTCTTTCAGGGCCAGATTGACTTGCTTAAGACGCGAGCCTCGATCGAGCAACTGAAGGTGTCCACATACGGGGAGCTAGTGAAGGCCTATGTCGCACAGGCAAATGTATACCAAGCCGAAGTGGAAGGATATAAAGCTGCTGTTTCAGCGGAGCAGACGAAGCAAGCAACCTATGCCACCTCCGCCCAAGCTTATGCGACGCTGGTTGAGGCAAAGGCAAAAGAAATTGACGCGAACGTAGCCGAGTTTCGTGCGCTGATCGAGGCTAAAAATGAGGAGTACAACGCGTACAAAGCACAGGTCGAAGGTGCATCCGAAAACGTCAAGGCCTTGGCTGCAACGAACAGTGCGGTGGCCGACATCTACCGTGCCAACGTGCAAGGTACATCAAGCTATAACGATGCCATGGTCAAGGAGTGGGAAGCACAGATAACCTTGGCCGAGAAGGTGGCTGAAATTGGCGTGCAAGCCGCTCAGGCCTCGGGTCAGCTCTACATCTCGACACGCTCGATTGCCAGCGACGCCGCCAAGGCTGCCGCCCAGGTCCAGGCCCAGGTCGCCGCATCGGCACTCGGCACTGTGACCTACGCCACGCATCGTGCTCGACAGGACAACGTGAGCTATCAGAACAGTCAGTCAACCAGTCACGGCACAAGCATGTCGGTACAGCAGAGCCAAGCCTATAACATCGGGCAGAGCTATACGTTTGACATGCTACCGCATTTCCAGAACAACGTCAGCAACTCGGCGAGCAATTCGACGGTCTATCAGGTTCAACAAGTCTCGGCGTCGGACGCCGCATAGGATCAGCCATGAGCATCTTGTCGTCCTACTATGCGGCCATGTCTCAGGACAAGTCGGCCGCCGCCGGTCTCGCCGACGCCCAGGAGCGTCAGACGCAGGCACAGACAAACGAGGTCGCGGCCAACGCCACCACGGCGCGCAACGCGACCGACACACAGACCCGGCTGGCCGCTCCGCTCGCACAGTCGGAAATCGGCTTGCGTAACCAGCAAGCCGGTCTCGCCGGATCGGAGGCCGGCGTCAACGTCGAGCGGACACAGGGCTTGAAGATCGCCAACAAACAGTCGCTCCTCGGGCTCAACCCGCTCGACAGCTTTGGTATGGGCTACGGCGTGGCCCTGGACGGCGGCCTGCTGACGCCCGGCACAATGCAGACGTCACGGGCGACGTCGGCCGGCAGCTCCGGTGCGACGGCCGTCAGCCCTCTTCCCAGCGTGACCACGCCTTCCGCGTACCCACCGCCAACCTATCGGACATCGAGCGTGGTTGGCGGCTTTGCACGAGGAACGTCGGATGTCAGCGTGCCGCAGAAACCCGGCAAGACGGACACGATCTCCGCCAAGCTGTCGCCTGGCGAGAGTGTCTTGAACCGAGGTGCGACCGAGCACCTGGGTTCGGGCATCATCGATCACCTCAACAAGCTCGGCATGATGCGTATGGCAGCACAAGATGAAGTCGCCAAGCATGCCGCCGCGATCGACGGGCACAGTGTCAGCTCGGTTCTCAAGGATGCCGTCAAGCAATCGAAGAAGAAAGCATCGGCACGAGCTTGACGTAGGACACGAGGTTGGATAAATCAGAGTTGTGGACGCGGACTGACCCCCTGCCCCGCATGATCCTAACCCCGAGCAGCCCCGCCCCTGACCCAGGCGGGGCTGTTTCGTTTCAAACCGTGCCGCTACGTGGGCACGATGTCAGGCCAGGCACGTAGCCGGCGGGGAAGCTTACGGCGCAACTGCAATTCGGATAGATGCATGTCTCGATTGGCGTCGTGTTATGCAGCCGAGCCTTCAGTGTCTTGAGACAATCCAAGTAGCCGTCGTCTTCGCGAGTGCGCGTGTCATCTGAATTGGCGAATACGCTAAGCTCGGCATTGAGTATCTTCTCATAGTCGGTGTCGGGCGTGGTTAGGGGCCGGCCCCGACGCATGCTCTCGATTACGCACTTGAGATAGTTCGCCGTGTCCAGGGTTTCCTCATACGTGTGTTGAAGCCAATACAAAACCGAGTTGGCATCGATAGCTTTGTCGAGAGTGATGTCGTATTTGAGTACGCCTATTTCCGATCTAGCTCGTAGATCGTTGCAGACCGCCTCGACAATTGGGTCTTTCATCTAATAACGCTCCGGCGTATGTCGACCACATTGTCAGCCGTGGTCGCGTTGGCGAAATCGATCTTACCCATGATGGCTTCGTGTCGCAAGTTGAGCGTCATGGCGCGGACCTGACCAAAGGCCATGTCGACAATGCCACGGCCGAGTGTCGCCTTGGTCCTGATACCGCCTAGCTTCTGTTCAAGGTGGGCGAGCATGGACCCGAGCGGCATGTTGCGCTTGACGCAATAATCCTTGAGGTGCGTAATCGAGATGGTCAGCATGTTCGTATCAAGCTCGTAACGTAGCCCGAGTGAGCGCATCGGTTTCTCGATCAGGCTGACCTTGCCGCCGATGTTACTGACGATCAGCAAGTCGGCCTTGGATGCGTTGACGTACGAGACCAGGGCGTCGACAGGATCGGAGTAGTTTGTGTCGACCGTGCCGCGCATCGTCGGTAACTGCGTTGTCAGTGCCCAATGCAATACCCGTTCGGGATCGTAGTGTACGAGGCCGAGCTTCTTTGCGATGCGCAATCCGACGATTACGGCAGCGATGGCGGCCGACCAAAACCTTTCATGCGGTTCGATCTTGCCGCGCTCGTCAACGACGCGCATCGTCTCTTCGACCTGGCGCTGTACGGCGTGAAGGTTGGTCGTGATGTAGGCGGCGAACACCGGCCCCAGGTGCCCGTAGTTCTGTCGAATGCCGCGCATGTACTCATCGGCCTGCGGCTTGCTATGGTAAGTTGTACGTATGCAATCGATCTCAAACACGCGCATGGACGATGCCGTACCGGCAATGTTGCGGGTCGATAACTTCTCGTGCAGTGACCCGTTGCTTGACGAGATAAGGATGGTGGCACGTTGCGCAGCCATGACCTGTTTCTCGCTGCCATTCTTTTCCATCCGCACCTTTTCATTCGGTTGCGTGATGGACATGGCGAGGTCTTTGGCGTCCTCGTTATCCATGTATGTGATCTCATCGTAGCACACCGGAAGGTTCGCCAGGACCGCCACGCGAAGCCCACGCCCGTTGACGGTCGCGCCCGTGTTCGTGCCGTTCAAGGTGTAGCCGTCAGGCTCGCCCCATACGGACGCTGCCGTGTAGAGTGCCGTCGACTTCGAGGCGCCACTGTCGCCTTGCGCGTTGACGATGATCCCGAACTGCCCCGTCATGTAGAACAGCGGTGCTGCAAAAGAACACCCCACGAGGAACTGCTGTCGCAAGTAGACGTCATGGTTATAAAACTTAAGCAGCTCGATCTGCGTATCCTTGTCACCCTTGCGCAAGACATGCCGCACACTATAAACCGACGTGTCGGCGAGAAGAGTTGGCTTACGTTGTCCTGTCGAGGTGTAAACCTCTTGAGGTAGGACGAACTCTGAATAATCGTCTGACCATCCGAGGTGTGTATGCTGACGACTGTCGGCAATGCTACGCTGTAACGATTGAATGTAGGCTGTCATGTAATGTCTCACATGCTTGAGGTCGTCGTGCTGAAGTACAACCCCCTTGTCGGATAGACTGCCGCTCAGTTGCGTCAAGTCCTGGCCGATACGCAATGGCAACCGGAACGTGCTGACCCCTCGATTGGGCAGCTCGGCCGCCCACTCCGCATGCATGACTTGCTCGCCGCTGGTATAGTCCGCGATCAGAGACTTCGGATAAAGATCGAACGGCGATATGATCGTGACCACGCCGTCAGCATCCATCGCGACCCCGCCGACGTCGAGGCGACGGTACGGGTCGGGAGGCGGTGGGATCGTCTCCGTCTCCGCGTAGGTGCGACCCATGCGTCGTGCGGCGACGGTGGGAGCCGAGGTCTCGCGATGTTGCTTGTACCAGCACGCGTTGCAAATGTCTTGAAAGCCTAGATCGTACAGGCGTTGACAGCGTGTCGGACCTGTCTGGTTCTCGACGACACGATCGAATTTCTCGTCAGTCTCCTCCGGCGTGTAGCCGGTATAGCGTCGCGAGACTTTGTGGGCGAGGTCGCGACCGTCGTCGATGAAGTTCATCAAACCAAGGAAGGCATGCCATTGCGGTTCCGTATGCGTGGCCGCCGTCTTGACCAGCTCGCGGACAACTCCGCAGGCCTTGCCGACTTGCACAAGGCTGACGGCCTTGTGATCCAGGACCGTCTCCGCCGTCTGTGCCGCTGCGGTTCGCTGAATGAAGACGCTGTTGCGATCGAGCATCGCAAGGAAGTCGTCGACCGGCGTAACCTGACCTTGCCCCAGGCACGCGACCGCGAGCGGCTTCGTCCGGTCCTTGTAGTTCCGTGTGCCCACCACGCGAAGGACAGAGGACCGATCGGTTGTGCGGGCCGGATCGATCTTGAACTCGAAGTGATTGGCGAGCTGCTTGAGCTTGCGTGCCGCGTCCAGCCATTCGGACGATGGCAGCGCTTCCGTCAATGTCCAGTACACGTGAAACCCACCGCCCGATGACACGACGGTGGGCTTGGGCAGACGCGCATCGTTGCAGAACTTGAGGAGACCCGTCAGCGCCTCGGGCCGAGACTTGTAGGGCTTGTCCTTGCCGACGTCGATGTCAGCGAAGAAGACGCGGCATGCCGCCATGTTGGCGTGGATGCGTTGGACCTGCTTGCCGACGACGGTCCCGTGTTCGTCCTTCCACTTCTTATCGAATACCGACTTGGCGATAAGCGTGTGCATGTTGAAATAGACATCGCGACCCGCCTTGTCGAAAGCGACGGCGGCGACTGCGGCATCGTCGATGGAAGTGTAGACCGCATGCTCAAAGCCTTTGCCTTTAGGGTAAGGCATGGCGAGACAATAGAAACCTGTGTCGGGCCAGACAGCTCGAAGGAATTGAGCAGTGTCCATCTAACCGACAGACCCTTGCCCGATATGACCCTGACGCATGGAACTTCCCGACCCCGACCCCGGCGAGAAGTCTAGCGCCCGCGTATGGCGCTAGACAAGCAGTTTGGGACTACTCCCCAGACCATTGCTGCATGATGTCATCGACGTCCTTGTCATCGACGTGGGTCGCCGCTGGCGGCTCTTTCGCATCGACCGTGCCGTTGCCCGTGGCCGAGGCCGTGGCGGCCCCTGTCTGGCGATCGTCATCATCATCGCCCAGGTTCATCGCGACAGCGCCGACCTGCGCCTTGCCTGCGGCTTCCTCGGCTTCCAGGCGCTCCGCTTCCGCGATGGCGGCCTGCGCTGCCGCCTTGGCCTTCTGCGCTGCCGTCTCGACCGGGGGCTTGGTCTCGGCCGGCTTGGTCTCGGCCGGCGGCTTGGGTGTCGTCGCCTTCCTCCCGGCTGTCGTGGTCCTGACCGTGCCGGTAACGGGCGTCGCCTCGGCTTGAGCTTCCGCGCTCTGCGCAGCGACCGCACCTTCGTCCGTGCCAAGGCAGAGGTCGACACCCCCCTCCGCCCGGATGTCGGCGATCCTCGCCGCGTCCTCCGCCGTGACCCATCCTTGAGCTTGAAACCACAACTTAGGGTAGGTAATGCCAGGCGTCGTGTCAAACGACATCTTGACGATCATCTCGTAGGAATGCTGCACACCTCGCGAGCGGATAAAGTCGATGAACTGTGAGAAGGCGTAAAGGTCTCGGGCCTTGGCATCCTTGTTCTGCCCATCGTAATCCGAGGTGGGCGGCAGTCGCAGGCGCAACGGCGGCATGTCCGTATGCAACGCCTTGTAGGGGATCAGGGCGACCAGCCGGTACTCGGAACATGCCGACACCTGCTTTTGATTGTCGCTGATCCTCGATCCCTTGACCGACCATTTGCAGGTGGCACACTTCGGGCTCTGCTTGTCCGGCACGGCTTCATCCGGCGTGACGTTGTCACTCGACCAGCACACCGGCGGCTTGATGTTCTTAGCGTCGAACGTCCCTTCGTAGTACGATCGACCACGGTTGGCATTGAACCCCAGGATCACGACGGGAACAGACGGGATCGGGACTTCATCCCCCTCGATCGTCTTCGTCAGTCGCATTTCCTTGCCGTCCGCCTGAATGGCGAACACCTTACCCTGCATCGATATTGTCGGCACCCTGACCGACATTACCTTGAGATTGGAGGGCTCGCTTTCGAACACCGCCAAGTGACCGGGGCGTTGAAACTTTCCCCCGGCGAGTACCAGATCATTTGCCATGTCGTCTCCTAAGCCTTCTCACCCTTGCGGACCCGTATCTCATACGAGGCATTGAGATTGATACCCGGTGGCAGGGTCTCTGTCTTGTCGAAATAGTCGACCACGTTCTTTTTCGTCAGACGCTTTTCAAGCATCTCGAATTGATCGTGATCGGCAATCCACTTGTAGAGAACCTTCCAGTCGGCACAAGATGGTCGGTAGACCTTTTCCTTGTAGAACGTGCCAGGGTCGGCACGCATGCTGTTGACGTTCTGGTCGATAAGCCGGGCGAGGAGACGGTTGCCGATCGTCTCGATAAAGCTCTTGATCTTCTCGTCCCGCTTCGTCCCGTAGCCGTTCATGGCTTCCTTGCTATCGCGCAGCAAGAGATAAATGTCGGTCTCCTGATCGGCGGTCGTGCCCTTAAGCTCGACCATCTTCTTTGCCACGTGATCCAGCTTGGCGTCGATATCCGCCAGGCATTCCTTGCGGTGCTGCACAAGATTGTGAAAGACACCTTGATAGTCTTCCGCCGTATAGACCTTCTTGGCAGAGGCGCTGCACGAGATTGTGAAAGACGTCTTGATAGTCTTCCGCCGTATAGACCTTCTTGACTGCTGCTGTCACGCCATCCTCCTCGCCTCGATCACCGAACGGTACATCGCGAGGATCGCAGATTGTACCTGTTCCTTGCTATCAGGCATGGCATATATCTTCCAATCGAGCGCATGGCAACCGATACGGATCACGGTCATCTTGCGTTTCTGGCCGGGTCGGTTGAACCGCTCGACAACCTGACGGTACTCGTCATTGGAGTAGATGGGTCCGAAAAAGACCAGCACGTCGGCCTCGGTCAGGTTCAACCCATGGGCCATGACTTGAGGGTGGCAGACCAGCACTTGCGGATCGTCAAGCGTCTTGTAGTCCGCAAGGATGCGGTTACGCCGCGCAATCGGCACGTCACCGTTGATGATCTCCGCCGAGTACCCGGCAGTGCGGAGGTGGCGGGCGACCAGCTCCATCGCGCCCTTGAAGGGAACAATGACGATGATCTTACCCTGTGCCATCTCGCACGCCTCGACCAGTGCCGCGAGGCGCGGCTTGCAATCGAGGTCGTGGTACGTGCCATCATGCGTCTTGATCGAGCCCAGCAGGATTTGGCGAAGCTTGTTGACCTTGTCTCCCGCGTTGACGGCCGTGATGGTGATCGCCTTATCGTTGGCTTCCATGACCATTTCGTCGACCATGGTCTTGAACGCCTTGCTTTGTTCCGACGATAGATCAGCGGTCATTTCCATCGTGGTTAGTGGTGGCAGCTCAAGACATTCCGACTTCTCGAAACGGATGGCAGGCTGCATGGCGGCATAGGCGATACTCCGACCCTCAGGGCGAGGCTTCCAGTTGTGCTCGGAAACCTCGTACATCGTGTCACGTCGGAACGCACCGAATGTTCTCGGGACGCGTACGGGATTGACGAGGCGCGCTTGCGCCCAGGCATCGCTCGGGCCGGTCGGCGTCGGTGTGGCCGTGTTCCACCATAGCCGCTTGTCACCCACGATCTTTTCGAGGGCACGATACTTGTCCGTGTCGCTGTTGCGATAAAGCGATCCTTCATCGACGATAACGAGGTCGATCTTCTTACGCGCGATCAGGCTGCGAATTTCCTTGCTCTTCAACCCATCGGAATTGATGATGTAGAAGTCGGCGTCTAAGGTAAGCATCCTGATCCGCTTCTCGCGCGGGCCGTGGACCACGGCACAGGTGCGATGCATCAGCGTCTCGAAGATGCCGACCTGCCACACCCGCTCTAAGGTCGACAGTGGCGCCACGATCAGGGCGTGCGTCACCTCGCCGATGTTCATAAGGTAATCGGCCGCCCATAGGTTCGCGTTGGTCTTACCCGTGCCCATGTCAGACAGGTTGAACAGACGCTTGTGCAGCGTGTGAAACTCGGCCATGGCCTTCTGATGCGCAAACGGCGCATAGGTGCCCCGGTACTTCGGCCAGTCATAGTATGACATGATCGGCGAGGGTGCGGCAAAGCCCTTGTCACGAAGCGCCTTGGTTGTCGCTTCGGTATGCTTGACCGCGATGTTGAAGCCCTGACCCTCGATCAGGCGAGCCGGCATCATGTCGATCAGCATCCCAGGCTCGGGAGCCTGTAGCAACAGCGACTTGGTTTTTGTGTGGACAAACATACCTAGAGACCCTGACCTTGTGGCAACAATAACACAGGACTAGTCCTGGGTCAAGGGTCGGGCACCATGCTTAAGTTCGATAGCTTTCAGTGTGTCCTCTAGCACGTGCAACGTTCGCTCATTGACAACCACGGCATAGCCGCCTGCGTCTCGCACACTGCGTTGAAACTTTCTCTGCAACGGTGTCGCCATCGGCGCACTCGCCATGCCACCCTTGGCACCGCTGCCATGCTTGGCTTCGACCGCTAGGAAGATACCGTACTTGATCGCGAGATGATCCGAGATGCCACCCGAACCGTAGGTGTTAGCGGGTGGCATGAAATGAAACCAGCTGTATTTGTCGAGGAGTTTCTTCACCTCACGCTTCACGTCTTTCTCGTCAGGCTTTAGTATGGTCATCGACCAGCTTCCATTTCCTCCATAGCCTCAATTGTCCACTCGTCTTGCTCGCCAGATGACGACCCGACACCGACCTCTTCTATTGCGTGAAACACCTCGTCGTCTGTGAGCTTAGGATCACGCCCGTGCTTCTCGCGAAACTGACGTTTGTAGTTATTGATTGTTGAGCCTGCACAGCTACGATCCATTACTTGCCCCTCCCATAAAACTCACAAGCCTTGACCGGGCAGTGACGCTTGCACAGTCCCGATGGTCGAGGTTGCCAGATATCCTTGTGCCACGCCTCGCAATACTCCGCGAGCTGCGGCTTGATCGCGCGCAGGATCGAGGGCGAGTGCGAGCGCGGGAACACGATCGGCGTCGTGGTCCGCGTTTGCGTCCAGTAGAACTCGGCGTGACATTCCTCGGCACCTTCGGCAAACTCGTACAGCATGCAAAGGTGAAGCTGTAACGGCTTGGGTCCGAACTTGCCCGTCTTGTAGTCCGCGATGCGCGAGACCTTGTCATCCTTGTTCGTGTAGTCGATCACGCCGCGCCACCACACGTCTTTCGCAAAGTACGCGGTGGGCTGACACTTGATATTGAGGGCAACCTTGCGCTCGGCGTGGATCACGCCGGGCCGATGTTTCAGCTTCGCCATATAATCGGCGTGCTCGGCCAGTTCCGCCGGGAGCGGAGTGTCGCGTTTTATATAGTCCTCGAAATGCTTGTGGACTTTTGTACCCCACAACTGTTGCTCGCCCGGTGGATCGTCGTACAGTTTATCCACCGTAACAAACTTGTATTTGCGGGGGCACGACAGGAACGTATCGAGCGAACTGAAACTAAACGCTTTAGGTGTTGGCATCGTCTATGTTCCCGGTGACCGCGACATGTTCGTGGTCTATGTTTTCCACCGCATAACGTGGGTCGGCGGCACGCAAGAGCATATTCTGCCAAGATTGCACTTCCGCGTCGACCAGAGCGGTATGGAGGACACCGCTGCCGGCGCGATGCAACCCCGTCTCGAACGCTCGCCTAGTCACGGGCTCGGGCGCCAGTGTCTTGAGTGTGCGGTGGCAGCGTTCGTCCCAGAACTTCCACGGACACGGGAGCCGCATCGTCTTGAACGCATGGGCCAGGATCACAATGTCGAAGGTGGCGGCGTTGCCCCAGACCGGCATTGACGATGGACCGAACCAGTCGAGGAACCCGGCAAGCGCCGTTCCCATGTCGAACTTGGGCGCTTGAAGCCATATCTCGCGAGCGTCGTCCCGATCTTCCATCATCCACCATTTCACCGTACCGGGATGAATGGTGAAGTCGAGGTCCGTCACCGTCTCGGGATCGATGCAGATATGGAACCGATCGACGATACACATGTCGTCAGCGTCGAACTTCACCGCACCGATACTGATCGGCAAACCCTTGGGCGGCAGGCCGTAGGTCTCTAAATCGATCATTGCCTCAACCATGACTATATTCCTTTGCCGGTGTTTGCCCCATGGGTGGTATTCCCATGGGTTAAAACTCAATCTCTTTCAAGTCGCCCCACGTGGGTCCGAGCTTGACATCCCATTCTGCGGTCATACCTTACTCCTAATAGGCGTGGTCAACGCCTTCTCTAGTGACCATCCTGCATTCGTCCGCATGATAACAGCAGACGGTGATATGCCGTACTCCCTCGCCCACGCTGACCTCGACTGTGTGCGCCCAAGATAGGTTATAGGTTTGGTCGTTCGTCGATTTGCCGCTTGCTCCAACGGCGTAGACCATTTGCAGTTCGTAGGCTCATAGCCTTTCGACCCATCAATCCGATCAAGAGATGTGCCGAATGGCTTAACACCCATATCCTCTAGGAACAGCTTGTAGCTCATCCATCGAGGGCAGATAACCACGCCAGCCCCACCATACACGGGATAGTCTTTGCACCTTGGGTTGTTACACCTTTGGTTCATGTTTTCCCATGAGCTATAGGTTGTGGTCTCTGTCACGCCAGCCATTATTCGAACTCAATTTCCTTTAAGTCGCCCCAGGTGGGTCCAATTTTACAATCCCAAGGCAGCGGGCAAGGGGGTACAAAGTCCCACGCCCTCTTATAGGGCAGGTTGTCAAGAATGTTCTTCATGGCGTGGGCAAAGGCCATGCTCTTGGCCTTGGGCACATAGAAGTAAATACCGTCGTGCAAGTCCCAGGCGAAACTGGCGTTATACATCTGTACGATGTTCTGCAACATCAACAGCGCGAGATACTTCTGTTCTCCGCCTGTACCCTGAATGGGGTCGTTGATCGCAGTGCTCTCCAACGCCCACTGATGCGCATCCCAATCGCCTGTCACGGCGACACGTCGACCGGGTATGGTCTCGACCCATCCCTGCATCTTTGCCTTGGCAATCTGGTTACGCCAATACACCGGGACCAGCTCGTAGGTCCGGCGATAGGTGTTCCACGTATGTGCGGCAAGCTCGATGTCCATCGCCATGCCGTGCTGCACGCGAGCGACAATGCGAAGCTTCTTCTTTGACGTACGGTATTGCAGGCTGTTATGCACGACTAGCCCGGCAGCGACAAACCTGTGACGAGGTCCGCAGTCAACGATATCGTAGCAGCGCGCCGTCTGTTCGCAAGGTTGACCTGCTTTGTTACCAGCCGCAAATTTCCAGGCTCGTAGTGACCATCGTTCTGCTCTCGGTCGATCTCGACGGCTAAGTATGTGTCGTGTGGCAGGTTGATCTTGATCCACTTTACCCCATCGCGCACCGAGGCAAACTTGAACCTGATCCCACGACCCCCGTAGTTGTGATACGATCGATCTTTTGGATTGTTGCAACGTTGCATCATTGCGTTGACACGTTTCTGCAATCGCTTGTCGACAGCAGATGTCACGATTAGCTTCCCTTGTCGCCTGTGATGCTGGCGAGCTGCGCAGCCCTTGCACTGCACCGATCGACCCCGCTCCATAAAAGCTAGGTTCGCGTCCCGCTCCACTCCACAATCGCACCGCGCCCTCACGTACAGCGCGCCATACTTTGTGAATGGCTCGGCTACCAACACCGTCCACGATCCGAACCGCTGACCTTCCGACACTCGCCCATCCCGAGCCCATCGCGGGTTCAATGATCCAACCATGTCTGGCCGCGTCGCTGAAGTCTTGTTTACCCTGCCCAACTGTAAAGACCTCGTGCTCATGCGTCGCCGTCAAGCCATCGTATGTCATGACTGGCAAAACACCGCTGAATGACAGTCCAGCGTGGTTAACAAACTCGATACCGTCCCACACTTTATCGTCGATCCTGACATGCTCGATATTGCAGAACCCCCGATCGGTCAGCACTCGCGTACCTTCGGCGATACACAGATTGCCCACCTTGCCGAGCTTGCGCTTCTTGTTGGCGGCCTCGGCAATCGCGTCGTCTTTCGACTTCACCATCATGCGCAGTTCGGAATAGTCCTCGTCGTATATCTCGGCCGCCAGGTAGGAGTGTGGGTCGCCGCCATGGCATAGCTCAAGCATGACCGGGTCGCCCGACAGGATTGCCATCCAGCGGAACTCCTGGCCGGCCGCGTCGGCTTCGACGATGTCGTGATCGGGCGGAGCCTTGATCGATCGCCGGAACCGCTTGTCGTTCTTCATCTGATGCAGCGCAAAGCCGGTCGGCCGTTCCGTGACGCCTCGCCCCTGTTTCGAAGCGTAGGTCATCCGCGAGGTGTAGGTCCCGAACATGATGGCCTGCGGATGCGTGACGTCGCCCGCCTCGTTATAGATAACGCTCTTGCGCAGGCTCGTGACGAACTTGGTCCGCAGGTTCAAGGCCTCGCGCCACTGCCCAACCCACAACGCGCGGTCATCGTCGGTGGCAAGTTCCTGCAACACCTCTTTGTCGGTCGAGGGCTGATCAGTCTCCAACCCGGTCTTTGCATTGACCGTATACTTGACGATGGGTAGCCCCCACCGATCGAACAACAGCTTGCGGAGCTTGGCAGGGCTGCGGATATCCTTCTCGACGCAGTTGTGTGGTGCCAGTCGCGCTGCCAACTTATTACCGACCTCACGCATGACGTGGTCGAGCGCCATGGCGTTGTCGTGGTCGACATGCATTCCGATCAGGTTGGCATTGGCAATCTGCCATATGCAGCCGGCCTCGATCTGGACGCACCGCTGCTGTCGCTCCGTCAGTTGCGGCCAGAACCGCTCGACGTGCAACAGCGTAGCCTCGGTATCCTTCTTATTGTAGACCAGCAATGCGGCACGCGCCACGACACTAGGATCGTGATAGTCGACGTCATGCTTGTAGCCGCCAAAATACACAGGTTCAAAAGTTTTGTTGGCAAGCTCTAGGTTATAATGCCGTACACCCTGCCACGTCGGCGTGTTATCGACGTGTTTCCATAACCGCTGTCCGTCAAGCCATGCAATCTTGACCACGAGGTCGAGGCAGCCGTAGGCGATCAGCCATGCGATATCAAAAGGGATGTTCCAACCCACGACAATAAACCTGCCGTCGATCACAAGCTGCAACGCCTTGCGCAGCTCGACCCTGATCCGGTCATAATCCGGTGGGTTGTCGACGTCGACCAGCACCTTACCAGCGCTCTTCATCGGTTTGGTCTCGGCCGATCCGCGCCACGCAAGCGCAAAGGTCGTGATCCAGGCCTTGCCCTGACTGACGCGCCAAGGCTGCAAGGCCATTTCTGGTAACGTCCCTGAAGTTTCCACGTCAAGCGAGAGAAATGGTCTCACGCTACAACCTTTCTTTTATTATTATTTTGCACCTTGTACGTCGCCCACACGACGTTACCGGGCTCGTAATCCTTGTCACCGTCAAGCCGCTCTAGGGTCATTCGGTCATCACGGATGGGCCTAGGCCCCATATCCGCAAAGAAGTTTTCAAACTTGTGCCATCTCTCGCACACCTTAATGCCGCGTGCGCCATAATACTTATAGCGATTATTCTTCGGGTTCTCGCATCGATCAATCATGCCTCGCCATACAGCATACAGCGGTGTGCTACGTTGGCCGTGCGTTGTCAGTCTCTTGCGGCACCGCTCTGCCGACTTTTCAGCGTGCAAGCATCCACAACTTTTAGCGTCGCCCTTAGTCAAAGCGTGCGTGTAAGGTGTGGTCATGTTGCCGCAATCGCAACGACACTCGACACGTCGATACTTCCCATCACGGTACGGCTCCGCCGTGATCGTCAGTCGAGTGTACCGATCGCCAGAGAGAAAGGGTCTCATAGCGACACCTTGAGGTGTTCGATCGTCACTCTCTCAAGGTTGAGTTTGAACGGGTAGCGCCATCGGCCGCCTTGCCAGTAGTGATCGCCACCGGGCAGCAGGTAGCCTTCACGTTCCAGGAATGTTGCGGCATTCAAAATACCTGGCTCGATGGTCGAAAACGAACAGCTCCCACCATTATGCAGGATGCGGAACATGACCTCGTGTTCGTACTCTAGGAAGCGCTTCACAAGCATGGTCCGCCTCACACAAAAAAGGCCAGGACGGGGCCACCCGTCCCGGCCTCTTCTCGTCACCCCCTATCTGATCCGCGCAATCGTCTAGGAGGATCGAAGCCTTATTTGCCGGGCTTGCCGTGGGCCTTGGCAGCCGCCTCGTGCACCTTGGCAGCCTCGGGGGCGGCGTCGGGAGCCGGAACCGGGTCCGGCTGCTTGTCGCTCCCGGCTCCGGACAGGTCGGGCGTGGCGGTATCGGCCAACCGGCGGACCAAGCAACCGGACACCGCGCCGACGTCGCCGGAGGTCGCCAGCTCCCAGCCCACCTGCCGATCACCGTCCATCTTCTTGCGCATGTGGACGTTGCGGACCTGAAACTTCTTGTTCTCCCGGCGACCGAACTTACCGGCATAGGGTGAGAACTTCGAAGCTTCGCGATTTTCCAAAAAGAACGAGTCACCGACAAGCATACTCTCGAAGGGGTATCGCGTCTTGGGACCGTTCTTGTCGTCGGGCAACTCGATGCCCTTCATGATGAACATGGTTTCCATATTTGTCCTCTCTCTCCTCGATAACCGACCCCGGTCTAGCTCTAACGTCTAGGGCCGAAGTGTCAACCGCGTCCGCAGCCCTCGCTCCTCGGATGTCTTATTGAACTTGCACTCCACCGCATAGGCAAGATCGATACCGTACTCCGCCGCCAGCAGATCAAGGCAGATCATGACGTCGCCTACCTCATCTGCCAAATCAATGAGCATTGCCTGCGATCCTCGAATGTCCAACGCCTCCCTCACAAGCTTCTTGACGACGTTGCACAATTCACCCACCTCGCCTGCCAATTCGTTAGCCTTGAAGAGTGCGCCGAGCGGGCCGACAAGAACCTCGTCACCGTCCCACTCGACTTGTCGTGTCGTGTTCGCGCGGCGCAAGGCTTGAAACTGGTTCATTGGCGTCCTCCTACTGTACGCATCTGGTCAAGCTCGTAACCGCCTAGCAAGCTTCGCAGCATGTCGGTATCGGAAATGTTCGGATCAAGCGGCACAGTCATGAGGACTTCGCCTGGATTGTTCACATGAACAAGTGCCAGACAAGGTCCGCCCGCACCTTCGGATAGCTCGACGATACGAAAGCCTTGCCCTTCCATCCGATACCAGCGCCCGATCAGCTCGCCATCCGTCACCGCAACCGGGCGCTCGCCGTGCGCGATCACGGCACACGACGTCGAACGTCCGAAATGCGCCTTGACCTTCAAGAGTAGAACAATCCCTTGGGGCATGCGCGATAATCGCACTTGGCAAGGACCGTCCAGTAGTCGCGAGCGCACAATTGGCACGCCGACGCATTGACGGGCGTGGTCTCGTCATCAGCCGGCGGCAGAGTATCGGACATCGCTTCCGCAAGAGGTTGCGTCTCGACCATGCCTTGCATCATCATCATGGTTCGACGGATGACACAACAGGCATCGAAGATGTCCTGGCCCGTCATCCCACCTGCCACCATCCCGAGCTTGGACGTGCCGTCAGCCATGCTGATCGTGTGGAAGTTGACGACACCGCTGCATCGACCGGATGCGATCAGGGCCTCAAGACGCTTGGGCGTATCCGAGAAGTCCTCGACGCCCTCGCGGAACCGTCGTCTCGATTGATCCGCCATGTGACACCCTCACCGCTCCGATGCCGACAAAGCAGCGGTTATCAACCCATGTCAAGCTTGTACTTATCCACAATATCGAGGAGGACTTCACGGCCGGCGTCGACCATGTCATGGTAGGTCCGCAGCAGCCCTCGAAGCGTGTTCGCCTCCGCGTCCGCGCGCTGCCAAGCGACGACCATCGCGCCGAGAGTGTTGGCGAGCACCGTGCAAGCGATCTTGGGATCGTCGGGATATCTTGCCTGCATACCTTCCACTAACTCGTTGACATGCGCCAAGATGCTTCCATTGTCGATCGGCTCGTCAGTCGCCTTGTCAATCATCGGACTAATCCTCTCAGTCCCAGGTGGGCACGTACAGGTTCGGTTTCGCCCGAGGCTTTCTCGTCTCGGGCATGGCGCGGACGTCGTCGCCGCTGACACGGGCTTCGAGGAATGCACGCGGCCAGTTGCCGATCAGATACCATTCGACGGTGCGCCTATGGACGCCCGTAGCCTTCGCAATGACCGTATAGCTCTTCACCGTCCGCGAGAGGTCGTGGACCGCCTGCATCTGCGCGAAGCTGTATTTGCAGCGCCGTGGGAGCCTGTCCTTCAAGCCCTGGGGCCGGCCGTGCTTCCGGTGCGGACGATCGACCGGCCTCGTCACAGGGAACGCCTGGCGATCAGGATCACGAGGTCGTCTTTATCAAGGTTCATTGTTACAGCTCCCACGCCTTCTCTTCGATCGTGTCCGCGAACAGCCCCTTGATCTCGGCATAGGCTGCGTCTCGCGCGGCGACGATCCGCATCATCGCGTCGACCGACCCGCCATAATCCGGGTGCGCATTCCACGCGACGCGCCGAAACGCCTTGTCGATCTGGTCCAGCGTCGCGGGATGGGCCACGCCGAGGACCTTGGCCCATTCGGGCGTGTCGTCCCATTCGACGTTGACGACGCGACGTCGCCCGAGCTTGAAGTCCTTGCGGGCTTGCAGGTTCTCCTGTCGCGTGCGCAACGGCTTGCCGCCCCACGCCCACATGTCGCAGTCGGGACACTCGTACTTGCCTCCGAACCGATCATCGGTCAGCAGGGCAGGCTCGCCGCAACCGGGGCAGATCGGTCTCTTAACCCCTGCCATTGGTGCAATCGGCTCTTGTGCATCGCAAGAACATGGTCGGGTCGGTCGTCTTGCATACGCGACACGCGATCTTAGCCGATGGTTCGCCATCCAGCTCATACTCGTAGGTGCGCCAATAGATGCGCGGCCCGCGTTCGCACGGGTCACCCTTGATCCCCTTGCGCCTCTTTTGCGCATCCATGCGAAGCTCGCACAACTCTTCCGCCGTGCTTTTGTCGGTCATGACTCCGTCGGGGTAATCATTCCCCATGATGACATAGACTTTCATCCGTGCCTCTTTCGTATGGTGCAGCGTGCCGGCATGCCACGGGTGTTAGGGGCAAAACTTCCCTGTTCGATGTCCCACGCATCTACCGTCACATTTTTATCGCCTGCCGTAATCCACCATGCATGGATGGTATCGGCAGTCACGACGAAGATTGCAGGACACCCATTGAACGTCCCACCATAATTACCCGGCACGGGGGCCTTGCATCGGAACGTCTTCATGCCGACACCCGCTCGACGAACTCACCATCGACAAAGGCGTATTCGCGCCCCTCGACCCTGACGCTCAGGAGGTTGTCGAGGGGCACCGAGCGGTAGCCGTTGGCTCCGACGTCCCACACCGGCATGAGCTTGTGCGTCGCCGGATCGTAGCTGATCTCGCCGCCCTTGAGATGCTTCGCCACGTTGCGGCGGCAGTTCATGACCCGGATGTCGCCCGTCGTGCGCTTGACGAACACGACGGTGAAGAAGCGACCCTTGTCGGTCGCGGTGTTGAAGTCGTCGATGGTACGCATGTGACCCTCACAACGAAAAAACCCGGCCCTGTTATGGGCCGGGTTTTTATGCGGGTCAAGAGGCTTACCTAGTCATAGTCGTCGTCGTAATCTTGCACCCATTCTCCAATCTTGTTGTTAATCACTTCGTCGAGCTTATCTTGCTCGGCCTCGGACAGGTCAAGCTCGTATGCGAGGGGCAGCCGCGCCTCCAATGTCACGAGGCGTTCAATCTCCCATTCGGGACCATCGCCGGGGTCATACCAGGATGCGGGGCAACCCCAATGGGTCACGTTAACCTGCGCCTCGATCTCGATCTCAATCCCGACGCGGTCGATCGTACTGAATACGGTATAGGTCATAACCCTACCTCCCTAGTGACCTTGTGACCCTATCACAAGCCGAGACACAGGACTAGTCCTGTGCCCTAGGCTTAGGATGTTGTCAGCGAATTGCGACAAGCTCTAGCAGCTTGCCGGCCTTGCGTTCGAGGTCGACACGCTCATCCTGCCAGCCGATACCGCGCGCATGGGCAGTCAGGCCCGTGACCACGTCCCACACGGTCGCGGCACCTTCCTTATCAATCATCTTGCGGTTTTCGTCGACTTCAAAGGCCGTCATCGCGCCCGTGACCTCGGCCGTGGTGAAACGCTTGTTTTTGAGGAACGACGCGAGATCGTCGATCTTCTTCTCCTGCGCGGCCTTGATCGTCGCCTCGATCGGCGCGGCCGAGCTTGAGGCGATTGCGCGAATGGCCGGAAGGACGTCCTCAAGCATGCGATGCGGCGCGCTCGCCGTGTGCCTGATCTTGATCTCGCGATAGCCTTGCGCACCCCATACCATGCGATTGCAGCAGACGTAGTCGAAAAGGAAGTCGGCATAACCGAAGGTCTCGGAGCCTACTTCGCTGTTCCACACAAAGAACCCACGGGCCAGGCTGCCGGACTTGCCGTCGCGGCGGTTTTTGACTTCGATGCGCCTATCTTCGTCGGCCAGGAAGACGAACATATCGCGGTCGCCGGCATAAAGCGTCGTATTGGCCTTCGTGACCTCGACACGATTGCCGAACTCGCCCGGCACGCGCCAGTCACCCGACACGCCATCTCCGAACTTCTCGGCCAAGGCGTCGACAATCTCATGGTTCCACACGCGGCCATAGTTCGGGCCGGTCATCGCGGCCAAGCTGCGCTCGCCGTTGACGCGCAACAGCACGCCGACGTCCTCGACGTCGCGGGCATGCTTGAACCCATAATTGAGGCAGTCCGCTGCCATAGGCGAGGGCAGGCTTCGGAGGTACTTCGCCGGAGCGCCGACACGAGCGCAGGCTTGTCCAAAAGCCCAATGCGTCGGATTGGTCGGAGCGCCTTGCTTGCCTTCGACCTGCAAGCCGAACAACTGATCGTCACCCGCAACCGACCATGTGAGGTCACGGGAGGCGACAACTTTCTGCGCCGAAATGCTGCGATCATGTTGGAGCTTAGCTCCCATCTCGTACAGCGACACAAAGCGTTCGTCATTCGGACGCTTCATCCATTGGTTCGAGGCCTTCGTCAGAGTTGCCATTGTCTTTGACCCTTGCTGTTATCTGCATCTGCGGTCGAGCCGCACCCTTGTCTTAGACTAGGTTCTAGTGGCCGGTCAAGTTAAATCTCACACGGTAAGTCGCCCCATATCAGGACAGCAAAAAGGCCCGGCAGCGATGCCGGGCCTTGTGTCCTAGGCTCAGGGTGTTGTCAGCTTCCTACGTAATAATAGACTTTGCCATCATCGCTCCGCCACATATTCGATGGGATGCGCCCCTCGGCCATGTCGTCCGCAATCGCGTCCCAAAGCTCGGCATCGGCACCCTGTACCGCGTCGTCCATACCCATCTCGCGCTTGTCGCCGGCCACCATTTGCGCCAGCAACGCATTGCACTCGACGTCGGACCACGCTGCGATCTCCTCATCCGACCATGCACCGAAGTCTTTGACGTAGGTCTTGAACGCCGCGATCTCTGCGGGCGTCGAGAGGATGGGCCGCTCGGCCGCCTCGACCTTGGCAGCTTCCCACGTGGCCGGGCCAGCACCCTCACCGTGGGTCGCTCGCGAGCCCGAAATGGCCCACGTGTCGCTGTAGAACAGTGCCGTTACATCGATTTCCATAATCCTAACTCCTAATCGGACTGACCAGTGTCCGGCGATGCGGCGGCGCGACAATCCAAAGGATTGTCGCGCCGCCGCATGACCTCACACTAACATTCCAGAATGTGCTCGTGATAATAGCGTCGCAACTCCCAAACTGCCTCGCGGAACTGAGTGCGGGTCATATCGATGGCGTCACCCCGACCATAACATTGCTGCCCTACAATGCCTAAAGCGCGTTCCTTGATGAACGCTCTCCAATAACGCTCTTGCTCGGGAGCCGTGGGTAATGTGCTGGTAAAGCGCGCGAGGTGACAAAACGAGGGATATAGGTTGCCGCAGTTCGTAGCGCAAAGCACAAACTCGGCCGCATCGATGATCTTCATGTCATAACCCTTATGTGTGACCCACCGGACTAATCCGATAACTGATCATGTCTCAGGTCGTCGCGATTGTCAAACCGTTGGCTCCCACCTTACCGACCTGCGCAATGCAGCCGACACATTCCCGACAATCGCGACACTGCCCGCATGTCGTGCATGAGGTACAGTGCCGACAGTCGACACAGTCGACACACTCGTAACAGTCGATGCACGATTGCAGCGCCAGCTTACACGCCTCGACGCTGTCGAAAGTCTTGAGCCGCGCCTGGTTCCCGGCCAGATCGGACACGACGCCACCGCTGACGTGAAAGCCGGGGTGTGCCGCGACAGGCTCCGCCTGCGCCGCGAGCTCCGCTCCCTCGGCCTCGACGCTGTCGAAAGTCTTGAGCCGCGCCTGGTTCCCGGAGGGCGGGCGCAGCTCGACGACATTGCCTTCTCGTGGCGGGGTCAGGAAGCGGCTTAGCGCGGCCCTGCGAATGGCCGGCCCCGTCAGGACCGCCTCCCCATCGAGGCCGGCAAGCTCCCGCATCCTGTCACCGAGGGTGACGGCGCGGGACGGCGTGTAGTCGATCAGCAGCGCCGCCAGCGTGCCCGCCAGCAGGTCGAGCGCTTGGCGATCCGCCGCCGGCTGTCCCGTCAGACTGCCCGGCGCCTCGACCCGCATTGTCGGAACACCCACGACAGCCACGGCCTGCAACCAGGCGTGCGGGCTCGCCCCGACCCTCCGCGCCGCCGCGCGCACGACGTCCATATCCTGACACCGGATCACCGCGGACACGCGATGGTCGCGGCTCGCCCGCGTCAGCCTCACCTTGTCGAGCCACGCCCGCGTCGTCGCGTCGGCCTCCGGCGCCACCTGCCGCAGCGCCAGCGTCGCCACAAGCCGGCTCGCCGACAGGTGGCACGCCTCGGCCCTGGCCTTCACGGTTGCCAGCTCCTCCCGGCTCAAGCCGATCGAGACGGTTTCAGTCCGGGGTGTGGTCGCAGGCATCATGTCCTCTTCATCATGGCAGCAGGGAGCTTAATGCGGTTCTTCCCATGGATTATCAAGGTTGCGAACCATCCTAGAAGCGTCTGTGCCGGCACGCCACTCATGTTGATAATGCGGTTCAGGTGATACGCGTGCTGGTTTCGATCGACGTACTCAAACTTGACCATAGCCGCCTTTGGTATCGGCGGCACCCCATCGGTCACGACACCATAATATGTCGTGCCGATATGAATGATGATGTCGTGTAACCTCGCGGCGTAGTCCTGCCAGCCCGGCAGTTGCAGCCTCACCATCTCGGATATGGCTCCCGCATCGAGCAGGCTCGCCAGATCGGAGGGGCCGAGCTCTGTCGCCGAGCGTGCGATCAGCGTGTTGACCAGCGCGGCCGGGACCTCGATCACGAGCGGCAGCATCTCGTCAGGAGCGGCGACGGGTTGCCAGTCCTCGACGCGAGCCGTCCAAAGGATCGCACGGTATGCCAGCCCTTCGCGCCAACCTCCTCGCGTCGCGACGTCACGAACCCATGCGGCTGTCTCGCCACTCAGCTTCGCTTGGACAATTTCCGTCAATTTTCGATCGGGTGCGAACTTGCTGGCCCGCTTGGCGTGAAGCGCGCTCGTACTATGGAAGGCCTCGCACACATGACGTAATTTGGCTTCGTCGTGGTCGATGACGCCCACCATCTGACGCACGTAGCCGGATATCGTACGCGAATAGTCCTCGGCTCGTGCTTGGATGAGGCCAAGTTCATCTCGCCGACAGCGGAAAATCACCGTCTTGAGGCTGTGTTCTGTCATGCGATCTGCCAATCCTTGTCGTTTGCCTAGCGATCTGCCTAGCGGCTAGCGGCAAAAAGTCAACAATCACAGGAATTTATTTGTAATAGACAGCTAGGCAGCTTAATCGGGATATATGCGCGCCGTTTTGGTTAGCGTTGTAATGCTTGTATTGGGCGTATACCAAACAACTTAGCAAAAAGGGTGACGGTACTATATATTTTTCTTAGATAGAATATATATAGACCCCTTTAAACCATCCGTTACTGGTCAATCCGCAGGGTGATCACTAACTCAATGCAAATCCAAAACAGGCAGCCAGCCCATCAATTACGGGTTTGGTTTGGCTGCCGTACTAAATTGCGCAGAGGCGCGGCCCCTAGCGGAGCGTGGTAAATCAACGCGACAACAAGTTTTTAGTGAGGCACTATACGATGATAGGGCTTTAGGTCACGGCCGATAGTTTTGATCTTGGCGCGTATCTCTGCGGACGTGGCGCGATTGAGTGTCGGGACCAGATCGTGATCCTCGCGGACGTCGTGCGGCCCCTCCGCGTGCCAGCCGTGGGCGCTCCGCGTGATGATCCATACGCGCCCGAACCGATCACGGGACCAGCGCCCTCCTGCGCCGTCATGCGAGATGCGTCCGACCGCTGCCAGCTCGACCTTGGGCGTGAGGGGCGCGACGGGTTTGGGCGCCCATTGCGCCTTGGCCTCGGCCTTGCGCTGTTTGCGGATTAGTCCTCGATCGAGGGCCGCGTTCTCGCGTGCGATACGTCTCGCAACCCCCAGGTAGGCGGCATCGCTCTTGATCCTGCGCTTGAGCATGGCGCGCAGCTTGTCTTCGATCTCAGACACAGGAAAGCCCTCGGATGATCCGAGGGCTTTCCTACACCTGGGGTTTGCTCGCGACAATCCTAGAGCGCGTTCGGGTGCAGCCTGCGAATGCCTCCCTTCACACCTACATAGATATAGACCTTGCCGATCTTCACGACTGGCCCTGTCGTCTTGTCGGGCAGCGTCACGGTCGAGCCGAGACGCACGAGATGAGGCGCGAGGCGCAGCGTGTCGCGGCGCATCATATCGCGTGCCTCTTGACGTATACGCGGAAGCCGTTGTGGGTGACATCGAGCATGGGCGTGTGCGCGCCGCGATGGCTCGGGATGAGCGAGGCGAGACGGCCGAGCAGGCCGGCCAGGCTGTCGCTGTCGCTGCGACGCTGTTCCGAATAGCGGATGTTGGCCTCGCCTCTGAGACGGGCGAAACGCTCCATATCCCGCCGGGCGCAAGCCTCGCGATCAAGCACGTAGGCGTGGCATGCGTTTACCGCTTCATACTTGCGGGTGTAGCGGACCTTGCCGCAACCGGTGTTGTGGAACCTGTCGGAATAGTGGGCTGTGTACACGTAGCGCATGGGACTGATCCTTGTGTGAGGGTGAGGGGCTTAGAGCGACTTCCCACGCTTGGCGAGGGAAATGGAGATTGCGCCTAGGGTTGCCTGGTAGATGTGCGAGACCCGGTCCGGCGTATAGGCGTGCCAGGCGCGACCGTCGCGGCGAATGTGGAAGAGACAGCCGTCAGCATCCCATCCACGATATTGCGGGCCGCTGCCAGGGCGGAGGATAGGCTCGATGTTGTGAAGGTTGCGCATGGGACTAATCCTTGTGTGTGAGGGAGGCGACTAGGGACGCGACGCGCCCCCTAGTGGGAGCGGCCGAGGAGGATGCGCGAGGCGAAGTGCGCGAACATGACCATCAAGGCGGGAACCGCGAGCCCCCACGGTCCCATTGAGAGGAAGTTGAAGTAGCCCGAGGCGGCGACCACGGCGGCGAACAAGGCGAGGCGGGCATGCTTCAGGTCCGAGCACACGGCACCGGCGACCAGGAACGGCAGCACTTCGCAGGCGAGGAAGCCGATGTCGGTCGCGCCGGCCATGATCCATCCCTCGGAGATGGGCCGATGCGTGGCGAGGGCGAAGCCGCTGGCCAGGTGGGACAGGCTGAGACCCGTCATGGTCAGCACGCCCGTGGCGAAGACGCCGCCGATGGCAGCCTGACCACGCTTGATCACGGTGGGCTTGGGCTTCGTCGCGGCGACCGTGCGGCGACAAGCGGAGCTTGCGCGGGGATGGCGGACGGTCTCGACAGTCTTGATGGTGCGCTTTGCAGTCTTGCTGGCAGTCATTGCTGGTCACTCCGAACCGGTTGCTTCCGGCCCATCAATACAAGCACGGGATTAGTCCGGCCGCCACAGCTCTGTAGTGTTAAGGTTAACGGGGCGCCCCCCTGAGGACCGCTGCCGGACGCGTGGAGGAACTACGCCGGAACCGTGACCCGCTGGGGGGTTGGGTGTGAGACTTGACACCTCGGCCCGCTGCCGGCCAAGTTCGGCCAATCAACAGCGGGAGATCGAGATGCCTTGCGACATGCCGACTGAGAGTGTGACGACCCTGGTTAAGCTGAAGAACTGGTCGGTGAAGCGTGCGGGTGCGGGCTTGACGTTGGCCGGCGTTATCGCCAGTGATGGTCGTATGAGCCGCCTTATGGTGGGTTCGCCTGTGAAATTTACGGGGGTGCAGTACCTATGCAAACCCGAAGGTGAAACCATTGTAGTCGCTAAGCTCATGAACGATACGTTCGTTGAACTGATCTAGGAGATAGACATGAAGCCGAAACTATGGGTCGACTATATCAACCATCGCGGCGAGCGTCGCTGGCGCGAGATTGAGGTTCTCATATCAACCGGCATGGCATTGTACCCACCGACAGCGCCAAGCGCCACGTGGGCGGTCTGCCTCTTTGTCAAGCTAGCTGATCGTGACGCGACTCGCACTCTGGCGCTGACAAGTTGTCAGGCGTTCTATCAGGGTAATGTGCCGCCCAAGAACAAACCGGTCGAGTGGTATGATGATATGCTTGCAACTCAACTCGCCGACAAACGAACTATTAAAGAACTACAAGATGTAGTGCGAAGAATGACGGGTCATTCTGTAACAGCTCACGATCAACTCTCGCGCTTTAATCGAGCTGCCGACAAGATACGCACGGCTTTGGTCGAGATCGACACGCCGAGCGATGACCGCGCCCCCATGCAAGCGACGGCGGTCAATACCGCTGCCGTAGCAACCAACGAAGTGCCCGACGAAGCGCCCGAGGACGCGCCCAAGGAAGAGATGACGGTACTTGACAGGTTGGAGGCGATCGAGGCAACGCTAGGCATCTAAGGGAGAGTGCGGACCATGACAAAGATCGAAGCCTACCGTGATGCGGTCGCCAAGGCCAAAGTGGTCGCAGATCAGTTTCTCGCCGAGGCAAACCGGATGGTCAAGAGCTGGGAGCCAACGATCCAACATACGAAGTCGGAAGTCATGGTCCGCATGCTCGATATGACGATGCAGGATTTGCTCGAAGAGACGATGAAGACCAGGCTCTCGATCGCCGAGAGGATCAGCCTCGGCGAGGCGGCGCACCGGAAGGTTTACGACATCCTGCCGTGCGAGATGGTGGTCGAGCTGGTCAGGAGCCCGAAACCGATCCCCGAGATCGTGACCGACCTGCTGAAGCGCACCGAGGCCAGGCAGCGGGCGGATACGATCCGGCATGATATGTCGAACGACCCGCGTGTGACCCCGGTCAAGGTGGGCGGGGATGACGCCTACGCTGTCGACTTCAATACGCGGGAGGAACTGATTGATTTCATGATGGAGAAGTTCGGGCTTGACCGTGCGGGAGCTGAGAAGTACGCGCAGCAATAAGCGTGCGCAGGGGCGAGCCATGGCGATCAAGGGGCTGATCTATACCGGGATCAAGGGACCGGGTGGTCAGCACCTCCCCATGATCGTCATGCAGGACATGACGCTCTATCGTAAGTTGCCGGTTTACCAGTTGATGAAGAAGCGTGGTATCCGGTACGAGGTCGAGGTTGCCGAGGAGGATCGTGACAGCGATTACCTGACCCTGATCGGCATGGACCGTTACAAGCCCCCGCTGGACAACTGATCGGGCCGCGATCATAGATGTCGCACCGCCATGGTGGGCGCGGGAGGAGTTTCACATGTCGATCTACATGTTTCATTTTGTCACCGTCATGTCGGGCGCGCTGATGTATGCCACGCTCGAGATGGAGGGGGATGGTCCATCGAAGGCGGCCGGGGCGCTGGAAGCCAAGCTGACGGACGGGTCGACGGTTCCCTCCTGGCGGCCGGTCACCGATCCGTTGGTGATGAAGGACGGCACGAAGGCCTATCTCGTCGGCTTGCAGGGTCTCGACGACGAGGACGACAGGGACATGTGGCCGCGCCAGGGTTCGACCGGGGCCGGCGCGGGCGCGACAGGCAAGGCCGGCGCGGAGACGAACGCGCCGGGGGGCACGAGCCCGAGCGGCGGCGTGACCCTGCCGCTCAATGCGTCGGCGGTGCCGGCGGCGGCGCGCAACGTGCGCAACATGGCCCCGCTCGCGCAGGCTCCGATCCAGGCCGGGTTCATGCCCCCGGCCAAGTCGCGGCCGGGTGAGCTGCCGGTGCCGGTGGTCGGGGGTGCGCCCGATCCGACCAAGTCTCCGACGCCGGCTGCCGATGGGGTCACGCATCTGCCGCTCGCGCAGCGCAGCATGGCGGTGCCGACACCCGGTCGCACGATCGGCACGCGGTCGGCCGGCGACATGTCGACGTTGCGTCAGCAGACGCCGGCCGAGGAGGAGCTGGCGGCCAATGCGAGGCGGCCGGGTCACATGTCCAACGCCTCGGCCGACACCGCCAATACCGGGGGGCCGACGCCGCAGGCTGCGGCGGCCGAGGCCGAGACCCTGCCGGAGCCGGCAGCGACCGGGGAGGCCGAGGCTCCTGCTGCGGCCACGGCCGAGACCCCTGCCACGGCGACCGGCGAGGGTCAGGGCGACCCGTCGACCGACACGACCGGAGCGGCTGGTACGGGCAAGACGAACGGCAAGAACGTCGCAGCCTGAGGCTGCGACCCGGCTCGCATCGGACTAGACCATGCAGTCGCACACAGACGACAAGCTCCGTGCTCGTTTTTTTCGCTAAGACTGAAGTCGTAGCATGCGGCTGTCGTTTGTGGACGGCGTCGACAAACAAGTACGGTTACGGCAAGTTCGGTATAGGTGGAGGTGGCGCAGGGTGGAAGCGCGCCCATCGCGTTGCATGGTTTCTAGAGTATGGCGTGTGGCCGTCAGAGTTTTTGCTACACTCGTGCGACACGCCAGCATGTGTTGAAGTCAAACATTTATTTGAGGGTGACAACCAGGCAAACGTTGACGATATGGTCGCCAAGGGGCGTCAATCCCGAGGCGTAATGAAAATCAAGACAGCAAAGCTGACCGAAGATCAGGTTAGGGCGATACGTGTTGCGGAAGGCAGCAAGGTTGATATTGCGGAGATGTATGGCGTGACGAGGCGTAATATTGGAATGATCCAATCACGACAGACGTGGAAGCATGTCCAATGAGTAATGCTGTCGCCATCCCGTTTCGCGTGCAGCCGCACGCACCTAATGATCCGCTCTCAAGCCTTTGGCCAAGTACGCTGCCAATCGAGTTGGCGATGCGCGACCAGACCCCGGAGGAGATATGCCGGGCGTACGGGATCGAGCGGGAGGAGTTCGAGAGGCTGGGCTTGAACCCGTCCTTTCGTGCGGAGGTCAAGGCGGCGATCGAGGCCTTGCGCAAGGAAGGGGCGTCATTCCGTGTGCGTGCGCAGATGCAGGCGGTGGAACTGTTGAAGACGAGTTTCAACATGATCCATAACAATGACTGCCCCTATCCGGTGCGGGCCAAGCTGATCGAGATGACGATCAAGGCGTCGGGTCTGGATGCGAGCATCACCGGAGGTCTGGGGGCCAAGGGCGGTGTCGCGCAAGCCTTCACGATCAACCTCAACCTCGGGGGCTAGCTTGAGGTTCAAGTCGGAAGAGGATCGTATCGGCTTCCGGCGGTGTATGACATATGCGTGGCGTGACGGCACGTGCAGCAACCTCAACCGACAAGCGTTGTGGCGGCGATCGAGGCAGGGAGGCATCGTTGAAAGACCCGACCAAGTCAAAGACCCTCATGGCGAACATGAAGGGAAGAGCAATGACGGACAGCGGCAAGCATATCGTGGCGCCCAAGCAGGGACCGGACGACAACCCCACGATGCAGATCGCGGGCAAGCCGGCGCGCATGCCGGAGCGGGACGGTCCTGCCAAGCGCAGCGCGAAGCCCGAGCCGACAGCCAAGAAGCCTTCGACTTCGGGGAAGGCGGGACGGATGGGTGCCGCGAAAACGGTGGTCAAGGCGCCGATTAAGGTCGCACCTAAGACCAGCAATGCGATGATGCCCCAGGGCGGCGTGCCGGTCGCGTCCAGTGCCCCGATGGGGCCGTCGCAGATGCCGCCCCCTAACATGATCCAGGCGATGAAGAAGTCGCTGGGATCGAACAAGGGGCTCACCCGCTGATGGCCGCGTGCGAGATGCCGGGGGTTCTGCCTCCGGTGCGATCGTATCTGCAACCCTGCGACCTCACACCGGAGGCGCGGGAGACGCGATATCGGATCGCGCGGCAGCTCAATCGCTGCCCGCACGATGTCAATGTCCTGGCACGACGCTGCCCGGCATGTGATGCGGCAGGAGAGTGCCACCTGCCTGCCGGCGTCAACTCGACGGTCTGAATGGAAACGATCGACTACAATCCGACGCTGACGGGTAAGCAGTTTATCCTTGATTACATTCCAGGTGAGCTGTTTTATGCATGGTGTGTCGGACCTGTCGGCAGTGGCAAGACGACAGCCGACTTCATGAAGCTTGTCTACATGGCACAGTTGCAGGCGCGAGGTGCCGATGGCACCCGTAAG
>OZ240686.1:0-30781 GCA_965199135.1 Acidobacteriaceae bacterium | reverse complement strand
TCCGGCTCACTCCTTCCCGCGGCCGCCGTCACCATCTCCGCTCTCCTGACGTCCTGCGCGGTGATCGGCCCAACGGTGCCGGTGGCACCCGGCGCCGGCAAATCGCCGGAGGCATTTGATGCCGATCGCCACGAATGCATGGCGGCCACCGACCAAGTGCTGCAGCCGATCGCGAACCAGTTGAATGGGCCCGGCGCCACGCCGCGGCAGGTCACGGCGAACAATCTGCAGATCCAGGACGCCTACAACCGACACTTCGCCTATTGCATGGCGGCGAAAGGCAACGTCGCGGCCCAGAGCGCAACGCGGACGGCAAGGACGCGCGACGGTCAACCTCTCATCCTGAGCGACACCGACACGGCCGCCGCCTCCCCTACTGGCGGTCCTCTCCAGGGCTGGCGGCTCCTCGCGCTGAGCTACCATGCTCCTTCCGGGCGGCCCAAGGACATCAACGATGCCTTGTGGCCGCGCGAGATCGCCAACCCGCCCGGCGGTCCCGGCGGTGCCTTGCCGATCTATTCGGTTGCCTTCGTCGACGGCGCTCGGACCTTCGTCCTGTCAATCGCCGGGCAGGGTCCGAAGGTCTGCGACGACGGCCCTAACACAGCATCATCCACGCGCGATTATGGGGTCTGCCCCGCTAAGCTGGCGATTGTCGAGGACGGCAAGCTGCTCGCCAGCCATTCGGCCGGCCGACTGTGCGCGGAAACTATTAACGACGGCGGTGTCCAGCCTGGAGCGCCCGGTTGGCAGGATCCGGCGCGCTGGGGAACGCGGGCGCGATACGATGGGGCGTCAGGAAGCATCGAGGTGTTGACCATGCAGAACGGGCGGTCGCAACCGGATTGTGGCAAGAGGCTGGGGGTCCGCTGATGAAGACGCCTCGGCCGGCGCTGTCGAAAACGCAATCCAACACGAAAAAAGGAAGCACTGCTGCGCCGCCGTCACCGTTGATCCCGACCATTCCGCGATTCTACCTCAACTTCTACGTAGACGACGTGCACCGGACGAGTGATTTCTACGCGAACGCGTTCGACATCTCCCTCGAGAGCGCTTTTCGCGAGGACGCCGACGAGTTCCTCAAGCTGCAGCGCGCCCAGGGCCTAATGACATACTACTGGATCAAGAGCGGCCGCCCGCCGCTCGACGTCGCGGGACAGGAACAACAAGACAGGATCGGCTTCAGGTTGACGATTGAGGTCAACGAGATCCGGTTCGCCGTAAGGCAGGCGTTCTGCGCCGGGGCTGACGTGGTCGATGAGTATCAAACGCGATCCAAGTACGTTGCCGTCGTGCGCGATCCGGACGGGTTGATGATCGAACTGTATGCATGGAAGTCTAGCAATATGTTCGACGCTGGTTATCCGGAGGACTATCCTCTGACAGATTTGAGCGGCGAAATCCGCCTTGATCGATTGGGCCTGCTCACATCGACCACCAAGGGTGGTTCCGACGATCAATGACTCCTCTGAAGCCCGCGCCGACCTGCATCCCTCAACGCACGATCCTTTTGATGGGTGCGCTCGTTATCACGATGGTGCTGATGCCGACCTCCTGGACCAGGGCGCAGCCGGTAGAGGGTCATTTGGAGAACACCGAAGGGTTCAAGGCTGGCTTCGGGATGAGCTTTCAAGGCTTGGACGCATGCGGCGACCGCAGATTGGGAGAGCTGTTCCGCCGTGCGCTCATGGACCGGTTCCGCCGTTGCCCGTTCTCGCCGGTGGCCAAAGCGGCGTTTGAGGACTGGGCCGAGGCGACGGGCACTCGAGCCAATGCCCAGCTGAATGAATTGGAGCATGGCGGCTTACCTGGCCAGATGCAGAACCTGGCCGTGACGTGCCGAGAACACAGGGCCTCAGCCGATTACCAAAAGCTCCGAAGCGTGCTTGAGCGCTACGGCCGCGGCGAGGTGTCGGCTGAAGCAGTGGCCCCTGATCGGTGCGATGCTAGCCCAGGCGCACCGTGAATGAGTTCCGACCGCTAGCGGTTTAAAACATCAAATATTTGTACTGTGAGCGGTTAAGACATTGATCCTCGATCTTTTCGTCAGGTGTTAAGAAGGATCGCTTACTTTCGCCCAAGCACGCCCGCCAGCGCTCAATCGTCAGCCGATAAAGGCTCATGATCATGTTCCATTGCTGATGCGGACCTGCGGGCGCAAAGCCGAGCTTCTGCATCACCCGGTGCGACGCGGTATTGCCCTCCATGACGACCGCAACCACCTCGTCGAGTTCGAAGTTCGCGAAGTGATAACCAAGAGCCACGATCCCTGCTTCGGTCGCGTATCCTTGCCCCCATACCGCGCTGTCCAGCATCAGCGTCAACTCAGGCGTTTCCAGGTCGCGATTGATGCGTATGCCGAGGTGGCCGATGAAGCGGCCGCTCGCACGCTCGATAACGGCGAACACCGCCAGCCCACCCCGTTCCCCGTTGAAGGCCCACATACGGGTATAGGTGTTCGCGTTTCTCGCCGCGTGCCGGATCGCCTTCTCACCCTCAGGCTGGAAGAAGCGAACCAGTTCCGGCTTGGCCCATAGGACGGCATGCTCCGCCTCGTCCGTCTCCGTGAATGGCCGCAGGAGCAGCCGAGCCGTCTCCAGCACCGGCGTTCCAGGGAGCGACTCATCATCCTCAAAGTCGCCGTCTTCCGGGTGCATCAAACCTCCACCACAGGAGCGTGGGACGGATAGCGTGAGGTGCCGCATTATATGCCAGACGGACCCACGACCTGCCTGACGTGACCCAATACGCCCTGCCGTATATTGTCGTCTAATACGCTCTGGCGTATAGTAGCACAGGAAGCGCTGGAGCGTATAGGTGGACACCATCGTACGAAACCCGAGGGCCATGGGTGCTGCCCTGCGACGGCAGCGCAAGAAGATGCGGCTGTCTCAAGGTGAACTCGGCGAGCGGATCAACCTACGCCAGGCGACGATCTCCGCCCTGGAGGCCGGAACTGCCGATGCCAAGCTGAGCACCCTCATGGATGCCATGGCCGCACTGGGTCTGGAGATCATGGTCAGGTCACGCTCGACCGCTAGCGATACCGACATTGAGACCGCTTTTTGATGGCGCGCAAGGCTCGCCATTCTCCCCTGCGCGTGTTCATGAACGGCCGCCTCGTCGGTCTGCTCCGCCGGGAGCCATCGGGTGCCGTGGACTTCGCTTACAACGGATCCTGGCTTGACTGGCCCCCTGCCCTGCCCGTCTCGCTGTCCCTTCCGCTTCGGGAGGATCGCTATGTCGGCGCCCCGGTGATCGCCGTGTTCGACAATCTGCTCCCTGACAATGACACCATCCGGCGCCAGATCGCCGCACGCGTCCAAGCGGACGGAACGGACGCCTTCAGCCTGCTCGGCGCGATCGGTCGTGATTGCGTGGGCGCGCTGCAGTTCCTTCCTGCAGACGGCGAACCAGGTCCGGCGGGCACCATCGACGCGATCCCCATCTCTGACGAGGCGATCGCGGCATTGCTCGCCGATCTCGCGAGGGCACCGCTCGGCATGACGGAGGACCAGGCGTTTCGCATCTCACTCGCCGGTGCCCAGGAAAAGACTGCCCTCCTCTTCCAGGACGGACGCTGGTGCATGCCGGTCGGCCCCACGCCGACGACGCATATCCTGAAGCCAGCGATCGGCCGCCTGCCCGACGGCGTCGACCTCTCCGAGAGCGTTGAGAACGAGTATCTCTGCATGCGACTCATGGGGGCATTCGGCCTTCCCACGGCACGCGTCGAGATGGCCGAGTTCGCCGGCCGCCGCACGCTGGTGGTCGAGCGCTTCGATCGCCGATGGACCCAGGACGGGCGCCTCCTCCGCTTGCCCCAGGAGGACATGTGCCAGGCGACGGGGACACCGCCCGCCTTCAAATACGAGTCTGACGGCGGACCTGGCCTACCGCGGCTGCTGCGGCTTCTCGCCAGCAGCGACGATCCTGCGGCCGACCAAGGCGCGTTGTTGAAAGCCAACATCGCGTTCTGGCTGCTGGGCGCCACGGACGGGCACGCCAAGAACGTGAGCGTGTTCCTGCGTCCGGGCGGCCGCTTCGGGATGACGCCCTTCTACGATGTCCTATCGGCCCAGCCCGCCGTCGATGCCGGTCAGCTCCGCCGAAACCGGTTCCGCCTGTCGATGGCGGTCGGCGAGAACCGGCACTACACGATCGACTCGATCTTCCCCCGACACTTCCTGCAAACGGCACTTATCGCGAGCATCGGCGCCTCGACCACGGAGGCATTGTTCGAGGAGCTCGCGACGACGGTGCCAAGAGCACTGGAGGAGACGTTGGCTGGTCTACCCACAGGCTTCCCGCACTCGCTCGCAACGTCGGTCCGTGATGGGATTCTGGACCGACTTCGTAAGCTAAAAACATCACGTTCGTTAGACCGCTAGCGGTCTTTGTTACGAGTTGCGTAGCGGTCGCGATTTTGATACGTAGCAGCCAGCATCGGGAGGCGGCATGCGCGTCATCAGCTTCGTCGCGCAGAAAGGTGGAGTGGCAAAGAGCACCACAGCCCTTGGTCTCGCGTGTGCCGCCGCCGCCGCCGGAAAAACCGTGGCGGTCCTCGACATGGACCCGCAAGCGAGCGCGGCCGAGTGGGCCGAAGGCCGGACGACGATGCCGGGCGTAGCGCAGTTGGCCGACCCAATAGGCTTGGTCGAGGCAATCGAGGATGCGCGAGGGCAGGGCCTGGATTGGCTCGTCATCGACACTCCCCCTCGCGCCGACGGCACGGCCGGGATAGTCGCGTCCGCGAGCGACCTGGTCTTCGTACCGGTCCTGCCGGCAGTGTTCGACGTGCGCGCTATCCGGCCCACGCTCGTCGAGATCTACAGGACCAGGTCCCACGTCCGGACCCACCTGTTGCTGACGCTGTGTCCGCCCCGGACGGGTTCTAGGGACGCACCGGCCGTTGTGGCAGCCCGATCGGCGCTGGCGGAGGCATACGGTGAGTTCTTCGGCGTGGCACCTTGCACGATCACTCGGTACGAGGCTGTCCGCGCTGCCCTCGAAACCTCCCGGACGGTCATTGAGTCCGAGCCCGCGAGCAAGGCCGCCTCCGAACTGAACGCGCTCCTCCAATTTGCTGAGCAGTCCCTGACCGCTAGCGGTTCGTAGCTCTAGTAAGTATAATCGCTTAAAGTAGGAGGCGAGGGTGGCGGTGGAACGGAAGATGGGCGTCAAGGGGCTGAGCTTTAAGCCGGGCCAGCAGGCTTTGACGCCGCTGGACGTTGCCGCCCCAGAGGAGCCGCCGGCAGAAAAGAAAGATGAGGCACCTCCACGGGACATCATTGAAGCTCCTCCGGGGCAGGGCGGACCGAGCTTGAAGGGCGTCGTCGTCTATCTCGCGTCGGCCGAGGCTATCGCACTCAAGGTTTATGCGGCACAGCACAGCACAAGCATCCAACAGCTCGGCACCGAAGCATTTTCCGAGCTGTTCAAAAAGCTTGGGATCAACGGGGGCGTGCTCACCAGAGTGCGCGCCAATCGGAAGAACGGTGCCAACCGCTAGCGGTCCTAATATCACAGGTCGCGACGGTCATTCTCATCCAACTTGATATCTGAAGCCATGCGACGACCAAGCCACGGTTTCCCGCAGGGCTAGATAGGCCACCAAGGCGGGATGTCTCACAAACAGCTTCCGTTATCCGGCTAGGACGCCGAACCGGACGTGCCGGCGGGCATGAAAGCTCCTTCCAAATAGAGCTGATTGCAGGTGCGGCGACGACGTGTTGCTTGATTCGCGGTGTGGACTCTACCGACCAGCGCCAGCCATGCCGCCAGTGAGATGTCAACATGGCGGGTATAGCCAAGCGAAAACGTCCGATTCGCACGTCCGATTCGCCGCAAAAGGGGGTTTTGCGGCGGCTTGCCCACCATAAAATCGCGCACAGAACAGGGTGTGGACTCTGCCGACCAAGGTGTGGACTCTGCCGACCGTGGCTCTATATGTTTCAATGAGTTGTCAGAGTTATCCCGTGGACTCTGCCGGTGAATCAAATAGAAGAATCTAATATCTTCCAAATAGCTCTCGGTCGGCAGAGTCCACATCGACAATCAAAGCGCGAGCAGGCAGCGTTGCCGACAGGAAAGACAGGAAGCGCGATGGGAGTGGTCCACGATCTCCTGGAGACGAAAGGCCGACAAGCAACCCGGGACCTATTCGATGGGCGGCGTGGCCCACGCATTGTGGAGGCCGCAGCCAACTGGGCTTCAGATGAGGACATAGGCACCGGCTATCTCTACTCAGGCTGGTGCCAGACGGCCCTACCTCACAAGCGTCCCAGCGACGACACAGCAATCTGGAAACTTGAAACCGACAGCATGACGCTGCTGGTCGAGCCGGGTGTTCGCGTCCAAGCCGGCGCTGATCCTGTCCACGTGGGTGTCCCCTACGGCGCGATCGCACGGCTCATCCTCATCTACCTTCAGTCAGAAGCGTTGAAGACGGGCAGCCGGGACGTAGCGCTCGGTGGCAGCTTGAGAGCCTTCCTGAGGCGATTGGGGATTTCGGTCGGCGGCAAGACAACGATGCTGGTACGAGAGCAGGCAGAGCGCATAAGCCGATGCCGACTTACCTTCCATGCGGCCCGTCAAGGTGGGAGCATGCTCGTGAACCAGAACATCGTGGACGTCGCGATGTTCGTCGACAGCGAAGTAGCCGACGGCCAGGGAAGCCTCTTCGTGGAAACGGCACGCCTCAGTGAGACATTCTTCCAGCAGATGAGCCTCCACGCGGTTCCACTCGATGAGGCAGCGATCCGCGAAATACGCAACTCATCGATGGCGCTGGATATCTACTGCTGGTTGGCCTACCGGCTGCACTCGCTCAGTGGCAACAAGCCAATCAGTTGGGCCGCCGTAGCCGGACAGTTCGGCGCAGGCATCAAGCTCAGAAAGCACTTCAAGCCAACGTTCACCGAAAACCTGAATCTGGCCTTGGCGGTCTACCGGGAGGCATGCGTGGAGTTGACTGAGACAGGGGTGATCCTGAAACCCTCGCCTCCGCCAGTCAGAAAACTCAAGCAGGGCTAGAACGCGGCGAGGTGGTGATGCTTCGGGATCTAGAAACGGCAGCCTCACTCGACCGCGTGGATCTCGATGCCTGGGAACTGCACACAAATGCCGGGACCGTGCGGCTGACAATGGAGCCGGATGGTCCGTTTAAGCGGGTTGTCCGAATACCCGACACCCTTCAGCACCAGCACCAGGTTGCTGCCAAGGGCTGGGCAATGCGAAGCATAGCGGCCGAGCTCAGGAGGGACGATCTGACGGTGCGCTTCACCGCCATGACCGTCCGCCGTCGCTCCGAGCACACTACGCAACAACTGCGGTAAAGCTGATCTAATGCTGCCTAAGGGTCTGCTCGGGCCCGAGGTGAGAAATCGTTGCCTTCCTTCTCCCGTCCATATGGACGATCGTTTCGTGGTGGTAGATCCGGCCTGCGACCTGCCCGAGCGGTTCGAAATAGACGGCGATGGTCTCGGGTTGACGCGGCGGTGGCATTCTACAGTGTGGACCAAGTCAGCGAAGCTCTAACTTGGCCCAGTCGCCCTTTCCCGCCGTGCCCAATCTTGAATCGCACCACGGCAATGGCCTGTGTGACCACCCAAGACGAGGACGATAGCTGTTTTGTCGCTGTGATTACATCCTCGCCGTCGTTGTCTTGCAGTGCCAGCAAGGTGAAGCCCGCCGCCTTGAGGGTAGTCGTCACAGCTCCCTCGGGCGTGCCGGCCGCCAAGACGGTGTTGAAGACGTCACTGATGTCGACGCCGGGGCCATTGCCCGCCCCCAGTCCTTCCGGCGTGGCGCCTCGTTCGTCGAGTTCGCGTTGTATGGCGCCGACGAGGATTGTTCCCTGCCGGCTTGCCGCATCCATCTTTGCCATACGCTGCTCCAAGGGGGCCGCCGATGCTTGGCCCGGGTTGATTGCGGTCGCGACCAGGGCCAGGAGGGTCGGCGCGAAGCGTCGTGGCGCGCCCTGACCACCAATTTCGAAGGCATGCTTGATCGTCATTCGATTCGGCCTTCTAACTCGTTAGCGATTATGCGTCGTCTTTCCGGCCTCCGCGTGCACGAAAGACACGGCCTCGGTTGTCGCGCAGAACGTTGCGAGGTCCTTGTGTCCCCCCCTCGAGCACCGACCAAAGCCGTTTCGGCTGGTTCGCCGCTTCAAAAACCGCGCGCCCCATGGCCGGCAGCACCATTGTGTCCCGGCCACCCTGCATCACTAGCACCGGCGCGTGGACCCGGCCGGTCAGGGATAGCTGCTCGAAGCGGTCGGCGACGAGCAGGTCCGCCGGTAGCCAAGGCAATACGCGACGAGCCATGTCGACGATGCTCGTGTAGGGAGATTCGAGGATAAGCCCCCCCGACCTCGCGTTGCGAGGCCAGCCTGGTCGCGACACCGGTGTCTATCGATTCACCGTATAGTACGATTTTTCGGGCGTCGATTCCTTTGCTCTCCAGAAGATCGATCCCGTTGCGCCCCGCCTCCAGTAGTCCCGTTTCTGATGGATGCCCCGGCTGGCCACCATAGCCGGGATACTCAATTATGAGACTTTCACATCCACTGAAGTCATAGAGCCGAGACCTCCGTCAGATCGAGCCTGCGGAAATCTAGGACCTCCTGGCGAACCTCAGCGGTCAACACACTCCGAAGATCATGCAATTCGGAAGGGTCGTATGGGCGAAGAGTGGGTTTCGATCCGGACCGCTGATCTCTCACTCGTGCGGCCCAATAATCTGCCAAGTGCGCGTCCGTGACGACGCGCATCCGTTCGCGGACGATCTCATGGATCAGACGACGAAGCTCGTGATCGGTGAGCTCGCCGTCGTCGAGGGCATTGCTGGGATAGCTAGCCATGATCACGGTCCTCCCGCGCCCACTGGTCGGCATCGAACAGGCTCGACATGGGCGGCGATGCAGCCGGCGACTGAACCCCGTCAGTGTCGACGATTGCCGCCTTGTCGCTGAAGCAAGGCGCGGGCAGGTTCCACCCTTCGAAAGCCGTACGGTCCTGCTGCCGATCGAGGCGCTTGATCAGGTCGGCGAGCATGTGCGCGGCAACGGGATCGCTGGAAGCCCGGGCGATCAGAGCTCCACCGAGGATGACTTTCCGGCGTGTATCGGCTGCGCGTTCCGCTTTCTCAACACGATGTTCCAGCGCTTGGCGTCGCGCTGCGGCTTGCTGTTCGGCGAGGCGGGCTGCCTCCAGTCGCTTCCTATCGGTGAGCCGTCCGGGCCTGCCTCGGGATTTGGATGTGGTCTCAGTGTCGATGGTCATGGTCCGTCTCTGCTGCTGTGATGCGCGAATCGCGGTGTGCCAGTCGCGCAAGACCCAATCGCGGCATGCGGCCGGCCAGGAGGCAAGTGATTCGCTGCGTCGAAAGAATGCTGCCCTGGACTGCATAGTCGATCAGTTCAGATATACTGTTGCGAAGTCAGGAAGCCGCGTTGACAGCTCGTCGGAGTAGGTTAGACCCGAACGTAGCGGAGCGGAGTGTAAGGGCGCGGATTAACATCCAAACTTTGAGGCGCCCCTGCGGAGCGCTCTCGTTTGGATGTAACCGCGGCCTGCCGGCGGCAAGGAAAGGAAAAAGGCGTTGGCGGCGGTTTTCGCAAATCTTGCCTGGCACGCAATGGGCGACAGCCTGACGGTTGCCGCTACCTATCGCGCTCAAATCGCCCCCGTCCTCGCGCCCTGTGGTTGCGCCAAAGAACCGCGCGGCGCGCGCTACCCGAGAGGTTAGACGATGGCGATCTACCGGCTTCAGGTGACCGCCGTCTCACGTAAGACGGGCCGCAGCGCGCCCGCGGCCGCGGCATATCGAGCCGGTGCGCTAATCGTTAACGAGCGCGATGGCCGAACCCATGATTACAGGCAGCGGTACGGCGTCGAGGGCGACCCCTTCCTCATCGTTCCTGAGGACTGCAAATGGGCAGAAGACCGCTCGGTGCTGTGGAACGCAGCGGAGGCTGCAGAGAACCGCAAGGATGCGAAAGTCGCCCGCGAATACACGGTCGCGCTGCCAGCGGAGCTCGACGAGGATGGCCGTCGCGAACTGTCGAAGAAGTTCGGCCTCTTGATCAGGGACCGGTATGGCGTGGCGGTCGATGTAGCCGTCCACGAGCCAAGCGAGCGCGGCGACGAGCGGAATTTCCACGCCCACCTGCTGACGACCACCCGAACGGTTGGACCGGCGGGCTTGGGAGCCAAGACACGTCAACTCGACGTCTCGACCAGGGCCAGCGTGGAGGTCGAGCAGCTGCGGGCCTCATGGGAGCGGCTCGTCAACGAGGCGCTGGAACAGGTCGGTTCCACCGACCGCGTAAGTCATCTTTCCCATGCGCGCCGAGGGACTGGATTGGTGCCGCAGGTGACGTTGGGCGTGGCGGCCAGCGCACTGGAGCGGCGCGGCGTCCCTACCGAAAAGGGTAACCGCAATCGAGAAATTGCTGCGCTTAATGCCGAGCTGATAGAGGCAGACGCCGAGCGCGACTGGTTATGCGCGTCAACCAGGTGGGCGGAGCGGCGGGCGGCAGAAGCGGAAAGGCACGAGCGGGCGCCGATGCAAGCCAGCTCTGTTCCTGCGCCTTCGTTCGCGGAGCGCCGTTTGGCGTCGGACCAGCGTATGCATATGGCACGGGAGGCTTTGGGCGTCGGGCTGACATCGCCGGCGCGTTCGGCCGATGTCATTGCACGGGCCACGGCGGCGTTGGAAGCCAAGGATCGTGGGATGGTGGCCGACCTGGCCTCCAGCGTGCGTGTCGCGTGGGGAAACGACGGTCCGATCGAGCTACGGTGGGACGTGTATCGCAACGCGGAGCCGGTCACCCGGCTGCGGATGCAATTGGCCGACCATCGCGTCGAAGTTGCGACGCGCCGGGAGGATACGCAACGTATCCAACCGGTGTCGGTGGAGGAGTTGGCGGGCGTAGCGGCTCAGCTCTCGCCTGGAGAGCGTGCAGATTTCCTGGATCTCGTGGGCATGGCCGGGCAATCGAGCCGGGCCGAATTGGAGCGGCAGCGCCAAGAGCATGACACTGCCAAGTGTGCGGCCGCGACGGTGGCCACAGAGCAACGGCATGAACTGCAGCGTGCGCGTGTGGCGGCAACGCGACCGACAGACAGTCTAGCCGGAGTCCGCATCCTCAGCGCTGCGGAGGTGGCGGCCCTAGAGCAGACAAAGAGAGAGAAGGCGGACGAGCGCAACGCGGCCGAAAAGGCTGAACGCCAGGGTCAGGAAAGTGCCGCTCAGGGTCGGCAGCAAGCTGTCGACGCTATCAGCGTCAGGCCAACACCCGCCCTGGGCGATGCGGCCTCGCGGATTGCGGCGAGACAGGATGTCCGACGTCCGAGCGCGGTTCTCCCCCAAGTGCCGACACCGGAACCGCAGCAACTGCCCAGAAGCGTCGTGCAGCCGCCTGCGGCCACACGCGCCCCATCAATAGCATCTCCAGACCTGTCGGTGGGAGCGCCGAGCGCGAGTTCGCCAAACAAGCGGGCATCGCACGGACCCGAGTGGAAGCCCGAAATCCAGCCAACCATTCTGGAGCATCTCTCCCTAAGAGGGGCGGAATTTGTCCAATGGGCCGCTCAATGGACACGAGCGGTCCTGGCTCAGGACGGTCCAGCGCGCGAGGCGATCAGGGCGGCATGGCAGCACGTGTCCGGCCGTGAGGAAGTGAACTGGGCCGTTACGAGCTTGGCCCAGTGGGCCAGGACCAACATGGCCGAAATCCGGGCGTGGGCGACGGGCGTTCCGCCGGTGCCCATGGAGGAAGTCTCGAGGGCGATGCGCGAGGCCGCATTAAGTCGGCCTGTCGACGATGGGCTGGTTAAATTCACGCGACCCGACGGCGCAGCCGAGGGCGGCAGCAGGACAGTGGAGCCGGTGCATGCCATGATCGGCCGCCTCATAATCGACGATCACGGTAAATGGGGTGCGGCATGGATAGCTGCGCTGATCAGGGCAGAGGACGGCACGTCGAGCGTCCGCCGTGAAATGCGTGATCAATGGGCCGGTGCCATGCCCGATCAAGCCACCCGCACAACCATCGAGCAGGCCTCGTGGGGTTGGCTTAAGCGTGATGCCGTCAACACCCGGCGGTGGGCTGCTACCATGGAGACACCTGACGAAGTCAGTCGCGCGCAGCGCGCTCACGAGGCGGCCGTCCGCGCCCGCCGGGTCGACAAATCCAACAGCCGGACATCCGCCTTGGGCTTGATAGGGAAGGGACGCACTGACCGCGGCCCCGCAAGGTGACCAACAACCAAGCGATCGGCCAGGTGGATCTCGCGCGGTCTCACGAACGATAGGCCGATTGTCGTTCCAAAGGTCATCGCTTAGAATGCTATCATTGATAGCAAGAAATCCATGGCCAGCATCACGATCCGGAACATCGAGGACACCCTGAAGTCCCGCCTGCGCGTTCAGGCGGCTTTCCATGGGCGGTCCATGGAGGATGAGGCGCGGGACATCCTGCGGTCGGCGCTGAACCGCGAGCCGGCTCCGCCCGGCAAGCTCGCCGCCTCCATTCGCGCGCGCTTCGCCCGTCTGGGTGGGGTGGAGCTGCCGACCGTGTCGCGCGAGCCGATGCGCGAGCCGCCGTCCTTCGATCCGTGATCCTGCTCGACACCAACGTCCTGTCCGAGTTGATGCGCCCGGCTCCTGATGCCGCGGTCGAGCACTGGCTGACCGCCCAGCCCGACGCGAGCATGTTCATCTCGGCCATCACAGAGGCCGAGTTACTCTACGGCGCCGCCCTGCTGCCGAGCGGCAAGCGGCGCTCGGCGCTTACCGCAGAGATCGAGGGGATGCTGGAAGAGGATTTCGGTGGCCGTATTCTGCCTTTTGACCGCCTGGCAGCGCAGGTGTTCGCCACCATCGCCGCCAACCGACGGGGAGCGGGCCGGCCGATCTCTCAAGCCGACGCCCAAATCGCCGCCATCGCCCGTTCGCGAGGCGCCTCCCTGGCCACGCGCAACGTACCTGACTTCGACGGCTGCGGTGTCGAGGTGATCAATCCATGGAGCGTGAAGTGAGTGCGACAAAGCAGGGCGGCCGAGTAGCGGCCTTCCATGTCCGGTCCAACTAAGCTCACCAGCGTGAACTTTGGCTTTCTCGCCCGGTACGACGGTGCGTTGGTCGCCGTCGCCGCACAGGCCGAGCGCTACTTTGCTGAGGATCCGGTCACCTGCCTGATGAAGCTGCGCCAATTCGGCGAGCTGCTTGCCCAGCAGCTCGCGGCGCGTGCCGGCGTGTTCGTGGGTGTGGACGAGGTTCAGTCCGAGTTGCTCGGCCGCCTCAAGCGTGACACGGCCTACCCGCGCGACGTCATAGACCTGTTCCACGATCTCCGCCGAGCTGGCAACGAGGCGGTCCATCAGCACCGCGGTGACCATGCAACCGCGCTGGCAAGCCTCAAGGTCGCACGGCAGCTCGCCGTTTGGTTCCATCGCACCTTTGGGGACCGAGGCTTTAGGGCGGGCCCGTTCGAGCCGCCTCGGCCACCGGCGGATCCTACCGTCGCGCTTCGAGATGAGCTTGAGCGGCTGCGTACAGAGCAGATTTCGTCGCTCTCGGCGGCGGAAAATGCCGCGCGTACAGCGGCAGAGGCCGAGGAGGCACGTCGTAGCGCGGAAGAGCGCGCCCAGACCCAGGCGGAAGAACGGGCGGTTTGGGAAGCGCTTGCGACCGAGACGGAGACCCGCCTGCTCGCGCTGCAGGAAGAGCTTACCCGCGTACAGGCCGCGGCGGTCGCTCAGCCGGCCACGCTCCAGCTCATCGCCGGCGCCGCAGTCGAGGCCGCGCAGGCGATCGACCTGGACGAGCAGGCAACCCGATCCCTTATCGACGGACGACTGCGAGCGCGGGGATGGGAGGCGGACACGCCAACGCTCCGCCACGCCGCGGGCGCACGACCCGTAACCGGCCGCAACCGCGCCATCGCCGAGTGGCCGACCGCAACGGGGCCGGCCGACTACGTCCTATTTGTCGGGCTGATGTGCGTGGGCGTGGTCGAGGCCAAGCGCAGCCGAAGAAACGTAGCCGCCGCCATCGACCAAGCCGGCCGCTACAGCCAAGGCTTCCTACCGGAGCCCGGTATCGTACTCCCCCCTGGCGGCCCGTGGCCGGCGCAGTCCGGCGAGACCACAGAGGCGTCCTACCGCGTGCCGTTCCTGTTCGCGACGAACGGCAGGCCCTACCTCAAGCAGCTCGAGACGCAGTCCGGCATTTGGCACCGGGATGCACGGGACGCCTCCAACCGAAGGCGGGCGCTCGTGGACTGGCCGACACCCGAGGGCCTCAGGGCTATGCTTGACGTCGATCGGGTGGCGGCGAGTGCCGCGCTGACGGCGTTGCCGTTCGACTTCGCGTTCGGCCTGCGCGACTACCAGAGGCGTGCCATCCAGGCGGTCGAGGCGGCGTTGGCCAACGACGAGCAGCGTGCGCTGTTACTTGCCATGGCGACCGGCACTGGCAAGACCAAGCTAGCTGTCGCGCTGCTGTATCGCCTGCTCCACACCCAGCGGTTCCGCCGGGTGTGCTTTGTGGTAGATCGCACGGCGTTGGGCGATCAGGCCGAGGACGCCTTCACCAACACACGCATCGTCAGCGCCCGCACCTTTGCCGACATCTTCGGGCTCAAGGTTCTGGGGGACACGGCGCCGGACCCGGCCACCAAGGTTCACATCTGCACCATCCAGGGCTTGGTTAAGCGCGTGCTGTTCGCGTCGACGCCGGAAGAAGTCCCGCCCGTTGACCAATACGACCTCATCCTCGTGGACGAGTGCCACCGCGGCTACACGCTCGACCGCGAGATGAGTGACGCCGAACTCGGCTTCCGGTCCGAGGCTGATTACGTCAGCAAATACCGCCGCGTGATCGAGCACTTCGACGCGGTCCGCATTGGCCTGACCGCGACGCCGGCGCTGCACACGACCGAGATCTTTGGCCGGCCGATCTTCACCTACGGCCTGCGCGAGGCGGTGATCGACGGCTGGTTGGTGGACCAGGAACCGCCAATCCGCATTGAGACGGAGTTGTCGCGCGACGGCATCCATTTCCGGGCTGGCGAGGAGCTACCGCTTCTGGATCCGCTTACCGGCACGCTTGACCTCACCACGGCGCCGGACGACCTCGGTTTTGAGGTTGAGAGCTTCAACCGCCGAGTTGTCACCAGCGAATTTACGCGGGTCATCTGCGAGCAGCTCGCCGTGCACATCGACCCATCCGACCCTGGTAAGACGCTGATCTTCGCCGCCTCGGACGCGCACGCGGACATGGTGGTGGCGGCACTTGGTACTGCCATGGAAGCCCGGCACGGCCCGCAGGACGAGGCGCTGATCCGTAAGATCACCGGTAGCATCGATCGGCCCGGGCCGATGATCCGGCGCTTCCGCAATGATCCCGCACCGAAGATCGCGGTGACCGTCGACCTGCTCACGACCGGCATCGACGTGCCCAAGATCGTGAACCTGGCCTTCATGCGTCGGGTCAATAGCCGGATCCTCTACGACCAGATGATCGGCCGCGCGACGCGTCTTTGCCCTGAGATCGGCGGCCCAGGCATCGACAAGGAGAGTTTCCGCGTCTTCGACGCCGTACGCCAAGCCGAAGCGATCGGCGACCTGACCGAAATGAAGCCAGTCGTGGTCAACCCATCGCTGTCCTTCACGCAGTTGCTGGACGAGCTGGCGCGGGTGATGGAGCCCGAGCAGCGTGCCCTCATCCGGGATCAGTTGCTGGTCCGCCTACGCCAGCGCGTGAAGCGGCTGTCCCCGGCGGCGGCCGAGCAGTTCGCTGCCGCTGCCGGCGAGACTCCGGCCGACGCACTCGCGCGGGTGCGCACGGCCGACCCGGCCGATCTCGCCGCTTGGGTAGCTGCCCGGCCGGGCCTAGGTCCGATCCTGGATTGGAGTCCGGATGGTGGGCGGTCTATACCGCTAGCGGTCTCGTTTCATCCAGATGCCCACGTTGCCACCACGGTGGGCTACGGTGCAGCCGGTAGGCCGGAGGACTACCTGGTCGCTTTCGGTGATTTCCTTCGCGCCAACGAGAACCAGGTTGCCGCCTTGTCTCTCGTCCTGCGCCGACCGCGCGACCTGACGCAGGCCGACCTGCGTGCCCTGGCTCTCGTCCTTCAGGAGGCCGGATTCTCGGAAACGGCGCTGCGATCCGCCTGGCGCGAGGCGAGGCAGGAGGATGTCGCCGCCAAGCTGATCGGCTTCGTGCGGCAGGCGGCACTTGGCGATGCGCTGGAGCCCTGGGCCGTGCGCGTGCAGCGCGCCGTGGAGGCAATCATCAAGCGTGGCGGCCTGACGCCGGACCAGCAGCGCTGGCTCCGCCGCATCGGGACCCAGGTGGCCGAGATCGGTGTCGCTGACCCGGCGGCGCTCGACCAGGGGCAGTTCCGCGAGGCGGCGGGTGGCTTCACCCGGCTCGACCGCGTGTTCGGCGGCCGTCTGGCCGGGTTGCTGGGCGACATCAACGAGGCGGCGTGGAAAGATACGGCATGAGCGAATCACGCGCGGCCGCCGGAGCGACCCGAGACATCGTCCAGAAGCTGTGGCGCCTGTGCGACATCCTGCGCGACGACGGTATCACCTACCAGGCCTACGTCACCGAGCTGACCTACCTGCTCTTCCTCAAGATGCTGGCAGAGACGGCGCGGGAAGATGCGCTGCCGTCAGACGCGCGTTGGGCTAGCCTCACCAGCCGCCAGGGCGAGGCGCTCCTGACGCATTACCGGGCGCTGCTGCTGCGGCTCGGCACGGAGGGCTCCGGCACCGTCCGCACCATCTTCGCCGACGCCCAGACGAGCCTGCGCAAGCCCACTAACCTGCACGAGCTCGTCACGCAGATCGACAGGCTGGACTGGTATTCTGCCAAGGCCGAGGGCCTCGGTGATCTCTATGAGGGGCTGCTCGAGAAGAATGCGGCGGAGAAGAAGTCCGGTGCTGGGCAGTACTTCACGCCACGGCCGCTGATCGACTGCATGGTCCGCCTGCTACAACCTCAGCCCGGCGAGGTGGTGCAGGACCCGGCCGCCGGCACTGGCGGCTTTCTGGTCGCCGCGGACCGCTACATCAAGGACCGCAGCGACGACCTGTTCGCCCTTAAGACCGAGGCCGAACGACGCTTCCAGCGAGAGGAGGCGTTCCGCGGCCTGGAGCTGGTCAACGACACGCACCGCCTGCTGCTGATGAACCTGATGCTGCACGGCATCGGCGGGGACCTTGTCCGCGGCGGTGACGCCATGGGGCCTGACGGCGAGGGGCTGGGTACGGCGGACCTGATTCTGACTAACCCGCCCTTCGGCACCAAGAAGGGTGGCGGGCGCCCGGCACGGCCGGACTTTACCATCACGGCTGACACCAGCAACAAGCAGCTCGCCTTCGTGGAGCACGTGGTGCGCGCGCTGCGCCCCGGCGGCCGGGCGGGCGTCGTGGTGCCGGACAATGTGCTGTTTGCCGACGGCGCCGGGCGGGAGCTGCGCCGCTGGATGATGGATGTCGCGGATCTGCATACCATCCTGCGCCTGCCTACCGGCATCTTTTACGCGCAGGGCGTCAAGACGAACGTGCTGTTCCTGCGCCGGGGCCCCGTACGCGTGAGCAAGGCGAACACCCCAGCCGTGTGGGTCTACGACATGCGCGCGGGCCAGCCCGCCTACGGCAAGACGCGCCCGCTGCGGGTGGAGGACTTCGCAGCGTTCGAGGCAGCCTATGGCGATGATCCGAACGGCACCGCCGCGCGCGAGGACCAGGGCACCGAGGGCCGCTTCCGCCGCTTCACCCGCGCCGAGATCGAGGCACGCGGCGACAACCTGGACATCGCCTGGCTGCGCGGCAGTGACGAGGCCGGCGAGGACGCGCTGGAGGAGCCTGAGGACATACTGGATGCGATGCGCACGCACCTGGCGCGGGCGCTCGCGGAGGTGGACGCGCTGGCGGGGGAGTTCTCTCTCGAAGCGCTGCCGGTAGCGGCTGAATGACGTCGCTCCCACGCGGATGGACGTTGACCGACATGGGCCGCATTGGACGCTGGAGCAGTGGTGGAACGCCCCGCCGCGGTAGTCCAGGCTACTACGGTGGGCCGATTGCCTGGGCCAAGAGTGGCGACTTGAATGACGGAGTATTACGAGACACTGACGAGAAGATTAGCGAGGCTGGTCTAGCTGGCTGCGCGGCCAAGGTGATAGAGCCCGGAGCTGTACTTGTTGCTCTATATGGCGCAACGATCGGACGGGTCTCGATCAATGCCATTCGCTGTGCGACGAATCAAGCAGTTGCGTATTGCGTTCCGCACTCGGGTCTGTCGGTTGCCGAGTATCTCTTCTGGTATGTGATCGCGTCGCGTGGTGCCTTGAGAGACCTCGGGCAGGGAGGAGCACAGCCGAATATCAGTCAAGCTATTCTCAAGCAGTTCCCAGTTCCCCTACCACCCCTGGCCGAGCAACGCCGTATCGTGGCGCGGATCGAGGCGCTGTTCGCCCGCACCCGCCGCGCCCGCGCCGACCTCGAACGCATCGCGCCGCTCTCGCGTCGCTACGTTGAGGCCGTGACGGACCAAGCCTTCACGCCAGACGAGAATAGCGCCTGGACCACGAGCACGGCTGGCCAGCTCTGTGACATTAAGTCCGGTGTGACTCTTGGTAAACGATACGCACCCGAGGCCGAGCTAATTGACCGCCCATATCTGCGCGTAGCCAACGTGCAACGCGGCCACCTGCGCCTGGACGAGATCAAGACTGTTCGATTGTCGGCGGCGGAGGCTTCCCGACTGATCCTGCGCGACGGAGATATCCTGATGAATGAGGGTGGCGATCGCGACAAGCTCGGGCGCGGCTGGGTGTGGGAAGGACAGATCCTGAACTGTGTTCATCAGAACCATGTCTTTCGTCTGCGCTTACGCAGTGATGTCGTGACCCCCAAGTTCTTGTCTCGATACGCAAATCACGCTGGAGCACGCTATTTCCTGGACGAGGGCAAGCAGACCACCAACCTTGCTAGCATCAGCATGTCCAAGGTTGCCGCGCTGCCCGTGCCGGTGCCCCCAAAGGGCGTAGCAGCTCGTACCGACGCGGTTTTAGACGCAACAGAAGCATCAGCGCACATCCTGCAGGCCGAAGCTGCCCGTGCCCTCACTCTCCTGGACCGCCTCGAGCAGAGCATTCTCACCCGCGCCTTCCGCGGAGAACTCGTGCCGCAAGAGGAGCCACAAGCTCCCGAGGCGACGACGGGAGGCGCCTCATTTCTTTCCGAGAGAGGGAGTGTCCGGCGCCGTGCCGCTCGGGCTGCCTGATCGACGGATTACTGCGTGGCAGACGCAATGACCGCGCGCTGTGCGTATGGCGTGGCGCTTGCACCCGGAGTCACGCCCGACTACCACCCGCGGAAGACCTGACAACGGGAACATAGGGAGCGCCAGCCATGCCGGAGTTGCCGCCCTATGATCCACGCGCAATCGCCAATCTCCTACTTGACACCGCAGACGAGCTCGGCGTCGCGATCAGCAACCTCGCCCTTCAGAAGCTCTTGTATTTTGCGCACGGGCACTTCCTGATTCGGACCGGTATACCGCTCGTTCAGGGTGCATTCGAGGCCTGGAATAACGGCCCCGTCCACCCTGCCGTGTATCACGCATTCAAGGCTGCCGGGCGGGAGCCGATCCGCACCCGTGCTAACAGCCGGAATGTGATGACCGGAGACTTAAAAGAGTTGAACAACCCCGAAAATCCGGATGTGCGGCGTCACGTCATTTGGATTCTGGCGTCGTACGGCCACCTATCACCTGGCCTGCTTGTGGCGATTTCGCACGCGCCAAAAGGTCCATGGGCTACGGTGCGCGAGCAGGTCACGAATGCAACCTCGCTGGGTGCCCGTATTCCCGACAGCCTTACTTCCAAACGATTCCATTATCAGAAGATTGTTGTGCGTAACGGAGGAGAGGTTGACGACCTCGCCGAGGATGAGCCGCTTGCCGCAACCAGGGCTGCGACTCGGGAGCGAACTAGTATATAATACTATGCGAGTCGCAAAAGGTCGGCCCAGATGAAGTTCTCACGTTTATCCGAGATTGATCTTGCCAGAGCGATGAGTGTCGCTCCGGGGCCGGCCCTGGAAGACGCGATGCGGAATTACAACGCCGGGGGTGGGGCATGGTCCTATGGGCCGACCCGTGCATCCACCCCGGACCTTGTGGGGGCGAAACTGCCACTCGTTGAGGTTCGTTCCGTCTCATGGGCGCAACTTGCTAGTCAAATTACCCGGGCTTGCACGCGTGGGGCGGATCAGATGGCGAGTAACGTGCAGGTATCACAAGTGCTGTTCGACAACGCCCGGCAGCTTGGCTGGACTGCTGTTCAGGAAGCGATGGGCACCTTGTCGGTCGGATTTGGCGAAAGCGTACGCTATTGGTCCGACGTGGTGATCGCCGACGTGGACGGCCCTTTCATCCCGTTCTTCGATCACCGCCGCAGTGGTGGCCTCACCAGCCCCGTAGTCCGACATATCGTGTTCTCGATGCAGCACATCGGATTGCGCGAGCGAAATCCGGATTTGGCGGATGCGAGACTCGCGGTTATTCGTTTTCCTGTAGTCGGCGAGATGAGGACGATGACCGTCCATTTCCATGATGGTAGCGCGCTTCTCCCCTATGAGGAGCTGGATGCGCGGGTGCGCGTCGTCTACCAGACCTGGGCTCGGATCTCCGAGAATCGCACCACGACGCGGCGAGCATCTGGGGGTGGCGGGTCAACTCCGTTCGGCTTTTGAATTCCTTCGCCCTAACCGGCAACTGGCGCGCAAATAGGGTATCCGGTAGCAACGGTGCCGAAAGTGCATTCAGCCGACCGGCAGCGTATGGCCGCCGCTTCCGACCATCTTCTTTGGGGCGTCTGGGTGCACGAGTGGCGCCAGTATCATTCGTTCAGCGCCCTTCCGACCATGCGATCGCGTCAGCACCGGCCGGCAGGATCATCGGGCAATCGGGATCGGTCGCGGCGCGGAAAATCGCCTCGGCAACGTCCTGCGCCGTCGTCACTTCACCGCTCGTGGCACGCTGTTGTATCGCAGCCATCATTTGTTGAACGCAGTTGGCGTAGGCGTCGGGGAAACCGCCATTCGCCGCGATCTGCGCCCGCGCGGTGCTGCCGAAGCTGGTTGTGGGCGCCCCGCCCGGCACGACCACCCGCGCGCGGATGCCAAACTCCGCGAGCTCCAGTGCAGCACACTCGGTCAGCGCGTTCACCGCCGCCTTGCTGGCGCGGTAGATCGACAGAAGCGGCAGCGGCTTGATGGTCGTGCTGGAGCTGACGTTGACGATCACGCCCGTCCGTCGATCGCGCATGCCGGGCAGAACCGCCTGCATCATCGCGATCGTCGAGAAAGTATTGGTCTCGAAAATCCGGCGCACCGTCTCCATCGAGGTGCCTTCCACGGCGTTGAGCCAACCGATGCCGGCATTGTTGACCAGCACGTCGATTGCGCCCGCCTTGGCCATCGCGGCCGCAATGCTGTCCGCATTGGTCACGTCAAGCGGCAGCACGCGCAGACCGTCTGACGCTGGTAACGTGCTTGCCGAGGGATCACGCATCGTCGCCACGACGTTCCAGCCTTGTGCCAGGAAATAGACGACAGTCTCACGGCCGAATCCGGTCGAGCAGCCGGTGATAAGGACAGTACTCATGGGGCAACAGCTTCTGAAGGTGATGCTAACGAGATAGGCTGCCACCATCGGACGTGCTACGTTTGGGAATCCGTATGTCATTCGAGATAGTCCGGCGTTGAACGATCCGCTCGCCCAAGTGATTGGTCTGCTCCAGCCCAGCGCATCCTCTTCCAAGCTGGTCATCGCATCTGGCTGCTGGGCCGTGCGCCCGCCCGCAACAGGACCCTTCTATGGTGCGCTGCTCGAGGGTGACTGCGAGCTGTCGATCACCGGGCGTGTGCCGGTCAGGCTGGGTAGGGGCGATTTCATGCTGACCCCGGCTACCGAAGATTTCACGGTGACCAGCCTGGTACCACCGCCGAGCGGGCGCGTGACCGCACCGGTCGAGATACGCCCGGGCGTCTTCCACCTTGGAGAGCCGGGCGAATCCGATACGCGGATGCTGGTCGGGCATTGCGCATTCCGGTCAAACGACGCGACGCTACTGGTCTCACTGCTGCCCGAGCTGGTGGTCGTGCGCGGCGAGCGGCGGCTGACGACGCTCGTCGAGCTTCTGAGCGAGGAAGCCCGTGCCGACCGGCCCGGCCGCGATGTGGTGCTTGCGCGCCTTCTGGAGGTGCTGCTGATCGAGGCGTTTCGCACCACGACGGGACCGACCGCCGCGCCCGGGCTGCTACGCGGGCTTGCCGACGAAAGGCTCGCAGCGGCGCTGCGTCGGATGCACGGCGAGCCGACCCGCCCCTGGACAGTTGGAGAGCTGGCTAGGGAGGCGGCACTGTCGCGTTCCACCTTCTTCGACCGGTTCCGCCGCGAGGTCGGCGTTTCGCCGATGGAGTATCTGTCTGGCTGGCGCATGGCGATCGCCAAGGATCTGTTGCGCGGCGAAGGCGTCAGTGTGGGCGAGGTCGCGCAGCGTGTTGGCTACAGATCGTCGAGCACGTTCAGCGTCGCGTTCGCACGCCAGGTCGGGTCTTCGCCGACGACATATGCTCGTGGGCATGAGCGCGCCATCGTAGCATAGCGAGCGCCGCTTCAGCTCGGGCGTGAAGACCGGCGAGACCCACAAGTGGTCATCGTTTCGTTGGGTAGACCCCACCGGCACGATGGAAAGGAGCGTTTTGACCGCCCCATTAGGGTTGGTTCCGGCTTCTGGAACGACGCCGTTCTCGGGGTCTAGACCCTTGTGGAGCAAAATTGGTCTGAAATGCACTTTTGGTTCTGCTGCTACCGGACCCCCAAATAGCAATCGGAGGATTGAGAATATTTCGACCTGCTAAAAGCTACACTCTGATCCGCTCCACCTCATCCAGGCTGATATCGTCGTGTCGCCGGTCGTAAAGTTGAGTAGTGCGCGTGCTGGCGTGATTGGCCATGGCGGCGGCGTTTTCCAGCGTGCCTCCATTCTTCAGGTAGGCGGTGATGCCCGTCGCACGGAAGCTGTGATTGCCGATCTTCGTGCCGATTGCCGCCGCTAGGGCCCGGCGCCGCACCATGGCGTAGGCGTTGGCCTGGGGCAGGGCGGTGCGGGTCAGACGCTGCGTGCCGCGGCCGATGGTCCGGAACAGCGGCCCCTTGGCGTCGCCGGCGATTCCGGTCCCGTCCAGATAGGCGTGCAGGTACTCTTCTAATGTATGATGGCAGGGCATCTCGTGCCGCTTGCCGCCTTTCTCGCGCAGCCGCACCCAAAGCCTGCGGTTCTGCACGAAGACGTCCTCCACCCGCATGGCCAGCGCCGCGCCGATGCGGCCAAAGCTGTAGACCATGAGCGCGATCAGCGCCCGGTCGCGCAGGCCGATCGGGGTGCCGACGTCAATGCTGTCGAGCAGCGTCCGGGCTTCAGCCGGATCCAGCACTGGCGTCTTGCCCTTACGAACACTGTGCGCCGGCCCGCGCACCGAGGCGGCGGGGTTGATCGGTACGACCTGGCCCATGACCAGCCAGTCGAACAGGTGACGGATGGCGGCGAGCTGCTGCTTCACCGTGGGCGCGGAATGCTCCCGTGTCTGACCTTCGATCCAGGCCGCCACGTGCAGCGGCTGCACAGCGGCGATAGACGGCACAGCATGGTCCTCGCACCAGGCCAGGAAATCCCCTACGGCGCGTGCGTAGGCCCGGCGGGTATGCGGGTTGCGGATGGTGGACGCGAAGAACTCGAGGAAGCGCGTCGCCGCCCGGTCTCCGGCGGCGGCAACCAGGGTAGGCAGTCGGAGCTGGTCGATGCCGGCCGGCACGCCGCGGCGTTGACTGACCGCGGGAGCGCTGCGGCTCATGGCCGCCGTCCGTACTGGGTCAGAAAGGTCCGCGTGGTGGTGATCTTCGTGCCCTCGTAGACTCCGAGCCCTAGCAGGTCTCGTTTGTCGCCCGTGACCAGGAAGTCGGCTACGCCGGCCGCGGCGAGGGCCAGCAGGTAGTTGTCGTCCGGGTCAGGCGACACGTCGACGAGGGGCAGCTTGTCCACCATGACGGCGAGCGCACGTAAATCGTTGACTAAGCGGCCGGCGACGGCCGGCGCGAGGTGCTCGCGGATCTTTGGGTAGCGGGTCACGCGCATCAGTTCGTCCAACTGCTCGGCCGCGGTCAGCAGGTCGAACCGGCCCGCGCGCCAGAGCACGATGAGCTGGGCCGGCAGCGAGGTGGCGGCGAGCAAGGCGCTGATCAGGATGTTGGTGTCGATGACCAGCCGCACCCGTCATGGGGCTTTCGGCGACGGCGCCTTGCGGGCTTGGCGCACCGCCGCCACGGCCTCGTCGGCGAGCGCTTCGATCGCGTCGGCAGGCATGTCGGCGAAGTCGGCGCGCGCCTCCGCCATGGTCTGGTCGAGCACGCGCCATTTGACCGCGTCCTCGATGAATTTGGACAGGTCGCCTTTCTTCATGCCGCGCTGGGCGAGGAAACTGCGCACGGCGATGTCGGTGTCGCGCGACACTGAGACGGTCCAGCGGGTGGTAGCATCATCGGGCATGAGCGGCTCCGGAGACAATAGGCGGTTAGCAGGATAGCAGCTTAAGCGCTTAAGAGCGAGTGGAGTCGCAACTTGTATGTGCGATAAAGGACATTATCATACATTATCTGGCTGAATTCCAGCTATCCTTCCCCCGTTGCTGTCAAATGCTCTAGAGTCCCCCAGCAGCGAACGTCGGTGCTAATGTTACAGCCATTGTCATCGAAAACCACGCTTGACATCTCGCCGGCCACGAGGATGTTCACGGCATCAAGGTCGGCTTGGTCACCCCCTACCATCGTTCGGATGGGCCCCGAACGAGGCCGGATCGAAAGGTCGAGCTCGACCGAAAGCCACCGCCACTTGGGCTAATATGACCGGCAAGACAGCAATCACGGCGTCATGCGGCTGCGCAAGGCGCATAATATGTAGTGACGGCTACGCGACCTGTGGAGTGAAGCCTCGTGACCGCAAAAGTTGAAGGCAATTTCACCGTTGAAAGCGGATGGCGGCCGGCCGGTCTTCCCATTGAACTCCACTTTGGTGGAAGTTGGATAGGGATCAGCAAGTCGTAAAGCAGCGTCATGACACCTCGTGTTATGAAGGAATTGTGGCCGCGTCTAACAACTTTAGGCCTGTAAATTGTTGGAGATACGGAGCGTCTTTCTAACGTATCCTTTCAGCTCGGTATCGTCAGTCTGGTCTGGAACACCATCGGTCGGATCATCGCCATGGTGATGATCGCGCGAGTAGTCGTTTATCTGGTCCAGCTCATCGAGGAGGGGATGGACAGGATGCTGAATGCCGCCCTCACGTGTTTTGAACACGATCTCGCCTAGCATATCATCCGGATCGAAGGTGCCTGGGTAAGCTGCCCGGCAGTAAGTCTCCAGGACAATCCGCATTTTCTTGACGATATCGTGGCTTTGCCGGCTCCCGTATGAAAATACTGGATCAGATCGTCGACCTCGCTGGCGACACGCCCTTTACAGGCTTCGTCAAGATTACATGGACCAATTTTCGACCCCATGGCGCGATGATCGATCAGCTGGATGGCTGTCCGCTGATCAGTCGGGCATTTCTCCCACACCTGGCGCAGGAATCCGGCGTCATGGGACAGCACGAATACCTGAGCACACAGTCTGCCGGCATTTCTGATGTTGTAGACGGTCTGATGACGCCGGAAGGCGTCCTGGCTATTGAACGGATCATCGAACACGACGATGCGACTGGCACGGTTGGGATCACGCTCAAGACCGGCAAGGAAGAAAGCCAGGGCGAGGGTGGTGCGATCCCCGGCGCTGAGCGTGTTTTTGAAGCTCGGCTTGCTGAGCGCCGTCTTACCGTCACCAATGTCGACAGCGGTGTTATTGATGACCAGCTGATAGCTCGAAGTCGCCTGCCCGCCTGGATATGCATGCTTGGTTTCAGCAATCTGAAACCCGGCGTTGAAGTCATCGAGCAACGCGTTGATCCGGTTTTCGTAGGGCTTCACCACTGTCTTTGTGTGGGCGTCAAGCTTCGCCCGCGCCGCCGCCTTCTCAGTATCGAGCTGTGCTTTTTCACCTTCCAGCTTGCCGTATGCCGTGCAGGCGTCGGCGATGGCTGGCTCATGGCGTTTCTTGATCGCTGACAGGCGGTTTAGCGCCGTTTCAGCGGCAGTCACATCGCCTGCCGCTGTTGCGGCCTTCTTTGTTGCGACCGTCGTGTTTATCGATTGAATGGCGGTGTTCATCGCCGTCACATCGGCCTGCAACGCATCGAACACAGCACGACTTTCGAGGAACCCGGCATCGGTCATCAGATCGATTGACTCAAGCGGGCTTGCGCTTTGCGATCCAGCAGCGCCAGCATGGCATGTCTTAGCCCGGCTATTGCACCCGCCGTGGCAGGCGGCACCGTCACGTCTTGCTCAATCGTGCAGTAGCGCCGCCAGAATTCTAGAGCCGTTGCGTTGTTCGCCGCCTGAGTAGCCAGATCACCAGAGGCCTTGTCCCCGAAGCCCAGCTCGACAGCGGCACGAAGCGTCGCGACATCCGTTTTCAGGGTGTCATAGGCATCGCTGAACAGCGACCGGTAGGCTGCAACCAGGGATAGACCCTCAAGGCCCTGTCCGCAGAAGGGACACTTATCGTCAGCGATAAAAGGCATCCCCTCGGATAGCCACGCTTCACCTTGGTCGGTCATCTGGTGCGCAGCCACGTGGGCTGCCACCTGCAACTCGGCATCTGCTGCAATATCGTCCACGGTCCGCGCCAGTGTCGCGGCAAGAGCTGCCGGCACCGCTGGAAGAACAAGCTCGGTCAGGGCGGCTCTAGTTCTGAGCTGTTCGGCCTGTCTGATCGCCTCAACCGTTTTCGTCTGCTCGGCGATCTTGGTAGCAATGTCGGCGTCGGCGGCCAGTTTCAGGAACTCTTCCAGCTTCATCCCGGCTGGTAGATGGGTCTGAAGATTTTTGGTCGCGGTCGTCACCTCCGTCGCCTTGGTCCGGCTTTCAGTGGCCAGACGAGAGTCCTCGGCCGCCAGACCTACTCCGTCCTGGCCGATAATAACGCGGTAGAGATTCCGCTTCTGCTCCAGCTCGACGACATCGCCGGCATGGACATTCTCGGCAACAAAGATGCTGTCAAAGATGAGGATATGTGGCATCGGCTCCGTCCATCCGGACGGTCCGAACCGGACATTTCCGGCCGAAGTGAGCAGGTGGACTTCGCAGGCTTCCGTGCTTCCTAGCGTTCGGCGGCCTGTGACGTGATCCGGTTCGCCCGTCTGGGCCGATCTCAAGATGGCACACAAGGTCGTTTTGCCGAACCCGTTCGCGCCTAACACGAGAACATTCTTGAGGAGACCGCTAGACGCAGCCGATTGCTTAAACCGGCCAACGTTTTTAATGCTGATGATCTTAGTAAGCATTTCCTCCGGCGCTCCTCTCTACGTCAGGTCTGGAATTTCACCCATTCGATGAAGCCGTCCAGGTCGTGTGACCAGACCAGAAACAAGCCGGACTCCTGACCCGCAATGAGGCTTTCAACCTTAAAAAACGCCGGACAGCAGCGCGACATTGATGATATTCTTGCCGCCCTTGGCTGCAAAGTGCTTGGCCTTGGCAGCTGTGTCGTTGTTGAGGCGTTTTACGCTGTTCAACGCAGAACTGGAATCTTTTAGTCTCAAGGGCGATTATCCGCCCTGTCGGCAGGGCGATGAACAAATCGACCTTACGGCCGTGCAGGGTGCATTCCCCATAGAAGTTCGGATACTTCGGAGAGTGGGCGCCGAACGTCTAGGGCAGCCTACTCCCCTTCAAACGCTTCTGCATCATGACCGTTCAATCTAGGCTTCACAGTGTCCAGGAGCTTTATAAAGTCATCGTACTTCCCGTTCTTCGTAATTGTCATTAAAGCTGTCACTGCACCGATATGAGAGTTCAGTGCGTTGACGCCGATATTGTTCGTGAGTCTTTGATGGTGCGTACTCTTTCGAATCCCTTTTTCGGGATCGACTGGGTTTACACGTTGTAACTCTTCGAGGATGCCCGGAGCTAGACGCTTGTAAACGATGTCGTTTGTCAGATGTCCGAAATAGGCCGGTCGTCTTTGTCCCTGCTCAACTGAGTAGGGTATGCCACGCAGTCGAAAAAGATTTTCGTAGAACTCAGCCGGAAATCTTTTCATCCACCGCTGGATTTCCTTACTGACGAACGCTTCAAAGATTTTAGCGAGTGCATCACGAGGACGGTCTTTCTGGTAACCCGTAACCTCGTCGACAAGAGCAACAATGCCGGTCCGCGCTAACCCGCGCATGATGACATCCGCCTGAAGAGCTACTCGCGAATAGCGGTCCGAGAGGCCGTTATCCCGAGCCTTCAGGATTGTCTCGCAGAGATGCACGAGCAGCTCTGCGGGAAATCCGTAGGCGATTGCTCCACTTGTGGTACGGAATCTAATAGGCTGATTAGTGCTCTCGGCTAGATCATCCGAAATGTAGCGTGTAAAAGCTTTGCCGTCGAAGAACCTAGCAAGTCTAGTGCGACCCTCTGATCCTCCTTTGTCGGGCAACTCCATCGCACTCAGAATACCCGTTTGCGTCAGAACACGAGTTCCATCCTCCAGAACGTAGCAGGGGATTTCCAGGTCTCCGATTTTGAGTGGATGGTCCGCAGTTCCGTGGGTGGCTTGAAGGATCGGCCGAGACCGCTTTTTGGCAGACGCAAGCCCCGCAGCCTTTGCAATTTGTTTTCGCCTCTCAGGCGAGAGAGCTGCCTTCCGGGCGGCTGCGCCTATGGCTTTAGGCGACTTCGGCTTAGAGGCCTCCATTTGCAAGCTCCATAATATCCAGCTTGCAAATTAATGCAAGTTCATCTCGTTCGTCAACATGCAAAAATGGTCGGCTGCTTCCACGGCTCTTGCGCTTGTACGCCAATGATGAGCGCCCACAGCCAAGCCTGCCGACCGCCTCAAGGTGAGGAGCTCTGTACCTTGCGTCAGGTGGATCTCTGCACCCGGCTCAGGTTTGGCGCGGGGGGGTGTGCAATCCTCCGAAGCGCAACGGCTCCCCGTGTCTGATTAAGTAGAACCATCCTCCCCAGTTCGGCGCGCGATAACATCGAGCAGGTCGGCAACTAAGCGCATGTCGCGCAAACTCATCGCATCAAGGGCCGCCTTGACCCGATCACGGAGCAGGGTTTCTTCGGAGCCACGATCGATTTCCGGCGAGAAGCCCAACAGGTAGTCAGGAGAGGTCAGCAGGGTGCGGCATATACTCGCCAAGGTCTGGTAGTCCGGCGATCTCGTCCCGGAGACGTAGTGGGCATACCGGCTCTGGGCCAGCCCCAGACGTCGTGCCACCTCGGCGTCCGTCAGCTTTAACTCCTTCGCCCGCGCCCTGAGGCGCTCACTCATCCCCGTGACCATGACGGGGGTTGTCGATCACGGTCACGATCCCTGAAAACGACGATACGGGCTTTCTAATAATTGCATTATGATTGGGTGCGTGCGACGCTCCGAACGCGTCGGAAAGGCGCAGCCACGGCAAGGACGGGGATGTCGTGGATCGCCTTAGTTCGGTGCTCCCGGCGCCTTCTCTGCCGGAGATGATCGATGTCCGACGCAGGTTTCGCCGGAGCCTGGTCGAGACGAGACGAGGACGGACTAGCAATAGGCGCTCGCGGCCGCTCGCCGTGGGACACCCGTCGGCAGATAGCACAAGCAGACGAGATGCCATTCACGGCGCGGTTCGGGAACGCTTCGTCCCGCCGCCATGACCTCTCGATCAAGCTAGTCCCGGTCGGCTTCGAGCAGAGCGTCCGCATCCACCTGCTCGCTCCTCCAGGGCACGAGGACCGGTCGGTGTCGGATGTGCTGGCCTGGAACACGGCGCTCCGCCGGCTGGAGTGGACCAACCATCAAGGCCTAGTCGAGCTTGCTGAACGTCTTGACACTACGATGGCGGTGAGCAGCGCCGGCCTGGTTGGTTTGGGCGCCGTCGTCACAGGGATAATCGAGATCCTCTCGGCCCTTGCGTCGCCCGGGATCATCCTGATCGGGAGCGTGGGCTTCATCATCATGATCCTGGCCGCGTATTACATCCTGCTCTTTACGATGGCCAAGATCCTGTTGCTCTATGTCTGCTTGCCGGCCCTCGGGCTCGCGGCCGTGTGCGGCATGGTCAAGCAACTGCGATTGCAGCGGTTCGAGGAAGCCGTCATCTCCGCCGCGCGGCGGGCAATCCAGCACCTCTTCGATCAAGAGGGCCGGCCGTGCTGACCATTTTGAGTGAAGCGTGAGCGTCCGACAGGAAGTGCAGGACGGAGAACAAACTGCCACACCGACGGGAGCGCGCACATGATCGATTGGAACGGCTGCCGGCATGTCGTGCGCCGGGAGGGCTGGCTCTCAGGGGCCCAGGCGCTCACGGATGACCCGCGGATCACACCGGAACTGGTCGTGGACAACATGGATGACGGGATGACGGCACAGGAGGTCAAGGACGCCTACGACCTCTCGACTCCGGTGGCCCATCTCGACGAAATCCATCAACACGCCCTTCAAAAGCGATGAGAATGTTGCTCAACCACAAAATGCCCAAGCAGCTGCGCTAAAGCGCGCCCGCAATGGCTTCTCGTGAGCGCAGGTCGCCAAGGAGCCCATCTATTTCCGGCTC
>OZ240685.1:3030000-3628408 GCA_965199135.1 Acidobacteriaceae bacterium | reverse complement strand
CTTTCGGAACGCCGTTGCAAACTGCGCTACACGCCCCGTGTCAAACCCCTCAGGGTAGGAGTAGTTGATTAAGGGTTCTTGCTCAAAATCCACCTGCCCTTTGTCGATTTCTAGTTCTCGGCATTGCTCTTTGCTCAGCTCATGCTTCTGGTCGCCGATCCTTATCCAAGCATGCCCCTGGCTATCGTAAACAACTTTGTCTTGCCGATAGTCAACTTTGATCAACAGAATGAAGTCGCTCTCACCGTCTTCATTTATGACAGGAACGAGCTTCGATGAGAATCTCGCATCTGGACAGTAGACCCGACCAGCCTGCTCGCGCTCATTGTTTCGGCTTGGCTCAAGCAGAGGCAGCCTTGGACGGCTCCCTTGTCTTCTATGCCAACGGCGATCAGGCCGCCTTCCGGCAGTGTATTCGCCCACATCGAGAAGTACTCCCCAAGCGAGCGCGGGCTGGTTCTTGCGCTCTTGCGCTCGAATCGCCGATCCTCCTTGAGCAACTCGAGGTACGCCTGCGCGTTCTGGTACAGTTCGCTGGGGCTGATGAGAGCTAAGGGTATATCGAATCTAAAGCTTAGCTGATTTTCTTCAAGTTCCATATGGGCTACTCGAGCATGCTCGAGCATGCCGTAATCTAGCTCGCTCTTCTCTTTCCGCGCCCTTGCCGCTTCTCAGCATTGCGAGGCCCCCACCTTGCCGGTGACCTCAGCATAGGTCAGGCGCTTGCCGACCATACCCCTCACTGCGAACTCGAGACGCTCAGCATCCGTGGACTTCCGGTTGTTGTACCGGAAGGCTTGCTCGTCCAGATACCGGAATAGGTGAAACGGCTCCACGCTGATATAGGTGCCGTTGATACCCCGCTTCAGCAACGACCAGAAGTTCTCCAACCCGTTCGTGTGAATGCGACCGTTGACGTACTCTACGGCGTGATCCACAACCTTGTGGGCGTAGTCGGTAACCAGACCCTCATAGGACAACAGGGCGTCCGTGTAGAGAGCCGCGCCAGCCTCGACATGCTTCTTGACTTCATCCTGTAGAGCCGTCTTCTTGCGGTTGGGAACAACGGTCGTTTTGACCTTACCGCCACGTTCCAAGATGCCCATGACAGCCGTCTTGTCCTTCGTGCCCGTACCGGTGATGCGGCGCCTCCGCTTGCTCAGGTGCATGTTGCGAGCCTTGCCGCCGATGAACGTTTCGTCTGCCTCGACCTCTCCCGACAGCTTCGTGGTCGAATCGTCACCCAACATGAGACGGATGCGGTGATCCAAGAACCATGCCGTCTTCTGCGTAACACCGATGGAGCGGTGAATCTCGTAGGAGCTTATGCCGTTCTTTGCGTTGACGATCAACCACATCGCCATGAGCCACTTATCTAGGCCGATGGGCGAGTCTTCCATGAGCGTTCCCGTCTTCAGCGTGAACTGCGGAGCATCGTGCTTTTCGCGACAGTGCCAGCGGTTGTACTTCTCCATGAAGAGTACGTTGCCGCTACCGCAGCGCGGGCAGGTGACACCATCCGGCCAGCGACGCGCTACAAGGTACTCCCGGCAGTTGACTGGGTCGGCGAAGTAGAGGATCGCTTCTTGTAGGATCGTCGGTTCCATGAGTTAAGAGTAGAGACTCTAGTTCATTTTGTCAAGTATGTTATTGCCCTCGCTTGGCCCTCGCTCGGCTTCGCTCAGGAGGAGATTTTCCCCGGGATCGCCGCAGGATCGTGAAGCGTTGCGTTCCCCGGGATCAACGCCGACTTAGTAGGCCTGCAGCTGTTCGACAGGAAGGCGTACCTGGAAGCAGGTCGACTCCGGTGTACTCTGCACCCGCACGTAGCCGCGATGCTTTCGCACGATGCGCTGCACGGTATCGAGCCCGAGCCCCAGGCCTTTGCCGGGAGCGCGGGTTGTGAAGAACGGCTCGAAGATGCGATCGCGCAGTTCCGGCTGAATCCCGGAGCCGTTGTCCCAGATCTCTGTGAGCAGGAGCGTTCCAGAGACCGTACCGCTGACCGTGATCTTGCCGCCTTCCGTGCGGCTTGCTTCGATCGAGTCGATCGCATTTTCGAGCAGCGCCATCCAGACCTGGTTCAGCTCAGACCCATAGGCAGAGATGGTGGGCAGGTTTTCACTGAAGCGAAGCTCCACCTCGATGTTGCCGAGGCGCGACTGCAGCATGGCCAGCGTGCTCTCGATGCCCTGGGGAATGCTGATCTCCTGGATCGGCGCCTGGTCCATGTAGGAGTAGTCCTTCACGGCCCGGATCAGGTCGAAGATACGGGCGGTGGCGTCCACCATTGCTTCGGTCATGTGCTCGGCGCGAAGTGAGGATGCGAACTGGCGGAGCACCACATCGAGGCTTCTGCCGTGCAGGATGGTGCGCAGCCGATCGAGGTCCGTGGGCTCGACGCCGGCTTCACTCAGGTCAGGCGTGCTCTGCCAGCTTTTCTCCTCGACGCCATTGTCTCGGAGCCAACTGGTCAGTTCGTCTTCGCGGCTGGCGACATCAATCTGATCGCGTGAGAAAGGCCGCTCGCGTACGGACTGCTGCCACTCGCGGACCGAGTCAAGCTGCTGCTTCTCGAGGCAGATCGCGCCCAGCTCATACTTCTGCTGGCCATAGATTCGCAGCTCCGCAAGAAGCCCGGAGGCGGCCCGTTGTGCAGCCGATGCCGGATTATTCAGCTCATGAGCGAGATTGCCTGCAAGCTTGCCGAGTGCGTTCAGCTTTTCAGTCTGCTGTTCGATACGCGTCACCTCGCGCACGCGATCGAGCAGGATGCTTACCGAGCGCTGCGCCATCGAGGGAATCGCGCGGAGCATTTCATCAAAAAGCGAGTGGTCGATCACCAGCGCCCAGACATCACCAACCGCGGAGCCGAAGCCGCCATAGGTCTTCATCCGCGAGAAGGGAAGCAGGCCGGTGATCTGGCCGGAGCGCCCGATGAACAAGGGCAGCACGCCGAACTCGCGGCGTACATGGATCTCACCACGCAGGAGGATGCTCATGGCGGTGGCGGTCTGGCCTTCGTGGAAAAGAGTGTCGCCGTTGCTGGCCGTTCGCTCTTCGCCGTGATCGGCGAGCCATGCGAACTCGGCCTCGGTAAGCCCCTGCAGGACGCTGATCTTGCGGAGTGCGTTGAGGATATCCTCCCGCGACGACGGAACCGCCGGAGGCGTACCGGACTGCATCTCGTGAAGTGCGGTGGTCAGGCTCATCGTCTCTCCATGGTACGCCCGGTCCTTGGGATCCGTAACACACCTAATTGCTGTGAGGCCGCTGCATTTCTTGTTTGCGTGTCGGCATGGAATCGATCAGGCTGTTGAGCTTTTCCATGGACACCTCGCTTTTGCTTGAGAGCTTGCTTCCGCCATCTTCGCCCAGGAGTATGACCCGGAAGGCGTGGGCGCTGGTATGGAAACGTTGCCGCGACTCGTTTTGTTCCCTTCCGGTCAGCATTGCTGAGGGAGCATCGAGCGGCGCAGTGTAGTGGGCGCTGCTCCCGAGGATCGGTACCAGGAGCACCTCGCGATCCATCATGTCGTCTGCGGCTGCATCGAGCACCGCCTCCTCGGCTTTGTATCGCGGGTCCGCAGCAGAGGGTGCGAACACAAGCAGGCGGCGGTAGCAGCTGCGCATGGCGCTGAGCGTCACGGGGTGCAAGGGACAGCCTGGGTGAGCCTGCGTAGGCGCAACAGCAGTGGTGATCGCAAGAATGGAGAGCCAAAGAAGGGAGCGCATAGCCGTAGGACGGCAGGAGTGACCCTGTGGATGCCGCTGTAACGCCGTGCTCATGCAGCGGTGCTAGCGTGTGCGGGCGTGTGGATCAGCCTTTCGCCTCGCGCTGAACGCACCGACCGATAGTACCTGGAGATTGTATGAACGCTGCCCGCTCGATCGCTTTCCGCCCTGTGACCTACCGTGTGCTGGCTGCGTCTGCTGGCCTGGCACTTTATGCCACGTCCGCTCTTGCCCAGACTGCCGCCACCACGTCCAAGACCGAAGTGCTGATGCCGAACAACCTGGTTGTGAGCCGCAGCGTATATGACAACAAGGCAACGAACGTCACGGTCGGAGAGATCCTGCCGCCGAACTGTGCCTCGACCACGGGTGGCTGTTCTGCGTCAACCGGTGCGCCGTACAACGGAACGTATCCCTACGTTTTCAACAACGACATTTACGACGGCAGCTTTGGCATCTCGTCATCGATCCACCTCGACCAGCTCTCGCTGTTCGGCGCGCTCGTGAACACGATCGAGGTCCCAAACAATGGCGAGAAGGGCCATGGCAATGGCAAGCACCTGGTGACGAGCTTCTCGTCGAAATCAGAGCTGCAGCTGCACCTCTCGACCGACGGGCAGTACCTCACGTTCATGGGCTACGTTGCGCCAATCGACACGATTGACGTGTCGAACTCGAACACGCCGCTCGCAATCGACCCGACCAACCCGGATGGCCAGACGCCGTACTACCGTGCCGTGGCGCGTGTCGGCAAGGATGGCGGCTTTACTTTCACCGAGACCAACGCATACAGCGGCAATAACGGCCGTGCGGCGATCCTGAACAACAGCTACGGCAACCCCGTGTATTACACCGCGGGCAATGCAGGCAATGGTGCGAACCCGCAGCCGAATAACGTCGTCCTCGGTGCGGGCTCCCAGTTTATTGCACCAGCCACGGTTGCAGAAGAGTCGCAGAACCCCGGCACCCCCACGCCACTGGCCAGCTTCAATGTCACCGAGCTTGGACAGAAGGCAGACAAGATCGGCAAGGATGATAATTTCCGCGGCATGACTGTCTTCAACAACGTGGTCTATTACACCAAGGGCAGCGGCGGCAATGGTGTGAACACGGTCTACTTCGTCGACACGGTTGGCGGCGCCTGCCCCAACGGCGCAGGCCTGCCCAAGGCTGGTGCGCAGCTGCCCACGCAGCCGCTGGCGTACACGGAGTCGGCGCTCGGGACCACTGGTCTGCCGAGCAACATGTGCATCCTCGCAGGCTTTCCGACCGCGCTTGCGAAGACCGCGAGCCCGGTAGCCTATCCCTTTGGTCTCTGGTTCGCCAATGCGACGACGCTCTACGTTGCCGATGAAGGCGATGGATATGCAGGTGGTACGGATCTCTACACGCACGCAGCCGCGCAGACCACTGCAGGCCTGCAGAAGTGGATCCTGAACACCGCGACCAACACCTGGCAGATGGCGTACGTGATCAAGAATGGTCTGAACATCGGCACGCCGTACACGGTGCCGGGCTACCCGACAGGCAACAATCCAGCGACCAATTTGCCGTGGGCTCCGACGACAGATGGTTTGCGGAACCTCACGGGCCTCGTTGGTCCGGATGGACTGGTGGCGATCTGGGCGACGACCTCGACCACGAGCGGCGCTGGCGACACCGGGGCCGATCCGAACAAGCTGTATGTCGCGCTGGATGTGATCGGCAACACGAACGCGCAGATCGGCAACGACCTGCCGTTTATCGAAGAGCGGGATGCCGGCTTTGGCGAAGTGCTGCGTGGTGTGTCGCTGACACCGGGCACGGATTTCTCGGCCTTCGCCAGTTTGTAACCGTGGTAGATACAGAGAGGGCTCCCGCTATGGGAGCCCTTTCTGTTTCTCTTCTTCGCCTCCTTCAGGGTCTGTCATCCTGAGCGTAGCGAAGGACCTGGTGTCGCCTCGCGAAGCTAGGAGCGCGTCGCCTTGGTCGCTGCCGACTGCGGCGTGCCATCCTTGACGACGACCGGATCGAGGAAGGGCATCGCTGCGCGCAACTCGGCGCCGACCTTTTCGATGGGGTGCTCCGCTTCGCCCTTGCGGATCTCATTGAAGGTGGCGTTGCCGGCCTCGTTCTCCGCGATGAACTTCTTCGCGAAGGTGCCGTCCTGGATGTCGGTGAGGATGCGCTTCATCTCTTCACGCACAGCAGGAGTGACGACGCGTTTGCCGGACTGGTAGTCGCCCCACTCGGCCGTGTTCGAGATCGAGTGGCGCATGTAGGCAAGGCCGCCGCGGTACATCAGGTCGACAATCAGCTTGAGCTCGTGCAGACATTCGAAGTAGGCGATCTCCGGCTGGTATCCAGCGTCAACCAGCGTTTCGAATCCCGCCTTGACCAACTCGGCTGTCCCGCCGCAGAGCACAGCCTGCTCGCCAAAGAGATCAGTCTCGGTCTCTTCCTTGAAGGTCGTCTCGATGACGCCTGCACGGGTGCAGCCGATCGCTTTCGCGTACGAGAGTGCGAGCGCATGGGCATGGCCGGTGGCGTCCTGCTCGATCGCGATCAGGCCGGGCGTTCCGCCGCCTTCGGTGAACACCTCGCGCACGCGATGACCCGGGGCCTTGGGCGCGACGAGAAATACATCCACATCTTTTGCTGGCTGGATGGTGCCGTAGCGGATGTTGAAGCCGTGTGCGAACACAAGCGCATCGCCTGCCTTCAGGTTGTCCTTGATGTGCTCAGCATAGATGGTGCGCTGCAGTTCATCGGGGGCAAGGATCATGACCACGTCGGCCCACTTGGCTGCGTCGGCAACCGAGCTTACCTCGAGACCGCTCCTGCGCGCCTTCTCTGCGGACTTGGATCCCTCGCGCAGACCGATACGCACCTCGACGCCCGAGTCCTTCAGGTTGAGTGCATGGGCGTGGCCCTGCGAGCCGTAGCCGATGATGGCTACCTTCTTGTCCTGAATCAGGGAGAGGTCTGCGTCGTTGTCGTGGTAAGTCTTTGCCATCGTTCTTGTGTGTCCCTTCGGTTTGGTAATGCGGATGGTTACAAATAACGGGGAAGCTAGTCGTTGAAGCGGTGCTCCGCGGTGACGTCAGGCTCGAGAACTTCGTCCTCGTGCTTGCCGGTATCGACGCCAGGGATGCGCATGGCGCCGAGCACACGATCGCCATGCCGTCCACGCCGCATGACCATGCGACCAGTGCGCGCGACCTCGAGCACATGATCGCCGCTCTCTTCGAGCACCTGGATGAGTCCTTCAATCTTGCTCTCGACGCCGGTGATCTCGATCATGAGTGACTCGGTGGCGAGATCGACGATGCGCGCACGAAAGACCTCGACCAGCTCGAAGATATGGGAGCGGGTCTGTGGCGTGGCGGCAACCTTGATCAGCGCGAGCTCGCGCGTGACGGTTGCGTGCTGGCCAACGTCGTCGACGTTGAGCACGTTCTCGAGCTTGTAAAGGCTGGCCGCGATGCGATGTCCAGCGGTCGCAGTAGCTTCAGTCACGATTGTCATGCGGGAGGTGCCGGGCGTCTCCGAGCGCCCGACGACCAGCGAGTAGATGTTGACGTTCAGCCGGCGGAAGAGCAGGGAGACCCGGCTGAGAACGCCTGGCTTGTCTTCAACAAGAGCAACAAAGGTGTGCAGCATGGGTCTTCTTTCTTCTGCTCAGTTGCAGTTACAGATCGTCAGGCGATTCCAGCATCGGGTCTGCGCCGGCTGCTGCGGGACGACGGATCATCTCGTGCAGTGCCGCACCCGCCGGGATCATTGGGTACACCGACTCTTCCTTTTCGACGAGGAAGTTGATCAGGAACGGGCCCTTTGTCGTGCGTGCCGCGGCGAGCGCTGCGTCGACTTCACCTCGCGTCCGCACCGTTGCGCCGGGGATGCCGTGTGCTTCCGCGAGCCTGACGAAGTCCGGGCTGAGGATCGGCGAGGAGGCATAGTTCTTCTCGTAGAAGAACTCCTGCCACTGCCGCACCATGCCGAGATAGCCGTTGTTGACGACCGCGATGTTGATGTCGAGCTGCTCCTGAGCAATCGTCGACAGCTCGCATGCGGTCATTTGGAAGCCGCCATCGCCAGCGATGACCCACACTTCGCGATCCGGGCAAGCGACCTTTGCACCGATGCCGGCAGGAAGCGCGAAGCCCATGGTGCCGAGGCCGCCCGAGGTGACGAGTGTGCGCGGCTGCTCGTGATGGTAGTACTGCGCCTCCCACATCTGGTGCTGACCGACGTCGGTCGCAACGATCGCGTTGCCTCCGGTCACGCGCCACAGGTCATGCATCACGTGCGCGGCGTAGAGATGGCCAAGATCAGGCAGGTTGCGAATGTCACGCACGGCGCTCTCGCCCTTGCTGTCGTTGATCTGCTTGAGCCAAGGGCTCTCTGTGCCAGCGGGAATGCCGGCGATGCGCGGCAGGAGCAGCTCGAGCACTTCACGCAGATCGCCGATCAACGCGACGTCAGCCTTTACGTTCTTGTTGATCTCGGAGGGATCGATCTCGATGTGAATCTTCCTGGCATTCTGCGCGTAGGTGGCAAGCGTGCCGGTGACGCGGTCATCGAAGCGCATGCCGCACGCGATCAGGAGATCGGCATTCTGAATCGCGTCGTTGACCCACGACTCCCCGTGCATGCCCATCATGCCGAGCGCGAGTGGATGGGAAGCAGGGAAGCCGCCAAGACCGAGCAGGGTGGTCGCCACCGGAATCTGCATGCGTTCGGCAAGCGTAAGCACCTGCTCGGTTGCGCCGGCCTTGATCACGCCGTGACCGGAAAGGATAACGGGTCGCTTCGCGTTACAGATCATCTCTGCTGCGTCGCTGACCGAGTCGTACTCGGCGCGAAGCATCGGGTGGGGGCGCCGCGGCTTCGGCCTGGCCGCGCTGAAAAGGAAGGGTGCGCGTGCCTGCTGTGCATCCTTGGTGATGTCGACGAGCACCGGCCCGGGGCGGCCTGACTGCGCGACAGCGAAGGCCTCGCGCAACACGGGCGCGATCTCCTCCGCACGCGTGACGAGGTAGTTGTGCTTGGTCACCGGCAGCGTCACGCCGGTGATGTCCACCTCCTGGAAGGCGTCGGAGCCAAGCACCTTGCTTGATACCTGGCCTGTGATGCAGACGATCGGAATGGAGTCGAGCATTGCAGTCGCAAGCCCGGTGACCATATTAGTCGCGCCTGGACCGGATGTAGCGATGGCGACACCAACGCGACCAGAGGCACGCGCGTAGCCGTCGGCCATGTGCGTCGCGCCCTGCTCGTGGCGGACCAGGATGTGCTTGATCGGGAACTTGCGCAACGCGTCGTAGACTGGCAGGATAGCGCCGCCGGGATAACCGAAGACCTCGCGCACCCCTTCGCCCTCGAGCGTCGCCCAGACGATCTCGGCGCCCGTAAGCTCAATAGTTTCGGCGTGATCGACCGCATGCTCGACTTCGGCTGCAGGGTGCGTCGTCGGCTCGTAATGTGCGAGCGAATCGCCCTGCCTGTCGAGGCCCATCTGCGGATCCTGGTATGGGTTCGGCAGCTCGAGGCCCTCGGCATTGGTGGAGGCCTCTTTGCTGATCTCGGCTTTTCTCTGCTCGGCTCGTTCGTTCTGTGGATCGCTCATGCTGCGCTCCTGCTGGTGCTAGTTGGTGACTGCTCCGCGTGAGGCGGAGGAAACCGTGTTGGCGTACTTGCGGAAGACGCCGCGCTTGTAGCGTGGCTCGGGCACGGTCCAGCTCTTAAGACGGTCGGCCATTTCTGTATCCGACACGGCAACAGATAGCGTGCGGTTCGGAATATCGAAGGTGATGATTTCGCCCTCACGGATTGCTGCGATGGGACCGCCGACAGCGGCTTCGGGGGATACGTGGCCAGCCATCAGGCCGCGAGTCGCACCCGAAAAGCGGCCGTCTGTCAGCAGGGCGACGGTCTCGCTCAGCTCCGGGATACCTGCAATCGCCGCGGTGACAGATAGCATCTCCTGCATACCCGGACCGCCGCGTGGGCCTTCGTAGCGGATCACCACCACATCGTTCGGCCGGATCTTGCCATGCTCGACTGCAGCGAAGGCTTCGGGCTCGGACTCAAATACGCGTGCGGGTCCGGAGTGTGTGAGTCGCTTGTGACCCGCCACCTTGATCACGCAGCCCTCGGGCGCGATGTTGCCCTTGAGGATCACGAGGCCGCCGGTCGGCTTGATTGCCTTCGAGACAGGAAAGATCACCTGCTGGCCGGCTTCTTCTTCGGCAAGCGCTGCTTCTTCCGCAAGCGTTTTCCCCGTGATGTTCGGGATGTCGCCGGCGATCAGGTTCCCCTCAAGCAGTCGCTTCGCAAGCAGGCGCGAGCCACCGGCTGCCTGGTAGTCCTTCGCGACATATCTGCCGCCTGGCTTCAGGTCGCAGAGCAGCGGCGTGGCGTTGCTGATGCGGTCGAAGTCGTCGACCGTGAGCTCGATGCCCATCTCGTGCGCGATCGCGAGGAAGTGCAGCACGGCATTTGTCGAGCCACCGGAAGCGGCCACACTGGCGATTGCCGTTTCAAGCGAGGTGCGCGTGATCAGCGCAGAGGGTTTGACGCCGTTGCGTGCAGCCTGCATCACGAGGTGGCCCGCCTGCCGTGAGGCTTCGAGCTTCGCAGGCAGAAATGCAGGAACGCCGGACAGGCCAAGCGGCGAGATGCCGAGGAATTCGCAGGCCATCGCCATGGTGTTTGCGGTGAACTGGCCACCACAGGCGCCGGGACCGGGACATGCATTGGCTTCCACGGCTTCAAGGCCTGCATCATCGAGCCGGCCGGCAGCATGCGAGCCGATCGCTTCAAACACATCCTGCACGGTGAGGTCTTTGCCGTCGAGGTGCCCGGGCGCGATCGAGCCGCCGTAGAGCATGAGTCCGGGGATATCGAGGCGTGCCAGAGCCATCACGGTGCCGGGCATATTTTTGTCACAGCCAGCGATACAGACCAGGCCATCGAAGAGATTGCCGCGTGCAACAAGCTCGACCGAGTCGGCGATGATTTCGCGCGAGATGAGCGAGGCTTTCATGCCCTCGGTGCCCATCGTGATGCCATCCGAGATGGTGACGGTGTTGAATTCCATCGGCGTGCCGCCTGCTTCACGCACGCCCTGCTTCACCGCCTCGGCGAGCTCGCGCAGGTGGTAATTGCAGGGGCCAATTTCGGTCCAGGTGTTCGCAATGCCGATGATCGGCTTGCGCAGATCCTCGCGGGTAAAGCCCACGGCGCGCAGCATGGCGCGCGCAGCAGCGCGGTTCGGTCCCTCGGTCAGCACGGCGCTGTTCTGTTTCTCGATGCTGATCTGGTGCAGCTTCTGTTCGTTCACTCGTGTCTCTTTCGATTTCGTTCAGGCGCGGGCGCGGAGCCAGGTTTCGCTGTCGTGCCGGGTCTCGTACGTGGTGAGTGCGTCGGCGTGGCGCAGGGTCAGGCCAATGTCGTCGAGACCCTGGAGCAGGCAGTCACGCCGGAAGGGATCGATGCGGAACTCGGTCGCAAATCCCGCGTCATCGGTGATGGTGTTCTCGGCGAGCGAGACCGTGAGCGCGTAGCCGTCCGCAGCTTTCGCATGCAGCAGGATGCGCTCCACGTCTTCCTCCGACAGCGTCACGAGCAGGATGCCATTCTTGCCCGCATTCGAGTGGAAGATATCCGCGAAGCTCGGCGCGATGACGCAGCGGAAGCCGTACTGCCCGAGCGCCCATGCGGCGTGCTCGCGTGAAGAGCCGCAGCCGAAATTCTTGCCCGCGACGAGGATCTCCGAGCCGCGGTAACGCGGATCGTTGAGCACAAAGCCAGCGTCCTGGCGCCAGTCGTAGAAGAGAAAATCCTCGTAGCCCGTGCGCTCGATGCGCTTGAGGAACTGCTTGGGAATGATCTGATCTGTGTCGACATTGGAGAGCTCAAGCGGCATGACGACGGAGCGGAGTGTGGTAAAGGCCTGCATTATGCGAGCACCTCGGCTTCCCGGTACTGCCAGGTTCGGATGTCGGTGAAGCGGCCCATCACGGCAGCCGCGGCAGCCATCGCGGGGCTTACCAGGTGGGTGCGCCCACCTTTGCCCTGGCGTCCCTCAAAGTTGCGGTTCGAGGTGGACGCGCAGCGCTCGCCAGGCTCGAGGATGTCGGGATTCATGCCGAGACACATTGAGCAGCCAGGCTCGCGCCAGTCAAAGCCCGCCTCGCGGAAAATTTGATCGAGGCCTTCACGTTCTGCCTGCGCCTTTACCTGCTGCGATCCGGGCACGACCATGGCGCGGACATGGGCATGCACCTGGTAGCCGGCGACCACCCTGGCCGCGGCACGGAGATCCTCGATACGCGCGTTGGTGCAGGAACCGATGAAGACGCGATCGATCGTGATCTCTTCGATCGGTGTTCCGGCCCTGAGATCCATGTACTCGAGCGCGCGGGCGAGTCCATTGCGGTCCGCTTCGGTTTCGCCGAGCGATGAATCTGGCACCGTGTCGGTCACAGAAACGACCATGCCCGGGCTTGTGCCCCAGGTGACATAGGGCGAGAGCTCATGGGCGGGGATCACGAGCTCCCGATCAAACGTCGCGCCCTCATCGGTTGGCAGCTTCTGCCACTCGCGCTTCGCTTCCTCCCATGCTTCGCCTTTTGGCGCATAGCGCCGGCCCTCAAGGTACGCGAAGGTTGTCTCATCGGGAGCGATCATTCCGGCGCGTGCGCCCGCCTCGATGCTCATGTTGCAGATGGTCATGCGACCTTCCATTGAGAGTGCGCGGATGGCAGAGCCTGCATACTCAATCGCGTAACCGGTCGCGCCATCGGTGCCGATGCGGCCGATGATGCCGAGCACAATATCCTTCGCTGTGACGCCGTGCGGCAGCTCGCCCTCGACCGCGATGCGAAACGTCTTTGGCCGGGACTGCGGAAGCGTCTGCGTTGCGAGCACGTGCTCCACTTCGCTCGTGCCGATGCCGAAGGCCAGCGCACCGAAGGCGCCGTGGGTCGAGGTATGCGAATCGCCGCAGACGATCGTCATGCCCGGCTTGGTCGCGCCGAGCTCTGGCCCGATCATGTGCACGATGCCCTGGTCGACCGAGTTGACGTCGAACAATTCGACACCGAACTCGGCGCAGTTTCGGCGGAGTGCCTCGATCTGCTTTGCAGCGATCGGATCCTTGATGTTGATCCGGTCTTTGTCCGTAGGCACATTGTGATCGACCGTAGCGAGGGTGCGATCGGTGCGGTGCACGGGGCGGCCAGCAAGGCGCAGACCATCAAAGGCCTGCGGCGAGGTCACTTCGTGTACCAGCTGCAGATCGATGTAGAGGATCGTCGGCTCGCCCGCGGGTTCGGCGACGATGTGCTGCTCCCAGACCTTCTCAAACAACGTCTTCGGTGTGCTCATGGGTATGCCTGCCTAAATCTGGTGACGGGTCGAGTGGCTCTGGGCGTCGACGGTTTCGGTGCGCAGCTCGGCGACCAGTGCATCGTTGATGCGCGAACCCATCTCCTGGGTCGAGAGGATCTCGCCTTCGTTGTCACGGGCGAGGTCCCGGGTGCGTGCGCCGCTTGCGAGCACCGTCTGCACGGCGAGCTCGACCGCTTGCGCTTCCTGCTCGAGGTGCGCCGAGTGCCGGAGCAACATCGCCGCGGTGAGGATGGCGCCGATCGGATTCGCGATCCCCTTGCCTGCGATATCGGGCGCGGAGCCATGCACCGGCTCGTACAGGTTGACGGTGCCGCCGAGTGTCGCCGAGGGCAGCACGCCAAGTGAGCCTGTGATGACGCCGGCCTCGTCCGAAAGAATATCGCCGAACAGATTCTCGGTGAGGATCACATCAAAGCGCCGCGGATTGTTCATCAGGTGCATCGCGCAGGCGTCCACAAACTCGTGCTCGACGGTGACCTCGGGGTAGTCCTTCGCGACTTCGTTCACCGTGGCGCGCCAGAGCTGCGAGACTTCGAGCACGTTGGCCTTGTCGACCGAGGTGAGCTTGTGCCGCCGCTTCTTCGCAAGGTCAAAGGCGATGCGCGCCACGCGTTCTACCTCGGCACGGGTGTAGCGCATGGTGTTCCATGCTTCGTTCGTCTCGCGGTTCCACTCGCGTGGCTGGCCAAAGTACAGGCCGCCCAACAGCTCTCGTACAAACAGGATGTCTGCGCCTTCACTCACCTCCGGGCGCAGCGGAGAATTGTGCGCGAGGGCATGGTGCGCGAACGCAGGCCGCAGGTTGGCGTAGCCGCCGAGTGCAGCACGGATTGCGAGCAGCCCGGCTTCGGGACGCTGATTCGGTGGCAGCGCATTGAACTTGTTGTGCCCGACCGCGCCGAGAAACACTGCGCCACTTGCGAGCGCAGCCTTGCGGGTCTCCTCCGGCAGCGGTGTGCCGTCGGCGTCGATCGCCGCGCCGCCGATCAGCGCATGCTTGAAGTGAAAGGTGTGATCCCCATGCACGGCCACCGAGCGCAGGATGTGAATCGCTTCTTCGGTCACTTCAGGACCGATTCCGTCGCCGGCTAACACCAGGATATCCAGTTGCATTGCTTGCTCCTAGGCCCCTCTTTGTGGGCTGCTTTTCAAGCTTAGACCTGTGTCGCAGCTTGCGCAGCTTCTGCACTGTCCCCTTGCGAGGCATGCGTCGCAAGGTTGACGAGGTCCTGGTCGTAGATAGATTTCTTGCGGTCTGCGAGCGCGATAAACGCAGCATACGCAGCTTCAAGCTGGGCTGCCTCGAGCACAAACCCCAGCTCCTTGAGCCGCGAGCGCAAGGCGGCGCGGCCGGAGTGCTTGCCCAGCACGAGCTTGTTGGTCGGCTGACCGACCGAGGCTGGCGTCATGATCTCGTAGGTCAGGGGATTGGCCAGCATGCCGTGCTGGTGGATGCCTGCCTCGTGCGCGAACGCGTTCTCGCCGACGATGGCCTTGTTCGGCGCCGGGCGGAACGAGATGGTGTCGCCGAGCAGCTGGCTTACCGGGTAGAGCCTTTCCAGCACGATATTGCTCGCGACCTGGTAGCGGTCTGCCCGGACGCGCAATGCTGCCGCGATCTCTTCAAGCGCCGCATTGCCGGCACGCTCGCCGATGCCATTGATCGTGCACTCCACCTGGCGCGCCCCGCCCTGGATGCCGGCAAGTGTGTTCGCCACGGCAAGGCCAAGATCGTCATGGCAGTGGGTCGACAACACGACCTGCTCCGCGTGGGGCGTGCCCTCAAGCACGCAGGCGTGCACCGCGGCGTACATCGCTGCATAGTCTTCCGGGGTCGAGTAGCCCGTAGTGTCAGGCAGGTTGATGGTCGACGCCCCGGCCTCGATCGCTACGCGCACCATCGCGCACAGGTAATCGATCTCGGTACGGGTCGCATCCTCTGCCGAGAACTCCACGTCGTCGACGTAGGTGCGGGCGAGCGCGACCATCTCGGCAACCTGCGCCAGAGCCTTTTCGCGGCTCATCTTCAGCTTGAACTCGAGGTGAATGTCAGACGACGCGAGAAAGGTATGGATGCGGGCTCGGGCGGCGGACTCGACCGATGCCGCGGCACGTTCGATGTCTTCGCGACGGGCCCGGGCCAACGAGGCGATCACAGGACGGCGGATCTCACCGGCGATCTTGCGGATCGCCTGGAAGTCTCCCTCGGACGAAATCGCAAAGCCGGCTTCCAGGATGTCGACCCCGAGATCCTCAAGCGCATGCGCCATCCGGAGCTTCTCGGGCTCCGTCATGCTGCAGCCTGGCGACTGCTCTCCGTCTCGCAGCGTGGTGTCAAAGAAGAGAACAGTATCGTTGGTCGTCGCCATGCTCGCGTCCCTGCCTTTGCTTGTAGAGCTACTGTGGCAGAGCGAGGTTCATAAGTCCAATAGATAGTTGTGAAATGCACCATAAGCAACGCTTATACTGGACCTGATATGTAGATGCTTCGCCCCGGGATGCTTATGGATCTGTCTCAATTGGAAACCTTTCTCGCGATCGTTGAGGAGCGCGGCTTCTCACGGGCGGCTTTGCGGCTTCGGCGGACCCAGCCCGCGGTGAGCCAGGCCATTCGCAAGCTGGAGGACGATCTTGGTGAGCGGCTCTTTGAGCGGGGCAGCCGGGACGGAACCCTGACGGCGGCCGGCGAGGTCCTGCGAGGGTATGCAGACCGGCTCCTGCGGCTGCGCGGCGAGGCAGCGAGCGCGCTTGAGGAGCTGCGGTCGCTCGAGCGTGGGCGGCTGCTGGTCGCTGCCAACGAGTACACCTCGCACCTGCTCGTGCCAGTGCTGGCGGTGTACCGGCAGAGCAGCCCGCAGATCTCGATCGTGGTGCAGCGCTCGTTTGCGAGCCGGATTGCTGAGCAGGTACTGGATCGCTCGGTTGAGCTTGGCTTTCTCTCGTTCGTCCCGGAGCAGGATGGGCTCGCCGCCACCGCGGTGTACGAAGACGATGTGGTGCTGGTGGTCGACCCGAAGCACCCGCTCGCGAAGGCTGCCTCGGTCTCGGTAGCCGAGCTGGGCGCGCAGAACTTTATCGGTCACGCGGTCGCCTCGCCCTTGCGCGCAGACATCACCGCACTCTTTTCCCGGTTGAAGACACCGCTCCACATGGGCGTGCAACTACCCAGCCTGGAGGCGGTGAAGCGCTTTGTGGCGCTCGGTGCGGGGGTAGCGATCCTGCCGGGACTGGCGGTGCTGCAGGAAGTAGCGCGGGGCGAGCTGGTGCAGGTAATGGTGCCGGAGCTCAACTGGCGACGCAGGCTGTGGGTCGTGCATCGCAGGCAGGGAACGCTCTCGCATGCTGCCGGTGCGTTTGTGCGAACGCTCGAGACAATGGCCGCGGAACAGGGTCTGCCCTACACCTTCCGACCGGAGCCGGCAGACTCATCGCGGTGAGCAGATTGCCTGCGTGCCCCTGCTTCGCCTAGGCCGACAGGGGCGCCAGCCGGGGGAGCGAGCCAGGTGCGAGGAGCCATGACTGGTTGGCTGGAGTGATGCTCTCGTGGGCGCTGGCATGCGTCAGTGCGTAGAAAATGCCGACCACGACAGCGATGCCGAGCAGGCAAAGCACCAGGAAACGAGAGACGTGCTTGGGTGTGAAGGGTTCGGTCATGCGGAGCACTCCGGAGGGGGAAAACAGTTGAGCCACGCCGATGCAGCCTCGGCACAGGTACAATTGCGATTGACCGGGAAGCAGCGCCCGGAACTTGCATAGCTTAAGGCAACGCACGCGCAACGGAAACGATGGAGTTGCAGCGGGCGAGGGGTCAACACAACGAATGAAGAAATGGATTGTTTTTCTGGCGGGTCTGCCGTTGGTAGCCGCCGTGGCGCACGCGCAGGAAAGCCGGCAGGATGCAAGTGTAAGTTATTCCGGTCTCTTCTCTCCTGAAGTTGTCGGCAATGCGATTCACCAGACCGCCACAGTTGGTGATGTCGGTGTTCTTGCCAGCTATCGGTACCTCCTGACGCCTCGCGGAGCCGCTGAAGTGAACTATGGCTACAACCGGGACATCAACAAGTACCAGGGGCCTTCCGGTATCAACACGCGTGCGCACACACAGTTTCAGGAATTCTCAGCAGAATACGTCTACAGCGCATTTTCCTGGCACAATTTCTTTCCGTTCATCGAGGGTGGTATCGGCGGGTACTTCTTCGGAATCATCAACGACAACAAGACCAACTACCCCGGGCTGAAGAGCAGCACCAACATCGGTGTGCCGTACGGCGGCGGCGTGGTCTACGAGTTGAGCCCGAGCTTCGATATCCGTGCTGAGTATCGTGGGATTGCCATCAAGGCGCCGAGCATGAGCGCGCCCGGCAACGTCACCGTGACGGGTCGCTACGAAAACATCAACGACCCGGTCATCGGCGTGGCCTACCACTTCTAAGCAGTCACGCAGCAACGCAGAACGGCCTCCAGGTGACTGGAGGCCGTTCTGCTTTTGGAGGCCATTCTGCGTTGCTGTGCCAGATGGTTAGTGGAAGCGGTACGAGATGCCGGCACTGTAGCCGCGGGGTGTCAGACCATTGTTCGGCTGGTCCGGAAGGTCCGGCGCCGCGGGCAGGAACTCGTGCTCGTAGTCGCCGCGGATCTTGATCCGGGGGCGCAGCCGGTACTCCACGCCGAAGCCTGGCGCATAGGCGAAGTAGCTTCCGTATGCGCTGGTGTAGTACGCGGTCTCGGGGTAGGTGACTGTTGCCGCGCCTACCTCGAATTTGCCGTAGACATCGAAGCGGCGATAGCGGAAGAAAGTCACCAGGGGACCGGCGAGAAAGGCTTTTTCTGAAAGGTTCAGGGGCTTGTTGAGATCCTCGAGCCGGATCTCCCCTTCGAATCCGAGGTAGCGCCGTACCGTGTAGTCCCCATACAGATAGAGCCCGTAAAGGCGGGACGCGCCGTAATCCGGATTGAAGTCGGAGATGCCTACGCCGCCCCATGCATGGGGCCTGTCCCCGACCGCTGCCTCGCTGACCTGGGAGACCGCGGGCAGCGTGCATGCGAAAAGAGGGAGCGTGAGAAGAAGAGCGTGCCTGGGTCGCATTCTGGATCTCCGGAAAACGAAAGACCTGCAGGAGTGTCATCGTAGTTCCTGGCACGCAGAGTTGGCGTCTTCTGCGTGCCGAAGGAGTCTTGCGAGTTACTGCGGGGTGTTGGAGGCAGCAGCAGGGGCTGCTGCCGTGGTGGGCGCTGCCTCCCCGGCGGCAGCAGCGGGATCAGCCGCGCCGGTTGTGGGCGCCGCAGCAGGCTGGCCAGCGGGAGCAGGCGCGGCTGCGGGGGCCTCGGCAGGCGGCTGGTAGTACTGCAGACGCAGGTACACCGGTGTGACTTCGAGTGGCAACTTGTCCGCGGGGTTCAGGATCACCGGCGACGCCGCGTTGAGCGCAATCACCTTGTCATCCCAGGAGTCCACGCGAAGGTGGCTGCCAAGCGGGAGTGCTGCCACCTGCTTGGTGTCCGCAACGTTCAGCTTGATCTGGCCCTTGCCGATGCTGTCGAGCCAGGGTGTGCCGTCTGGCTTGATCAGCGCATCGCCGAGACGCGGCGTCAGCAGGGAAGCGAGCTGTTTCTCGCGGCTCTGCAACTCTGCGAAGAACAGGCCAACGCTCGCCGTCTTGTCCTTGTACACAGAGCCGTTGAATAGCTCGACAGCCTTTTTGGCCGCCGCAGCATTGTCCACATCGCTGTGGTTCATGTTGATGCGTTGGAAGGCTGCCTCATCCGGGAAGAGCAGGCGGTCGTTGAAGGCGTAGCGGGTGTCGATGTGGTGGCCGAGAACGATGTGCGCGAGCTCAAAGGTGAGCACCGCGGCGAGGTCTTCTTCGTTCGGCAGCACGTCAACCAGGCCCTTGCTGATCAGGATGGTATTCCCAACGGCGAGTGCCTCGAGCGGCTGCGTCAGCATCACGCGGCAATGAATATCACCCGGCATCTGCAGGTTGTTGCCAATGATGATGTTGTTGGTGACGGTCTCAAGAACCTTGTCGAACGCACTCGGCGGCGCCAGCAGACCAGCCTGCACCAGGCGGTCGAGAACGTTGTTCTCGGCCTGCTGCACAAAAAGGCGCTGAGCCTGCAGCGGGTTCACATCCTGCGAGTTCTGGCTCTGATCCTGGGCGTTTTCGATCTCCATCGAGGAGTTATCGGACGCACTCTGCGGGATCTTCAGAGAGTAGCCCCAGAAGTAGGTCTGTGCCTTGAAGCCCTTGGCATGGGCGGCTGCCGCGTGATCGGACTCTTCGGTGTAGATCACGGCGGGGAGCCACTGGCCCTCCTGGAGGTTCGAGCGCCAGCTGTCGAAGTGATAGTAGTGCGTGTCTTCTTCGTTCGGGTTGCTGGTGTAGGTGCCGTTGAAGCGAACGATGTTGCCTTCGCGGTCTTCTACCCAGATACGACCGAAGAAGCGGCCGCCGCCTGCCTTCTTGGAGGGCTTGACGTCGAACACGGAGCAGCGAACATTGCCGAGAAACTCGCGGCGCACAAACGAGACGTCATAGTGCTGCAAATCGAAGCCGGTCGGGTCCACGAACATCATGTCCATAAAACCGGTCGGCGAGTAGCTCAGCTCAAAGGCCTTGCTCAGGCCGGTGACGTAGCTGAGCGAGCCCTTCAGGAGACCGCGCTTGGTCGCCTTGGTGTCGTATTGCTCGTCGGAGAAGGTCTTGCCGAAGTCCACACGGCCGACGATGTACTGATCCGACACCGGAACCTGGTACTCGACCGGGTCTGGCCGCATGTTCTGGATGTAGGTCTGCACCACGGGTGTATGCTTTGCGATCTGCTTGACGATGACTTTTTCCTGCGCCATCGCTTTGGTGACGAGCTGCTTCTGGTCCGGGGTAAGCGGCACCAGTTGCAGGGGCTTTTCCTTCTTTGCAAAGGCCGGCGAGGCAGCAAGTGTGATGCCAAGCGCCATAAGCCCAAGATTGCGAGCAACCATAAATACCCTCTTCGATCCGGACTCTGCCGGCGTGTTAAAGACTAAGAACTGACTTCAGAGCGCCCGGAACTCCGTCCGGTTCTTCGAATCGCTAGGCGAGCTGGAAGGCAACATGGATGACCGAGACCTGGTCCACTGGCTTGCCATCCCGGGTAGCCGGCTTGAAGCGAATCCTGGCCGCTGCCAGACGGGCCTGCTCGTCGAGACCATGGCCGAGGCCGCTGATCACGCGGAGCACTTCCACCTGTCCCTCCGCAGTGAACCGGACCTCCAGGGTGACATCGCCCTGGATGTGGGCCTCGCGGGCCTCCGCAGTGTACTGGGGAAGCGGCTTGGCTAGCACGACGATCGGGGTGGTCACCGGAGCCTGGACCCGCGGGGTACCAGAGGTGGCTGCCGGCGGTCCCTGGCCAAAGCCAGTGGATGCGATCGTTCCATGACCGCCTGTTCCATTGCCGCCGGGGGAGGATCCAGCGCCAAAGCCGGTTGAAGCGACGGTGCCATGGCCACCCGGCATGCCTGCCGGTCGCGAGCCAGAGCCGAAGCCGGTGTTCGCGACGACGCCGCGGGAGCTGCCATTCGGAGAGCCCGACGGAGAGCCTGAGCCAAAGCCCGTCTGGGAGACCTGCCCCTGGCGGGCAGCTGCACCCTGATTCGCATTCGCTGCCGACCCAAAGGCGCCGACGACTGGTACGGCAGTGGAGTGGCTCGCATCGTTGGCGTGGGCGCCTGTCGGCGCACCGAAACCGGCGGCCTGCGCGGCCGCAACGCGCGGAGTCTGGGCTGCCGGGGCCTGATGCGACTGGAAGGTGCCGAGCACAGGCTTCGGCGGTGTGACCACAGGCCGGGGGGCAGGCGCGGGCATCGCAGGCGCCTTTGCCGCAACGTGCATCGGCTCAACCTTGGGCGGCTCGACGACGGGCTTTGGTATGGGCGGCGTGATCTTCGGCTCGACCCGCATAGTGGGCGGGATCGGCGGCATCCTGACCTTCGGTACTGGCGGAACGTAGGGCTTCGGCGGAGGGGTGACATATACAAGCGTCTCCTGCCTGTGAACCTCGGCCTCATGTACCTTGTTGAGCGTCAGGATCAGGATGAGAGCGGCGATGGCAACGTTCACGCCGATCGACACGCCAAAGGAGCCAAGGGGCCGCTTCTCCACGGGAAGAAGGCCGAGGTTGGCGTGATTCAGGACGTCGCGCTGCGGGGCACGGACGACTGCTGCAGTCGCCGGAGGACGTTTCTCCTGCTGCTCCTGCGCGTCATACACTTCTGATGGTTGCGGCATAGTTCCTATCCCGGCGAGGGCACACGTTTTCGGTGCCGAGCCATGTCGCGAAGGCTGTATCGATAAAGAGGGAGACTCTGCTGAAGCATCCGCTCTTCCTATGGTCGGCACGAGATCGAATCGAAACCTGGTGATTTGCTGGACCTGATCCGGAAACTTCAGACTGCCTATCTCTCACAATCCACAGACTTCCAGCATCCGACGTGCGGTGAGAGACTTCGCCTATTCTACGTGTGAGCTGCGAGCCGCCGGATTCAGCCGTTTCGTGTTTCGGTTACTATTGGACCTTTTGCTGTGTAGAGACGGCACAGCGCGTGCCAAGATTACGCTACTTAGACGAAGCGCTCCTCCGATTCGGTTGCTTCCGCCGGATCGGGTGTATCAACGAAGCAGCACAGGCAAGAAGGTGAATGCGTGAAGGTTTTGGTGACAGGCGGTGCAGGCTACATCGGCGGGACTGTAGCAGAAGAGTTACTCCGGGCGGGCCATACAGTTGTGATCTACGACAACCTTTCCCACGGCCACCGGTCCATGCTTCCGAAGGGCGCTGCACTTGTCGAAGGCGACCTGGCCGATGGTGCTCTGTTGCAAGCGACGCTTGGGGGCGGCGAGTTCGATGGTGTGATGCACTTCGCGGCCCTGATCGAGGCTGGCGAGAGCATGAAGGTTCCGGAACAGTATTTCCGCAACAACAGCGCATCGACCCTGACACTGCTTGAATCCATGCTGGCCACCGGGGTCAAGCGGCTGGTGTTCTCGTCGACCGCGGCCCTCTATGGCGAGCCGGAGCGGACCCCCATCCTGGAGGACGCCCCCCTGCGGCCGACCAACGCCTATGGCGAGTCGAAGCTGCTGGTCGAGCAGATGCTGCGGTGGTTCTACCAGAGCCACGGCTTTTCCTATGCGAGCCTGCGCTACTTCAACGTGGCCGGCGCGGTACCCGGCCGGGGCGAGGCGCATGAACCCGAGTCCCACCTGATCCCGCTGATCCTTGATGTGGCGATAGGCCGCCGGGAGTCGATCAAGATCTTTGGTGAGGACTACCCGACCGCGGACGGCACCGCGGTGCGGGACTATATCCACGTGCAGGACCTCGCAAAGGCCCACCAGCTCGCGTTCGCCGCGCTTGTCTCTGCGAAGCAGCCTACCAGGCTGATCTACAACCTGGGCAACGGCGTGGGTTTCACGGTGCGCGAGATCATCGAGTCGGTGCGCCGCGTGACCGGTCACGCCATCCCCGTGGTCCATGAACCCCGCCGTGCCGGCGACCCCGCGGTGCTGATCGCCGGCTCGGAAAAGATCGAGCGGGAGCTTGGCTGGAAGCCGGAGCACACAGCGATCGACAGCATCATCCAGAGTGCCTGGGACTGGCACCAGGTGCGCTACCAGAAAACCGGTTTCTAGAAGCCCACAGGCCTCGAGCCGCGATGCTGAGCGGAGCGGTGGATCCGCGGCTACCGTAGGCTGATGAGTGGCGAGAACCGCAGGCCCTTCGCTTCGCCCAGGAGGACCGCGTTGACAAGCGTCTGCGTTGCGCAATCTCCGGAGCACAGAAAAAGCGCCAGCCTCGCGGCTGGCGCTTTCTGCTCTGACGCTTACTTGGTGAAGAGGTTGGCAGCGCGCAGGGCAGTGTTGTACACGCCCCATGCTGCGGGCAGGATCACCACGAGCCACGCCAGGGCGACGCTCGCGGAGGATGTGGTGACTTTCTCGGTGCTCGGTCCGGTGGTATCCATCTAGATCTCCTCAGGCGTGTGTTAGTGAGCGGAGTAACTCGGTGTGGAGACGGTCTCTGAGTCCTTCATCCAGAAACGCTCCGCGACCGGGCGAACCAGCAGGCTGGCCAGGAAGCCGACGACCAGGAGCCCTGCCATGATGTGCAACACCAGGGGATACGCCGAACGCAGTGGCTGTCCGGTAGCGGTCGCATGGTCCAGGATGCCGTTGACGATGAGCGGACCCACGATGCCCGCCGTGGACCAGGCGGTGAGCAGGCGCCCATAGATGGCGCTGACCTCGGCCGTGCCATACAGGTCCTTGAGGAAGGCCGGGGCGGTCGAGAAGCCGCCGCCGTACATGCTGATCAGGACGCCCGCTGCCAGAACGAAGAGGGCGACCGAGCCAAGCGAAGGCAGGAAGTAGAAGAGCACCGTTCCCAGGATGAAGAAGGTCATGAAGGTCGTCTTGCGACCGACATAATCCGACATGGAGGACCAGACGAACCGGCCGCCCATGTTGAACAGCGAGAGTACGCCAACAAAGCCGCCGGCAGCCGCCGCGCTGACCTTGCCTGCAAACAGGTTCTGGATCATCGGGGAAGCCGACTCAAGGATGCCGATGCCGGCCGTGGTGTTGAGGCAGAGCATGAGCCAGATCAGCCAGAACTGCGGGGTCTTCATCGCCGAGCTTACCCGGACATTGTGCGAGCTGATGAGTGCGTTGGTGTTGACCTTGGGTGTCCAGCCGTATGGCTTCCAGTTGGGGTGCGGGATGCGGATCATGAAGACGCCGAACATCATGAACAGGAAGTACAGGATGCCCATGACGACCCAGGTAGCCGCAATGGGCTGATAGTGCGAGTGATGGAAGAAGCCCATCAGCTCGGTGCCGAGCGGGGAGCCGATCATGGCACCGCCGCCGAAGCCCATGATGGCCAGGCCCGTGGCGAGGCCGGGACGGTCCGGGAACCAGCGGATCAGCGTCGCGACCGGGGCGATGTAGCCAAGGCCCAGGCCGATGCCGCCGATCGCGCCGTAGCCTAGGTAAATCAGCAGGAGTGAGTGGAGCTGGACGCCAATTGCCGAAACGACAAAGCCCGTGCCGAAGCAGAGTGCCGCCACAAAGAGAACCTTGCGGGGACCGGCACGCTCCAGCCAGCCGCTGAACAAGGCCGCCGAGATACCCAGGAACGCGATGGCGATTGAAAAGATGTAGCCGATTTCCTTCTGGCTCCAGGCCGCTCCATTCGCGTCATGCAAGCCGAGAAGTGGCTTGACGAACACCGAAAAGGCATAGACCTGCCCGATGGCAAGATGGATCGCGAGCGCTGCAGGGGGGACCAGCCAGCGGCTGTACCCGAGGGGGGCGATGGTGCGTTCTCGGTCTAGAAAAGAGACCTGGCTCATAGTGTTCGTGCCTCGATTTGCGCAGTAGAAGATGCCCGTGGTGGGATGCCGGAGGGTTCGTGCACCCAGCTCAGTGCAATTAGTATGTGGGTTTCTTTTACGGGAAGCGAATACACGGGAACAATCCACCACTCGTAAGTGTCTTCTTCCGTGGCAGCGGGCCTGCTTGCTACGGGCCCACTGCGACCGTTACTGTGGGTCTTGCTCTTCCTCACCCTCCCCGAGGGCAACACGGACTCGTACGCGAAAGGGCTTCTTCGCACAGATGGCTGCAACCTCCCACGGTACTTCTACGAACCTGACATCCACCCTGCGGGAAACGCGGGTGTTTCCGCCACCGCCGGAGTTCGCTGCCCACGCGCATGTGCGCAGCCATGCGGAGTACCAGGAGTTGTATGCGCGATCTGTAGCCGACCCGGAGCAGTTCTGGGCCGGGATTGCACAGGAGCTCCACTGGTTCCAGGAGCCGACCGAGATCCTCGAGTGGAAAGCGCCGAACGCGCGCTGGTTTGCCGATGGGACGCTGAATATGAGCGACAACTGCCTGGACCGCCATGTGGCGGCCGGGCGCGGCGACCATCCGGCACTGATCTGGGAAGGCGAGCCTGGCGAGTCACGGACGCTCTCGTTCCGCGAGTTGCTGGCCGAGGTGGAGCGCTGCGGCAGCATGTTGCGCTCGCTCGGTGTCGAGCGGGGCGACCGGGTCGCGATCTACATGGGCATGACGGTCGAGGTCGCGGTGGCGATGCTGGCCTGCACCCGGATCGGGGCCGTGCATTCGGTGGTGTTCGGCGGCTTCGCGCCACAGGCACTGGCCGATCGCATCCTTGATGCAGATTGCCACGTCGTTCTGACCCAGGACGCGACGTTTCGCCGGGGAGGCGAGATCAAGCTGAAGGGCTGCGTCGACGAGGCGCTCAAGCAGTGCCCCGGCGTGGAGCATGTGGTGGTCTTCCAGCGCACGGGCTGCGCTATCCCGATGACCGAGGGTCGCGACCTGTGGTGGGCCGACGCGATGGCTGCCGCCGAGCCCCACTGCGCCGCCGAGGCCATGGGTGCGGAGGACCCGCTGTTCATCCTCTATACATCGGGCACCACGGGCAAGCCGAAAGGCCTGGTACACACGACCGGTGGCTACGCGGTGCAAACCTATCTGACGACGAAGCTGGTGTTTGACCTCCATCCGGAGGATGTCTTCTGGTGCACGGCGGATGTGGGCTGGATCACCGGGCACTCCTATGTCCTCTATGGCGCGCTCGAAAATGGCGTGACCACGCTGCTGTACGAGGGGGCTCCGAACTTTCCGGACCCGGCTCGCTTCTGGCAGGTGATCGACCGGTACAAGGTCACTGCTTTCTACACGGCACCGACGGCGATACGTGCGTTTATGAAGTGGGGCGAGAGCTTTCCGCGCGCCGCGCAGCTGACGAGCCTGCGGGTGCTGGGCACGGTCGGCGAGCCGATCAATCCGGAAGCCTGGATGTGGTATCACACCGAGATCGGGCATGGCCGCTGCCCGATCGTCGATACCTGGTGGCAGACCGAGACCGGCGCGCATATGCTGACACCGCTGCCTGGCGCGATTGCGACCAAGCCTGGCTCGGCGACAGTGCCGTTCCTCGGCATTGTGCCTGAGATCGTTACAAAGGCTGGGGAGCCGGTGCCAGCGGGGCAGGGCGGGCTGCTCGTCATTCGAAAGCCCTGGCCGTCGATGGCACGCACCATCTGGAACGACCACGAGCGCTACGTCGCGACCTACTGGAGTGAAGTGCCGGGCTGCTACTTCTCGGGCGATGGCGCACGCCGCGACGAGGATGGCTACTACTGGCTGATGGGCCGCGTCGACGACGTGATCAACGTCAGCGGTCACCGGCTGGGCACGATGGAGATCGAGTCCGCGCTGGTGGCGCACAAGGCTGTGTCGGAAGCCGCGGTCGTCGGCAAGACACACGAGATGAAGGGCCAGGCGATTGCCGTCTTTGTCACGCTCGAGAGTGGCCACGCGCCCTCGGCGGAGTTGCGGGAGGCGCTGCGCACCTGGGTGGCGAAGGAGATCGGCGCGCTGGCCCGCCCGGATGACGTGCGTTTTGTGGAGCAGTTGCCGAAGACGCGCTCGGGCAAGATCATGCGTCGCCTCCTGCGCGAGCTTGCCGAGCATGGAGAGATCAAGGGCGACACCACCACGCTTGAAGACTTCGCTGGGCTTGCGAAGCTGCGGGAAAATGATGAGTAGCGGAAAGAAGGACTGTGCATGGCCGTAGCCCGGGAACTGCTTATCCCCGAGGACGCACGCAAGGATCCGAAGGGCTTCGAACTGCTGCGGGTCTGGATAGCGAATGGCGAACAACAGGTCAGCCTGCGCGCCGGCGTGTGGGAGGATCCTGCGTCCTGGGGTATGATGCTCGCCGACCTGGCCGGGCACATCGCGAACACCTTCGAGCAGGCCACCGGCATGGATCACGCCGAGGCGCTTGATCGTATTCGCGAGGGGCTCGAAGAGGAGTGGGGCTCGCCGCGCGATGAGCTCTCGGGTGAGCTTTCGGAGTAGCACCACATGCAGCGACGTTCGGCTATCGCGTGAAGCAAATCCCGACGAACATGCCTGCGGATCGCCTCGGCTCCCTCCGTGCAGCCGCGCCGCTACTACTCGGGGTGATCCTTTGGGGAGCGGGACTACTCGGGGCGCATACCTTTCCGCAAGGCGTCCTGGTTCTCCGAACGAGCGGCCTCGCCTTGGCTGCGCTCTGGGCTCTACGCCGGAAAGCCCTGACTCCCTGGATCTTCTGGAGCATGCTCGCAGGTGTCGAGTACGGGCTCGACCTGCCGCATGCCGCCGTGGCTTCGCGGGTATTCTCCGACATTTTTCTTCGGCTGATCAAGTGCATCGTTGCGCCCCTGATCTTCGGCACGCTGGTCACCGGGATTGCTGGCCACGGCGAAGCGCGAGTGGGACGGATGGGCTGGAAGTCGCTTGTTTACTTTGAAGCGCTCACGACCATTGCGCTCGCGATCGGCCTCATTGCTATCAATGTGTCGAAGGCAGGGGTGGGTGTCCATGTTGCCGCGACGGCCAGCACCCTCGCGGCGCAGCCGCTCGAGAGCTGGCAGCAGTTCCTGCTCAACGTCTTTCCCGACAATCTCGCCAAGGCAGTTGCCGAGGGGCAGATCCTCGAGGTCGCGGTCTTTGCACTGTTGTTCGGCCTCGCGCTGCGGCAGGTGCCAGAGCTTCGCCGCTCGCCGATGCTGCGGCTGGTCGAGTCGCTGACGGAGACGATGTTCGCGTTCACCAACCTCGTGATGTACCTCGCGCCGCTTGCCGTCGGCACGGCGCTTGCCTACACCGTGGCGTCTGCCGGTGTCGGCGTGATGGCAAATCTTGGCCGGCTGCTCCTCACGTTGTACGTGGCGCTTGCGGTGTTCGCGGTTGCGGCCATGCTGCCTGCTGCCCTGATCGCCGGTGTGCCGGTGCGTGGCTTCCTCCGAGCGGTTGCAGAGCCGGCGACCATCGCCTTTGCGACCAGCACCAGCGAGGCGGCGCTGCCGCGCGCGATGGAGGCAATGGAGGCGTTCGGGGTCCCGCGCGCCGTGCTCGCCTTCGTGATCCCTGCGGGCTACAGCTTCAACCTGGCCGGGTCTGCGCTGTACCTGGCGCTCGCCTCGGTGTTCGTCGCGCAGGCGGCCGGGATGCACATGGGTCTGCGTTCGCAGGTCGGCATGCTGCTGGTGCTGATGCTCACGAGCAAGGGAGTCGCCGGGGTGCCGCGCGCAGTGCTGGTGGTGCTGCTTGCCACAGCCAGCGCGTTCCACCTGCCCGAGGGCCCCATCTTTCTCATCCTGGGCATCGATGCGCTCATGGACATGGGACGGACGGTCGTGAATGTAACCGGCAACTGCCTGGCGTCCGCAGTGATCGCCCGCTGGGAGGGTGTGTTTCGCAGCGAACAGCCTGCGAGCGAAACCCGCGTGCTGGCATCCAGGTAGCGTTTGCCGCTCGGCATCTCACAGGGAACGTGACTGCTATACTTCAAGGTCAAGGGAAGGTCGGCCTGCACGGTCTTTTGAGGTCCCGTCGTGGGAGCTCCCGGTACGGGCTGGCGGTGTCATCGTATGGGTTTCCCCAAAGGTGATGTAGGAGCAGCATGAGCACTCGTCTTGGAACCATACAGTCCCCGGCTGACATCAAGAAGCTCACGATCCCCGAACTGGAATCGCTTGCCGGCGAGATCCGCCAGCGGCTGATCGTTGCGCTCTCAAAAAATGGCGGACATCTTGGCCCGAACCTGGGCGTCGTCGAGCTCACGCTCGCGATGCACTACGTCTTCTCCACGCCGGCCGACAAGTTTGTTTTCGATGTAAGCCACCAGGCCTATGTGCACAAGCTGCTGACGGGCCGCGAAGACCGCTTCGATACCATTCGCCAGGGCGGCGGGCTGAACGGTTTTATGCTGCGCACCGAGAGCGAGCATGACAGCTACGGCGCGGGCCACGCGGGCACGGCACTCTCTGCAGCACTCGGCATGGCGGTCGCGCGTGATTTAGCGGGTGGAGCCGAGCATGTGATTGCTCTTGCCGGCGATGCGGCGTTCACCAACGGCATCTCGTTCGAAGCGCTGAACAACATCGCGGACCAGACCAAGCGCTTCATCATCGTGCTCAACGACAACGAGTGGTCGATCGATCGCAACGTTGGTTCGATCGCAAAGTACCTGCATAAGATCGTTACGAACCACCATGTCAACTCGCTGCACAAGGGTGCGACGCAGTTGGTGGAGCGCATTGGCGGGGCCGCGGCGAAAAAGGCCGTGAAGCGCGCCGAAGAAGCCGCAAAGGGAATGGTATTTCCCTCAAGCTTCTTTGAAGATTTCGGCATCACGTACTATGGCCCGCTCGATGGCCACAACATCGGCCTCCTCATTGAAACCTTCGAGTTTCTCAAGCAGCAGGAGCGACCGGTGCTGCTCCATGCCATCACGCAGAAAGGCCGCGGTTTTCAGCCGGCGCTCGAAGGACAGAAGAAGTTTCATGGCCTGGGCCCGTACGACCCGGAGACCGGGCACACGCATCCCGCGGGGCAGCAGACGTACTCCGAGGTGTTTGCAGAGACGCTCGTGAAGCTTGCGGATGCAGACGAGAAAGTTGTCGCAATCACGGCAGCGATGCCGAACGGCACGGCGCTTGATGTGTTTCGCCCCCATCATCCCACGCGCTACTTCGATGTGGGCATTGCAGAAGAGCACGCGGTGATCTTCGCCGCCGGCATGGCGACGCGGGGCTTCAAGCCGTTCTGCGCCATCTACTCGACGTTTCTGCAGCGAGCATTCGACCCGATCGTGCATGACGTCTGCCTGCAGAACCTGCCGGTGGTTTTCTGCATGGATCGTGGCTCGCTCAGCGGGGATGATGGCGCAACGCATCACGGTCTTTTCGACATCAGCTATCTGCGTCCGATTCCAAACATCATCCACATGGTGCCGGCGAATGAAGATGAGCTCGCAGACATGCTCCTGACGGCAAAGCTGCACGAGGGACCAAGTGCCATTCGCTACCCGCGGGGCGTGGTCCCGGGCGCGGGGCTCAAGGCTGAGCCGGAGCCGATGGAGATCGGCAGGGCGAAGGTTGTTCGCGAAGGCCAGGAAGTGGTGATCTTCGGTCTCGGCGCTCTGCTGCCAATGGCGGAACAGATTGCGGACCGGCTCAATGACTGGGGCTACTCGGCAGCGGTGATCAACCCGCGCTTTGTGAAGCCGCTTGATGCGGAAATGCTGGTGCGCTATGCCGAACATGCGGTCGCAGTCGTCACCCTGGAAGACCACGTGCTTGCCGGCGGCTTTGGCAGCGCAGTGCTCGAGGAACTGGAGCGCGCCTCGATCGTGACACCCGTGGTGCGCATCGGCTGGCCCGACCAGTTCATCGAGCATGGCAAGGTCGATGAACTGCGCAGGCAGTACGGCATCACCGCAGAAGCAGCGCTCGCACGGCTCAAGCCAATCCTCGACGCAATCCCGCGCCGCCGGCCCAAGGCAGTCGCGGCAGGCTAAGTTGCCGCGGTCGCCTTCGGCAGCAAACGGAGAAGCTGCCGCTGGCGATAGAGGAAGATCGAGCGCACCTGCAGTGCCCCGCCTGCCAGGTAGGCGAGATCCCCCAGCACACCAAACGGGAAGGCATATGTCACGTCATCTGTGACCAGAGCTCCGGGACGCCCTTGGCGCGTCTCCGCGTGTACATGGTGGCAGTGCCGCCAGTAGCTGAAGGGTCCTGAGAGCTGCGCATCGCAGAAGTGATCATCCCAGCGGAACTCCGCAATCTCCGCGTTCCAGTGCATCCTGATCGGCATCAGGGGGACCGGTCGAAAGCTGATCAGCATGCGCGAGCCGGCGCCGGCGGCAGACCGCGGTGCCGTGCGGCGCGATGAAGCAGGTGGCGGCGGTGGGACAATGTGGGCGGACTCGATGCGAGCCGCCTGCCAGTGCGGCATCAACGGTGGAAGGTTCTCAGGATTCGCGAAGAAGTTGAAGACAGCTTCAACCGGGTAGGGAACCCATTGCTCCATGGTGAGGTGATGATGCATGGCTGTGGGATGCGCGTGCCCTGGCTCCGTCCAGAAGAAAAAGGGCGCCACGGGGGCGCCCTAGCGGTGCAGCGGAAGAAACTAGTTGGGCATCAGAACGGAGTCGACGACCTGGATGACGCCGTTCGACTGGATGACGTTCGGAATCGTGATCGTTGCCGTGCCGCCCTTCTGATCGGTCAGGACGATCTTTCCATCCTGGGTGCTGGCGGTGAGTGTCTCGCCCTGGACCGTCTTCAACTCGGCCTTGCCATCACCCTTCTTGATCAGCTTCATGATGTCCTTGGTGGTGAGCTTGCCAGGCACGACGTGGTAGGTCAGGATCTTGGTCAGCTGATCCTTGTTCTCAGGCTTGACCAGCGTGTCGACCGTGCCAGCAGGCAGCTTATCGAAGGCCTCGTTGGTCGGGGCGAAGACCGTAAACGGGCCGGGGCCCTCCAGGGTGTCGACCAGGCCGGCTGCCTTGACAGCGGCGACCAGGGTGGTGTGATCCTTCGAATTCATCGCGTTCTCGACGATGTTCTTGGTCGGGTACATGGCAGCGCCCCCGACCATCGGATCCTTCTGTGCGCCGATCGCGGCTGACGTGAAACCAAGGGAGAGGGCGAGTGTAGCTGCAAGAACGATGCCATTCTTCTTCATAATGTCTGTGTACCTTTCGTGGCCCACGCATGGGCGGTGTGATGCTCGTAGGGGAAGCGCGCTCTGGTCCCTTGCGCACTCTACTCCGCTTCGATGTGACGTCTGGGGAACGTTCGTACCCCGGAGCCGGATTCATCTGAGACCAACCTCGCTTTTGTCCCGAAAGAGCGGTTCGTTGCCCCGCTTCCGTCAGAGACGCAGAGGGCAACCTCGAGGTGTTGCGTATCCTTAAGAGAACCGCGTCGCATCCCACGGTATTCAGCATGGATCAGCCAGACCCTCAGCCGAGCTCTCACCCTTCCCGTAGCAATCGCTGGCTTGTCCTTATCGGCGCCGCCAAGCTGGTGAAGGCGATCCTGTTTGTCGCCCTTGGCTTCGGCGCGTTGCGCCTGGTCCACCGCGACCTGGTCACGGTGGCGACACGCTGGATCACCGACCTCCGTTTCGATCCGGAGGGGCACTTCATCGGCATCATCCTGGAGAAGCTCTCGCTGATCAATCCGCACCGGATGCGGGTGATTTCGATCGGCATTTTCTGCTACGCCGCGATGGACACGCTTGAAGGGGTCGGCCTCGTTCTCGGCAAGGCCTGGGCGGAGTACCTGACGCTGATTGTGACCGCATCGTTTCTGCCCTGGGAGTTCTTCGAGATCCTGCGCAAGCCAAACTGGCCGAAGATGGTCTTCTCCATCCTGAATATCGCCGTGGTCTGTTATCTCGCGGCGTACCTCCAGCGGAGAATGCGCGAGCGCAACGCAACTCCAGCTACCTGAACGCGTTACGCTAATTGCAACGGCCATTCGCGGATCCACGAGCGGAATGGCCTCAAACGCGTTTGATCCGGATTTACACAGCTCTTCCACCGATTTCCACTTTGGTAACGGCATTCCCGTAATCACAGGCTTGAAAACCATTTGAAAACTGTCGTCGCTGGACTACTCTGTGGTCGGAAGTGGTCAGAAGTAGAGTCAAGTGGTTGCAATCTTCCAGATTCATGGCGCAGAATGCAGCTAAATCTCTATTAATGATCTGAAACGAGACGGCACGCATGTACCGCGGCAATCATCCAGCCCGGGTGGACGACAAGGGACGGCTGAAGCTGCCCGCGGAGTTCAAGCGCCAGATCGACGAGACGTATGGGGAACAGAAGGACATCCTCTTCTACATCACGAGCAAGGACGGCAAGGTAGCCGAGGTACACCCCCTGCCGGAGTGGGAGAAGTTTGAAGCAAAGCTGGCGGCGATTCCCAGCTTTAACCCGGCGAAGAAGAAGCTTCTGGACCGGTTGAACTACTACGGGCAGGTCGCCCGGATGGATGAGCAGGGAAGGGTACTTCTCCCGCAGATTTTGCGAGAGGAAGCAAAGACGATCGGCGACGTGGTGGTCTTCGGGATGCAGACGTACCTCGAAGTCGCCAACCACGAAAGCTTCAAGCAGAACATGGAAGCGAACCCGCTGACTGCCGAGGACCAGGAAGCACTGGCGGCGTTTGGGTTGTAACGAGAAAGGCTCTGAGGGGCCGAGGCATATGCAGGAACGCGGTGAGCGGCATGTGCCAGTTCTTTGGAACGAAGCGATTGAGTATTTAGCAGTGCGCCGGGGTGGCGTGTATGTGGACTGCACCCTGGGCTACGCCGGGCACGCGATGGCGATCGCCCGGGCACTCGGCGGCAAAGGGCACCTGATCGGATTCGATCGGGACCCGGAAGCCCTCGCGCTGGCCCGGACGAGGCTGGACGCGTTGGGCGCGGAACTGGGCGAAGCGATGCCGAAGTTCACGCTGCACCACGCCGAGTTCAGCCAACTGGCCGACTTTGTGGAGCCGGCGAGCGTGGATGGGGTGCTGGCGGACTTTGGCACCAGCTCCATGCACCTGGACCAGGCTGAGCGTGGTTTTAGTTTTCAGGCAGACGGGCCCCTGGACATGCGGATGAATCCGACGCATGGGGAGACTGCTGAACAAGTGGTAAATCAGGCGGACGAAAACGATCTCGCCAACCTGATTTACGAATTCGGAGAGGAAAGGAGGTCGCGGAGAATCGCCAGAGCCATTGTGAGGGCTCGGCCCATACACACAACGGCAGAACTTGCCCGCGTGGTAAAGGCCGCAGCCCCAACAATGAAAGGCGACAAGATCCATCCGGCGACCAGGACTTTTCAGGCTCTGCGAATTCATGTGAATGGTGAGCTGGACGAAATCAAGGCGCTGCTTGAAAGCGCGCCGACACGGTTGAGGCTGGGTGGCCGGCTGGTGTTGATCTCCTTCCACTCGCTCGAAGACCGCCTGGTGAAAGACGCCATGCGGGATGGCCGGGAGACCGGCAGGCTGGATGTGTTGACGCGCAAGCCGGTCACGGCGAGCGACGATGAACTAAGGCGTAACCCGCGGAGCCGCAGTGCGAAGCTGCGAGCCGCAGAAACCACAGAACCCGTCCCGGAAGGGAGCGGCAACAAGTATCAGGATCGAATTCAAGGATCGGGCCAGGTTGTCCTGCCAAAACGCAAGGCGAAAGTAAAATCCGCGTAGGACCCAACCACGTATCACCCCCTTCCTTACACAGCGGCCTGGCCCGGTCGCTCGAATGGGGCAGCAAGCGCAGCGAGAGAACGAACTTAAGGGTGCAGTATGGCGACACAGGCGCTGGCAGAAATCTTCGGAATGGCTCGGGAAGCGGATAGCTCCACGGCCAACAACAGCAACAACAGTGCACGCTGGATGAGCGAACAGCGCGCGCGCCGCGGCCCTACGCCTGAGGTCTTCTTTACCAAACGCATCGACAACTCACGGCTGGTGAAGGCCCAGTGTCCGCACCGGGTTCGCGAGATGCGCTCGTTCGCGAGCGCGATGGTGATGCTGTTCGCGCTGGTGATGTTCTACGGCTGGCAGCACTACCAGTCCATCCAGTCGGGCTACCGAGTGGAAACGGAGAAGCAGCAGCTCTCGCAGCTGCAGGAGCAAAACCGCGAGCTTCGTTTGAATGAGGCACAGCTGAGTGACCCTGCGCGCATCGACCGGATGGCGCGGCAGATGGGCCTCGAGCAGCCAGCCCCTGGCCAGGTAGTGCGCCCGGACGGATCCTTCGTCACGGGTGAGGCCGGGGCTCCGGTGCTGGCCGAAGCGCGGCCGTTTTCGCTCGGGCGGTAGAGGAAGACGCCCGGTGCCACTTTGCGGCGAGTGTTGCGTCGGCTGCTCAGGGAGCTGACTTGTTCGTCCTTGTACTCTGTTGCTGCACTGCAGGTTCGCTCCCGCCATGAAGCCGTTCTCCTTTGCGCAAGTTCCGCGGCAAGCCTCCAACATCGCAACGCCGATGCGGCGAGTGCGTGTGTTTGTGGTCATTGGGATCTTTCTTGCGTGGGCGCTGCTGATCGCGGGCCGGCTGTTCTGGCTGCAGGTGATCAAGAACCCCGAGTGGGTCGCGCGGGCGGCACAGCAGCAGCAGAGGACGTTCCAGGTCGCACCGCGGCGCGGCGTGCTCTACGATCGCGACCTGCACGAGCTTGCGATGACCGTCTCGGTCAACTCCATCTATGCGGTGCCAGGGGAGATCCCCAATGAACACCGCGCGGAGTTTGCGCAGCAGCTTGCGGCCGTCCTGCATACCGATCCAGGCGACAAGTTCACCGAGCCTGCTGAAATCCTGAAGCGCATCAACAGCTCGCGCTACTTTACCTGGATCGCGCGCAAGCAGGATGCGAAGGTGATTGATGCAGTGCGCGCGCTCAAGCTGAAAGGCGTGTACTTCCAGAAAGAATTCAAACGCTTTTACCCGGAGAATGACATTGCCGCGCAGGTGCTCGGCTACGTCGGGGTGGATGACAATGGTCTGGGCGGAGTGGAGCAGAAGTTCGATCACCAGCTGCATGGGGAACCTGGCCGCATGCTTACGGCGCTCGACGCGCGAAGGCATGTGCTCGATTCTGTGGAGCGCGACCCGGAGCCCGGGGCGAACCTTGTCCTGACGCTCGACGCGAACATCCAGTTCATGACCGAGCGTGCTCTCGACCGCGCGATGGACCGGGTAAAGCCACTCAACGGAACGGTAGTTGTACAGGACCCACACACCGGCCAGATCCTGGCGCTTGCGATTCGCCCGACGTTTAATCCGAACGACTTCAAACACACGTCGCCCGAGCTGCTGCGGAATCATGCGTTGAGCGATGTGTACGAGCCGGGCTCCACCTTCAAGCTGGTCACGTATTCAGCGGCGCTCGATCAGCATGTCACGTCGCCGGAGCAGAAGATTGATTGCGAAGGCGGCAAGATCGTCGTCGCCGGCCGCACCGTTCATGACGACCACTATAACGGCGTGTTGACGATCGCGCAGGCGCTCGCCGAGTCAAGCGACGTGGCTGCGATCAAGCTCGCCGAGCGCATGGGCAAGGACACGTTCTATTCCTACATTCATGCCTATGGCTTTGGGCAGCGCTCCGGGCTCGAGCTGCCGGGCGAAACGCGCGGCCTGCTGAAGGTTCCGGCGCGCTGGCAGCCCACCACGATCGGCTCGATCCCGATCGGGCAGGAGGTCGCGGTGACGCCGATCCAGCTCGTCACAATGGCGTCCACGATCGCCAATGGTGGCGAATACCTGCCACCGCACATCGTGTTGGAGACCACAAACAAGGTGCGCGGCAATCCTGATCTGCATGCAACTCCCTTTCACCCGGTGGATGATCTGCCCAGCCCGCTGCCACCCGGTGCGCATCGCGTGATCAGCACCCTGGCCGCCGCGCAGATGCGGCAGTTGATGCACGGCGTCGTGATGAATGGCACCGGCAGGTCAGCGCAGCTCAATGGCTACAGTGCCGGTGGCAAGACAGGAACAGCGCAGAAGATTGACGTACGCACCCATACCTACTCGAAGACGAAGTATGTGGCGTCCTTTGTGGGCTTTGCCCCGGTGAACAATCCGGCAGTGACCATTGCGGTCATCATGGACTCGCCGACCGAGGGCGGGCACCATGGCTCAGAGGCAAGCGCGCCGGTGTTCCGCGATCTGGCGCAGCAGATTCTCGAGTACCTCGGCGTTCCGCATGATGAGCCGGTGAAGACGCCGGAGCAGATTGCAAAGGTAACGGCCGCTGCGAACGCGCAGGACGATGAAGATGTTTCGGATGCTTCAGATCTCAACGGGTTATTTGCCGATGTGAATGATCTGCCGGCGGACGACCCGTTGCGCCATCCTGTCCAGAGCGGTGATGCAGCTGTTGCCGAGTCAGGCTCCGCAGACGAAGAGGCGGCCGCCGCGGGGACTCCGGCGGGAACTACAGCCGCGGCTGGTGCAGCACCGCCGGTGCCAGTGTCGTCGTCGAAGCTGGCAGCTGCTGACGAGGATGTGATGAAGCCTGCGGCAAAGGATGGCAGCGTCAAGGTCGCAGCAGGGCATGATGTGTCGGTCCCGGATTTTGTCGGTGCGACAGTCCGCGCAGCAACAGAGCGCGCGGGCAGCGTGGGCCTGGGCCTGAATGCCATCGGCAGTGGCCTGGCGCGCGCGCAGGCGCCCGCGCCCGGAACACGCGTTGCCGCGGGGACAGAGATCGTGGTGCGCTTTTCTCGATAAGCGAGCCACAAACAGGGTCTTTCTGAGCGCAGCAAAGGGTCTGCGTTTCCCCATTTCGGTGTAGTCAGGACCAAGTAGGATCAAGACCTATGCGATTGGAACAGGTACTAGCCGGTGTCGAGATCCTGAGCCGCTCCGGCCCGCAGACAGCCGAGGTGCGTGCGATTGAGTTCGACTCGCGCGAAGTGACGAAGGGCGCGCTTTTTGTCGCCATGCGTGGCGGCTCAGCCGATGGCTCACGCTTTGTGGCCACCGCGGTCACGCAGGGTGCAACCGCCGTGGTTACAGATGCAGCGGAGTCGTTTGCGAAGCTCGTTGACGGCAATCCGCGACTGCCGCTGTACCTGGTGCCCCATGGACGTAAGGCGCTCGCGAAGCTCGCGTCGAACCTCTACAACCATCCTGAGGAACAGCTGGCGCTGTCAGGAATCACAGGCACCAACGGCAAGACCACGACTGCATTTTTGCTGGACGCGATGCTCCGCGCGGGCGGCCGGGAGACGGTGCTGGTGGGCACCATCGAGTACCGTGTCGCGCGTGATGTCCGCCCCTCGCCGCATACAACGCCGGAGAGTCGCGACCTGCTGCGGCTGTTTGCCGAAGGCGCGGTGCTGGGCGCAAGCGAGGCTGTGCTGGAGGTCAGCTCGCACGCGCTCGAACAAGGCCGCGTGCACGGCATGCCCTTCGACGTCGCGGTGTTTACAAACCTCACCCGCGATCACCTGGATTTCCACCAGACGATGGAGCAGTACTTCCGTGCGAAGCGCGCGCTCTTCGACGGCACGCTTGGTGCACCACCACGGGTGGCAGTGATCAACGTCGAGGACGATCATGGGCTCGAGCTTGCGCTGCGCGCACGTGAGGCCGGCGCCGAGCTGTTCTCCTATGGCATTGGTGTGGGTGAGTTCCGTGCTGACTCCGTCGAGGTGCGCGCCGGGGGCATGCGCTTCGATCTGACGACACCTTTTGGAACGGCAGAGATCCGCTCCCGGCTTACGGGTCACGTCAATGTCTACAACATGCTTGCTGCTGCTGCATCGGCGCTCGCTCGCGGAGTTCCCCTGGCTGCAGTGGTGCGAGGCGCGGCCGAGCTCGAGCACGTGCCGGGGCGCTTTCAGACCGTGGATCGTGGACAGCCGTTTACCGTGGTCGTCGACTACGCGCACACCGATGATGCTCTGCGTAACCTGCTCTCGGTCGCACGCGAGTTTGCCGCGCCTCAGCATGGCCGCGTGTTGACGCTCTTCGGCTGCGGAGGCGATCGTGACAAAACCAAGCGTCCGCTGATGGGCAAGGCAGCCGGCGCAGCGAGCGACCTTTGCATGCTCACGAGTGACAATCCGCGCAGCGAAGAGCCGGAAGCGATCCTTCGTGATGTGCTACCGGGGCTCGAAGAAGCCGGCGCACCATACCTTGTCGAGGTCGACCGCGCGCGTGCGATCCGCACCCTGCTCGCCGAGGCCCGCGAGCATGACATCGTGTTGATCGCAGGCAAGGGCCACGAAAAGACGCAGACGATCGGTGCTGAGCAGCTGCCTTTTGACGATGCTGCTGTCGCTGCCGAGGCGCTGCGCGAACTGGGGTACGGACGATGAGGCTGTCGGTCCAGGTATGCGCCGAGTGGATGGGTGCCGAGCTGGTTGGGGCCGAGGGCGATGCCGTCGCGAGGGGCTACTCGATCGATTCGCGAACTGTAACTGCAGGTGAGCTGTTCTTCGCGGTCTCAGGCGAGCGCTTCGATGCGCATACCTTTGTCGCAGGCGCACTCGAGCGGGGCGCGATCGCGGCGGTGATCACGCGCGCGAAGCAGAGCATGGTGCCCGTGGGCGCGCCGCTGCTGCTCATCGAGGATGACCCCCTGGCCGCGCTGCAGAGGCTGGGGGCTGCAGTGCGTCGGCACTGGCACGGCACGCTCATCGGTCTTACAGGCAGCGCAGGCAAGACCACGACCAAGGAAATGGTCGCGTCGGTGCTCGCTGCAAGGTACGCCGTGCTCAAGTCTGCGGGAAACCTCAACAATCACTTCGGGGTTCCGTTGCAGCTGCTGCGGCTTGAGCCGGAGCATCGCTATGCGGTGATCGAGATGGGCATGTCGAACGCGGGCGAGATCGCGTTGCTTGCCGAGCTGGCCGCCCCGGACTGGGCCGTCGTCACCAACGTCGGCGTCGCGCATGCGCAGAACTTCGCGGACGGCATCGAGGGCATTGCACGCGCCAAGCGGGAGCTCGTCGACGCGCTGCGGCCGGACGGGATCGCCTTCCTCAATGCCGATGATCCGCGGGTGGCACAGTTTGCGAAGGCCACAACGGCGCGCAGCGTGCTCGCCGGTCGAAGTGCGGGCGCTGACATACAGGCGACAGAGATCCGGGAGCAGGGCACAAGCGGAATGTCGATGTCTGTCGAGGCACGTGGCGCATCAGCAGGCGTCCATCTGCAGTTCATGGGCGCGCACAACGCGACGAATGCGTTGCTCGCGCTTGCGGTGGGTCTTGAGGCGGGCATCTCTCTCGCGCAAGGCGCAGCAGCGCTGGCCACGCTCGCCCCGGGCGACAGGCGTGGCGAACTGCTCCACCTCCGCGATGCGACGATCATCAATGACTGCTACAACTCCAACCCCGCTGCGCTTTCCGCGATGATCCACACGCTGATGCAGGTGCCGGCCGAGCGGCACATCCTGGTCGCGGGCGAGATGCTCGAGCTTGGCCCCGAGACAGGCGTGCTCCACGCACGGTGTGGCGCGGAAGCTGCAGCCGCCGGAATGGACTGGGTGATCGGCGTGCAGGGTGCGGCACTCGCGCTCGCAGAGGCAGCCGCGATGCAGCAGGTTCCCTCGCTCTTCCTCACAAGTGCTGAAGAAGCCGGTGCATGGCTTGCGCGCGAGTTGCGCGCCGGGGATGCCGTGTTGTTGAAAGGGTCGCGTGGCGTCCGCCTGGAGCGCGCCCTTGCCGTGTTTGCGGCGCAGGAACCAGCACGGTAACGGCGCGTCGGTCATGCGCGTCGGTCTTGCACATCGTTTCGGGCGAGGAGCGACTGTAAGATAAACCCGCGCCCGTCTGCACAAGCCTCGCTACAGAACGCGATACAGACCCGCTTGGAGGCACGTTGCTTTACTGGCTGCTTTACCAAAAGCTCTTTCCGTATGTCTCGCCCTTTCGGGTCTTCCGGTACCTGACGTTTCGGACCGCGTTTGCCTCGCTCACGGCGCTGCTGATTGCGCTCTTCATCGGTCCGTATGTGATCGACAAGCTGCGCGAGTTCCAGATTGGCCAGTACATCCGGGAAGACGGCCCCGAGGCGCACCAGAAAAAAGCCGGCACCCCCACCATGGGCGGCGTTCTGATCGCCATTGCGATCCTGTTGCCGACGCTGCTCTGGGCCGACCTCTCGAACCCGTTTATCTGGCTCGTGATGCTGTCGACCTTCGGCTTCGGCGCCATTGGTTTCGCCGACGACTACATCAAGGTGGTGCACCGGCGCAATCTCGGGCTCACCGCCCGCGCCAAGATGGGCTACCAGATCCTGGTGTCCACCGGAGTCGCGGTGGCGCTCGTGTCGATGCAGACGCAAGGGAGCTACTCCACGCAGCTGGTGGTTCCTTTCCTCAAACGCTTCCACCCGGCGCTCAGCATCCCCGCGCTCGCCGGCGTGCCACACCTGCATCTCCTGGCCTTTCTGCCGTTCATCATCTTCACCGTGCTGGTCATCGTGTTCTCGAGCAATGCGGTGAACCTCACAGACGGTCTTGACGGTCTTGCCATTGGCTGCACCATCATTGCGGCCGCGGCGCTCACCGTGCTCACCTATGTCAGCGGTCACGTTGTCTTCGCCGACTACCTTGAACTCCAACGCATGCCGCTGGTCAGCGAGCTCACCATCTTCTGCGGCGCCATGGTTGGCGCGAGTATCGGCTTCCTCTGGTACAACGCGCACCCGGCCGAGGTCTTCATGGGCGACGTCGGCTCGCTTGCCCTGGGTGGAGCGATTGGCACGGTGGCCGTGGCGATCAAGCAGGAGCTACTCCTGCCCTTTATCGGCGGCATCTTCGTGCTCGAGGCCGTCTCGGTGATCCTGCAGGTCGGCTCGTACAAACTGCGCAAGAAACGCATTTTCAAGATGGCCCCCTTGCACCACCACTTCGAGCTGATGGGCTGGTCGGAGTCCAAGGTGATTGCGCGCTTCTGGATCGGGGCGCTGGTGTTTGCGTTGTTCGCATTGACTACGTTGAAGTTGCGTTGAGACCGCCTACGCGGCGGCCGGCCGGTGCGCGGCGCCCCGGCATGTCGCTCGCACCGCCGGCTGCCGGGGGCTCGCGCTGCTCGGGGCCTGCGGAAGCACCACGAGTACCCGCCACGAAGTGGCCGAGTACGCGCTACGAAGTGGCCGGTGTTCTACTGACCGAAGAGCGTGGGAGAATCACAGCATCACGCGAGAGCACTCGAGGCGGGCGATGGGCGTCACGGCGGATACACGGCAGGTCATCCAGGAGCTGGTCGCTCCCGATTTGAAGCGGATGGACGAGGCGCCGCGGGGCTGGAAGAAGGCGCTTCCGGAGATGGGAACGCGGCTTCTCCCGGCGATCAATCTGTCCGAAGACCGCCGGAGCCTCAGGATAGATTTCGCTCGGCTCCGGCAAAAATACAGAGACCTGCAGCGGCGGTACCAAGAGACGCCCGAGACACACTAGCCGCAGGATGAGAAGGAAGCTGTCTATGGAATTGAAGGGAAAACGTGTGCTGGTGGTAGGGCTGGGGCGCTCGGGGCTGGCTGCGGCATTGTTTCTGCGCCGGCATGGCGCACAGGTGACGGTCTCCGATGTGCGCAGCGCCAAGGCTCTCGAAAACGAGATTCCGATGCTGCTCGAAGAGGGAATCGCGGTCGAGGCGGGCGGTCATGGCCTGTTGACCTTTCGCCGCCAGGATTTCCTTGTCGTCAGCCCTGGTGTGCCGACGGATACACCGGAGCTGAAGCAGGTGCGCAGCTTTGGGCAGACGATCCTCGGCGAGGTGGAGCTGGCTTCGCGCTTCCTCCAGGGCAGAACGCTTGCGATCACCGGATCGAACGGCAAGACCACGACGACAACCCTGTGCGGGGCGATTCTGAAGGCCTCCGGTGCGCCGACGCTGGTGGGTGGCAACATCGGGATCCCCGTGGTCGCGCTGACCGAGCAGTCGGTCGACGACGGCTGGAATGTGCTCGAAGTCTCGTCCTTTCAGCTGGAGACGATCGATACCTTTCGTCCGAACATCGCGGTTCTCCTGAATATCACTCCGGACCACCTCGACCGTCACGGCTCCTTTGAAAACTATCGCGAGGCCAAGGAGCGGATCTTCAAGAACCAGAATGCGTCCGACTACCTGGTGCTCAACGCAGATGATGATGTGGTACATCGCGCGGCTGCGCGGACCGCCTCGCAGGTGTTCTGGTTCAGCCGGACGCGCGTGGTGCGGCAGGGTGCCTTTGTGCATGGGGGAGTGATCCTGTTTCGTGCCTCGGAGCAGTCTGCGGCCGAGCCGATACTGCCTGTTTCCGCGATCCCGCTCAAGGGCGCGCACAATCTCGAGAACGTACTGGCAGCAGTCGTGGCGACGCGGCTCGCAGGTGTTTCCCCCGAGGTAATCCACGGCGCGGTCGCGCGGTTTGAAGCGGTCGAGCATCGGCTCGAGTTCGTCGCCTCGGTGCGCGGTGTCGCCTACTACAACGATTCCAAGGCGACCAACGTCGACGCAGCAGCAAAGGCGATTGCGTCGTTTGATCATGGCATTCACCTGATCCTCGGCGGCAAGGACAAGGACTCGGACTACCGCACGTTGCGGCCCCTGCTTTCCGAACGCGTGCGCGCGGTGTATACGATCGGCGCAGCCGCCGACAAGATCGAGTCGCACCTGCGAGGCGCGGTTCCGATCCACTTTGCGAGGACGCTTGAAGCCGCGGTTGAGCAGGCAGCCGAGGCCGCTGCACCAGGCGATACGATCCTGCTGGCACCCGCCTGCTCCTCGTTCGACCAGTTCCGCGATTACGAGCAGCGCGGCGAGGTGTTCAAGCAGCTGGTGCATGCGCGCGAACAGCAGACCGTCGGACAGAACGCCTAACCCATGGCCAAGCGCGTCGGCGTCGACAAGTGGATCTTCTGCATCACCCTGGCGCTGGTCGTCTCAGGGCTCCTGATGATCTTCAGCGCGTCGGCCGTGATGGCGAGTGCGCGCTATGGTTCGCCGTACAGCTTCGTGCTGCGCCAGGCGATCTGGGCGGCCGCCGGCCTGCTCGCGATGTGGACGCTGATGCACCTGGACTACCGGAAACTCAACAACCCCTCAGTGGTGTTTCCCGCTGTGGCGATCACGATCATCCTGCTGGTGGGTGCGTTTTTCGGCCATGACTCCCATGGGGCGCACCGCTGGATCAAGGTCGGTCCCATGCAGTTTCAGCCATCCGAGCTGGCCAAGCCCGCGCTGGTGCTTTTCCTGGCCTGGTGGCTGCAGGACCGCATGAGCCGCATCGAGGAACTACGCGAGACGATCCTGCCCGCAGCCGTGCCAAGCCTGCTCTTCATCCTGCTGATCGTCAAGGAGCCCGATCTCGGCACCGCGATGGTCTGTGCCGCGGTCACCGCGCTCTTGCTCTACCTGGCTGGGATGAACTTCAAGTACCTCGGCTATGCGCTTCTGGCCTCGATCATCCCGCTATACTTCCTGCTCTTTCGGGTCAAGTTTCGGCGCGACCGTATCTTTGCCTTCCTGAACCCGGAGGCTGATCCACTGGGCAAGGGCTTTCACATCATCCAGTCGCTGATCGCAGTTGGCACTGGCGGCTTCCACGGCGTGGGTTTCTTCGAGGGGCGGCAGAAACTCTTCTACCTGCCCGAGCCTCACACCGACTACATCTTTGCCAACATCGCCGAGGAGCTCGGCCTGATCGGCGCCATCGCCATCCTGCTCCTGTTCGTGGGCTTCGGGTACCGCGGGATTCGGGCGGCAATCCTCTCGACCGACCCGTTTGCGCGCTTCCTCGCCTTCGGCATCACCTCGACCGTGATCATCCAGGCCTTCTTCAACATCAGTGTCGTGATCGCGCTCCTGCCGACCAAGGGCATCACGCTGCCGTTTGTCTCCTATGGGGGTACGTCCTTGTTCATCACGCTGGCGTCAGTCGGCGTGCTCCTGAACGTCACGCGGGAGATCGATTGAGTTCCATTCGGGTCCTGATTGCCGGAGGTGGTACCGGTGGACACATCATCCCGGCCCTGGCCATCGCCGACGCGCTTCGGGATGGGCCGGGTGGAGCGGAGCTGCTCTTCCTGGGAACGCCGCGTGGCCTTGAGTCCCGGCTTGTTCCCCAGGCCGGCTACTCGCTGGAACTGATCGAGGTAGGCCAACTGAAAAATGTCAGCCTCTCGACCCGGCTGCGGACCCTCGCCGACTTGCCGCGAGCAGTGTTGAAGGCACGGACGCTGCTGCAAACCTTCAAGCCGGATGTCGTCGTGGGCGTTGGTGGCTATGCATCCGGGCCAGCAATGGCAGCCGCTGTGCTCGGCGGAGTTCCCACACTGGCTTTTGAGCCGAACGCAGCGCCGGGGCTTGCGAATCGCATCGTGGGCCGCTGGGTCTCGGCGGCAGCGGTCAACTTCGCCCCGGCTGCCCGCTTCTTCCGCAATGCCGAGGTGACAGGAATCCCGGTGCGGGACGTCTTCTTTCACCTGCCTGCGCGCAAGCCGGGAGCGTCGCCGCACCTGCTGGTCTTTGGCGGCAGCCAGGGGGCACGGGCACTGAACCAGGCGGTGCCACGAATTCTTGCCTCCCTGCTCGAGGCTGTGCCAGGGCTGACGATCCTGCACCAGGCCGGGGCCCGGGCCGCGACGGAGACCGAGGCAGCGTTCCTGGCTACCGGCGCCGACCCAGCGCGCTGGCGTGTCGCCGCCTTTCTGGATGACATGCCCCTGCAGTTTGCGGGGGCCGACCTGGTGCTGGCGCGATCCGGAGCAAGCACCGTGGCTGAGCTCTGCGCAGCAGCGAAGCCATCCCTGCTGGTTCCATTTCCGTTGGCGGCCGACGATCACCAGCGACGGAATGCCGAGGTGCTCGCAGCAGCCGGTGCCGCGGCCGTGCTGATCGAGTCGGAACTCACCCCGGAGCAGCTCCTGGCGACGCTCACAGGCTTGCTCCGAAGCCCCCGGGAACTCGAGGAGATGGGCCAAAGGGCTCGAACGCTCGCCCGGCAAGATGCGCGCGACGGGATTGCACGTCGGATCCGGGAGTTGGCTACGAACGAAAACAGGCTGCGCCGGTAAGCGCAGCCTGTCTGTTGGTGCGTTCAAGCTTTACCGGTGACCGCCACCACCACCGTGGGAGCCCCCGCCGCCGTGAAAGCCTCCGCCCCCGCCGCCGTGAAAGCCCCCGCCTCCACCGCCGTGAAAGCCACCGCCGCCCCCGCCAAAGCCACCTGCGTGGCCGCCGCCGAAGCCGCCGGCCGAGTTGCCGTGGAATCCGCCCCCGCCAACCGTTCCGCCACCGTGGTACCCGCCCCCGGCGAATCCGCTGCCGCCGTGGACCCCGCCTCCGGCGTACCCGCCGTGGTTATACCCACCGCCGGCGAAGCCAGCGCGGTTGTACCCGCCGCCCGCATAGCCGCCCCGTCCATACCCGCCATAGCCACCGCGTCCGTAGCCGCCGTAGCCGCCACGTCCGTAGCCGCCATAGCCGTAGCCGCCGCGTCCGAAGCCGTAGCCATACCCGACGCGACCGAACCCGTAGCCCCAGCCATGTCCGTAGTAGCCGTGGAACCAAGGGCCGGCGCCGATGAACAGGCCGCCGAGGAACCAGTCTGCCCCGTAATAGCCATACGGTGCGCAGGCGTACGGGTAGTAGCCGTAGTAGCCGTAAGAGCAGACCGGGGCCGCATCTGCATAGCCGTACCCGTAACCGGGGTAGCCCACTTCCGGGCCAATGCCGATGCCGACCGCGACCTGGGCCTCAGCCGCATGAGGCGCCATGGCAAGCGGCACAGCCAGCAAAGCAGAAAGACCAACTGCGCGTAAGATGTTGTTCACTGTGTTCCTCCTCATCCGGTAGAGAGCCACGTGCGCCTCACGCTGCGGATGTAGTCCCTGCCTCGCGTCGTCTGCGGTAGGCTGGACTGTCTGTTAGAACACATCTCTCCCCGGCAAGTTGCGCCTGCTGTTCGCCTCTTTTCACGGGTCGTGCGACGAGGTGCGTCTCTGCACCGTCCGAGCGTCGCACCGCGCACCAACGAAGTCACTTGCCTCGATTTCCTCAGCGCGCCGAAACTGCCAAACCCATGCGATAAGCTGCTGAGACAGGATGTTTGCCAAGGCACAGCGCGTTCACTTCATCGGGATCGGCGGCATCGGGATGAGCGGCATCGCCGAGATCCTCCTGACGCTCCAGTACTCTGTCTCCGGGTCTGACCTGCGCAACAGCCCGACCACGGAGCGGCTGCAGGCGCTCGGTGCCAGCGTCTTCCTCGGCCATGCCGCGGCCAATGTGGTCGGCTCGGGCGTCGTGGTCGCGTCTTCGGCGATCGACGAGCGCAATCCCGAGATCCAGGAAGCACGCCGCCGGAAGATTCCGGTGATCCTCCGGGCCGAGATGCTGGCCGAGCTGATGCGCCTGAAGTACGGCATCGCAATCGCCGGCATGCATGGGAAGACCACCACCACCTCGATGATCGCAAGCGTTCTGGGCGCGGGTGGCCTCGATCCAACGCTCGTGGTCGGGGGCCGCGTGGACACACTGGGCTCGAATGCCCGGCTCGGCAAGTCGCGTTACCTCGTCGCCGAGGCGGATGAGAGTGACCGCTCCTTCCTGAAGCTTTCGCCGATCCTGGCCGTCGTGACCAACCTCGATCGCGAACACATGGACTGCTACCGCGACATGGCGGATGTAGAGGACGCCTTCGTCGACTTTATGGACCGGGTCCCCTTCTACGGCGCGGTCGTCGCCTGCTGCGACAACGAGCGGCTGGTGGCACTGCTGCCCCGGGTGCGTCGGCGGGTGTTCACCTACGGCACAAGCTCGCAGGCCGATTACCTGGTGCGCCTGCTGCCCTCGCACACCAGCCAGGAGATGGCCGACGGGCTGCCGGTGCGGTCCCGCTTCGAGATCGTGGCGGATGGAACGGTGATCGGCCCAATCAACCTCCTGGTACCCGGGGTCCACAATGTCCTGAACGCCACGGCGGCAGTCGCGATCGGCCATCAGCTGGAGATTCCGGCGGACGCGATCATTGAAGGTCTGCGCCAGTTCCGCGGGGTCGACCGCCGCTTTCAGAACCGCGGCTGTGTTCGGGGTGTCACTGTGATCGACGACTACGGTCATCACCCGACCGAGATCCAGGCGACCCTGCGTGCTGCCGAGGACTGCCACTTCCGCCACATTCACGTGATTTTCCAGCCGCACCGGTACTCGCGCACCCGTGACCTGATGGCGGAGTTCGCGAGCTCCTTTGCTGGCGCGACCACGGTCGAGGTCCTCGATATCTATCCTGCAAGCGAGCAGCCGATCCCTGGCGTCACCGCCGAAGCGCTGGTTGCGGCCGCCGGACACCCGGGCATGAAGCATGCCGCGAGCGTGGCCGAGGCTGCCGGGCGAGTGGCAGCACGCGCAGCGGATGGCGACGTAGTCATCACGCTCGGTGCGGGCAACGTCTATAGCGCGGTTCCCCTGGTCCTCCAGGCCCTCGGCGCAGCCTCCGGCACCCTGCCCGTGCCTGCCGCTGAGCCGGTAACGGCAGGGTAGAGGGCGTTACCAGGGTGGGTCCGCTGCCTCCTTATTTGCGTAACAACATGGCGAGACGCGCCACCCCCTCGGGCTATAGTCAGGGTGGCGATTCTCACGACCTGGCTCGGGCGTGACAAAACTGAACCCTTCCCGGCAGACCTCCGCTCTCGCAGACGATGACTTGCGTGAGGACGACGATGCCTTTCTGCGGCCTGAAGTTCCGGCCTCGCCCCGGCGGCGTTCCCGCTCGGCTACGGACCGCGTGCCCAAGGTCGATGCAGATGAGGCAGAAGCGTTTCTGCGCACGCGGCGTCGTGTGCCACCCCGCAAGGGCGGATGGATGCGCACGCTGCTGCGAACCCGTGTCGGCAAGGTGCTGCTCCTGATCGTGCTTCTGTCGATCCTTGGCTGCTTTGGCGCCGCCGGGTGGGAGGTTCGCTCCTTTCTCCAGCATGACGCGCATTTTCGTATCGACTCGTCGGCTTCTGTCGAGGCGACTGGCAGCACGGAGCTCAGCCGTGACGCGCTGGTGCGGGTGTTTGGCTCGGATATCGGCCGCAACGTCTTCTTTGTTCCATTGCAGACACGGGAGGCCGAACTCGAAGCCCAGCCCTGGGTGAAGCACGCGACCGTGATGCGCATCCTGCCGAACAGCCTTCGCGTCACCATCGTCGAGCGGGTGCCGATCGCCTTCGTACGAGTCGGCCACCAGATCTCGCTTGTGGATGCCGAAGGAGTGCTCCTGAGCATGCCGCCGGCAACGCTGGCTGCGCGGCACTACTCCTTTCCGGTGGTTACGGGGCTGGACCCGAACGGGCCCGCAGACGCTCGCGTTGAACGGATGCACCTCTACCAGGGCTTTGTGAACGCGCTCAATGCCGGGGGAGCGAACGTCTCCTCACAGCTGAGCGAAGTGGATCTCAGCGACCTCGATGACGTGCGGGCGGTGGTTCCCGCGCAGGGGACCGATATCCTGCTGCACTTCGGCAATAGCGACTACCTGGAGCGTTGGCGCTCCTACCAGGAGCATCTTGCGGAGTGGCGGCAGCAGTATCCGAACCTGAGTGCAGTGGACCTGCGCTATGACCGGCAGGTGGTGTTGAAGATGGCAGATGCCGCACACGCTGACGAGGCCGAGGAGCACAAGCCACTCGCCCCCGAGGCGGCCGCCCCGACGAAGCGGGCTGCTGCGCCCGTCAGACACATACAGGTCCGGCCGTTGCATACGCCGGTGCACGCAGTCGCTCATGGCCACGCTGCCGGAGCAAAGACCTGGTACACGCTCCAGCGGCCAGCGACGGGGAAGCATGGAGCCCAGTGGAAGGCACATACCAGCCCGGCAACAACGAGGTCGCGATGACTCCCAAGGCAGAAAGCGTACTGGCGGTACTTGATGTCGGCAGTTCCAAGACCCGCATGCTGGTGGCGGAGCTCCACGAGGGCGCGCTGCGCTACCGGGGGCACGGCATCGCCCCGAGCGCCGGGATGCGTCGTGGCGTCGTTGCCGATCTGAAACCGGCGACCGAGGCGATCAACCAGGCTTCGGTGCTGGCTGAGGCATCGGCGCAGGCCGTGATCGAGCAGTGCACGGTGGGCATCGGCGGGGCGCATGTGCGTGGGGTGAACTCGCAGGGCGGCATTACGCTTGGCTCGAAGATGCGGGAGATCACGCGGGAAGACGTTCGCGCGGCTGCAGACCGGGCGCGGGCTATCTCACTCCCGAGCGATCGCGAGGTGCTTCACCTGCTGCCGCGTCACTTCCTGCTCGATGAGGTTCCAGGGATCCATGATCCGGTCGGCATGGTAGGGCACCAGCTCGAGGTCTCCCTCCACCTGGCGACCTGCTCGGCGAGCGCGCACCAGAGCCTGGTGACCTGCGCGAACAAGGCTGGCCTCTCGGTCACAGAAACGGTCTACGAGGCGCTTGCGGCAGCAGAAAGCTCGCTCTCGCCCGATGAACGTGAACTCGGCACCTGCCTCATCGATATCGGTGCGGGCTCGACTGAGCTGATCGTCTTCTTTGAAGGCGCCGTGGTGTACACCGCGTCCATCGGCATCGGTGGCGACCATTTTACGAATGACCTGGCCATTGCCCATCACCTGGGCCTGCCCGAGGCCGAGTACCTGAAGTGCGAGTATGGCCATGCGGTGGTGACGGCGATCTCGCAGACCAGCGAGATCGAGTGGCAGCCGGATGAGAGTGGCCAATCCCGTGGCAGCATTCGCCAGCGCGCCCTGGCTGAGATCCTGGAGCCGCGCGCGCGGGAGCTTTTTGGGTTGATCCGTGAAAGCCTGCGCAATGGCGCAGTACTCGAGGCGCTCGGCTCCGGGTGCGTCCTGGTAGGCGGCGGAGCGAAGCTCGCCGGCCTCCTCGACACCGCGGAGAGCATCCTGCGGGTGCCGGCGCGGATCGGCAGACCGGTGCCTTTGTCGCGGCTGCCCGGCGAGCTGCAGACGCCGGAGTATTCGGCGCTGGTCGGCCTGATGTTGTATGCGCACCGCACCAGCACCATCCGGGCCCAGGAAGACGGGACGCTGCGCGCAAAGCTCCGCGCCATGTTTGCCGGAAGCATCTAGAGCTGGAGAGAATAAAGGTTGGGGGAGCAGATGAATCAAGGGGAAGAGATGCGGATCCAGTACCACGATGACGTGCCACGGGGCGCCCGGATCAAGGTGATCGGCGTAGGCGGGGGCGGCGGCAATGCCGTGAACCGAATGATTGCAGCCAGGGTTGAGGGCGTGGAGTTCATCGTTGCGAACACGGATGTGCAGGCGCTGCAACTCTCGTCAGCTCCGGTGAAGCTGCAGCTCGGCGTGAAGCTGACGAGCGGCCTCGGCGCCGGGGCAAATCCCGATGTGGGACGCCGCGCCGCTCTCGAAGATTCGGAAAAGATTATCGAGGCGCTCGAAGGTGCCGATATGGTGTTCGTCACCGCCGGTATGGGCGGTGGCACGGGAACAGGCGCTGCGCCGGTCATTGCCTCGCTCGCGAGCGAGATGGGAGCCCTGACGGTGGCCGTGATCACGCGTCCGTTCGGGTTTGAAGGAAAGCGCCGCATGGCGCAGGCAGAACGCGGGATGCAGGAGCTGCTCGATGCGGTGGACACGATGATCGTGATCCCCAACGAGAAGCTGCTGGCTGTCGCGCAGGACGCAGGGTTCTTTGAGAGTTTTCGAGTTGCCGACGATGTGCTGCGCCAGGGCGTGCAGGGTATCTCGGACATCATCACGATCCCGGGCATCATCAACCGGGACTTTGCCGATGTGAAGACGACGATGTCCGGCATGGGCTATGCCGTGATGGGCACCGCACAGCGTGGGGGAGAGAACCGCGCCATCGCTGCGGCACAGGCCGCCATGGCCTCTCCGCTGCTCGAAGACGGTGCCATTGATGGTGCCCGCGGCATCCTGATCAACATTTCCGGCTCGTCCTCGCTTAAGCTGAGCGAGGTCAACACGGCCTCCACGCTGATCCAGAGCGCGGCGCACGAAGATGCCAACATCATCTTCGGTGCGGTGCTCGACGAGACCATGGGCGACGACGTCAAGGTCACGGTAATCGCGACCGGGTTCCGGCAAAGTGCGGTTGCAGACCGCGAGAAGGCTGCTGCCGCGGCGTCCGCTCCCTCTGCTCCGGCAAAGACCCCGGTCGTCAGCTCTGCGGGCCCGCAAAGCAAACCGCGCTTCGCGAGCGAGCTCCAGGAGGAGCATGCGCCTGTCGCGTTACGCGAGAACGTCATGGTCTCTGCCCCCGGCTTCGCTCCGGGCTTCGGTCCGGGCTTTGGTCCGGGCTTCGACACAAAGGGACTGGCAGAGCAGGAGATCCTGCTGCCGCGCCACGAGCCATCGCAGCCCTCCCGCGGGACGAGCTTTCCTGCCTTTGCAGGCGCCGGCCCCGAGCCGCACGGGGACGACGACCTGGAGATACCTGCGTACCTACGACGCGGAAGTAACTAGGAGAGCACCTTTTACTTGCCGGGAGACAACTCTTTGCTAGAGTGGGTTTTGTACCCACCAACTGCCATCTCTCTCTGCTGAAACAGAATGCGTAAATGCAGACCTCATTCGCAGCTGCTACAGCTGCTGGTGACATGACGAACCAGACCCTGGCTCTGTCCAGCCAGACTTTCCCCGGTTCTCCGGGGCAGATTCGAGAGCCACTTCATGAAGCGTTTTCTGCCATTGTTTGCCTTGTTCGCCTTGCTGTTGCTGCCACTTGCGAGCTACGCAAGTGCCAGCACCCGTCACCACCGAGCCCGTGCATCGCATGTGCAGGAGAGCCCGCGCGCCCGGCGTCACCTGGCCTCGCTCCAGCACTCGCGCCGCGTTGCCGGCCGCGGGCAGGCTCGGTTGGTACGCGTTTCCACCGTGACCACCACCCGCCTCGTGCGCGGCCGCAACGGACGGTACCGCCGTGTCGCCGTGCGTCGCCATTACGGCGAGGTGTTCACCGCCGACTCCTTCACCAACGCTGATCTGAGCGCTGGTGACATCACCGCGGGCGAAGACCCGGTGGTTCGCCAGGCGGCCATCGATGCCCTCGGCAACATGTACGGCACGGTTGTGGCGATCAACCCGGACAATGGCCGGATCCTGGCGATGGTCAACCAGAAGCTCGCGCTATCGAGTGGGGCCGAGCCCTGTTCGACGATCAAAGTCTCGGTCGCGCTCGCCGCGCTGTCCGAGGGGATCATCACCAAGGACACGCAGGTGAACCTGGGCGGCCACTACTCGCTCGATCTCACCACCGCGCTTGCGAAGTCTGTGAACCCGTATTTCGAGGTTCTGGGACGCCGCCTGGGTTTTGAGCGCGTTCGCCACTACGCCAACGAGTTTGGTCTCGGTGAACTTGCCGGTTACAACATCCCGAACGAGCAGCTGGGTGTCTACCCGGCGCAGCCTTTGCCGGACTCCAAGGGGGGCGTCGGCCGCATGTGCTCCTTTGGCGAAGGTGTCTCGATGACCCCCCTCCAGCTTGGGGCGCTTGTCTCCGCGATCGCAAATGGCGGCACGCTGTACTACCTCCAGCACCCCACCACACCACAGGCGATCGCAAGTTACCAGCCGCGGATCAAGCGGACGCTGAACATCAGGAACCTTATCCCGGAGATCGAGCCGGGCATGGCTGGTGCCGTGGGCTGGGGAACGGCACGCTCCCTGCGCGCCTCGTTCAACCAGTTCCCGGTAATGGGCAAGACAGGAACCTGCTCGAATGACGGCACACGTTTCGGCTGGTTCGCAAGCTTTGCGGATACCCAGCAGTATGGCCGGATCGTGACCGTGATCTTCCTCGAGGGTGGCCGCGCAACCTTCGGTCCGAAAGCTGCCGAGCTGACCGGCCTGTTCTACAAAAACATGTGGGATCACGCTTACTTCGCCTCGCGTGAGAACCCCAGCCTGCCGATCCCAGGAAATTCATCCCGCTAACCTGCTCTCGCATCCTAGCTGTACATACGGGCGGCCTCTTCCGGAGAGGCCGCCCGGTGTTTGTGGGGGATGGATGAAGATTCTGACAGCAGCAGAGATGCGGGAGACAGACCGCGTCACTGTCGAGCAGTATGGCATCAGCTCGGCGACGCTGATGACCCGCGCCGGGGAGGCAGTGGCCCGCTTCGCCCGCGCCCAGTACCCTGGTGCCAGAGAGATCGTGGTGATCTGCGGCAAGGGCAACAACGGCGGTGACGGACTGATGGCCGCCGCAGCGCTGGCCGACAGCGGCCTCTCGCCGCACGTGCTGCTGCTTGGTCGCCGCGACGAACTCCAGGGCGACCCGCTCGCGATGGCCCGGAAGCTTTCGCTCTCCGTCGCGGTCACAGAGATCACTTCGGAAGCACAGCTCGCAGAGCCATCCGTGGCCCAGGTCTTCGTGAAAGCAGACCTGATCCTCGATGCCATGGTCGGCACTGGTTTTAAACCCCCGCTGCGAGGGCTCGCAGCCGCCATGCGCGACCTCGTTGCGCCGATGCCCACCCCTGTGCTGGCTGTGGACCTGCCTTCCGGCTGGGACGCCGACTCACAGGAGATGGAGGTCGAGGGGGCGGTGCAGGCCGACTCCGTGATCACCTTTACCTCGCCCAAGATGGCCCATGCCTTCGGCAACCTGACCGGATCGGCGACGCGGCCCATCGTGATCGCCGGGCTCGGCTCGCCGGACGAGGCGATTCGCTCGAAAGAAAACCTGCGTTGGACCGGGGCGTCCAAAGCGGTTACCGAAAAGCCCCGGCAGGCGGACGATAACAAGGGGCGGCACGGCCATGTGGTTCTTTTCGCTGGCAGCCACGGCAAGGCGGGTGCGCCCTCGATGGCCTCGCTTGCGGCCATGCGCGCCGGCGCGGGCCTGGTCACGGCTGCAGTCCCGCAGTCGGTCCTCAACACGGTTGCGCTGATTGCGCCCGAGCTGATGACCACGCCGCTGCCCGAGGATGCACAGGGTGAGCTTGAGCCAAGCTTCTTCGGCAAGCCGCTGTCCAATCTGCTCCAGAAGAAGACGGTTGTAGCCGCGGGCCCTGGTCTCGGCGAAAGCGAACAGGCCGCCGCACTCGTACACACGCTCCTCCAAACAGTCGAAGTTCCGATGATCCTCGATGCGGACGCGCTGAACATTCTCAGCAAGGACATGACGAAGCTGCGGGACAGGGCGCATCGGGAGACCAGCCGGGTTGTGCTGACGCCGCATCCCGGCGAGATGGCGCGGCTCGCGGGCCTGTCAGTTCCCGACGTCCAGAAAGATCGCATTGGCCTCGCGCGCCGCTTCGCCGCCGAGTACGGCGTGACGCTGGTGTTGAAGGGTTGGCGCACCCTGGTGGCGCACCCGGATGGAACCGTGGCCGTCAACACCACAGGGAACCCCGGCCTGGCCAAGGGCGGCTCCGGCGACATGTTGACCGGTGTTGTGGCGGCGATGGTCGCGCAGTATCCCCAGCAACTCGAGGCGGCTGTTGAGGCGGCTGTTTTTCTCCACGGCCTGGCTGCTGATTTTGCCGTCCGTGAACAGGATGAGCACACATTGTTGGTCACAGACGTGATCGCCAACCTGTGGCGGGCATTTCGTTACCGCACCAGGGTGAAAGACGGTTATGTTTGGTGGGAGGGATTGCCTACATGACCGGAGAGCTGGCGGCGCGCAAGCTGGAGATACGCACAGGAAACGCTGGGGAAACGATCGCTGCAGGCGCGCAGCTCCTTGAAGTCGTGACACCGCCGGTGCTCCTGATCCTGACCGGATCGCTTGGCGCTGGTAAGACGACGTACGTCAAGGGAGTCGCCCAGGCGCTCAACGCGGCGGAGCCCGATGAAGTCACCAGTCCCACCTTCACGCTCGTGCATGAGTACGAAGGGGAGTGGAAGGGCAAGCCCGTTTCGCTCTACCACCTCGACCTGTACCGCCTGGAGTCAGAGCGTCAGGTAGAGCAGCTGGGCATCGACGAACTGCTTGAGGATGACGCGATCGTGCTGGTGGAGTGGGGCGAGAAGTTTGCCTCGATCCAGCGCCGCGCGGCCGGCGAGATCGTCATGGAGACCGTGGGCGGCGACAGCCGCAAGATCACGGTCACCCTTCGCTAAGCACGACATCCCGTCCCCGACAGCAGGTGCCCATGGCCAGCGTGACCCAGGTGTCTTCCAAGGCAGGGAGCGTCCCTTCACCTCCCCAGACCAGCTGGAACTGGTCTGTGCTGATCCTGCTGCTTGTGCAGCTGTGGGCGGCGCATGCCTTCGCCTTCTTCCCGCATGAGTATGCGCACTCGTTCACCGCATGGGTTCTCGGCTGGAAGCGGAATCCACTCGCGCTCAACTATGCGCACCCGACGCTCGCTGTTCTGCTGGCGCAGTTCGGAATCGATCAGAATGTGAACGAACTCCCGATCTTTGCGAGCGGCCATGGGCGCGATGCGGCACTGATCGCCGGTGCCGGCATGGTGGTTGGGAATGGCCTGATCAGCTACCCCCTCAGCCGCCTCGGCTATGCGCTGGCCAGGGCGCGGAACCATCGGGGCTGGGCAATGTTTTTCTACTGGACGACGGTGACCAGCATCGGGAACTTTCTCGACTACGTGCCGGTGCGAACCTTCACGACCAGCGGCGACATGGCGTCGGTCGAACGGGGATTTGGCTGGTCTCCGTGGATTGTGCTTCTGGTCTTTGGCGTGCCGATCGCAATCGCGCTTCTCTACTTCTTCCTCCGCATCGAGCCGGCGTCGCTCAGGTGGCTGTTCCCTGATTCGACCGCAAGGCGGACCCTCCTTGTGATCGTCACTGGCGGTGTGCTCTTCGGCTTCTACGGAGCCGCGGGGTTGCTGGAGGGAGGTCCGAACGCGTACCGAATCTCACGCGTTTGCGTGTTTCTCGTGCTTCCGCTCTTTATGTTGGGTTCCTGGTTTCTGAGTGGTCGGGCAAAGGAGTGCTAACGTTTGTATCTGGGGGCCTGACCCGAGACAGACTCGTTGGCTGGACGCGACTCCGTTCCCTTGAAGCGCTTACATAATCCTGTGCGATCGAACAAACCAGGTTGGTTCTTGCCGAAGATCGGCCCCACTGGAGCTATTGTTTGTGAGGACTGAGACCCTTGAGGAGTTCTTCTTCGCTCGATCCATCAAGTGATGGAGTGATGGAGTGATGAAGCGACGCGGTACGTCGCAAGCAGCATGACTCCTCGTCAAGACCGATCTCCGGGCGTCGACAAAGGGCGCGGTTGCTGGCATCTCTCGTTCCCGCATCCCTGGAATCAGCGTCCACATCGTCATGCTGCAGATCGCCCCCCTTGCTTCGCCAGCCGGGTACCCGGCTTCGGGTTGAGCGATCTTCTGCGGTACGTCTGCAGACCTCGAAGCTTGCCCATCCCCGGATGAATCCATTCGTGATTCTCCGAATAGACACTCTCACGGAGACTACGGAGTCTGCTAACTCGTAGGATCCCCGCTGTCATCCGTGGACCAGCTCTCATCCTGAAACGCCAGAAAGATCGCGGTCCATGGCGAGCTGCCTGCAGGGGCGTTGGGCATCGAGAAGACCAGCAGTCCGTCCTGCCAGATGCCGTTATCGCTCCCATGGTCGTTCGCGGGATTGCCCTGGTTCATATGAATGTCGTGGATGCCATTGCCTTCCGAGTATTCGCTGCCAAAGGCGTAGATCACGCCATCCTTGTCGGCGATCGCCTGGTTCAGGTACTGGATCACGGCATTCTGCAGGTTCTGCGACGTGCTCTTGCCAGGCAGTGGCAGGTCGGTCATGGCGGCGCGGGTGATCAGCGGCTGGCCATTGCGCTGGCTGCGAATGTAATCGACGGCAGGGTCGTGGTTCACGCCGGCGAGTGGTGTCATGCCCATCGGGAGGGCGGCGAGTGCAGCCGCGTCCGGAGCGGTCCAGTTTTCATGGATCGCGTACAGCACTTCCGCGTTGACGCCCGAGCCGGTATCCGACTCCACGTTTACCGCAATCTGGTAGCTGGTGCTGTTGGCGGTGAGGTTGATCAGGTAGTGCGGGCGCGAGTCCTTGTTGAGCGCGCCCGAGACTGGTGTGCCCTTGAGCACGCTGTAGCTTTGAATCGGCATTGTCCTAAAGCCCCATGACGTTGTAGCCGGCGTCCACGTAGGTGATCTCTCCTGTGACGCCAGAGGACAGGTCGGAGGCGAGATAGACAGCGGCGCCGGCAACCTCGGCCTGCTCCACATTGCGGCGGAGCGGAGCGCGCTCGGCGTGGCCCTTGAGCATGGTGCTGAGGTCGCCGATACCACGCGCGGCTAGCGTCTTGATCGGTCCTGCCGAGATGGCGTTGACCCGGATGTTGCGGGCGCCCAGGCTAGCGGCCAGGTAGCGCACGGTTGACTCAAGCGCGGCCTTGGCGACACCCATGACGTTGTAGTTGGGGAAGACTTTCTCGGAACCGTAGTAGGTGAGCGCCATGATGGAGCCGCCTTCCGTCATCATCGGCGCGGCGGCGCGAGCGAGCGCGATCAGCGAGTACACGCTGATGTCATGGGCGATGCGGAAGCCCTCGCGCGTGGTCTCGAGGAAGTCGTTATGAATCTCGTGCGCGGGCGCGAACGCCACCGAGTGCACCAGCACATGGAGGGTGCCGTAGCGATTCTTCAACTCGGCAAAGCTCTTCTCGATCTCGGCATCGCTCGAGACATCGCACTGGAAGGTCGAGGCGTTCTGGAGGCCTGCGATGAGGGCGTCGGCTTCGGACTTAAGCCGCTCGTTCTGGTAGCCGATGGCGAGGGTGCATCCGGCTTCGGCGAGCTTCTGGGCAATGGCATAGGCGATCGAGCGCTTGTTGGCGACCCCGAACACAACCGCAACGCGGCCCTGGAGATTCAGCATGGAGTGCGTCTTCCTTTCAACAACATCACCCGTGACCCGGGTTGGGGCGGAACGGGTGGCAGAGAGCAGGATAGCAGCCGGGGTCGAGGTTCGGAATGGGAGGGGACGAGTCCTGGCCGCCTGTCCCCTGCGTCGTCCTCCTGAACCGACTGAAGCGTCTACGGTCCACCTGGGTCCACCTGGGTCCGCGAGGTAAAGCCCAGGTCCCCACCTCGCTCACGATGACAGCCGACCGGTAGACCGTAAGCACCTGACTCGGGGCTGCAAGGAAGACCTGTCGGAACTTCCAGAAGGGCAAAGAGCGCGCGCCCCACAAACCCACAACCTCAACGGCGCGGATTCTGGAAAGTCTTCGCAAGTATGAACTTTTCGAGGACCTTCTTGTTGGAAAGCAGATCCCTCGCCTTCTACGTACGACCCAAGGAGCTGCGAAGCTGAAGGCTGATCTTCACGGTTGCGTACTTGGTCACTTCCAGATCAGGTTCTGTACCGCCCGTGTAGATCAGTTCTAGGTGATTCCCGTCGGTCCAATGCATCGCATTGGAATCTGTCTGCATTCTCGTTGCTTAGAACGTACGCCCTTGTGGACGATCCATTACTTGGATATGCAAGATGGCCCGCAACGTCGCCTTCATCTCGAACCTCATGGAATCGGGCGTCGAGTTCGTGGCTGTCGATATCCCCAGGCGAATCGGTTTGTGGTGCACATCCTGGCCGCCGTTGCTGAGCAGGAGGCAGAGGCTATCTCAAAGAGAACCAAGGCAGCCCTCGCCGCCGCAAAGGCGCGGGGAACGAAGCTTGGCGGCCGCCGCGTCTCGGCGGAGCGGTTTGCGGAGATCGGAGTTGCAGCCCGCCAGGTGCGTACCCAGAGAGTGAGCCAGGTTCGCTCGGAACTCCTTCCGACGATCACAGCCATACAAGCCACCGGCGCAAGCTCGCTCCGCGCGATCGCGGCAGAACTCAATGCTCGCGAGATCCCAACGCCTCGAAGACTTGGGGAATGGTCTGCGGTCCAGGTCCAGAGGGTGATGGAAAGACGCGCTTAGGGGTGCGGTCACTTAACCCTCTGTCACCAGATTGCTGTGACTCCGTTGTTCTTTACCGCCTCGCATATATAAGCAGCGTTATGCTCAACGTCATCTCCTCCAATGCGGGGCCGCTCGGTACCAAGTCCAAGCTCAAAGGGCTGAGTCGTCAGTCTTGGATGAAAGTCGACGCGAAGCCTCCAGTAATCCGACCCGCTTTGAACGCCCGCTGCAGGCATCAAGAACTGCACGGTCCGGCATTTGGGAGAGGTTTGGAAGGCAGCTGAGAGGCCTTTAGCAAAAGTCTGTTCTCCGTCTCTCGCTTCTCGTTCACAGGATGCCTGCCTGTCGGGGCTGCATACAAGGTTCTTTAAGGCTGCGGCGCTTGACCAAGCTTCGTCGTAGACGATGGTGCGGTGCCGTGACTCAGTTGAACACCCGGCTAACGATAGGACAGCGATTGCACAGGCCAGGAATAGACGGCCTATCGGCTTCTTGCTCGTAGACGCAACGTCGAACTCCAATTGAGTACGCTCCCGCTGACCAGTGTAAGCATCTTCCCACAAGCCGCGCGCAATCCGGACAGAGACCGACGCACGCGTGTACGCGGCTAAAACGTCCGTTTCAGGGGTAACAACCCTCACACCTGTCATCAAAGGGTTCGCAAATAGGGCTACTAAAACGGGATGTCGTCGTCGGTAATTTTGGTTTCGCTATAGTCGATCTTTCGGCTTTCACGCTGCGGCCGACGCAGTACGAATTCCTCTTCGTTGGCATCGATCCAGTCCCAACCCCGGCCCGTAATCGCCGCGCCTTTGTATGGCTCGGTGCCGTTTTCTTCTACCCATGCCTCCTCGATGAACTGCTTCACGGTCAGCCGTCGTATTGCAAGCCCTATGGCAAGCCTGGTTAATCCAGCTTTTTCTGCATCGTTGCGCACGCTCCACAGGCTGAAACCACTGTTGGGAACATCAGCCGTGCTCGCAGCAACGGCAAGGACCGTTATTTCAATCGGACTCAAGCCACTGACCGGAGCCACCGGGTTCTCTTCGGCAATCTGCTGGAGGTCTCGGCCTCGTTCTGATGCCGCTTTCAGGCGTTCCGTGATGGAATCACTCAACGCCTTGAAGTCGCTTTGCGCCTCGGTTTTATAGCTAATGATCGGTCGGTGCTGAATGTCGAAAGGGTACTTCCCGGTCCGTTCGTTCGAGCAAACCATAACCACGGGCCGGCTCACCGCAAAGGCAAAGCCGAGTTCGTACCAGACGTTCGGATTGTCGGTCGTAATATCGGCTAGACACACAGCCGCCGTGCGTATGCCCTCCTCAATGGAGTTAATTAGAACCTCGGCTCGCGCATCCTGGTCCACTCTGTATGGTTCTAACCCAGCCTCGATGATGGCTGGAACGAAAGTTTCCTTGTATCGCTTATCGAATTTCCCAGCTGAATCAAAGGGTTGGATCACAAAGCATGTCGGCATGCACGCACTCCCACCATCCAGTGTCACATGCCCTTTAGAAACTGGTAGGCTGACTGCCATGGCTTGTCCAGAGCGTGAGAATCTTCAGGAAAAAGAACAAGCGGCAAACCTGAAGTGCAAAAAGGCAGTCGCCCTACACGATTCAGCTTGGTCCCGTTTAGATGATGAATGGAACGAAGCTATCTTTGCGCTGAATGCGCATATAGCACGATGCCTGATTTGCAGTAACAGCCATTAGCATTGGTTTCTAGGCAGAGAAGAGCATTCCCGCACGACCACTCCGGTTGTCGTGGAGAGCTACCGGCTTAGTGTCCTGCAAACTCTTCTGGCGAGATCCAAGTAAAACTTTCTGGGGCTTCTCCACGAAGGCCCCGGGCACCTTTATATGCCGCTGCCCCGAAACCTACAATCAACGCCAGCATGCAAATTCCCCACACAAGAAGGGGAGCGTGGCCGCTCATGCTCTTGAACATCATCCACCAGCCGAGACACCAGCCGAAAACGCTTCCAATGCCTGCTGAGACAACGGTGACGTAAAGCCGAAACAGAGCAAAGGTCAGGCGCTTCACGATTGCTTGGTGTATCCAAGCCGAGGCCGTCGCCACAACTATGGTGACCAGGACGCCGACAGTGAGGTAGCTCCAGCCAAACGCCGACAATAGCCTGGGAGCGTGGAGCGTCTGCACACCACCAGCTTTAGCTATAAAGGCTGTTGCAATCAATCCGACTCCAGCGATTAGCATCAGCACGATAGAGCACGGTCCCCACATCGCACACCATAGCGCCGCACTCAACGCATACTGTCTAAATCGCGGGAGCAGCAAACACGCTAAAAAGACGATTGAGCCTACAAGCAGGAAAAGAAATGCGATTCCGGCGAATAGGAGTGGGAGCATTCTCCAATCGTAATTGGGTTCATCCGGCCAGAGAGGTTGGCTTTTGTAATTCCAATTCTTCCCGCCGTCGAGGCTGTGGGTTTGTGGGACGAGCGCTCTTTGCTCGTTCCAAGCGCTTGCGCGTCAAATCCATAGCCTGCCTTTAGTGCTGCCCATGCTTCTTTCCGGGCTGCGGGATCGGGGCGTGGGTGTCCGCTGGAGCAGGTAGAGGCGCGGCCAGGAGTTGCTCAAAGTGGTCGAAACGGCTGTTTAACGCCGACACCTGCCGGGTAAAGAAGAAGTACGTTCCGAAGGCTCCCAGAGCAAAGCCCAGAGCCAGGATGAGGGCGAACACGGTCCAGGTCTGGAAGCGGGCCTCCTCCTTGAGGTGCCCGACCGCCTCCCGCGCATGGTAGGCCGCCACCTCGATCGACCGGATCGGTCCCTCAACGGCCTTCTCGATAGGCTGGCGAAAGTCCTCCTCGACGACCTCCCGGATGCCGGCGGCGATGTACTTGCTGGTCTGCTGGCCCAGCATGGCCGGCAACTGCCGCACCTGGGCGATGGTGGCCTCAAGCGCCGCCGTGCTCTGCTTCAGCTCCGCGTCCCGGGCCGTCATGCCCTCGGCCAGCTGGCGGGTGGCTCCGTAGATCGCTAACAACTCATCGTCTCTCATAGTGCCTACATTCCTATGCCAAACCCACGAGAGTGCTCGCGCTCAATCTCCGGCTCTTTGGTCTTGGTCTGTTCCTGCTGCTGCTTCAATGCCTGCGCCTGTTCCTGCTGCAGCCTGGTCTCCATGCAGTTGCCGAAGTCGGCCAGCCTCGCCTCCATCCTGCAATTGAATCCGCTCAATACCTCGTCCAGCCTCGCCTGCATCTCCGGGGTCGGCGGGCGTGCCTGCTTTCCCAGTTTGCCCACAACTCCAGCACTCGTCTGACTGCGCTGGGCGCACAGGTGATTCAGCAGCACTCCAGAATTGATCCTGGCGACACTCGCGTCAGGACGAGTCAGGCCGTTCCAGGCGAGGAGGCTAAGAGGCGGTTAGGGCTGGGTTGGCGTCTTGAACGACTTGGATGAGAAGTGCAAGGTAGCTGCTGTGAGAATGCCGAGTGCCATCGTCTCAAAGGTGAACTGTGCATAGCTGAGTACCGCGGTGAGGGCACCCGTGTTCGCATAATGGATGTTCACGAGCGGAGCGAACACTGGACCCTTGAGTGCGAGGATAAGGGTCGCCGTGATGCCGAATCTGGTGAGAGGTGTGGACGGCAGCTTGGGGCGGATGGCGAGGCCGATCACGAGGGCGGCGATGACTGGCTCGAAGAAGGTCAGGTAGGCGGGCAGCAGAATGTGCCAATCGTAGGGAAGACCATACCGCTCGTGGCCTTCCCGCGCTTCTGTGAAGTGGATCACGCCGGCGAAGGCGTGGTAGGCGAATGGCTTCACAAGGAGGCCGGCGGTTGCAGCGAGCAGGGCGGCAGCAACGAGGTGAGCCCTGAAGCTGCGCTCGTGGCGGGTCCAGCTTTCCACGCCTATCGCGATGACGGCCAGCGGAATGAGCTTCGGTATGTTGTCGATGAAGGGATAGAGCGTGAAGTTGCTGAGGTTGATGAACTCCATAAACGGCGCGCGGAAAAAGACTTCATGAATGGTCGCGAGCAAAAGAAACAGAAGCGCGCAGCGAAGACCGAAGCTGCGCTTGCGAATGCTTTGCGGAAGACGTGCGGAGAGATAGATGGCCCCGCATACGGAGAGGAATCCGTCCGGCAACCGTGCCCAGCCTGTGCTGGGGAAGTTGTACGGGTAGGGGACGTGTAGACCCTGGAGCATCACGGCATGCACGCTAAGGGACAACACCATTGTGACGATCGCCCCGACAATGAGGATCGGCCATGAAACGCGTTCCAAGGCTTTTTTCATGAACAAACGCCCGCTTTCAAGAATTCTGTTCTGCCGCAGCGAATTGAGTTGCCATCGATCAGCCTTTGCGTAGTCGGTCAGTGCAACGGTCCCCCGCCGCCGAACGGGTGGCTGGGTCAGCACCAGAGACTATCTCCTCGAGAGCCTCTGTTGCATGAACGCGTGGCCGGAGCGTCAGGATGAAGCCCATGTTCAAGCGTCGTCGCTTCCTGGTCTCGATGATTTTGGCCTGTGTCCGTTGGCTACTGCAAGTACGGGATCTCCTGCCGGTATCTGGCGGAGATGATGCGGGGACGCGGGGTGGAAGTGGATCGCTCCACGCCCATGCGCTAGGTACATCGCCACGCGCCTGGGAACTATGTACGGGCTTATCACGGCTACGGCTGGACGTGCTGCTGGCGCGTGGATGACGTATATCAAGCAGGCGGCAGGTGGAAGTACCTTTACGGCGCCATCGACATGCACGGCGTTCTGATCGACTTCGTGCTTGCGGACCGGCGAAATAGTCGAGCTGCATACGGTCTCCTGGCGAGGGCATTGACGATCATGCGGACCGGCCAACCTCGTCGATCCCCGCAGAGAAGCTTCGCCCCTATCCTGAAGCGATCGAGCGGCCCCAAGCGTGGCGATCAGCTTCCTTCCACCAAAAAGCACAGAGCCTGGAAGTACCTGGACACCATCATTGAGGCTCATCATGCGCGCTCGAGCGAGGGATCAAACCTAGTCGCGGCTTGCAAATGGTGAAGACAGCGTCGGCCACGATCAAGGGCTTCGAGATGGTGCGCATGATCGGCGCGGACGCCGGGTCACCTGCACGCATGGTGTCCACAGTGAGATACGCTTCGTGACCCGTCTCTTCCAGGTTGCCGCGTAAGCGCGACTTCGGAACGGGGTCCATGGCTTCGTCTAGTTGCTGCAACGGAGCCCGGCATCCCGATTCTCCCCGGCCAGCAGGCGCGCATTCGGCCTCAGCCCGGGGAGAATCCGGGAATTTCAACTTAGCGCCGGAAGTTCAGACCGCTGCCGTCACTTTCTTCGCGAAAAACGAGCTGGGCAGGCCGACAAACAAAGCATGGCCGATGATGCCACTCACGAATGCCGACGTCGGGATAGGGCCATGGGCGACCGAGGTAAGCCGCAATACCACGAGGTTCATCACTAGCCATACAGCAGCACCGTAGAGCAGACCCATGAGCACCCACTGCGTACGCAGGAACTCGACACGACGGCTGGCAAGGATGTAGATGCTTGTGACCACCAGAGAAACAGCGAAGTGCAGGACAAGACCTATCCCAGCACTCGCAAGCCCCTCTGAAAAGGCCTTTTTGCCAAGCAGGCTGCTCGCGATGTACTGCAGCACCTGGACTGGATTTTGCCCTGCCAGGCCGAAGGTTACGATGCCATCCGTTGCGTCAAGGATTCCAACGACGAGCGTGGCATAAAGGATGGCGCGGGGGACGGGCAAGGTACGCCCGGTCGGATGCGGTCCCCCACCGGAGATCGGGTCAAGAGCAGCGGCGGTCATTTCTTCACGCCCGCTTGCTGCCCTTGTTCCAGAAAGCCGATGATCTTGCTTGCGACGAATTCGCTGTGCTCTTCCAGTAGAAAGTGCCCACCGTCGATGAGGTGCAGCTCCGCCTTGGGCAGGTCGCGCAGGAATGCCTTGGCTCCCGGCACGATAAAGAAGGGATCGTTCTGCCCCCACAGGATGAGTGTGCGCGGCTGGTGCATACGGAAGTATTCGTGCCACGCGTCGTAGAGCGCGACGTTCGAGGTGTAGTCATAAAGGAGCTCGAGTTGAATGGCATCATTGCCAGGTCGGTCCAGCAGCGCCTGGTCGAGGGTGTAACCGTCTGGGCTCACTGCCGCTACGTTTTTTGCGCCATGCGTGTACTGGAAGACTGTCGTCTCTTTGGTCAGCATCGTGCGCGGTGCCTTCTCTGTTTCCTCGTTGCGATTCGCCCAGAAAGCCTGCAGCGGTTCGAAGGCGGGGCTTATGCCTTCCATGTAGGCGTTGCCATTCTGCACGACGATGCCTTCTATCGCCTCCGGATGACGCGAGGCAAGGCGGAAACCGACAGGCGCACCGTAATCGTGCACGTAGATGCTGAACTTCTTCAGGCCCAAGGTTGTGAAGAGCAGTTTCTCGACGAGCCCTGTGATGGCATCGAAGGTGTACTGGAAGTCAGTCGCCGCGGGTGAGTCGCTGTATCCGAAGCCGAGGTAATCTGGCGCGATCACGTGGAGGTGGCCGGCGAGTTGCGGGATCAGATCCCGGAACATGTGCGACGACGACGGGAAGCCGTGCAGCAGAACGATCGTAGGATTTTCAGGGGAGCCGGCTTCGCGATAAAAAAGCTTGTAGCCTTCGATGTCGGCGTGCTGGTACGTAGTCATAGAAAGTCCTTTGTGCCTATCGATGTTTGCAGGTGACGAGGGCTGCAGCTTAGAGCACCGCGCTGGCTGCTTCCAGCACGAACTCGACAACAGTTGCAGGCTCAGAGGTCTGGGGGGCGTGATCTACCTTGTATGCGCGGATCTGCGAGCCCATGCGTTCGGCTACGAAGCGCTGTGTCTTCGGGCTGAACATGCGGTCATCTTCCGTTAGCAGGTACCACGAAGGCTTTGTCTTCCATGCTGGAGTCCGCATCGCTTCACCCAGGCACTTGATCGCCATTGGGCGCTGCGTGGCCGTTCTGATCGCGTTTTGCTCCGGTGTGGCTCGGTGAGCGACCGCGTTATTCATTCCTTCTTCCGACATCCACAAGAGACCATGACTGTCAGGTTCCAGATGGGGAGCTTTTTCGTGTGGCGGCTCTCGGAAAAAGACGTCGGCGACGGTCTCTCCTTCATCCGGCGGCATAGCCGCGATGTATGCCAGCCCGCGGACGCGGTCGTCTGCTTCCAACGCAGTGATGACGGCGCCGGAGTAAGAGTGAGAGACCAAAAGGATGGGCCCCGCACCCGCTCGTTCAAGCGTCAGGGCGAGAGCAGCAACATCGTCGGACAGCGACGTCATGGGAAGCTGAGCGGCGATGACCCGGATGTCCATCTTAAGCAGGGGGCCGATCACCGCAGACCATGAGGATGCATCTGCCCACGCGGCATGCACAAAGACGATCGTTGCGTCTGAGGGAAGAGTTCTCAAGATTTACCTCTTGTGGAGTGGCGCATGAAACATGCGGTGGCTTCTGTGTTTCCAGCAGCGGCGATCCTTCCATGACCTGCAGCAGCTGGCTCTTGGGGTGGGGACCAATTGCACGGTCGCACCTCTGCGCTACGATCCACTATATGGATTTCGAGCAGTCAACAAACATGAGAAGTTGTGATCGAAAAGGTGAGTTTAGGTAACCTATGGTCCTCGATTAACTGAGCTTGAGTAGTTCTTCGGACGACGATGATCAGGTGGCTATGTATCTCCGCACCCACCTCGACAGGAACTGAACTGATGTCGCAGGCCCGCGCTAGAGGCTGTCAGGCACTTTGCAGCGCGGCTCGGACGCGGCGTATTGCCACAGCGGCCGCAGGGTACTGCCTTCCACCAGATAGCCCTGTGATGCTAGCGAGAAGTGTGGCGGTCGATCCTGCTCTTCCAAAAGTCCGGCAATAGATCGATGCTTCCGATGCGCTCCCTGGTAGCACTGTCGACATCCTGCTGCGCGCTGTAGCGCCACACGTCGGCTACGGTAATGCCTTCTGGGGCACGGTACTCGAGGAGGATCTCGTCCGTTGCTGCGAAGGCGCCGTCCTGAATTACCGAAGCGTACCAGCCTGGCTTGGCCTGCTGGAAGAAAAGGGCAGTCATGTCAGACCGCTGAAAACGTATCTGAAGCTTGTAGCATGGGCTGCGGGGCTGTCGAACCTGCAGTGTGGCTGTGCCAATTCGAAGGATGTCGCCGATGTTGAGATCCCCTTCCAACAAGCCTTCTGACGTGATGTTTTCGCCGAAGCTTCCGGGCGGCAGCGGCCCTGTGCCTAGCAGCTTTTCCCACGTAGCGTAGTGTTCGCGTGGGTAGAAGTAGACTGCCTTGTCCGGTCCTCCGTGCACGCTCAAGTCAGCCTGCGCATCGCCTTGCAGGCCGAGCTTATGCGCAAACGCCAATCCATGTAGCGCGGTCTTGAAAAAGCCGGTAGTGAAATTTCTGCCGGCATAGGAGACGCTCCGTAAGGCCCCGCTCACATTGACGGAGTGCACCCTAGGCTTTACTGGCTCAGTGTTCATGCACCCTCTTGCTCGACATCGTCGCTCACAGACGCCTCTTCCAGGCCGAATGGCGGATCCGATCGAATACCTTCAATAACGCGGCCGTGGACACGTGCAAGTGCTACCGCCTCACTCTTCGCGCGCTCGAACTCGCCCACCGGATCGACAGTAAGCAGTGTAGGTTCGAAGCGCACCTCGTCGATGGCGGTCACTCCTGCCTGGGCGAGCCAGTCGCGCAGGTACGAAGAGTGGTGATCCACGCCAAATGCCGGGGAAGGCGCAGAAGGCGAATATGCACCTGCCGTAAGGACCAGAGTGGCGTGTTTGTTCTGGAGCAGACCGAAATAGCCCGACTCCGGCTTCAAGCCCCAAAGCAGGCCAGGCTGATGAATGACGTCTATGTAGTGCTTGAGGGGGTAGGAGATGCCACCGTTCCACATGGGAACAGCCATCAGGTACCTGTCTGCCGCGATGAATCGGTTGGCGACTTCGACAATCTGGTCCCACGCAGTCTTCTCTGACGCAGTATGTTCTTTGCCTTGCATCACGGCAATCTTCGCCCCGACCTTGTCGCCGTCAAAAACGGGTAGCGCCATGTCCCACACCGAGAGCACATCCACGCTGAGCTCCGGGTTGTTCTCACAGAACGCAGAGAGATACGCCTGCGCGATCTGATTTGATCGCGACTGTGTATGTCGTGGCGAGGACTGGATGAAAAGCAGATGGCTCAAGTCACTCCTCCGGATGGGTCCGCAGTACGAGTAAAGCAAGAATGGTTCGAGCCCGACTTGAGAGCCCAGGATGGTTATCGGATCGCCGCGCGAGCGCCCAGTGAAACTTGCGTTCCGCCGCAGCGATGGGATGTTCACTGATGCTGATCAGGCGCAGCCCCATCAGGCCTGCTGCATCGCTTTAGCAGTTCTCATTGCCACAGGCGCGGAGCCATTGCCCGTTATCGTCGGAGCCCTCGCAGAGCAAGCGCACGGCCATGCGAGGCCTGCGCAAGCCCCGGAGCACCTTGATCAGTCGACGGACGAGTTCTCGTCTCCATGTTCGAGCCAGATGTTCGAGCCAGATGTTCGAGCCAGAAAAGCATCGACCGCTGTGTGGCCGGACGGGAAACTCCGTAGTGTTGAGCCATCGGCAGTCCGAGGTGTAGGTGAGCACCACGATCGTTGGATCGTGCGCGTTCCATGCGTCCTCTGCCGCACGATCTCTTTGCGGAGAATGATCCCCGTGAAGGGAGGGAGCGGCGGACGGTTCATGCACGACGCGCCTCAGCCACGGCCAGCGTGTCGATGTATTGACGAAAGCGCGTGATGAGGCCCTCCCCGACGGTCCAGACGTGCGCATAGCGAGCTTCTGCATGCTTGCCGGTCGTGCCATGCAACCCGGTGAAATAGCCGAGCGTTACCACGGTGTCGCCGTCCACGATGAACTCCGTGGGTACAAGAGCAAAGGTAGTCCACTCCGCCATCAGCGGCTTGAAGAGGCCCTCGGCCACGTGCTCCGGTCCACGCCCGTTCACCTTGTAGTGCCACATCGCAATCCATTCAATGTCGGGCGCCATCAGTCCAAGCGCACCTGCGGCATCTCCTGCCTTGAGTTTCTCGTAGAAGCTGCGAACGACCTCAACGGGGTCTGTCATTCAATCTCCTTTGCTGGAACGGTTGATGCGCGTGTTCTTCAGACTCTGTGCAGGTTTGCGAATGGTTGAGGCGCACAGGCTAATGGTTGGATCCATGCTCAGCGTCTTTGCCAATCACGGCGGTGGCCCGGACATGAACTGGATGATCAGGTGCGCAATCTGGTCTGCCTGTTCGTCCAGGGCAAAGTGTCCCGCGTCGAGCAAGTGGATCTTCGCGTTTGGCAAGTCCCGCTGGAAAGCTTTTGCACCGGCGGCTATGAAGGACGGGTCGTGCTCGCCCCAAACGACCAGGGTTGAGGGCTGGTGCTCACGGAGCCAGCCCTGCCACTCAGGGTACGATCTGACGTTGGTTCGATAGTCGTACAGTAGAGCTCCTTGAATGTCACGCTGACCAGGCCGCGACAGGGCAGCGTACTCGTCGTTCCACGTATCCGGGTCGTAGCGGTCTGGATGCAAGGTGCCGGCAACATGCCGCTCTCGGGTGGCTTGAAAAGAGAGGAAAGCATCCAGCACCTCAGGGTGAGCCGCTGGATCTGCCCAATACTCCGCAATCTTTGCCCACTTGGCCCCGAGACCGACTTGATAGATGTTGCCGTTCTGCATGATGAGTTTCTCGAGACGCTCAGGGTGCGCCATGATCATCCGGAAGCCGATGGGCGCTCCGTAATCGTGGAGATACATTGTGCACTGCGAAATCCTGAGTTTGTCCAGAAGCGCGCTCATTGTTTCGGCCAGGTGATCGAAGGTGTATGCATAGGAACTCGCCGGGGGCGTGTCACTCAGGCCAAAGCCCGGGTAGTCCGGTGCGATCACGTGATAGTGGGTCGCGAGAAAGGGGATGAGTGTAGCGAACTCACGTGACGAAGATGGAAAGCCGTGCAAGAGCAGGATCGTTTCGGCGTGCACCGGTCCAGCTTCCCTGTAAAAGACGCCGACGCCTCCAATATCTGTTTTGTGGAACGTGGTCGTCGCAGTCGTGGAAGGCAGCGGAGCGGCGTGCGCAGAGCCTGCAACAAGCGCCGTGGCAGTGAGATATTTGGCCATTCGATTCACTAGGTCTCTTCCCCTGGAAGGTCTCGACACGCCTGCGTCCTGCTGACTAGGCAGCCTGCGTCAGGCAGCTGCGCCGGCGTCGCCTGATCGCCGGATCTGTTCGAGCGCCAGAGTGTCGATGTATTGACGATGCCGTTCGATCTTCCCGTTCTTGATGTCCCACACATGTGCGTAAGGGAGATCGGCACGTTTGCGCGTTGTGCGGTGTACGCATGCGAAGCGACCCAGCGAAACTACTGTTGACCCTTGCGCATGGAACCTGGAAGGAGCGGGCGAGAAGCTCTCCCACTCCTGCATAAGCGGCGCGAAGACCTTTTTCATGACCTCTTCAGGACCTCGACCCTGGACATGGAAATCGACAACAGAGATCCACTCTATGTCCGGAGCCATAAGCGCGACCATCCTCTCGGTGTCACCCGCCCCGATAGCCGCGTAGAAATCCCGTACTGTCTCGACCGGCGTTGCCATTGCACGACTCCCCTAAAGCTTCATGCTGCGACCGGAGTGCTTGTTGCCCGCAGATTTGGAGCAGGTTCGCAAACACAGGCAGCATCAAGGGTAAGGTAGAGAAAGGGAGAAGACCAGTTGGGAATAGTCGCACGATAGTGAAGTTTGCTTTACCTGTTACGGTTCACTGAACCTCGCCAAGATACGTCAGAGACCAACGCATGGCTTCCCGCGAACGCGGAAATCGGCCTGCCTCTACAAATCGGCGTTGGCTTCATCCAGGACGGGTGAGGGAGTACGCGCCAGATAATGATGGATGTTCGAGATGACTACGGAGCCCTCACCGACCGCCGACGCGACGCGTTTCACGGATTCGGCTCGAATATCACCCACGGCGTAAATTCCCGGTATGCTCGTCGCGAACGATGTCGCCTCAAAGCCCCACGGCCCTCCGGTAAGAACGAAGCCTTTCTCATCGAGCTTGACCGTACCGAAGAGCCACCCGGAGTTTGGTTCCGCACCGATCATGACGAAGACGCTTGAGATCGGCTTTCGGACTGCCTCGCCGCTCTTGCGATTCATCCACGTGACACATTCCAGAGAACCCTGGCCCTCGAGCCCCACGATTTCAGAATCTGTATGGAGCGTGATGCGGGGAGACCGCTCGATGCGCGCGATGAGGTACTGAGACATGGAGCTGTGGAGAGAAGGACCGCGAACAATGTGATGGACGTGCCTGGCCACGCCGGAAAGAAAAACCGAAGCCTGTCCAGCGGAGTTGCCGCCCCCTACTATGACGATCTCCCGGTCTCGGCAGGGCAGGGCTTCCATTGCTGTTGCGGCATAGAAGAGTCCGCGATTCTCAAACGCCTCGTAATTGCTCACGTTCAGGCGCCTGTAGCGTGCGCCGCTTGCGATGACGACCGAGCGGGCGCACACTGCAAGCCCGCTAGACAGCAGTAATTGGTGGTGAGCGTTCTTTTGCGACGTAGAGACGACCTCCCGCGAGATGGCGAAGTGAACGCCGAACTTCAGCGCTTGCAGGTGCCCTCGGCTCGCTAGCTGCGCTCCAGACACTCCGGTGGGAAAGCCGAGATAATTCTCGATCTTGGAACTGGTGCCTGCCTGACCGCCCGGCGCATTCTCTTCAACCACAATCGTCGACAAACCCTCGGAGGCCGCGTAGACTGCGGCGGCCAGACCTGCCGGGCCAGCACCGACGATGGCAACGTCATAGAGCTTGCCTGTTTCCGGAATCTCCGTGATGCCCAGTTGGTCAGCAAGATCGCAGATAGCCGGATTCACAAGGAGGCGACCGTCCAGCAACTCCACCAGCGGGCCGGTCATCGCGGTCGGTGAGCCGTCGGCTGTGGCCGTTCGGAGGTCCTCGATTCGATGCGGGTAGTAATTGCGCACCAGAAAGCGACGAAGCTTGATCAGGGCAGGATCGTCGCTCTTACCTCGGAGAACTATCCCCGTAGACGGATCGTCCATCATGCGAATGCGCCGCCAGATGCAGGCGGAGACAATGATGTTCGCCAAATCGCCTTCGGCACGCATGAGCAGTCGCAAGTTTCTCCTCGAGATACGCAATAAGCGGCTCACCCGTGTGGTGCGCGCCAAGGCGACCGTTCTCTGCGTATTCAGCAGGTTGAGCTCCCCGGTAAATTCGCCAGCAGATAACAGGCGGAAGCACTTGAATCTCCCCCCTTCCACTAAGAGCCGACTCTCGATTTCCCCGTCGAGGATCACGAACATGTCCGTATCGCGATCACCATACGTATAGAGTTGCGTGCTCTCGGCTACGGTCTCTTCGTGTCCGTAGGACACGATCCTCCGTAGCATCTCCTTGCTGAGCCTTGGAAAAGCCAGGTCGCTGCGGAACTGCACATCCGGAAAGGACGCGTTGATAGCGTCGGGCGATGCGGCCTTCGCTGCTGCGGTGAGTTCCTCGTGCACTTCGCTCATGTTGTATGTCTCCTGTAACTGCTGGAAGCCTCAGCAGCTGTAGCCGATCCTCAGGCTAAGTAAGTAGAAAGTGTGCTTGCGGGCTACGGAGAGCCCAGCAACGACGCCGCCATTCAGATCAGCTCTTCGCCGGCAGAGAGCGCAAATAGCTGTTGACGAATTCCTCTGTCACTTCTGCGAAGCGCGCCGCATTCGGGCTACGAAGATTTCGCCTGCGGTGCAGGACAACAGGCATGTCTCCCAGCGGCGGCAATCCCAGGTCGATGGTCTCTACATCTTCAGGTATCCCGATGAGCGTTCGTGCAGTCATTCCGAGCCCTGCACTGACGGCGGCCCACAGCCCAGGCAAACTGGGGCTTGTCATAGCTGCCCGCCAGGAACGACCAGCATCCTGTAGCGAGTCCAGACCCCTTGTCTGACACCCGCAAGGAGGGTTGAACAACGCCAGGGGAAGAGGTTGGTTCGCGCGCTCTTTAAACTTGGGACTCGCAATCCAGTACAACGGCATCTCGCTGAGTATCTGCGCGGTCTTGCTCGTCGGGCCGCCAAGAGTCAGTGCCAGGTCGAGATCGCCGGAGTCCAGCGATTGGATGAGCACCTGGCCTCGGTCTACTGTGACTTCAAGCTTCACCAGGGGGTAGAGGCCGCTGAAGCGTCCAATGACCAAGGGCAGAACATTTGCCGTGAAGTCCTGAGCGAATCCGACGCGAACGATCCCGGAAAGAGATGACCCGCGCAGTACATCGATCATCTCGTCGTTCAGCTCGAGCACCCTGCGCGCATACCGAAGCGCAATCTCTCCCTGCTCAGTGAGGAGGGTTTTCCTGCCCTGCTTTCTAAAAAGCTGCACGCCGATCTCATCCTGCAAACGCTTCATCTGCAGGCTTATGGCGGATGGCGTCCGGCCCAAGCGCTCCGAAGCACGGCCAAAACCACCGACGTCCTGCGCGATCACCAAAGTACGAAGGCTGTCCAGGCTGATGTTATTCAGAATCATAGTTGAGTCCTCGTAACCATTGCGGCGAGTATTTCTCACTTTTGTTCACGTTTGCCCGTTCGTATTCTGATCATAGCGCCTTGCAGCCCTGTTGCTTTGCGGCGCCAAAGGAATGATGTAGCGGTAACTATGAGTTCATCTAAAGCTTCGATTCGCCTTGAACGTAAGCACCCGCTTGCTCTCCGTTGGATGCACTGGGTGAACTTTCCTGTGCTGTTCACCATGATTTGGAGCGGCGTTCTTATTTACTGGAACGACTCGGACAATGCATACCGGTACCCGCATCGTGTGTACCGCGTCGGAATAGGCCATCTCACACTCTTCCGCTTCTTTCCAGACTGGTTCTACAAGGCCCTGCATGTGCCGTATCACGTGACGATGGGCTTGAGCTATCACTTCTTCTTCATGTGGGTCTTTGCTCTGAATGGAGTGGCGTGGGTGCTCTACACCTGGCTGTCAGGTGAATGGCGGCTGATTCTGCCCCAGCGCCGCAGTCTTCGTGATGCGGTTCAGGTGACGCTTGTGGATTTACACCTTCGTAAGGGCTTGCCGTCACAGACGAAGTACAACGGTGCGCAGCGCATTGCGTACACCTCCTGCGCCGCGATGGGGGCCGTCATGCTGCTGACCGGCTTGGCCATTTACAAACCCACACAGCTGCACTGGCTGACTTCTCTCTTCGGTGGCTACGAGATGGCCCGCTGGATCCACTTCTGGATCACGATGGGTTTTCTCGGCTTCTTTGTGGTGCATATCGTTCAGGTTGTTCTTGCGGGTTGGAACAACTTTCGGGCAATGGTCAGCGGTTACGAGGTTCAGCGCGTGGAGGCGATGTCCGCTGAGGCGGAGCGAAGGAGCAAGGGATGAGTGGTGACGAGCGGCCAGGGCACTTTAGAGAAACTGATCCTGCAGAGAAGGCAAAGGCCTTGCCTCAGCAGGACAAGCCTGTTGCGAAGAGCGCGTCCCCGGCCGGTGAAGAAAAAGCGGCTCGCAGCGGAGAGGCGCGGCCCGCTGATCCGGAGCATGCGGACGACGTTCTGACGCACAGGCTCGACGGAGACTCTGAAGTTGACGCGGAGCGGAATGCGGCCGATGCTGCTGTACTCGCCACATCTGGGCGGCGTACACGCCGTGCTTTTGTAGGCTTTGCTGCTGCCGCAGCAGCAGCGTACGGCTTCCGGAGATACCTAAAAGACGCTCCCTACGATGACATGATTCCGGGGCTTCTTCACAAGACGTACGCGTGGAACGCTGACCTCTCCCGTGCAGCGTTTCGTGAGCACGCGCTGGCGCCCACCTATCCTCTCAGCAGGGCTGAAACACTACGAGTGAACGGTGTGTTCGGGCTCAAGATGCAGTTGAAGCCCGAGAGCTACCGACTTCAGGTTGTCGGGGTGCGCGACGCGGAGCGATCTTCGTTCTATGTTCGCGACACAACAGCCTGGGAGTACGCGTACGAAACCGTTGCTTCACAGGAGGATCAAGGACACGATACCAAGACAGACCCGAGCAAGATGTCGTCGATCAAAATGGCGCCCGAAGGCATGAAGCAGGAGGTCGAAGAGGATGAGAACCGCACCGGCAGAAAGCCACGCGGTCTGGAAGAGGCCGGTGAAAGTCATTCGACGCTGGCCCCAGGTACGCCTGGTCTGTTGTTGCAGCTTAAGGACTTCGTTCCGAGGCTTCCGCGCCATGAGCAGGTGCTGCAGTTCAAATGTATTGAAGGCTGGAGCCAGATCGTGCAATGGGCCGGGGTCCGCTTTGCGGACTTCATCGAGATGTTCCCACCAGCGCCGATCGATGGGGAGGAACCGCGTTACGTGTACATGGAAACGCCCGATGGGGACTATTACGTCGGCTACGATCTGCAGGCGCTGCGACACCCTCAGGCCCTGCTTGTGACGGAAATGATGGGATCGCCGCTCACCCAATTTCACGGCGCACCGCTCCGCCTGTATACCCCAACAAAGTATGGTTACAAGCAGATCAAACGCATCGGCTTGATCGCTTACACGAACGAGAAGCCAGACGATTACTGGACCAAGCTCGGCTACGACTGGTACGCGGGACTTTAGCTGTTGCCGAATGGCAATGCAGGCGCCTCGTAGCGGGTGCCTGCCCCTCAGTCACAGGAGAGCTACCTTGCTGCACCTTCCAATAACGACCCGGACAGCACATCCGGCTAATGCGCACTCTCCAGAGGTTCTATGAGCACTGTCTATTCTCCAGCTGTCATCGCCAGCACCGTCACGTGTGGGTCCATCACCGTCAGTGGTCTGAACATCGCGTATCGTGAAGCGGGCGATCCTTCGAGTCCGAAGCTCGTCCTGTTGCATGGCTGGCCGGCATCTTCTCACCAATTCCGAGAACTCATTCCAAAGCTTGCTTCCCGCTTTCACGTGATTGCGCCTGACTACCCCGGTTTCGGCAACAGCGACACTCCCGATCCAGCCATCTTTCCCTACACCTTTGACAAATTGGCAGAAGTTACCGAGAGCTTCTTACAGTCAAAAGGCTTCGAACGGTACGGTCTTTATATTCAGGATTACGGCGGTCCCGTCGGCTTCAGGATCATGACAAAGACTCCAGACTCTCTGGAATGGCTAATTATTCAGAACACAAACGCATATGAGGTTGGCTTCAGTGCCGCCTGGGGTGGCCTGCGGAATGCGCTCTGGCTTGATCGCAGCGAAAAGAACGAGCGGGGAGCGGCGAGCATGCTGGAGCTTGAGACGGTAAAGGCTACCTACTTAGGCGGTTCGACCAATCCTGCTCTAGTCAGTCCTGACGCTTGGAACATGGACTACTTCCACACGCTGCAACGGCCCCACGGCCGTCAGCTTCAGCTTGATCTTTTCTACGACTATCGCAACAACGTCACCCTGTATCCCAAGTGGCAAGAGTTTTTGAGAAAGGCTCAGCCAAAGACGATCATCTTCTGGGGACAGGGGGACATCTTCTTCACTCCGGAAGGCGGCGAGGCATACCTCCAAGATCTGCCGGGGGCCGAAATGCACCGGCTTGCTGCGGGGCATTTCGCCACCGAGGACTGTGTAGACTACATCGCCGAGCACATCCACAAGTTTCACGAGCAAGTAGTGGCATAAGCCTCTCTGTGTCCCACGTGTGCATCGCAGACGTGATCGCAACCACGGGCCGACGTCAGCGTCGTCCGTGTCTCACGGACGGCGCATGCGTGGGCACAGGTGTGCGCGCGCAGATGGCGACGCTGCCGCAGCTCACAAAGCGATCCTCAACTCGTCCTGCTTGTTCTCTGGTGCATCACACCCATGATAGGCAGAAACGAATCAACGACGAGAAACGCTTTGGGTGAAGAGACGACATCGAGTAATTTGCTCCGGTCGTCTTCGGCTCGGGCGAAGCAACGAAGCTTGCTGCGTAGGACTTCGCACTGTGGGCCAGCGAGTGGCGGTTGTGGAACGCCGAGATGTTAGTGGACTTCCGGGCAGCAAGTGCCGAAAACCTCCAACTGATAAGACGAGTGAAGCCCTCAGCTTAGACCAGCGCCAGCAGCTTTCCAGTTCTCCGGCGGAAGACCTTGCACGCACGAGAAAGAGCTCGGGACAAACTTCCCACCCTCCCTTGCCGGCCCCATAACCACACCGTTTTCCTTCATTGTCGGCAAAGAGGATTGCCGAGCACCGGTCGAATAGAACCACGAGATGTACGAGGCTCTGCAGCTTCGTGGCCTACCTAAAGTTTCGCTTGGAGCGCCGGGTGCAAGCCAGGGCAGCTTGCGATCACGGCCGTCATAAAGCATTGCAGTCGTGGCGGCGACACCGGTGTGATTTCACAAGAACGCCGACCGAATACAGGGCCGGAGCGCTAATCCCCGGCAAGCCTCTCCATACCGGACCTCTGCTCAATAGGGGACAGAGTATCAGTGAGGGAGAGTGCTTCCGCACCCCAGGCTGTATCTCCCCCTTGCTTCTGAAAAAGTCGTGCTCACCAGGCGAGATCAGATGTGTATCTATGCTGTGACGTGAGAGAAGGAGCCAGACACTTTGATCATCATTGGCTTCGCCGCTGAATGTTTTACGCTGACGGTGCTTAGCCTCCCAACCTGACGCTACAGAGCCGATCAGTTGCTGCTGAAACTGGCGCCTGCCACCTCACCGGCCAATGGGTAGGCGGGCAGCGGCCGAGGGGCCCTTAGCTTCACAGGAGGCTTCGCTTTCAGCTCATTCATGGCCACGGCGATGGCAGTCTCAAGCTGTCGATCCTTGCCGAAGACGCGCTCGTCGGGAGCAGAAGAGACGGCGATATCCGGCTCGGTTCCCGTATTCTCAATGATCCATTGACCCTGCACTGAGGCGAGAGCGTCTTTCGGGATAGTGAAGGATGTGCCGTCCGTCAAGGTCCAATCTCGGTTGATTCCCTGGACGCCACCCCACGTGCGCTCACCCACAACTTTACCCAAGTGAAACTGCTTGAAAAAATACGGAAACTGATCGCCGTCAGATGCTGAGGCGTAGTTTGCGAGAGCCACCAGCGCTCGGGGCCCGACCGCAGTTGGCAGGGTGCTGAGCGCGCCTTCGCGGTTGACAAAGACGCCGGCAATTTCGCGTCGCAGAACATCCAGAACAGACTGGCTCGTGAAGCCTCCGCCATTCCATCGCACATCAAAGATCAAGCCGTCCTTCTCACGCTGAGGGTAGAACTGCCGAACGAAGTCGGCTTCGCCCTCTGCCCCAAAGTCCGTCACAAAGATGTATCCGAGGCGACCATTGGAGAGACGATCTACTTCGGCGCGGTTGTGCTCGATCCAGTCGTGCCTCCGAAGCCGCATGTCATCCGTAAGTGGAACAACACGCACGTTGCGCCGAGGACCGTAGAGATCGGACGCTATGCTGAGCGTAACCTCAGTGGTAATTCCTGCCAAAAGCTCGTCCGGTTCCAACGGCATCTTCAGCTCGCGACCGTTTACTGCCAGAAGGTAGTCACCCTCCTTCACATCGAGTCCTGGTTTGCTCAATGGGCTTTGCATAGCCGGGCGTGTTCGGTCACCAGAATAGATCTTCTCGAATCGATAGCGGCCCGAAGTCACATCCATTGCGTAATCCGCTCCCAGCAGCCCTGTCCGCATGGCTCCCGTCACGTCGTCCTCGTCTCGAGGGTCTATGAATGTGTGTGAACTCGCAATCTCACCCTGCATTTGCTGAAGCAAGTAGACGAAATCGTCATGGGAGCTCACGAAGGGCAAGAGCTTCGCGTATGCATCGTGCACAGCAGCCCAGTTGCTGCCGTTCATGGCTTTGCTGAAAAACACATCCCGATCCAGTCGCCATGCGCTTTCGAACATCTCCGACCATTCACGCGACTGATCCACTACGGACGTCATAGCGTCACAACGAATTTGCACTTCACTCCCGGGCTCTTCGCCGACGCCGGTGCTATACCACTTACCCTGCCGGTGAAACACGATCCTGAGTCCGTCGCTCGACAGATCGAAGTTGTCGAGGCCTTCAGCAAGGGTGCGATCCTGCAGACTGGTCAGACTCATCGCATGCAAAGCTGCTTTGCCTCCGGCGAGATCGCCACTGATGAGTTGGATAGGAGCCACCTGGTAGAGGAGAGCGGACTGGCTGACCTGCAAGGAAACGATGGTCGACGGTATCATCGGCAAAGCAACGGCACGCGACATGAGGCCCTTGAAATCGATTGTTACAGCGCCCGCGCTTGCGGGGTGACTCGTGGTCGTCACTGCTCCCAGGGGCCGACCATAGCGTTGAAGAGTGACGGCATATAGACCATCTGAGTTGACGGTCGAAATGAGATTCTCATCATCGCGATCCGAGACATAGGCCTGTTCGTACCGCTGGGACACGAAAATGAGGTATTGCCCGTCCGGGCTAAATACGGGGAGGCGATCGCTCTCCATGGGAGAGCTGACAACGGTATCGCTGCCGGTGGCAAGCTCATGCAGGTGAATCGCACGAAGTTGACTGGAACGTTCGGTGCTGTAAGCTACCCAGCGCCCATCAGGCGAGAACGATGCGTCTCGGATTTCGCTGTGTGGGTCAAAACCTATCTTCTGTGGATTGCTTCCGTCCAGGCGCACCCACCAGAGCGAATGCGCAGCATCGGCGACAACGAAGCTATCGTTTCGCGGGGACCAGAGCGGCGTATAGAAGTAACCGGAAGTATAGTGTGTCAGGAGGCGCCCTGGCCCACCTGTCGCTGCCTGGACAGCCAGCTGTTGTGATCCGTCGCGGTCCGTCTCATATGCGATCATGCGGCCATCAGGCGACCAGGATGGATGGTCCTCCTCTACACCTGGCGTGTTTGTAAGGTCTTCTGCATGTGACGCCCTGTCGAGGCGGAACAGGTCACCACGCGCCGAAAGCAGCAGAGAGTCGCCGCGCGGGGACGAGGCGTAGTCGATGTGGTTCATCGCATCTGTGACACGAGCGAATTTCCCCACAGCCTCGGCGCCTACCTTCGGCTGCTGTAGATCTGCGTAAGTAACGTCCACCTTGCGGAGCCTCTCTGAAGGGAGATCAATGGCCCATAGGTGACCGCCTTGCTGGAACACGATGGTCTGCGCAGCAAGTGATGGCCAGTCCACGTCATAATCGGTGAACGTTGAAATCTGACGAACGCTGTGGGTGTCTAGGTCGAGGCTCCAGATGTTCTGCCTGAAGTGCGCGTCCCTGTCCGAGACGAAATAGATCTTCCGCCCAAACCACATCGGCGAAGTGTCGGTACCTTTCCAGGTGGTAAGTCGCTTTAGCACGCGCGCATCGAAGTCGTAGGTATAGATGTCTTGCTGCTGACCCCCGACGTAGCGCTTCCGGAGTTCGAGATTGCGGAAGGTGCGGTTGAAGGCGATCTGGTGACCGTTTGGAGCGAACGACATGCGTCCCGCACGATCAAGCGGCAGCGGCTCAGCCATCCCGCCGGTCACGGGTACCGAGAACGCTCGAACAAGTTTTCGGACCGGAGTCGCGCGATGAGAAAGAAAGATCACCCGCGTCGAGTCCAGGGTCCACGACACAACCATGGCGCCATCAGGAAAGCTGCTGGCTTCATAAGTCAGCCTTGTTGGCTTGCCACCAGCCGCAGAAACCACAAAGACATCGTGGAGACCACCGCGACGGGAGGTGTATGCGATCCAATTGCCATCTGGCGAGAAGAGTGGCGTACTGATGACACCCGCATCTTTAAGAAGCCGACGTGCTGGGCCACCCTGCAGTGGCACGACCCAAAGGTCGTCCTCTGCGACAAATGCAATCTGGGTTCTGCTTGCCGAAGGGAAACGAGGAAGCGGGGTGGCAGTCGCAAATGGAAGAGTCCCACATGCAAGAACGACAGCTACTACAATCCTGAGAAGCATTCTAGAGATCATACAAAGTCCAGTTCCCCTGAGCAGACCCATTCGCACTGGAGGCTCTGTAGAAATGCTCGCGCGCTTCTGAGATCCAAGCTCGCGCTGCCCATCATCGTTTCGCGCCCTCCTCGACGGGCATGTAACGGGCCACCTGTCACCCAGGTACGATCTCGCTTGTCACTTCTATCTCTATCGCGGCGAGCTGTGATGGCGTAATAGCGTACGGATAGGTTACCTCGGCGATGGCGTCACCTACTCCTCTGTGTTTCCGTCGCTCCTGGAAGGGATAGTCGCCAGGGCTCAAAAAGGTCGCCGAGCCCCTCCGAGCAGCTTTGCGCATGGTGTTGCCGGAGTTGATTGCTGAGAACTCAAAAGAGTCGAAATCAAGCACGTCAAGGAGCGATCTTGTCTTAAAGGTGAATATCGTTCTTGAAAGCCCGGCGCCCAACCTCGCTCCGAGATGCTTCGCAAGCCGACGATGGGTTGGCCAAAAGAACACCCGACCGTTTAAGGCTTTGCACCATTGCTCAGGCGACAGATCGACCAGGCACGTCTGAAGAGCTGCAGCATTCATGGGAGCCTGATCGTTGATTAAGAACTCGCCATGAACGGGATGACTAATAGTAATCGTGCGGGGTCGTGGAAGGCTCTCGATGCGGAATCGCTTGTCCCCTTCTATTTCGCATGTGTCCAACAGTGCCGATGTGCTGAGAAGTCCATGCCGCCTTACCTGTTCCAGCTCCTGCGCGAGTGAGATATGAAAGAGACTTGGGTATGTATCTGTAAACTCGTCTCGGCTTATCGGCACGACTGGTTTTCCTCCAGAGCATTCTGGCCTGAGCTGCCGCCCCGGTCAGCGGGGTTGGCGTAGAAGCAGGCTGGCCACTTCCTCAGGGAAGCTTCAGATCCCGCCGGTACGCTTCGCTTGCTCTTTGTACGAGCTCGTGTCTTTCGGGCATAGTAGCGCATTTCGTTTATGGGCGTTGACTCCTATGCGCCTTTTGCGGGGAGGCCCGCTGCGCACATCCCGGGGTAGAACTGTTTCAGGTGAGCCCAGATTCATCGCCGGCCCGGGCTGCTGGGCTTCGTCTTCGAGGCATCGAGGCACCCGGCTATGCGACTCAGGCGCGCCTAAGCACAGCTTGAGGGGTAGGCCATGAATTATTGCGCTAACTTGATAGAGAGTTCGGCGGCGCTTGCGGCACCGCTTTCGTCGTAGCTGCTGAGCGTGGTGAAGCGGAAGAAACGGGCGTCGACAGGCGAGAATGGAACGGACACGAGCTCAGGATCATTTCGCAGATTGGCGAAATCGCCCGAGGGGATGACCGTGGTCCAGTTTTGGCCATTGACGCTGACTTCAAGCTTGTAGGTTTTGACCAAGCCGTAGTTGAGCCCGTCCTGGCGCGGCAGGTAGTTGAAGCCCTCGATGCGGCGCAGCTGGCCCATATCGACAGTGATGTGGTGACGCCCGGGCTTGCTTGAGCTGGTCCAAACGGTGTCGGGCTTGCCATCGATGGCGTTGAGGGCGGGGCTGTCGGGCTCCTGGCTGTCGGCTTCCACGATCTTCCAACCAAGCGGCGCGGCACCGGGGAAGTTGCGCGCAGCGATCATGCCAGCTCTTCCGCTCGGGGTGAGAACGGCCGCCTCGACCATGCCGCCTTGCGCAAGCGGAATAGGACCTTGATAACGGGTGGACTGCGCGTTGGGAACCGAGCCATCGACCGTGTAGACGATGCGGCTACCGCCGGTTGCTCGGAGAGAGACTTTTCCTTCCGCGTCGCGATCAGCAATCTGCGGCGCTGGGACGTAGGCGGCCTGCTTGAACAGGCCGAGCTGTGCAATGGATGGCTCAAGGCGCGAGCTCTCGATGTGAATGCGCACACGATCGGTGGTGATCGGGACCTTGAGGCGCAGGAGGCGTTTGTGGCCGACGGTGGTGCCCTGGGTCACTGGCTCCCAGCTGCCGTTGAGCAAGGCTTCCACCGTGAAGGATTCGATACGCTGGCCGCGGTGGTCGACTGCCTCTTGCAGCGAGACGACGTCGAACGTGACTCGGTGCGGCAGGGTGACGGTGAGTGTGGGCGTGGTGTGGCCGGCCGCGGGCTCCCACCACGTGTCGAGGCTTTGGTCGAGCGCGAGCGCGGGCTTGTGTGCAGGGGCCGAGGAGTCGGCGGTGAGGATGGCGCGTTGCGCCAGGTTGCGCGCAAAGGTCTGGGTGATGACCTGGTTCATCAGGCGCAGGTTTGCGCGCTGCAGCTCGGGTATGAGGCCGCGATCGTCGGGGGAAAGATTGAGGAGCCAGTTGCTGTTGCGGCCGACTGATTGGTAGTAGATATCGATGAGCTCGGAGGCGGTGCGGACGGGCTTGTCAGGCGCCCAGAACCAGCCGTGGAGGATGGGCACATTCGTCTCAGCCGGATACCACCACAGGTAGGAGCCGGGCACGAGCTTTGCGCGGCTGCCCAGGTCCTGGTCGCGCATGTCGGGCCAGCGAAACTCGCTTGGGGGGAGCGGCAGCGGGACGGGGTCCCATTCGGTGGTGCGGCCGATGCCGCTTTCGTTGCCCACCCAGCGGCCGTCAGGGCCCTTGCCGAAGATGATGGCCCGCGGCTGCAGGTGGCGGATGAGGTCGTACCAGGCGTTGTAGTCGTAGCTCTCGTGCACGCTGGGGTCAGGGTTGGCGCCGTCAAACCAGACTTCCTGGATGGGGCCGTACTCGGTCAGCAGTTCGTAGAGCTGATTGAGGAAGTAGCGGTTGTAATCGTCCACCTGGTAGTGAAAGCTGCCGAAGCCCGGAGCGGGAGTGCGGGTTTTCGACGGGTCAGTCTTGAAGCTCGCCGGGTCCGTGGGGATGGTGGTGGGGAGCTTTGGGCTGCCGTCGCCGTAGTAGCCGTGGGGATTGATTGGGTTGGTGCGGAGTTGGTAGAGATCGGCAGGTGAAAGGTACACGCCAAGCTTGATGTTGTACCTGCGCGCGGCGGCCGCCACGTCACGCACCACGTTGCCCTTGCCGCCTCGCCACGAGCTGGCAGCAACCGAGTGCGCGGTGTAGCGGCTAGGCCACAGGGCAAGCCCGTCGTGATGCTTGCAGACCAGGATGATCATGGTGCCGCCGCCTTCCTTCACGCTCTGCACCCACTGATCGGCGTTTAGCGCGGAGGGGTTGAAGATGGAGGGGTCCTCACGGCCGGTGCCCCACTCTACGTGGCGGAAGGCGTTTGGCCCGTAGTGGAGGAAGAAGGTGCGTTCCAGGCGCATCCACTCGGTCTGGTTAGGCCGCGGAAGTACGTGTGCGGCCTTGGCGATGATCTCGGTCTCCCCATCGCCGGGCTCGATGTGCTGCAGGGTGTTGAAGTCAACAGGAGCCTGCGCGTGCGCGAGCGGGAGCAGCAGACTGGTGCCGAAGGCCAGGAGCGTGAGGGTGTAGACGCGTGTGCTTCTCATCATGGTTCTTGAAGGCCTTTATTGGAGCAGGTCGACATCGTAGGGCGCCAGCTGCAGCGTGCCGTGGTAGTTCTTGTGCGTCAAGATACCTAGCTTGTCGCCGGGGACGGGAAACGTGACAGGTGCGGCGGTGGTGTTGACATAGAGCGTCCGGCCTTCCACAACGCGAGCGTATACGCCGTCAGGGGTTGCAGGGCCGGGCACAATGCCAAGCCTTGCATAGAGTGATTTCACAAGCGGCGCAAGCGTCTCCTGCTCGGCAGGAAGAGCGAGGTAGATGGCGTGGCCGCGGCCAAAGGTGTTGTCGGTGATGGCGGGTGAGTGCTCAGGCATGTTGGAAATAGTCGCGAGCACATGCGCAGTGTGCGGCTCGAGCACTTCGTAGAACGCGCGCTTGCTCTGGGCAGTGGTGCCGTTGAGGGTGTAAGCAGGCGGGGTGCTTGGGCGATAGAACTGCGAGGTTCGCAGGCCGAAGACGTCACTCAACGTGCCGGGCAAGGGCGTCCCGAACCACTGGCTATGTTCGTCCACCTTGGCAGAGAAGGCAGTCATGATGACGGTGCCGCCGTTTTCGACGTACTGACGGATTTGGGCGCTGCTCGCGGGATCCATGACGTAGTCGCCGGGCACAACAACAAGCTTGTAAGAGGAAAGCTTCGCGTGGCCCACATTGATGAGCGCCGCGTCCACGTTGTCATGGAAAAAGGGAGCGAAGCCACCGTCTACCTGCTCCTGGTAGGGGATGCTGAGGTAGTGAGCGCTGCTGGTGTTCACGTTCGAGGGATGGTGATACGCAACGTTCGTATCAAACGAGTACGCAATGGCGACCTCGGGCCTGGTGTAGCGTGGAAAGCCGAGCTTTTCCAGTTGCGCGAATTCGCGGGCGACGCGGGCAAACTCCTCGTACTTGTAGGAGGGCGTGCTGTCGTGATCAAGCAAGCCGAAAAGAGCTTGCTCCTCTCCACCCTGGTGCGTGTTAAAGGTCCAGGCAAGAAACGTTTGCGCCGAGTGAAGCAGGCCGAGGTAGGCCCACATGCGGATCATGCCGCGCGGGCCGCCGTAATCGCCCGAGCCGCCTGTGACGAACTCGTTGTACCAGATCGGTGTGGTGAGATCGCCCTTGGCAAGTAGACCGCCGACTACCGTGTCGAGAGCATTTGCGGGATTGTAGCCGGGGTAAAAACCCTCGGCCCCGTAGGTGACGTACGATTTGTAACTGCTCAGGTAATCGAATCCCTTGCGCCCAGCCTCGTCCCAAAGGTTGGAAGCCGTAGGTACCTCGGGCGCATACTCCCGGCGTACGGCATCGAGATCTTCAAGCGCGCCGATGGTTTGATCGGACCAGAAGCGATGGAGATCGAGAAAGCGCTCCGGTGGGCCCGGGCCATCGCCATAGGGAAGCTCAACTTCGTCCCAGGTGCCGATGCGGCGGGACCAGCGCTGCGTGGCCCAGGCCGAGTTCAGCGCCTCGATCGTGCCGTAGCGTTTCTGGAGCCAGGCGATGAAACGTCCGCGATCCCCCTCGGAGTAAGACATGTAACTGTTGCCGACCTCGTTGTCGTAGCCAAAGGCGGCGAGCGCGGGGTGGTGCGCGTAGTGCTGGATGACAGCAGTGGCGAGCGCGCGAACAGCGGCGCGGTAGTCCGGGTCGCTGATGTCATCCATATAGCGTTCAGCGGGGTGAAGTCGGTCCCCATGCTGGTCGACGACATCGACACCGGGATGGTTATGGTGAAGCCAGATGGGCGCGGGGAGGCCGCTCACGTCAAAGAGCACGCGGATGCCAGCCTCGTGCAGGCGATCCATCACGAAGTCGAAAAGCGCGAAGTCGAAGACGCCTTCGCTCGGTTCGAGCGCGTCCCACGAGAGATCTCCGATGCGCACCATGCGAAATCCCGCAGCCTTCATCAGGCGGATGTCGGAGACGATCTGGTCACGCGAGCGGTCTACCGGCTGGTAGCAGGTGCCGACAAAGAGTTGGTGCTCAGGCAAGAGCCGGGTGGGCGGCTGGGGCGTTTGCGCACGCGAAGCGGGGAGCGCGAGAAGAAGCACGAATGCGGAAAGAGTGGGAACCGGGCATAGACGCCGGAACACGCCAGTGGCAGATCTCACGCGGGGCAAACCTTTCGGAAAGAGAGACAAGAGTGCGACGGTGCCAGGAGGCGAACACCGTCGCAGAGAAACGTTGGGTTAGAAGGTGAGTTTCAGCGCGGCCTGCTGAACGCGAGGCGCGACTGGACCAATGCTGGTGATCTGACCGAAGTTGCCGCTTGATGGGTCAGAGTTTGGATTGGCGAAGTTGGCGTGGTTCAAGGCGTTAAACATCTCCCAGCGGAACTGGAGCCTCCAGCGCTCACGGTACTCCCAGTTCTTGATCAGGCCAAGGTCGGCTGTGTTGACGCCCGGCCCCTGGTAGATGTTGCGCGGTGTGTTGCCAAAGGTGCCCGGGGCATTGACGACAAAGCGCGTGGGATCGAAGTAGTGCGTGAGCCACTGCTGCTTGCTTCCCTGGTGCACGCCTGCAGCAACGCTCTGGCCACCCGGTGCGAAGTCGGCGCGATCACCATCCTGCTGGGCGGCCGAATTGTTGTTGCCGTCTCCGCCGCTGATGCTGAAGGGCGTGCCGGATTGCAGGGTGTAGAGACCGCTAATCTCCCAGTTGCCCAGCGCCTGCCGCAGCACGGGGTTGATGCCGCGGAGCGCAGGGCTGGTGTAAAGAAAGTTCGTGACGGAGATAAGCGGGATGTTGAGGTCGCTCTTGCCGAAGTTGTGCCTCAGGTCAAACGGGTCGGGGATGTTGAGGTCGAAGGCAATGCTGTTGCCCGTGAAGACGTCCTCGGTCCGTGCCCAGGTAAAGCTGGACTGCGCCTGAAGGCCGTGAAAGGGCCTGAGCTCAAGGCTCGCCTGGAGCGAGTTGTAGCGGGAAGTCCCGGCGCTGTCGTTCTCATACACCGAGCTGAAGGCGGGAAAGAGCAGCCGGTTGCCGCTGAGGGTTGCGTCGGTGTTGTAGAAGCCCGGATTCAGGTCCAGCGGAAAGACGAGGTGGTAGCTTTCGCTGCCGACGTAGGCCAGGTGCGCCGCCATGTAGCGTGTGGCCTGCTGCTCGATGGAGACGTTCCAGCTTTGCGTGGTGCCCAGCTTGAAATCAGGCGCGAAGACCGAGAGCACGCTGAGATCGGCAGGGAAGGTGGAAGAAGCAGCGGGGACCACGGAGGACGAAGCAAACGGCGGGAAGGGGTTGACGCCGCCAGTGCCCGCACCCGGGAACGAGTACGGGTTGCTGAAGGGAATGTAGGCGCTGCTGGTGCCGGCGAAGTAGTAAAGCGGGCTAAAGGGAGATACGTCCGCCGTGTGGTTGTAGAGAGAGTACTCAAGCGGTGCAAAGAAGATGCCGAAGGCCGCGCGAATCGCAGTGTCGGGCAGGGAAGCGGGCTGCCAAGCGATGCCCACACGTGGGGCGACCTGTGCGTAGTCAGAGGGCATGAGCTTGTTGTCCAGGCCGTGATCGCCAGGGAACACAAGCCCTGTCGGCGCATTGGGGTAACGCGTGCTTTGTGCCCCGGGGATGAAATAAGCGCCGCGTCCGTTCGTGACCGAGGGAGGCAGGTTCGGCTCCCAGCGCACGCCCGCGGTGAGCGTGAAATTGGGGCGCCAGCGCCACTGGTCCTGGGCATACAAGCCAAGCTGGATGCCATGCGGATCCTGCGTTTCGCCGGCGCCTTGCCGGACTGACTGCGCGTACCCGAGCAGAAAGTCGGCCAGACCAAAACCTGTGTACTGCCCTGTGAAGTTGACGTCTGCGTTCTGCGGGTAGGCGGAGACCTCAAGCGCGTACTGGTGGAGGAAATTGCCCCCGAAGGTAAGTGTGTGCCTGCCCAACACACGCGAGTAGTCGTCGTTGAGGCTCCAGGTGCGGCGGTTTTCGCGGTTAGGCGAGGTGTAGGGCTCCTGGTAGCCGTTTGAGATGTTGACGCCGCCTTCCATGTAGCACAGCCCGGCGGGGTCACTGATTTGGATGAACTGTGAGAGGCACACCGGCTGACCGCTGGGTCCGGCCACGTGAGCGGCGGAGAAGTAGTCATTCTGCAACCACGCGGCCGAGATGGTATTGACCGAGTTTGCGTTGATGGTCCACGTGTGGCTCACCAGTTCGTTGTACAAACGGCCTGTCTCACCCACGGTATTGGCCAGCGCGTTGCCGGGCATCACCTCTTCCGGCTGGTCGTAGCGATAGATGAAACTGCGGACCGTGAGGCGCTGGCTGGCGTTGATGTCATAGTCCAGGCGGCCGGTGGCTTCCTTGTATGAGTAGCGCTGGGGCGTGCCGATATAGCTCACCTGGCCCGTGGCAGCAACCTGGCCCAGCGGGACCAGCGAGGCCAACGCGACCGCGGCGGGGTTGAGTAGGGCTGGGTCAATCTGGTTGGGCCTGCCGTTCACGGTGGCAAAAGGAGCCTTGAGCGTGGCGGGCACAGCGCTGAAATCACCAGCGAGCATGGCGGCGGTAGGCGTAAAGGTAGTGTTGGTCTGAGGCGTGGTGGTGGCCTGCGTCTGCTGGTAGTTGCCAAAAAAGAAGAGCTTGTCTTTCTGGATAGGTCCGCCCAGAAAGCCACCGAACTGGTTACGCTTCAAACTGTCGACCTGGTGAGAAAAGTAGTTGCCGGCGTTGAGCACACTGTTGCGGAGGAACTCAAACGCACCGCCGTGGAAGTTGTTAGAGCCGGACCTGGTCTGGATGGACACAACTGCGCCCGGAGCGAAGCCGTAGCGGGCGTCGAAGTTGTTGGTGATCACCCGGAACTCCTGCGTAGCGTCGGCATTGGGGAACGGCGCGGCGAGTAGCAGGTAATAGTCCATGTTGGGGACGCCGTCGAGCAGGTAGTAGGTGCTGCCTTGACGGCCACCATTGGCAGCCGCGCCGCTTTCCGTCGGAAACGAATTGCTGGACTGCAGATTGCCGCTGGCATTCAGGACGTTCACGATGCCCGGTGCCTGCAGCACAAGACTGGACGGATCCCGACCGTTCAGCGGCAGCTCGCGCACTGATTTTTCATTGATCAGCTGGCTGATCTCGGCGGTGGTCTGATTGATGAGCTCGGCATTGGCGCTGACCGAGACGGTCTGCTCGGCGGAACCCACGCTTAGCGGGGTCTTAAGCGTGGCCGCCTGTCCAATGGTGAGCTGCACGCCTTCTTGCACGCTCTTAGCGAAGCCCGTCTCTGTGACGGTGACGCGGTAGATCCCCGGCTGCAGCGTCGAGAATGTGTAGGTGCCGTCGGAGCCACTGGTGGTGGATTGCGACACGCCAGTGCCGGTGTTGAGCGCGCTGACGGCCGCGCCTGCGATGGGCGCGCCGCTTGGGTCGGCAACGGTGCCGGCGAGGGCGGCGCTGGCCACCTGGGCGTAAGCAGGCGCCGCGACGGATGCAAGCCCCGCGCCGGTCACGAACAAGGCCGAACAAGAGAGGAGAGGAGTGCTGCGGAAAATAACCTTCATGCGTCCTCGCGAGGGTGGACCGATACGTTTGAGTTCACAGCGGCAGACTCTACACACGGCAGAGCAGGGGGCACCATCGTCTGTATGGCGACGGATGCGTGGCCCCTGCGTGCCGGGCGGCTATGGGCATAAAGGGCGGGGCCCCATCGTACAAATGGCCTATATGCGACTTGGCGATGCACGCAACATGGAGCGTCCCGACCCATTTTGTTGACGCTCGCCCGCGGTGCTCACTATCGTTTGGGGGTGAAACGGTCCTTGAGCACACGAGCTGCACGCGGATGGGCGCTGCTTTGGGTTGTGCTCCTTTGCCTTGCGTCCCTGCGCCATGCACGTGGGGAACAGCTACATGACGGCCGATCGATCCTGGCCTTGACGCCCGCGCAGGCACGGCTGCGGAACCCTGTCACCATGCGTGGCGTAGTGACCGCAGTGGGTCAGGGAGGCTTGTTCGTGCAGGACCGGTTTGCGGGAGTCTGGATCTTCGCGGCGCAGCCGGCAGATTTTCACCCGGGCGATGAAGTGGTCGTTGAGGGCGTAACCGGCGCGGGCACTTACTCGCCCGTGATTGTGGCCAAGGGTCTGCGCAAGGTGGGCCGCGCCCCCATGCCGCGTGCGCGACAGGCGGGATTTGCCCAGATGAGCAGCGGCAACCTGGACAGCCAGTTCATTGCCGTAAGCGGCCTGGTACGAGCCGCAGGGTTGCGGTCGTTTGAACCGGATCGCTCCTGGCTCAAATTGGGTTTAAGTGACGGTGTCATCTTTGTTTCGCTACCACTTGGCGAACTCGCCCGCGCAAATGCTTTGATCGGCAGCCGTATCCGCCTCACCGCGGTCGTCTCTTGTACCAAGAATGGAGGGCGGCAGATTACCGCTCCTACGCTGGTCACTTCGAGCCTCGATAGCGCAACCGTGCTCAAGCCGCACCCAAGCGATCTGTTCAGCGGGCCAGTAATGCCGATCAGCAACTTGATGCAGTATCGGTCCGGCGCGTCCGTCGAGCGGCGGGTAAAAGTGCAAGGCACGGTTACGTATGACAAGCCAGGGCAGTTGCTGGTGATTGAAGACCAGGGAAAGGCATTGTCAGTCAACAGCATGCAGGCTGGCACGCTCCACCTAGGCGAGCGCATCGAGGCAATCGGATTCCCAGCGCTCACCTCCACTGGCCCCGTGCTGCAGGACTCTCTCTTTCGGCTGCTGGGGCGTCGCGCACCCGTGCAGCCCTCGCCAGTCCGAAGCGACGAACTGCTGACGGGCGAGTACAACAACACGCTCGTGAGCCTGGAGGGCCGGCTGGTGCGACGCGTGCTCGAGCCGTCGCAGGAGGTGCTGCTGGTGCAGAATGGCCCGGCAGTCGTGTTGGCCGAGCTCGCCCGAGGCATGGGCTCTGGCCAACTAAGTAAGTTGCGTGAGGGTATGCGCGTGCGCCTGACCGGCATCTGCGTGCTCGATGTGCAAGGCACCTGGAACCTGGGCCCGGTCAGTTCCTACACCATCTCTTACAAGGTGCTGATGCGCGAGCCGGGAGATGTGCAGGTGCTAGAGCCGCCCTCTTGGTGGACAGCGAGACACCTCGTCTTCGTTTCTGCGGGACTGTGCCTGGTGCTCTTGGCGCTTTCGGCGTTCGGCATACAAGCGCGTGTAAAGCACTGGAGGCTCAAGATGGTGCTGGCCGAGCGCGAGCGTTTCTCACACGAACTGCACGACACGCTGGCACAAGGCTTTGCGGGGCTGGGGTTTCAGCTGCAGGCGATTCGTCGCGCGATCCCGACCCACATGCCTGAGCTGCATGCGCAGGTTGACCTGGCGACCAAGCTTGCGCGGCATAGCCACAAGGAGGCGCGCGTCAGCTTTGACCAGAACCTGCCGGAGGTGGAGCGAGGGGGCGAAGTACTGGCGTCGCTCGAGGCCACGGCGCGGTTGCTGACCGAGGGTGGCGGCGTGCAGGTAGAGGCCGAGCGTGTGGGCAACCCGGTGCGCCTGCCCGCGAAGCTTCAGGAGGCGCTCCGTCGCATCGGCCAGGAGGCAATTGCCAACGCCGTACGGCATGCTGCGCCCACGCGTATTCGGCTTGAGCTGGCCTACAGCAAGGAGGCGGTGCAGCTTACGGTCCGCGACGATGGCTGTGGCTTTCAGAAGAGCGGAAGCCTGCTGGGCTTTGGCTTGAACGGCATGCGCAGGCGCGCGGCCGCGGTGCAGGGTGCGATCGAAATTACGACGGGGCTCAGCGCCGGTACCGTGGTTGCGGTGACCATGCCGCTGCCCCGCTTTGCGGCCATGGCTCGCGCCTGGTTCACCTTGTTGACCGGAAGTTCAAGGAGCTCGCATGCGACTTCCAGATGAGAGGCCCACCATCCGCGTGCTAATTGTGGATGATCACCCCGTTGTGTGCTCCGGGCTCACCAGCATGCTGCAAGCCCACGCTGAGTTGGAGGTCGTCGGCTCAGCGGCGAGCGGCGCCGAAGCACTTTCGCTGGCAGCGAGCGAACGCCCGGATGTGATGCTGCTGGACCTGCGCATGCCCGGCATGGACGGCATCGCAGTCCTTCGCAGCCTGGGCATGCGCGAAACAAGACCGCGTACACTTGTGCTCACCTCCTATGCCAAGGAAGAAGACATCTACCGCGCCATCCGCGCCGGTGCGCAAGGCTACCTGGTCAAGGACACAAGCGAAGGGGAAATGGTGCAGGCTATCCGCACTGTGCATGGGGGTGGGCGCTACATCCCACACCAGGTAGCGTCGCGTTTGGCCGACCGCATGATGCGCTCCGAGCTAAGCCCGCGCGAGCTTGAGATCTTGCAGTTGCTTGCCGAAGGCTGCACGAACAAGCAGGTGGGCCACGCGCTTGGCATCAGCGACAACACGGTGAGGCACCACGTCAACAACATCCTCGAGAAGCTCCAGGTTTCAGACCGCACCGAGGCTGTCTCGCTTGCTTATCGCCTCGGATTGTTATCCGGGAGTGAATAAGGCGTGCTGCTTTCCGTGGTGACTCGCGAGTAACAGCCAGAGGTGCGGAATTTCCTAAGAGGTTTCCCAACGGGAGTCAATTCGGCGCCCTCGGCACGCCAGACGCAGGACGCTACAGCCCTGCTCGACAACCCTGCTCGACAACCCTGTGTACGGCGGTCTCCAGGCCGCCTCGCTTCTTTCTTGCGATTTGCTGGACATGGGCCACACTGGAGAGGCTTCGAGGAATCTACTTGTGTAGGATCGGCCCGCGTTCCACGGCAAAGACACAGGAGAATTGCATGAGTGAAGAACAAGGTCAGCAGCCCTCGAAGATCCTCAAGGGCTTCAAAGATCTGCTTGGTGATCTGGAGAACATCTACAAGGATATCCACTCCCATCCTGAGCTTTCCATGCAGGAACATCGAACCGCTTCGATCGCAGCAGAGCACCTTCGCAACGCAGGATATGAAGTCACGACCGGGGTCGGCAAGACGGGCGTCGTTGCTCTACTGCGGAACGGCGATGGGCCTACCGTCATGCTCCGCGCCGATATGGATGCCCTGCCGGTGAAAGAAGCAACCGGTCTTCCCTATGCAAGCAACGTAACCGCGACGGATACAGAAGGTCATGAGACGCCTGTGATGCACGCCTGCGGACACGACATGCATGTGACTTGGCTGATCGGGGCAGCCACCCTGATGGCGCAGAACCGCGATGCCTGGCGCGGAACACTGATGCCGGTTTTCCAGCCAGCAGAGGAAACAGCAGAAGGCGCCCAGGCAATGATCGATGACAACCTGTTCAAACGATTTCCGAAACCGGATGTCGTTCTCGGTCAGCACGTCATGGTTGGATCCGCTGGTGCTCTCAGCTCTCGCGCAGGAGTCGTGACATCGGCAGGCGATAGTATGCAGGTCCGCATGTTCGGAAGAGGTGCCCACGGGTCGATGCCCCAGGCGAGCATCGACCCAGTCGTCATGGCGGCATCAACCGTTCTGCGCCTGCAAACGATTGTTTCCAGGGAGTTGGCACCAAATGAACCAGCAGTAGTCACCATTGGGGCGCTCCAGGCCGGAACCAAGGAGAACGTCATTCCAGACGAAGCGATCCTGAAGCTCAACGTTCGAACCTATGACGAAGGCGTTCGTAAGCGGGTTCTTGCAGCTATCGAGCGGATCGTGAACGCCGAAGCAGAAGCCTCGGGAGCTCCAAAAGCTCCCGAGATCATCCGGCTGGATCAGTATTCCCTTGTGAGGAATGATCCTGACGCTACACAGCGGGTTGGCGATGCGTTCCGGAAACACTTCTCACCGCCGCGTGTGCAAAGCACCCAACCGACAGGTGCAAGCGAGGACTTCGGGTCGTTTGGCGCGGAGTGGGGTTCACCTTCGGTCTTCTGGTTTGTCGGCGGAACCGACCCAGAGGTGTACGCGAAGTCACAGAAAGACGGCAAGATCGGCGAAATACCGACCAATCACAGCCCAAAGTTCGCACCGGTCATCCACCCGACACTCGAAACCGGCGTCGAGGCAATGATTGTGGCCGCACAGGCGTGGCTTGCTTCGTGAATGAACTCTTCGCACACGGCAGGCACCTGGCGGGACACTTTTTGATTGCGCTCGACCTGATTGGAACCTTTGTCTTTGCCCTAAGCGGGGCCGCCGCTGGGGTGAAGGGCAATCTTGATCTCTTCGGTCTCATGGTGCTTGCGTTTGCGACTGGGAACGCGGGTGGCATCATCCGCGATCTGCTCATTGGTGCTGTGCCGCCTGCCGCTATCCACGACTGGCACTACCTGGCTGTCTGCCTTGCGGCTGCTCTGGTCACGTTTTGGTGGTACCCAAAGATTGACGTCCACCGCAGGCCCGTCCTGCTCTTTGATGCTGTAGGCCTGGCTCTGTTCGCCGTTGCCGGAACTCAAAAGGCCCTGGCAGCGGGCCTCAATCCTACGATGGCCGCGGTGATGGGCATGCTCAGCGGTGTTGGCGGCGGCATCCTGCGGGACATCCTTGTAAACGAGACCCCTACAGTTCTTCGTGCTGATTTGTACGCAGTTGCCGCGCTTGCCGGGGGAGTTGTGGTGGTCGTTGGGCATGTCTTTCGGCTTGCGCCCCACGTAGGAATGATCCTGGGTGCAGCGCTGTGCTGCTGGTTGCGCGTGATGGCCATTTTTCGAAATTGGCATCTTCCGACTGCGAGAAGAAGTCAACAAACAACCTAAGAGGACGGGCTGCGTCGCCCGTATGGCAGCAGGGCAGCTACCGTAGCCACGGGCCTGACGCATACGTGTCGATTGTCTCTATCCGCCGCCCACGATGACTCTTTGGGGTGTTACACAGCGTCGAAATCCTGCGGCGCAAATGTTGCCAGGCTCCGATTCGTTCGGCGCAGCATCTTGTCGCAGTTTTCGCTGAGACCCTGGACCTGTAAGGTCTTTCCTGCGGCGCGATAACGCTCCGACAGCGCCTCGATGGCTTCGAGCGCGGAAGAATCCATAATGCGTGCATGGTCGAATCGTAGGGAGACATTCGCCGGATCTTCCTTCGGAGAGAAAAAGCGCGTGAACTGGGTGGCTGAAGCGAAGAACAGGGTGCCGTGCAAACAATACGTCTTGCTGTCTGCAGTTTCCGAGACTTCTACCTCAAGCTGCTGCGCATGATCCCAGGCAAATACCAAAGCGGCAATCACGATGCCTGTAACTACCGCTACAGCCAGGTTCGTGAGCACTGTCACCAGGGTGACAACGAGCATCACCATCGTGTCGTGCTTCGGACTGGTGGCCATGCGGCGCAGGCTCTTCCAGTTGAAGGTTTCCGCGGCTACTACAAACATGACGCCGACCAAAGCCGCGAGAGGTATTCGTTCAATCAGCTTTGAGCCAACCAGGATGAATGAGAGCAGGAAGCTCCCGGCGGCGATACCGGAGAGTCTGCGGCGGCCGCCTGCATTCAGATTGATCATGCTTTGCCCGATCATGGCACATCCACCCATCCCGCCGAACAAGGCTCCAATGAAGTTGCCAGCGCCCTGTGCCATGGACTCCCGGTTCGGACGTCCACCTGTATCGGTCAGCTCGTCGATCAGGTTTAAGGTGAGCAATGTTTCCACTAATCCGATCACGGCCAGGACCAGGGAATAGGGCAGGATGATATGCAGGGTCTCGAAGTTGTAAGGGATCTTTGGGATGTGGACGTGTGGCAATGCGCCATGAATGGAAGCGAGGTCGCCCACAGTCCGGGTTCTGATCCCAAATGCCAGCGCCGCCCCGGTTGCGGCGAGAATACCCGCGAGAGCCGATGGAAATGCTTTCGTCAGTTTCGGCAGGAACACGGTGACGAGCATAGTCACAGCCACAAGGCCAAGCATGGTCGCCAAACCCGCCGGAGCCATCCAGACCTCTGTTCCGCTCGCCGTGTGCACATGGAAGTGCTGGAGCTGGGCCGAAGCGATGATGATGGCCAGCCCATTTACGAAGCCGAGCATCACCGGATGCGGCACCATGCGAATCAACTTGCCCAAGCGGAACAAGGCGAAAAGCATCTGGAGAATGCCGGTCAAAACGATCGCGGCAAAGAGGTATTCCACGCCATGTTGAACCACTAAACCTGCGGACACCACGGCCATTGAGCCAGCGGCTCCAGAGATCATCCCCGGACGCCCACCCCAGATGGCTGCAACAAGACAGATGATAAAAGCCGCATAAAGCCCTGTAAGCGGGTTCACATGGGCAACCAGGGCGAATCCCACGACCTCTGGTACGAGGGAAAGCGCGGCGGTCAGTCCTGCCAGCACTTCGATCCTCACGACGCTCCATTTCATTTCTTCCCTTTCAAACTGCCTGGACCATCCGCGCTTCTGCTTCAGTCGCGGTCGTTACAGAGCCAAGGACCTCTGGTTCCGATAAACTGTCACTTCACGGGTGTTCAGTATAGATGAACACGCGGGGGAAGTGCGATCGGTGTTGTCAGGTTCACCCTGGTCCCGGTCGCGCAGCGTGATCGGGATGGATGATGGCAGAAGCTAAATCAGACAATCGCGTCGGCGGAATGCTCCGCCTGCATCGGGAAAAAACCGGCATATCTGTCCGGACGCTGGCTACAAGGGCGGGTTTCTCTCCGAGCTTTATCTCTCAGGTCGAGAATGGGATCGCTTCTCCGTCGATCGGGTCGCTTGAGAAGATTGCGGCCTGTCTTGATCTCACCCTGGCAGACCTATTTGCGCGCCACGGGGACCCAGCCTCAAGCATCGTGCGAGCTGACAAGCGCTCTAAGCTGGAGAGTGGTTGGTCGCAAGCAGAGATAGAAAGTCTTCACTCTCAGCCTTCCCAGCTCAATCCCTTGATGATCACGCTGCAGCCTGGAGGAGCAAGCGGCAACAAGGGGCATGCAATCAATCGGGAGCAGTTCGTCTTTGTAGTTGACGGCGAGGTTCATCTCACTTCGCATGACGAAGAACAGACCCTGAAGCAGGGTGATGCTGTCACGGTTCGCGCTGGCGTGCTGGCTCTTTGGGAGAACCGCTCTGAATGCGCAGTGCAGCTCCTCTTTGTCACACAGTCGCTTTCCTGAGGTTCTGCTCCTCGACCTGTTACATTGTCGAACCTTGAGGACTGCGAGCTACCAGAACCTTGGTTTACGAGACCATGAGAGTAGCAGCCGCAGCGCGTTCCAGGGATGTTCTCTCATGGGGACCTGGGCACGTAGAACGACGCAGACCAGCGTCGCCACCAGGAAACGCCCGGACGGTGTTGAGCAAGCGCAAGCTCGCCTTCCGTTGACGGATCCGTTAGGTGGGCACTGACGCAACAGGCTGCACTGACAAAGTAATCGGCGGCAGGGCTGTTCTTGCCGGGAGTGTCGGAGAAGGAGTTCTCACTATGCCCAGTCGCTGCGCCGCTACGCAGTATCGACGGGAGAGGGAAGAACACCAATCTGTGGCGATTGTGAATGGGCCGATGAGAACCAATCAGCTAAGGAAGAGCCTCGCCCAAATCACGGGGCGGATACTTCTTCGTCATCTGCGAGAAATGACCACCGATGAACTTATTCCCGTCATCCGGAGCAAGGCTCCTCGCGTGCAGTACTCAGCGACCTCGTACGCGAACGCAGCAGGGCCCTGCGATGGGTTCGACGTGCACCAGAGTGAGAAGTTCCGCACCATCAGATCTCCAGAGAAAAGCGATACACCCAGTCTCCGGCTGCCCACTGGAGGTAATTTGTGCCCCAGGCATTATTGAAGAGTCCGAAGTGGGTACCAAGCGAAAGGTCCGGCAGCTCGAGCGAGAAGTTGAGCGGCGAGCGCGCACCGAGTGCAACCAGTGGCGTATCGAGTGCATGCACGTCGAGCCGGCCCTCCGCATCCTGATATCGCAACGTCTCAGAGATGGCGTGCATGGTGCGGCCGCCGCCGCGCACAACATCGTAGACGTTCACCCACTGATTGACCTTCTCAACCATCCAGCCTTGACTGTCAGGAGCGATCGGCGCGAAGGTAAGCCACATTGCCTCTGGCAACCGGTTCGCAGCCTTGCGGAGGGTCGTCAGGCGCAGCTCGATGCGTGGCTCAGAGGCAGGCAAACGCAGCTCGAGAGAGATGAACCTGGGCCATGCAACATTTCCGCTTGCTTCAGCTTCCTGGTCCTCAATGTGCATCTCGACCAGGATGCGCGTCTCGTCGGCGCTCTGCGATCGCCAGCATGTATCAACGGACGGATGCCACTCCTGGGCGCGGGCGTTGCACTTCGCAATGCCAGGCTTGCCGAAGTCTTTCGGCGCCCAGTCTGCGTGGATCTGAAGATAGCGTGCCTGATAGGTCGCATAGTCGACCGCAGATAAGGTCTGGTAGGTGAACAGAGCCAGCGGATGCGAGGGTGAGGCCCATTCGCGGCCCGTCCTGCGACTTACTAGCCGTATGATTGCGCCGGTCGTCGGATCCAGTCTCAGCAGGTAATGATCGGTCTCGATAGTTTGCGACAGATCATGGTGCTGCATTCCGGCGCTCGGGGCTTTGGAGGCTTTGAGCCGGGCCTGGCGCTCGGCTACCTCGCTTTGCATCGCAGCAGACAGCGTTGCAATCCCGGTCGAGATGTCGTTACGCTTCTCCTGCCAGCTCGCTTCCATGACCTTGTATCCAGGCTGGTTGAGAACCTCGGCCAGTTCGGCCGGCCGGTAATGATCGTAGTCGACATAGCGCTTCGTATCCGTGCCCCATGTATGTTCGGCTGCGAGCGCAAGGCTTTGGAGCAGTGCGCGATCGGTTGAATCGCCGCTCCGGAAGCGCGTCTGGGCAATCCAGGCCTTGCGCAGCCTCGCCGCCTCACGATAAGCGGCCACTTTCTCGGGGTCGCTGGCCACCCCGTAAATCCAGGTGTCGCCGATTTCGGCGGTGATCACCGGGAGGTGGTCGCGAACGCGGTCGACCACGGCTGCCACCTCGCTCATACTGGACGCAGCCACCTGCGCTTCAGGGAAGAGCCCGCGCAGCTTCGCATAGATCGCATCGACTTCCTGAATCGTATGCGGGCCGCTATTGTCAGTACGCACCTCCACATCAACAGCAACATCAGTTCCCGGGATGCGCACGATGCCGCCGTAGTCATGCCGATGGTAAAGAATCGCAAGCGATTCACCCGCGGGATTCTTCCAGAGAAACAGGTCCGGCACATCGGGCGGGGTACTGGCCGCGTTCACACCGACGTCAAGCAGGCGAACCCCGGCTGCCGTAAGAGGCGCGATAAGTCCGCGCGAGTGGCCAGGCACATCCGTCATCTTGCCGCCAGTGGTCCTCGTGCCGAACCGTTGATCGAGCGTGCTCGAGAACGCCATGCACCCATCGATCATGGATCGATCAAGCATCTCGGTCTGCCAGTTAAACGCCATCGCATGCCAGGTGATATCTCCCGCGGCGACCGCCTGCTCAACTGCCTTACGCTGCGCGGCCGAGGCCTGCTCGAGGTACTTGTAGAGCAGCCAGGCGCCAGTGGTCCAGCGATAGAGATTCTGCCCGCGATGCCGTGACTCCGCTGCTCGCCGTATCGCCTCGGGATAGTAGAGGCGGAAGTACTCTTCAAGAACGCTTGCCTGCGTGCCGGAAAAGCCAACGTCGAGGTGACACAGGGTTACCAGCAGAACCTGCCTGACGGGAGTCTCCGCCCCCCACGCGCGGAGCGCTGTTGCCTCAGCAGCAGCAGCTCCGGCGGAGAGTAGCCCCAGCTTCAGCAGTGTGCGACGTGGAATGATTTCGTTCTTCAACCAGCCTCCTTCGCGCGCGGTGCGAACCGTGGCAGCCCCCAGGGCAGATCGCTGAACGCTTCGGCTCGAAGTTACAGGAGTTCGCTTCCTTCGCTGCGAAGCCACGCGCATGGTACGCCCGGGCCCGGCAACAGGAGAGCGGCTTCGAGATCGTCAGCATGTGAGTGTGACTCCAGGCCTGTTCGGACGAGGGTTTTGCCAGCGAGTCATCATTTAGCCGGTCTTTATGGCGGCGACAAGCGCTCTGGCGGCGACAAGCGCTCTGGTGGCGACAAGCTCTCTGAGTGTCAGGCCCGAGGTGTGAAAGCAAAAGCTTTCTCTCGCGCAGTCTTGGGATCCATTCTGCCACTTCCATTCCAACAAGATCATCAAGGCGCGGGTCGCTGCCTTCATCTGCCAAGTTCTCGAGGAAATCACAGATCTTCGCAAGCTCTTCCGTGTTGCGAGCTTCCAGACACGCTTCGAGCCATGGGAGCAATACGCGATGGCCGGGAGCAGGGCTGCTGTGGAGCGTTCGCGCCACACTGCTCTGTTCTATCTCGGATCGAGTGGGGTCAGCTTTCCAGGTCGAGCAACTGCACTTCGTCGATCGGTTCTTCAAGGAAGCGGCCCCCGAGGGTGCGGAAGCGTTCGACGCCGTCCGTGGCGAAGAAACGGATGGCTGGTCTCCCGACGGGGGCGCCCGGGTTGTTCGTCCGAGGCTGCGACAACGCGCTCGCGACGCGCTCCGCGGTGACTTCAGCAGAGTCGATCACCCGGGTTCCGGCGGGGGCCAGTGACTCGAAGCTCTCGCGCAGCAAGGGGTAGTGGGTGCAGCCGAGCACGAGGCAGTCTGGGTCGAGACCGGCGGCGCGGGCCTCCTCTGCTGCTTCGTGGAGGTAGATAGACAGAACCTCACGGGTGACCGGGTGCGTGGTCCACCCTTCTTCGACGAGTGGCACCAGCAGCGGACAGGCTTTCTCGACTGCGCGCATCCCGCGCTCCCGGCAGGCAACAAGGTACGCATGGCTGGCAACAGTGGCTGCTGTTGCCAGCACGCAGACGTCACCAGAGCGCGAGCGTGCCCGGGCAGCATCGGCCCCGGTCTCGATGACGCCGAGCACAGGGACCGGGACCGCAGCGCGGATCTCGTCGAGCGCCAGGGCCGAAGCCGTGTTGCAGGCGATCACCAGGTAGCCGGCACCTGCCTCCACGAGAAAGCGGGCGCTTTCGACAGCGTAGCGGGCGATCGTCTGCTGGGACTTCGAACCATAGGGGAGCCGAGCGGTGTCACCGAGATAGATATAGCGAGCCTCGGGGATGCGGGCGCGCAGAGCGCGGAGCACAGTGAGGCCGCCGGCTCCCGAGTCAAAAACGCCGATGACCGGCAAGGAGGGTTCAGGGGACACGGTCATGGGCGGCGGCTCTGGAAGGCTTCGCCGGGTGCGATCTGCGCGGCGCCGGCGAGGTAGGTGTGGGACATGTCGGCGTGACCGGCAAGGGTGGCGCGTGGCTCCCCGTCGACCAGGAAGCGAACCTCGGAGACAGCGGGAAGATTGGCGTGCAGCGTGGCGATCATGGACAGCAGGGTGAGCGTCTCCGGTTCGATCCCCGAGGGGTGGTTATGGATGAAGGTAGGTGTCAGGTCGACAACGGCGAGCAGGCTGTGTGGTGCGCCGCCTGGCACAGGCGCGAGATACACCTCATCGACGCCCTCGACGCCGGCCGGGGCTGGGGGGAGCGGGTGTGGTGAGCCCGGCGCGGCGTACTCGGATAGCAACTTTGCCAGCACGACCCGGGCGCGGGTGTTGGGATCTTCAGGGAGGGGGAAGGCGAGCGGTCGTTCCACGAGCGAGCCGGTGTCGTCGTTCGCAAGATAGAGCATCAGCGGCGCTGGGGTGGTGCTCGCGGCTGCTTCCGAGAGCGGGACAGCTAGCACGCGGGACTGGAAGTGTGCGTCCACATGCTCGCGATAGCGCACGAGAAAGATGCTCATGCCGAGAACCGAGAGCAGCAGCACTGCGAAGAGCACCCGCTCGGCACGGGAGATGAGGGCCGGTCTCGCGAGATGGGCGCGGGCGCGAACAGGGGACTGGAAGCTCCCCGACGGCGTTGGTGGGGACGCCGGAGCGGCTGGGCGGCTTGCGGGCGTCTCCGACCTCGCAGGTGGAGTAAAGGTCGCCTTTGGGGCGCCGGCTGCTGCCCGGCTCTTCTCGGCCGGCGCTGCTGGCCGGGCTGGTGTGGCGGCTTTCGCTGGTGTGGCCTTCGGCGCGGCGGACGAAGCAGCAGATTTCGAGGGCGCGGGCGCAGATGGGGGCTTTGTTGCGGGGGTGCGTTGCGGCGGCGTACCAGGGGCTCCCCAGGCGCGGCGACGCGAGGGCTCGGGATCGTCCTCGGAGTGGGTGGGCGGCCGGCGGCGGAACCTCATCGCGTTGCCCCTGCATGCTCCTGTTCACTGCGCCACTCCACCAGCGTGTCGGCCAGGGCATCGATGACGCGTCGGTCGTAGGCTTCATCCGAGATGCGCGCCGTGGCGCCTCGGCCGGCCGCACCCACCGGATGGAGTGGCGCGATTTCGACCGCCACAGCCGGGCAGTGAAGCGAGTCCATGGGAGCGAGGCGGACGCGACCAAGCGTGAATGGCAGCCCTGCGTTTTCAAGCGTGCTGCTGATCTCGGACGCGAGTTTGAGACTCTCGGTGGCGTACTGCCCGCCTGCCGTGGCCCAGGGAACCAGCGCGCCTGCCGGAGCAGCCGCAGTTTGTGCAAGTGACGAGGTGTACAGGTGAACGCCTGTTCCACTGGCCGTTGCGTGGAGCAGGAGGCAGGCGCCCGCGCGGGCGTGATTTGCCTCGGCGGCACGCGTATCGAGCGGGGGGTTGGTGTCGCCTTCGCGCGTGGTCACCACCCGCATACCCCGTGCTGCAAGCGCGGAACGGAGGCGGATTGAAAGCGTCAGCACCAGGTCCTTTTCGAGCAACTGCGGAGCCAGGATCGTTCCGGTCTCCGTGCCCCCGTGGGCCGCATCGAGGAACACGGTGAACGGCTCGGCGACGGGCGCCGCGGGCTGTGCCATGCCGAGTGCTGGCACCCCGCAAAGGCAGGTGAAAGCCAGAAGAGTTCGCAGGCGTCGCTACCTCCTGGCAGCCGTTCTAGGCTCCGGCTTCATCGAGCGCATAGATGGCGAGTCCGCTCAGCAGCTTCGGGTAAAAGTCAGTGGACTTTTGCGGCATCACTTCGCCGGCAAACGTGTTCTCCCGCAACTGGGCCAGGGTGACCGGGTTCACCAGGAACGCGATCTCGGCCTCCCCGCGAAGCACGGGTGCGACGGCATCCGCGATCTCGCGACCGTACTGGACATGCTTGCCCTCCTTGACGTCCTCGGCGCTGATCGCGAGAAGCTTCGCAAACACCACCTCATGCAGAACGACCATATCGAGCTGCCGCCGTCGTTCGGAGATCTCGGGGAGCATGCGGTTGCGCCCTTCACGATCCACGGTGAGCACGATCGCCCGATCGCGCATCACTGCAAGCATCGTCGTCGAACCAGGAGCAGCGGCGCGAGTGGCTTCGCTGAGGAGTGCGCGAAGCGCGTCACTGCTGCGGGTGTCGGTGGACGCGGGAGCCGGGGTGACTGAGGAGAACAGCACGGCTGCTTCCTGTGCGAAGCGGTCGGCGGAGAAGTTCCCGAGCCCGCTGACGATGCGGTGGGTGGGCAGAATATGCACGCCTTCACCGTCCATGTTCACGAGCGTCATCATGACTGCTGCTTCTGGATAGGGTGGCTGGTCGGGGTTGCCGAGCCGGCCTTCGCCGGCTGCTGGTGCGTGTTCCGCAGCGTAGGCGAGCGCCGTTTCATAACGGTGGTGGCCGTCCGCGATGATCAGCTTCTTGTCCCCGAGCGCACCCTGGACCATGTTGATCGTGCCGGGATCGTTGTGCTTCCAGACGCGATGAAGCACGCCAAACTCATCCTCAACCTCGATGTCTGGCACCGGGCCGTTCTTGCCGGGTGCGGGAAAGAGGAGCGACTCGACCGAACGAGCGGGATCGGAGTACAGCATGAAGATCTGGCCAAAATGCGCGCGTGTTGCCCGCAGAAGGTTCAACCGATCCGTGCGGGCCCTGGTGTGTGTCTGTTCGTGACGGAACACAACACCCTCGCTGTAGGGCGAAACCGCACCCAGAGCGATCAGCCCTCGACGCTCAACCGTGACCGTGCTGCCGGGAATGGTGAAGCGCTGCGAATAGGCGAAGATGCATGGCTCAGCCTCCCTTGCGAGCACGCCTTCAGCGCGCCACTCATGAAAGTCACGTCGGGCGCGGGTGTACACATCATCGACGCCGGGTTCATCAAAGAGCTCAGGAAGACCAAGGATGATGCGAACCAGGTTGTAGGGGCTGCGCGCGTAGTAGCTTGCCTGCATGGACGGCGTGATCTTGTCGTAGGGCTGCGTAACGCAGTCTTCCACGCGGACCATGGAGGGGTTGTAGCGGAGCGCCTGAAACGGGTAAATACGGGCCATGCGGCAGAGTCTTTCTCGTGAGCCTGGGGGCTATCGGCGATGTCGCTCGATTGTAGCAATCCGGAACAGAGCGGAATGCGTACAGGGATCAGGACGGTCGCTCGGCGGGGGCTTGCGCTGTTCGGGCAAGCTGCCTCAATATAGAGGCCCATCAGAGTGTGCGCAGGCGAAGCACGCGAGCAGCAGTACGGCAGGAGATGCGGATGTGCTGGACTTCTTTGGTTGCGAGACGTCTCACGAGATCCATAGCAGGAATGCTGCTGCTCGGTGCTCTGTTCGCCGGTTCCACAGCCAGGGCACAGACGGCTCCTCTGGACCAGGTGCATGTGACGCCGCCCCCCATCGGTAGCAGCAGCGCCCCTGCCCCGGCCGCCGCCGCGGACACGAAGAAGGAAAAGGCAGAGGAGGGGGCGGCCGCGATGAAGGCGCACGCAGAGGAGCGCATCCGCGTGGACGTGAACCTGACGCTGATCCCGCTCACCGTGACGGACCCGATGAACCGGCTGGTGACCGGGCTTGAGAAGAACAACTTCTATATCTATGAAAAGGGCGTGGGCCCCGAGCAGCTCCAGACCATCAAGACCTTCTCGACCGAAGACGCGCCAGTCTCACTCGGCATCATTCTCGATCTCAGTGGGTCGATGACGAACAAGTTCAACCGCTCGCGCCAGTCAGTGAAGGCCTTCCTGAAGACGGCGAATCCGCAGGACGAGTTCTTCGTCGTTGGGTTCAACGACCGGCCGGAACTGATCGAGGACTTTACCTCGTCGGTCGACGATGTGGACACGCGGCTCGCGCTGACCAAGCCGGGCAAGCGTACGGCGCTGCTCGATGCGATCTACTTCGGCATTCAGAAGATGAAGGACGCGAAGTATCCCCGCAAGGCGTTGCTCGTGGTCTCGGATGGCGGGGACAACCGGTCACGCTACACGGAGAACGAGGTGCGTGCGATGGTGCGGGAGTCTGATGTGCAGATCTACTCCATCGGCATCTTCGACCAGTACGCGCCGACTACCGAGGAGCGGCTTGGCCCACTGCTGCTGAACGACCTCTGCGAGGATACCGGTGGCCGGCTGTTTCGGGTCAATGACCTGAATGACATGGATGATGTCGCGGAGAAGATCTCGGATGAGATTCGCGATGAGTACGTGCTGGGCTACCGCTCGACCGACACCCACCGGGACGGCAAGTGGCGTAAAGTGAAGGTGCGGCTCGAGCCGCCGCCAGGGCTTCCGATGCTCACGGTGCATGCTCGTTCCGGCTACTATGCTCCCTCACAATAGACAACTCGCAGCTTTCTTCCTTGCCAGCCTCCTCGCCTGTCCGCTGCTGGGCCATGCCCAGGCAACGGTGTATCCCGCGGAGACACAGCCCTCGCTCGATGCGGAGCACGACCCGGTGCGCTCGCCGGATGCCGCGGACAATGCTGCCACCAGGCCTGGCGTGCAGATGGATGAGGGCGCCGCAGCAAAGTCTGCCGACATCAACCAGTCCGACGGCCGCTACACCCTGCGCCGCGACGTGCAGGAAGTGGTGCTGAATGCGACGGTGCTCGACGACCAGGGGCGGCTGGTGAATGACCTCTCCAAGGAAGACTTTCATGTGCTCGAGGATGGCGTGCCGCAGACAATTGCGTCGTTCCAGCACGTGGATACCCCGGTCTCGATGGGCATCCTCGTGGATAATTCCGGGTCCATGCGTACGAAGCGCGGTGCGGTGAATGCGGCAGCGCTCGACCTGGTGCGTGCATCGAACCCGCAGGATGAGGCCTTCATCGTGAACTTCTCCGATGAAGCGTTTATCGACCAGGACTTTACCAGCGACCTGAACAAGCTGCGCGACGGCCTGGCGCACTATGACTCGAAAGGTGGAACGGCGCTCTATGACGCGACCGTGGCCTCGGCCGACGAGCTAAGCAAGGGAGCCAGGCGCGCCAAGCAGGTCATTCTGATCATCACAGATGGTGAGGACAATGCTTCCGGGCTGACACTTGAGCAGACGATCCGCCGGATCCAGGACCTGCAGGGACCGATCGTCTACTGCATCGGGCTCTTGTTTGGCGATGATGGCGGCGGCCACGAGGCCCGGCAGGCGAAGCGGGCGCTACAGCTCATGGCGGAGGAGACCGGCGGCATCGCGTACTTTCCGCGATCGCTGAACGATGTGGACGCTGTTGCGGAGGAAGTGGCGAGGGACATCCGGTCGCAGTACACGATCGGCTACCACTCGACGAAGCCGGCCAACCAGGGCGGCTACCGCATGGTGAAGGTGCTGGCCCATGCGAATGGCAGCAAGAAAAACCTGAACGTGCGGACGCGCAACGGCTACTACCCTAAAAGCAGCAACACTCCCGGAGATGCAGGCGCACCACAGGCCAGCACCGCGAGCCAGTAACAGTCAAACAGGAGTGAAGTGCCATGGCGCAGTGTGAAGAGCAGGGGTTTTCCGGGGTTACCAACGAGCACTTTGTTTCGTTTCTGCAGAAGGCGGAACAGTTCGGCATTCCAGGACTGGCCGGGCAGGGAAACAGCGGTCAGGCTTCGCATAGCGGCGTGACGATCCGCTGGGAGTTCCAGCCGGAGTCGAACACGCTCAGGGTGCAGTGCATCGAGTCGCCGATGCTTCTGCCCTGCTCGTTCATCAACAACAAGATTCGCGAAGCCATGAGCGCTGCGATGGGCAAGGCGGGCCTCGCCGGCGCGCCGACTGCAGAGCAGGTGTAGCAGTGGACCTCGTCGCCGAGCGGAGCGCGCTCCGGGTCGCAGACAGCATTCTTGAGCTGATCGGCGCGACGCCCATGCTCGAGATGCGGCGGCTCGCGCCCTCCCCCGCTGCGCGTGCCTCGCTCTTCGCAAAGCTCGAGTTTCTGAACCCCGGCGGCAGCGTGAAGGACCGTGCAGCGCTCGGCATTGTGCTCGATGCGGAGCGCCGTGGGGCCCTGCGGCTGGGCATGACAATCGTGGAAGCGACGGCCGGCAACACCGGCGTTGGGCTCGCGCTCGCTGGTATTAATCGCGGCTATCGCGTTGTCTTGTATGTGCCGGAAGGCTTCGCGGAAGAGAAGTGCATCCTGATGCGGGCCTTCGGCGCAGAGGTGATCCGTACGCCGGAGAACGGCGGGATCCGCGAGGCCATCCGGCAGGCGCGTCTGCTTGCCGACGGCAATCCGGAATGCTTCATGGCCGGCCAGTTTACCAACCAGGCCAACCCGCGTTTCCATCATGCCACCACGGCGCGCGAGCTATGGGAGCAGATGGAGGGTCGCATCGATGCCTTTGTGGCGGGCGTCGGCACGGGCGGAACATTCTCCGGCATCGCGGCATTTTTGAAGCAGCAGGAGCCGGGCATCCTGACCGTTGCGGTCGAGACCGAGGGCTCGGTATTGCAGGGCGGCGAGCCGGGCCGCCATCGCGTCGAGGGCATCGGCGTTTCGTTTATCCCGGAGACCTTCGACGGCGGGGTCGCGGACGAAGTCATCCGCGTGCTCGATGATGACGCATTTCGCATGGTTGCGCGCCTGGCGCGGGAAGAAGGCGTGCTCGGGGGCTCGAGCGCCGGCGCTGCAGTGGCCGCAGCGATGGCGATCGCGGAGCGGCTGGGCCCCGGCAAGCGCGTGGCGACGATCGTGCCGGACTCGGCGGAGCGGTACCTGTCGAAGAAGATTTTCGAGGGCGGCGAACTGGCTTCGGACGATTAGCGATCGCTTGCAGATGGCGGTTGTCCGGCCTCGTGCCGAGAGACCTCGGCAGCCTGATACCTTGAGATCATGGCAGGCTTTGCGACACGTGCAATCCATGATGGGCAGGAACCGGACGCGCTGACCGGCGCGGTGAACGTCCCGCTCTATCTCTCGTCGACCTACGCGCAGGAAGAGATCGGTAAACACAAGGGCTGGGAGTACTCACGGGTTTCAAACCCGACGCGGGACGCGCTTGAGACCAGCCTGGCCTCGCTCGAACAGGGGACCAGCGCGCACGTTTTTGCGAGCGGCATGGCGGCGATCTCGGCCCTGGTGACGCTGCTCAAAACGGGCGACCACGTGATCTGTGGCGAGAACGTCTATGGCGGCACGCCACGGCTCTTCAACCAGATCGTGGCTGGCTACGGGATCGAGTTCACCTACGTGGACACGGCAAACCAGGAGGCGCTCAGACAAGCGCTGCGGCCGAACACAAAGCTTGTCCACATCGAGACACCCACCAACCCTCTGATGACGCTGACGGACATCCGTGCGGTCGCCGACATCTGCCACGAGCATGGTTGCGAATTGTCTGTCGACAATACCTTTATGTCGCCGTACTTCCAGCAGCCGATCACGCTTGGCGCGGACCTGGTGATGCACTCGACAACCAAGTACCTCAACGGCCACTCGGATGGCCTTGGCGGCGTGCTGGTTGGCACGACCCCGAAGCATGGAGAGCAGTTTGCGTTCATTCAGAAGTGCACCGGCGGCATTCTGAGCCCGTTTGAAGCATGGCTTGTGCTGCGCGGCATCAAGACCCTTGCAGTGCGCATGCGTGAGCATGATCGCAACGGTCGCGCCATCGCCGCTCTGCTCGATCAGCACCCGGCGGTCGAGAAGGTCTGGTATCCAGGGCTCGCGTCGCATCCCCAGCACGCGCTTGCGAAGGCGCAGATGTCCGGCTTCGGCGGCATGATCGCGTTCGAGATGGGCTCGCTTGAGAAAGCGAATGCCATGCTCAAGCGGCTCAAGGTCTGCACGCTGGCCGAGTCGCTGGGCGGCGTGGAAACGCTGATCTCGCACCCGGCCACGATGACTCACGCAGCGATCGGCGCGGAGGCCCGCGCGCGGCTCGGCATCACCGACGGCATGGTGCGCATCTCGGTTGGGATTGAAGACCTTGCCGACCTCGAAGCCGACCTCCGGCAGGCGCTGAACGGCTAAGCGATGACGGGAACAGACGGTCTGAAACGAAACAAGATCCTGTACGCCGGCCCGCTCGCGCCCGGCAACACTTCGCTCTACCGGCTTGAAGCCTTTCGGCGGCTGGGGCAGGAGATAATTCCGTTCGCCGTCGACGCCTACGAACCAAAAAACCGCTACGTGGGCGCGCTGCGCTACCGCTACCCGGTGGGGCCGCTGATCGCGTCTGTCAACCACGCGCTGCGGGCAGCAGCAGAACGGCATCGACCGGATATCGTCTGGTTCGACAAGCCGGTGCACTTTGACGCGCAGACGGTCGAGTACGTCAAGACGCTCGGCGCGACCGCCGTCTGCTACAACCAGGACAATCCCTTCGGCCCGCGCAATGATGGCTGCTGGATGCAGTTCATGAAGGTCTACCGGCTCTTCGACCTCCACTGCCTCTTTCGCAATGTCGACGTGCAGCGCTACCGCGAGTGGGGTTTGCCGGCGCTCAAGATCGCGCTTTCCTACGACCCATTGCAGCACTACCCTCCGCCGGCGGGCTGGTCGGATGCGAACCGTGATCGTGGGCTGGCCTACACCGGTTCTCCGCTCGAAGAGCGCCCGGCATTTCTCGCGGCGCTTGGCGAGGGGTATGGGCTGCCGCTCTCGGTGGCAGGCCCGCGCTGGGACAAGGCATGGCCTGAAGAACTGCGGCGGAAGTATCTCTTCGGCGGGATGCTGAACGGCGCGGAGTACCGCGAAGCGATGTGGCGCTCCAGGATCAACATGGCATTCGTCACGCGCATGAATGAGGAAGATGTCGCGCACAAGTCTTTCGAGATCACGGCTTGTGCGCAGTTCCTGCTGGCCGAGCGCTCGCCCGGGCACCAGGAGGCGTTCGAGGAAGATCGCGAGGCAGTCTTCTACGGCTCGGCAGAGGAGTGCGCCGAGAAGGCCCGCTACTACCTTGAGCATGCTGCGGAGCGAGAGCAGATCGCAGCCGCAGGGCGCGCGCGTGCGGAGCGCTCCGGCTACTCAAATGACGATCAGCTTGCGAAAGTGCTCCGCTACCTGGGAGGGCAGGCCTGATGCTGGTGCTTGCGCTCGATACCTGCGGCGCCGAGTCGACGCTGGTTCTTGGCGAGCTGGGGCGCAGTGTGGCGATCCTGCGCGAGCAGACCCTTGCTCCCCGCACGGCAGCGCATGCGATCACGCGGGCAATGCGCGCGGTGCTGGGAGACATCGCGCCCTCGGCGCTTGGGGCCATCGTTGCGGTGCGTGGCCCGGGCAGCTTCACCGGCATGCGCATCGGGCTGAGTGCGGCAAAAGCGCTCTCGGAAGCGGCCTCTGTACCTATCCTCGGTGTCTCTCGACTCCTGGTGCTCGCCCAGCAGAGCGGCTGCGATCACGTCGCGCTCGATGCGGGGCGGGGCAGCGTGTACCTGCGCTCGCCTCTCCTCGGCGCAGAGCCCGAGCAGCGACTCGAGGTCGCCCGCGTGCAAGCGCTCCCGCTCACGGGCCTGGCGATCTGCGAAGACCGCCTCACGGGGTTTTTCGCCCAGGCAGAGCGGGTCCCTCCGCCGGATGCCAGGGCGGCTCTCCGATGCGCCAGGGAGCGGGTGCTCGCAGGGAGCTGGGATGACGCCGCGACTCTCGATGCCCTGTATTTGTGGCCGGTTGACCAGATGCTCACCAGGACGCAGCCTCAGACATTCGTCGAGACCGAACCAGCCCGGTGACGGAGCCACTTGCAATCGAGGTTCGCCCGATGCGATCGGCGGACCTCGCCGCCGTGATCGCGATCGCTGCCATCGTCCCAACTGCCCCGCACTGGCCGCCCCCTGAGTACAACCGGATGCTCGGTGTGATTCGCGATCGACCCGGGACGCGCGGCGCCTGGGTCTCGATCTCTGGCGACGCCGGCATCACGGGCTTTGCCATGGCGACCCACGTGGTCGGCATCGCCGAAGTCGAAGCGATTGTGACGCATCCGGACCGCCGACGGCAGGGGATCGGGGCTGCCCTGCTTCGGAGCGTCATCGCCTGGAGCCGCGATCTTCACGCCAGCCGTCTGGTGCTCGAAGCACGTTCATCGAACCAGGCGGCGATCCGGCTCTATAGGCGCGCAGGTTTCGCCCAGGATGGCTGGAGGCGGGGATACTATCGCAATCCCGAGGAAGACGCCCTGTTGATGGGGCTGACTCTCGAGTAACGCTTTGCCGCTGTGCCGCACGAGGTGCATGCGGTTACGGGGCGGCGTCAAACTGGCGAACGCGCCACTATAATGGGCGGGATGGTTCGCGACGGATACTTGTACGGCATCTCTCTCTTTCTGGTAGCTGTGGTCCTGGTGGCGCTCACCCACGTGTGGTGGTGGGCGATCCTGCCGGTTGGCTTTGCCGCGTTTTTCCTCTGGTTCTTCCGCGACCCCGAACGCTCGATCCCGCAGGGCGAGGGCCTTGTGGTCTCGCCGGCTGATGGCAAGATCACGAGCGTCGAGACGATCGTGACGCCCTCAGGCGCCCGCACTCGCATTTCCATCTTCCTCAACGTCTTCAACGTTCATGTGAATCGCGCCCCGGTCGCCGGGGTGGTGCGGGAGGTGCGCTACCAGAAGGGCGCCTTCGTGAACGCGATGGATGCGGCCTCTGCGGATCGCAACGAGCAGAACATCTGCGTGATGGAAGCGGCCGATGGCTATGAGGTGGTCTTCAAGCAGATCGCCGGGCTGCTTGCGCGCCGCATCGTGTTCCGCCAGAAGGTTGGGGATCAGTTGCAGCGTGGACAACGCGTCGGCCTGATCAAGTTTGGCTCGCGTACCGACATCATCCTGCCTGCCGATGCGGATGTGCGTGTGGCGCTCGGCGCGATCGTGAAGGGTGGCAGCACGGTTCTGGCCCATGTAGCTCCCACGCGTGGGGCGTATGCCGAGCAGGCGACCGCAACTCACGCGGCACCGGGGCTGGGCCGGTGAGCGAACAGCAGCCCCGGCTGGCGGCTGTCCCAGTGACGGCGTTGCACGGGGAGGCAGGAGAGGAGCGCACGAAACGCAAGCGGCGCTCCCGTGGGATGTACATCCTTCCCTCGCTGTTTACTGCGGGCAATATCGCGGCAGGGTATTACGCCATCACGCAAAGCCTGCAGGGCTCGGCGCTCGAGCCACAGCATTTCGACTATGCGGCGCTGGCGATCGGGTTTGCGATTCCCTTTGACACGATTGATGGCCGCATCGCACGCATGACCGACACCACGAGCGAGTTCGGCAAGGAGCTGGATTCGCTCGCCGACGTAATTACCTTCGGCGTGGCTCCGTCGCTGCTGGCCTACACCTGGGGGTTCCGAATGCTTCCGGTGTCGCTGCCGGGCAGCCTGCACCACAAGCTCGTAGAGTTCGGCGCACTCTTCTGTTTTCTGTTTCTCCTGTGCGGTGCGGCGCGGCTGGCACGCTTCAACAGCATGGGAACACCGGTGCCGAAGAACCCCGGCCGACCCGGACGCAAGTACTTTGTCGGCATGCCGATCCCCGCAGCAGCCGGTGCGATCGCAGCCGTGGTGCATTTCTTCAGCGGGATTCCCGTGTCGATCCACTGGGTGGCGCTGTTGTGGGGAGCGTATGTGGGGCTCATCGGCTTTCTGATGGTGAGCACCTGGCGTTTCTGGAGCGGCAAGGAGATCAACCTCGCCAATGCGCATCCCTTTCGCTGGATCGTACTGCTGGGCTTTTTCCTGTACGCGCTGGTGTTCTTCTCGCAGTATGTACTAGCGGCGATCGCATTGATTTACATGTTTTCTGGTGTGCTGGCGCGGCTGCTGTACTCCTCCCAACGGAAGTCGGCGCGGCCTGGCATCGCCTAGAGTGAAAGAAGGATTGTGGACAAGGTACGGATTGCGATCGTAGGGGCAGCATCCCTGCATGGAAAAGAACTGACCGAAGCACTCGAGGAAAGCCCTTTCGCCACAGCAGAGATCCTGCTGATGGACGAAGAAGAAGGCCTGGGACAGATCGAAACGGTCGGGGATGAGGTCACGGTCATCCAGCGCATCGATGTGGACTCATTCACGCGCGTGGATTATGTGTTCTTCGCAGGCTCTCCAGCGCAGGCGAGTACGCACTGGCGCAAGGCGGCCGACGCCCATGCGAGCATCATCGACATCTCGGGCGTGATGGAGAACGAGCCAGGCGTGATCGTGATGTCGCCATGGGTGCGTGAGGCTATCGACAACCCAACCACGCCGATGCCGGACCTGCATACACCTGCCCTCGTTCCGGCGCACATCGCGGCAACGACGCTGGGCCTCCTGCTGGCGCGGCTGCAGGATGTGGGTGCGGTACGCAGCGCATGGGCCACGGTGTGCGAGCCTGCATCCGAACACGGCCGCGCGGCTGTGGACGAACTGCATCAGCAGACAGTCACGCTCTTGAACTTCCAGAGCATGCCAAAAGAAGTCTTCGACATGCAGGTGGCGTTTAATGTGACACCAACCCTGGGCGAGGCTGCGAAGATCGATCTGGTCGCAACCGAGGCGCGCATCCGGCGTCATTACAGCCTGATTTCGGGTGGCCGTCTACCCGAGGTGGGTGTCCAGCTGTTGCAGGTGCCTGCCTTCCACGGCTACGGTATCTCGCTTGGCGTCGAGCTGGAGCGGCCGGTGGCGCTCGAGCACCTCGAAGCAGCGCTGGCTGGCGATCACATCGATGTAGTGATCGGCGAGAGCGATCCGCCCAGCAATCTCAGCTCGGCCGGGCAGGAAGATGTGCTCTTACGCGTGCGTCAAACCGATGCGAACGCGGCAACGTCGACACGCTTCTGGATCTGGGCTGCGTTCGACAACCTGAAGTTCGCTTCGCTCAACGCGATCGCCTGCGCTGGCGAGTTGCGCCGCCTGCGCCCGCAGGGCAAGGTGCAGTAGCTCAAAAGTGCGGCGTGTGCGCGGCCTTCCAGGCGAGGTGCTGCTGCTGGATGAAGTGATCGGTCATCCCGGCAATGTAATCAGCAACAACGCGCGGTGCGGCTTCCTCGCCGCCCAGTCCCGCAATGCGGGTGGAGTAGCCTGGCGGCAGCAGCGTCGGGTTCTCCACCCAGGCATGAAACAAGTCGCGCACCACGGTCTCCGCCAAGGTGTGATCGCGCTCGAGCGCGTGCGAACCATACAGGTGCGCGTAGAGATAGCGCTTCGCTTCCACGCGCGCCCGCTCCACCTCGGGTGAAAATGCGACCAGGCGGCTACCGATCGTGCGCACGCCGGACAGTGTCGTTACGCCGGCCTCTCTCACTCGTCGCACGGTTTCCACGAGCAGATCGCTGACCAGCGCGTTGAGCATCAGCTTGAGTGCCTCGTTGAAGATGAGCTTGGGACTGGCGTCCTGGTGGCTCTGCTCCATCGGCGCATAGAAGCGTTCGAAGAGTGGCAGATGCGCACGTACGTGCTCGATCTCGAGTAACTCTGCTTCCATGCCATCGTCGAGGTCGGCAGTGAGGTACGCGATCTCATCGGCGAGATCGATCAGTTGGGCTTCGAGTGGCGGCTGCTGATCGAGCAGGTACTCCGCGAGCTGCGGCTGCTCTGCGCTCGTGTAATCGTGCGAGTGCTTGATGATGCCTTCGCGCACCGCAAAGGTCAGGTTCAGGCCGCGAAAGGCGGCATAGCGTTGCTCAAAGTGCTCCACGATCCGCAGTGCATGCAGGTTGTGATCGAAGCGCAGTCCGTACTCACGCAGGGCCTCGTCGAGCGCCCGTTCGCCTGCATGTCCAAAGGGTGGGTGGCCGATATCATGCACAAGGGCGAGTGCTTCGGTGAGGTTTGGATTGAGCCCGAGCGTCTTCGCTATGGTGCGCGCAATCTGCGAGACTTCCATGGTGTGCGTGAGCCGCGAGCGGAAATGATCCGAGGGTTCGCTCGCTGCGCTCCCTTCGGAAAACACCTGCGTTTTGCCTGCCAGACGGCGAAAGGCGCGGGCATGGATGATGCGGGCGCGATCTCGCTCGAAGGCAGAGCGATACGCGTGCTCCGGTTCCGGGTGCTGGCGCTGGGCAAGCACGTCTGCGGGATCATCGGAGGCAGCACAGGAGTGAAGCGGGAACTGCATGCCTGTTTAGAGTAATCGCTTCTGTGCCGGAGGAGCGACCACTCGAGCGATTGCTCCTCCTACCGGGCAGCGCGCGCGGCGGTCCATGCAGTCCTGCATTCGTGCAAGCAGCTACGGGTGCTGCTTGTCTGTCTTATCGCCGGTTTGTGGTCCGGGCATCTCCTTGGCTAGACGCACGCGCGCGGAGTCGAGCTTCTTTTGGAGGCGCGAGCCTTCGCCCGGCTCTGCATCCGCGGGATCGGTCTTGGCGAACAGCCGCAGGGACTCCTCCCACTGGTTCGCAGCCTGCTTCAGTCGATCCGTCTTTTCGTAGAGATCGCCCAGGTGTTCATGCACCGTGGCATCCTGCGCACTGCGCTGGCTGGCCTTGAGCAGGTTGTTCTCCGCGAGTGCATACTGGCCCAGCTTGAAGTATGTCCAGCCAAGCGAATCGAGATTCGCATAGTTATCCGGGTCGAGCTTCACGGCCTTCTGGATCATGCTCAGCGCTTCATTCAGGCGTGCGCCGCGATCCGCCAGCATGTAGCCGTAATCGTTCAGCACAAGGCTGTTATTCGGGTCGATCGCGAGAGCCTTCTTGTAGCTTTCGTCCGCAGCGTCGAAGTGTTTCTGGCGATCCTCCACCACGGCACGCTGCAGGTAGACGCCGAGGCGCTCTTGGTCCGTGGTACTGAGCTGCTCTGCCTTGTCGAGCGCTTCGCTGGTCTCTTTCCACTTCTTGGCGCGTGTATCGATCTGTGCCAGCGACAGATACACTTCACGATCCTGGGGGGTGTTGTTGAGGAGGCTGCGCGCCATCGACACCCCTTCGTCAAACTTCCCTGTCGAGGCAAGCTGGCTTGCAAGCGCGAGCTTCAGGCCGCGGTTTTTCGGGTACTTGGCTGTAGCCTGCTCGAGTACCGCGGTGGCCTTGTCGTACTGGTGCGCCGCGCGATAGGTGTCCACTTCCGCGCCGTAGCCGGTCAGCGCATAATCGCCGCCGAGCGGAATGAGCTTGTTGTAAGTCGCGATCGCATCGTCGGTGCGGTTCTGATCGCTTTGCACATTGCCGAGGTGCTCGACGAAGAGCGCGTAATTATTCTTCTCGGGTGCAGAGTAATCGCCGGTTGAGTGCTCTGCATCGGCCACCATCTTTGTCAGCAGTTTCTCGGCGTCGCTGTACTGCCCAAGCTGCTCGTACACAAGCGCCTCGTTGTAGCGAATCTCCAGGGAGTCCGACGCAAGCGGCGCAGCCTTCTTCAGGTTCGCCAGCGCTTCGTCGTAGCGGCCTTCCGCGCGCTCAATTTCGGCGGCATGCAGGTACGCCGAGGCGTCCGTCGGGTCGCCGTCGATCACATCGTTGTACGCCGCGAGAGCCGACTTATCCTGGCCATCGTGCTGCAGCGCCTCGGCCAGCGCGCGTTCCACGTCCAGGTTGTCGGGCTCAAGCGTCAGCGATTTCTGATACGCCGTGATCGCGCGCTTGGTTTCCTTCGCCTGGTCGTAGCTTGCGCCGAGCGCGTACTCCGTCTTGGCGGTCTGGTCTTCGTCAGGCAGGCTGTTGAGGACCTGGATCGCGCCGCGGATGTTGCCCTGTTCCGTATCAATGCGCGCCATGTTCAGCACGACTTCTTCGGAGTGCGGGTTGATCCGCTGCGCTGCGCCGAACTGCTCCTGCGCATGGCCGGAGTCCTTGGCAAAGGAGTAAAGCTGGCCCAGCAGGAGGTGGTCCTCGATGCTGCCCGGCTCCAGCGCGACGATGCGGTTGTACTCGGCAATCGCAAGCTGCAGCATCTGGTTGCTGCCGTTGTTCTGCGCAGTCTGGCCATCACCGAGCGAACGCAGGTAGATGCGGCCAAGCAGTTTGTGCGCTTCAAGCGAGTTCGGATCGCGGGCGATCTCTGCCTGCGCTGCCTCGATCGCATCCTTGACACGCCCGGTGCGGAAGTACAACTCCGCGAGACCATTGTTCAGGCTGGGCGAGTTGGGGTCTTCCGCAAGGGCGGCCTTGTACTCGTCGATTGCCCGGCTGGCGAGTTCGGGCTGGCCGCCGGCGATCGCCTGCTCCTCATACCCGTGCGCCAACATGGAGTGGTAGTAGGCATCAGCCTTGCTGTCTGCGGCCGTGACAGGCTGAGAGGGCTTTGCCTGGGCGTGCGCAGGGATCGGGAGCAGAAGCAGGGAAGCAAAGGCCAGGAGGCTTCCCGAGCGTGCGGCGAGGGTCCGGTTTGAAGCAGAACTTGTAGGAATCATAGGCGTGCGGCGCGTTCGCTGCCTTTCAGCCGCCAATTTCCTGGGCAGCTTGCTCGATCAGACGATTGTAACTGGCTTCTGGATTCCTTCTGTCAGAAACGCCGTTCCGGGCGGGTGAACGCGCCGCCCTCTGCTCGTGCGCAATCAGTGGCGGAAGTGACGATGCCCGGTGAAGACCATCGCGATGCCCAGCCGGTCCGCAGCCGCAATGACCTCCGGGTCCCGGACAGAACCGCCGGGCTGGATCACAGCGGTCGCTCCAGCCTCGGCGACCACCTCGAGGCCATCTGCAAAGGGGAAGAAGGCGTCCGAGGCTGCAACCGTCCCCGCAAGCGAAAGAGTGGCCTTCTGCGCGCCAAAGCGGGCCGCATCGACCCGGCTCATCTGGCCGGCTCCGATTCCTACCGTCTGCCCATCCCGCGCATAGACGATCGCGTTCGACTTCACATGCTTGCAGACACGCCAGGCAAACAACAGGGCGCGCTCCTCCTCATCGGTAGGCTGCCGCGTCGTGACAACCTCCAGGTCGGCTGCCGTGGCCCCGGCCCGGTCGGCGTCCTGCACCAGGAGGCCTCCGGAAACGTGCTTGAACACCTGGGCGCCGGCGCTGTGCTCGATCTCGAGCAGCCGCAGGTTCTTTTTGGCGGCGAAACGCTCCCGGGCTCCTGGCGTGTACGCCGGGGCGACGATGGCCTCGACGAAAAGCTTGGCGATCTCCTCGGCGGCAGCTTCATCAATTTCGGTATTCACCGCGACGACGCCGCCGAAGGCCGAAACCGGGTCTGCCGCGAGTGCCTTCTGGTAGGCCTCGAGCACCGTGGCACCGGTAGCCGCGCCGCATGGGTTGGTGTGCTTGATGATGGCGACCATTGCCGGCGCATGCGGGCTGTGCAGCGCGTGGGTCGAGGTCCCGGTGAACTCCTGGGCAAGCTCCCAGCAGGCATCGAGGTCCACCAGGTTGTTGTAGGAGAGCTCTTTTCCCTGCAGCTGCAGGGCGCCGGCGACGCCACGCTTCGAACCATCGGCATAGAGCGCTGCCCTCTGGTGAGGGTTCTCGCCGTAGCGGAGCGAGGCGGTACGCGGCAGGATCAGCCGCAGGGTCTCCGGCAATGGAGTAAGTTCCGGCGTCACCGCCGGGGCATCGGCGACGGGCGGCTGCGTGGGATAAGCCTCCGCGATGCGATCGAGTGCATTGCTGATCGCGACATCGTAAGCCGCGGTTGTGCTGAAGGCCTGGCGTGCGAGACGGAAACGGGTTGCACGGGTGAGCCGGCCGGTGTGCTCGCCGAGTTCTGTGATCAGGGCTTCGTAGTCGCGTGGGTCAGTGACCACGGCCACGTCTTCAAAGTTCTTGGCTGCTGACCGCAGCATGGAGGGGCCGCCAATGTCGATGTTCTCGATGAGCTCGCCGAAGGGTACACCTGCGCGGGCGGCAGTCTTCGAGAAGGCGTAAAGGTTCACAACCACCATGTCGATCGGCTCGATGCCGTGTCTGGCGACCGCGTCGAGGTGCTCGGGTTTTGCGCGCATGTGCAGGATGCCGCCATGCACCTTGGGGTGCAGCGTCTTGACGCGGCCATCGAGCATTTCCGGAAAGCCGGTGAGCTCATCGATGTCGCGGACCGTGAGGCCGCCCTCGCGCAGGGCGCGTGCCGTACCGCCAGTCGAGACCAGTTCCACGCCATGCGCGACCAGCGCCTTCGCAAAAGGCACAAGGCCATCCTTGTCAGTGACGCTTAAAAGGGCACGGCGAACAGGTTTCAGCGCGGTCAAGTAGAAAAGCCTCCAGGATTTTGCGCTGAGAAGCGCGGGTAGGGATGCCACGATTGTACGAAGGGGTGGGGGCCTTGTCATGCGGCGCGGTGTCGCAGCGCCCCTGGGCCAAACCACCGGTAAGTTGCGGGGTGATCAGGCAGCCGGTACCGTAGTGGCATGGCTGACCGCGACGAGATCGGGTGGGAGCGTCCGCCAACAGGCGAGGTGGTTTCGCCCCTAGGCCCAACATCTCCGTCGAGTGTGACCACCTATGGCAGCGGCTATGCCGAGGTGCTTCCGCCCGGGCCGCCGTCGGTTTCCCCGCAGGCACCGAGAGTGCGACGGCAGCGCAGCTGGGCAGATGCTCCAGCCACCTACATCCTGGTGGGCATCAACTGTGCGGTGTTCCTGGCCATGACATTGAGCGGCGTATCGCTTGTTGCCCCATCGCCAGAACAGCTGATCCACTGGGGAGCCGATTATGGACCCTTTGTGCTGGTCTTTGGGCAATGGTGGCGGCTGATCACCGCGATGTTCGTCCATATCGGGCTGCTGCACCTTGGGCTGAACATGTGGTGCCTCTGGAACCTGGGCTTGCTGGGAGAGCCGCTGCTCGGGGTTGCCGGCACCATTGCCGCCTATATACTGACCGGCTTTGCGGGCAACGTGCTCAGTCTTGCCATCAACCCGGGGCTCGCACGTGATGGCTCCGGCGGGGTTGTTGGTGCGGGCGCCTCTGGAGCGATCTTCGGTCTTGCGGGCGTGCTGATCGTGCTGCTGAGCTCGAAGTACTTGCCGCTGCCCCCGGCCGACCGTCAAGCACTCCGCAAGAACGTGATCTGGTTTGCCGTGTTGAACTTCGTGCTGGGATTCGGATCGGACCTGAGCCATTTCTCGATGCGGATCGATAACATGGCCCATCTGGGCGGCTTCGTGGCGGGGCTTTTGCTGGCCTTGCCCATGGTGCCCCGGATCGGCGCACCACGAGCCTTGTTTACCTCACGTCGGAATCTCGCAATCGTCGGTGAGGCGCTTCTGCTCCTGCTCTTGTGTGCAGGGATCCGTGCCTTCTATCTTGGCGACGTCCAGGGAAGCTAGGCGGAAGCTGGGCGGCAGCTAGGCGGAAGCAGGAGTTGCACTTGTTGCGGTCGCGAACTTTCTAACCATTGCCAGAAGCAGCTTCTTGTCACTGTCGTTCAGATTGGACGAGTAGCGACGGATCTGCGTCAAGAAGCGTAGTTCATCGTCCGAAACCTTCTGGAGCGGGAACTCGCGCTGGGCCATGTTTTCCGAGAAAAACTGGGCAAGGGGAACCTCGAGTGCCTGCGCGATCTTCGTCAGGGTGTCGAGCGAGGGCACGGTGTGACCATTCTCAACACGCGATAAGTAGCAGCGGAGCAGTCCTGTCCGCTTCTCAATATCACCCTGTGAAAGTCCACGCTGCAGGCGAAAGCCGCGAATCGTCTGGCCGATTTTCATCGTTTGTCGGTTACTGTCCTATTTCATCTCAGCGATCGTCCGCAAAGCGAACGCGCTCGGTTAACTCTAGAGTTAACACGGTTAACGATATCAATGGGGAGTTTTTCTGCTTAGTCGACGTTATCGAAAGTCACCGGAGATCAAAATCGATGCAGCGAAGACAAGGCTATGGCGTGCGTCGAACCAAGATTTTGAGGGCTACTGAACAAGTAACCGCGAACTCTGAGCATTTGCTCTCGGAACTGTCAAAAGCGCCTTGCAAGGTGAGACGTACCAGGTGTCGCCGCGAGTTTCATGGAGCTCTGCCGTGGCTCTTTCAATTTTCATCCTGTGAAAAAGATTTGAGGCAGAATGTAAAAAGACGCAAGATGGCGCGGCGGCATCCCATACCCGAGACGGAAGGCTCCCCCGCGTTTCCGAAATGCAAGGTATGCAGTACATGGATCCGACGACGCGCATGGCAGAAGCAAATACAACCCGGTTCCGCAAAGTCTCTGAGGACATCAGGCAGGTACCGGGACTGTGCATGGTTCTCTATAACGAGATCTTCCGCACACGCGTCCTGACAATTGGGGCCGCGGTAGCGTTCTTCCTGTTGATGTCCCTGGTGCCGCTGCTGATGGTCGCGTCCGCTCTCCTGAGCGCGCTGCACATTCCCAACCTGTTTCAACAACTTCTGGACATGCTGGCGCTCCTGGTGCCGCCGGACGCAATGGCCTTTGTGAAGGGGTTGCTAACGTCGATCCTGACCATCCACCCAGCGAAGATTCTCTCGATCGGCATCCTCAGCTACCTGTGGGCGGCGACCGGGTCGTTCTCGTCGCTGATCGAAGCGCTCAATATCGCGTATGACGTCGAAGATCCGCGGTCCTGGTGGCGCGACCGGGTCCAGGCGCTCCTGCTGACGTGCACCTGCGGCGCGATCGGGATCGTCTCGCTCCTGTGCATCCTGGCAGGGCCGCCTGTGATCCGGCTCCTGTCGTACATCATCCCGGTGCCTGCGGTGTTTGCCGCAGTCTGGCCGCCGCTGCGGCTGGTTTTGATCTTCCTGTCCTTCGTTGCGAACGTGATGCTGCTCTACTATCTCGGCCCGAATCGCAAGATCACGCTACGGTCGGCGCTGCCGGGAGCCGCGTTTGCGGTGGTCTGCTGGTTTCTGGGGTCGCTTGGACTGGATGTCTACATCAGCCACTTCTCCAACTACAACGCCACCTACGGGTCACTCGGCGCGATCATCGTGCTCATGCTGTGGCTGTATCTGTCGTCGGTGTCGATCCTGATCGGTGCCGAGTTGAACGCGGAACTCTGGAAGCGTGTGCATCCTGAGGAGCCGCCGGCAGCCGGAGGACATCCCCGGCTATCGGAGGCCTCTACCTCGCTTGCCCAGCGGCTTACCGGCGAGGTCTGCAAGACAGGCGTCGCGTAAGAGCGTCCTACTGCATGAACAGGCCGCCGTTGATGTCGAGCGTGTGCCCGGTGATGTAGCTGGCGCCGGGTGAGCAAAGAAACAACACAGCGTTCGCAACTTCGGCCTCGGTCCCGGCACGGCCGAGGGGCACGTGCTGCAGCATGGCCGCCTTTTGTGAATCGGTCAGCACCTCAGTCATTGCCGTCTCGATGTAGCCCGGGGCAACGGCGTTGACGGTGATCGCGCGAGAAGCGACCTCGCGTGCAAGCGAGCGGGTCAACCCGAGCAGGGCTGCCTTGCTCGCGGAGTAGTTCACCTGGCCTGCCTGGCCGGTTTGCCCGACGATGCTGCTCACAGAAACGATGCGACCCCAGCGCGCCTTGATCATGGCTGGCAGCACGGCTTGCGTCATCAGGAACGTGCCGGTGAGATTGGTATTGAGCACGTCGTCCCAGTCCGCGCGCTTCAGCCTCATCATCAGCCCGTCGCGCGTGATTCCCGCATTGTTGATGAGGATGTCGATGGTGCCGTGGGCAGCAAGCGCCGCCTTGGCAACTTCGCGGATCGAGCCTTCATTGCCCACGTCAAGCGTGTAGGTGTGTGCTTCTCCGCCTGCGGCTGCAATTTCGGCAGCAACGGCGGCCAGCTTGTCTCCGTTGCGGGCGGCCAGGAGGACGCGAGCGCCGGCCGAGGCGAGGCACAGGGCAACGGCGCGTCCGATGCCCTGGGAGGCGCCGGTCACAAGCGCAGTCTTGCCGGCGAGCGGCTGGGATGAGGTGGTTTCGGTCACGGTGAGGAACTCGCTTTCGTTGCGGATGGGATGGGGTGCTACCGGGGAACGCGGGTCGCTACGGGGCTGCCCGCTGGCGCTGTCTTGGGCGGGGCCACGACTGCCCGCGCGAAGCTGTGCACTGTTTCAGCCGGGCTGAGAGCCCAGACGTAGACCAGGAGCTCGCGAGAGTAGTGGAGCACGGGAGAGCGATCCGGCAGGGTGAAGCCGTGGGCTGCCGGGAGTTGGTTCAGCTCGAACTCTGCCTCGGCGCGTTCGAGTGGCCAGGGCAGGTGGTGTATGTCACCGCGAAGCAGCGTTCCCCTGCGGTCTGTGGTGTACAGGGCGTACCGGGCGGTCAGGAACTGCTCGAGCGGCCCCTGCGCCATGGCGCCAAGGCCTCGATAGCGGGCGCGGAACTGTGCCGGGTGTGGCGCGAGCAGCCGCCGGCTGCTGTAGCGGATCTCCCGTGCCAGCCCCGGGGTATCCCCGGAGCGCATCGACATGTTCGCCCAGTAGTAGGGGAGGTGGAAGGCGGCGCGCGCAACCATGACGGCCAGGGGATTGCTTGCATCGAGCGAGTAAAAGTAGACCCCGGTCCGGTTGGTGCCACGTTCGCGCACATAGGTGCGAAGGTTGAGCTCTGGAAAGCTGCGTGCGCCGGGGACGGTGGGGAGCCCGTGCAGCCGGATACGATCCATGCCAAAAGGCACGACGCCCAGCCAGGCCACCCCATCGAAGCGGTCCGCGACGAGGCCCGGTGGCAGGGTCGCCTGCACGGCGGTGCTTGGAACGGGCCAGTGTGCAAACAGGAGATCGTTCCACCGCTGCTGCATCACCCATGGCTTCTTCGGTAGCGGACCAGGCCGGTGATCCACCGAGCGCAGGATCGCCTCGTCATTCGAGGACGGGCTGCCCGGCGCCGGCGATGAGGGGTGAGCGGTCATGCCGGGTCTATTTTCTCCTACTTGGCCCGAACCGTGCTTTCTGGGCTGCAAGAAAGTAGGGCCGGCTGACACGAATCGGTATTCTGGGAGCGATGAACAATGCTGGAGAGGGACGCGCTCTATCCGGGAGCGGAAACACCGAGGTCTACGCGGTCCATGGAGCTGATCCGGAAGTCCTTGCCTACGCCATGGCCAAGTACTCCCGGTCGTCGTTGTCACTGAAAGAGTCGCTGCGGGAGATCAGCGCGCAGCGGGCCGAACAGTTTCTGAATACCTTCTACTTTCAATATGGCCACCGCTCGATCGCCGATCTTGCTCACCTGGCCTTTGCCGTGGAGCGTCTGTCGCTTCTGGCAGCCATTGTGCTGGTTGATGAGCAGCGCTGGGATGGACAGGAGCGCTCCACGCGCTACCAGGATTTTGAGAAGAGCGGCTGGTACACCCCCACCTTTGAGGGAGGCGCGGACCGGCAGCGCTACACGGAGGCGATAACGGCGCTGTTTGCGCGCTATCGCGCAGTGTCGGATGGGGTTTTCGAGGAGCTGAAGGCGGGGACCCCGCGCCCGGAGGCGATGAAGCCGGACGCCTTTGATCGAACCTTGCGCGCCCGGGCCTTCGACGTGGCGCGATACCTGCTCCCCATGGCGGCGAATACCTCGCTGGGCCAGATTGTGAATGCCCGCACCCTCGAGACCCAGGTGGCGCGGCTGCTTTCCTATCCACTGCCCGAGATCCAGGCGCTCGGGGAACAGCTGCGAGCGGCCGCGGGCGGGGCAGCATGGAACCCGCAGGCTGCCGAACTCGACCGGATCGCCGCGAGCCTCCCAGACGCCGATGCCGCGATGCTCCGGCGCGAGGTGCGGGTGGCGCCGACGCTGGTGAAGTATGCCGTCCCGAACCAGTACGCCATCGAGACACGCGCGTTGATGACCGCCGCTGCCGCCGAGTTGATGGGCGAGGCCGCAATCGCCGAAGTGCCGCTGGTCGATCTGGTGGAAGACAGCGACACGCTTGAGGTCGATCTCGCAACCAGCCTGCTCTATTCAGCGTCCCACTACCCCTTTCGGCAGTTGCGCGACCACGTGGCGGCGCTCCCGGAAGCGCGCCGGAACGAGATCATCGAGCTAGGTTTCCGGGAGCGGGGACGTCACGATGAGCTGCTGCGCGAGTTCGCAGCAGGGCAGCGGTTCCGCTTCGACATCCTGATGGACATCGGCGGGTTCCGGGATATGCACCGGCACCGGCGTTGCGTGCAGCTGATGCAGGGCTTCACGGACCGGCATGGTTTTGAGACGCCGGGGGGCCTGGGATCGCTCGCGCCGGTGTTCCAGACGGCCATGGCGGAGGTGGCGGGCAAGCGCGCTGGCCTTGGCGCTGAAGCCGAACAGTACCTCCTGCCGCTGGCTACGCGGACCCGGGCATTGTTCCGGATGGACTTCGCCGAGGCGCTGTACATCTCGGAACTGCGATCAGCCCCGCAGGGGCATCTTTCCTACCGGCGGGTGGCCTGGGAGATGTACCAGGCTGTGGCGCGACGGCACCCCTCGCTCGCGCCGTATTTTCGCGTCACGGACGTGCGGGAGAGCGCAGACTTGCTGAAGCGCTGAGTGCCAGAATGGTCCTCTTGAGTAAACTTCGGTTTTTGTCTTTTCTTCGCCTTTGGGCGTTGCAAATGGTAGTCTACCGATAGTCTCTGTAGCGAATCAGGACACCTTTCTTCGGTCTGCATCACGCCGGCCGGGTGCTGCTCTATTCGGACTCTTTCTGGGGGAAACAAGCGTGGCTGACGATCGGACGCGGGCAATTGAGGCAGCACTTTCGCAGTTGGACAAGCAGTTCGGCAAGGGATCGGTCATGCGTCTGGGCAGCAAGGACACGCTGGCTATCTCGGCCATCTCGACCGGATCGATCTCTTTTGACGCGGCGCTCGGCGTGGGTGGGGTGCCGCGCGGGCGTGTGATCGAGATCTTCGGCCCGGAGTCTTCCGGCAAGACGACGATCACCCTGCAGATCATCGCGGAAGCGCAAAAGGCCGGCGGCCTAGCAGCGTTCGTGGATGCCGAGCATGCGCTTGATCCGCAGTATGCAAAAAAGCTTGGCGTCGACATCGACAACCTCCTGGTGTCGCAACCGGACTACGGCGAGCAGGCGCTCGAGATCACGGAGGCTCTTGTCCGCTCGAACGCAGTTGACGTGCTCGTGGTCGACTCCGTGGCGGCGCTCGTGCCGAAAGCCGAACTCGATGGCGAGATGGGCGATTCGCACATGGGCCTGCAGGCGCGCCTGATGTCACAGGCATTGCGGAAGCTGACCGGCACGGTGTCGAAGTCGCGTACCTGCCTGATCTTCATCAACCAGATCCGCGAGAAGATCGGCGTCATGTTCGGCAATCCGGAGACAACCACCGGCGGCCGCGCGCTGAAGTTCTACTCGTCGGTGCGTGTGGACATTCGCAGGATCGCCGCGGTGAAGGAAGGCGACATGGTTGTCGGCTCCCGCACCAAGGTCAAGATCGTGAAGAACAAGGTTGCGGCGCCGTTCCGGGAGGCCGAGTTCGACATCCTGTACGGCGAGGGTATCTCGCGCGAGGGCGATGTGCTGGACCTGGCGGTGACCCACAATGTCGTCGACAAGTCTGGTGCCTGGTACAGCTACTCTGGCGAGCGTATCGGCCAGGGCCGTGAGAATGTGCGTCAGTTCCTCAAGGACAACAAGGATGTGTTTGCGCGGATCGACGCGCAGGTGCGGCAGAAGCTTGGCATCGCAGGAAAAGACGCGGCCGCCGAGATCCCGCCGGTACCTGTGGATGGTCCCGCGATGGCACAGGAAGTGGTGCGGCCGGCTCGCGGCAGCAAAGCGCTCGGTATGTAACCAGTCTGGTTGCAGTCGCAGGAGGGCGGGCTTCGGCTCGCCCTTTCTGCGTCTGGATGAGCGAAGATGAAGGGGTATCTCTCGAGGAAAGAAGAGTCCCATGCTTCGCACTCTTTCTGCAACACTGCTGCTGTCGGCGACTACCGTAGCGCTGGCCCAGCAACCGGCCCCACTCCGCTACACCTGCCACCACGTCACCGCTCCCGTGCGCATCGATGGAACCCTCAACGATCCAGCGTGGGCCGAGGCCGAGTGGACCTCGGACTTCGTGGACATCCAGGGGGTGTCCATGCCGAAGCCGCGCTTTCGGACGCGCGTCAAGATGCTCTGGGATGACCGGTACCTCTACATCGGCGCGGAACTTGAGGAGCCGGACGTCAAGGCAACGCTGACGCAGCATGACTCGGTGATCTTCCACGACAACGATTTCGAAGTCTTCGTGAAGCCGCTGCCCGCCACTGCGAGCTACTATGAGTTCGAGATCAACGCGCTCAACACCGGGTGGGACCTGTTCCTGAACAAGCCCTACAACCAGGGTGGAAAGGCCGACAACAGCTGGGACATCCAGGGCCTGAAAACAGCGGTTGCCGTGCAGGGCACGCTCAACAAATCAGGCGACAAGGATCGCGGCTGGACGGTCGAGATCGCGTACCCGCTGAGTGCGTTCCAGTCCCGCCAGGACGTGCCCAGGCCGGTCGATGGAACCACGTGGCGCATCAACTTCAGCCGTGTGGAGTGGACCCCCGGGAACCCGAAAGAAGACAACTGGGTGTGGTCCCCGCAGGGCGTGATCAACATGCATGTACCGGATCGCTGGGGCTATCTGGAGTTTTCAGGCACCCGGTAGATCAGGCTTAGCCGATCTTGCGCCCGTGCTTGGTTTGCCTGGTGAAGGGGCTGCGCGGGCGAACAGGAAAGGGCGGCTTTCCCCGGCCGCCGGTGTCCTTGGTGGAATCATAGGGCGGGAATCGCCGCCGCAGGAACAGGGTCTTGCGGCAAAGCCGGCACTCCCAGGGGTACAGGCGCAGGGCCGAGAGCACGATCTTCTCCCACGCGCCCTGTCGTCGTCGTCGTCGCATCACCACCGTCTCGCAGTGGGGACAGTGGGGGATGACCTCGTCCGAAGTTGGGGTGATAACCGCGTCAGCCAAGAAGGATCCTCCCCCTTATTGTGCACTGTTCGGGAGCGGAGTTCTGTTGAAAGCGGCAGGCCGGGCCGCAATGAGTTGCCTGCCGCTCAGCGTTTCCAGGCACGGAGGTCATCGTAAGTCGCTCATCTCGCAGCGCATTCCTGCTTTTGAGCAGGCAGAGCGGCGTCCCTGTACATCCAACCAAAACAGCCACAGATGCAGGAAGAGCCAGGAGATCTCCAATTCCATCCATCGCCGTTTTTTTCGCATTGCTCAAGCAGAGCTTCAATGACTGGAACGATGACAATGCCCAGCGGCTGGGGGCGTCGCTCGCCTTCTACACGGTGCTCTCGATCTCGCCCTTGGTGATCTTCACGGTCGCGCTGGTCTCGGTCTTCCTGAACCACTCCGATGCGCAGGCCCACCTGCTCGAAGAGGTCCGGTCGCTGGTCGGCCCGGACGGCAAGCAGGCTGTGGAGTCGCTGCTGGCAAGCGGGCAAAAGGTGTCCTCGGGCATTATCGCGACGTTGCTCGGACTCGCGACGCTGCTGTTTGGCGCCTCCAGCGTCTTCAATGAACTTCGCTCTGCGCTGAACACCATCTGGGAAGTCGATCCGGCGAACATCTCCGGGTTCAAAGCAATGCTGCGGGAGCGCTTCTTCTCAATTGGCATGGTCTTCAGCGTGGGCTTCCTCCTGCTTGTCTCTCTGCTCGTCAGCACCGCGCTGTCGGCGACCAGCGGCTACCTCACGGCACACCTGCACTTTCCAGCGGCGATGCTGCTGGTCTTCAACTTCGTGATCGCGTTTGGCGGTATCTCGCTTTTGTTCGCACTCATCTTCAAGTACCTGCCGGAGACGCATATTCCCTGGCGCGATGTGCGGCTTGGCGCTGTGGTGACAGCGCTGCTGTTCTCGCTCGGCAAGCTGGCGCTCGGTTTGTATCTCGGCAAAGCGAGCCCGGGGTCGACCTACGGAGCGGCAGGGTCGCTGGTGGTGCTGGTGGTCTGGGTCTACTACGCGGCGCAGATCTTCTTCTTTGGCGCGGAGTTTACACATGTCTACGCTGAGTGGCTGAACACCGGGAAGGTTCCGGGCAGTGTCAAGGAGCCCGCCGCAGCCGCAAAGGGCTAGTCCCAGGGGGTGCCTGCTACACTCAAAGCGCCGTGCACACCGTAACCGCGATTTATCCCGGCTCCTTTGATCCCGTCACCAACGGTCACCTGGACCTGGTCGCGCGCGGAGCAAAGCTTTTTGATCGCTTGATCGTTGCGGTTCTACGCAATTCATCGAAGAATCCGCTGTTTTCGGTGGCGGAGCGCGTCGAGATGCTCAGCGAGGGGACACGCGGCTTCCAGAATGTCGAGGTTGCCACCTTCGAGGGTCTGCTGGTGGACTTCGCACGGGAGCAACATGCCCATGCCGTGCTGCGTGGCATCCGCGCGATCTCCGACTATGAGTACGAGTTGCAGATGGCGCATATGAACCGGCGCCTCAATCCCGAGGTCGAGACGATCTTCCTGATGCCGGACGCGAAGTACTCCTATGTAAGTTCACGCCTGGTGAAGGAAGTCTTTCGCGTGGGTGGGTCGGTGGACGGCCTGGTTCCACAGCTGGTGATCGACCGGCTGCAGCGGCGCGCAGCGATGAGCAACTCGCCCGCCTAGGCTTCAGCCGGCTGCCCGGTTTCGGTTCCCTGTACCTTCAGGAAGTTGAGCAGGGGCGTGGTGCACATGGTGGTGACGAGCGCCATGACGACGAGCATGGTGAACAGGGTCGGCGAGAACGCGCCCACGTTGTAGGCGATGTTCAGGACGACCAGCTCGACCAGTCCACGGGTGTTCAGCAGCGCTCCCAGGGTAGCAGCGGCTCGCCAGCTTTGCCCGGACCAGCGCGCTGCAAGGGCGGCGCCTCCCACTTTGCCTCCGACGGCGCCGAGCAGCACGATGCCGGCCCAGAGCCAGGTGGTGCTGTTGTCGAGGAGGTCCAGCCGGGTGCGCAGGCCGGTGAGGGCGAAGAACAGGGGCAGGAGCAGCACCGAGGTGATCATCTCGAGGCGACCCCGAATGGCATGCTGCCAGGGCTGGACGCGTGGAAAGCAGACGCCCGCGATGAAGGCGCCGAAGAGCGGGTGCACGCCGGCCCACTCGGTGGCTGCTGCGGACGCAAACGCACCGGCCACGGTGAGTCCAAGGAGTCCAAGGCCAAGCTCGGGATTGTTGCGCCGCTTGACGACCCTTGTCGCCAGCGGGCGAACCACGCCCAGCATGAACAGAATGTACGCGGCGAGCATGCCGAAATGGAGCAGCAGCGTACCGGCTGTGCCGTGGGTGTCCACCAGGGTCAGGGCAACGGCGAGCAGCAGCCACGCGACGACGTCATCCACGGCGGCGCACAGGATCGCGGTGGTGCCGAGCGGCGTGTTCATCAGCCCCCGCTCTTCGAGGATGCGCGCGAGCACCGGGAACGCCGTGATGCTCATGCTGATGCCCAGGAACATCGTGAATGGAACGCTGCCGATCCCGTGCGGCGCAAAGCGCGTGCGCAGGGAGTGCGCCAGCAGCACAGCCGACAGGAAGGGAATGAGGATGCTGGTGCCGCTGGCCGCGAGCGCGGTGAACCGCTGCCGGCGAAGCTGCGAGTCGTCGAGCTCCATGCCGACAGTGAAGAGGAAGAGCACGAGACCGATGGTGGAGAGCTGTTCCAGGGCGCCGAGCGACGCCGCCGGGAAGAGGTGCGCTCCGATGCCGGGAGAGATCCGACCCAGCACGGAGGGACCGAGCAGGATGCCCCCGATGATCTCTCCAATCACCCGTGCCTGGCCCAGCCTGAGTGCGATGATGCCGCAGCCAAGTGTCACAAGCAGAACCACGGTGATCTGGATCAGGAGCAGGCTCAATCAGTTCCTCATCTGCCGGGAGTTGTTCCCATTGTGTACCACGCTCTTGTCAGGGCTGGACTGCCGGTGGGGACTCATGCGCGGAGGTCGGGCGGGGTGCCGCCCCCGCGCAGCTTCCATAGCATCTGGCGCAGAAAGCCGGTGACGAGGCCAGCATCGCGCCCGGAAAGTGGCGCGCGCCGGATCATGGTGCGTAGCTGACGGGAGCGGGTCGGCGAGCCCATTCCGGGATAGGCGCTTTCGATCAGGGCCTGTTCGAGCAGGTCGGTGATGCGCTCCATGGCTTCGGCCGGGGCCGGTTCCGAGACGTCTTCGGCGATGCGGGGGAAGTTCTGCGGAAGCTCCCAGGGCGGCAGCGCGGGAGGGGCGAGGATGGGGCCAGCGGCGGCGGGGGCGTCCAGCCGGGCGAGCTCGTAGAGGCACAGGGCGGCTGCCTGGCCGAGATTCATCGAGGGGTGCTCTTCGCGCGTCGGAATGCGCAGCAGCAGCTGGCAGCGGCTCATGTCATCGTTCGAGAGGCCAAACTTTTCTGAGCCGAAGAGCAGGGCGACGCGCTGCCCTTTGTCGAGGGATTCGCGCATGCGGGCCGCCGCACGCTCAAGCCGCTCGATCGGTTGCAGAAAGACGCGGTCCACGGCGCCGGTGGTGCCGACAACCAGGTGCGCATCCCGGACGGCTTCGGCCGTGGTGTTGTAGTCGCGCGCGGTTCGAAGTAGCGCCGCGGAGGGACCGACCGCCGAGGAAGCAGAGCGGAAGTCCTTGTAAAAGATGTTGGCGACACGCAGATCTGCAGCGCCGAAGTTGCTCATGGCGCGCGCCACTGCGCCGATGTTGAGCGTGTTCCGCGGAGAGACGAGCACCACCGCGAGCTGGTGGAGCGGGCGGGTGCGAAGCGGGGCGGAGTCTTCGGGCTGGGGCGTGGTGGACAAGAGGTTAGTGTACCGGGCCGAGCTACCGGGCCGAGGTTCCGGGCCGAGGAGGGCAGATCATCCACACGTCCGCGGAAAAATCTGAAAAACTATGGTCATGAGCGCAACCGCCACCGCCACTGCCCACAAGCTGTTCTCTGACCGTATCAACCGCATCGAGGTCTCCGCGACCATGGCTGTCACCGCCGAAGCAGCCCGGCTGCGCGGCGAGGGCGTGGACCTGGTGGACTTTGGAGCCGGCGAGCCGCACTTCGCGACGCCGCGCCACATCAAGGATGCAGCGATCCAGGCGATCGAGAACAACTTCACGCGGTACACGGCGGTGCCGGGCATTCCGGATGTGCGAAGGGCGATCGTGGAGCGCCATGCTGCCGACTTCGGGACGGCGTACGCACCGGACGAGGCCGTGTTTACAACCGGTGGCAAGCTCGCGATCTTCAACGTCATCCAGGTGCTCATCGATCACGGCGACGAGGTGATCGTGCCGGTGCCGTTCTGGGTGTCCTACAAGGACATCATCCAGTACGCGGGCGCGACGCCGGTGTTTCTCGAGACAAAGGAGTCGGAGAACTTCCGCATCACCGCGGATGCAATCGAGGCCGCGATCACGCCACGCACCAAGGCGATCATGCTCAACACCCCCTCGAATCCGGCCGGGTCCGTAATCGCGAAGGACGACCTGTTCCGGATCGTGCGCATGGCGGCTGAGCGCGGCATCTACCTCCTGATCGACGAGTGCTACATCTACCTGCAGTTCGAGGGTGAGCTTGTCTCGGGTGCCTCGCTCGGCAAGGACGACACGACCATCAAGGACCACCTGATCGTTCTCGGATCGCTCTCGAAGACCTACGCGATGACGGGCTGGCGCGCGGGCTATGCGCTGGGGCCAAAGCCGATCATTGCGGCGATGAGCAAGCTGCAGTCGCAGTCGACCTCGAACGCCTCATCCTTTGTGCAGAAGGCGAGCGCCGCAGCGCTGTCGGCCTCGCAGGAATGTGTGCGCGAGATGCGGGCGGACTACGTGAAGCTGCGCGACCGGATCTTGGGGCGGCTGGCAGAGATCCCGGGGATCACCTGCACCAAGCCCGAGGGCGCGTTCTACGTCTACCCGAATGTTTCGGAGTACCTTGGCAAGCCAGGTGGTCCGGCCACGGCAATGGAGCTCTCGAAGCGGCTGCTCAATGAGGCCCGCGTGGTGGCCGTGCCGGGCGAGGCGTTTGGCACGCACGAGCACATCCGGTTGTCGTATGCGGTGTCGCATGAGGCAGTCGAAGAAGGTGCGCGGCGCATGAAGGAGTACTTCGCAACGCTGAGCTAGTCGGCTTCGCGGCCCAGGATCCTCTCTGCAGCAGAAACGCATCATTTGTCAGCCTGAGCGATCCGGCATGCGGGTACGAAGAAAGCAAGGAGCACAGTGGTCAAGCTGACGGTACAGGGCATTTTGTTCGACATGGACGGCATCCTGGTTTCGAGTCTCGGGTCGGTGGAGCGCTCATGGGCCAAGTGGGGAGACATGCGCGGGGTCGACGGGGCAAAGGCGATCCTCACCGCCCATGGCAAGCGGGCGATCGAGACGATCCGGCTGCTGCGGCCTGACCTCCATGACGAGACCGAACTGGCGGTTATCGAGCAGATCGAGATCGATGACAAAGAGGGTATCGAGGTGCTGCCAGGGGTCCAGGCGCTGCTCGCGAGCCTTCCCGAAGGGCGCTGGACGGTGTGCACCTCGGCGACGGAGCGGCTGGCGCGAGTGCGCATGGAGCATGCCGGGCTGAGGCCGCCGAAGGCGTTCATCTCGGCAGACATGGTGGCCCATGGCAAGCCGCACCCTGAACCGTACCTGCGTGGTGCGAAGCTGTTGGGGTTCGACCCGGCGGAGTGCCTGGTGTTTGAGGACGCCCCTGCGGGCTGCACGGCCGGGAAGGCCGCCGGGTGTGTGGTCGTTGGAACCCTGTTCTCGCATACCGCAGAACAGCTCCCGGATGCTGACTACCTTGTCCGCACGCTTGAAGGGGTTCGCGTCACGGGCAACCCAGGGGCGCTCACGGTTGAGTTCACGCCCGCCTGAGCTTCGCTGCTAGCAGCTGGCGGGGGATCCCGGCACCGCGGCTTCGGGTTCGCCGAGCAGGGTAGCGCGGAAATAGTCGAGCGAGAGACGAAGGCCGGTTTCGAGGTCGATCTTCGGCTCCCAGCCGAGCAGCCGCCGGGCTTTCGTGATGTCCGGTCTACGCTGGAGCGGATCATCCTGGGGCAGCGGCTGGAAGACGATTTCGGAAGCCGAGCCAGTGATCCGACGGATCGTCTCGGCACATTCAAGAATGGTCCACTCGATCGGATTGCCGATGTTCACGGGGGTGTGCTCGTCCGATGCCGCCAGGGCCACGATGCCCTCGATCTCATCGGAGACGTAGCAAAAGGAGCGGGTCTGGAGGCCGTCGCCATAGACGGTCATGGGTTCGCCACGCAGCGCCTGCACCAGGAGGTTCGAGATGACGCGACCATCATCCCGGCCTAGGCGTGGACCATAGGTGTTGAAGATGCGCACCAGGTGGGTCCTGAGCCCGTAGTAGCGCTGGTAGGCGGTGACCAGTGCTTCGGAGAAGCGCTTGGCCTCGTCGTAGACCGAGCGTGGGCCGACCGGGTTGACGTTGCCCCAGTAGTCTTCGGTCTGCGGGTGAACGTGAGGATCCCCGTAGCACTCCGAGGTGGATGCGTGGAGGAAGCCGGCTCCGTAGCGTTTCGCGACCTCAAGCGCGTTGCGGGTGCCGCTCGATCCGACCTCAAGAGTCTCGATGCCGAGCTGATGGTAATTGACCGGGCTTGCCGGTGAGGCGAAGTTGTAGACGTAGTCGACGGGCCCAAAATCAAAGGGCCTGCAGATGTCGTGGTGCTCCAGGCGGAAGCGGGGCTCCCGGGCCAGGTGCTCGACGTTGCGGGTGCTTCCGGTCGAGAGGTTGTCCACGCCGAGGATGGAATGACCGTCTGCCAGGAGGCGGTCTGCAAGGTGAGAGCCCAGGAAGCCGGCAGCGCCGGTTACGAGAATATGCATAGCTCGAGCGGAGAAGTCCTTGGAAGGGCCAGAATGGGCGGCCGGAGTCAGGCGGAAACGGCTGACTTGACGGTAGCATAGGCGGGTTCGGCGCGAGCCTTTTGTCAGGCGTCTCCCTTGAGCAGCTTGCGGCGGCGGCTCTTCCGGACGCCCACCACTTTCGCCTCCGTGGTTGCGGCGCTGAGGTCTTCCCGCACCTCCAGCTTGTCGCTGGTGGAGGTCAGCATTTCCAGGTTTTCAAGCGGGATGGCGTCGATCGAGACCTTGCCTTCAGCAACATTCATCAGGAACTGCTGCACGTTGAAGGCCGGGTGCTTTTTGGCCTCTTCGGTGTCGCTGAGCTTGCCGTAGCTGCCGTCCGGCCGGAGCAGACGGGTCTTTTCGGTGTCTGCCAGGTAGGCATCGAGGATCTCGGTTCGGATGCGGTTGCGCAGCGCCGGGTCCTTGATGGGGAAGGCTACTTCGCAGCGCTCGAAGAGGTTGCGCGGCATCCAGTCTACCGAGCCGCAGTAGATCTCCTCGTCGCCTGCGTTGCTGAAGTAGAAGATGCGGGAATGCTCCAGGAAGCGCCCGACCACGGAGCGGACCCGGATACGTTCGCTGATGCCGGGCAGGCCTGGGCGAAGGGAGCAGATGCCGCGAATGATCAGGTCGATCTCGACCCCGGCCTCGGAGGCCGCATAGAGGGCTTCAATGACGCTCAGTTCGAGCAGCGAGTTCATTTTGGCGACGATGCGCGCCGGTCGGCCGGCCAGGGCATGCTCGGTCTCGCGCTGGATCAGGCGGATGGTGCCCTGGGCGAGGGTCATCGGCGCGACCAGCAGCGGGGCGTAGTCGTCGGACTCGGAGTGTGCCGTGAGGTAGTTGAACACCGAGTGGACGCTGGCGGTAATCGCCGGGTCCGAGGTGAGCAGGCTGATGTCGGTGTAGAAGCGCGAGGTGACCGGGTTGTAGTTGCCGGTGCCAAGGTGGGCGTAGCGCCGCATCTCGCCATCGGCATCCCGGCGAACGACGAGCGCGAGCTTGCAGTGGGTCTTGAGGCCGACGATGCCATGGAAGACCTGGACGCCGGCGTCCTCGAGGTTGCGCGCCCAACGAATGTTCGAGGCTTCGTCGAAGCGGGCGGTGAGCTCGACGACGACCGTGACCTCCTTGGTCTGGGCGGCCTCGGTGAGGGCCCGGAAGATGGGCGAGTCATCGCTGGTGCGGTAGAGCGTCTGCTTCATCGAGATGACGCCCGGATCGGCGGCCGCGGCTTCGATGAAGCCAACCACTGCGTCGTAGGAGTCGTAGGGGTGGTGGAGCAGGATGTCATGGTGCCGCAGCTCGTCGAAGAGGTCGGTCGACTTGCGATGGAGGCGGAGTTCGCGGCCGGTAAATGGCGCGTACTTCAGGTCCGGCCGGTGGAGCTCGCCGTAGAGCGTCATCAGGCGGGAGAGGTTGACGGGACCGTCCGTGCGATAGACCTGGGTCTCGTCGAGCTCGAAGTTGGAGCGCAGGCGCTCGATGATCTCGGGATGAGCATCCTGCTCGATCTCGAGCCGCACGGCATCGCCCTTGCGCCGGTTGTGGAGCTCCGAGCGGACGGCCTCAAGCAGGGAGCGGGCTTCTTCTTCCTCGAAGTAGAGGTTGGAGTTGCGGGTGACGCGGAAGGCTGCTGTTGAGACGATCTCGTAGCCGCGGTACATGCCGGCGGCCTGGTGCTCGATGAGGTCGTGGAGGAAGAGGAAGTCCTCGGTCTTGCTGTCGGCGGACTGGGGCAGCCGGACAAAGCGGGGCAGCGCGCGGGGAACAGTCACCACGCCGAGCACGGCTGCGTTGGCGCCCTTGCGCTTGCGGCGAAGCAGCAGCGCGACGCAGAGGGCCTTGTTCAGCACACGTGGAAAGGGGTGGCGCGGGTCAATGGTGATCGGGGTGAGCAGGGGATCGACGTCCCGCTGGTAAAGCTCGGTCGCTGCCTTCTTGGCGGCATCACTGAGCTCGGCCCAGGCGAGGATGCGGATCCCTTCCTTGCAGAGAGCGGGGTGGAGCTCGTTGTTCCAGCAGCTGTACTGTTCGGAGACAAAGTCGTGGGTGTCGAGTGTGATCTGGTCGAGCAGGTCCTGGGCGGTCATGCCGTCGGGGCCTGGTTCCCCGAGGCCCTCCTCGATGCGCTGGAGCATGCCGGCGATCCGAACTTCGATGAACTCGTCGAGATTGGAGGCGGTGATGGCCAGAAACTTCACCCGCTCGAGCAGGGGATTGCTCCTGTCACGGGCTTCTTCGAGCACCCGCCGGTTGAAGTTCAACCAGGAGCTGTCGCGAGAGATGAAGAGGTTGCGTTGTTCGTCATTCATAAGTTGCTGCTTTCCCAGGGCACGCGCGCGATTCCCAATGCTATATGGAGGAACGGACGCATTGATGAAAGGGAGATTTTGTCTGAGTGTCAGCTGAGTTACCGGGCCGGGTACCCTGCCGGGCTCGGTCTGTCGGCCTAATGCGCGGAACGGTCCCAGTTGACCGCTGAAGGAGCCGGGCGGAAGATGAAGAGACGGGCGCAGGCCCGAGAGGTGAGCCGATGGCAAGTGGTGGATGCGGTGACGCAGGAGCGGTGCAGGGCATGGCGCTGGAGCTTTTCCAGCTGGCCTGTCTCCTGGTGGGGGACGAGACGGAAGCGCTCGAGTTGATCGAGAGTTCCGTTGCGACGATGGAGATCGATCCCTGCCTGAATCCAGAGGCTGCACGGGAACAGGCGCGTGCGTGCGTCGTGCGTGGGGCCCTGTCGCGGATCGTTGCCGTGCAGCCGGATGCCTTCTCACAGAGCCATGCCACACGTGATCTGCACGATCCATGTATCCAGGACGATGATCTTTCCGCTGCCGGCATCACGCCGACACAGCTTCGGCAATGGCTGGAACAACAGGGCAAGCCGGAGCTTCGGCAGGGCCTTCGTGAGTGGCTGGACCGCCTCCCGGTCGAGCAACGGGCGATCTTTGTGCAGAGGGCTGTGCTGGGGCAGGGCAATGAAGCCGCTGCAGGGCTGCTGCGCGAGGCTGCAGGTCCGGAAGCACAGGGCTGGACGGCACAGAACGTGAGCGACACGTTCCGCCTGGCACTCTGCTCGCTGGCAAACTCGCTGGCGCATGCCCCGGTAGCTGACGCACTGCCCGCCTAGGGGTCGACCAGGCGCCGGAAGAAAGCTGAAGAAAGTTCCATCCTTCAGCAGGGCAGAGCATCCAATACCCGCGGCAGCAAGACGACGCCGCCATCAAGCTAAGCAGGAGTGTGTGTGCAGCACGGGGAGCAAGGCCGCAGGTCGGCCGCACTATTCAGGCTGATGGCTGCAGCTGCCTTGCTGTCTCCCGCGGTTGCGTCGGCACAGCTCGGCTCGGTCACTGCTGGTGATGTCAAGGATTTGCCCACGCCGGTTTCGATCAACCCGCAGCAAGTCGCGGCGGACAGCTACCAGGGCAGCGTATCGGAAGACGCGCTTGTGCCGGGGACCCTCCCACTGTCGCTCGAGGACGCGGTGACGCGCGGGCTGCGACACAATCTTGGGCTGATCCTGACGGCGAACAACATCATTTCTGCCCGCTCGACCGAGCTCGGCCAGTTGCAGTCGCTGCTGCCGACGATCAGTGGAACGATCAAGGAGTCCGAAGCCGAGACGGATCTGCAGGCAGAGGGTCTGCGGATCACCGGCTTTCCCTCGATCATCGGTCCATATGCCTTCCAGGACTTCCGCGCGACGCTGAACTGGACCCTGATCAGTGTCGCCTCGCTGCGCAACTACATTGCGGCCAAGCATAACTTTGTCGGCTCGAAGCTGGCGCTTGAAGATGCGCGGAACGAGGTAGTGCTGAGCGTGGGCAATGCCTACCTGCTCGTGATCGCAGACGAGGCGCGGGTGCTTTCGACCTCGCAGCAGGTCGCCACCTCCAAGGTCTCCTTTGACCAGGCGCACCAGCAACACCGGGCTGGCACGTCGCCGTTGCTCGACGAATTACGGGCACAGGTGGACTACCAGACCCAGCAGCAGAACCTGATCCAGGCAGAAGCAACGCGGGACAAGGACAAGCTGGCGTTGGCCCGGGTCATCGGCCTGAATACAGCGCAGCAGTTCACGCTGACCGAGAGTGCGCCCTACGCGCAGCTGGACGGCGTCGATCCGGATGCAGCAGTGGCCGAGGCGCTGGCACAGCGGAAAGATCTTGCTGGATTCGGCGAACAGCTGAAAGGGGCGGATGCAGCGAAGGGCGCGGCCAAGGCTGAGCGCTACCCGACGGTCGCCTTTAGCGGGGACTATGGGGATATCGGCCCGAACGTGCGGCACTCGCACGGCACCGGAGACGCCTCGGGAACGATCGACATTCCCGTATTTGAAGAAGCGAAGATCCGCGGCGACGAAGCCCTGGCGCAGGAACAACTGGAGCAGAAGCGTGCGCAGCTGAGCAACCTGCAGGGGCAGATCGCGCAGGACGTACGCAGCAGCATCCTGGATATCCAGGCCGCTGCGAAGCAGGTTTCGGTCGCCCAGAGTAACCGCGATCTGGCAACCGAGGCATTGAGTGAAGCGCAGCAGCGGTATGCGGCCGGAGTGTCCGACAATCTTGCCGTGTCGCAGGCGCAGCAGCAGGTCGCGCAGGCTGACGATCAATACATCGCGAGTCTGTACCAGCACAACATCGCCAAGTTGTCCCTGGCGCGGGCGCTGGGAGTCGCGAGCACCAACCTGAAACAGTACGTGGGAGGCAAGTAAGTGGCAGAGCAGACACCTGATACAGAGGCTGGCCGGAAGCCGTCCGGAGAGGACGAGAAGAATGGCGCGCAGAATGACGCACAGGATAAACCGCGTCAGAAGTCACGCCGCCGCTTCATCATCATCCTGGTCGTAGCAATCCTGATCGTCGGCGTGTTGCTGTTCTACTGGCGATCGACGTTCTACGAGGACACGGACGACGCGCAGGTGAATGGCCACCTGATCCAGGTCTCGGCTCGCATCAACGGCAACGTGATCAATGTTCCGGTGGCCGAGAACCAGCTGGTCAAGGCCGGCGATGTCATCGTGGAGCTTGATCCGCGCGACTACCAGACCACGGTGAACCAGGACGAAGCGAATCTCGCGGCCGCGGAGTCGAACTACGAGTCGAACCGCGTGAATGTACCTGTCACGGCGGTGAGCGCGAACACAAATCTCGCCGCGATTGCCGCCACGGTCTCGCAGGTGAACGCGCAGGTCACGCAGGCGCAGCAGCAGGTGGATGCCAACCAGGCGGCGGTCGCCCAGGCGGATGCCAACTACATCAAGGCCAAGCTTGATGTGGAACGGTACACGCCGCTTGTGCAGCGCGATGTGATCTCGAAGCAGCAGTTCGACCAGGCTGTTGCGACAGCGAATGCCGATCTTGCAGCGCTGAACCAGGCGAAGGCGAACGTCGCCGGTGCTCAGGCGTCACTCCAGATGGCGCGCGACACCGTGACCCAGCGGCGTGCACAGCTGACCAACGCCAAGACTGCTCCGGATCAGATCAAGATCCAGAAGGCCAAGACCGACCAGGCCGAGGCACAGGTGGAGCAGGCCAAGGCGGAGCTTGCCCAGGCCAAGCTGAACCTGAGCTACTGCCGGATCGTGGCTCCGGTCGACGGCATCATTACCCGCAAGAGTGTCGAGGTTGGCCAGAACGTCTCGACCGGGCAGAACATGACGACGCTGGTGTCGCTGAACGACATCTGGATTACGGCGAACTTCAAGGAGACCCAGTTGGATCACATGCGCGCCGGGCAGCCGGTCACCGTGAGCGTGGACGCGTATGGCGGTCGCAAATATGACGCCGTCGTGACACAGATCGGTGGCGCAACGGGGTCGGTCCTAAGCCTCTTCCCCCCGGAGAATGCGACCGGCAACTACGTCAAGGTTGTGCAGCGCGTTCCCGTTCGTATCGATCTGAAGGACAAGAACGAGGACAGCGATCACCTGCTGCGCCCTGGTCTATCTGTCGAACCGAAGGTGCGTATCAAGGACTAACATCGGGCGTTTCTCACAGCAGTGGCTCCCCGGAAGGGGAGCCACTGCTGTTTTTGCCTCAGCTTACGGGCGCTTTCCCTTTTTCTACCAGGAGCGAATTGGTTTCGCGTCGAATTGCACGGAAGAGACATCTATACTGCAGCCAACCACTGTTTTCATGGTGGCATCGGTTTTCCCCCGCGCTATGCCATTTACCCATTTGTTCCTGACACACGCGTACCTTGTTCTCTTCCTGTGGGTCCTGGTGGAGCAGATCGGCCTGCCCGTTCCTTCGGCGCCCCTGCTGCTGATGGCCGGTACGCTGACAGCAACCCATCGACTGCATCTCGGGCCGGTGTTGCTGGCCATCCTGGGCGGATCGATGGTGAGCGATGTGAGCTGGTACTTCCTGGGAAAACGGTACGGGAATACTGTGGTTCGCCTGCTCTGCCGGATCAGCCCACAGCGGGACACATGCGTGCAGCGTACGGAGGGATATTTTGGCAAGCACGGAGCAAGCGCCCTTCTGATCAGCAAGTTTCTCCCGGCGTTGAACACCATGGCCGGCGCGATCGCGGGCCAGACCGGCATGGACTTCCGGCTGTTTCTGCTGGCCGACGCTGGTGGTGTGTTGCTGTGGGCGCTGGCGTTCGTCGTGGGCGGCCGCTTCTTTGGCGACCTGCTCAAGATGCACCCGCACGCCCTTGCCTGGGTGGCGCACTTCGCCGTGGTGTTGTTTGCCCTGCTGCTTACCGGCTTTATCGTGAGCCGCATCCTCCGGCGCCGTCGCTCGCTGGCGGAGATTCGCACGGATCGGGTCAGCGCGGCCACGCTGCACCGGATGATCGAGGACGGCGAGCCGCTGTACATTGTGGACCTGCGCCATCCGCTCGACTATCTCCCGGACCCGCGCACACTGCCCGGAGCGGTCGTGATGACCCCGGACCGCCTGGTAGAGATGAACCACAGCATTCCCCGGGATCGCGACGTGGTGCTCTTCTGCACCTGCCCGAACGAGGAGACCGCGGTGCACATGGCGCTGACGATCCGCAAGATGGGTGTCACGCGCGTGCGCCCGCTGCTCGGCGGCTTTGACGGCTGGAGAGACAACGGGTATCCACTGGTCGCAATCGCGGAAGCTGAAACGCCGATGGCAAACGTAGAGGCCGGCTGACAAGATTCGTTGGTGGTGGCCGCGGTTCGCGGAAGGTGTGCTAACGTGCGTGCAGCGGCGCTGCTGAGACCGCGATCGAACGTACCCCCAACCCTTCCGGAGCGAGAATCACCCTGATGAGCTGGACTGAAACGTACCACTGCGATGTGTGCGGTAAAGGCAAGACCGAGCGCGAGGGGGACTGGTGGCTGGCCTGGCTGGGTTCAACCGCCGGCGAACCGGGCTCGGAAGGTGAGCCGATGCTCAAGATGACGGGCTGGAACCATGCCTTGTCCCACGCTGCGGAAGTTCGGCACCTCTGCGGTGCCCGCTGCGCCCAGACGCTGCTGGATCGCTGGATGAGCGGCGAAGAAGAATAGAAAGCATCCGGGCTGCGCGGCGCGCCTCTTTGCCATCTTAGAAACAAGGGCGAATTCGAGGCACTGCGGGTTAGCAGCCCCTGCCTGTGATAATAATTATCAAAGAGGAGCTTTAATTTATGGCAGCAGATAATGGAAACCACGGCGCAGGGCAGGTCGACGCAGGTGCGTCCACGCCCAACTCGGTGCTCACACTCAACAATGGCCGGCCCGTTGGCGATAACCAGAACTCTGTGACAGCCGGCCGTCGCGGCCCGATCCTGATGGAGGACTATCTTCTTTTCGAGAAGATGGCTCAGTTCAATCGGGAACGCACACCCGAGCGCGTGGTGCATGCCAAAGGCTCCGGAGCGCATGGCAAGTTCACCGTGACGCACGATATCTCGCAGTACACCACGGCAAAGCTCTTCTCGAAGGTCGGCAACACGTGTGAAACGTTTGCGCGCTTTTCGACAGTTGGCGGTGAGAAGGGTTCGGCCGATACGGTACGCGATCCCCGTGGCTTCTCGGTGAAGTTCTACACCGAGGAAGGCAACTGGGATATGACCGGCAACAATACGCCGATCTTCTTTATTCGGGATCCTCTTAAGTTTGGCGACTTCATTCACACGCAGAAGCGGGAGCCGCAGTCGAATCTCAAGTCGGCGACGATGATGTGGGACTACTGGTCGCTCTCGCCCGAAGCGCTGCACCAGGTCACGATCCTGTTCTCGGACCGCGGCATTCCCGATGGCTACCGCCACATGAATGGTTACGGCAGCCACACGTTTTCGTTGATCAATGACAAGGACGAGCTGGTCTACGTGAAATGGCACTTCCTGACCAAGCAGGGCATCAAGAACCTGCACCCGGACCGCGCTGAAGAGTTGGCCGGATCGGATCCCGATTATTCGCAGCGTGATCTGTTGCACGCGATCGAGACGGGTGACTTCCCGAAGTGGCGCGTTGCAATCCAGGTCATGACGGAAGAGCAGGCACTCAACAGCGAGTTCAACCCATTCGACCTGACAACAGTCTGGTCGCACAAGCAGTTCCCGCTGATCGATGTGGGCGAGCTTGAGCTCAACCGCAATCCGCAGAACTACCATGCGGAAGTGGAGCAGGCCGCGTTTAACCCGGTCAACGTTCTGCCGGGCATGGGCTTCTCGCCGGACAAGGTGCTGCAGGCACGCCTGGTGAGCTATCCCGACGCACACCGTTACCGCATCGGTACCAACTACGAGGCGCTTCCTGTGAACGCTGCGAAGTGCCCGGTGATGAACTATAACCGCGATGGTTCCATGCGCTTTGATGGAAACTTTGGAGCGCTGCCGAACTACGAGCCGAACAGCTTTGGCGGGCCCAAGGAAGACAAGAAGTACGCGGATCGTCCGATCAAGCTCTCGGGGGAGCCTGCTGCGCGGTACAGCCCGAAGGATGACCAGACGTTCTTCAAGCAGACAGGTGCGCTCTATAACCTGATGAGTGAAGAGCAGAAGGATCTGCTCTGCCTTGCGATCGCGAAGAGCCTGGGCCAGACCCCGGTTCGGATCCAGGAGCTGCAGCTCACGCACTTTGAGAAGGCAGACCCGGATTACGCGAAGCGCGTGCAGAAGTTCCTGGTCGAGAACGAGCACCCCGAGTTCTCGCACGGACCGACAGAGGCCGAGTACGCTGGCCGCCTGCCCGAGAAGTAGATCGGGCAGCAGCAAAGAAACGGGACCACCTTCGGGTGGTCCTTTCTCTTTGCCCGGGACCGCTCCTCCATGGCGGCCGGCTCCCGCGGCGAGGGCTTTGGTGCTCATAGCAGGAAGGTGGCCTCGCGGACTGATGGATTGCACCGAAGCTCTTCTCGGTTGCGGCGGGAGATCGAATCACTCGGCACTTAGAATCGACCAAGGCAGCAAGCGGCCCGAGGAGAAACGAGTGCCCTACAAGGATTTGCGGGAGTGGATCAAGGCGATGGATCGTGCGGGCGAGCTCGTCCGCGTGCGCGAAGAAGTGGATCCCATTCTCGAGATTGCAGAGATCACGGATCGCGCGTCCAAGGCGAGCAAGCGCGGTGCCACGGCTGGTGGGCCTGCGCTGTTGTTCGAGAACGTCAAGGGGTATCCCGACGCGCGGGTGCTGATGAACCAGTTCGGCTCGGAAGCGCGCATGAAGCTGGCGCTCGATGTGGACTCGCTCGATGAGATCGCCGGGCGGATCCGTGCGCTGCTCGAGATGAAGTCGCCAGAAGGCCTCATGGGCAAGCTGAAGCTTTTGCCCGTACTGGCGGACGTTGGCAAGTTCTTTCCGAAGACGATCGCGGCGAAGGATGCAGCGTGCAAGGAAGTGGTGAAGATCGGCAAGCGCGGTGATGGGATCGATGTGCTCGCATTCCCGGTGCTGCAGTGCTGGCCGATGGATGGTGGCCGCTACATCACGCTGCCTTGCGTCGTGACGCGTGACCCAAAGACCGGCAAGCGCAATGTCGGCATGTATCGCATGCAGGTGTATGACGGGCAGACCACGGGCATGCACTGGCAGCGTCAGAAGAATGCCGCGGAGCATCTGCGGGATCGCCTGCGTTCACAGTCCGGGGATGCGGCGGCGCGTGTGTCACAGATGGCCGAGACCGCTGGCGGAACGGTGAAGCGCGGCGCTGCGGAAAGAGCAAAGGCGCCTGCAACCAATTCGGTTACATATACGAAGCAGGTAGCAGACCGGTTGGAAGTCGCTGTCGCTATCGGGACGGATCCGGCGACGACCTTCTCCGCGATCGTACCGGCACCGCCCGAGGTCGAGGAGTACATTGTCGCCGGGTTCCTGAGGCAGAAGCCGCTGGAACTGGTGAAATGCGAGACGGTCGATCTCGAAGTTCCTGCGCACGCGGAGATCATTCTCGAAGGCTTTGTGAAGCTTGATGAACTGCGCACCGAGGGCCCGTTTGGCGACCACACCGGCTTCTACACCATGGAGGACGAGTACCCGGTCTTCCACATCACGGCCATCACGCACCGCAAGAACCCGATCTATGCAGCGACGATCGTTGGCAAGCCACCCATGGAAGATGCGTGGATGGGCAAGGCTGTGGAGCGGATCTTTCTGCCACTGATGAAGCTGACGCTGCCTGAGATTGTTGACATCAACCTGCCGGTCGAGGGTGTGTTTCACAACCTGATGATCGTGTCGATCCGCAAGAGCTACGCGGGTCATGCGCGCAAGGTTATGAACGGCATCTGGGCGCTGGGGCAGGCTATGTTCACCAAGTGCATCGTGGTGGTAGATGAAGACTGCGACGTGCAGGATCTTGGCGAGGTGGTTCTGCGGACAGCTAACAACATCGATCCCGAGCGCGATATCCAGTTCACACTGGGTCCGGTGGATTCGCTTGATCATGCGTCACGGCTGCCGAATCTCGGATCGAAGATGGGGATCGACGCCACGCAGAAGTGGGCTGCCGAGGGCTTCACACGCACCTGGCCGCCGCTGATCGAGATGGACGGAGAGACCAAGGCGCGGGTCGACGCGATCTGGAAGAAGCTGGGCATCGCCTAGCTTCTTCCAGATCGCTTAGTGGGCTACGGAGTTGTCAGAGAAGTCCGGGATACCGAAGTGCCCGCGCAGGTGGAGCAGATCAAGTGTGCTGATGTCGCCTGAGATCGCGATCAGGTTCACGCTCGATGGTCCCGAGAGGAGAACGGCGCCACCCGCGACATTGACGCCCTTGGTGTCGATCCAGAGATCAGTCTGGCCGGAGGCGTAGCCCAACTCCCCGGGCTTCGCACGCGCGACGATATGCTTCCAGCCGAGCGCGGCGTACTGGGCGCGCACTGCGTCGAGAGTCGCTGGATTGTAAGCGCCTGGTGCGCGGAATTTGTAGGAGTGTACAGAAATTCCGTTGAGTCGGGCCAGCGCCTGACGGGTGGGCGCGTCGAGCGAGGATACGTTCCCGGCCAGTGCGAGCATCGACCGGTCAAATGTCATGTCGGTGTGCCAGGAGGCCTCGCGTGCGAGATCGTCCATACCCTGGGGGATCCAGGCAAGCGAGTCAGGAGACGGTGCGGCAACGGACGGGGGTGGCGCGCTGAACTCCTGCTGCGCGACGGCGCACGGCGCCGTGAAAAGCAGCGCCAGTGTGGGAAGTGCGATGCCTTGGAGAAGTCGAGCGGGTACAAGCATGAGTGGCCACCTTGAATGCTGGAGGTAGGAACCCAGTCACGGGGACGATGTTGCTCAATCTACTCGGCTTGTTTGAGGTCGAGCCGAACCAGATTGCGCACCCAGCGTGCAGGCTTCCTGTCCTCTTCGACGATGAGCTTGAGTGGGCCCTGGGCAGAGTCGATCGGCTTGCCGTCCAGGCTGTCGGCGACGATGATTGTGCCGGGATGAAAGCCCGGCTCTGTCTCTGCCAGTGCGAGTACGGCGTGGTAGTTGTCGGAGCCCGTCGCGACGATGTAATCCGCCAGGACGTCGCCCCGGACCGCGGCAGGACCAGGCGCGCCGACCTTCTCCAGCAGTTCGATGAGTGGCACACCGGAATAGGTCTCTTTTGCGTGGCTGTGGCCGTTAGTGACAGTGACGGAAACGTGCTTCATCGCATGCAGCGCATCGAGCGAGAGTGTGGTCTGCTGGCCCAGGCCGTGGATGGCGAGTGAATTGGCCTGCGCCATGAGAACCGAAGGGGTGGAGCAAGCGAGGGTGAACATCAGGGCGTGGATCATGTCAGAACGGCGGGACATGTGGGTCTCCTCGGCCGGGCTCTTCGCCGTGAAAGTGGCCGCGTGCCTGCGGATTTCGCCAGGCCCGGCATCGGTATAATACCGGTATGTCGATCGTCCGTAACATTGCTGGCGTAGCCAAGGGCATGAGCATCACCTTCCGGGAGATGTTCGAGCCGACCGAAGTGGAGAACTATCCGGACGGCCCAGGGCCTGCTCGTGGCGCCAAGCTGCAGGAACGGTTTCGTGGCGCGCATGTGCTGCAGCGCGATGAGAATGGCCTCGAAAAGTGCGTGGCCTGCTTCCTGTGTGCGGCGGCCTGCCCAGCGAACTGCATCTACATCGAGGCGGCTGAAAACACGGCGGAGAGACGCATCTCGAGCGCGGAGCGGTATGCCAAGGTTTACAACATCGACTACAACCGCTGCATCTTCTGCGGTTACTGCGTGGAAGCGTGTCCGACGGACGCTATCACCCATGGACACGGCTTTGAGCTCGCAAGCCTGAATGCGACCAGCCTGGTGATGCGCAAGGAAGATATGCTGGTGCCGGATGTTGGCATGGCAGGCTCGCTTGCAAGTGGTGCGGACTCCGCGAAATAACTGAAACTGTGAAGAAGCGGCGACCTCCTGCGGGTCGCCGTTTTCAGTTGGTGCCGCGCATCCAAGGATGTGGAGGAAGTCACAGACATGGCAAAGGTGCGGGTGTTTGCAAAGGTCAAGGCGAAGCCGGGCAGGGAGCAGGATGTCCGGGAAAAGCTTCTGGAGCTCGTGAAAGCGAGCCGGGCTGAAGAAGGCGTCGTGTTCTACGAGCTGTACGAGACCACGGATGGCGGTGAGTTCCTGTTCAGCGAAGAGTACGCCGACACGGAGGCATTCGAGTCCCACAAGAGCTCTGCCCCTTTCAAGAAAGCAGGACAGGAACTTCCGGAGTTGATCGATGGTGAGCTGCTGATCTGGGAAGTGGATCCGGTTGAGCCGGTTCTGTAGCAGAGCCTGAGCACAAGAAGCCCGGCTCGAGAGCCGGGCTTCTTGTGCGTCTCCATCTCTAAGCCGTGGTGTCTAGCCGTGGTTCCTGATCTTGTCCCGGAGCTGCTTTGCTGCGGCTGCAGGATCATCCGCGCCGTAGATCGCTGCACCCGCCACGGCGATGGCGGCGCCCGCCTGCTCGACGGATTCGATGCGTGCTGCGTTGATGCCGCCGGCGATCGAGAAGGGAATGTCCGCGCCCTTGCCGGCCGCAAGCAGGGAATCGATCGAGTAGCCGCTCTGGGCCTGCTCATCGAGACCAGCGTGCAGCTCAACAAGCCCGACGCCGAGAGCCTTGAGCTCCTTGACGCGCGCGGCCTTGTCCTTGACTCCGATGATATCGGCAACCACGGTCTTGCCGTGCTTTTTGGCGGCCTTGACTGCGCCTGCGATGGTGCTGTCTCCAGCGGCCCCGAGCACCGTCATGTAGTCCGCGCCGGCCTTGAACGCCATGTCTGCCTCGAGTTCGCCGGCGTCCATGGTCTTCATATCCGCGAAGACGATCTTGTCTGGGTAAGCTGCCTTGATCCGGGTGACAGCAGAGAGGCCCTCCTGCTTGATCAGGGGCGTACCGAGTTCGATGACATCGACATAGTCGGCGACTTTGCCGAGAAGGGTGAGGGCGTCCTCGACGGAGAGGAGATCCATGGCAACTTGCAGCTTCAAGGTGTTACTCCTTGCTTGTTTATGTTTGAGAGTGGCTGGTACGTGTGCGTTATTCGAGATTGGCGTGGCGTTGCATCAGCTGCTCCGCGGGAACGCCGCTGGCCTGCCACATGCCGTGGAAAATGGCGTCGCAAAGCAGAAGAACACCCTGCTCGAAGAGTGAGCCAGCATACTGCTGCGAGGCACGCTCTTTGAACTCGTTCTTGTTCGATGCTGGAAGAACGATGGTCGCTGTGGCAAGGGCCGCGAGCGGAGAGTCCGAGGCTGCGGTGATGACGAGCAGGTTTGCACCGACCTTTTTCGCAACTTCTGCTGCGTGCACGACACTCGTACTCGTGCCGGAGGCGGAGGCGACGAGTAGCAGGTCAGCCTTCTCGATGGCTGGGGCAGTCGGCTCCCCTGCGACGTGCACGCGAAAGCCGAGATGCATAAAGCGCATGGCTGCCATCTGAAGGGCGAGCCCACTACGGCCTGCGCCGAACGTAAAGATGCGCTTGTTGCCACCGACCAGCTTCACTGCTTCCTGAACGCTCGATGGATCGAGGTGGGAGAGCAGCTCGGTTACCTCCTGCAGCTCAAGCGAAACCGCGTCTGCGAAGAACGAGCGGTGCGTTGCCTCCAACTCTGAGAAAGAAGCCATACTCCATACGATGCGCAGCTGGGCAGAAGGCTTCGCGCAACGGAGCGGCTACAATGAAGGATGGCCCGGATTCTCGCGCCACCCTCAACTATGTCGACTTTCCTTGAAGTTCTGAAGCAGCGCGTGCTGGTGTACGACGGCGCGATGGGCACCAACATCCAGCGGCATGCACCCTCGGTCGATGATTACTGGGGCAAAGAGGGGTGCAATGAACTGCTGGTGTTATCGCGCCCTGACATCATCCGCAGCATCCATGCCAGCTTCTACGAAGTGGGTTGCGATGTGGTCGAGACCAACAGCTTCGGGTCGACACGCGTTGTGCTGGACGAGTATGAACTCGGCTCAGAGACACGCGAGCTGAACCTTGTTGCTGCGCGGCTGGCAAAAGAAGTAGCGCAGCAATATTCCACTCCGGACAAGCCGCGATTTGTTGCTGGCTCGATTGGGCCTACAACCAAGCTGCCTTCGCTTGCGCATATCACCTACGATGTGATGGCAGAGATGTATCGCGAGCAGGCCGAGGCGCTGATCGAGGGCGGGGTCGACATCCTGCTGATCGAGACCAGTCAGGATCTGTTGCAGGCGAAGATCGCACTTGCCGCATGCCATGATGCAATGCGCGCTGCCGGTCGCAAGCTGCCAATCCAGATGCAGGTGACGCTTGAGGCTACGGGAACGATGCTGCTCGGCTCTGAGATCGGCGCGGCGCTCGCGGTGGTGGAGTGCTTCAACCCGGATGTAATCGGGCTGAATTGCGCCACCGGTCCAGCCGAGATGAACGATGCTGTTCGTTTTCTGTGCCAGAACTCTGTTCGACCGATCAGCGTGCTGCCAAATGCAGGCTTGCCACAGAACGAAGGCGGCGTGGCGGTTTACAAGCTCACCCCGGACGAGCTTGCCGCGTACCATCGCCGCTTTGTCACCGAGTACGGTGTGCAGGTTGTGGGTGGCTGTTGCGGTACGACGCCGGAACATTTGCGCGCTGTTGTGGAAGCAGTGAAGGATGCGCGGCCGGCGACGCGAGATGCGATGCCGCAGGGAGTCGCAGCAAGTGCTTTCTCGGCGACGCCGCTTGAGGTGGATGGTCAGCCGGTGATTGTTGCCGAGGAGATGAACACGACAACCCGTGTCGCGCATTTTCGCGACATGGTGCGCGCTGGCGACTACGACGGCATCCTTGCCATGGCGAAGCGCCTCACCAGCGAGGGCTCGCAGATGCTGGACCTTTGCTGCGCGATCGTCGGCGAAGATGAGAAGGCATACATGAATGCTGTGCTCGAGAAGATCGCGACGCGCGTGACTGCGCCGATCCTGATCGACTCGACCGAAGCCGACGTGATCGAGGAAGCGCTGAAGCGCGTACCTGGAAAGCCGTTCATCAACTCCATCAACCTTGAGGATGGTGAGAAGCGAACGAGCAAAGTGCTGCCGATGGCGAAGCGCTACGGTGCGGGCGTGATCGCACTCACAATCGATGAAGAGGGCATGGCGCTTACGGCAGATCGCAAGGTCGCCATCGCTAAGCGGATCTACGAGATGGCGACAGAGCGGTACGGGATGCGCGGCGAGGATATTGTGTTCGACCCCTTGACGCTGCCGATCTCGACGGGTCAGGAGGATTATCGTGATGCCGGGATTCAGACGCTGGAAGCCGTACGCCGGATCAAGGAGGAGCTGCCGAGAGCCAAGACTATTCTTGGCGTCAGCAATATCTCGTTCGGCCTGAATGCGTATGCGCGCCGTGTCTTGAATAGCGTCTTCCTGAAGGAAGCCGTGGATCGTGGACTGGACACCGCGATCGTGAATTACGCGAAGATTTATCCGCTCTACAAGATTCCGGAGCGCGAAGTGGAACTCGCTCGCAAGTTGATCTTCCAGGACAACTCCGAAGGGGATCCACTGCAGGGCTACATGGCGCACTTCAGTGGTTTGGATCCGAGCGCCAAGGAGGACCAAGTTGCTGTCGAGACGCTTGCCCTTGAGGAGCAGCTGAAGCAGCTGATTATCCGCGGTGAGCGTTCACTGGGGCAGGGTGCAGACAAGCGCAGCCTGGAGCAGGTAATTGACACTGCGCTCGTGACATATACGCCGTTTGAGTTGATCAACACCGTGCTGCTCGATGGAATGAAGACTGTTGGTGAACTGTTCGGCGCTCGCAAGATGCAGCTGCCTTCGGTGCTGGACTCGGCAGCCGTGATGAAGGCTGCGGTCGCCTACCTCGAGCCGAAGATGGAGCGCGTGGAGGGTACGCAGAAGGGCACCATCGTGCTCGCAACCGTGAAGGGTGATGTGCACGACATCGGGAAGAACCTGGTCGACATCATCCTCTCGAACAACGGGTACAAGGTGGTCAATCTCGGCATCAAGCAGCCCGCTGATGTAATCATCAAAGCGGCGCAGGAGCACCGCGCCGACGCTATCGGACTCAGTGGACTGCTCGTGAAGTCGACGCTCGAGATGAAGTACGTGATTCAGGACCTCGAACGGTTACAGATGAAGACTCCGGTGATCTGTGGCGGCGCTGCGTTGACGCGGAAGTATGTCGAGCAGGATCTGCGCAAGGAGTATGCGTCTGCCGTCTTTTATGCCGAGGATGCTTTTGCGGGTCTGCACGTGATGAGTGATCTTACGAGCGAAGACGGTGCGAAGACGCGACGCATGGAAGAGGGAAGTACCGTGAAGATCTTCCCGGTGGCGCCGCACATGCTTGTTACGGAACAAACACCGGCAGCAGACGCCATTCCCATTCGGTCCAGCTGGGTCACACCCCAGGTCGAAACGCCTGTACCGCCCTTCTTTGGGAATCGCGTGAGAAAGGATTTTGATCTCGACTTGATCTTCAGCTATATCAACGAGACAGCCCTGTTCAAGAACCAGTGGCAGTTGAAGACTGCGTCAGCGACGGACTATATGCGGCTGGTCGAGGAAAAGTACCGTCCCATCCTGAGTGGGCTGAAAGCAGAGATCAAAGAGAAGGGCTGGTTCTGGCCCAAGCTGGTCTACGGCTTCTATCCCGCACAGGCTGATGGCAATGACGTGGTCGTCTATGAGCCGGACGATGCAAAGAGCAGCGAGCCGCGCGAGCGGTTACGGATTCACTTCCCCCGGCAGCGGGATGGCCGCAAGCTTTCGATCGCTGACTTCTTCCACCCTCGCGATTCCGGGCTAATGGATGTGATTGGCTTCTCGGTCGTCACCATAGGCGATCGTGCCAGCGAAGAAACCAAGAAGCTGTTCGACGCGGGCGATTTCACTCGCTATCTCTACGTGCACGGGCTGGGTGTGGAAACGGCAGAGGCTCTCGCTGAATACTCGCATAAGCTCATCCGGGAAGAACTCGGGATCGCCGGTGAGGATGCTCCGGAAGTACGTGACCTGTTTCACCAGAAGTACCGCGGGTCACGCTACTCGTTCGGGTATCCAGCCTGCCCGAACCTCGAGGATCAGACGAAAATATTCGAACTGCTTAAGCCCGAGGAGACGATCGGCGTTCGTCTGACCGAAGGCTTTCACCTTGAGCCCGAACAGAGCACCGATGCCCTCGTCGTGCATCATCCGCAAGCGAAGTATTTCGTCGTGTAGCTGCAAGCCTTGCGCTAGGCAGGCTGTGGCTCTGCCTTGCGCGTCGGCTGTTGAACTTCTTCCTTCAGTGCTGCTTCGCGGATCGGTTTCTCATGCAACAGTAACTCTGTCGCTTGCAAATGAGGGTTTGCATGGAACCAGCGCTTGCATGCGTCGTCATGAAGCAAGTTGAGCAGGGCCATCAGGGACATACCCTGGTGATGCGCCATCCACTCTTTCACGAGGCGCGGACGTTCTTTGCCCTGGATGTAATCAATGGCTTCGTACAGGCCGTACGCGCCGCCCCAGCCCGCCTTTGTCATCGCGTGCAGATTGCGTAGCGCCTCGTCACGATCGATGCCAAGTGCGAGATAGCTGGAGTAGGGCGACACAACGGGTCCCGCTGTTGCGTCCCATTTGAGCGCGATCTCAGGAATGCCGAATGCCTTGTAGTGGTAGTGGCCGCCGTCGTCGACTTCAGCATAGCCGGACTCCGAAATGCCCCAAGGCAGGCCGTGTTTCCTCGCATACGCCTTCTGCACTGCAACGACCCCGGTAAGCGTGCGTGCCATCAGCGTGTCGGGGTAGGATCGCATCCAGAGATTCGGCATCAGGTACTCGAACATAGTGCCAGTCCAGGAGAGCAGCACCGCGTGGCCGAAGGCAAGCGTGTGCGTCCGCCCCATCTTGAACCAGGATTGCTGCTCCATGTCACCTTGGGCCACGGAGATAAATGCTGCAATGCGTGCCTCAGAAGCGAGCATGTCATAGGCTGCTGTATGTAATTCTTGGCGTTCCACTTCGTAGCCGATCGAGAGCATCTGGCGATCCTTCAGGACCAAGAACGCGAAGTCGGTCTCAGTTGCCAGTCGAAAGGCATCGCTGGAACAGCGTGCAACGCTTTCACTCAGAGTGTGAAGATTGGCTGCGGCAGCAGGCAGCAAAGCGCGCAGCTGCTCAGCGAGTACAAAGTGTGCGGAGTCGCCACCTGACTCGCGCGTAGCCCAGAAACGCTGGAGACTGTTGTCGAGCTGGATGGCGTAAGTTCCGGCATTCTGTAACCGTGGGTGTGCCAGCTCGCCAGCAAGGCCAAGCTCAGCAACTGAGCGAAGTGGCTCGAACTGGGGAAGCAGCCAGGGTTCTAGTTCGTGCACGAGTCGCGCGATCGCCAGGATGCGTACCGTATGTTCATCGCGCCACCAGCGCTGCTCACTGAACTGCATCTCTTCGGAGTGGTCCATCGTTTCAATGGAGCTTTGCAGGTGAGCGCGATCGAGAACCCAGCGCAGCAGCGTGTCGAGCGATGAAGAATCCGCCGGGAAGCTAGCATCTGCCAGCTCGCTCACGCGAAACTGGGTGCGAAGACCAGAGAAGAGGCGGTCTTCGATTAGGGGTCGTTGCAGCAATTCCCCTGCACCCATTCGCAACGTGTAGAGCGAAGCGACGAAGTTTCCGCTGTCCACGGAGGAGACCGTAATGGGGTGAATCGGCTCGAGAGTGTGCGTGTTGTACCAGTTATAAAGATGTCCACGATACTTCGCCAGACGGTTGAACGTGTCCAGTGTGGCGGTGGTCAACTCGCTGAATTCGCTGACCGTCAGCCAGCCGAACTCGACTGCTGCCTGACGCGCATTCAGCAGCAGACCAAGGTTCGTTGGCGAAACACGTGCTGCTTCAAAGAGTTCGTGCTCTTCCACGTTGTCGGGAACAAGGTAGTGATGTTGTGCGCCGCCAAACTGGTAGAAGTAACGCCAGATGCGCAGCGCGTGTTCCTCCAGGAAACTAACTTCCGCACTCTTGAGGGCGAGGCGATCTTCACGGGGAGGCTTGTTGAGCCAGGCGGTGATCGCGCTGGCGCAGCCCCAAAGGATGAGAACAGGAAGCGCAATGAAGAGAGCATGCGGCTTCCTTAGATAGATGAGCGCCGCAATGCAGAGCGCGAAGATGGGCGATGCGGCAAGGTAACGGTCGACCGGCGTGACGCGCTTGCCCGCTTCAGCCTCTGCAGCGGTCTCCCACTCGAGGAGACGCTGGCCGGTGATGAAGCGGCGGATGAGCGATCGCAGAATGGCATCGAGTGAAAGAAAGGTAGAGTGTGGAAGAAAGACCACGTTCAGCAGCGTGATGATAGCGGCCTGGCCAGCGCCCTGCACCGCTTCGCCGACTGCACCTGCCTGGTCCGAAGCAAAGGCTCTACCGAGAGAAAACACAAACTGCACGATTGTCGGCAGAAACATCAGCAGCAGGGTGAGAACAGTCCAGTACAGCGGGCCGCCCTCAAGCCCAAACCAACCTGCGATGAACAGGAACATCGTGAAGGGCTCAACCAGCGAGCGACGAAGATTGTCGAAGATCTTCCAGCGCGAGATCGTCGAGATAGGGTTGCGCACGCGGTTGCGCGTTTCATCCGGAACAGCCTTGAACAGCCACTGCACGATCTGCCAGTCGCCGCGCACCCAGCGGTGTTTGCGACGCGTATAGGCGGAGTAGTGCGAGGGGTAGTCGTCGATGACCTCGATATCAGTCGCCAGACCTGCACGCGCGTAGGCGCCTTCGATGAGATCGTGTGAGAGCAGGGCATTGCGCGGAAAGCGGCGATCAAGCACGGCGTGCAGCGTGGCGATTTCGTAGATCCCTTTGCCGGTGAAGATTCCTTCACCGTAGAGGTCCTGGTAAACGTCCGAGACTGCGCGCGTGTAGATATCGAAACCCGTTTGCCCAGAGAAGAGCGCAGCCAGGCGCGAGCGGGAAGCGGATTGAACGCTGACGCCGACTCGGGGCTGCAGGATGCCGTAGCCTGCTGTCACGATACGGCGCTTCGGGTCGATCACGGCGCGGTTGAGGGGGTGCGCCATCGCGCCGATCATAGCGGCTGCTGTGCCGCGCGGAAGCTGCGTGTCAGAGTCGAGCGTGATGATGTAGCGGACGCTCTGTACTTCCTTGATTCCGCCAGCCTTCACCGGGAACGCGTCGAAGACACCCTCAAGATATTTGTTGAGATCGAGCAGCTTGCCGCGTTTGCGCTCCCAACCCATCCATACGCCTTGTCGCGCGTTGAAGATGCGGTGACGGTGGAAGAGAACGAAGCAGCCGCCACGCTGACCGCGGTAACGCACGTTCAGTTCGCTGATCAGTTCAACCGCGAGGTCGACGAGTGGGTCCGCGTCCTTCTCGCGCGGACGCGTGACGGCATCAGGCAGATCGGTGATGAGTCCAAAGTGCAGGTGCGGATCCTGATTGGCAAGGTAACGAACTTCAAGTTCTGCAACCAGTTCCCGCAACTGCTTCTCGTTCATGAGCAGTGTCGGCACCGCAACGAGCGTGCTGCAGTCTGAGGGGATGCCGGCTTTCTGGAACTCGAGCTTCGGCAGTGCGCGTGCCTCGAAAATCGAGGTAACGATGTTATTCACGAGATCCACAATGCCCTGCGTAACCGGAAGGATCAGAAGCAGGAAGGCGAGAATCAGCGCGCCGAAATTTGGAGATCCGGGAACAAGAGGCAGCAGGAGTGCGGCGATAAGCAGAACGGAAAGGATCTCGATGGGAGCGATGTAGAAGAGGTCGGCGTCGCGCTTCGCCGTGATGCGCACACGCTCCACGAAGGGCGGCCGGTAGCCAATTGCATGCGAAAGATCGTCAACGCCACCATCGATGAGATAGTAGCCAATGTGCGACTCCCGCAGGTACACGCGCGGATCAACGATAGAGCGGTCCTGTGCCTGCCTGGCGAGACGAAGTGCTTCACGCGCGACCTCGATCTCTGTGAGATCGGCATACCGGGAGAGCTGCGCAGTGCGCTTGCGGTAAGCCTCGCGGGAGTTGAAGTCCATGCGTGGGTAGGCCCCCGCGGGATCTTCCCGCAGTACCTGGTCGAACACGATGAGCGGTTCGCCGACTACGCTCCAATCCGCATAGCCCAACTCACGCAGACTCTTCAGGCATGTCTGGATGACAGGGTTGAGCCCACGCGGAATGCCTGCTGCAAGTACGGCTTCGCCTTCGCTAACCGCCTGTTCCATCAAGTGGAACTTCATCAGTGACGAAAGCGACCACAGTTCCTGCAATTCGAGCGGTTCTCGCTCCTGCACTTCACTGATGTAGACGGGAAATGCCTTCGCGTCCCAGGCGTTCGCGGTGCCACGGAAGTATCCTGCAGCAACAGCGAGCGCGCGCGGCAGACCTTCTCCGTCGCCTTCGCTTTCAGGTGCGAGCCGCGGCAGGCGCTCGAGGACCTTGCGACCCGTTGCAACTTCGTTCAGTGCGGACCGGAGCAGGCGCGGGTTTTCACGCAACACCAGCAAGGGATCGGTACGCCCTTCCTGCCCACCGGGCTGTGGCAGGGCGTCGAGTTTGCGCACAAGCGCATCGAGGGCTGCGCGCGCAGCATCCACTCGCGCGCGCAGTCCGCTTGCGCCCCGGGGATTACGCGACGCGTGCCACCCTGCAGCATCCGCGCGCGCCTGCGCACGCAGAGTATCTTCCTGCCAGCTCTGTGGAGGGGTCTCTGAGTGAGAGTTCGGCTGCTCAATGCCGCCGGAAGTCTGGGTCTCTGCCACGCGCTACTCCGATACCGGGAAACAAAATTCAGCGATAGCTCGCTGCCTGCATTTCGAACATCTCTGCGTACCGACCCCCCAGCGCCATCAACCGCGAGTGATCGCCCTCTTCCACAAGCTGCCCACCGGCAAGAACCACGATGCGATCGGCCATGCGAACGGTGGAGAAGCGGTGCGAGATCAAAAGCGCCATCTTGCCCATCGTCAACTCTGCGAAACGCTCGAAGACCTCGAGCTCTGATTTCGCATCGAGCGCAGCGGTGGGTTCATCGAGGATCAGCAACTGCGCATCCCGCAGATAAGCACGGGCGAGCGCGATGCGCTGCCATTCGCCGCCTGAAAGATCCACGCCATTTTCAAAGCGCCGGCCCAGCATCTGGTCATAGCCCTTGCCGAGCTTGCGAACAACGCTTGCTGCCAGGGATTTCTCCGCGGCATCGGCAATGTCGGCGTCGGTGTGGGGAATCTCCACACGCCCGACCGCGATGTTGTCATGCACGGTCATGTCATAGCGCATGAAGTCCTGGAAGATGACGCCCATCTCCTGGTGGAGATCGTCAAGGTCATACTCGCGCAGGTCCACGCCGTCGAGCAGAATCTCCCCCTCAGTCGGATCGTAGAGCCGGGTGATCAGCTTCACGACTGTGGTCTTGCCCTGCCCATTCTCGCCAATCAGCGCGATGCGCTCGCCAGGGTGCAGGAAGAAGTTGAAGTCCCTGAGAACGCGACGCGTGGTCCCGGGATAGGCAAACGAGACGTTGCGAAATTCGAAGCCGTGGCGGATCGGGCGAGGAACCTTGCGGCCATTTTCTTTTGACACAACGATCGGCTTCATCTCAAAGAATCCGATGAGATCTGTGAGGAAGAGTGCCTGGTCGGCGATCCCGGAGGCAAGCGAAAATACCTGCTGCAGGGCGGTCTGCGCGTTCATTACCGACGCGGTGATGAAGGAGAAGGTGCCGATATCGTAGCCGCCGTGGATCGCGCGCCAGATGACGTAGACATACGATCCGTAGTAGCCACCGTTGCTGATGATCGAGAACAGCGCGCCCCAGAGCAGGCGCTGGCGAGAGAGCGCGATGTTCTCGGTATATATATGTTGCGACAGTGAGGTGAAGCGGTCAGAGAAGTAGTTGCTGAGGTTGAAGAGCTTGAGTTCCTTTGCGGCTTCCTTGCTGCCCCCTACCTGCCGTAAGTAATCCATCTCCCGCTTGGCTGGTGTCTGGCGAAAGTTCTTCGCGTAGCCGAGAAAAGCAAAGTGTGTTTCGCCCAGGAATGACGGGATCACCGCAATCGCGAGCAGCAGGAGCAGCAGCGGCGCCTTCCAGAGCAACACGCTTGAAAACAGGATTGTCGTGATGACCTGCTGGATCAACCGGCCCATCATCTGGATCATCGCCAGTCGGTCGGTTGCCTGTACCCGTGCGCGCTCGAGACGGTCGTAGTATTCAGGATTCTCGTAGGTCGTCAGATCAAGCTGAGCGGCCTGTCTCATGACGCGTATCGAAACATAGTGGGTGTAGCGATCGGCAAGAAGTGCATCGCAGAAGTCGATGACGCGCGAGATCAACCCAGTCGTGACGACCACAACCACTTCTGCAACTACAAAGGACCAGAAGTGTGCGGGAACGCCGTGGCCGCTGATGGCCTGCTGAACGCCGTTGATGATGCTTTTGGCGATCCACGCACCGAGCAGCGGTCCGCCGGACACAAGGGCGCGGAGAATCAATCCCCAGGTCACCACGGCCGGTCCGGAGTCCCACAGAATCTTCAAAACAGGGGGGACATTTCGCAACGCCTGGATCCGCTCGCCCCAGGCACTGCTTGTCTTTGTCGTGGCTTCGGCCATCTGGTTGCTTCCTGCTTGCAAGAGATTGCCGCGCGGCTGCCTCCAGATGGAGGCCCGCGAAAGCTGATTCGTCGGATGCTTCCACCCGAGCAATTGTTGTCACTGGCCGAACATGCCCAGTGTAGAGTTCGTCGTACACTCGATCGGTGACTCCGACCCGGCCCAATGGACCGCCCATCGAGGCCAAAAAGCTGCCGATGCCAGCGTTGATGCTTTCTATTGTTGCATCCGTTCTTTCCTGGGCGTCCGCATACCCGGCGATTCGCGCAGCGATGCGGCTGTTTACTCCTGGGCAACTGGCGTCGGTCCGTTTCCTGGTCGCTGGGCTTTTCTTCGCAGGCTATGCGCTTTGGCGACGTCCCACGCTGCCCAGAGGGCGGGATGCGCTGCGCGTCATCGCTGCTGGAGCCGCCGGGATCGCCGCCTATAATCTCCTGCTAAACACTGGCGAACTTTCTGTCAGCGCCGGGACGGCAAGCTTCCTGATCAACTGCATGCCCTTGTTTGCGGCTCTGCTCGGTATCCTTTTCCTCAACGAGCGGCTGGGACCACTGGGTTGGGCCGGGATTGCGACCTCGTTCGGCGGCGTCGCGCTGATTGCCTTCACGGTGCCCGGTGGGGTTCATGGCAGCTTTGCCTCCTTGCTGATCCTGGCTGCTGCAGCATGCGCTGCGCTCATGGGTTTCTTGCAGAAGCCCCTGCTTCGCAGGTTTTCGCCGCTGATTGTGACCGCCTGCATGATGTGGTCGGGCGCCGTATTGCTTCTGCCGTTTCTGCCTGGCGCTCTGCGCGCCATCGCGCAGACGCCGGGGAGCCAGGTCGCGTGGCCACTCGCCACGACGGTTTACCTCGGCGTCTTCCCTGCAGCGGTTGGTTACCTGATGTGGGCCCAGGTGCTCCGACAGATGCCGTTGGCGCAGGCGTCGAGTTTCCTGTACCTGATCCCACCAGTCGCGCTCGTGATCTCGTATCTGTGGCTCGGCGAACGAGTCGGGTTCGCCAGCATCGCAGGCGGCGCGCTGGCACTGCTCGGTGTATTCCTGCTGACGCGGTACGGCAAGGCTCGTTCGGTCCCGCTGGCCGCTCGCGCTCCACGCGAGACGCTCTAGCAATCTTCAGCAGATGAAGGTGCTTCGATGGAGCTTTCCGGGGAAATTTTGCTAGTGTTGATGTTTATGTCTTCGCGAGGTGAACGAAAGCAGTTGCATTCGCGAGCATGGGCGGTATATTCAGCATCTATGTTGCTGCAGTGTTCTTCGGCATCGGCTGAAATGAGCCGCGGTGGAGATTGCAGCTATCAAAGGACGGAGCACAGGCATTGGCAGGAGACAACTCGCACCAGGTGAATACGGAGGAGCTGGCCGCGCGGCTCCGCGATGCCGGCCCCTGGTTCCACAACCTGCGCATCCGTGGGATCGAGACTGCGCCCGACCACTTCCTGGGTGATTATCCCGCCGTGAAGTGGGCTTCACTCGGCACTGCACTCCCATCCGACCTGAGTGGAAAGAGCGTTCTCGATATCGGATGCAATGCAGGCTTCTACAGCATTGAGCTGAAGCGGCGCAATGCTGCTCGCGTGCTGGGCATCGATACCGAACCCCTTTATTTGCAGCAGGCGGAACTCGCGCGCGAGCAACTTGGCCTCGACATCGAGTACCGCCAGTGTTCGGCGTATGACGTACCCTTGCTGGCCGAGCAATTTGACATTGTGTTGTTCATGGGGCTCTTCTACCACCTCCGCTACCCGCTCTACGCACTGGACCGCGTGGTTGAGCGCATCAGGCCTGGTGGTCTGCTGGTCTTTCAGACGTTGTTTCGCCCGCATACCAAGCGGGTCGGGCGCGAGCCGGAGCCGGCGGAAGACTACCCTTTCGGGGAGACAGGCATCTTCGAGGATCCTGCGTTTCCCCAGATGCGTTTTATCGAGCGAAGCTTCTCAGGGGACAAAACCAACTGGTGGATCCCGAATCGCGCCGCGGTGGAAGGGATTTTGCGCTCGTGTGGGTTACAGATTCAAAGCAACCCGGAAGAGGAAACCTGGCTCTGCACTCCTGTCGCGACAGAGCGTGAGGGTAAAACTCTGCAGCAGCTCGAATTTGAAGGCAAGCTTTGGTAGCAAGGGGAGAGGGACGCGACTGATGGTAGAAGCAGTGATGCTCTGGAACGAACCAAATAACCTGTCGCACTGGAACTTCCACCTGGACCCGCAGTGGGAGCGCTTCGGCGAGATGGTGCTGTCATCCTCGCGTGCAATCCGCGAGATCAATCCGCAGCTCAAGATCGTGCTCGGGGGCGTTTCCTCATGCGACTGGCGCTGGATCGAGCTGATGAAGAATCATGGCGCGCTCGAGTTCATCGACATCGTCGCGGTGCATGGGTTCCCCCTCGACTGGAATCACTGGCACGTGAACGAGTGGCCTGAGCGGATTCGCGAAACTCAGGCTGCTGCCGGAAGGCCGGTCTGGGTTTCAGAGGTGGGCGCGTCGTCGTTTGGTGCTGATGAGGTGGCAGCATTCGGCCTCGAACGCATGACCACGTTGCTCCAGGGGCAGGTTGATCGCATTCACTGGTACAGCCTGTACGATCTGCCGCCAAGCTGGGAAGCGACGACGCGGCACAAGGAAGCCGAGGGCTCTTCCTACTACCGGCATTACTACATGGGGCTTCTGCGCCACGACGGAACGCCCAAGCAGACAGCCGAGATCTTTCCCCGGTTAACTGCGGCAAACCCGGCGCTTGGCCTCTGCCAGTGGTTCCACTACGAAGACCACCGGCTTGAAGACGCCGTGGAGTGGATGCATCGGCTGGGTGTTCGGTATCTGCGCACCGGTGTGAGCTGGGCAGACTGGTTCCGTCCAGGAGCCGAAGCGTGGTTTGACCGCCAGATGCAGGCACTCGCGCCTTTCGACACCACGATGACGCTCTGCTTCACGCCGGAACACCTTGGTGTCGAGCGGCACTGGGCTTCGCCGCCAAACAACATCGAAGACTTTACCGACTTCGCCCGCTGGGCGGTTGGTCGGTATGCGGCGCCGCTGGTGGCTGCTGCTGAAACCGAGCGGGAAGCCGTAGCACTCTAAGAAAGAAGCAGGGGGCAGAGAATTGACACAAGGGCGGAGCAAGACCATTCTGATCACCGGCGGGGCCGGATTCGTCGGATCGCACCTGGCGGACGGCCTGCTGCAGCAGGGTCACTCGGTGCGTGTGCTCGACAACCTGACGCAGCAGGTTCATGGACGTAAGCTGCCGACGTATCTTTCGCCCGAAGTCGACTTTGTTTACGGCGACGCGCGCGATCGTGCCGCCGTACAGCAGGCGATTGAAGGCGTGGATGCAATCTACCATTTCGCAGCTACGGTGGGCGTGGGCCAGTCCATGTACGAGATCCAGCGATACATGGATGTGAACACGCTCGGTACTGCGCAATTGCTGCAGGTACTGCTCGATACCAAGCAGCCGATCGAAAAGTTAATCGTCGCGTCGTCGATGTCGATCTATGGCGAGGGTGCCTACACGTGTGCGCAGTGTGGGCCGGTTGCTCCTCCGATTCGTGGGAATGCGCAGCTGCGTTCCGGCCAGTGGGAGCCAAAATGCCCCACCTGCGGTAGTTCGCTGACGCCGCGACCAACAGCAGAAAACAAGCCAAGCGAAGTTACAAGTGTGTATGCGCTCAGCAAGCGCGACCAGGAAGAGCTTTGCCTTACCTATGGTCGCGTGTACGACCTGCCTGTGGTCGCGCTACGCTTCTTCAACATTTACGGTACCCGCCAGGCGCTTTCCAATCCCTACACCGGCGTCGCGGCGATCTTTGCCTCGCGTCTCCTCAACAATCAGCCTCCGATGGTCTTCGAGGATGGCGAGCAGCAGCGTGACTTCGTCAACATTCATGATATTGTCCGTGCGAATATTCTCGCGCTTGAGCGCGAAGAAGCAAATGGCCAGGTCATCAATGTCGGCTCCGGCCAGCCGATCTCGATCAGCCGCGTCGCAGAGCTTCTGAGCACATCGCTTGGCAAGGACCTGCCGCGGCAGGTTACGCAGCGCTATCGATCGGGCGACATCCGCCATTGCTACGCTGATCTGACAAAGGCCCGCACGCTTCTCGGTTATGAGCCGCAGGTCACTCACGAACAGGGCTTCGCAGAGCTGGTGGACTGGCTGCGTGCGCAACAGGCTGAGGACAAGGCAGACACCATGTTGCAGGAGCTGAACAGCTACGGTCTCTCTGCGTAAGCAGTGAACCCTGACGAGAGGATCTACCAGGTGCGGACCAACCCTCAAGGAGGCACTTTGAAGAGCAAGACCGATCGCCACGCTCTTATCACGGGCGGAGCAGGGTTCGTCGGCAGCAATCTTGCCGCGTACCTGCTCGAACACACGTCTGCGAAAGTCACTGTCTTTGACAACCTGGCACGTCCTGGCGTGGAGCAGAACCTGAAATGGCTGATCAGCCTGGCTGCTCCCGGACAGTTACAGATCATCCGCGGCGATGTGCGCGACAAGACATTGCTTTCTGAAGCTGCCCGCGACGTCACGGAGATCTTCCATTTCGCAGCGCAGGTCGCGGTGACGACCTCGATTGCTGATCCGCTCGAAGATTGCCACGTCAACATCCTGGGCACGCTTCACGTGCTCGAGGCAGCACGTGCGGCGCGCACTCGCCCACTTGTCATCTTTACCTCGACCAACAAGGTTTACGGGTCGCTGGAGACAGTTCCTGTAGAGCGTGTCGGCAACCACTATGCTTTCAGCGCACCCGATTATACGGGCGTGCCTGAAAGCCACCCCCTGGATTTCCACTCACCCTATGGCTGCAGCAAGGGCGCGGCAGACCAGTACGTGCATGACTACTCGCGCATTTACGATGTGCCGACGATCGTGCTGCGCATGAGCTGCATTGCGGGCCCGCGTCAGCTGGGCACCGAGGATCAGGGCTGGGTCGCGCACTTTCTCTACTCTGCGCTCGAAGGGGCGCCCGTCACGGTCTACGGAGATGGCTGCCAGGTTCGCGACATCCTGCATGTGCATGATCTTGTCGATGCATTCGAACTACTCGTGCAGCATCGGGAGACGAGCGCAGGACAGATCTACAACGTGGGTGGCGGGCACACGCAGGCGATTTCAGTTCGGCAGGCGCTCGATGCAATCGAGCAACAGACCGGTGTCGCGGTTGACGTCGGCCACTCGGATGCGCGGCCGGGCGACCAGCAGATTTACGTGAGTGACACTGCCAAACTGGCGGCCCACACCGGCTGGCAGCCTCGGCGTACGCTCGAAACGACTTTCGCAGACATAGCTGCATTCTGGCATAGCCACCTGCAGGGGCGTCGTGCCCGAACCATCGCGGAGCCGGAAGCAGTCGCCACGCAGCAGGGGTACGTCGCATGAAATATGCGTTGATCAACCCGCGCTGGAGCTTTGAGGGCTCGACGTACTTTGGCTGTCGCGATCCGCATCTGCCACTTGAACTATTGCATGCACGCGAGGAGTTGCGGAAAGCCGGGCAGCAGGTCTTGCTGATAGATGCGCAGATGGAGAGCCTGAGCGTCGCAGACGTCGCGGAGCGGATGCGCGCCTCGGCGTTTGAAGCAGATTTTGTGGTCATGCCCACGGCGCCGTCATATCTTTTCTGGCGCTGCCCGCCACCGGAGCTGCGGGTGCCGCGGGAGTGGGTGGCATTGCTGAAGCAGCAGCTATCAACAGCTGCCAGGATGGTGCTCGTTGGCCCGCATGGCTCTGTCACGCCGGCTGCGACCCTGCGCAAGACCGGCTGCGACATCGTTATTCGCGGTGAACATGACCAGGTACTTCCGCTGCTGGCAACGATGCCGTGGTCGATGATCAGTGGTTGCTGCTGGCAGGACGCAACTGGGCTGCACCTGAGCGAAGGGCTGGGCGCGACGGACATGGCGGCTCTCGGCCCAGTGGACCTGAGCGACTACCCCGTCGAGAAGCACAGTCACAAACACCACGTGTTTGAGCGAATCGATGGACTGGGCGCGGAGCTGGAATACGCCCGGGGCTGTCCGTGGTCCTGTTCCTTCTGCAACAAGACGCTCTTCCGCAACAAGTATCGAGAGCGGCCAATTGCTGCTGTTCTTGCCGAGCTCGATGCATTGATCGCGCGCGGAGTGACGTACGTCTACTTCATCGATGAAATCTTCGGCGTAGGCAAAAACGTCCGTCTGCTGCTCGAGGAGATTGCGAAACGTCCTGTAAAGATTGGTTTCCAGACGAGGATCGATCTGTGGGATGAAGAAGGATTCGATCTGCTCGGGCGCGCGCACACCATCTCGATCGAATGTGGCATCGAGTCGATTACAGAAGCCGGCCGCAAGGAGTTAAACAAGAACTGCCGGCTCTCTACCGAACGCATCGGCCAACTCCTGGCGTACGCGCGTCAGCGCATCCCCTGGGTGCAGGCCAATCTTATCCGCACGGAGCAGGATGATCTTGAGGAAGTGCGCGTCTGGCAGAGTGAGTTGCGTGCACACAATGTATGGGTCTCGGACCCCGTCCCAATGTTTCCGTTCCCAGGCTCACCTCTTTATGTAAAGACCTTTGGAGCCCAACCGGATGATGAAGCATGGGAGCGGGCTCACCGGCACTATCTCGGCCTCTTTCAGGACAAGGGCTTCAGTGATATCCAGGAGGAACGGCCTGTAGCGCTGGAGGAGCTTGAATGCACGTGCTTCTAACCACCGACGCGGTTGGAGGAGTCTGGACCTACACGGAAGAGTTGAGCGCCGGCCTTGTGGAACGTGGGCATCGAGTTACCCTCGTGACACTGGGAAGCAGGCTTGATGCTGGGCAACGCGCATGGGTCGCGACCATGCAGTCGCCCCGTTTTCGGATCATCGAGACGCAATATCGCCTGGAGTGGATGGAGGGCGCCGGTGCTGACCTTCTCGAATCCGCGGAGTTGCTGCGAGACCTTGTCCAGCATCTGCAGCCAGATGTGTTACACACCAATCAGTACGCCTATGGCGAACTCTCAGATGTTGTGCCCCTGTTGATGACGGGACACAGCGACGTACTGAGCTGGTGGGAGGCCGTACATGGCGAGAGCGCGCCCGACACGGGCCGCATTCGCGCATATGCTGCGCTTGTACGGGCGGGCCTGCAGGCTGCGACGCGCCTCGCCGCGCCGACAGCATGGATGGCGCGAGAAATGCGCGAGCAATATGGTATTGATCGCCCGGTCGATGTCATTCCGAACGGACGCTCGGCTCCACTGTTTTCACCACGCGACGAGAAGAAGTTGCAGGTGGTCACTGTGGGCCGTGCCTGGGACCCCGGCAAGCATGTTGCACTGTTGGAAGAGTGCGACGTTCCTATGACGCGCATCGTCGCAGGCGAAGCCGCGCCGCCGGCTCCCGGACTCCACGAGAGACCTGTCGCCATCCAGAGGGAGCGCGCTGGAGTGACGTACCTTGGCAAACAAACAGCAGCGCAGTTGCGCGCGCTCTACAGTGAAAGTGCAATCTACGTGGCCACATCGCGCTACGAGCCTTTTGGGCTGGCGCCGCTTGAAGCTGCGCTGAGTGGCTGCGCTCTCGTGCTGAGCAACCTGCCCACACTGCACGAGATCTGGGGTGACGCTGCGCTGTACTATCCCGTGAACGATGCGCGTGCTCTCGGAAACCAGTTGCAATTGCTCATGGACGAGCCAGCACGCATCAGCGACCTTGGCGCGCGAGCCCTTGCTCGTGCTCGTTCTCGCTACAGCGCTGACGCCATGGTCGCCCGCCATGAGGCGCTGTACGCTTCGCTGGTACAGGTGGCCTCTGCATGAGCGCATTTCGCCTTGTGTACTTCGCTCATTCGGTCCGCTCCGACTGGAACAACGGCAACGCGCACTTCCTGCGAGGCCTGCTGCGTGACCTGCAGCGGATTGGCCATGCCGTCACTGTGCTGGAACCGGCAGACAGCTGGTCCTACACAAACCTTCTTCGCGAAGGTGAACGCGGGGAGCGGTCCCTTGCGCAATTTCACTCGACGTACCCGGATCTAGTTATTCGAGCGTACAGCCGGCTCGACGACCCAGCGATCGATGCTGCATTGCGTGATGCTGACATCGTCATCATCCACGAGTGGAACGAGCCTTCCCTGATCGCGCGTGTTCTCGCTTCGCGAGAGCGCTTCGGCTTTCGCGCTCTGTTCCACGACACGCATCATCGCGCCTCGTCCAGCCCCGAGCAGCTCACTGAGCTGCGGATCACGGAATTTGATGGCATCCTCGCGTTCGGCAAAGTGCTGGAGACGATCTATCGGGAACGCTGGGGAGCCGGCCGTGTCTGGACGCTCCATGAAGGAGCCGATGTAGAGGTTTTCACTCCGCACCACAATGTGAAGCCCTCGCGTGACTTGCTCTGGATCGGCAACTGGGGTGACGGGGAGCGAAGTGAGGAGCTCGCAGCCTTCCTGCTTGAGCCAGCGCGTCTGCTTCGTGCCCGCACCCCGATCGTCCATGGCGTCCGCTATCCAGAGCAGGGGGTTGAGGCACTTCAGCAAGCAGGCATCGATTACGGTGGCTACCTGGCAAACCTCGACGCACCCGCTCAATTTGCAACCGCGTTGTGCACCGTTCACGTGCCTCGACGCCAGTATGCAGAACAGCTGCCGGGTATCCCGACGATCCGCGTCTTCGAAGCCCTTGCCTGTGGTATTCCACTCGTCTCCGCTCCCTGGCAGGACTGTGAAGAGCTTTTTCGTGAAGGCGACTTCCTGTGGGCACGAGACAGCAGCGAGATGACAACGGCTTTGCGCGAACTGCTTCGCGATTCTGTAGCACGCGCACAGCAGGCAGCGCAGGGACTGGCCGCAGTGCAGGAGCGCCACACCACACATCATCGCGCGGAGCAACTCTCCGGCATCCTTGAGGAAGTGCTTCAATGAACGTTCTTGCCTTCGGATCGTCACTTCTGTCGTCGTACTGGAACGGCGCTGCAACCTACTATCGCGGTGTGTACAAGTACCTCCACGCGCTCGGGTACACCGTAACTTACGCAGAGCCTGACGCGTTCAATCGCCAGGCGAATAGAGACTACGAGTCAGTACCGTATGCGCGTTCCATTGTCTACCAGCCAGGCGAGTGGGAAGCCGTGCTGCGAGAGCATGCCCCGGGTGCAGATCTCCTGGTGAAGCACTCGGGTATCGGTGTGGATGATGCAGCGATCGAGCGGGCACTGCCTGGCTATCGCCGGCCGAACGCGCTGGCCTGTATCTGGGACGTGGATTCCCCTGCGACGCTCGCGCGCACGGACGCCGATCCGAGCGACCCGTTCCATAAAGCCGTGCCGCATTACGACCTGGTGTTTACATATGGCGGAGGGCCGGAAACAGAAGCGCGATACCGCGCACTTGGCGCGCCGGTGTGCGAATCCATCTGCAACGGGCTCGACCCGGATACACATCACCCTGTCGCCCCGGATGCGCGCTACGCCGCAGACCTGGTCTTCCTCGGCAACCGTCTCCCCGATCGCGAGCGACGGGTCGAGCAGCTCTTCCTTAAGGCAGCGGCGCTTGCACCTGAACTGACGTTCCTGCTTGGCGGAGAAGGCTGGGGCGATAAGCCCGTGCCGTCGAATGTTCGCTGGCTTGGTCATGTGCCAACCGGAGAGCACAACCGCGTCAACTGCTCGGCGCGGATGGTGCTGAACATCAATCGTGAGTCGATGGCCGAAGTCGGCTTTTCACCGCCGACCCGCGTATTCGAAGTCGCGGGCAGCGGCTCGTGCCTGCTGTGCGATGCGTGGCCAGGCGTGGAAACGTTCTTTGTGCCCGACAAGGAGATTCTTGTCGTACAAAGCGCCGAAGAGATTGTGTCTGCACTGCGTCGCTACTCTCCTGCAGGGGCGGCTGCACTTGGCAGCGCGCTCCACTCGCGTGCCCTTCGCGACCATACCTATGCGCAGCGCGCCGCGGCGGCAGACCGCGTGCTGCAGCGTCTCTGGCGTCGCAAGGCCGTCGCATGAAGATCAGCATCCTCGGTCTCACGATCACGTCTGCGTGGGGCAATGGTCATGCGACCACGTATCGATCGTTGTGTCAGGCACTCCATCAGCGAGGCCACGCGATCCGCTTCCTCGAAAAGGATGTTTCGTGGTACCGCGACCACCGGGACCTCCCCGCGCCTTCCTATTGTGATGTCACCCTCTATCGAGAGCCCCAGCAGGCGCGTGGATGGATCGATGAAGCTGTAACCGAAAGTGACCTGATCCTCATGGGGTCTTATTTTCCCGATGGGGTCGCGGCAGCCGACGCGATCCTTGGCAAAGCGGCGTGCCCGGTCTTCTTTTACGACATCGACACCCCGATCACCGTGGAGCGCCTGCGCCGAGATGGGGGTACCGAGGCGATCCGCGCAGCAGACATTTCGCGCTTCGACGCGTATCTAAGTTTTACCGGCGGACCGATCCTGCGCGAACTGGAGACGCACTTCGGCGCGCAGCGTGCAGTGCCGCTCTATTGCTCCGTTGACCCGGAAGCGCACCAGCCTCAAGCCGTTGTCCCTGACTATGAAGCAACCCTGAGCTATCTCGGGACCTACTCCGAAGACAGACAGCAGAAGCTCTGTGAGCTGCTGCTTACACCTTCGCGCGCTCTCGCCCAGGAGCGCTTCATCGTCGCAGGGGCGCAGTACCCGCATGAAATCACGTGGCCGCCTAACGTGCACCGGTTCGAGCACGTGCCGCCGAGCCAGCACGCTGCGTTTTACTCTTCGGCTCGCTACACGCTCAATCTCACGCGTGACAGCATGGTGGCTGCGGGCTGGTCGCCTTCGGTCCGCCTCTTTGAAGCAGCGGCATGCGGAGCAGCCATCATCTCTGACTCATGGCCGGGTCTCGAAGAGTTGCTGACGCCTGGTGAAGAGATCTATCTCGCGTCCAGCTCGTCTGACGTCCTGCGCATTCTTGCGAACACGACTGACGAAGAGCGCATGGCCGTGGGGCGTCGCGCGCGCGCTCGCATTCTTGCGGAACACACCAGTGCACACCGTGCCGCGGAACTTGAAGCAGTTCTCGCCGCTACTTCGCACGCCGTTCCGCGGTAGCATGCTGGCGCCGGATCATCTCCTCAGACAGGCAGCCACGTTGCTCGACGCACGTGAGGTCGCAGCAGCACTCGACACAATTCGAGCGGCCCGGAAGGCGGCCGCAACCTGGTCCACCTGTGTCGCAGCGGAGTGGGAGTGCCTGATGCTGCTCGGGCGCTATGCAGAGGCATGGCAACTCAGCGACGAGATTGCCGACAGCGACACCGAGACGCAGCGCTTCTGGGATCGAAAGCCGCTCACCGGCAAGAAGGTGATGCTGCGCTGTCTTCATGGGTATGGCGACGCGCTGCAATTTATCCGCTACGCGCCGCGACTCGCTGCGGAAGCCCAGAGCCTCTGCGTCGAAGCGCATCCGGAGATGGTCGAGCTCCTGCGTGCGTGCGATGGCGTGAGCGAGGTCATCACCTGGGGCGACGGCGCACCACTCATCCAGCCCGCCTGGAACAGTCAGGTCGAAGTCATGGAACTGCCGTGGCTTTTTCATGATGATCCTGCCACAAGGACGGTTACCTACCCCTATCTCGATCCGGCGAAGCTTGCCCGCTTGCCTGAGACAAAAGCACTTTGCACAAAGCTCCGCAGCAGCAGTAGCGATCGATTCAAGGTCGGTATCGCATGGCGCGCAAGCAACTGGAATCCTGCCCGCTCTCTGCCGCTACGAGCCTTGCTCCGGTCCCTCGAACACGTGCCCTCGTGCGACTGGTTCAGCCTGCAGCAGGATGGCGAAGCTGACCTCGTGGCCTGTGGAGCAAAAGACATTCAGAATATCGCCGCAGACTTCGCGGACCTCGCGGTCCGCATGGCCGCGCTTGATGCCATCGTTACAGTCGATGGTGTGCTGGCGCACCTTGCCGGGGCCCTTGGGAAGCCGGTGCTGCTGCTCTTGCCGTTTGCTGCCGACTGGCGCTGGGGCCTCGCGGACACAACGCCCTGGTATCCAAAGACTCGTCTATTCCGGCAGCAAACCTCCGGTGACTGGCGCGTTCCGCTGGCCGAGGCGTCGCACGCCCTCACGCATCTTACTGCTCTATGAAGTACGACGTCATCGTCCTCGGGGCCGGCATCGCTGGGCTTGCCGCTGCTCGCACACTCGCCGAGGCCGGCAAGCAGGTGCTCCTTCTGGAAGCACAAAATCGTGTCGGCGGCCGCATGCGCACACTGCACGTCCCTGAGCTCGCGCAACCGATCGAGCTTGGCGCCGAGTTTATCCATGGCCGCCCCGCTGAGTTACTTGCGCTGCTCGAAGAAGCGGGCCTCGAGATCGTCGAGACCGAGGGGCGGCAACTTTGCTACGTCAACCGCGCGGTGACGGAGTGCCCGGAGGATAGCGGCGCGTGGTCGCTGCTCGAGGGGATGGATGGGGTCGTGCAAGCGTCCGGTGACATGAGCTTCGCAGACTACCTCGCTCTCACGAGCGCCGCCGAGGAAGACAAGCGGCGCGCGCGCAATTATGTCGAAGGCTTCAATGCCGCCGACGCCGACATCATCGGTATCGAAGGGCTGGCGCGTCAGCAGGCTGCAGAAAATACGATTGAAGGAGACCGGTCCGCGCGCGTGGTGCGTGGCTACGATGCGCTTGCAGGCTACGTGGCAGAGCGTGCCCGTCTCGCCGGGGCGACGCTGCTTCTTGAGCAGCCGGTCACAGCTGTGCATTACGTCCAGGGCTCTTGCAGTGTACACACCAACAAGGGGCAGTGGGAAGCGCGTTCCGTGGTTTGTGCTCTCCCCCTTTCCGTACTCCAGTCCGGCGCTGTCGTGATTGCCCCCTTGCCGAAGGAGTTGCGCGACGCACTCCACAGGATGCGTGCCGGGAATGTGCAACGGTTGGTGTTACAGTTCCGCACACGCTGGTGGGCTGACGAACACCCGGACATGCGCTTCCTTTTCGCGCAGAGTGAGTTCCCGCCGACATGGTGGTCGACTTACCCGCAAGAGAGCCCCCTGCTCGTCGGCTGGGTGGGCGGCCCGAGGGCAGAGTCGACAAGCGAGGCCATGTTGCTGCCGCAGGCGCTCGCCGCCCTGGCCAAGATGTTCGGCGAGCCTGCTGAAAGAGGTTTCGTGCATGCCTACTCTCACGACTGGAAGGCGAACCCCTACGCTGGGATGGCGTATAGCTACGCGCCGGCTGGTGCAGCAGATGCGTCAGAGATTCTCAGTCGGGCGGCCGAGCAGACGCTGTTCTTTGCAGGCGAGCATACCGACACGACAGGTCACCTTGGAACGGTTCACGGCGCGTACCGTTCCGGGCTGCGTGCAGCTGCGCAGGTGCTTGCTGCTATTTAGCTAGGTTCGCGCCAGCAGGGGCAGCCTCTTGCTCCGCGATGGAAACCCATGGCGCTCCCATCGATCCGTTATGCCAGATGTCCACGATGCGCTGTGTGTTTGCGATGTGGATCAACGGGTCGCGGTCCAGCAGGATGAAATTAGCCAGCTTGCCAGGCTGCAGGGTGCCGGTGTCCTGGTCGATCTTAAGCAACTTGGCATTGCTCTCACTGGCGCACGCGAGAGCCTGTGCGGGGGTCAAACCGGCTTCGACCATCAACTGCAATTCACGATGCTCCGCATAGCCCGGAAGGCGCAGAGGCGTCGCTCCCGAGTCTGTTCCGAAGCCGACATGCACCCCCGCCGCATACATCAGCTTCAGGTTCTCCATCGCGATCTTCAGATCTTTGCGATGCTGCTCTGTCTGCGGATCCTTGAACACGCTCTCACGGTAAGCATCGCTGCGCAGCTTCGCGAGTTCAGCGGGGCTGGTCGCACGCTGAAGCAAGGGATCGTTCAGTAACTCCGGGTGATCAGCAAAGCGGAAGAACGATTCATCGAGCTCAAGCGTCGGGATGTAGTACGTGCCCCGCTTCTTCATCGCGCTGATGAGCGCTTCATCGACGCGCTGATCGCGCACCGAGTGCGCCAGCATATCCACGCCTGCTGCCACCAGCATCTTGGCGTCGGCAAGTTCGTACACGTGCGCAGCGACGGGCGTCTGGTGCTTATGCGCCTCATCGATCACGGCCTCGTAGATTGCGGGCTGCATCTTCTGTGCTTTCCCGTGGAGATCGTCGACCCACACCTTGATGAAGTTGGTATGCCGCGCCACGGCCTCGTCCACATCCCGGCGCGCCTCGTCCGGCGTCCTGGGCGTATACAGCTGGTCAGGCATGTGGTCGATCGGGGGCGCTCCCCCAGCAACGCCGATGCCGCGGTCCGCCACAAACACGGTCGCCCCGTCCAGGTTGCCGGCAGCCTGCTGCGCGCGGATCGCATAGATCAGGTCGCGGTTCAGCCCCAGCGAAAGCATGTCGAGCACGCCGTAGTGCTCATACTGCCGGAGCTCGGCCATCACGTGCGGCTCCGTGTAGTACGAGCCTTGTACCGCGGTGCCATTGATCAGGGCGAGGTGCCCATGGGCGTTGATCAAACCCGGGATCATCGTCTCACCATGAGCATCGATCACCCGTGTGCCGGCGGGCAGCGACTGCGTGCTCGGTGTGGCGGCGCGGATGGACTGAATGCGCGCGCCCTCGACCATCACCGTCATATCGTTCATCGGCTTTCTGCCGTCGCCGGGGATCACGCGGACATGTTCAATCGCGGTGAAGGGTGCGCCCTGGGCAACCGCGGGCACGGTGACACAAACCACGGAGAGTGACAGCGGAAGGGTTGCAAGAAGGTTCCAGAAAGCAGGGCGCATAGGCTCGTTGGACGCACACCGAACAGAAAGCGCCGCATTACTGTGGTTCGCAAGCCGCATCAAATCTAGAACACTCCCTGCTTTGCCCTGTGGCAGGACCAAGACGTGAAGAAAAGGATACGAAGCACATGATACAAACCGACGTGAAAACGCACCTGGATGAACGCACACGGCTTGGCGTCGCGGGGGAGGACACGCCCCAGCGTCCGCTGCAGCAAACCGCGAAGAGCCCGCTCTTCTATGCCGGCGCAGTCACCCTGGCGTACCTCTTTCGCCGCCAGATCTTCAGTCCCGGCGCCTTGCTCTTCGGCCTGGGCTTCTACGCTGCCAAGCAGGCAAAGACCACCCAGCTCACCGCGAAGATCACGGGCGCCGTGCAAGGTCTCGTCGAGGAGCAGGCGACCTTCACCATCAACAAGCCTGCCGACGAGCTCTACCGCATGTGGCAGAAGATCGAGGACGCCCCCAAGTACCAGGAGCGCATCCGCGAGGTCCGCATCACCGGCGACAAAACGTCGCACTGGGTGATGGAGCTTCCCGGCGGCCAGACGCTCGAGTGGGACGCAGAGTGGACAGCACAGGAGGAGGGCAAGCGCCTCGCCTGGCACACTGTCGGGTACACGGCCGTTCCGTCCGCAGGGCAGGTGGTCTTTGAGCCCTCGGCAAACAACCGCGGCACAGTGGTTCGCGTGACGCAACAGTTCATGCTGCCCGGCGGCAAGGTTGGCGGCCTGCTGGGTGGACTGTTTTCCAGAACAACGGGCGGCTTCGTCAAAGAAAATCTGCGCCACTTCAAGCAGCTCGCGGAGGCTGGTGAGGTCGCAACAACCCGTGGCCAGTCGCATGGCACGCGCGGCTTCGCAACACCACTACAGCAGGCGATCACAGGCGATCGCGAACAACAGAAAACCGTGCCAGAGACCGGCGCCATTGCACACGAGGAGGTGGCACAGTGAAAGCACTTTGCTGGATGGGAAAAGAAAACCTGGAAGTACAGTCGGTGCCGGATCCCGAGATCCTGAACCCGCGTGACGCCATCATTCGAATCACGCGCACTGCGATCTGCGGATCCGATCTGCACTTGTACGACGGCTACATCCCGACGCTGCAGCCTGGCGACATCCTTGGGCATGAATTCATGGGCATCGTGGAAGAAGTTGGCGCGAGCGTGAAAAACCTGAAGCGCGGCGACCGCGTCGTGGTTCCGTTTACGATCGCCTGCGGCTCCTGCCTCTTCTGCCAGGACACGCTCTACGGCCTCTGCGATAACTCCAATCCGAACGCCGCGCTGGCTGAGAAGATGTACGGCTACTCGGCGTCGGCGCTCTACGGCTACTCGCATATCTACGGCGGCTACGCAGGTGGACAGGCGCAATACGCGCGCGTGCCCTTCGCCGACTTCGGACCGATCAAGATCGAGAACGACATCCCCGACGAGAAGCTGCTCTTCCTCACCGACATCTTCCCGACCGGCTACATGGGCGCGGAGAACGCGAACATCAAGTCCGGCGATGTTGTTGCGGTGTGGGGTGCAGGTCCGGTCGGGCTCTTCGCCATCAAGAGCGCGTTCATGCTCGGCGCCTCGCGCGTCATTGCGATCGACCGCTTCCCGGAACGCCTGGCGCTGGCACGCGAGGCCGGTGCGGAAACGCTCGACTATTCAGAAGTCGACGTGCTGGATAGCCTGCGTGAGCTCACCGGCGGCAATGGCCCCGATGGCGCAATCGATGCGGTTGGCCTCGAAGCCCACGGGAACACGCTCGGCGGTGTGTACGACCGCACCAAGCAGGCGTTGAAGCTCTCGTTTGATCGCCCAACGGTGCTCCGGCAGGCCATCATGGCCGTCAAGAAGGGCGGAACGGTCTCGTTCCCAGGTGTGTACGGCGGCCTGCTCGACAAGGTTCCGTTCGGCGCGGCGTTTGGCAAGGGCATCATCATGAAGATGGGACAGACTCACATGCAACGCTATCTCAAGCCGCTGCTGGAGCGGATCGAGCGCAACGAACTCGACCCGAGCTTTATCATTTCGCACCGCATCGGCATGGACGAGATTCCGGACGCCTACCGCATCTTCCGTGACAAGCAGGATGGCTGCACCAAGGTTGTCATCGACCCGTGGGTCGAGGGCGGTCGGACCGGTGGTCTCGAACGCGAGTCACTGAACCACGCAGCCACCGCGGCATAGCAGCGACGCTCACGACGCTCAGGATGTTCAGGATGCAGGGACCAAGTGTCATCCTGAGCGCAGCGCAGGGCCGCGGTTGATCTGAACTCCACGCATGGAACGAGGCCCGGTCGGGCCTCGTTTCACTTCTCGTTCCACCGTTCTTCCGCAGCACGGCCTGCTCCGGTCAACGAGCGGATGTCCTCATCGTCCGCCAGTTCTCCGGGCAGGGGCTCGGTCGCCCGAAGTGCAGGCTGCGGCAGCGCCCGGTTCACGGTCGAGAGCACCAGCGCTGTGACCCCCGGCATCGCTTGCGCCAGTCGTGCTGCAAGGGCAGCCTGCGGCGTAATCGAGAACTCTGTTTCCCCTGTCTCCACTCCACGCAGGATCCGCCCCGCCGCCCCGTAGGCTTCGCGCGACACCCCGGGCAGCGAAGCCCCCAGGTTGAACCACCGAAACTCCTCGCTTCGGTTGCCCACAAACAGCGCATGCCGTGGCGAACCGGTCCGCAGGAGCCCGGGCGTCACCGTGGTGACGCGAACACCCTTCGAGCGCACCTCGGCATGCAGTCCCTGCGAGAACCCCACCGCGGCGAACTTGCTTCCGGAGTAGGGCAGGAGGTGCGGCACCGCAACTTTGCCGCCGATCGACGCGATGTTCGCGATCGCACCATCCCGGCGTGACAGCATCGACGGCAGCACAGCCAGCGTCGCGTGCAGCATGGAAAAGTAGTTGCTGCGGATCGCATCTTCAAAAGCCGAGAGCGGCTGCGACTCCACCGGGCCCACCGAGATGACGCCCGCATTGTTGACCAGCACATTGACTGGTCCCCAGCTCCGCCGGACATCCTCTACCAGCTGCTCGACCTGCGCATTCTCCCGTAGATCGCAGGGGAAGCTGAGAAGGTTTTCCTGCTGCGCTGCTCCGCGGCTGAGCAACAGGTCCTGTGCCCGTCCCAGCTCCTCGGCATTGCGGGCCGTGAGCACCACACGCGCCCCGGCCCGGGCAAACCGTTCTGCCAGCGCAAGGCCCAGGCCGCGGGAGGAGCCGGTGATCAGGACAACCTTGCCTCGCACCGGGAAACGTCTCCAGTGACTGAGCACCACCCCGGCTGCTGCCAAGGTGCCAAGCCCGATTGCGAGTCCTGTCCATGTGCTGCTTTGTGCGTTCTTCTGTGCGTTGCTCATATGCGAGGTCTGATGCCAGCGCCGCTGGTGGGGCAGGCTGCAGCAGCCCCGGTTGCCAACCTCGTTTCACCGGCTTATCGTCGCTGGGGAAGGAGTTCTTCCGCGTGCTGAATCGTTGTTTCCGTCAAGTCGTTCCCGCCCTTTCCGTCCTTGCTCTCACACCATCATTCGTTGCTTTGCCCATGGCGAGCGCGCAGACCCCGGCCACGGATACCACGCTGGCTGCCACCCCACCCATGGGCTGGAACAGCTGGAACCACTTCGCGGAGAGAGTCACCGATGCGGACGTCCGGGCCGCTGCCGATGCCCTGGTTTCAAGTGGCATGCGGGATGCCGGTTATATCTATGTGAACATCGACGACACCTGGGAAGGCAAGCGCGACGCCCATGGGAACATCACCACCAACCAGAAGTTCCCGGATATGAAGGCGCTCTCCGACTACGTCCACTCAAAAGGGCTGAAGCTCGGCATCTACTCGTCGCCCGGACCGAAGACCTGCGCCGGCTACGAGGGCAGCTACGGGCACGAGAAGAAAGACGCCGCTACCTATGCCAAGTGGGGCATCGACTACCTCAAGTACGACATGTGCTCGTACGGCAACACCATGGACAAGAAGGTCGGCAAACCCACCGCCGCGAATGCGGAAAAGCGCCTCGCCATGGATGAAGCCGTGTACGACAAGATGCACAAGGCCCTGCTCGCCACCGGCCGTCCGATCGTTTTCTCCATGTGCCAGTACGGCTGGGATGATGTCTGGAAGTGGGGCGCATCGGTGGGCGGCAACTCCTGGCGCACCACCGGCGACATCAACGACCATTACGCCCGCATGGCGGAGATCGGCTTCAACCAGGCAGGCCTCGCAAAGTATGCCGCCCCTGGTCACTGGAATGATCCCGATATGCTCGAGGTCGGCAACGGCGGCATGACCAACGACGAGTACCGGACCCATATGAGCCTGTGGGCGATCCTGGCCGCGCCATTGCTTGCCGGCAACGACCTCAGCCGGATGACGCCGGATACGCTCGGCATCCTGACCAACAAGGACGTGATTGCCATTGACCAGGATTCACTCGGCAAGCAGGGTGACCGCGTCTCGCAGGAAGGCATGCAGGAGATCTGGTCGCGGCCGCTCGCGGGCGGAGCCATGGCGGTCGGTATGTTTAATCGCTCGCCCGAGCCACAGCAGATGACGCTTTCGCTCGCAACCCTAAACGCCGGGGCGGCGTCGCACCTGCATGACATCTGGGGCAACCAGGATGTCACTGCCTCAGGCGGTTCGTATACCACCTCTGTTCCGGGCCACGGTGTTGTCCTGCTTCGTATCTCCCAGTAAGGGAACGAGATTGGTCACCGCGGTACCACAGCAGTTCACAGGCTCCGGCTGCACGTTCGGCGTTTCGACGCGTAGAATAGTGGCCGGGCCTCCTTACTCCTCGCTGGCATTGATCCGCGTCGTGGAGAGGTCCTTCCTGACATCATGAGCGCAACCCACCTGGAACCCGCGCAACTCTCCGCCGCCCCGTCCCGCGATCTGGTCTTCAACAGCTTTCGGCGCTGGGGTTACCTGCAAGCCCAACTGGACCCCCTCGGCCAGGAACTCGCCCCACTTGCGAGTCTCCCGGAGGACCTTCCCCCCGGGGCCAGCGAGGCCGACATAGCAGCGGCCCGCAAGATCTACACCGGCACGGTAGGCGCAGAGTTCATGCACATCGCCGATCGCGAACGCCGCGAGTGGATCATCGCTCGCCTCGAAAAAGCGCCGAAAAAGCTGAAAGAGGCCGAGCAGCAACACATCCTCACACAGCTGATCCGCGCCGACCTGTTTGAACAGGTGATCCAGTCGCGCTACCTGGGCACCAAGCGCTTCTCGCTCGAGGGAGTCACCGCGCTCATCCCGTACCTTGACGAGACCTTTCACCGCGCCTCCGAGCTGGGCGCGACCAAGTGTGTCATCGGCATGAGTCACCGCGGGCGCCTCAGCGTTATGGTGAATACCTTCCGCAAGGCTGCTGCCGACATCTTCTCGAAGTTCGAGGACGTGAACCCCCGTTCGTTCCTGGGCGGAGGCGACGTCAAATACCACGTCGGCGCAACCGGAGAGTACCCGACCCGCTCCGGCACCAGGCTGATGCTGCACCTTGTCTCGAACCCAAGCCACCTCGAAGCGGTTAATCCCGTCGCCATGGGCCGCACTCGCGCCAAGCAGGCCCGGATCGGTGGCGACGAGGGCATACGCCAGGTGCTGCCGATCGTGATCCACGGGGATGCCGCCTTCGCCGGGCAGGGCATCACGGCCGAGGTGCTCAACCTTAGCAACATTCCGGGTTACTCCGTGGGTGGCACTATCCACGTGATCGTCAACAACCTCATCGGCTTCACCGCGGAGCCCGCCGAGGGAACGTCTTCGCGCTTCGCCTCGGACGCCGCCAAGCGTCTGCCTGTCCCCGTGTTCCACGTCAACGCCGAAGACCCGGACGCTGTACTTCGCATCGCACAGCTCGCCACCGAGTACCGGTACGAGTTCGGCTCCGACGTGGTCATTGACCTGATTGGCTACCGGCGTCACGGGCATTCTGAGGTGGATGACCCGACCATCACGCAGCCGCTTCGCTACGCCCGCATCAAGAACCACCCGCCGCTTTCAGAGATCTACGCCAAGCGCATCGGCGTGGATGCAGCCGAAGAGATGCATGCGGTGCAGGACGAGTTCACGGAAGCCCAGCGTGCCGCGACCGAGATCCAGAAGGTCGCCGTGCTCGCCACCCTGCCCGACTACTGGTCGCCCTACCGGGGTGGCACCTACAAACCTGAGTACGAGCGCGAGACCGGGCTGCCCCGCGAGGAAGTCACCCGGCTCGGCACCGCCCTCTGCCAGTACCCGGCGGGTTTCCACATCCACGCCAAGCTCCGGAAGCTGCTCGAGCAGCGGCAGGAGATGGCTGAAGGCAAGCGTCCCTTCGACTACGGCATGGCCGAGGGTGTCGCGCTGGCCTCGCTTCTGGAGAAGGGAACAGCGGTCCGGCTCAGCGGCCAGGACTCCGAGCGTGGCACCTTCAACCAGCGCCATTCCGTGCTCATCGACACGGAAGACGAGACGCCCTGGATTCCGCTTGAGCACATCAGGGAAGATCAGGGGCGGTTCGAGGTGTACAACTCCGCGCTCTCGGAAGCCGGCGTGCTCGGCTTTGAATATGGCTACAGCCGCGATTACCCGGAGACGCTTGTTCTCTGGGAGGCACAGTTCGGCGACTTTGCCAATGGCGCGCAGATCGTCATCGACCAGTTCATCACCTCGGGCGAAGACAAGTGGGGCCTGCTCGCGCACGTCACCCTGCTGTTGCCCCACGGCTATGAAGGCCAGGGCCCCGAGCATTCAAGCGCCCGTATCGAGCGTTACCTGCAGCTGGCCGCGCACGATAATGTCCAGATCTGTCAGCCCTCGAATGCGGCACAGTACTTCCATCTCCTGCGCCGCCAGATGTTGCGCCCTTGGCGCAAACCGCTTATCGTTTTCACGCCCAAGAGCATGCTCCGCCACCCGGACGCGCTTTCGCCGCTCGAAGACTTCAGCCGCCCCGGTTTCCGGAACGTGCTCCCCGACACCGACATCAAGGAAGCAAAGCGCATCTTGCTCTGCACCGGCAAGATCGGCCACGACCTGCGCGTCGAGCGGGAGAAGCGCGGCAGCCATGTCGCGATCGTGTTCCTCGAGCAGCTCTATCCCTGGCCCGAGCACGAGATTTGCGCAGCGATCGATGCGCATCCCGAGGCCCGCGAAGTGGTCTGGGTGCAGGAAGAGCCGGAGAACATGGGCCCGCTCTCGTTCGTGATGCCTCGCCTGCGCCGTCTCATCCACGGCCGGCAGGTTCTCTCGATCAAGCGTTCCGCCGCAGCCAGCCCTGCCACCGGCAGTGCCAAGGCGCATGAACTCGAACAGCGCACGCTGATCGATCTGGCACTGACCGTGCCCGGGGACGAGAAGCACTAGGACGGCCTCCGTGGCTGGCGGGCACTGCGCGCCTTTCTGCGTGGTGCTCGCCCCGAGACCATGGTGACCATTCCAAGGTCAGGGCTGGTGGCGGAAGGGTCGATGACCAAGGTCCACATCCTGAAGTTGAGGTGTGGGATCCGGACAGTCCGACAGGAATCAGCTCAGCAGAGCCGCATGTCCCTAGCTGCGCTCAGGATGACGATCCGGGTCAGCCAGCCCCGATCGGAGCGCAGGCGCTATCCACCCGGTCAAAGCCCGTTCCCGTGCCGAGAGGGCAGCGCGCATCCCCTCGACACCGCCGAGTCTCCAACCCCTATGCCGACGACGCTGCTCCCGGAAGCTCAGCAGACCCCCATCCCGACAGACGTCACCGCCGGCCTTGAATCAGAAGGAAAGCTTTGGCGACCACGACGCGTCCTGATCACCCCGGACGCACTCGCCCTTCCGCACGGCCGCTCCATGCTCGACCGGGCAGCCTCCTACGGCGCCGAGGTCACCCGGCTCACCACCAACCGCCTGCCCTCCTTCGCCGCCGAAACCCCCGGCAGGAGTTACGCCCTTGCGAAGAGCACGTTCGCGATCGTCCTGTCGCCTCCGGGCAAGCGCAAGCTGCAGCCCATCCCACCCTCGGCCGACTGGCAGTTCCATCTCGCGCAGGGGTGTCCCGCGCACTGCCAGTACTGCTACCTTGCGGGTTCACTGAGCGGACCGCCAGTGACTCGCGCCTACGCCAATGTGCCCGAGATCCTCGAGGCCCTGCGCCCCTACGCAGGGCAGGGAACCATTACCTCGCGCTCCCGCGACCGCGCCGACGAGGGCACCACCTTTGAGGCCTCCTGCTACACCGACCCGCTTGGGATCGAACACCTGACCGGTTCGCTTGAAGCCTCTATCCGCTTCTTCGGCGAATGGGACGCGCCCGTGCAGCTCCGCTGGACCACCAAGTTCAATGCCGTTGAGCATCTCGCGCGCCTTGACCACCAGGGACGGACCCGCGTCCGCTTCTCGCTCAACGCCCGTTCCGTCACGCGCGACCTCGAAGGCGGCACCGCCACCGTAGCCGGGCGCCTGGCTGCCCTCCGTCGCATGGCGCTGGCCGGCTATCCCGTCGGCCTTACCATCGCTCCGATCATGCCAATAGCGAACTGGCAGAGCGGGTATCGCGAGCTTCTGCTCGCAGTCGCTGCCGCAATCGACGGCATCCCCGAAGTCGATCTCACCGCCGAGCTCATCACCCATCGCTTCACACCCTCATCAAAAGAGGTACTGCTGGGCTGGTACCCCAAGACGAAGCTCGACCTCCGAGAAGAAGCGCGCAGCGAAAAGCGCACCAAGTTCGGCGGCTTCAAGTACGTCTACCCCAGGGACGAAATGCGCGAACTGCGGACGTTCTTTGACACCGCGATTGCCGAGCTGTTGCCGCGGGTAAGAATCCTCTACTGGACTTGACGACCGCCTCCGCGGGTGCGGGCCGAGTCGCGAGCGAGGTCCGCCTCATCCGGCACCGAGGCACCGAGGCACCAGGCGAAGAGGCAAAGAGTGCCCGCAAGCCGTGCAGGCGGTTACCCGCGTTGCGCCGAAGCGATCCGGCGCAGTTCCGGCAGAACCTCGCCAAGGCTGACTGGTTCCGCGTCACGCATGCCAAGCCCGAAGTAGATCTTCCGGTACAGTGCAAACAGCTGGTTGTAGATCGCATGCGCCTGCGGGGCAGGGGTGTAGGTGCGGAAGGGCAGACAAAGCTTGTCCTGCGCGGCTTCGATCGACGGGAACGCTCCCGCAGCAACCAGTGCAAAGATTCCCGAGCCGAGCGACGTGGGAATGCCGTCGGGCACGAGCACCGGCTTGCCAAGCACATCGGCGTACACCTGGTTGAGCACGAGGTTGTTCTGCGGGATCCCACCGGCATTGATCACTCGATCCACCGGCACCCCATGCGCCGCCATCCGCTCGAGCACGATCCGCGTATGGAACGCGGTGCCTTCGATCGCGGCGTAGAGCTCGTCCTGCGCGGTGTGGATAAGGTTCCAGCCCAGCGTGATGCCTCCCAGTTCGGAGTTGACAAGGACGGTGCGGTCGCCATTGTCCCAGCTCAGGCGCAGCAGCCCCGTCTGCCCGGCGCGATACTGTTCCAGCCCCTGGGCGAGCTCGCGAACCTTCGTCCCGGCACGCCGCGCAATCGCTTCAAAGATGTCGCCGGTCGCGGAAAGCCCTGCTTCGACCCCGGTGAACTCGGGGTGCACACTGCCCGGCACCACGCCGCAGACGCCTGGAACCAGCGTGGTTTTGCGCTCCATCGCGATGATGCAGGTGGAAGTGCCGACGACGTTGACGACATCGCCCTCGCGGCAGCCTGCGCCGATCGCATCCCAGTGCGCGTCAAATGCGCCGACCGGTATCGGAATGCCTGCGCAGAGGCCCGTGCGCTCCGCCCACGCCGGTGCAAGCCTCCCGGCGATGTTGTCCGAGGTCTGGTACACGCCATCGAACTTCGCGCGCACGCCCGCAAGCAGCGGGTCAAGCTTGACGAAGAACTCCTCCGGCGGCAGGCCGCCCCACTTCGGGTTCCAGAGCCACTTATGCCCCATCGCGCAGACACTTCGCTTCACCTGCGTTGGATCCGTGATCCCGGCAAGCGTCGCGGCGACCATGTCGCAATGCTCGAATGCTGTGGCAAAGGCCGCACGCTGGTCAGGATTCTGCCGCAGCCAGTGCAGCAGCTTGGCAAAGCCCCACTCGTGTGAGTACACACCCCCACACCACGCAATCGCCTCGAGGTTCTCCGCGTGCGCGAGCGCCGTTATCTCCTGCGCTTCCCCTTTTGCGCGATGATCACACCACAGGTAGTACTCGCCAAGCGGCTGCATCGCGGCGTCGACCATGATCACGCTCGAACCTGTCGTATCGAGCGCGATCGCAGCCACGCTTTGCCCGTTCACGCCGCTCTCCGTGAGCACTTTTCGCGTGGCCGTGACGAGCGCGTCCATCTGTTCGGCGTGCGACTGGGTGGCGTAATCCGGATCATCCCGGCGCCGGTGCAATGCGTACTCCGCGGACGCGGTTCCCAGCCGTCCACGCTCGCTATCGAGCAGTGTTACCCGAACACTCAGCGTCCCAAAATCCACACCCGCAACAATCGTCCCTGCCATACACCAATCCTAAGACCCCCTGCCGCGGGAGGCGGTCACTTCGTGACATGTCTGCCCCTTGAGGGGCGCCGACATGTCAAGAATTGACCGCCAGCCGCTCAGGCGGTTTTGTGCCTACTCGCCGTGAAGGTGCATCTGCCAGCCAAGATACTTCGTGGCTGCTTCGTAGACCGGCGCGGCGACATTCGAGAAGTTCGCCGCAACGTGGTGCTCAAAGGCGTTCTCGCAGATATAGCGCAGCAGCTTCTGCATCTTCGGGATGCGGCAGACCCCGGCGCCGCCGAATGTTTCGAGCGGATCGTTGGTGAACTCACCCTCACCCACGTAGCCGCGAATCCGGCCCGTGAGGTCATCGGTCGAGAAGCGCAGGTAGCTCATCGCCCCGGCCTTCACGCGGCCCACGCAGGTGCCGAAGGTGTTGTCCTTGCCGACCGTGCCCGCGATGATCGCCTGGAAGTCCATGACGACCGACTCGAAGAAATGCTTCGGCAGGTTCGAGCAGTGGAAGCAGACAGCCTTGTCGTCGTCGTCGCCGTAGTTGTTGTTCCAGTCAAGCAGCGCGCTCGGCGTTTCGCTTGCAAGCGCCAGCCCATACATGCTCAGCACGCCGGCCACGTCGGTTTCGCACGCGGACGAAAACAGGTTCTCGCTCATCATGCTCATCACTGTGCACGGCACCACGCCGAAGAACTCTTCCATGGCCGTCCAGCACTGGATCGCCGAGATGGTGCAGTAGGTTTCCTTCATCCAGCCGTCGATCACGGCGCCCAGCTTGGCCATCTTCATCAGGGCTTCAGCCGGGATGTCCGTGGTGGGGACGTACTGCTTGATCGCGCCGAGCTTTGCCTGGGCCGCGTCGTCGGTGTCCTTCATGCGGTTGATGCGGCCGATCACTTCCGACAGGTCCAGCGTTTCGACCGAGATGCCATTGTGCTCGAGGATCTTTTCGGAGTAGCGCACAGTGTTGAATGCCGCCGGCCGGGCGCCGATCGCGCCGATGCGCAGGTTCTTGAAGCCGTTCACCACACGGCAGGTCGCCGCGAAGTCTGCCAGGTCCTTCGCAAACAGCTCGCTCTGCGGTGCGACGCAGTGCTTCGAGGTCAGCGAGTAGGGGATGTTGTACTGCATCAGGTTGTTGCAGGCCGACATCTTGCCGCAGAACGAATCGCGGCGGTTGGCGATCTTCATGATCTCCGTGCGGTCCGGCGTCGCCTGCACCAGCACCGGAACCTTCAGCCCGCTCAGCCGGATCGCGTCCACGATCGCGCGCTCCTCGCCGAAGTTCGGCAGCGTCACGATGATGCCGTCGATCATGTCGGCGTTCCGCTTGAACAGCTCCGCGCAGTGGCGCGCGTCATCGGGCGTCTGCACAGCGCCATGCTGCGTCTGCTCCGGCGAGAGGACGACCGAGTTGTAGCCGAGCCTGGAAAGCACCGCGATCATGTCTTCGCGGCCTTCCTTCGCCAGGTGATGCGGGAAGAACCCGCGCGAACCAACAATGACGCCGAACGTAAGCTGCTTCTTCATATTTCCTCAGCAAGGGCTAGTGGAACAAACTTGGGGGTGGCGGGTCCGGAGCGATTGCTGCTCCTGGCCCATCTTTCGTTGTTGATTCAAACATAATCGCGCGAGCACACCGACGCTTACCAGCAGAACAAGCTCCGCCTTGTTCTACAGCATCCGCAGCGCATTCGTCCATGGCGGCAGCAGCAGGCCCGGCCATGCGGATTCACAGAGGGTTCTGCTCTTTGATCGTTCGCGGGACCTTACTGCCCGTAGGTCGCCGCCGCTCCATGCTTGCGGAAGTAATGCCGATCCAGCAGACCCTGCGAGACCTGCTTCGCATTCGGATTCAGCTGCAGCGTCACCCAGGCCATCTTCGCGATTGCCTCGAGCACCACTGCATTGTGCGCAGCCTCATGCGGCGAACCGCCCCAGGCAAAGGGCGCATGACCTGCAACGAGCACCCCCGGGATAGCCTCGGCATCGAGCGTGCGGAAGCGGCGCGTGATCGCGAGGCCTGTGTTGTGCACATAATCGCCCTTGATCTCGAAAGGACTCAGCTCTTCGGTCACAGGAATCGGGCCGTAGAAGTAGTCCGCATGCGTGGTTCCAAGCGGCGGTATGGGTCGCGCCGCCTGCGCCCAGCAGGTTGCAAACTCCGAGTGCGTATGCACCACACCCCCGGTGTGTTCAAAGGCGCGATAGAGCAGGATATGGGTACCAAGATCAGAACTGGGCTTGAGCGAGCCCTCAACCACGTCTCCGTCGAGGTCGGTCACAACCATGTCTTCGGCCCGCATCGACTCGTAGGGGACGCCACTTGGCTTGATCACCACCAGGCCTTCCTTGCGGTCGATGCCACTAGCATTGCCCCAGGTGTGGATCACCAGGCCCTTGCGGACCAGCTCCAGGTTGGCTTCCAAAACTTGGTTTTTGAGTTCTTCGAGCATGGGATCCCTCTCTCCTGATCTCACCTCAACCCGGAATCCGGGTCAAGCTGCCGTGGGACGTTCAAGCGGCCGGGGCAACCCTCAACGCGTTTTCGCAACCTTGACCGGGACCGCCTGCGCCACCCGGTTCTGCCCGGTCGCTATCTCGAGAAACGCATGCGCCGCCCGCGACAGCGTCTTCTCCTTGCGGAAGATCAGCGCCAGTTCCCGGGTGATCTTGAGCCCTTCCACCTTCAGCACCCGCACGGTTCCGAGCGCCGCATCCTGGGCCACAACGGCCCTGGGTAGAAAGCCCATCCCCAGCCCGGCGGCGATCAGCCGCTTCAACAGTTCGCTCGACTCGACCTCCATCGCGACCTTCGGGTGCACGTCCTCCGCGCGAAAGAAATCGTCCAGCTGGTCGCGCTGGCGGCCGCTCTTGGTCAGCAGCAACGGGTACTCGAGCAGCTCGTGCATGGTGACACTCTCACGCCCGGCCAGGGGGTGGGCCGGGCCGGTCACGAGGACCACTTCATCCTTGTGGATCCGCTCGATGGTTAAACGCGCGTCCTTGACCGGGAGGCTCACGACGCCGAAGTCCACTTCACGATTCAGGACGCCTTCGAGAATGCCGGCCCGGTCGGCCCGCTCGATCTTGAGCGCGACGCGGGTGTACTGCTTCTTGAAGGCGGCAAACACCTGGGGCAGCACATAGAGGCTCGTGGCCTCGTTCGCACTGATCGAGATCTCGCCCCGGGGCGACCGATGGAGCTCCGCTATCGTGATGCCGATGTGGGCATGGCAGGAGAGCACATGCTCGGCAAAGGGCTCAAAGACACGACCGGCCGCGGTAAAGGTGACCTTGCCACCATCGCGGTCAAACAGCCGCGCGCCTACCTCGGTCTCAAGGGATCGGATCTGTGCCGAGATCGCCGGCTGCGTGACACTCAGTTTTTCCGCTGCGCGGGAAAACGATCGCAGACGACTGACTTCAAGAAACGTGCGCAGTTGCTCAAAGTCCACTGGCCCTGCTCCTGTCTGCGGGTGATGCAGTCCCCGGCTATTCTAGCCGGTTTATGTTTTCTTCCGAACAAAGCTATTTAGCGGCTATGCTCCCGCACCAGCTGCGCCTCCACCACCCGGAAGTCTTCCTCTGTATCCACCCCGCGCGTGTCATAGGGCGTCTCGGCGACGTAGATGTCGATGCCGTTCTCGAGTAGCCGTAACTGCTCGAGCTTTTCTGTCGCTTCAAGCGCGCTGGCCGGCAGGCGAGGAAAGCGCTCGAGCGCCTCTTTGCGAAAGGCATACAGCCCCAGGTGCTTCAACGGCTGCACCCCGTGCTCGATCGCATCGCGGTTGAAAGGGATCGGCGAACGCGAGAAATAAAGAGCTCGGCCATCGCGGGCACACACCACCTTGACCGCGTGTGGCGAAAGAAACTGCTCCGGGGAGCACGGGGTCGCAAGCGTAGATACCTCGACCACCCGCCCTGCCGAGCGAGGCTGCAGCATCGGCGCCAGCAATGCATCGAGGTGTTCCGGTCGCAGGAGCGGCTCATCCCCCTGGATGTTTACATAGATATCGGCCGGGATGGCCTCGGCAACGGCATGGACGCGATCGGTCCCGCTGGCGCAGTCTTCTGGCGTAAACACGGCAGGGAAGCCATAGCGCTGCGCGAGGTTCATGATCTCGGATGAGTCCGTGGCGATCAGGACGCCATCCAGTGCCGGACAGGCTCGCGCAGCGCGATAGACCCACGCCAGCATAGGCTCGCCGGCAATCTCGCGAAGCATCTTGCGCGGAAGGCGGGTCGACGCCAGCCGAGCAGGGATCACGCCCAGAACATGAGGCGCGGTGGGGTGGTCGTGCTCAGCCAACAGGAACTCCTTCGTACAAGCCGGCCGTGCCGGCTCTATCTTTCGCTGCGTCGTTGGATGATCGCGCTTAGGCCTGGTACTGCTCGTCCGTCACAAGCTCCAGCCAGTCTGCGGCTCTACCGTCGACCCGCTCCTGGATCGCAATATGGGTCAGGGCGACAGCCGCGGTGGCGCCGTGCCAGTGTTTTTCGCCTGGTGCGAACCAGACCACGTCGCCGGGGTGGATCTCCTGTTTCTGCTCACCCTCGCGCTGCACCCAGCCGGCACCCTCGGTGACGATCAGCGTCTGCCCCAGCGGATGCGTGTGCCACGCCGTGCGCGCGCCCGGTCTAAAGGTGACGCTTGCCCCGCCCACGCGTGCCGGGTCCGGCGCCTGGAACAGCGCGTCTATGCGGACCTCACCCGTAAACCAGTCTGCCGAACCCTTCGCCGACCCCTGTGAGCCCGTGCGCTTGATTTCCATCTCTCTATCTTAGAGGCCGCAACAGCCGGAAGGTCTTCAACACGGCGTGGCAGGGGAGCCACAATCCGTTGCAGGATGGCTCCCTGCCTTGTACCATTGCATCTGGAAGGTGCGGCGGCGTAGCTCAGATGGTTAGAGCGACGGACTCATAACCCGTAGGTCGACGGTTCGATTCCGTCCGCCGCCACCAGTTCTCCCCGCCTTTTCTTTCCCACCCCCAGTGGTACCCTCTCCCCAAGCCTGCTCGACGGCCTCACTTCGCTCGGTCTGGAGCTTTCTTGCGACCCTGGTACTTCGTCCTCCTGTCTCTTGCGCCACTCAGCCTCGTCGCACAAGGCGCGCCGCCTTCGCTCGTGAACGTCGCCGACGCCCGGTTCGCCTCCGGCTGCCCGAACGCGGCGGACCCGCTTGGCCACCATGACTCGACCTGTGCTGTCCGCAAGGCGGTGGAGTACGCCGAGGGCGCCGGGATCCCCGGCGCGGGCTTCCCGGTGCTCTACTTCCCGCACGGCATTTACAAGGTTGCCGGCGAAGGCTTCACCTCGGCAATCACGCTGACCAAGGCGATCAGCATCCAGGGGGATGGCGCGCCGAGCACGGTGGTGCTGAACACGAGCCCCCATGCTGCAACCCTCACGTACCTCAAGGCGCAGGCTTGCAGCAGCAAGCCTGGGATGTGCCCGCTGACGGTGCAGGGCATCACCTTTGCCGGGCAGGGGCATGCGACAGGCGGCGGCCTGATCGAGATCGACAGCACCAACACCGGCTCCATGCGCAACGTCGTGCTCGCGGATACGGGCGGCATCGCACTCAACCTCCAGGGCTCAAGCGAGCGCTGGTACTTCTCCGACATGGAGATCTCGAACTCGCGCTGGCCGCTGGTTGCCGAAGGGGACACCAACGAGGACTACTTCGACCGGGTCAACGTGCTCAATGGCGGCGAAACCGAAGACTACTGCTACAGCGTGAACTGCCCGGGCGGCAAGCGGCTGGATCGCGGAACCTGGCGCCCGGACCCGCACTCGGCCGTGTACCTTGACGGCGACAACCTGCACTGGATGAACTCCTCGATCAAGAGCACGGAGGCGATCGGCGGCATCCGCCTCGCGCCCACGACCTCTTCGCTCACGCACAGCTACATCGAAGGCTTTCCCTGGGGTGGGCAGCCGCGCGCGAACCATGCGGTCGCAGCGCCGGGCAAGAGCGAACTCGGCCACCTCACGGCAGCGATCAGCCGCGGCGATCTCGATATTCCGGTCGACGATGCAGGCTGGCAGCCGCTCTTCGTGAACAACAGCACGCAGGCGCGCATCAACGACACCCACTCCTACGTCAACGCGTACGGCATCTTCCCGGCCGACTACATCCCCGGCAGCAAGGAGCCGAGTACCGCGGTTCCCGGCATCACCCGCGGCACGCTCGAGATGGTCACGGTCGGCGCCTTCAGTGGGGATGGCTCCGCGCACCTGGTGAGCCGGGGCAAGCAGCCCATCGCGTGGCCGGCCGGCAGCATCATCGAGCAGGGTCCCGCAAATGGCTACGGGGTGCTGCGGATCGAGGAAAACCACTTCAACTCGCTCGACAGCTACTATTCGGCGCGCTTTCCCTCGGGCTGCAGCGACACCGCCCAGCTGAAGCAGTGGACCAGCTCCCCCTCGATGCTGTGTGCCGAGGTAATCGCCGGGCTCGTCCCCGACGGCTACATGGTGCCATTCCCCACGCAGAATTACGTGCACAACAACTTCTCCCTCGCGATCGTGGACAACTCGATCTACACCGGCGGCTCCGAGGCGGACGGCGAGGGCTGGATCAAGATCCCCGGCAATGCCACGGTCACGATCGATCAGGGCAACGAGCCTCTGCGCGCCTTTGTCGACGCAGGCACAGCCCTGCATAGCTACAGCAACGGAACCACCCGCGTCGAGGTTGTCTCCTACGGCGGAGGGCCGCGCCCTGTTTCTGCGCTTGCCTACGTGTCAGACGTCACGGCTGGCGTCCGCTTCTCGCCGCAGGAAGGCTTCTACGAGGCTGACGTGATGCACGATGGCGCGCTCGCCCACCAGTTCCTCAAATCGCAGTGCTGGTACGGCGTTTCGCCCAATAGCGCCGCGCCCAGCGCAGGCGCCTGCGCCAGCAGCGGGGGGGTGCAGCCGGTGGCTGCGTCGGGCGCTCCGGTGAAGTTCGTGGTGCGCGACTGGCAGGTGAACAACCTTGCCCCGCGCGGACAGGACGGCGACTGCCAGGGTCGCGAGGTCGACACTCGCGCGGTGCATTTCAGCACTGCAGCAGACAGCTCCTTACTGGTCACGCTTGCGCCGAACCCTGGAGCTGCCGTGATGGCGACAGGTGCGGTCGATGGAGATGGCAGCCGGATCGCCGTACGGGTGTGCAACACAGGAAGCACCCCAGTGCATTGGGAGCTGCCGCCAACCGTCGCTGTGACCCAGCTGCCGTAGAGCTCAGGCGTGCGAGTGGCTGGATGTTTCCGGTCCGCTGGGCACTGTCTCCGTCCCGATCCGCGGCTCCATGACCTGGTGCGCGGCTTCGACCACGTCTTCAACCCGGGTGCGCTCCATTGAGTCCGTGGGATTGCCCTTGAACTCGAAACCGAGATGGAGGAAGCCACCACCGCCTCCATGCGGTCCTACGCCGATCGCCCGGCGTCCTCTCGGGCCCCAGCGCAGCTCTGATGTCGGTCCATTCAGGCCAATCGTGGGAGTGCCCATGACTGCAGCCAGGTGCATGACCCCGGTATTGACGCTGACCACAAGCGCGGCATGGCGGATCATCGTGCACAAGGGGCGGAAGCCCGCACCTCCCGCAAACACCGCGGCATGCAGCCCCGCAGCCACCATGGCCCGGACCAGGGTTTCGCTCTCTGCCTGCTGGGCTGGACCGCCGGTGATCAGGAAGCGCGTTCCCGGGCGGTTGAGCGCCGTGGCGAGCGCCACCCAGTTGGCTGCGGGCCACTCGCGCAGGTGGCGCAACCCACCCGAGGCCCAGGGATGAAAAGCAATGGTCCTCTCCCCGGGCGTGGGCGGCTGGTCTTCCATCCAGGAGAGGTTCAGTCGTGGCTCGGTACGGCTGTCGATCCCCATGGCGGTCAGCAGCGAGCGAAAGTTGTCGACCTCATGACGCTCGCGTGAATGCTTCGCCGCCAGATCGTAGTGGAAATGGCGATGCTGCCCCTCGGCTGCAAACCCCACCTTGTAGCGCGCGCCCGAGCTGGCGGTCAGAAATGCAGTCACACGCTGCCACGGCGTGGTATCGAACATCAGGTCCAGCTGCTGGGCGCGGATCGTCTTCCTGGACGTGACGGGATCTGTCATCTTGATCGCGACCAACTCATCGACGCATGGCAGCAGATCGGCTGCGGCAGCGTTCGTGGGCGAGTAGAAGAAGATGATCTTCGCGGCCGGGTAGTGGGTGCGCAGGTCCTGGATCACTCCCGAAGCAAGCAGCGTATCACCCAGCGTCGGCGAGGTGAGCACGCCGATCCGGCCGATTGCCGCGGGCAGCTTGCCGCCACGGCGCGCAATCGAGGTCAAGAACAGCACCGGGATCCCAACATACCGGTCCATGACCCGGTAAAGTGCGCTTCCTCGCTTCATCCGTTTCCTGCTCCTGAGACGTCCTGCCCCCGATTTCACTGGTGGCCGCTTTCATCCTAGCAAGCGCACTCCAGGGTGGAGCTGTTGTTTCGCGCAGTGGAACCCGGCCGTAATCCCTTCTTCTTCCTATCGGCAGCTTGGGCGAAACATTCAACTTTGAGCAATTTCGCAGGCAGAGATCATCTTCTGTTCACTTCTTCCTTGATCTCCGACTGAAACTGTCGTATTTCTACAAAGGTCTACGACCACTTCGGTCCGAGTTTAGAGGCAGTTGGAGAATCATGTCGCGCCCCAGTCGTACCCCTAGCCTTCCCCTTAGCTCCCTGTTGTCCTTTTCACTGCCTGGCTTCATCGCCGTCCTGCTTGCACTCCCTGCCACCGGCGCCCAGGCGGCCCGCCAGGCCGGCGCGGACTGTGTCGTCAACACGCACGCTCGCCAGACAGTTTCCGGCTCGGTGCTTGACCCTTCGGGCAAGCCGATCGCCGATGCCAGCATCGCTGCGGATTGTGGCTCGACCGAGCGCAGGGCCGTCACCGATGCAGCCGGCCATTTCGAGCTTCAGCTCCCGGGCGGCGCCTTTGTCCTGACCGCTCAGCAGACCGGCTTTGCCCCCAGCCGGCAGACACTCCAGCCAGGCCAACCCATCCAGACCGTGGAGCTGCAGCTGTCCGTTGCCTCGTCGTCGAACTCGGTCACGGTCAAAGCGGGAACAGACTACGTTGCGACCGGCTCCGATGCCGGCACCAAGACCAGCACACCGCTGATCGATACGCCGCAGGCGATCGAGGTCGTGACCCTCGCGCAGCTGCAGGCGCGCGATGTGCAGACCGTTGCCGATTCGCTGCGGTATGCGGGCGGCGTCGACTCCGAGCCGTATGGCACGGATACACGCGTCGATTGGTTCTTCATCCGTGGCTTTTCGATGACCTTTGACGGCCTCTTCCTCGATGGCCTGGCACTGCCAAAAATCTCGGGTGCGGACGCTGCCTGGACAGCGAACCCCTTTTCGCTCGACCGGGTCGATGTGATCAAGGGACCGGCCTCGGTCCTCTACGGGCAGAACGAGCCGGGCGGCCTGGTGAATCTTGAGAGCAAGCGGCCGCCGATGGTGCCGCGGGGTGAGCTTCGCTTCGAGGGCGGCAACTTCAACCGCTTCCAGGGCTATGCCGATATCGGCGGACCGCTGGGCTCGGGTAGCCATTTCTTCTACCGCGTGAATGGTCTGGCCCGTGCGAGCCAGACGCAGGTCAACTACACCCGCGATGACGAGGACTACATTGCGCCAAGCCTTACCTGGCTGCCGGACAGTCGCACCTCGCTGACGCTCCTGAACAACTACCTGGATCTGCGCACCGGCTCGACCGGCGGCTTTCTTCCCGCGCAGGGCATGCTGCTTGATGGCAACCGGATCGCGCCGAATGCCAACGGGCAGATCCCGGTCCGGTTCTTCGACAGCGACCCGTCCTACGACGACTTCCACAAGATCGAGTACTTTTCCGGCTACCAGTTTCAGCGGCAGCTAAGCACCCGCTGGACGGCACGCCAGAACTTTCGCTTCGCGCGCCTGGAGCTACCGATCTACCTCGGCCTCTATGGCACAGGCTTTGTCGCGCCGGCCGGGGACGAGGCATTTTGCACGGCGAATCCGAATGCAGCCGAGTGCACTCGCCTGCTTTCCCGCTCGGCGATCAACGGCAACCAGAACAACGCGCAGTACGCAGTGGATACCCAGTTCCAGGGCAATCTCCGCTATGGCAACTGGAGCCACACCGTGCTGGCGGGCTACAACTACCAGCACCAGGGAACGCGCTCGCAGCTCGGCTATGGGCCGACCCCTGCCTACTACCCGGCCGGCACCCCGGGCTTTGCGCCGAATCTCGACGTCTTCGCCCCGGTCTACTACCAGACCATTCCCAGGCCGGGCTTTGTGACGACGGACACTGATGGCACCCTTGCCCAGCACGGCGTCTACCTGCAGGACCAGGCGAGCTACGGCAAGCTATCGGTGATCCTGAGCGGGCGAGAAGACTGGGCACTCGAAAACACGCAGGACTTCCTCGCGAACGACACCATCCACCAGAACGCGAGCAAGTTCACCGGGAGGGCGGGCGTGCTTTACCACGCAAGTTTCGGCCTCGCTCCGTACTTCAGCTATGCCACCTCCTTCAACCCGGTGCCGGGCGTGAACCCCTCGAGCAGCAAGGCGTACATCCCGGACACGGGAACGCAGTACGAAGTGGGTGCGAAGTACCAGCCGCGTGGCGTGAATGCGTTCGTGACCGCGTCGCTCTTCGACATCACGGAGAACAACGTCCTGACCACCAACCCTGCCAATCCCTTGCTGATGGACCAGTCGGCGCAGGAGCGGTCGAGAGGCGTGGAGATCGAAGGGGAAGCCAGCCTCAGCCACAACCTGGACCTGACCGGCTCCCTAACGCATGAGCAGGTGCTCTACACCAAGCCGTACTACGGCGTCACCGATGTAAAGCCGCCGACTGTGCCGACCAACCTGGCGTCGCTCTGGGCGGACTACAAGCCGATAGCCGGCTTTGGCGTGGGAGCGGGCGCGCGGTTTACAGGTGTCACCCCTGGCGCGGCGGACAACAGCTTCTTCGTGCCCGGGCACACCCTGCTCGATGGCGAGGTGCACTACACGACAGGGCCGATCCGGGTTGGGATGAATGGCCAGAACCTGCTCAACAAGACCTACGTGTCCTACTGCTACGGCACCACGGACTGCAACTATGGGTTCCAGCGCACCTTCAACGGGAACGTGACATACTCCTTTGCGTCGCTGCGCCACCCATGGAAGCAGGAGTAAGGATGGCTGCTGCGGAGGCCGGGATCTGGGCCACGCTGTGGCAGCAGCCGCGGCGCAGCCCGGCCCGGCGCGTGCTCTTCCAGGTGCACCTGTGGCTTGGCGTGCTGCTCGGCATCTACACCGTGGTGGTCGGGCTGACTGGTTCGGCGCTGGTCTTTCGGCCGGAGATCGAGGCGTGGCAGCGGCCGGAGCTCGTCCAGCACACGGCCGCCCAATCCGGGGAGCGGTCCGTCACGGCGGAGCTGGCGGGTGTCTCCAAGGTCTACGCGGGGCAGCCGATAGAGGGGATCGACAACCTCGACCAGCCGTCGCACGCGGCGGTCGTGTACCTCGAAGCGCCACATGGCGAGGAACGCATGGTGTACCTCGACCAGTCCACCGGCGGGGTCCTGGGCGATCGGTTCCGGTACAGCGGAGTGCTCGGCACCTGTGCCGCGCTGCACGTGTATCTCCTTGGCGGTCCGGTCGGCTACCTCATCAACGGCTTCTGTGCCTGTGCGTTCCTGGTCCTTTGCCTGACGGGCTGGCTCCTGTGGTGGCCGGGATCAGGAAAACTGACGCGGGCGTTGCGGATTCACTGGGCGAGCCGCGCGAATCGCCGGAACTGGGACCTTCACACGGTCGGCGGCTTCTGGTCGAACCCCGCGCTGCTCGTGGTGATCCTGACGGGCATCCTGTTCGTGTTTCCAAAGCCGGTGCTGCTCGGGCTCTCCTTGCTTACCGGCGGCTCCTCGTCCGCGGTGACAACATGGCTCGAGGCGCCGCAGACCTCCGGCGGAACACCGCTGATCGCCGCCGACTTTGCACTCGCGATCACGCGGGCGGCACTGCCTCGATCTCCCAGGCCGCTGCGGGTTCGCTACCTCGCTGTGCCCTCGCCGGGCAGCCCGATCTACGAGGCGATCGCCTACCCGGAGGGCGGGGCGGACTACGCCATGCCGGTACATGTCTCGGTGGATGCGCATACAGGCCGGGTGCTCGCCATCCGCGACGCGCGGGCGCTGCCTCCTGGCATGCGCTGGGCGACGTACAGCTACGCCGTGCACTTCGGAACCTTCGCCGGCTTCGCCTCTCGCGTCGTTTGGGTTGCCGTGGGCCTGATGCCAGCGCTGCTCTGGACCACGGGGTTGCTGCTCTGGTGGAACCGCAGCCTGCGTCCTCGCTGGTCTTGAGACTGGCCGTGTGTGACGCGGTAGGATGGTCGGGCCAGCGAGCAGCCGGCACAGACTATCCCCAAGGAACACTCCCGCATGAAAACCATCCAGGGTCCAGGCATTCTGATCGCCCAGTTCATCCGTGACACCGAGCCCTACAACACGCTGGAGGGGATGTGCGCCTTTGTCGCCGGGCTGGGCTTCAAGGCGATCCAAATGCCGACGAATGACCTGCGTTTCTTCGACCTGGAGACTGCAGCCGAGAGCCAGGGCTACTGCGATGACCTGCGCGAGATCCTGGGGCGGCACGGGCTCGTCCTCTCGGAACTCTCCACCCACCTGCAGGGCCAGCTAGTCGCCGTGCACCCGGCCTACAACCTGCTCTTCGATGGCTTCGCTCCGGCCGAGGTTCACGGCAATGAACCTGCTCGCCGGGCGTGGGCGGTGGAGCAGCTCACGCTTGCAGCCCGCGCCAGCCGCAATCTCGGGCTTGCTGCGCATGCGACCTTCTCGGGAGCGCTCGCCTGGCCCTATGTCTACCCCTGGCCACAGCGCCCGGCCGGCCTGATTGAAGAGGCTTTCGCAGAGCTCGCACGGCGCTGGAAGCCGATCCTGGACCGGTTCGACGAGGCGGGTGTCGACGCCTGCTTTGAGCTGCATCCCGGAGAGGATCTCCACGATGGCGTCACCTTTGAGCGTTTTCTCGAAGCGACCGGCAATCACCCGCGCGCCAAGATTCTCTACGACCCCAGCCACATGATCCTGCAGCAGATGGACCCTGTGGGCTTCATCGACGTCTACCACTCGCTGATCCGTGCCTTCCATGTGAAGGACGCGGAGTACCATCCAGGCGCGCGCTCCGGCGTCTATGGCGGCTACCAGGGATGGGTCGAGCGCCCTGGCCGTTTTCGTACGGCCGGGACGGGCCAGGTGGACTTCGGGCAGGTTTTCGCGAAGCTCGCGCAGTATGACTACCCAGGCTGGGCGGTCCTCGAGTGGGAGGACCCGCTGCAGTGCCCGGAAGATGGAGCACGGCTGGGCGCGGAGTTCATCCACAGCCAGATCCTCCGGGTCACCGATCGCGCTTTTGACGACTTCGCCGCGGGTGCAGCGGATCCCTCATCGCTGCGGACGATACTCGGGCTCTGAAGTGCAGCGTGCGGACTCCACGTCGCAAGCGCGAGTGGTGGGGCACCCGTCACGCGTGGCTTCGGGCAAAGCGGCCGCGTGTCGCTGAGGGAGTATGATCAGCGCAGATTCTTTGGTTCCGAATCCTGCTTTTCTGCGTGACCCCGACCCATGTCCAAGACTTTCCAGCGCACCGTGTTCTCCCTCTCCCTCGTTCTCGCTGTGGTCGTTCTGGCCGGCAGCTTTCTCCCCGCCAGCGTGCGCGCGGGTGGGTTTTCCGAGAGTGATGGCGCGTACAAGCAGATGGGCGTGTACGAAGAGGTTCTGCGCAAGATCCAGAACTTCTACGTGGTGCAGCCGAGTCTCCCGGCGGTTACCGATGGCGCCCTGCATGGACTGCTGGAATCGCTGGATTCCGACTCCAGCTACCTGACACCCGATGAGTACAAGGCCTACAAGACCGCGGTCGCAACGGCTGCCAGTGCAGGGAATGCCGACCAGGTGGGTCTCACGGTCAGCAAGCGCTACGGCTACGCGACGGTCGTCTCTGTCATGCCGGGCGGACCGGCCGACAAGCAGGGTCTGCAGGATGGCGATGTCATCGAGGCCATCGGTGGCAAGTCCACCCATGACATGTCGCTCGCGATGATCCGGCTGACGCTGGAAGGGAAGAGCGGCACGAATGTCTCGCTCGACGTGATCGTGCCCGGCAAGGACGATCCAGTCACGAAGTCGCTGCAGCGTGGGGTCGTGGCTGTTCCTGCACTCGCCAGCCAGCAGTATGACGGCGGTTCCATCCTGTACCTGAAGCCCACGGTCCTCACCAAGGACCGGGTTTCCGAGATGGAGGCAGAGCTCAAGAAGAATGGCAACAAGAAGGTTTTGCTTGACCTGCGCGATGTCTCCTCGGGCGATGAGCTCCAGGGGGTCCGCCTGGCAAATGCCTTCCTGCAGAGCGGCACCATCGCGAGCCTCACAGGGCAGAAGTACCCCACCGAGACCTTCACCGCCGATCCCAACAAGTTCGTGACTTCGGGTCCGCTGGTCGTCCTGGTCAACCACGGCACCGCAGGCGCCTCCGAGATCGTCGCGGCATCGATTCTCGCCGCAAAGCGCGGGGATGTGGTTGGCGATCGCACCTTTGGCGAGGGCACCGTCCAGAAGACGATTGATATGCCGGGCGGCGCAGCCCTCCTGCTATCTGTCGCGAAGTACGACGCACCGGATGGCAAGCCGATACAGGAAAATGCTGTGAAGCCGAACATCCCGATGAGCCTCAGCATCGACCAGTTTCTGGCTCTCGAAGACGAGAGCAGCGCAACCACTACGGCGCACCCGCGGGTCGATGACCAGCTGAACAAGGCACTGGACGTGCTCAAGGCAAAGCAAAGCTAGGTTGGCAGCCCCGGGCACCTCCACCACCGCGGCGGTCCAGCGGGCCCGCCTCCGGGAAGCGGAACGCCGCCGCAGGCTGCGCCGGGCTGTGCTGGTGGTGCTGGCGATCCTGGCGGCCGCCTTCGGTTCGCTTGGCGGTTTGGTGCTGGTGGACTCGGTCGACCTGCCCGAAGTCAACGAGCTTGAGCACTACAAGCCCTCGACCGTCACCGAGCTGTACGACATCCATGGCGAACGGGTCGGCTCCTTTGCTCTCGAGCGCCGAATTGCCATCCCCTACGAAGGCTTCCCGCCGATCCTCCGCGACGCCGTGATCTCGATCGAGGACAAAGGCTTCGAGAGCCACTTCGGCATCAATCCCCTTCGCGTGATCGGGGCGGCATACCATGATCTTCGCTCAAATGGACGCGCGCAGGGAGCCTCCACGCTCACCATGCAGCTGGCCCGCAATCTTTTCCTTTCGGACGAGCGCACTGCCGGCCGCAAGCTTCAGGAGACACTGCTCTCGATCCAGATCGAACGCACCTTCACCAAGCCCCAGATCTTCACCATGTATGGCAACCAGATCTACCTGGGGCACGGGGTGTACGGCTTTGAGGCCGGGGCGGAGTTCTACTTCTCGAAGCACGCGGCAGACCTGATGCTCTCGGAAGCAGCGCTGCTCGCCGGGCTGCCCAAGGGACCGGAGGAGTTCTCGCCCACCATGCACCCGGAGCGCGCCCTGAAGCGCCGCAACCAGGTGCTCGCAGCGTTGGCCCGGGACGGAAAGATCACCCGGGACGAAGAGGCAGATGCAGCCTCCCTGCCGTTGGGTCTGCACCTCCAGGCACCTCCGAACACCGAAGCACCATGGTTTGTGGAAGAAGTCCGGCGCGAGCTCGAAAAGCAGCTGGGTACTGAAACGGTGCACCAAGCCGGCCTGCGTGTCTACACCACGCTCGACATGGACCTGCAGCGCACGGCCAACCATGCGGTCGAGGACGGGCTCGACGGGTATGAGCGCCGCCATGGCTGGCGCGGGCACCTGGTCAACCTCCTTGCGGAACATGCCGATCTCGACAGTTTCCGTCACCCGGACTGGGCGATCGCGCCTGTTGCTGGAGCCTACCGGCATGGCGTTGTGGAAAGCACAACGGGGACGGAGCTGCGCGTCCGAATCGGCGCCCATGAGGACGCGCTGCTCGGCGCCGCGGACTGGCAGTGGACGGGTTTCGCTACGGCGCGCGCTTTCCTCAGGCCGGGAGACGTGGTGTATCTCCGTCTCGGCGCCCAGACTCCGGAAGGCTGGCACGCGTCGCTCGAGGAGGATACCGGCGCGGAGAGCGCGCTGCTCGTGATGGACAATGCCACCGGCGACGTTCTCGCGATGGTTGGCGGCCGTGACTTCGCACTCTCGCAGTACAACCGGGCGATCGAGGCCGAGCGCCAGGTTGGCTCCTCCTTCAAACCCTACGTGTACACGGCGGCGGTCGAGGCGGGCGCCACGCCGGGGCAGATGATCGAGGACACGCCTGCAACCTTTGGCAGCTACACGCCCCGCGACTACGAGGGCAATACCCTTGGCGAGATCACCCTGGCCAAGGCCTTTGCCGACTCCCGGAATATTCCCGCTGTCCGGCTGGCCGCTGCCGTGGGTATGCCCAAGGTGGCCGAGACGGCGCACCGGTTCGGCGTAACCAGCAAGATCCCGGAGTACCTGCCGGTAGCGCTCGGCGCGGTCGAGATCACGCTGCGGGAGCAGGTCGCCGCGTACTCGGTGTTTCCGAACGATGGCATGCGCGTGAGCCCGCGCCTGATCCGCCGCATCACGGACGCCGACGGCGTTCCGGTCGGGAGCCGAGGAGAGCGCGACGGAGCGTCTTCGGTGACGAGCCCGAAGACCGCGCGGACCATGGTCCGGCTGATGCAAGGCGTTACGGCTCCAGGTGGAACCGGCGCGGAGGCTGCCAGCCTTGATCACCCGGTCGCTGGCAAGACTGGGACCACGAGCAGCTTCACGGATGCCTGGTTCCTCGGCTACTCGCCGTCGGTGACCTGCGGTGTCTGGGTTGGGTACGACAATCGCACCCCGCTGGGTGATGGAGAAACAGGCGGCAAGACCGCGCTGCCGATCTGGATGGACGTCATGCGGGCGGTCGACGCCGCGCATCCTGGCGAGAGCTTCCCGGGCCACTGAGCCCCGGGTTGGTATGCTCTAAGGATGAGCGATCCCACCCCGATCCCGCATGTTGTGCTCTACAGCCAGCCTGGCTGCGCGCCCTGTTTCGCCGCGCGAACCTTCCTCATGAGCCGCAAGATCACATTTGTGTACAAGGATGTGCAGGCCGATCCACAAGCGTTTCGCGAGCTGATGGATCTGGGCAGCCGGTCGACGCCGACGCTCGTCGTCGGATCCGAAGTGATGATCGGCTTCGACCCGGAGAAGCTCGCCGCGCTGCTTGAGCCTGCCAGGGCTGCGCTGTAGGTGATCTCAGGCCGGCGCTTTCCGAATTGGATCCCGCCCCTGTTGATTGGGCTGATCCTTCTCGTCGCGGCGGACTACACGATCTTTCTTTATCGGCAACGCCATGGCGATGTGCTGTCGTACGTGACGGTGCGCCAGTTCGTTGCGTCGCCGCTCAAGAACGGCCACTACGAGTACGACTACATGGGCGATCTGGATGTGCCGTGTGTCGAGGCGTTCCTGCCGCATCAGCGAATGTCACCCTGCTGGTGGGTCAGCCTGCACCATGATCACTGGGCGTACTAGGACGCACGGGCACTGTAGTGAGGTTCGCTGCCGGGGCGCCCGTCACCCGGAAGGGAACAAGCCTCTGATCCTTCCCTGCGTGCAGAATCGCAGCTGTGGCAGCGGTGATTGAGGCGGCTGCCTCCTGAAAAGCCGCCGCCCCAGACACTCTTTACTTCCGCGCCGCCAGTTCTTCCTCGCGCAACTCGGCCTGGGTTTCGCGCCGCACTTCCGGCGCGCCAGGCTTTCCCTCGTCGTCCTTGTGCTCGTGGTACTCCTGCTCGGTGTTGATCTTCCAGAGCCCTGACTTATCCATGTTGCCGGCAATGATGTTGTCGACCGAGGCCATCGCAGTCAGCATGGAGTGATCCTGGTTGTTGTACTTATGCATACCGTTGCGGCCGACCAGGAACAGATTTTCGAAGCGATCCATGTAGCGGATGATCTCGTCGAAACGCTCGTAGGTCCCGAAGTATGCGGGGTATGTCTTTGGCACACGGAAAACGCAGCTGTCCCGCACATCCCCCGCGTTCAGAATCCCGATCTTGGCCACTTCCCCAATGGCAAACTTCGCAATATCCGCATCCGGTTTGTTCCAGATCTCATCGGTGTCGTAGCAGAAGTACTCGAGGCCGATCCAGATCTTGGTCGGATCAGCGACGAGATAGGGGCTCCAGTTATTGAAGATCTGCAGGCGGCCAACCAAAACGTCGGGCTCCTGGATATAGATCCACGTGTCCTTGAGTGGCGAACCATCGGGCTCTGTGACAAGCAGCTTGTCGACGAGAAGTCCAACCGTGATGAAGTCCCGGTAGGCCAGGCCATCCGAGATAGCCTGCACATCGGTAGGGATCGGCGTATCAATCACGCGCAGCAGTTCGCGAATCGGCATCGTCGAGAAGAAGTAATCGCCCTGCAGGCGCACAGTCTCGCCCTCCGGAGTCATTGCGTCCACCGAGGTGATGCGGTCCACGCCGTCCCTGCCCGTGTCGACGTTCAACTGGACGACCTTCCAGCCCATACGAAGCTCGCCACCCTCCTGCTGTACAAGGTCAGCGACATGCTCCCAGAGCTGACCCGGGCCGAACTTCGGGTACAGGAACTGCTCGATCAGCGAGGTCTCGACGCCCTTCTGCGCGATGTCAGCCTTGCCCGTGCCAACGCCCCGCTTCTTGCGGCTGAAGGCCTTTTTGAAGAAGTGGCTGATGGCGGTACGCAGCGACAGTCCCTTGATGCGTTGCGCGCCCCAGGCTGCCGAGATTTGCTCGCAGGGGACACCCCACACCTTCTCGGTGTAGCTCTTGAAGAAGGTCAGGTAGAGCTCGGTGCCGAAACGGTTAATCAGGAAGTCTTCAAGCGTCTTCTCGTTCTTGCGCGGGAACAGCCGGGCCCGGATGTAGGAGAGGCCGATCTTGAGCGTACGCAATGCGCCGAGCCGCCCCAGGGTCGAGCCTGAGAGCGACAGGGGGTAGTCGAAGAAGGAACGCAGAAAGTAGATGCGGCTCTTTCGTGGACGTACCAGCATGACGCAGTCGGGATCCACCGCCCCTACAGCCTTGTCTGTGGTCGCTGCCGCGTGAGGGTCTGCCAGCTTGTTGCGATCCGCAGGGCGAATGATCCGCTGCTGGTTCTGGTACTTGATGGCGAAGTCGCCGTCCGCGTTCTCGCCGACGATCGGCATCAACGCAGTCCACCAGTCCATGACGCGGTCTGACTTCGAGAAGAAGCGATGACCACCGATGTCGATGCGGTTACCGTTGTATTGGATTGTGCAGGAAATGCCGCCAATTCGCTGGCTGGCTTCAAGCACAATGGGCTGTATCGCGGAGCGCCGGCAGAACTCAAGCGCCGCAGTAAGACCTGCGGGGCCGGCACCGATGATGATCGCGGTTTTCTTGCTCACTGCCAAAATCACACCTTTTCGCTTCCTCGAAGGGGAAGCCGTCGCATTCAGAGGCCGGGCGCAAGCCGGGCCGTTTGGGGAACTCAAGCGGGCAGCAAACCGAAGGCTGCCGTGAAGCTCGTCGAACGCCGCGGGAGATGGAGCCTCACCCTCCTACAGGGATGCAGTGCGGGACGCCGTTGGTGTCTGACACAGACCAACCCACTGCTGCACATCGAACATTCTACAAACTGTATTCTGCCCGAAGGCTACCATCTAATGCGCCCCGGCAGCCGGCTTTCCAGGCTTGACTTTTCTGAAAAACCACACCACGATCACGTTTAAAAACGAGATCAACGCCAGCCAGCGGAACACATCCACAAAGGCCCAGAGCAGAGCCTGGCCCCCAAGTTGTTGATAGATACTGCTTTGTGCGGCGCCGGTCGCGTTCGCCGGGTTTGTCTGGTGGGTGAAGAAGGTGCGCACCGCGCCGAGCTGCTGCTCGAACTGGGCGCCTGACTGCGGAACGTAGTTCTCGATATCGTTCTGGTGCGCGTCGGCGCGCCGGGTCAACAGCGTCTGCGAGAGCGAGATGCCGATGGACCCGCCCACATTGCGCAGCAGGTTGAAGATGCCACTGGCGTTGCCGATCTCTCCGTTCGGCAGCGTACCGTATGAGACTGTCGTGATCGGGACAAAGACGAACGACAGGGCGAACCCTGTGATGATGATCGGCCAGGTAAGCGTCCAGGGCCCGATCGCCAGCGTGACGTTGCCAAAGACCAGCGACGTGATGCCGTAGACCAGGAAGCCAAAGGTGAGCAGGATACGTGGATCCACACGGCTGCCGAGAAAAGCGATTGCCGGCATGCCAAGGATGGACCCGAAGCCACGGGGAAACACCGCCAGGCCTGCCGTGAAGGCGGTGTAGCCCAGCAGCTCCTGGTAGAAGAGCGGCAACACGGTCACCAGCGAGTAGAGCGAGATGCCGAAGAGAAAGATCAGCAAGGAGCCGACCGCAAAGTTGCGGTTGCGCAGGCTGCGCAGGTTCACAAGCGGGTGCTTCGCGGTGAACGACCGCACCAGGAACAGGATGAAGGCAACCACGCAGAAGCCGACAGCCCACCGGATCCAGAGGGCTCCGAACCAGTCGTCCTCCTGCCCCTTGTCGAGCACCACCTGCAGGCAGCCGACCCAGACGGCCAGCAACCCGAACCCGATGTTGTCAAAGGGCCCTACCTTGGCGTTCTTGATGTACGGCGGATCATGCACAAAGCGACTGATCATGAAGAACGCCAGCGCACCGACCGGCACATTGATGTAAAAAGCCCACCGCCAGCTGTGGGCATCCGTGAGCCAGCCCCCCAGTGTGGGGCCGATCACGGGGGCGACCACGACGCCGAACGCGAACAGGGCCATGGCGGCGCCACGCTTGGCCGGGGGAAAGCTCTCGAGCAGGATCGACTGCGACAACGGCTGGAGCGCTCCGCCGCCTGCTCCCTGGATGATCCGGGCGATGAGGATGAATGCAAGCGAGGGCGCGGCGCCGACCAGGACGGAGGAGATCGTAAAGATCATGACGCAGGTAAGCAGGAAGCGTTTGCGGCCAAATTTCAGCGCAAACCAGTTGCTGGCTGGCAGAATCACGGCATTTGCCACCAGGTAGCTGGTCAGTACCCACGTCGCTTCATCGTTTGAAGCAGAGAGCGATCCTGCGATGTAGGGCAGCGCCACCGATGCAATGGCGGTGTCGAGCACCTCCATGAAGGTGGCAAGCATGACAGAGATGGCGATGACCCAGGGATTGACCCCGAAGGTCAGCGCGTGCTGCTGAGGGGAGTCAGGCACAGTCTGGCTTTCTCGAGAATGGGGCTATGCCCGGAGTGGGAGACCGATGCGCCTGGCGCCCGGAGGCAGCATGCACCTGAGTTCCTGTTCTCAGAATGCCTAGTTTCGCACCAGGATTGCAAGGCGCCGGCACACCGTCGATCCGAATCACGGTATTGCAACTTTTCACTGCGTAGACCATCAGATAAGTTGACAGTAAGCCACTCAAGTGCGATTCTGGAGTGGCAGTCACGAGCAGAGGCGAGGGGACACACACAAGATGGCAAAGATTATTGGTATCGATCTGGGCACCACGAACTCCGTAGTAGCAGTCATGGAGGGTGGGGAGCCGAAGGTTATTGCGAATGAAGAAGGTGGTCGCACGACCCCTTCCGTCGTCGGTTTCACCAAGAGCGGGGAACGGCTTGTCGGCCAGGTAGCAAAGCGCCAGGCGATCACCAACCCCGAGAACACCGTGTACTCGATCAAGCGCTTTATGGGCCGCCGCGCCAACGAAGTGAACGACGAGATGAAGATGGTGCCGTACAAGGTCAAGCAGCAGGGCGATCACCTGGTCGTCGAGGCGCAGGGCAAGGATTACACCCCACCCGAGGTCTCGGCCATGATCCTGCAGAAGCTCAAGAAGGCTGCAGAAGACTACCTCGGCACGTCGGTCACGGAAGCCGTCATCACGGTCCCTGCATACTTCAACGACGCGCAGCGCCAGGCCACCAAGGATGCCGGCCGCATCGCGGGTCTCGACGTGAAGCGCATCGTGAACGAGCCGACGGCAGCAGCGCTGGCCTACGGTCTCGACAAGAAGAAGGACGAGACGATCGCGGTCTACGACTTCGGCGGCGGCACATTCGACGTGTCGATCCTTGAAGTAGGGGATGGTGTGATCGAGGTCAAGGCGACCAACGGTGACACGCACCTCGGTGGCGACAACATCGACCAGAAGATCGTCGACTGGCTGATCGACGAGTTCAAGAAGAAGGAAGGCCTCGACCTTCGCGCCAAGGGCAATGAAATGGCCCTGCAGCGCCTGAAGGACGCAGCGGAGCGCGCCAAGATCGAGCTCTCGACCGCGATGGAGACCGAGATCAACCTGCCGTTTGTCACGGCGGATGCCTCGGGTCCGAAGCACCTGGTAGAGAAGCTGACCCGCGCCAAGCTCGAACAGCTGGTCGATGACATCCTGCAGCGTTCGCTTGAGCCCTGCAAGAAGGCGATGGCCGATGCCGGTGTGGATGCGAGCAAGATCGACGAGGTGGTGCTGGTCGGTGGCCAGACCCGCATGCCCAAGATCCAGGAACTGGTGAAGCAGCTGTTCGGCAAGGAACCCCACCGGGGTGTGAACCCGGATGAGGTTGTGGCGATCGGTGCTGCGGTGCAGGCTGGTGTTCTGTCGGGTGATGTGAAGGATCTCCTGCTGCTTGATGTAACCCCGCTGACACTGGCGATCGAGACGATGGGCTCGGTGGCAACACCGATGATCCCGCGCAACACCACGATCCCGACGAAGAAGACCGAGACCTTCTCGACTGCTTCTGATTCGCAGACCGAGGTCGAGGTGCACGTGCTGCAGGGTGAGCGGCCGATGGCATCGCAGAACCGCACGCTGGGCAAGTTCAAGCTGTCGGGGATTCCCCCGGCGCCACGCGGTGTGCCGCAGATCGAGGTCACCTTTGACATCGACGCGAACGGCATCCTGAACGTGACGGCGAAGGACAATGCCACGGGCAAGGACCAGAAGATCACCATCACCTCGAGCTCTGGTCTGAGCAAGGAAGAGGTGGAGCGGATGGCCAAGGAAGCCGAAGCGCATGCGTCGGAGGACAAGGCAGCCCGCGAGGAGATCGAGGCTCGCAATGGACTGGACTCGCTGGTCTACAACATCGAGAAGATGCTGAAGGACTCGGGCGACAAGGTACAGGGTTCGGAGAAGGCCGAGGTCGAGGCAGCGCTTGCTTCTGCGAAGTCGGTGCTGACGGGTTCGCCCTCGGTTGCCGATCTGAAGAGCGAGCACGAGAAGCTCACTGCGGCATCGCACAAGCTGGCCGAGGCGATGTACAAGGCAACTCCGAATGGTGGACCGGTTCCGACTGACGGCGCAGCAGCAAGCGCCGGCACCGCGGATGAGCCCAAGCAGGACGAGGGTGTGATCGATGCGGAGTATGTGGACGTCGATCCGAAGCGGTCCTAAGTACAGGCAGCGGCAGGTACGGTAGAGCAACAGGGCGGGGCTCCTCTACTGGAGCCCCGCAGCTTTCTAAAGGGTTTCGGGTTTCCACAAGCAGCAGGACGCAGGCAGGGTGGGGGCCTGGGGAGAGGGAGAGATGAACACAGTGTGGCAGTGTGAGCAGGTACGGTTCGGACAGGTTTATAACAAGGTGCTGTTCAGCTCCCGTGGTGAGGCCGAGGTGTTTGTGCAGCAGATGCGTCGTGCCGAGCCGGACATCTTCTGGCGGCTCGAAGCAGTCGCCGCCAACACGGTCTGGAACTAAGTTTGGGCTTACGCCCTAGGTACTGCGGGAAGGGACGACCTCGAATCGTTCCTTCAGCCGCAGGAATGGTTTTTCAAAGCCGTAGTACGAGCAGGATGCGATCGCAGTGGTCAGCAGCAGACTGAGCACCCACGCGACAGCGAAGTAGGCGGCAAAGGATAGGTGGAGCTTTCGGTTCACGAGTGGTGCGACGAGCGAGAGCACGGTGTCATGAAAGACATAGAGGCCATACGAGATCTTGCCGAGATAGATGAGCGGACGTGCCGCACGCGGCAGCGCGCAATCGAGCGAGGCAAAGAACAAGAGCACCGCGCTCACATCCAGGCAGAGATAACCAGCCAGTACGGAGCCCCCACCGACGTGGAGTGCGTCGTCTTCGAAGTGGAAAGGGTTTGAGGCCAGCAATAAAAAGGCGACTGATGCTGCTGCGAGGACGAAGCGCCAACTGGTACTGCGTGTGTTGCGCCGCCCATGAAGAGAGATGGCAAGGAGTGCGCCGAGTGCGAAGAACTGGAACTGGCTGAGGCTGTTGCACCACAGAGCATAGCTCTTGGCCACACCGAATTGCGGCAGGATGAGGTCGACAAGCCAGGCTGTGACGAGCACGCCGGCTGCGATCGCAATGACTGTTTTCAGACGCAGGCGTTTCACCGCGGTAGGCCAGAGGCAGTAGAACTGCTCTTCGACCGAGATGCTCCACAGGGGCATCATCATGGGATTGAGATAGAAGCCCTTTGCCACCACGGCCCAGTTGCCGACAAGCAGAAGGTAGGGAAGCACGAAGGCGCCCACATAGGCGATCGGGTGCGCAATCTTTGGCAGGTGACCCGCAAAGGTATGGAGCCCATGCGGCAGCGCAACGCCGAGACCGATGGCCAGGAAGTACAGCGGCCAGATGCGCAGAATGCGGCGCAGATAGAAGGCGCGCAGCGCGACGGTCCCGGTCGATTCCTGCTCGCGGAGCAGGAGCTCCGTGATGAGAAAGGCGCTCAGGGTAAAGAAGAGGCAGACGCCCGCGGCACCCGACTCATGCAAGGCACTGGCGATGCGTGATTGCGGAGGAAAGGCCTGGGCCAGCAGATGATGCGTGAGGACCAGGAGAAAGGCGAGGCATCGAATCACATCGAGTTCCGGTCGATAGTAGCGAGCGCGTCGAGATCCCGTCGTGCCTGATGAAGAAGCTGCGGTATCTGGCAGGCGACCCTGGTGCATTGCGGCTGCTTGAGGAACCATGCGGAACTCCTTGGGAGGATCAGTGGAGCTCTCGATGCAGCGAACAGCCGAGTCCTGCTACCTGAGAGCTTGCCGTAGAGTAAGGAAGATATGCCTGAGGGACATGAAATACATCGGTTTGCCGCGAGACAAGCACAAGCGTTTGCCGGCAAGAAGGTCCGAGTGGATTCCCCAAACGGAGGCTTTCCCGATTCAGAGATGCTCGACGGGCGAAAGCTGCTCGAGATTAAAGCGCTCGGTAAACACCTTGGTTACCGGTTCGGCAAAGATCTGACGGTGCATGTACACCTTGGGCAGTACGGTGACTTCTGGGAGGGCACGCAGCCCATGCCGGAGCCGCGGGGCGCTCTTCGGTTCCGTATGTGGACCAGGACCGATTGGCTGGAGTTGCGAGGACCGACGGATTGCCGAATCTTCTCCGACGAGGAGTGGGGGGCGCTCGAAGCCCGGATCGGACCAGACCCACTGGTGGAAGGCACGGATCCGAAGGCGGCGTTTGCGGTCATGCAGAGCAAGAAGACGCCGATTGGTGTGCTGCTAATGGACCAGTCGGTGATCAGCGGGATCGGCAACATCTATCGAGCGGAGTTTTTGTACCGGACGCGCATCTGCCCGGACCGGCCTGGCAAGGATGTGTCTCTTTCGGAGTTGAAGAGGATCTGGAAGGATGCCGTGACGCTGATGAAGGACGGCATGGAAGACCGTCGCATGGTGACGACGCGACCGAAGCACAGGCCGCATCCGCGCGGCAAGGCGTTGAAGGAAGAAGTGCACTACGTCTACCGGCGGCAGGGAAAACCCTGCCGGGTGTGTGGAACCGAGATCGGAAGCAAGCCCATGGCAGGTCGCACCGTGTACTGGTGCCCCGGCTGCCAGAAAGACTAGACAAATGCCAGCAGGACCACAGCAGAAGGACTACTACGGCGCACTTGGAATCAAGAAGACGGCCACCCCGGATGAGATCCGGAAAGCCTTCCGCAAACTTGCGCGCAAGTACCACCCGGATGTGAACCCGAACGACAAGAAGGCCGAGGAGAAGTTCAAGGAAATCTCCGAAGCGAACGACGTCCTCAGCGACGAGAAGAAGCGCAAGGTCTATGACCAGCTTGGCTTCTACTCGGACCAGATTGACCCGGCGCAGGCCGAGGCGGCCGCGCGTGGTGGCTACGGGTATGGGACGGGTGGGGGAGCAAGCCGGGGTCGCGGCGAGGCCCAGGGTGTTCCCTTTGACTTTGGCGGGTTCGACTTCTCGGACTATGAAGCAACCGGTGGTCGCGGGGCGCGCACCACTGGCGCTGCTGCTGGCGCGGCTGGTGCCGGCGCCCAGGGCGGCTGGCGGGATATCTTCTCGGGGATGTTCTCCGGCAGCGGACGGCAGCAGCAGGCTGAGCCGGGAACCGATCTCGAGTACCAGGTGCAGGTGGATTTCTGGACTGCGATCCGTGGCGGCACCATGCGGCTCGAGATTCACCGGCTCGATACCTGTCCGACCTGCAAGGGCAAAGCATCGTCGGGCGGCGCGCATACCTGCCCGGAGTGCAATGGAACTGGCCAGGTGACACAGATGCATGGGCAGATGAAGTTCAATGTGCAGTGCAAGATGTGCGGGGGCTCCGGCAGGGTCGAAAATGAGTGCCCGACCTGCGGAGGCGAGGGCCGGGTTCGCCGGACCGAAAACGTGGAGTTTCGCGTAAAGGCAGGAACTCGCGACGGGCAGCGGATCCGGCTGGCCGGGAAAGGCAATGCCGGTACGAATGGCGCGCCTGCAGGCGATCTCTACCTGATTATGAAGGTCGGCGCACATGCCGTGTTTACTCGCAATGGCGATGACATCGCGCTGCGCGTACCCATTACAGTGTCCGAAGCGGCGCTTGGGGCCAAGATCGAGGTGCCCACGATCGACGGACGGACGCAGCTGAAGATTCCGCCAGGGACCCAGGGTGGGCAAAAGCTCAGGATGCGGGAGCGCGGCGTGTCCTCGGCTGCGGTCGAAGGCAAGCGCGGGGATCAGATCGTGACGATCGAGATCGTGGTGCCGCAGCTGCGTGACGAGCGGTCCAAGGAGATCCTGCGCGAGCTGGCGAAGCTGAATCCGGAAGACCCGCGCGAGTCCGCCTGGGCCAAGATCGACTAGCGGTCACTCGCTTGCTTGTTCTGTAACGGACGGATAAGGGTGCTATCATCCCCATCGAAGGCTGGGGACTCGAAGAGGAAAGGAACGGACGATGCCAACCAAGCGTAAGACCAAGGGCGCGTACATGATCTCCTCGGTGGCCGAGATGTACGAGATCCATCCCCAGACGCTCCGTCTCTACGAGCGCGAAGGTCTGCTGAAGCCCTCACGGACTGAAGGGAACACCCGCCTGTATACCGATGAGGACCTGGAACGGCTGGAGTTTATCCTGAATCTCGCCCGCGAGCTTGGCGTGAACATCTCTGGTATCGCAATCATCCTGCAGATGCGCGAGCGGATGGAGGAGATGAATCGGCAGATGCAGGGCTTTGTCGATTATGTGCGGAATGAAATGCTGACGCGGATGCAGGGTGACGCTGCCGGCCCAGCAGCAATTGTTCCGCTCCGCCGTCCCACCATCGTTGCGCCACCGCGGAGCAAGCGTTAACCGGGTGAGCGGGGAGGAACAACTCGCTCGATGCTGAAGCTTCTCTTTGCAGCAGGCCTGCTGGGGCTGCTCACGTCTTCTGTGTTTTCCGGGATGGTGGCTGCCGGTGTGCTCCGCTTCCTCCGGGAGCGGCGGCGTACCGAGGTCGCCCGGCCAGAGATCTTTGCGCCGCCCGTCTCGCTCTTCAAGCCGCTTCATGGCGCAGAGCCCGGACTCGAAGCGCACCTCACGACTTTCTTTGAGCAGGATTACTGCGGGGCGTACGAGGTTCTGTTCTGCGCCCGGGATCCCGAGGATGCGGGCATCGCGGTCGCGCGCCGGGTGGCTGGTCGGTTTCCCGAGATCCCCGCGCGCTTCCTTGCCGTCGAGGGTCCTCCCTTTGTCAATGCCAAGGTCAGTTCACTCGAACGGATGGAAGCCCTGGCTTCCCACGATATCTTCATCATCAGCGACAGTGATGTGCGGGTGACGCCGTCCTATGTGCGCGAAGTGGTCTCGGATTTTCGCGACCCGGAAGTCGGCGCAGTGACCTGCCTCTACCGCGGCATCGCGGACCGAGGCATCTGGGCCAAGCTCGAAGCGGCCGGTATGTCGGTCGAGATGACCTCCGGTGTTCTCGCCGCCAACCTTGTCGAGGGAATGCAGTTCCTGCTTGGACCGACGATGGCGGTGCGGCGTGCGGCCGTGCGGCGAATGGGCGGCTTCGGCAAGCTGGGACCGTACTGCTCGGATGATTTTCTGCTGGGGAACTGGGTCGCCGCGCTGGGATACAAGGTCGTGCTGTCGCGGCATGTAATCGACCACGTGGTGCTGAATCTTACCTTCCTGACCAGCATGAAGCACCAGATCCGCTGGATGAAGTCGACCCGCTTCTCACGGCCCAAGGGCCACTTCGGAACCGGCCTCACTTTCGGCGTGCCGTTTGGCCTGCTTGCCGGCGTGTGCGCGGTGCTGATGCATCATCCCTGGCTGGGGGAGGACCTGCTGGTGTTCTCCCTGCTCAGCCGGATCGGCCTGGCGCTGCTTGTGTCGGCCTGCGTGGTCCGGGAGCAGGCGCTGGTGCGAACGGTGCTGCTCTACCCGCTGCGCGACCTGATGGGCTTCCTCTTCTGGGCGGCCAGCTATACAGGCGGAACAATCCTGTGGCGGGGTCAGTTGTACCGTCTCGGCGAGCATGGCCTGATGCAGAGCGCGGGAGAATAGTCGTGAACGAAAAGGCCGACGCGACGCGCGTCGGCCTTTTGCTTGCCCGGCGAGCGCTAGCGCGAGGTAAACGGCCGGTCGGTGTAGAGGGTTCGCTCCGCGCCTTCCTGATCAGCCAGGGCCTTGAGCGCGAACAGATGGGTCGCGCCGAGAAGCTTCAGCACATGGTCCTGCGACTCGGGGGGCACGACGAGGAAGAGTCGCTCTGACCCGTGCTGCGGGCCCCACCCGGCAGCCAGTTGCGCATCGTTCTGGAAGATCCGCGTGCTGTCCGGATAGAACGAACCCCACAGCATGGAAGACGAACGGCTCTCGACCAGGTTGGCCTGGCGGTGGGTATAGAAGAGCACCGACGAAGCCTCCGATTGATCTCCATACACAAGCAGGCGGTCGTTCGGGCCTGCGTCCCGGTTGAAAACATTCGCGAGAGTCACCGAGGAGAGCAGCGGCTGGAAACGGACGAGCGCAATATGCGCGGCGACGAGGAAAAGCGCGACAGTGAGCGCAACAAAGGTCGTGGCCTCGAAGCTGCGGCCACGACGTCGCAGGCTGAGCGCAAGCAGCGGGCCTGAAAGCAGCGATACCGCAGCCAGGGAGGCGGGCAGGCGCAACGCGGCGAATGATGGTCCGGTGAGATCGAAGAAGTGCGACATCGCGAGCGAATAGTCTCCAACGCCGCGATGCGCGAGCAGCTCGCCGATATCTGACACATAGGGGAGATGGCGCGAGGTCCACAGGCCCCAGAAGAGTGCGAGGGCTGAAGCGGTTCCGGCTACAGCGAGCAGGATATGCGCACCGTTCAGCCATGCCTGGCTGATCCTGCGAGCGTTCTGGGGGGCAGTCTCCTGCAGGGCGAGCGAGCCGGCCAGCAGCAGGAGCAGGGGAAAGTAGGCGGGGAAGGTGTAGTACTCCTGGTTGGTCGAGAGCGAGAAAAACAGGAGAATGAAGCCGGCGTACAGGCCGAGCAGCAGGGTGGTCCGCGCCTGAAAGCGCGCCCCGTCGGCGTCGGCAGCGGCGGCAAACGTGCCGGGTTCGCGATCTATCAACGGGAGCGTGCTGTCCCGGTGCGATTGGACCGCGTTCCAGAACTCCGTCCTCCTGCTCCAGAGACGGCGCACCGCGGCCGGGAAGAAGAGACACCAGGGGAAGAGCCAGGCGATGTGCCCCACCCAGAAGACCCATCCCGGCTGCTTGTTGTAGTCGTACGGATAGCGCTTGCCGAGGAAGCGCAGCACGTGCTCATTGATGAAATAGAAGTACAGGAAGCCATGAACATTGCCGAAGGTGGGTACGTTGCCGACGGGGTGGCCGATGTCGGGGTTTCGTATTGCCGCCAGGATGTGCCAGGGAGCGGCGATGGCGAGGAAGAGCAGCATCCCCGTGAGCGGCCGGAGCTCGCGCCAGCGACGCCACTCCCCTGTGATCAACAGGTACGGCGCGGCAGCGGCGAGGAAGAAGACCGGTGCAATCAGCCCCTTGGCCAGCATCGCGACGGCAAGGGAGGCGTACATCAGGTAGACCCGCCCGGGTTTTCTGTCTTCGAGCGCGGTCAGAAACGCCCACATGCCCAGTGCCAGGAAGAAGCAGAGGATTGACTCCGGGATGAACACCCGGGTGAAGAGGAAGACGCCAATCGTCGTGAGCAGGGCGAGTGCTGTGTAGAAGGCGGCGCGATCACCAAAGGCGCGTCGCGCCCACACCCAGCCCAGGATGGCATTTGCGAGTACGGCGAGCGTCATCGGCAGGTGGGTCGCGAAGACGTTGTAGCCAAACAGGTGGTAGTTGATCGCGACCAGCCAGTAGGGCAGGGGCGGCTTCTCGAGGTAGCGCACACCGTCCACGTAAAGCGTGACCCAGTCGCCGGAGCGTGCCATGTGCTGGGCAGCATTCGCATGCGTCGCATCGGCATCGTCGAGCAGCGCAGGGCTGAAGAGCGCCGCGCAGTGCACAGCCAGGAACAGGAGGAGAAGCACCACCCACGCCTTGCACGGAGACTGGATCAGCGGATGCTCCGTGGAGGTCAGGGTGCTGGGAGCATCGACAACATCTTCAGTAAACAAGGCGATCCGGTTGGAGGAGTCTGGAATCTTGGCGAAGCGGGGAGCGCCACCAGACCAAGAATATCAGGGCACGCGCGAGAGGGAGCTAGGTTTTGGCCCGGGTGGCACGCTTCGCCTGTCGCAGCACGGTCTTGCTGGCGTTGCCATACACGCCCTTGAGAATGCGTGGATCGACCAGCCAGTGCAGGATGCCTGGACGACGCGTCAGATCGATGCGGGCAATTGCTCCCTTGCGCATGCGGATGGCAGCCCGGGTCGGCGACGCGCTGCCGTTCATGATCAACGATGCGAGAAACAGGGGAAGATTGGGGTTGTGCCCGACCAGAAGCACATTCTCGTGACCCTGCAGTTCGTGTACGAAGTTTTGGAAGGCACCCACCGTTGCCTCGGGAGCGAGGGCGGCGGTGATGGTGATCTCGCTGTCGAACCCCACTTCGGTCCCGACCAGGGAGGCGGTCTGCAGCGCACGTTTCAGGGGGCTCGAGGCCACCAGATCGAACTGAACCTTCAGGGCGCTCAGATAGCTCCCGATCAGCAGGCACTGGATCTTGCCTTCTTTATCGAGAGGACGTTTCACATCGATCATGGGGTTGACGCGACGCGTGCCAGCACTGGCATGGCGCAGGATGTAGACATTCATGTACGGGAGCGAGTCCTTCTCACGACGCGAACGACGGGCGTCTTAACACAATTGTAACAACTCGCTCCACATTTGAAAGACTTAGTTGAAGGCCGGCGTACCAGGGAAGGATGGAGCCGGGAACCCTGGATCAACGCCGGGGGTGCCGATTCCAGGGCTGAGGGGATCCGGGTCGGGAGCCGGCTCGGGGTCGAAGTCCGGCTCATCGCCTGGAAAACCGCCAGGATCGAGAGGGCCGGGGTCAATCCCGGGGATTGTATCCAGAAAGAGTGGAAGGGCAGAGTACGAGAAGAAAGCCATATTGGTGTGAGCCGTGAAAGGGACAAGCAGGTTGCTTGCCGCGCGGCCAGCGCACGTGTCGACGTCGCTCCGACGCAACGTCGCTGCAACCATTTCGCTGCTGCACTCGTACCTCATGGAGCGATGCGGTGTGATGGGCACGAGTGAAGCTCCGGCCACGTGGGCTTCCGCTTGGCGGTCTAGGGTAGGATGGGTGCAGCCAAAAGCGGCCCCCGCGTGCAGCGGGGGAAGCAATCCACTAAGAACAAGAACACCAAAAGCGTGATGGAAGTTGCGCTTCTTGAGACAAACCAGTGCTGGAAATCTCGGCCGCGACTGCGGCTGACGGCACACTCCAAAGCCTTGGGGCAAGTCAATACTGATGGAACAGCAGCCACCCGCAGCAGCACTGGCAACAGAGACAAGACGCGAACCCGAGCCCAGTGCTCCTCAGCATGGGTTGCCCCGCGACAGGCCCAGGAAGCGGCACCGCTGGATCTGGATCGTTCTGCTTGTGATCTTTGCCCTCGCGTTCTTCTTGATCCTGCGCCACAAGCCGGGTGGGGAGACTCCCCAGGCGCAGGGGCGGCATCGCTCGGGCGGAAACGTCACACTGAATGCTGCGACCGCGCACGCTGGCGATATGGCGATCAAGCTTGCGGCGATCGGCACCGTTACTCCGCGGTATACCGCATCGATCACCAGCCAGGTCACAGGGCAGATCGTCGCGGTGCACTATAAGGAAGGGCAGACGGTCCACAAGGGTGAGCCGCTGATCGATATTGATGCACGGCCCTACCAGGCCTCCCTGGACACAGCGAAGGGCGCGCTTGCGCGGGACCAGGGTGTGCTGGCGCAGGCCAAGATGGACCTGCAGCGCTACCAGGCTGCCTGGGATCGCAATGCAATCGCGAAGCAGCAACTCGATGACCAGGCGAAGTTGGTCGATCAGGACACTGGCCTCGTGCAGAGTGACCAGGGAACGGTGGAGTCCGACGCGGTAAACGTCGCTTTCTGTCACATCGTTTCGCCGATTACCGGCCGGGTTGGCCTGCGCCTGGTTGACCCTGGCAACATTGTGCAGGCCAGCAGCACAACTGCTTTGGTCGTGATCACGCAGGTGCAGCCGATTACCGTGATCTTCACCATTCCAGAAGACAGCCTGGAGCAGGTAGAGCAGGCGATGCGGCAGCGCACGCTGCCGGTCACCGCGTACGACCGGGCGCAGACACAGACGCTTGGCAACGGCAAGCTCGAGACCACCGATAATCAAATCGACACGACGACGGGCACACTGAAGCTGCGGGCCGTCTTCGACAATGCGCGGATGCTGCTTTTTCCGAACCAGTTCGTCAACACTGAGCTGCTGGTGAATGTGCTGCACAACCAGGTGCTGATCCCCGCCTCGGCGATCCAGCGCAACGGCAACCAGGCTTACGTCTATGTACTCCGCAACAACACGGCCACCATCACCAACATCAAGATCGTCGCGACCGATGCTGTCACGGCGGCGGTGACGGGCTTGCAGGCTGGGGACCAGGTTGCGAACAGCTCCTTTGAGAAGCTGCAGGACAAGAGCAAGGTACGCATCGTTCAGCAGAAGCTCGCAGCCAGCGATGACTCGGAGAGCAACACCCCTTGAGCATTTCACGCCCATTTATTCTGCGGCCGGTTGCGACGGCGCTGTTGATGATCGCAATCCTGCTGGTGGGCATTGTTGCCTACACCCAGCTGCCCATCTCCGCGCTCCCGCAGGTGGACTACCCGACCATCCAGGTGCTCACCTTCTATCCCGGCGCTGCGCCGGACGTGACCTCGACGACGGTGACGGCCCCGCTCGAGCGTCAGTTCGGCCAGATGCAGGGGCTGAGTCAGATGACCTCCACCTCGGCCGGTGGCGTGTCGGTGATTGTGCTGCAGTTTGCACTCACGCTTGATATCGATGTGGCTGAGCAGGAAGTGCAGTCTGCGATCAACGCTGCGCAGAGCCTCCTGCCATCGGATCTGCCGGTACCGCCAACGTACTCGAAGACCAACCCGGCGGATGCGCCGGTGCTGACAATGGCGATCACCTCGAAGACCCTTCCGCTTTCGCAGGTTGAGGATCTGATCGATACGCGCATGGCGCCGAAGATCTCGCAGCTGCAGGGCGTTGGCCTGGTCTCCATCTCCGGCGGGCAGAAGCCTGCGGTGCGCATCCAGGTAAATCCCACGCAGCTTGCTGCCTACGGGATGAACCTTGAAGAGGTGCGTACGGCGTTGACGGATGCAAGCGTGAACTCCGCCAAGGGTTCGTTCGACGGCCCGCACCAGGACTGGGAGATCGACGCGAACGATCAGTTAAACAGCAGCGCCGACTACAAGGACGTCGTGCTTGCCTACAACCATGGCGCGCCGGTGTTCCTGAAGAATGTCGCGCGCGTGCTTGACGGCGTGGAGAACAGCGACCAGCAGGCGTGGATGAACATGACGCCCGCGGTGATCCTGAATGTGCAGCGGCAGCCCGGTGCCAACACAATCTCTGTGGTGAAAGGTATCAAGAATCTTCTGCCGCAGCTGCAGTCGACACTGCCTGCCAGCCTGCAGGTAACAACGCTCACCGACCTCACGACCAGCATCCAGGCCTCGGTCGACGATGTGGAATTCGAGTTGCTGCTCACGATCTTCCTGGTCGTGATGGTGATCTTTCTATTCCTGCGATCACTTGCTGCGACGATCATCCCGAGCATTGCAGTTCCACTCTCGCTCGTGGGCACCTTTGGCGCCATGTATGCGCTGGGCTACTCGCTCGACAATTTGTCGCTCATGGCGTTGACGATCTCGACCGGCTTCGTGGTCGACGATGCGATCGTCATGATCGAGAACATCTCACGCTATCTCGAAGAAGGCGAAAGCCCGTTGCAGGCGGCGCTCAAGGGCGCAGGGCAGATCGGCTTCACCATTCTGTCACTGACGATCTCGCTGATCGCGGTGCTGATTCCGCTGCTGTTCATGGGAGACGTAGTCGGCCGATTGTTCCGCGAATTTGCTGTCACTCTCGCGGTAACAATTGTGATCTCGGCCGTGGTCTCGCTGACGCTGACCCCGATGATGTGCGCGCGTATTCTGCGGCACAATCCGAAGGCGCACCAGACGCGTTTCTACCGCGTATCGGAGCGCGCGTTTGAGGGCATGATCGCGTTCTACGGGCGTACGCTGCGCTACGTGCTGCGGTTCCAGCCGGTCGCGCTCCTGGTCGCCGTCGCAACGCTCGGCCTCACCGTGTACCTCTACATCGTGATCCCAAAAGGCTTCTTTCCTGTACAGGATACGGGCGTGATTCAGGGGATCTCCCAGGGACCGCAGACCGTGTCGTTCGAGCAGATGTCAGTGAAGCAGCAGCAGCTTGCAAGGATCATTCTGGCAGACCCCGCTGTGCAGAGCCTGAGCTCGTTCATCGGGGCCGACGGAACCAATACGACGATGAATAGCGGCCGTTTCTCGATCAACCTGAAGCCTTTGAATCAGCGGGACCTGAGCGCGTCAGATGTGATCCGCAGGTTGCAGAGCAAGCTTGCGCAGGTGGACGGTATCCAGTTGTTCATGCAGCCAGTGCAGGATATTTCGGTCGATGATCGCGTGACGCGGACACAGTACCAGTTCACGCTCGAGGACCCGAGTCAGACCGAGTTGAACCAGTGGACGGACAGGTTCGTCGCCAAGCTGAAGCAGTTGCCAGAGCTTGAAGATGTCGCCACTGACCAACAAACCGGCGGTCTGGCAACGATGATCAACATCGACCGTGTGACCGCGTCACGGCTTGGCATCGCACCCACCACGGTCGACAATACCCTCTACGATGCATTCGGCCAGCGGCAGATCTCGACGCTGTATACACAGCTGAACCAGTACCACGTCATTCTTGAAACGGAGCCCGAGTTTCAGCGGGATCCCAACAAGCTCAACGACATCTATCTCCAGGCGAACGCCTCAGCAGGCGCAGCCGGGGAAAGTGCATCGCAGTCGTTCTCGTCCTCGAGCTCGGCCTCGGCAGGCTCGGCCGCGACGACCGGAACCCTGCTGTACACCCCGTCCTCAGGTGCCCTGAGCGCGCCAACCAACGCGCTCTCCACGAGTGGAACCGGTTCGGGCGCATCCTCTACATCCGCAGTCACGACTCCCGCAGCAAGCCAGAACCAGATTCCTCTCAGCGCGTTCGCGACGATGACGCGTACGAGTGAGCCACTATCGATCGAACATCAAGGCCAGTTTCCCGCGGTCACTATTTCCTTCAACCTCGGTCCACAGGCCGCCCTCGGGGATGCGATTGAAGATATCGATCGCGTGGTGCAGCAGATTCACTTTCCGGCAAGTATTCAGGCTGACTTTCAGGGGACTGCTGCTTCCTTTCGCAATTCGCTGGCAAACGAAGGCTACCTGATCCTGGCCGCAATCGTGGTCGTCTACATCGTGCTGGGTGTGCTCTACGAGAGTTTCATCCATCCCATCACGATCCTCTCCACGCTGCCGTCTGCAGGCGTTGGCGCCCTGCTTGCGCTGATGTTGTTCCGCGAGTCACTCTCCGTTGTGGCCATCATCGGTATTATTCTTCTGATTGGCATCGTGAAGAAGAACGGCATCATGATTGTTGATTTCGCGCTCGAAGCAGAACGTGTGCATGGCAAGAGTTCTACCGAAGCAATCTACGAAGCGAGCCTGCTCCGCTTTCGCCCCATTGTGATGACAACGATGGCAGCGCTCCTGGGTGGCATTCCGCTTGCATTCGGATCGGGCATCGGCTCGGAGTTGCGCCGTCCACTGGGCATCGTCATGGTCGGTGGCCTGCTCGTCTCGCAGGTGCTTACCCTTTACACGACGCCGGTCATCTACATCTTCTTCGATAACCTGGCGGCGCGCTTCCGCACCAAGCCGGCACAACGACCCACCGGAAATGAGCCGCAGAACAGCTCGCCTGCGCCGCAGGTTACGGGGCGCGCGTGAGCATCTCTCGCCCATTCATCGACAGGCCGGTCGCCACCACGCTGTTGACGATCGCCATCGCGATTGCCGGCATCATCGGCTACTCCGTCCTTCCGGTAGCTCCGCTGCCGCAGGTGGACTTCCCCACAATCCAGGTGCAGGCGTCGCTGCCCGGTGCGAGTGCTGAAATCATGGCGTCGTCGATTGCGACCCCGCTCGAACGACAGCTCTCGCATATTGCCGCCGTCACCGAGATGACCTCTTCGAGCTCGCTCGGCTCGACCAACATCACGCTGCAGTTTGACCTCAGCCGTAACATCGACGGCGCGGCGCGTGATGTGCAGGCGGCGATCAACGCAGCGCGGACGTACCTGCCGGCGAATCTGCCTGGCAACCCCAGCTACTACAAGGCCAACCCTGCCGACGCGCCGATCATGATCATCGGTCTTACGTCGAAGAAGTACGACGTTCCGACACTCTATGACATCGCGTCCACGATCATGCAACAGCGACTGTCACAGATCCAGGGAGTGGGCCAGGTCCGTGTCGGCGGTGGTGCGCTTCCTTCGGTCCGCGTGGAAGCGAACCCGATGCAGCTTGAGAGTTACGGGCTCACGCTGAGTGACATCTACAGCACACTCACCGCCCAGAACACTGACGTAGCGCGCGGCCAGTTGCAGGACGGGCTGATCAAGACGGACATTGTCACCAATGGCCAGATCTCGCATGCGGACCAGTATCGGCCGCTGATCATCGGCTACCACAACGGCACAGCGGTGCGACTCCGGGACGTTGCGGATGTCGAGGACGCGACGCAGAATGTTCGCACAGCCGGGTACCTGAACGGCATCAGGTCGGTGACGGTGATCATCTCCCGCTCGCCGGGTGCCAACATCATCGAGACCAACCAGCGCATCCGCGACGCGCTTCCGTCTCTGCAGGCCTCGATTCCGCAGGGCATCAGTGCGACGATTGTTCTTGACCGGACCACGACGATTCGTGCCTCGGTGGACAACGTCGAGTCGACGTTGATCTTCTCGATTGTTCTGGTGATCGGCGTCGTGTTTGTTTTCCTGCGCAATCCGCGCGCGACCCTGATTCCCGCCGTTGCTGTGCCTGTGTCGCTCATCGGTACATTCGCGGTGATGTACCTCATGGGGTACTCGATCGACAATCTCTCACTCATGGCGCTCACGATCGCGACAGGCTTCGTCGTCGATGACGCCATTGTGGTGATGGAGAACATCTCGCGCTTCCTTGAGATGGGCTACTCCCCGCGCGAGGCTGCGCTCAAAGGTGCAAGCGAGATCGGCTACACCGTGCTGACGATCTCGATCTCGCTGATCGCGGTCTTTATTCCCATTCTCCTGATGGGCGGCATCGTCGGGCGACTCTTCCGCGAGTTTGCGGTCACGCTGTCGACTGCGATCCTTGTCTCCATGGTCGTGTCGCTGACGACGACGCCGACAATGTGTGCCTATCTCCTCAAACATTCGCCCAAAGAAGAGAAGCATAATTGGCTGTATCGGACGAGCGAGCGCGGCTTCGATTTTGTTCTGAAGATCTACCGCGTCTCCCTTATGTGGGTGCTCGATAACCCCGGGATCACAATCGTGGTGCTCCTGCTGACGATCGCCCTCAATGTCCTGTTATTCATCCGTGTGCCCAAAGGCTTCTTTCCCGAACAGGATACGGGCATTGTGTTTGGAGGACTGCAGGGGCCGTACGATGCGTCCTTCACCACGATGAACGCTTCGTTGCAGCAGATTGTGAAGATCATCAAATCGGATCCTGCAGTCGCCAATGTCAATGCATACACAGGCGGCAACGGCTCCACCAATGGCGGCTTTGTCTATATCGCTTTGAAGCCCCTGGGTAAGGGTCCGAAGGACCGTACTGCAAGCGCGATGCAGGTCATCGCCCGGATGCGCCCGAAGTTCGATCGCCTTCCGATTGCGTCTGTGTTTTTGCAGCCCGGGCAAGACATCCGCGTCGGCGGCCGAGGCGGAAACGCTCTCTACCAGTACACGATCGTCGCGGACAACCTGGATCAACTGAACTACTGGGGACCTGTGCTTCTGAAGAACATGAAGAAGCTGCCCCAGTTGGCCGACGTGAACTCGGATGCGGAACAAGGCGGCCTTTCTGCCTACGTCAACTATGACCGAGTTACGGCTGCGCGCGTAGGTCTGACGCCTTCTGCTATCGATAGCGGCCTCTATTACGCGTTTGGACAGGCCGAGGCCTCGCTGATCCGTACGCAGCTGAACCAGTATTACGTCGTGCTCGAGGTAGCGCCCAAGTACTGGCAGTCGCCCCAGGGTCTCTCTACGATCTATCTCGGCGGCAGCGGCAATCACACCCTGGTTCCACTGAATTCATTTTCAAAGACCAGCATTCGCCCCATGGCGCTGACGCTGAACCACACGGGTCTTTTCCCGTCCGTGACGGTCTCTTTCAACCTGGCTCCAGGCGTTGCTCTGTCGGATGCCACGGCTGCGATCCAGAAGATGCAGGATGACCTCGGCACGCCGGCGGCTGTGCGCGGCTCGTCCTCGGGTACTCTCGAAGCATTCCAGGCGTCTCTCAAAACCGAGCCTTACCTGATCATGACCGCGCTGCTCGCGGTCTACGTAGTGCTCGGCATCCTGTATGAGAGCCTGGTGCACCCGATCACAATCATCTCCACGCTGCCCTCTGCGAGTGTCGGTGCCTTGATCGCGCTCGAGCTGACCAACACAGATCTGAGCGTCATCGCCATCATCGGCATCGTGCTGCTCATCGGCATCGTGAAAAAGAATGCGATCATGATGATTGACTTTGCATTGATGGCCGAGCGCGAAGGGGGCATGTCCACAGCAGACGCCATCTTCGAAGCCTGCATGCTGCGCTTCCGGCCGATCATGATGACGACGATGGCCGCCCTCTTTGGCGCGCTGCCACTGGCGTTCGGTACAGGCACTGGCTCTGAGTTGCGCCGGCCGCTCGGTATCTCGATCGTCGGCGGCTTGCTGGTATCACAACTGCTGACCCTTTACACCACCCCCGTCATCTATCTGTATCTGGATCGGTGGCGGTTGAAGTTCCTGCGCAGGGGCAAGTCTGAGAACTATCACCCGCCAGTTCCTGGGCAGGTGCAGCCCGAGCGTGCCCATTGAGGAAGCCCTGTATGACTCGAAACCTTTCTGCCCCCTGCTCCGTTGCGGGACTCATCGCCACTGCAACGCTTGTACTGAGCGGATGCAACGTGGGCCCCAAGTACAATCCGCCCGGAGCAATCGCGCCGACGGCCACTGCGTATCCCGTGGCGAGCCCTGCGCCCGGCAACGACGTAGCCGATGATGGCAGCACGTGGAAGCCGGCTGCTCCAGGCGACGCGATGCTGCGCGGCAAGTGGTGGCAGGTGTTTGGTGATACCGAGCTGGACGGCCTGGAAGAGCAGCTGGATGTCAACAACCAGAACATCAAGCAGTCGTTTGCACAGTTTATGGAAGCGCGCGCACTGATCCGCGAGGCACGCTCTGAGCTGTTCCCAACGGTGTCGATCGGCCCTTCGTTCAATCGCGAGAAAGCCTCGGCGAATATCGGCAACGCGGTGTCCCTGGCAGGCTCGACCACGACAACAACCGGGACGGGAACGGGCACCGGTACAGGTACGGGAGGCACCGGCACATCCTCTAACTCAGGGTCGGTCGGCACAACGCGTGGGCAGACGACGCAGCTCTATTCCGCGCCGCTCGATATCAGCTGGGAGCCCGATCTCTGGGGTCGCATCCGCAACACGATCCGCGAGAACGAGTACAACGCGCAGGTCAGCGCTGCGGATCTCGAGAACGAGCGGCTGACTGAACAGGCTGCGCTTGCCGAGGCATTTTTCGAGCTGCGCGGCGAGGACGCGCTGCAGGCGGTGCTCGAAGGCATCGTCACAGCCGATCGCGAATCCCTGCGCATTGCACAGGGCCAGTACGACACCGGGGTGACCGATCAGATTTCTGTTGTCGAAGCGCAGGCGACCCTGCAGGCTGCAGAGTCGCAGGCAATTGCCGTTGCCGCGCCCCGAGCGCAGTATGAGCACGCCATCGCTGCACTTGTCGGCAAGCCGGCAACTGACTTCCATCTTCCAGTGCGCGGTCTCTCTCCAGCGCCCCCGCCGATCCCACTTGGCGTTCCCTCGCAGCTGATTCAGCGCCGGCCAGACGTCGCGGCTGCAGAGCGCACGATGGCTGCAGCGAATGCTGCGATCGGCGTCGAGAAGGCAGCGTATTTCCCCTCGCTGACGCTCTCTGCACAAGGTGGCTTTGAGGCAAGCACCATCAAGCACTGGTTTGATTGGCCAAGCCGCTACTGGTCGATTGGACCCTCGTTCAACGAGACGGTGTATGACGCGGGTCTGCGACGCGCGACGCTGAACCAGTACATCGCGACCTACAATGCCGATGTGGCGGCCTACCAGGAGTCCGTGTTGACTGCCTTCCAGCAGGTGGAAGATTCCCTTGCAGATACCAAGATCTACTCGCAGCAGATCGCGAAAGAGAGGGAAGCTGTAGCGTCCGCGCAGACGTATGTGAACCTGGAGGTCGACCGCTTCAAGACCGGGCTTGATCCCTATGTGGACGTCATCACCGCGCAGAACACGCTGTTGACGGATCAACAGTCTCTCTACACGTTGCAGATCCAGGTAATGACCTCGGCAGTGCAGCTCGTGCAGGCGCTTGGTGGTGGGTGGACATCGACGGATCTGCCGACAGCCCATCAGGTCTACGCGGCACCGCCGAAGGGAGCCTACAGCGAGTCCCATTAGCGAGCTCTCATGTGCGTACGCGATGGTTACAAATAAGAAGGGCGCCCGCGAGGGCGCCCTTCTTGCTGCCGCAGTCAGACTACGGCAGGTAGTAGCGGATGTTGGTCTCGAAGATGTTGTTGTTCGCCTTCGGAGACGTACCCGTCGAACCAGACCAGAGCGCGCGCTCAAGCCAGCTGTACTGGAAGCCCTGGCGGAAGCGGCCCATCGGACCCTTGTAGAAGTAGTAGTCGTAGCCGAGCGTACCTTCCACAGCGTCCTTGTTGGAACCGCTGCAGGTACCCGTACCGCCTGGCAGGAAACCATTGGTCTGCGGTGGGTAGGTGTTGCTGGTCGAGGCCGAAGGAACGCCCTGCGTGCCGCAACCCGTGTTGTTGGCTGTGTTCAGGCCGTATCCTTCGTAGCTGTTGCCATAGCGGAAGATTTCCCGGCCTGCTTCTTCGTAGCCGGCGTCGCCGTAAATGTCAAGGCGCTTCGTCGCGTGCATAAAGACTTCACCGAGGGCAGCGCTGTTGTGGAGAAGGCCAAGCTGACCGTTCGGCCGGATGGTCGCGTCTGGAAGCTGTGCCGCGGCATAACGGCCGACGCCATCACCATAGAGGCCATGCAGCGCAAGCTCGAGACGCTTGTTCATCGCATACCCGCGGAAGCCACCGCCGACGCCGCCGCCGAAGCTGACATTGTTGTACGCGCCGGTTGCATTTGCCGCCGCGCCGGTTGCAGTTTCATTGGGGTACACGCGGCTGCGGAAGGTGCTGCCGATCCCAAAGAGCTCGAAGTGGCCGTACTTGTTCTGGTAGGCAATCTTCGCGATCACATCAGGCGCTGCGTTGTAGCTGTAATTCGCAGTGCTGTTGTAGAGTCCGCCGCCGGTACCAACCGCGCCGATGACATAGTTGGATGGGCAGCCAACCGCTGTGGTCGTCGTAACACCTGCAGTCGTCGTGGTGGTGGTCGCAGTGCTGCTGCAGGACGGGTTGATGGTCTCTGGATTTTCCAGCGACAGGCCAACCGCAAAGTTGTCTCCGAACTTCTGCGTCACACGCAGACCCGCCTGCCGCGCCCAGACATAGCCGACGTTGTAGTTCGGATCGATCGTGTCAGGCAGGATCTCCGTCTTGTTGTCGAGGAGGTTGCGTGTCTCTGTCGCCAGCGTCCACTGCTGGCCGCCAGTGATCGTCAGGCCACTCTTGAATGCAGCCTGTGCCCACAACTGGCGCTCACGCATCACGTAGCTGTTCGACTGGTTGTTGTTGGAGGTGATGCCTGTGCCGAGCCAGTCAAGCTCGTAGTATGCCGAGAGCTTGGCAGCTGCCGCCTTGCCGGAGAAGGAGAGGGCGAGACGCGATTGACGACCGGTGGCGTAGAACTCGCTCAGGTGACCGGCGTCGGATGCGGCGAACGGCGTCGACAGGAAGGGAGTCGGGATGTCCGAACCGGTTGCACGGGTACGATCCACTGTCGCGAACTCGATGAAGGAGTTGGTGAAGGAGAGGCCGACGCCCTTGAAGTGCACCTGGTCCGGGTTCTCGATCGCCTTCTTGGTCGCGGCCTGGTCGGTCTGGATCGTAGTCGCGAGGGACGCGTTGTTCGCCTTCAGATCGCTCACGGCGCCCTGCAGACCTTCCACAGCGGTCGTGTTCTGCGCGTTCACACTCTGCTGGGCTGCGATCGCGTCCTGTGCCTGCTGGGTCGCCTGCTGCACGGCCATCTGTGATTGCTGCTGCACCTGCTGTAGCTGTGCATCGCGTGCGGAGAGCTGCTGCTGCAGGCTGTCAATCTGGGTCTTCTGCGTTGCCATGTCGTTCCGCAACGCTTCGATTTCGGACTGCATGGAAGGGCGTGTCGCGTGACGGACGGGAACATGATGTTTGCGTTTCGTTGCAGGAGCCGGTGCGTCTGGGGCATCGATTGCGGCAGCATGCGCCTGGCCTGCGACGGCCGACGCCAGCACAAGGCTGGCAAGCGCTTTCAGATTCATCTTCATTGGGCCTCTCAAAATAGGTAGGGCTGTGCCGATCTGTGTTGGGCTCTGCCTCGGCACTTGGCAAGTGGGAGCCGTGCACCCAAGCGACTCCATGGTGACAAAGTATTGTTACAGCTTCGCGAACGAGCGCGGCAATGTACCAGAATGGACCGAGCGATGTCACTCGGCGACTCGGCTTTATTGCGCAGGCGCAACGACATTTGCGAGCAGTCGGTAGGCTCCGGGCACTCCCTCTGGCAGTTGCCGGTACACTGCGAGCGCGAGATAGATGTACCTTCCCTTGCCCACGAGCGCGACGAGCAGCCCGCCACGCTGCGGCGCCTGGCCGGGGTCAGCCATCGTCAGCAGCGGCGTCCACTCCGGCGCCCACGAAGACGCGAAGCCATGGCCACGCTCCTCGAGCCAACCCGAGAAGTCGGCCGCGGTGATCGTGTTTGGCGTCTGCAGAACACGACCGGATGCGCCCGATGGATTGGTCGCGGGCGTCACAGCAGATGTTTCATCCACGACGCGAGCCGGCGTGGTGCCGAGATGCAGCGCATACGGCGCGCCTGGAAAATCATTGCTCTGGTATTGCACGACCACCGTGCCGCCGCTCTGTGCAAACTGCTTGAGTAGCGCGCTCGCATGCGCCAGCGAAGGCTCCGCGGTGTAGGTGCGCACACCAAGCATCACCGTCGAATACTTCCGCAGATCCGCCGTGAGCAGCGCCGCTGGTGTGAGGAGATCCACCGGAATGCCAAGCGCACGCAGTGCTGCCGGTACTTCATCCCCCGTTCCCATGACGTAAGCGACACGCGTGCCGGGGGCGACCCGGACGTCCACCGACCGCACCTGGAGATCTGCGGGTCGATACAGGTTGTAGGGTCGCACGCCCTGGTAGCCGGCTGTAGCGAGGCCCTCTGTATAAACCGTGTTGCCAACTCGTGCGCTCGCGTGGAGCAAAGCCTGGCTGGCGCTGGCCGCGGTATTTTCCGGTGGGCGCACGGTGAATTGCTCCGTCACGCGTTCGCCCGGGGCAAGCTCTTTGATCACGCTGGCCGGTTCAACGGACCAGCCAGCGGGAACTGTAAGCGCCACGGTGGCAGATTCCGAATCGTTCTCCTCGTTCACTACCTGGGCGTCCACGGCGAGGTGATCCACACCCTGCGGCAGCACCGCGACCGACTGGCCGAGTGAGACGGAGAGCACAGGCTCGACCACGAGCGGCGTTTCGATGTTGCCCGGACCACGCTCGCGCTCGTCACCCTGCACCACCTCGGCGAGGCGCAATGGCACGCCGTTGTAGTTGAACTCTGCAAAGCCGGACACCGGGTAAGGCGCGAAGCTTCGGCCGCGCAGCGCCCCATCACTCAGATCGTAGTAGGGCTGTGCGATCGAGGGACGCGTGAAGTAGGGTTCGGTCGGCGCGGCGCTCCGGGGGACGGTGACCTCGAACAATGCTTCGCCGATGTCGGACTGGACGCTGTTGAGTCCTGGGGCGCTGGTACGGCTTACCTCCCAATGCTCCTCGGCTGGCGTTTCGAGCCCTGTGCGGATGAGCGAGAGGCCGCTGCTTGCGCCGGTACTCCAGGCATTCGCCGCGGTGACATGGAGGCGCACATCAAATGACTCGCCCGGCGTCACGTGGGTCTGTGACACCGACGGATACAGATCGAGGGCCAGTGGCTTCGCACCATTGAGATCGCGCGGCGGTGTCGGTGTGACGAGAGCATCGAGATGAAGTCCGAGTGCTTCCACAAGCGCAGTGTTGAACTGCACGAGCTTGATCCCGAGCTCATGCTCGAGGTCAGCCTTGCTGTCGGCGGTGAGGCTGCTCGCCTGCACCGCTTTGAGCAGCGCGGCAGTCGCCTTGTATCCCTCGCACAGATCCGGCACAATACGCTGCGGCACCGCCGGCGTGTAACCCCAGAACGCATGGGTCACCGCGCGATCGATAGCTTTAAGCCCCGCGGTGACAAACGTGGTGTCTCCGCCTGAGGCGAGCATCGCCATGCCGGGGAGCGAGGTATCCATGCCCGAGAAAAAACCGCGCGTATCTGGCGCAGTTGCGCTTGCAGATGCGCCCCCCGGGATGCGTGAGCCGAACTGATGGTAGGAGACCGAATCCGGTCCCGCGAGCGGCGGATTGCCGCCACCATTCTGCGATTTCTGCAGGCCCCAGCCCTCACGCGCCATCTGCAGGTACGAGCGGCCGAGTACAGGGTCAAACATGCCCTCGGGAATCGTGACATCCGGCGCAGGCGGCGTGGTGAGGTGCTCGCCGGTGACGTAGTTCGTGAACGAGGTTGGCGCCCAAGTATCCGTCGCGTAGTCATACATGCCGCGCGCAGTCACAGGGGAAAACGGCACGCGCCCAAAGACGGCGAGAGGCTTCCACGGGCGCAGCCCCGCGGCAATCTGGTCTGGAAAAATCGTGGGATCGCCTGCTGCGTTAAAGGCCTCCTGCGTGAGTTCGCCTGCGACCTGGTGGTGCCCATGCCCGTCTGTCACCGCGCCGAGAAACACCGAGGTCAGCACCAGCGGCCGCTGCTCACGCACCGCGCGCACCACATCGCGCAAGACGCGGTCGCGGCCCCACTGCGAAAAGGCTTCTTCCTTGGTCTTCGAGAATCCGTAGTCGGCCTCGGTGCCCCAAATCTGCTCGGTCCCCGAGTAGCGATCAGCGGCGAGCAGTTCGTTGGTGCGGATCAACCCCAACGCGTCATAGGTTTCCCCTGACATCGCATTCTGACCACCCTCGCCGCGCGTGAGCGTAAGCAGCGCCGTGCGGGCGCCGGCGCCGCGTGACTCGTACGCCATCATGCCGCCATCCTCGTCGTCCGGGTGCGCGACGATCATCAGCAGGCTCGCCCAGGTGCGCAGCTTGTTCAGCGTCTGCGCGAGACCGTCTGCGCCGCGATCTTCCGGCAGCGTTGTGCTGTCGACTGCAGGAGCAAGCGTTGTGGCCCAAGGAACAGCCTGCGCCAGCAGCGGCGGCGCAGCAAATATGGCGAGTGCCAGCGTGCCTCGAAAGAGAAGGGAAGAAGCGATTCGGGGTGGGAACACCTCCCAAGTGTACAATCCGCAGACGATGCCACCACCCGGCGAAGCCGCCACCGACCGCGGCGCAACTCTCGAGCGAAACGTCACGCTCGGTGGCGCCGTGTCGCTGAACCTGATGAACATGATCGGCGTGGGCCCGTTCATCACGCTGCCGCTCGTGGTCGCCGCGCTCGGGCCCGGCGCGTGGGCCGGATGGCTGCTGGGTGCGCTTCTCGCTGCATGTGATGGACTCGTGTGGGCGGAGCTCGGTGCGGCCCTGCCACGCGCGGGTGGGTCATACGCATTTCTGCGCGAAATCTACAAGCCTGCGCGCGGCAGCAACGGTCCCGATGCAGGCCGATTTCTCTCGTTTCTGTACGTGTGGCAGTTACTGTTTACCGCGCCGCTCTCGATCGCGTCAGGAGCGCTGGGGCTCGCGCAGTATGCGACGTTCCTCGTCCCAGCGCTCAATCTGCGGTTGGTCGCCGGGCCATCGACGATCCGGCTCACCAATCTGCTGGCTGCCGCGGTGTGTGTGCTGGTGGTTGCGCTGCTCTATCGCGGCCTTGGCTCGGTCGTGCGCACGGCGGGCGTGCTGACGGGCGGTGTCTTGCTCACACTCGTCGCCGTAATCGCCGCCGGGCTCACGCATCTCCACGCGCCCCTGATCGCAGCGCAGATGCACCTGCCTGTCAGCAGCACGCATGGCCTCATTGAAGCACTGGGGGCGGCCACGCTGATCACCACCTATGATTACTGGGGCTACTACAACGTGTGCTTTCTCGGCGGCGAAGTGCGCGAGCCTGGCCGCACCATCCCACGCGCCGTGCTGCTCTCAATTGCGCTCGTCGCGGCACTCTATCTCGCGATGAACTTCGCCGTGGTGGGCGCGCTTCCGCAGGCGACTCTTCTTGCCAGGGGAACGGCAAACACAGCCACGACGCCGATGGCTGCCGTGCTGATGCGCACCGTGCTGCCCGGCGCGCTCGGCGGCATCGCCTCTGTAGCTATCGCGGTGCTGATCATCTGGACCGCTTTCAGCTCGGTCGTTGCGCTTCTGCTCGGCTACTCACGCGCGCCCTATGCGGCTGCCGAAGGCGGCAACTTCTTCCTGCCGTTCGGGAAGTTGCATCCGCGCCACGGTTTCCCATACGTCGCGCTGCTTACGCTCGGCGCGATCGCGACCGTCTTCTGCTTTTTCGACCTGCGCACCGTGATCTCGGCGCTCGTTGCTGTGCGCATCGTCCTGCAGTACGGGCTGCAGCAGATCGGCGTCATCGTCCTGCGCTTTCGGCAGCCCGAGCTTGTGCGGCCCTTCCGGATGTGGCTTTACCCGCTGCCACCGCTGCTCGCCTTCTCCGGCTTTCTCTTTCTTCTCTTCGCGCGCAAGGGAGCCGGCCGCGAGCTTGTGTTTGCTCTTGTACTCGGCCTGACAGGCGCCTTGCTCTACTGGGTTCGCAACCGCGGTGGCTACTTGCCGAACGAGAATGCCACCACGCCGAAGTGAGCGAAACGCACCTCGATGGATGAGCGCGAGTGCGCCAGCAGCTTGCCCATCCAACTGCCCGTCGTGATCCACTGCCCTACCTGCAGCCCGCCCGTGCGGTACTGTGCTTCATTCGCCAGGTACTCGAGCAGGCGAAGCAGATCAGGGCCATTGGTATTTTTCCCGACGCCCTGCCACCGGATCACGCCATCGATGATCACTTCCACCTCTTCGGCCGCGATGTCGATTGACTGCCAGTGAGGGCAGGCTGGGCCGTGTACAAAGCCGCCATTCATCTGCAGGTCAGCCACCATGGCAAGGTGTGTTGCTTCATCGGGCGCGATGAAAGCAGACTCGAGAACTTCAATGACCGGGTGCACGCTTGCGATCGCGCTCAGGATCTCTTCGCGTGTGTAACGCTCCTCGCGTACCGGCAGATCCTTGCCCAGCAAGAACCCGATCTCTGCTTCCACGCCGCGCATCCGGCTGCGCCCGGTGTGCATCTCTTCACCGCTGCGGAGAAAGCCCAGGTGCAGCGGCATCGGTCCGTACATCGGGGTGGCGTCCGGCCTGGGCGCGCCGATCTTCCAGCCGCCGAGCGGACCCAGGTGCCCCGCCATCGCGCTCTGCACCGCGTAGGCTTCCTCGAGCGTCGCTGGCTGCAGTGCGGGATCAAGATCCTGGACCGGGCGGCAATGTTCCCGGGCATCCAGCAGCAGCTGCGCGGTCTCCTGGATTCGTGTGCTATCCCGCAATGTCTCGTACGCCTGCCGGTTCCAACCTGCTTCCATATCGACCGTTCATCCTCCTGACCATCGTACCTTGCGGCCTCCAACCCGAGTTTTTGACCACATCTGAAACCTCTGGCCGCGCCGTTACTCTTATAGTGCAGGCGCGCACGTCTAATCGGTGAGCAAGCTCGCGTCGTGGTTCAAGAAACGGAGTACTTCATGCTGATCCGCAAGCCGAACGATATTCCTTCCTCCGAGATCACCAGCAAGAGCGCCTACCAGAACCGGCGGCAGTTCGTCGCGAGTGCGGCGGCGGCGGCTGGTGCAGTCGCCTTGGGAGGCGAGCGGCTGCTGCACCCGGGGGTGGCCGAGGCTGCGACAAAGCTCAACACGGTGAAGAGCCCGCTCTCCACCCAGGGGCTGACGCCTACTTCCTACAAGGACATCACCACCTACAACAACTTCTACGAGTTCGGCACCGGCAAAAGCGATCCATCCGAGAACGCGCAGCACTTCAAGACCTATCCATGGAGCGTGAAGGTTAGCGGCCTCGTGCAGAAGCCCAGGGTCTTCTCGATCGATGACATGGTCAGGTTCCGTCCGCAGGAGGAGCGCATCTACCGCTTCCGGTGCGTGGAAGCCTGGAGCATGGTCATTCCGTGGGCGGGCTACTCGCTTGCTGAGTTCATCAAGGAGTGCCAGCCACTTTCCTCCGCAAAGTACGTGCAGTTCCTTACCCACGACGATCCACAGCAGATGCCCGAGATGCGGGAGAGCGGGATCAACTGGCCTTACTCCGAGGGACTGCGCATGGATGAGGCGATGCATCCCCTGACGCTGCTCACCTTTGGCCTCTACGGGGAGACGCTGCCCAACCAGGATGGGGCGCCGGTACGCATCGTCGTGCCATGGAAGTATGGCTTCAAGTCGGCGAAGACGCTTGGCGAGATCCGCTTTGTCGACAAGCAGCCGCCCACCACCTGGAACGAGCTTGCACCAAACGAGTACGGCTTCTACTCGAACGTGAACCCCCATGTGGACCACCCCCGCTGGACACAGGCGTCGGAACGCGTCATCGGTGCGCCAATCTGGAAGCAGAGGCAGCCCACGCTGATGTTTAACGGCTACGATCAGGTGGCCAGCCTCTACACCGGGATGGATCTGAGAAAGTACTACTAGCGGGGGAACGAACGGGTGCCAAATCGCTGGATTGTTTCACTCAAGGTACTGGTGCATCTCGCCTGCCTGGCGCCTGTTGCGTTTCTCGCATGGCTCTTCTACCAAAGCGCGACCACGAATCCCTCGGCTCTGGGTCCGGACCCAACGGAATATGTCACCTTTTTCACCGGATTCGCCACGCTGCGGATCCTGGTGATCTCGCTTGCGATTACACCCATCCGCCGGCTCATTCCCGCACTCAGCTGGCTCATCCGGTTCCGCCGCATGCTCGGGCTCTATGCCTTTTTCTACGGCACGCTGCACCTGCTGAATTACCTCTTCCTCTATGCCGCCTGGAACTGGGCGACGATCGTCGATGACCTCACCAAGCGGCCGTATATCTGGGCCGGCTTCACGGCATGGGTGCTGATGGTGCCGCTCGCCGCGACTTCAACCGCCTGGTCTATCCGCAAGCTGGGTGGCAAGCAGTGGGGCCGGCTGCACCGGCTGGTGTACATCTCGGCGATCGCAGGTGTGGTGCACTACTGGTGGATCGTCAAGACCGGGGTGCGGACACCGTTGCTCATCACGGCGGTGCTTGCCGTGCTCCTCCTCGCGCGGCCGGCACTTGCGTGGTGGAAGCGAAAGCCGCCTGCCCGCGTGGCGGCTGCGGCCACACGGTAATCCTGCGCCAGGCCGGGTCGGAGTGGCTCCGAGACTCCCTCTTGACCTCCTTTTGACCCCGACTGGCACCGCTGCTGGCGTCACCTGCCCGTTTCGCTTCCTCCAGACCTTGCTCATCAGCCTCGCAGCTCCCGGCGCAGAGCTGGCAGTCGGCCGAGATCAGCTATCGCTCCTACGCTCATTCCGAGTACCGCGGCGGCAAGTTCCGGCTCTTCTTTTGAAAGAAGAAGCTAGCCGGGGCGTTCGCCGAGGCAGTGCAGGGGCGTGGGGTGCCGGTTCGCTAACCGGGAGACCGACCCTGGAGACTCTGTGCTCGTGGAGCGGGAGCTCCGCCTCGTGGTACAGCTCCCGGGTGCGCTTCTCGCCTGACCGGTGCGACTTTCCGAACGAAACACTGTTTCTAGAGGTAGCTGCCCTGTCGGGCTGCGTCTGGAGTCGCCCATGTTCGACCGCTTTGCGTTGTTTCTGATCGCCTCTGCTGCACTTTCGGGCACTCTTTCTGCCCAGGCGCCTTCCCACGCGCGTGCCATCTCTGCGCGCCGGGAGCCGGCGAAGCTCCACCTGGCGCCGCTTAGCCCCGAGGAGCAGGCAACGCAGGTGGTCAGCCGCTTCACCTTCGGCGCGACCCCTGGGCTCGTGCGCGTGGTGGCGACCGAGGGGTGGGAGCAATGGCTTGATCAGCAGCTCACGCCTGACACGATTCCTGATCCGGCACTCGCCAAACGGCTTGCTGACTACCCCACACTCCAGCTCTCGCCCCAGGAGCTGGCGGTCCGCTTCCCGGATGGGCAGGTGATCCGCCGCATCGCGGACAACAAGGAGCCGATGCCGGCCGACCCGCAGCTTGCCGAGGTCTACGAGGTTCTGCTGGCCCGGTACCAGGCAAAGCAGGCACGTGAGCGGGAGGCGACCCTCGCCCCGCCCGCGGCCGCCCCGCCCGCGGCCGCCCCGCCCGCGGATGGCGTCGCGAAGCAGCAGGCAACCGACGATGCCGACAAGGCGGCAGCGCGCGCACGGGCGACGGACCTCGCTGGACCAGTCCTGGTTCTTCCTGCCCCGGCACGCCTCAATGCCGTGCTGGCGCTGCCCGTGCCCGACCGCGTGATCCTGACCGGCAGCCTCAAGGAGCCGCTCCGCACCGAGCTGTTGCAGGGCACAAGCCCGCACGATCGCGAACTCTGGCAGGCGATGGCAGGGGGCTACGGTGCCAATGGGGTGGTGGCCGGGGAGCTCGAGCAGGGCAAGATCCTGCGCGCCGTGCTCTCTGAGCGACAGCTGCAGGAGGTCATGACCGACTTCTGGATGAACCATTTCAATATAGATCTGGGCAAATCCGGAGACGAGATCCTCTATGCCAACCAGTATGAGCAGGCAGCGATCCGTCCGCATGCGCTGGGCAAGTTTCGCGACCTCCTGCTTGCCAGCGCAGAGAGCCCGGCGATGATGATCTATCTCGACAACCACACCAGCGTGGGTCCCGACTCACCCGCGGCCGGCCACGCCAAGCGCAATGCGGCAGGGCTGAATGAAAATTACGGCCGTGAGGTGATGGAGCTGCACACGATTGGGGTCGATGGCGGGTACTCCCAGGCCGATGTCACAGCGCTGGCCGACATCCTTACCGGCTGGGGTGTCGATCGCCCGCAGCAGGGTGGTCCATTCCTCTTCCAGCAGCGCCGCCACGAGCCTGGAACAAAGCACTGGATGGGCCAGACGATCGCCGAAGCAGGGCAGCAGGAAGGGATAGCTGCGCTGTCCTACCTGGCTTCGTCGCCCGCGACTGCGCGCCACATCTCGTTTGAACTGGCACAGCGTTTTGTCTCTGACACACCTCCAGCCACTCTCGTGAACGCAATGGTGGCGACCTGGATGGGCACGGATGGCGATATCGCGTCTGTGTTGCGGACCATGGTGCATTCCCGCGAGTTCTTCGACCGCGCCAACTTTCACAACAAGGTCAAGTCACCGCTTGAGTTTGTCGCCTCGACCATGCGTGCGACGGGGAGCGATCCGGCCAACCCGGGAGTTCTGGTGCAGCAGCTCAAGGCAATGGGGGAACCCCTCTACCGCTGCCTGCCACCGACCGGCTATCCCAACACGGGCGAACAGTGGATGAACTCTGCCGCGCTGATCGACCGGCTGAACTTTGCGCTGTCATTGTCTGCGGGCAAGCTCGGTGGCATGCACCTCGACGCACCGCTGCTGGTGGCCTCGGGCCTGATGACAGAACAGCCGACCGTAGCGGACGCTCCAAGGCACACGGTTGCACTCAGCACCCGGGAGCCCGGGAAGAGCGGGGAAGATGAAGCGCTGCTGCTCATGGAGAAGTCGCTCGTGAACGGCGCAGTTTCATCGCAGACCGCGGGAGTGATCCATGCGCAGCTCGCGCAGCGGGATCCCGCGGACACAGCGGGCGCGTTGGAGGCGATGGCCGCGATGCTGCTCGGGTCGCCGGAGTTCCAGGTCCACTAGGGAGAGCTAGTCTCGGGACGAGTGGCCCTGCTTCTGCTGAGCGAGTGGCAGCTCCAGAAGACCCTTGACCAGCTCGGTCAGCCGCGCGAAATCAGGCTCCAGCCTGGAGGCCAGCTCGCGCTGCTCCCCTGCGGTCTGCCGCGCAAGAAAGAGCAGGTTCGTCAGGCTTTGAAGCGGGTTGTTGATCTGGTGGGCCAGGTCATTGGCCATCGCCGCGGCTGCCGCGGCGCGCGCTTGCGCGAGCAGGTCAGCCTGTTGCCGCTGCTGCCGGATCCCCATCGCGGCGAAGTTCGCGAGGATCTGCATCAGGTGAAGGTCCTCACTGTCGAAGGCCTCGGTGCGGCTGTGCGCGATGATGAAGATCGTTCCGCGCACGCCCTCCACCTCCCAGGGAAGCAGCAAACCATCGGTGACCAGGGCGGCCTGGATGCCAAGAATCGCAAAGAAGCGCTCGTTCACCCGGAACAGCTGCGGACGGTTCCGTTCCAGGCAAACGGTGCAGGCGCTGGGAGTCTTCGGCAGGGACGCGTCCAGAAACGCGCTGTACTCGCCGGCAGTTGCGATCCACTGGTAGTGATGCTCGTCGGTCTTGCCTTCGCGCTCGATGCTGATGCCGGCGCTGTCGGCTCCACAGAGCCGCACCGCTGCGTTCACCAGCTCCTGCAGGATGGTCGCAGGCTGCTCCACGAATGCGATCGCTAGGCGATGAAGGCCTTCCAACTGCATGGCCCCATTGCGCGAGTGCAGCCGGCGCTGAAGGATGGCGGTCTCGTCGGTAAGGTCAATGACCTCGAGGCCGACTGATTCTAGTTCTGCGACAGAGACTGCCATGATTCTTGGAGTCTACGTTGCCGCATGCGACCGGTATATAGCCATTCCGTAATCCGTAAGGACTACCTGGCAGGTAGGGAGGGCGACAGAAGCAATCTGTCGCCTCCCCATCTGCTCTACTGCGCAGCGGCGACCGAGCCCTCGGCCGCAACGGCGACCCGGTTGGCAGCCTTCAGCTTCACAGCACCTACATCGGACTTGACCTTCAGATCCGCGTAGGAGACCTTCTTTTCGGGCTTCACCGGAACGCCGAGCTCGTACTGGTTTTCGAGCCGGCGATCCAGGTCCTGCAGGAACGGCTGGAAAGACACCGGGTTCGACAAGCCTTCGTAGTACACGTTGCCACCGGTCGCGTCCGCTACCTGGAACAGGTAGTTCTGCCCGGCATTGGTCTCATAGAACGAACGGCTGAGGCGGCCCTGGTCGCGGTAATAGATCGAGAAGATCACCAGGTTGGCGCGGTTTGCCGCGTCCATCGCCGCATGAACATACGGGTCGTCCGGGTCATAGCGCAGGTTGTACTCGTCCACGCCATCCGTAATCATCAGCACCTCACGGCGTGCAGCGCTGGGCGGCGCTGGCCACCGCTTGGCCAGGTCCTGCAGGCAGAAGTACGGGCTGGCGTTGGAGCCAGGCGTTCCGCCGGGCAAATGGATCGTCTTCGCGACGCCTGCCTTGTCCTTCGACAAGGGGCCAGTGAACTGCGCAGCGCCGTTGAGCATATAGGCCACGGCCACGCTCACATTGGGCGGCAGGCCACTCACAAACGTTGACAGGTCGTCGAGGTTCCGGCCAAAGGAGGAGCGAGCCGAATCGTCAATAAGCAGTACCAGCTGCACCTCGCCGTGACCGTACGGCTGCCACGTGGTTGGCTGCGTCTTCTTGCCGTCGACCTTTACTTCAAGCGAGCTCTGGGGAACGGGAGGCGCCGCATCGCCCTTCTTCGGCAGGATCGTGACAACAGTATCCGCTGTTGCTGAGCCGCCTTCGTTCTGGGCCAGAAGGGCTGCCGGGGTCAGCAGCAGGGCAGCGAAACCAAGTGGTAAAGCTTTCAGGAAGAGGTTCATAGGAAGTCCTTTCAAGCGCGCTTGAGGGGGATCATGCGTAGGGTCAAAGCAGCAGTCACGCGCCTCAAAGGATTAGACGGGGAACGGGGGTGTGAAGGCTCGCCCGCGACTTTGATGCGGTGCGCTGGTCTATGCTTTTACAGAGATGCTTAGAGTCCTGACTGCAGCGGTGCTGATCCCGCTGGTATTTGCCCTGGTGTTCTGGAATTCCTTGCCTGCGCTGACCATTGCGGCTGCCGTGGTTGCCGGCCTTGCAACGTGGGAGTTTCTCCACCTCGCCTCGCTCAATGGGGCCCCAGGGGTGCAGCGCATCCCCACTCTCTGCGCCATCGCCATCCTTTTCGCGACGACCTACTTCCGGCCCGAGTACAGCGCGCCTGTGCTGGCTGCGCTCGCCCTCATCCTCTTCGGGCTCTGTGCCTTCCGGCTGCCTGCCGAGCAGGTGCTGGGAGCCACGGCCGCCTCGGCCTTCGCGCTGCTGTACACGGGCTGGTCCCTGACCACGGTGCCGCTGATCTCCACGCAGCCGAACGGCGCCTCGCTCCTGGTCTTTCTCTTCCTCTCGGTCTGGGCGGGAGACGTGGCGGCGCTCTATGTCGGGCGCAACTTCGGGAGGCACAAGCTCTCGCGCCTCAGCCCGAACAAGACCTGGGAGGGCACGATTGCCTCGGTCGCCGGCACGGTGCTTGTGATTTCGCTGCTGCTGCTGCTCGCCAGCGAGCTCGAACGCCGCAACATCGAGATCCTCAGCTACCCTGGGCCCATCTTCCGAACACTGGCTTTCTCGGTGCTGCTCAACATCGCCGCGCAACTCGGCGATCTCTTCGAATCGGCGATCAAGCGGGGAGCCGGCGTGAAGGATTCCGGAACGCTTCTGCCTGGTCACGGCGGAGTGCTCGACCGGATCGATGCGCTACTCCTGGCGGCTCCGGTGCTGTGGTACGCTCTGTTAGCGCAGCAGGCGATCTAGCCGCTTATACCCCGATTCCCGGTCGAAAGGGCGATTCCGCGCTGAGCCAGAGTGTCCTCCGCATCGACCAAGTAAAGGTTCCGGTTTGAAACGGATTTGTATTCTGGGCTCCACCGGCTCGATCGGCCAGAGCACCCTCGCCATCCTTGAGAAGTACCCCCACCGCTTTTCGGTAGCGTCGCTCGCCGCAGGCCGCAACATCGAGGCGGCGATGAAGCAGTGCATTCGCTGGCAGCCGCGCGTTGTCTCGGTTGCCACGGAAGCCCTTGCCGCAGACCTGCGCACCAAGCTGCGCTCGCTCGGCCTCCGCGACACGGAAGTGGTGTACGGCACGGCCGGCACGATCCTCGCCGCGACCCTGCCAGAGGTGGACTTCGTTGTTTCCGCCATCGTCGGCGTGGCCGGGCTTGAGGCGACCTACGCTGCGGTGAACGCAGGGAAGCCGATCGGCCTCGCGAACAAGGAAGCCATGGTCGCTGCCGGTGACCTTTTGACCGCGGCCGCCAAGGGGAACAATGTGCCGCTGCTGCCGATCGACTCCGAGCACAATGCCGTGCACCAGTGCATGCGCGCCGGCCGGCTCCAGGAGGTCAAGAACGTCTGGCTCACCGCTTCGGGTGGACCCTTCCGCACGCTGCCCCTGGAACAGTTCGCCTCGATCACCGTGGAGCAGGCCTTGAAGCACCCGACCTGGGTCATGGGCCAGCGCATCACCATCGATTCGGCAACCATGCTCAACAAGGGACTTGAGATCATCGAGGCCTGCCGGCTGTTCGACCTGCCGCCCGGGCAGATCCAGGTCACGGTGCACCCGCAGTCGACCGTGCACTCGCTCGTGGAGTACATCGACGGGTCCATCCTGGCGCAGATCTCGGTCACCGACATGCAGCTGCCCATCCTCTATGCCCTGAGCTACCCTGAGCGCGTCGAGTCCGACCTGACATTTGACATGCGCGCACTGGCCGACCTGCACTTCGAGCAGCCCGACTTTGATCGCTTCCCCTGCCTTCGCCTGGCCTACCAGGCAGCCGAGGCTGGCGGAGCCCACCCGATTGCACTGAATGCAGCGGACGAAATCGCAGTGGACGCGTTTCTTGGCCGTAACATAGGCTTCCAGGCCATCGCGGGTACAATCGAGAAAGTACTTCGGGAAACGCCGGCGTTCACCCCCCGGACCATCGCCGAGGTTCTGGAGCAGGATACGGAAGCACGCGAGCGCGCCCGGCGCATTGTTGGGACCGAGGCCGTCGCACACTGACCTTCGCTGTCGTTGCCGTAGGTACCAAGCGCTTTCGTTCGGAATCACCGGAGTTGATACCCGTCCCTATGCCGTTCGCCCTTGTTTCCATTCTTTCCATGCTCGTGGTCCTTGGGATCATGGTTCTGGTGCATGAAACCGGACACTTCGTCACAGCCAAGCTGTGCGGCGTGCGCGTCGAGATCTTCTCCATCGGTTTTGGAAAACGGCTGCTGGGCTTTCGTCGCGGTGACACCGACTATCGCCTGAGCCTCTTGCCGCTGGGCGGCTACGTCAAGATGGCTGGCGAGTACTCAGCCGAGGACACCCATGGAGATCCCGGGGAGTTCACCTCACGGCCACGCTGGCAGCGCATCCTCATCGGTCTTTCCGGTCCAGTCTCGAACTTCCTGCTCGCGTTCGTCCTGATGACCGGGCTGTACATGATGCACAACGAAGTGGACGCCTACCTGCGCGGGGCTGCCACTGTTGACTATGTTCCGCCCGATACTGCCGCGGCCCGTGCCGGCTTTCAGGCTGGTGACACGATCGTGCAGTTCGGCAGGGACCACGACCCAAGCTGGCAGCAGATCGGTATCCGTATGGGCATCGAGAGCAATGCCACACTGCCCGTGGCGGTGGATCGTGCCGGCAAGGTAGTCACCCTGACCCTGCCGCTCGCTGGTTCCATGACCGCCGATGGGCCGGACCCGCTCAGCCTGGGGCTTGAGCCCCGGATGCAACCTATGCCGCTCACCGTGCGCGAGGTCGAGCCGGGATATCCGCTAGCCAAGGCAGGGGTGAAGCCGGGTGACACGATCCTTTCGCTCGATGGCGTGGTGCTGCACTCAGTGACCTCGGTTGCAGCCTACCTCAAGGCCAATGGAAACCACCCGGTAGCGCTCCGGATCCAGCGCGGCGACCAGAAGCTCAACCTCTCGGTCCTGCCCATCCTGGGCGACGATGGCACAGGCAAGCAGGGCTACCGCCTTGGCTTCCGGCCACAGCCGCCGCCATATACCGTGGAGCAGGAGCCATTCGGAAAGGCTGCCGACCGCTCCTTCCACTACAACGTTCAGAGTTCCGGCGAGATCGTGGAAGTGATGCGGAAGCTCTTTTCCAGCCACTCCAATGTGAAGCAGCTGAGTGGCCCGGTAGGGATCGCGCGCGCGACCGGTGAGGCCGCGATGATGCCGGGCTGGCAACCCATCATCAACCTCATGGCGATGATCAGCCTGAACCTCGGCATCTTCAACCTCCTGCCATTCCCGGTACTCGATGGCGGCATGATCCTGCTGCTCTTGATCGAGTCGGTCATGCGGCATGACCTGAACTCGCAGGTCAAGGAGCGGATCTACCAGGTCGCCTTCGTGGTGTTGATCCTGTTCTTTGTCTTCGTGACATTCAACGACGTATCCCGGATCGCCGGCTTCTCCAAACTGTAGCTCCCCGGTACGTAGAAAGGCCGCTCTCGCGAGCGGCCTTTTTGTTTGATCGGCCAGGCGCTAGACCGAAACAGCCCACTCCCCCTTGCGCATCAAGGGTTCGCGCTCGCCGTTCGCGGTGACGCCATCAATGTCGAGCTCGCCTGATCCGATCATCCAGTCCACATGGATCAGGCTGTCGTTCGCTCCGCGCGAGAGGAGCTCTTCCGGCTTGAGCGTGTCGCCGTCCCGGACGCAGGTGCTGTAGCTCTGGCCCATGGCGATGTGGCAGGCGGCATTCTCGTCGAACAGTGTATTCGAGTAGAGCAGCCCACTGGCCGAGATCGGAGACGAGTGGGGCACCAGGGCCACTTCGCCCAGGCGCGCCGCACCCTCGTCTGTTCCAAGCATGCGTTCGAGTACTTCCTGGCCGGTTTTGGCGCGTGCCTCGACGACCTTGCCGCCTTCAAAGCGGACTGCAATCTCTTCGATCAGCGTGCCCTGGTAGGAGAGCGGCTTGGTGGAGCGAACAGTGCCGGAGGCCCGCTCCCGATGCGGGGTGGTGAAGACTTCTTCGGTGGGGATGTTCGGCAGGCAGGCGACGCCGTTCAACGCCGTGGTGCCGCCACCAAGCCAGAGGTGATCGTCGGCCAGGCCAATCTCGAGGTCGGTGCCGGGGCCAGCGTAACGCAGAGCGGAGTACCGCTTCTCGTTCAGGAAGGCGGAACGCTTCTTCAGGCTGGCGCTGTGCTCCTTCCACGCCGCGACCGGATCGGCGTTGTCGATCCGCGAGGAGGCAAGAATCGCGTTCCAGAGCTTTTCGACGGCAACGGCTTCGGACTCGCCGGGGAAGACAACCCTGGCCCATGCTGGGGTGGCTGCGGCCACGATGCACCAGTTGATTTCGTGCCGGGTGATCAGCTCGAGCGCCGGTCGGTAGGCCTTCGAGGTCGCGAGATTTGCGCGCGAGACCTTAGCCGGGTCTTGCGCAGCCAGCAGCGACGGGTCGCTCCCGGTGATGCCCAGTCGCGCTGCGCCGGAGCGGTACGCCGCCGCCATGCCCTCGTAGAACCAGGTCGCGGCATGATCAAAGCTCGCATCCTGTCCGAAGCGGTAGCGGGCAAGCGTGGCTTCGTCGTCCACGTACATGGTGGTCACGAGCGAGGCTCCGGCCTTGTACGCGTGCTCACTGATGCGGCGCACGAAGCTGACGGCGTCGAGAGGAGCGGTGATCAGGAGTTCCTGCCCGGCCTTCAATCCCAGGCCGGCTTCTACGGTGACGCGGGCAAAGGTATCGAGGCGCTGTTGCAGGGAAGCATCGAGGGAGCTGGGGGCCGTGGCAAGGGAGGACATAGTTCTACTTTACCGCTCCCGATCGAGAGCTTTCAGCCGTCTGCGCGGCTGGCATACATGCCGCTGCGGACCAGTGGGGCGGCGGTGGCGAGCGTCACGCTGAGCAGCAGCAAAACCACAAAGATTGACGGGAGACCGGCCGCATGCGCCAGGATACCCAGCAGCGGTGGACCGACGAGCAGCCCGGCGTAGCCGACACCTACGGCAGTCGCGATCCCCTCGCCGGGAGCAAAGCCTGGCAGCGTGCCGGCGGTTCGATAGAGCACCGGCGAGGCGTTGGCCAGCCCCGCGCCAATCAAGCCAAACCCCACCAGGATTGCCGGCAGCGGGTGCAGAAATAACACCATCAGGATTCCTATGGCGCTGAGCAGCCCGCCATAGCGGATCGCGCGCAGCTCCCCAATGCGGGCCACCAGCGCGTCGCCGGTGAAGCGGCCCAGCACCATCAACCCGGCAAAGCAGGTGTAGCCGTAGCCGGCGATCCCGCTGGGCATTGCATGCACCACGCGGAGATACAGCGCGCTCCAGTCGCCCATCGCTCCCTCGCTCACCATCGTCGAGAAGCAGAGCACACCGATCAACAGCAGCTTCGGATGAGGCAGATGCGCCGGGAGCAGGCCACGCAGACCCGGCTTTTTCGTGGTCGGCGCGGCAAGAGGGCGATCGGCGGCATGGTAGGCTTCCTCGATCTCGTGGTTCAGCAGCAGGGGAGCGACGCCCAGCACGAGCAGGAGAAGAAGCGCACCGAAGGTGGGGACCAGGAGGTGGTCTGGGACATGCTGTGCCATCAGGTAGCTGTGGATGCCCGCTCCCGCAAAGCAGCCCACACTGAAGACCGCATGAAACATCGACACGGTTCGTTTGTGGAGCAGTGCTTCGACCAGCACGCCATGCGCATTCATCGCGACATCCATGGCAGCCGCGTTGAAGCCGGTGCAGAACAGCACGAAGACAAGGAGGGGGACCGAGGGCAAGAGGATCGCCGCAGTCAGCAGGGCAGGGAAAAACAGCCCCGCAATGACGCAGATTGTGCGGGAGCCGAGATGCCGCAACAGAGTGCCGGACAGGGGCATTGCAAAGAGCGCGCCGATGCCTCCGGCGAGAAGCACTGAGCCGAGCTGGGCTTCGTTCAGGTGCAGCGCTCGCGCCCGTTCCGGGATATGTGGCACCCATGAGCCGATGGCTGCGCCATTGACCAGGAAGAGTGTCGCTACCGCCATTTGTGCCCGGCGCACCCTGGGCAGCACTATGGCGACGACGGCTCCTGTATCCGCCTCGGCCTCGATCGAGATATCGGAGATTTCTTCAAACATCGCGCCCGCGCCCTGTCTTCTGTCCGTCGTTGGTAACTGGCGAGAAGCCCGATTCGGCGCGACCGCACGTACACTTGCACCCATGAAGTTTACGACGAGCCTCCGTGTGCGCTATTCCGAGACCGACCAGATGGGCGTCGTCTACCACGGCAACTATTTCTCCTGGTTCGAAATTGGCCGCGTCGAGATGATGCGGGAGATCGGGTACTCCTACCAGGAACTGGAAGCCGAGGAAGGCTGCATCCTGCCCGTGGTCGAAGCCAGCTGCCGCTATCGCCGGCCGGCCCGCTACGACGATCTGCTCACAATCGAGACCCGGGTGCGAGCGCTACGCGGTTCGATGCTGGTATTTGCCTATTCGCTCTACCGCGGTGAAACGCTGCTGGCGGATGCGGAGACAAAGCACGTGGTGGTCGATCGCACACTCCAGAAGCGCAGGCTCCCTGAGGAGATCCACGCAGCGATTCTGCGGCACGTCTTTGTGGAGGAAAGAAATGTGGAGGAAAGGAATTCGGAGTTTACCTCGGCCTCCTGAACAGGAGCAGGAACAGGAGCAGGAGGCGGGTCGAAGCCCGGAGAAGCGACCGGGCTCTAGGCCTCGGTCGCGCGGGGGATCGCCGGGGCTGCCGGGGTGACCGCGGCGCCACGGCCCGGGCTCGGGACGACATTCTTCTGCAAGTCGTGGTGGAGGGAGTAGAGTGCCAGCTCCAGCCGGTCTGAAACCCCAAGCTTGTCGTAGATCTTGCGCAGGTAGTTCTTGACCACCTGTTCGCTGGTGCCGATGTGGTGCGCGATTTCCTTGTTGCGCTTGCCCTGGCTGATGTAGGTGATGATCGAGATCTCCTTCGGCGAGAGCCGGGGAGCGACCTTGGTGTTGATGCCCTGGGTTGCCTGGAGCCGGTAGGCATCGATAAGCAGGGTAAGCGACTGGTTGTCGATCCAGGTCTCGCCGGAAGCGACTTTGCGGACGCAGCGCAGGAGCAGGTCAGGCGAGATAGCACGCGATATGGTGCCACGCACCCCGTTGCGGTAAAGCTCGATCATGCGGGTTTCGTCGCCGATGGCGCCCTGCACAATCATCTTGACCGGCGAAGCGCCAGCCTTGATCAGTTCGGGTACGAACTCGGTGTGGCCGCCCAGGATGTTCCAGTCGAGCAGGAGCACATCGGCCTGGTGTTGCTTGAGCGTGGAGCGGAGGTTGGCAAGGCTGTCTGCCTGGGCGATCACATGGATGTCCGGCTCTGCTGCGAATACCTTGCTCATGCCGACGCGAAAGATCGCCTGGCCGTCGGCCAGAATCACGCGGACAGGGTTTTCGCGGTGAGCAACCATGGTATTGCCGGGTGCAGGAGCGGTGAAGCTGCCCTGCGGACGAGGTGCGGACGTCGTATGACCGTTGTTGGATGACATGGTGCTGGGTGCGACTCGGGGTCTATCGTTGATCGGGTTCATAGCAGATGCTCGCCTCGATCCTTTCCTGCCTACTGAAATCTATACTCGTCGATCACTGCTGCAACGAAACAGGAGCCGTTTTCCTGATACGAACGAATAACATGTCCAGCACAATGAATGGCAGCCGTTGACTCGTTTAGCGTCACTTCTTTCGGAACTTCCAGAAGAAACTCAAAACCAGTCTCTGCCTCGATCGATCGCGGCACCTGCAGAAGCACACCGTTGTTTGACATATTGACCGTGACGGCCTCGACCTGCTCACTCCCAATCACGAGGACTACCGGAACGTGCATCGGGAAACGCACCGCACTGCGGAGTTCATCCCAAACCATGGCCCAACCTCCACCGACAAGCGTCATCTATCAATCGAGGCTCGAAGCACCTGGACCGGCTGCCGCTCGTCAGGATCCCTGCAAGCTTTTTCGAGTAGGCGCCATCTGCGCGAGCAAGGCGCCTCCCACGATTCAGGACATTCTACACCGCGGTTACAGGCCAGGATCGACACCAAAGGGACCACTCAGATTCTTTTCGAATCTTCAGTAAGCGCTGCCCTCGGCCGTCAGGGCCGTCATGAGGTTACCCACAGGTTGCACTATCTCGGAGTCAACGTGCAAACTCATTTCACTTCACGACCTACCTAGAGGAACGTTCTCATTGCCGAATTGGTTGCGCAGCTTCTCCCGGCATTGGCGCCTGCTCTCGGGTGCCCAGCGACACGCCTTCTTCGCCTGCTTCCTCGGCTGGACGCTTGATGCCTTCGACTACTTCCTCCTGGTCTTCTGCATACCTGCTATATCGGCAGAATTTCGCGCCTCAACAGCCTCGGTTGCAGAAGCACTGTTCCTGACGCTCGCCTTCCGGCCGGTCGGTGCGATCCTGTTCGGCCTGCTGGCAGAGCGCTTTGGCCGTCGCCCGACCCTGATCTTCAATATCGCCTGCTATTCGGTCCTGGAGCTTGCCTGCGCGTTCGCGCCCTCGCTCCACGTTCTGCTGATCCTGCGCGCTCTGTTCGGCATCGCCATGGGCGGCGAGTGGGGCGTCGGGGCGGCGCTGGCCTTTGAAACGCTGCCGACCGAGGGCCGCGGCTTCTTCTCCGGCATTCTGCAGGAAGGCTATGCCATGGGCTACCTCCTGGCGGCGCTTGCCTTCGGGCTGCTCTACGATCCGCTCGCCGCATGGCACCTCGGCGGCCACGTCGTGGGCTGGCGCGGTCTCTTTGTCGTCGGCGCTCTGCCGGCTTTGTTGATTGTCTACATCGGCGGCAAGGTCGAGGAGTCGCCTGCCTGGAAGGCAGCGCAGCATCAGGCCTCGCGGGATCCCCGCGCACCGGGAATGCTTGCGGGCGTGCTCAAGTACGGCGGCACCTTTGTCTTCCTGATCCTGCTGATGGCCGGGTTCAACGCCTTCTCGCATGGCACCCAGGATCTCTACCCCACCTTTCTTCTCAAGGATCACCACGCCACTGCGCACGAGGCGGGCGCGATCGGCGTCATCTACAACGTCGGCGCGATCCTGGGCGGCGTGCTCTTTGGCGCGCTCTCGGAACGCTGGGGGCGCAAGCGGGCGATCGTGACCGCGGTGTTGCTGGCGCTCCCCTGCATCCCGCTTTATGCCTTCTCACACTCGCTTCCGCTGCTTGCACTCGGGGCGTTCCTGATGCAGTTCATGGTGCAGGGCGCCTGGGGCGTGGTTCCGGCGTATCTCAGCGAGCTTTCACCGGGGCCGGTGCGGGCGACCTTCCCGGGAGTGGCCTACCAGCTTGGAAACCTCCTGACCTCCCGGAACAGCGTTCTGCAGAGCCTGGCTGCCCGGCGGTATGGCGCACTGGGTCCTGTGCTCGGGGCAACAGTGCTGGTTGTCGCGATCTACCTGGCGATCATCGCCTCGCTGGGCAAAGAATCTCGCGGTACGGCACTGAAGTAACAGGAGTTTGCGTCGAATTCATGCACAATGTGTAAGACCACCCATACATTCCACTTGCAGGAGGCGCCTCGATGCCGCGCGTTCACTTTCATCAGCAATTGGCGCAGCTCAAGGACAAGCTCCTGGCCATGGCTGCGCTGTCGCAGCAGGCGCTGGAGTCCTCGGTAGATGCCTACCTCGATCGGGATGCTTCCATCTGTCAGTACGTTCGCGAGAACGAAACGGCGATCAACCTGGCGCAACGTGAAGTTGACGAGATGAGTTACGAGCTGCTCGCGCAGGAGCAGCCGATGGCGATCGACCTGCGCTTCATCCTGGCGGTGATCAAGATCAATGCCAACCTGGAGCGGATTGGCGACCAGGCCATGAGCATCGCGCAGCGCACCCTCGAGCTGACCCGCCTGCCCCTGGTGGATGTGCCTACCGACATCGCGACGATGCGCGAACTGGCCCGGGGAATGATCCGCGGCGCCCTGCAATCACTGCTCGAAGGAGACGCAAAACTCGCAGCGTCGGTCGTTGACATGGATGACGAGATCGACCGCGTCAACCGCGAGACCCACGAACGGCTGATCGAGATGATCTCGGGCAATGCCCAGGTCGCGGAGCAGGCGCTGCACGCGATCATCATCTCGCGCAACCTGGAGCGTATTGCCGACCATGCGGCGAACATCGCCGGGGACGTGATCTTCTGGATCGAGGGCGCCGATATCCGCCACCAGCATGGGCAGACCCTTATGAAGGCCTGAGCACTCCCAAAAAGCTGCAGCCACGGGAAGCTTGCCCTTACACTGGTCCCATGAAGAGTGGGAACCAGGCCGTGGTTCTGGACGGCAAGGCGCTTGCCAGCGCGCTCGAGCAGGAGCTGAAGGGACGTGTTGCGCGCCTGCGGGAGCATACCGGGTCGCTGCCGCCGGTGCTCGCGACCATCCTGGTTGGCGAGGACCCAGCGTCCGCCACCTATGTGCGCATGAAGGGCAATGCCTGCCGTCGTGTCGGCATGGAGTCGATGCCGATCACCTTGCCTGAGACGACCACCACAGCCGAGCTGCTGGCGGTCATCGATGAGCTCAATCTCGAACCGCGCGTTCGCGGGATCCTGCTGCAGCACCCGGTGCCCTCGCAGGTCAACGAGCGCGAGTGCTTTGACCGGATCGTCCTCAGCAAGGATGTGGATGGAGTCACGAGCCTTGGCTTTGGCCGCATGTCGATGAAGGAGCCGGCGTTCGGCTCGGCGACTCCGGCTGGCATCATGCGTCTGCTCGAGCATTACCAGGTTCCGCTCCACGGCAAACGGGCGACCGTAATCGGCCGCAGCGCCATCCTGGGCCGGCCCATGGCCACCATGCTCGACCATGCCAATTGCACCGTGACCCTCTGCCACCGGTATACGGGCGACCTCCAGCGACACCTGCGGGACGCCGAGATCGTAGTTGCGGCGTTGGGCAAGCGAGAGTTTATCCGGGCTGAGTGGCTGCAGGATGGTGTCGTGGTTGTGGACGCTGGCTATCACCCCGGCATCGACGGTGCCCCAGGCGTCGGCGATGTGGAACTCACGCCTGAGCTGCGTGCCCGCGCCCTGGCATACACCCCGGTCCCGGGCGGTGTGGGCCCCATGACGATCGCGACGCTGATCGCGCAGACCGTAGCCTCTGCCGAACGTGTAGCTGCACTTAAGCCGGCACTGACGCTTTAGACCATCACCACCAGCACTCTCGATCCAGAGATCAAGAACGGAACGGAATCCTTTGACACTGCGCGTCGCCCCGTACTTCCTCGCCCTCTCCTCCGCTGCACTCTTCGCCACCCGGGCCCCTGCGCAGGATGCGGCTGCCCCGGCCAGCCGGGCGGTTGCCGCAGATGCGGCGAACTCGGTGGCGGTCCACCTGGACCCGGCGCGCACCACCGTCGCCTTCTCGGCAGGCACCCTCCATCGCATTCATGGCACCTTTCAGCTCAAAACAGGGCAGTTTGCACTCGACAGCAGGAGCGGGGTGGCGCAGGGGGAGATCCTGGTGGACGCCACCTCCGAGAAAAGCAATGACGCGAAGCTCGACGCGAAGATCAAGGCGCAGACCCTCCAGAGCGAGACCTACCCCGGCATCTTCTACCACCTGGAGAAGGTCGCGGGCAGCCTGCCCGCGGGCGACGGCGAGAAGCACCTGAAGCTGGACGGTTCGTTCAACATCCATGGGGCGGATCACCCGCTCACCGTGGACGTCGACGCTGTCAGGCAGGGGGGCGAGGTCTTCTTGAAGTCCACCTTCACCGTGCCGTATGTTCAGTGGGGAATGAAAGATCAGAGCACCTTCCTGATGAGGGATCATGACATCCGGATCACCGTGGAGTCGCATGGAACAGTGGAAGGGTTGCACCCGAAGAATTAGCGTCGTCGCCGCGGCAGGTTTTTTGCTGCTTGCCGGATGTACGACCAGGCCAGCACAAACGCCGGATGAGAAGTTGCAGCAGCAGGCTGCTGAGGACGCCCGGCAGGTGCACCATGATCTGAAGAACGCAGGGCAGGAAGCAAAGGAAGCGCTTCTGCAGGCGCGCCGCGAAACCAAGGACGTGATCTCCGGAGCCAAGCAGGGCTGGGCGGAGGGCAACAGCAAGTCGCCAAACATTCATGGCGGCAAGCTGGACATCAATCACGCGACCATCGCGGAGCTTGAAGGACTGCCTGGCATCCATGCAGCAACGGCGCACCGGATTGCCGCGAAACGGCCGTTCGGGGATCCTGAGGACCTGAAGAGCCGCGGCATCCTGACCGATGATGAGTACAGTGCAATCTCGGACGACATCACCACCCGGTAGCAAGTGATTCAAGGGGGCAGTGCGTCTTCTGACGGCACTGCCACATCAGATAACAGGCAGGGCTGGCGCAGACGGGATACCTGGACACATCGCGCCGTGCGTTACACTTGTCTGATACGCGGGCACAGCCCCAAGGGAGAGAAAACGATGGCGACAGCAGCAACAGCCACAACGGCAGCCCCCGGCGCGCCGGTATCCACAGAGTTCAAGACACCCACCGCGGTGACGCTCACCCCGTCCGCGACAGTGAAGGTCCGCGAGATCATGGCGACCCAGGATCCGCTTCCTGCCGGCCTGCGCATTGGCGTGGTTGGTGGCGGCTGCTCGGGCTTCCAGTACTCGATGTCGTTTGAGAACCAGGCCGGCATGATGGACAAGGTGCTGACCTTCGACGGCCTCAAGGTGTTTGTCGATGCGACTTCGATGATGTACCTGAATGGCTGCGTGGTCGACTACGTCGAAACCCTCGAGGCAGCTGGCTTCAAGTTCGAAAACCCAACCGTGAAAAGCACCTGCGGCTGCGGTTCTTCCTTCAGCGTCTAGGCAGATTGGTTCGATCGAAAAGCCCACCGCCTCTGCGGTGGGCTTTTCCATGTGCGGCTAGTTGGTGTTGCCCGTGCCGAAGCCGCCAGAAAACGTGCTTGAGCCGGACCCACTGGAGCCAAAGCCGGCTCCGGTCGAGCCGCTGCCCGAGCCGAACCCGGAGCTGCTGCCGGACCCGAATCCCGAGCTGTTTCCCGAGCCAAAGCTCGAGGAACTGCCGCCAAAGCCAGAGGAACTGCCGCCGAAGCCAGAGGAGCTGCCGCCGAAGCCAGAACTGCTGCTGCCAAAGCCAGAGGAGCTGCTGCCGGTGCCGCCAAGGCCCATGCTCGAGCTGCTAGCTGCACTGCCGCCGTTGATGCTCCCGCCGCCAACGAGGCCAGCCTGGGCGGCAAGCTTCTCCTCCACCGGGTCGTACACAAACTCCCACTTGTTGTAGTGGTCCTGCAGCCGAAAAGCCACCATGGACTGCTTCTCGGGCTTGAGGCCGACGCCGGCTATCGGCGCGCCGGCGCCAAGCGTGGTGCTGGGATTGAAGCCAAGGCCGGTGGCTGCGCTGGTACCGCCGGAGGTGTTGCCTGAGAGTCCGCTGCCGCCGCCAAAGCCCGATGAGGTGGCGGAGCCGCCGAACCCGGAGCTGCTGCCGAAGCTCGCCGAGCTTCCGGAACTGCCGCCAAAGCCCGAGCTCCCGCCAAAACCGGAGCTGCCGCTGGTGCTGCTGCTGCCGCTGGTGCTGTTGGACGCGGTGGTCGAGCTGGAACCGGAAGAGGATCCTGATCCTGCGCCAGAATTGCCATTGACGTTGCCACCCATCGCGTACAGCCCCGGGGTGCCTCCGCTGCAGGCTCCCGAGGCGCTGGTACCAGCACCGGTGCCTGTGCTTCCCGATCCGGTGCTGCTCCCGAAACCCGAGCTGCTGCTGCCAAAACCCGAGGAGCTGCTGCTACCAAACCCGCCCGCGGAGCTGCTGGTGCCGAAACCCGAGGAGCTGCTGCTGCTGCCAAAGGCGCCTCCGGATCCAGAGCTTGCCGAGGCCAGGCTGGCAGCGGATGTTGCTCCATTGAGCGCACCGCCGCCACCCGCAGCCAGCGGCTGCCCGAAGAAGCCGAGCGGGCACACGGTGGCCTCGCCCATGTGGATAAGCTTCCAGTCATCCTTGCCGGTCAGGGGATCGAGGTAGCGCCGGCGGAGAAACCGCATGTCGTTTGTTTTGACGAGCTGGTCGATCGACGTGGGATAGCTGCCGAACTTCTTGTAGTACAAGCGGATGGCGCGCTCGTACTGGAGGCCGCGCTGGACGGCCTCAACTTCGCGATCGCGCTGGATGGCGGCTGCAATCTTCGGCGCCGCGACAGCCAGCGAGAGCGTCACGAGCGCGACAAAGAAGATCACGGCGATGAGGATGTAGCCTGCTTCATCATCTTGGGGCGCGGCGGATCGTAGCAGCCGCGCTTGCCCGGGATGGAGTGGGGACGCCATAGGCTAATTCTAGTTCTGTACCAGCGGCAGTGTTTGCGTGTTGTGGTATGGAAGGTCTTCCACCTCGATGGACGTCGGCGCGATGTGCACGACGCGATAGCGGTGGCTGACCACATCGCCTTCGGAAGCGATAAATACATCATCCCCGTGGCTCAGGAAGGCCTTGCGCGCGCCGTTCTTGCGCGCAGAGTAACCGAAGAAGTGCAGGTCGATCGCTGGCGGTGGCGGCGGACCGGTACTGACTGCAATCTGCTGCGAGGGCCGCACAGGCGCCTTGACTCGCTCGATGGCGACTGCAGCAGCGGGAGCCGAGCCGGTGGCCGAGAAGATGTTGCGGCCCGATCCGCTGTAGACGTAGTTCTCGTTCTCGGCCATCAACTCCGGATGCAGCGCCGGGTCGGTCAGGCCAGTGGTGGTCCCGGTTGGGGAGCTGGACGCGCCATCGGCGGATCGCGTCGTCCCCACGCGCGTCGTTGGCGCTTCGGCTATCGAGGCTGGCCGCACCGAGACCGCGGGTGGCGGCGGAACCTGCGCGGGTCCGCCAAAGATGGTGTGGACCGCGAGCACCAGTACCACGACGCCGAGGGCTGCCGCGATGGCTACTTTCTTCTTGTCGTCGGTTCCTGCGCCCTTGAGAGTGGCCATTACTGCTCCTCTCCTGAGCCTGCGCCGCCGTTGCCTGAGGTGCTCATGGCGACCGCGGCTGCCGGGTCGACGCGCTGGAAGGTGGTCATGATCACGCGCAGGTTGACCAGGCCACCCTGCTGACCGGAGAGCACGATCGAGCGAATGATGAAGAAGTTGTGGTTCTTGTCGCGCTCGACATCATTGATGAAGTGCATGATGGCCGGATACTCGCCAGCGACGTTGGCGTCGATGCGCTGTTCCACCAGGCCCGGGATCGCGGGTCGGGGGACATACACCGCGCGACTGAGCCTGACGTGATTGCGGCTGGTCAGCGCGCCCAGCTCTGCAAGCCACGCGCTATCGGAGAGGGGCATGCGGTCCTGGATGAACTCACCCGCATGGGTGCGTGACTCGGCAAGCCGTGCAGGCAGTGACTCGAGGCGCTTACTCTGCGCCTGCAGCTGGGCATACGTAGCGAGATCGGCGTTGTACTGGGCGGACTGGTCGCTGTGGCTGTCGTGCCAGGCGACCGCGAGCCGGGTCGCGAGCACGAGATCGAAGATCAGCAGGATTGCCACAACGACGATGTGAGCGTTGAGCAGGGTAAAGGCCTGGGCGGCAAGTCGACGCTGCGCCATCAGTGGCCTCTCATTTCGACTGCGGCGGCAGCGGGCGTGCCCGGCTGCGCGCGGAGGAAAGGGCTCTGCGGCCGCTGCATGGGCGGCCTCGCTGTTGCCGGATCCGGGTTGGTCAACTGCGGCATGGCTGCCTGCGCGGGTGTCGCCGCCGGCGCGACATTGTTGGCAGGGTTGGCACGATAGGCGCGAAGCGTAGCGTGATCATGCGAGTTCGGCAGCGGCCGGTAGTCCGCGAGGATGTCGAAGGAGACATCAGTCGGCAGGGAACCGCCGGCGGTCGGAACCGTGCGTGCCTGCGGGGCAGCATTGTTGCCCTGCGTCGCCAGTGCTTCCGAGGCAAGGCGGGGTGCGGCAAAGTGGCGGGAGTGTTCGAGGTTGCGGACCACTTCAATGCCGCGCTCGCGTGCGGCGATGACGCGCATCCGGATCGTGACGTGGCCATCGGGTGCGACGACCGGGTCGATCGTGTTGACCTGCACACCGTAGGGCAGCGTGTCCTCGAGGTCGCTCATGGTCGCGGTCCAGGAGAAGGCCTTGCGCCGGAAGAGGCTGTTCAGGAACGCGGCCTCGGTGACGACGTTGGCATTCGGGCCCTGCGTGGCGATGGCCTGCGCATTCGCCTGCTGGCGGCGCAGCATCGCGATGTTGCTTTCAAGCTGGTCGACGCGTGCTTCGGCGAGCCGGGCCTTCGATTCTTCGAGGTGGACGACCAGCAGCATGGGCAGCGCCAGCGCGGCGAGCGCGACCGCAAACACCCGCAGCCGCGCATAGACCGAGCGCAGCTCGATGTACGGCCGTGTGGCGAGATTGAGAGAGATATTCATGCGTTGAGCAGGGCTCCTGTTACCGGTGCGAGCAGGGACCGTGGGATGTTGCGGGAGAGCAGTTCCGGCGCCTGGCCCAGCGTCCGGACGGCGATTGTTGGTTCACCCAGCATCGCGTGAAAAGCTTCGGCGGTGCCGGGTCCAATGTAGAAGAGCTCCTGTGCCGTGGCTGCGAGGGTGTCTTCAAAGTAGGCGAGCGCGACCGAAACACTCTGGCGAATATCCTCTTCCTCCTCGCGTTCGCGCACGTCCAGGGGACGGGGGAGTCGTGCGGGTGCGTCCGGCTGTTGTGCTTCATCGGCGCCGGAGAAATCGAGGACGCGGTGGAGCAGAAGTTCCTGTCCGCGCAGGATAGTTGTGGTCAGCGTTGTGCCATTGCGGTTGATCAGCAGGGACGGTTCGATGCCGACGAGCGGGGTGGCAGCCAGGGTGCTGGGCAGCACCACGCCAGGAACAAAGCCGGCTTCGCGGACGACGCTCTCATACTCGAGCAGGACCTCGCGGGGGATCACGACGACGAGCACACGGATGCCCTCTGGAGTGGAGCCCATCGACTGCCAGGTGACGGCGGCATCGTCGGTCTCAAAGGGCACAAGTTTGCGGAGGCGGAAACGCAGGATGGACAGCGCCTCGGAGCGCTTGGAAGGAAGCGAGTCGAAGTCGAGCAGAAGCACGCGAACCGTCGCATCGGGCACGATGACGGTCAAGGCGCGGTTCGCCGGGAGGTTGCGACCGCCGGGCAGCTGGCGTCCTCGCTCGGCGACGGCGGCAATCGCAGCACGCAGGGCTTCGACGACATGGAGCCGGTTGAGCACGTTGGGCGACTTCAGGCTGGGCTGCAGCGCCCCGCCGGGCAGTGCAACGAACTGCGTGGAGAGCCCGGTCGTCGAGTCCTGGCGGGCCGCCAGCACGCCGTAGGGCGAGATCTCGCAGGCCATTGCAGGGCGCAGCGAGATGCTGGGAAAGAGCAGTGGCAGCCGTTCAAGCACGTGCCGGCTCCTCGGGAGTCGTATTCGGGGGAGCAGAGCGCACTAGCGGTTGGCCTCGATGAAGGTGACTTTGTTGATCTCTTTGAGCGTGGTCAGGCCCCGACGTACCCGGTCCAGCGCCGATTCGCGTAGGAACTGCATGCCTTCGGCCTGTGCCAGCTTGCGCACTTCCGACGAGGGCTTCTTCTCGAGGATCATTTCACGGATGGGGTCGGTGAGATCGAGCAGTTCGTGAATCGCGGTCCGTCCCCGATACCCGGTGCCACCACACTCGACGCAGCCGCGGCCCTCCTGGAACTGGAACCCGCGCCACTCGGCGGGATCGAGCCCGGAGAGCTCAAGCTCCTCGTCCGAATAGGTGGTCGAGAACTGGCAGTGCTCGCAGATCATACGCACCAGCCGCTGGGCCAGGATGCAGTTGAGCGCGGAGACAAAGTTGTAGGCCTCGACGCCCATGTTGAGAAAGCGTCCGAGGACGTCAACGACGTTGTTGGCGTGCACCGTGGTGAACACCAGGTGGCCCGTGAGCGCGGAGTTGATCGCGATCTGCGCGGTTTCCTGGTCGCGAATCTCACCGACCAGGATCTTGTCGGGGTCATGACGCAGGATCGAGCGGAGACCTCGGGCAAACGTCAGACCCTTTTTCTCGTTCACCGGAATCTGTGTGATGCCGCGAATCTGGTACTCGACCGGGTCCTCGATGGTGATGATCTTGTCTTCGTCGGACTTGATTTCGTTCAACGCGGCGTAGAGCGTCGTTGTCTTGCCGGAACCGGTAGGCCCCGTGACGAGCACCATGCCGTAGGGCTCACGGATGTAGCGGCGGAAGCGGCGCAGATCATCTTCGCCGAAGCCGACCACGTCGAGCGTGAGCGACTTGAACTTCTCCGACATCGATTCCTTGTCGAGCACACGGAGCACTGCGTTTTCACCGTGCACGGTCGGCATGATCGAGACGCGGAAGTCGATGAGGCGGCCCTTGTAGCGGACACGGAAGCGGCCGTCCTGCGGAACGCGGCGCTCGGCGATATCGAGTTCGCTCATCACCTTGATACGCGACAGGATGGTCTGGTGATGCTCGCGCGCGATCGGTGCCATCGCCGGGTGAAGCACGCCATCGATGCGGTACTTCACGAGCAGCTGATCGTCGTAGGTTTCAAGGTGGATATCCGACGCGCGCCGTTCGAGTGCGGTGAAGATCGTCGTGTCGACGAGGCGGATGATCGGCGAGATATCTTCTTCGCTCGTGAGCTTCTCGATCGTGATCGACTCATCGTCCTGATCGTTCACCGAGATGACGTCGAAGGTCAGACCTTCGGTCGCCTCATCCAGCACCCGCTGCGACTGCTCGGTCTTCTTCAGCAGCTCGTTGATCTGCGAGAGCGTGGCGACGCGGGTGATGAGGCGCTGGCCAAGGAGGCTTGAGATTTCATCGAGCACCATGAGCCGGCTCGGGTCAGAAACCGCGATGATGAGGCGGTCATCGAGCTGCTCGATCGGCACGAAGTTGTAGCGGAACATCATGTCGACCGGCACGGAGCGGAACAGGTCATGCTGGATGCGGAAGTTTTTCAGGTCGACAAACTCGCAACGATAGCGACGCGCGAGCATCTGCGCGTGGGCGGTTTCGTCGAGCTCAAGTGGTACAGGGAGGGTCAGGATCGGGGCTTCTGCCATGGTTTACCTTGTGTGCCGTGGTACTGGGTGGGTCGTTCTCTTCACTATGCCGGGCGTTTGCTGGACTCGCTTCGTTCGAGCGCCATGGTGCGGTCTTCGCTTGCGGCGAGGCGCTCGCCGAGTACGAAGTTGCTGCCCTTCGATGCTGCATCCTGTTCTTCCATGCTGATCTTCCTCTCCGCCGACGTCTGCTGCCTCTAATGCTGTTGGAAGTTGCTTGCATTGCCGAGTGAGAAGATCGGCAGGTACAGCGCAATCAGGATCACGACAACCACCACTCCCATGACGATCAGGATCGCCGGTTCGATCAACGCGAGCGATGCTGTCAGCGCTGTCTGGACGTCTTCCTCGAAGAATTCGGCGACCGAATTCAACATCTGCGGCAGCGCGCCGGTTGACTCCCCGACTTCGATCATCTCGGTAGAGAGTGCAGGGAAGACGCCGGTCTTGTTGAGGCTGGTGGAGAGGCCCTTGCCCTCGCGCACGCTCGTAACCGACGCAAACACGGAACGCGAAATACGCGAGGATGAGATCGACCGGGCCGCGGTTTCAAGCGAGGGAACAAGCGGCAGACCGCCGGTGAGCAGGGTCGAGAGGGTCCGTGAGAAGAGCGCGACCTGGTACTTGAGCCAGATCGATCCAAAGACCGGCATCTTGATCCGGATGGCATCGATGGTGTCCGCGCCCCTGGGACTCTTGCCCCAGCGGTACAGCAGGTAGCCAAGGACGATCAACACCGGAAGCACGTAGAGGAAGTAGTGCTGTGCGGCTTTGCCGAACGCGAGCAGCCCCAGCGTCAGCGCCGGAAGCTTGGTACCGACCTGGTCATACAGGGTCGCGAACTGCGGGACCACGAACGTGATCAGAAAGACGAAGAGGCCGAAGACCAGGGTGATCAGGAGCGCCGGGTAGATAAGGGAAGCCTGCAGCTTCTTGCGAAATGTCAACGAGATGCGCTGAAAGGAAAGGTAGCGGCCCAGCACCTCTTCAAGGTTTCCGGAGCGTTCACCGGCCAGCAGCGTGACCGTGTAGATCACGGGAAAACCGCCCTGGGCCTCGAAGGCAGCCGAGATGGACTCGCCCTGCTTTACGCGCTCGGCGACGTTCTGCAGTTGCGCGGCGAAAGCGGGATTTTTCTGGCTCTTGGCCAGCATGTCGAGCGAGCCGAGGATCGGGAGACCGGCCCGGATCAGCGTCAAAAACTGCTGGTTGAAGATAAGGAAGGGCTCAAGTTTGGCCTTGCGCTGACTCCCTCCGCGACCGAGGCCGCGCTGGCGGATCGAGACCACGTGGTAGCCGGCCTGGGTGTAGCGCAGGCGCAGTTCATCCTGCGATGCGGCAGCCTGGACCTGCTCCTGCATCCGTCCGCGTTCGTCTGTTAATTTGACGAGAAACTCTGCCATGACCTGCCGCTCTGCCTGGAACGCAGAGGAGTTCTCCTGTCCTGTTCCATTTTCCGCTAGGGTATCAGTTTGCCTGCTCTATAGACGTTTCTGGCCCGCTTCCGGTGTGCGGAAGAGCCAGGGCCCGTTACCGTGGTGCTGTAGCGGACGATTTCGGGAGTGCCTCGGCGTTGAGCTTGCCAATGCGGCCATGAGGGCCGACCGCCCAGGGCAGGCTGAGGGCGTTCCACTCGCCTCCCTTGCCGAGGTCGGCGGGGGCATGCTCGATCGGCTGCCAGGTGCGGCCATTGTCGCGGGAGATGTCCGAGCCGTTGGGACCAACGGTGATCCAGGTCGCATGATCGGGCTCCTCCACGGTGAGGGTACCGTCGAGGATGTCGACGGCAGAGCGATAGCCGCCCGGGGGAACACTCGCCGCTTCCCAATGGTTCGTCGTCGCGCTCCAGCAGGCAGCCGTTCCGTGGCGTTCCTCAGGCTTTTCGTAGTTGCCGCCGACCGCGATTGCGGCATGCAGCGTTTCGTCGCCGTCGAGGACCTTGAGCGAAAAGCCTCCTGATGCGCTGGTGCCTGAGGCGAGCGGGACCTGGTCGCGAAGGACCTTCCAGTGAAGCGAGCAGTGCGCGGGGTCCTTATGGTAGGTCTTCGGATCGCACTCGCTCTGGCCTCGGTACACGAAGGGTCCAGCGGTCCCCCCTGTAGCGAACCAGTAGATGAAGTTGCCCTCGTCTTCCGAGTTGAGCACCTGCGCAGCCCGGACCAGCGACGAGTTGCTGGCGGCGAACGCGCCCATTGTGGCTGGGTCGGCGGCCAGCCCGGGAGCGGTGACGCGCGACCAGTGGGATCCGCCATCCACGGTGCGCAGCAGGGTGAAGTTGCCTCCGGTCGGATCCCCGAGGATCGTCAGGTGCGTCTCTGTGCGGTCGCCACCACTCAGCCCGTCCCAGAAGCCCGCCTTATCCGGATTCGTGTAGAGCAGCGTCCAGTGAGCACAGCCGTCCGTCGTCTTGTAGAGCCGCGACTGGTCGCCAGTGCCGCTCGACATCACCACCGCATCCTGATCGGACCAGGCCCAGACCGCACGAAAATCGAGCTTCTCCGCGCCGGGCGGGGTGGCGCACTGCTGCCACTCGAAGCCGGAATCCTGCGATCGCAGTACCGTGCCGCTGGTACCCGAAGCCCAGACCACGCCATTGCCGGCGGCGTGGACCCCGCGCAGGTCGGCCGTGGTTTCACTTGGCTCGATCTGCCAGGGGCCGGATTGTGCGAAGACGGGCAGCGGCAAGCTGAGAGCAAGCAGGAGCAGGAAACGCATAGGCACCCAGCATACCCCCGCTAGATCGGAGGCATTCCCTGGACGATGTGGGTGCCCGGAGGCGGGGTAAACACAAAGTCGCCGGGAGGTGCAGGGGCGTTGGGTTGCTCATCGGCGAAGTGGAAGCTGTTGCGCGCTCCATCCACTTCCTCAACGATCAACTCCTCGATCACCCCGGCGGCATTGGCCTCGACGCGCAGCTCGGCGACGCGCTTTTCAAGACCGCGCGGAACGCCGGAAAGCGTGAACTCGCCATCGGGGTGGGGTGTCAGCGTGAGCCCCTGGAGCTGTTTGGCCAGCGCGGCGTGGCCGAGCAGGAGAGCCAGCGGCGAACGCAGATCATCGAGCTGCTTCGCCGGAACCCGCTGCACTTCGCTCTGGCCGGGCGTATAGAAGTAGGCGTCCGCGCCATCCATCACAAAGAGCTTGCCTGCCGGGTCCGAGTAGGTCCAGCGCATCTTGCCCGCGTGGAGCCGGCCTGCCTTGGTCAGCAGCAGGGTGCCCTGCTCCACGCGGTGCAGGCCCATGCCGTCGTAGCTCTGGGTGAACTGGACGCGGAGGGAGTGAAGCGCGTTGTAATGCGCATCGATGCGTGCAGCGAGCTGCTGAGCGGTCGGGATCGGCGTCTGCGCAAGCGCCGGAGAGAGGCAGGCAAGCGTCAACACAACGAAGCACCGGCGGAAGGCGGCCACGCGCGGTGCTGCAAAGCGACGTGAGCTTACTGGAGTGGTTGGGTGCAGTTGGTGCCGCCTGCCGGGTCTGCCTTGACTTCACCCTGCTGATCGATGCAGAAGCCGCGGTGGCCGGTCTTGCCGACAGCCTGCGGGACTGCAACCGCTTCGTAGCCGGTGTACTGGTCCTGGTTGTTCACCGTGACCTTGGTCGCGTTGATGATGGAGAAGGTGTAGCCGCTCTTCTGTCCGCTTGCAAGATCGCCCTGGAGCACCTGCGCCAGCTGGGGTGTAGGCGCGCCCGCACTCGACGATCCGCCCAGGGCTGCGAGGCTCGACGCAAAGCCCTGCGCCGGGTAGTTCGTCTGGTACTGGATCTGCGCCTGGTAGATGGCACGCAGGGACTGGATGGCCGAGGTTTCATTGGCCTGCATCTTCATGCCGGAGAAGTTCGGGATGGCGATCAACATCAGGATCAGCATGATCGAAATGACGATGAGCAGCTCCATCAGCGTGAAGCCAGACTCGGGATGGTGGCGACGCTCGCCGCGGTTCAGGAAGAACTTCATGTGCATGCGACTCCGCGAAGGCGCTCCTGGTGAGCAGCCTTGCCGTTAGAAATGCTAAGCGAAATGCTACGCGAGCCGCGCCCGGATGTCAGCCGACGTCGCTTTCACCGGGTAACGAAGGGGTGAGGAAGGCGTCGGTGGCGTCCTTGATACGGATGCCGCTCTCTCCTGCCTGTCGTGCCTGGTCGAGCAGGAAGCGGAGCCTGTATGCGGCTTCGGCATAGGAGAGCCCGTCGGCGCGGACGTTGGAGATGCAGTTACGCTCCGCATCGGTGCGGCCCAGCCGCGGTTGATACGTCATGTACAGGCCCAGGCTGTCGCGAGCGCCAAGCCCTGGGCGCTCGCCGAGCAGGATGACGACGGCCTCCGCGGCTCGGAGGGCGCCGACCTCATCAGCCAGGGCGACGCGCGCGTTTGTCGCCAGGATCAGCGTGTCAAGTGTCCATGAATTCCGAAGCTCCGTTCGGAGAGCGAGCACCATCGGAAGAGCGTGGCATGCAAGCGCGAACGACGACAGCCCGTCGGCGAGGACCAGGGTCAACCGGTTGGCCGGGGCAGGCTCGGAAGACAGAAGGATCGCGCGGCAGGCAGCGTCGAGCTGGCGACCGAGGTCGGGGCGCCGCAGATACTCCGCACGGTCGCGGGCGCGGCTCCGGACCGTGAGCGAAGGGAGCCCGTGCAGGTCAAGGCTGTGGCGCAGCCCCTCGAGGTCAAGGGGCGTGTGCACAGCGTCGCGTGCGCGGGCATGCGCCAGCGAAAAGCCCAGCACCTCTTCTGTGCCAAGGCTCGCGCCGATGCGTCGCAGCGCGATGCGTGCAGGGGTGTAGCGGCGCAGCGCTTCGAGCGACCGCTGGGGCAGCTTCAGCTGTTCAGAAAGGTCGTCAGCCATGCTCAGCCCAGCTCGAGCGAGGCGAGCAGCGGGGGGACCGTGCCGCCCTCGGTCAGCAGCTTGCCGGCGTGGTCGGTGATGCCCATGGTCTCGAGCCATTGTTCAAACTCGGGGGCGCGGCGCCGACCCAGCACCTCGCGGATGTAGAGGCTGTCATGAAACGAGGTGCTCTGGTAGTTCAGCATCACGTCGTCCGCGCCGGGGACGCCCATCACGAAGTTCACGCCCGCGACGGCGAGCATCGTGAGCAGGGTATCCATGTCATCCTGATCGGCCTCGGCGTGATTGGTGTAGCAGACATCGCAACCCATGGGCAGCCCGAGCAGTTTGCCGCAGAAGTGGTCCTCGAGGCCCGCGCGCAGGATCTCCTTGCCGTTGTAGAGGTACTCCGGCCCGATAAACCCGACGACCGTGTTGACAAGGAGCGGCTCCAGGTGGCGGGCGACCGCATAGGCGCGGGCTTCGCAGGTCTGCTGGTCCACGCCGAAGTGTGCGTCTGCCGAGAGCGCGCTGCCCTGGCCGGTCTCGAAGTACATCACATGCTTGCTGGGCGTGCCGTCGGGCAGCGAGCCCCGCTTCAGGGAGAGCGCAGCCTCGCGGGCTTCCTGTAACAGCCGGAGTTGCACACCGAAGCCGGCGTTGGCTTTCTCTGTTCCGGCGATCGACTGGAAGACCAGGTCGACCGGTGCGCCGGCTTCGATCGCCTCGAGCGTGTTGGTGATGTGCGTCAACACACACGACTGTACCGGTGCGTCGAAGCGCAGACGAAACGTATCGAGCGCCTGGAGCAGTCGCATCGCGTTGGGCACGCTGTCGCTTGCCGGGTTGATGCCGATCACCGCGTCGCCGCAGCCGAGCAGCAGGCCGTCAAGGACCGACGCGAAGATGCCGCGGATGTCGTCGGTGGGGTGGTTCGGCTGCAGCCGCACGGCCATACGTTCCGGCAGCCCCAGCGTGTTGCGAAAGTGCGTGACCACCGAGCATTTCTGCGCGATGAGCACGAGGTCCTGGTTACGCATCAGCTTGGAGACAGCCGCAGCCATCTCGGGCGTTATGCCAGGGGCTGCGGCTGTGAGCACTGCAGTTGTGGTGGCAGGATCGAGCAGCCACTCGCGAAAGCCGCCGACGGTGAGAGATCGCAGGGGAGCGAAGGCTGTGGCATCGTGCGTGTCGATGATCAGACGTGTGACTTCATCGAGCTCGTACGGGATCACGGCTTCGTCAAGAAAATGCCGCAGCGGAAGGTCGGCAAGCGCCATACGCGCGGCGATGCGGGCTTCGCTTGTTTCGGCGACGAGGCCAGCGAGCGCATCGCCTGAGCGCGGGGGCGTGGCGTGGGCAAGCAGCGTTTTCAGGTCGGCGAAGCGGTAGGTCTCATGCCCGACCGTGTGGGCGAACGGCATCAGAGCGCCTCCATGGCATCTGGCTCCCGCTCCGTATCTGGCTCCCGCACGGTTACAGATCGCCGCGTCACTCGAGAGGAGACGTAGCCCAGCGCGAGGAGCACGACAAACAGAAGCGAGATAGCACGATTCGAGTACACGACGCTTGCGAGCGAGATGGCAGCGCCGCACAGCGCCCAGAGTGGCACGAGCGGATAGCCGATCGCGCGAAAGGGTCGCTCGAGCGCCGGTTCAAGACGGCGCAGGCGAAACAGCGCCACCATGCTCGTGATGTACATGACCAGAGCCCCCAGCACCGACATCGTCACGATGTTCGCCGTGAGCGTCTGCCCGCTGAACTGGACCAGTGTGTCGCTCTCGATCGCCGCGATGCCCACGAGTCCGCCGGCTAGAATTGCGATCCAGGGCGTCTTCAAGCGGGGGTGTACCGCACCCAGGAGTGCTGGCAGAAACCCTGCACGTGCGAGTGCAAAGATCTGCCGCGAGTAGCCGAGGATGATGCCGTGCAGCGACGCGACGAGCCCGAACAGACCCAGCCATACCAGCATGTGCAGCCATCCGCTCGCGGCGCCCACCACGCGCTTCATGGCCTGTGGCAGAGGATCGTTGATATCCGCGAGGGCCTGCCAGTCGCCCACCGAGCCTGCGAAGAGCATGACGCCCAGGGCAAGCAGCAGCAGCGTCCCGAGTCCGGCAAGGTACGCGATCGGAATCGAGCGCTTCGGCTCGCGCACTTCTTCGGCAGCCATGGCGACGCCCTCGATTGCGAGAAAGAACCAGATGGCGAAAGGAACCGCGGCGAACATGCCGGGCCACGCATGCATGCTGTATTGGTCGCTGAAGTGGCCGCCCTGAGCCGACCAGCCGCCCGCGACAAAGTGATGCCAGTGCGCGCCCGGCGCAACGACTGCCATAAAGACCAGCAGCTCGGCGATCGCAAGCACCGTGACCACAAGCTCAAAGCTCGCGGCGATCTCGACCCCGGCGATGTTGAGCGCCATGAAGAGCAGATAGGCGACGATTGCGGCGAGCCGCGGACTGAGCGCAGGAAACTGCACGTTCAGGTAGGAGCCGATCGCAAGCGCAATGGCAGGCGGTGCGAAGACAAACTCGATCAGCGTGGAGGCCCCGGCAAGGTAGGCGCCCGTTGGCCCGAACGCCCGCTGCGCATATGCAAACGGGCCCCCTGCCCTGGGGATGGCGGTCGTGAGCTCTGTGAACGAGAAGATGAAGGCGGCATACATGCTCGCGACAAACAGCGTGGTCGCTAGAAAGCCCAGCGTACCGGCACTGGCCCAGCCGTAGCTCCAGCCGAAGTACTCGCCCGAGATCACAAGCCCAACCGCGATCGCCCAGAGCTGGACGGTGCCGAGCGCGGCCTGGAGTTGTGGCGAGCCTGCAGACAAAAGGGGTGCTCCCGCGTTCAGCATAGGGCCTTGCAGCCTATGCTCGCAGGATAGAACAGAGGGGGAGAGATCGAGCGTCGAGTTTGTTTGGAGGAAGAGAGGCGCGCCCGGAGACGAACTCCGCGCGCGCCGCGAGGCTTCTCGAAAACTAGAGGTGAAAGGCCTTGCTGATGTCGGAGGCGCCGGTCTTCAGGTCCTTGATGCCGGTATTTGCGACCGTTTTCGCCTGATCTTCTGTCTGGTTCAGCCCTTTCAGTGCTGTCCCGAACTCTCCCATCGACCCGAGCTTGCTCTGATCGATTCCGGTGATAAAGCCGCTCTTTACATCGTTGGCCCAGGCCTTCGGATCGGCGATGGCGTCAGCAAACAGGGTGTCCGCCTCCTTTTTGACGTAGTCCCCGATCGTCTTTGCGAGATCTTCGAGTGCCGTTGGCGAAGCATCGATGCTGACCCCGGGCAGGCTGCGCTTGCCGATCTTGCCGGTGATCTTCAGCTGGGCTCCAATGCTTTGGCCGATCGTGACGGTGACGGCCCCGTTGAACTGTGCGTCCCCAGGGTCCTTGGCGCCCAGCTTCAGGGTGCCAAGCCCCCTGGGGAGCGGGATGTCCATCGGCAGCGACACGGTGACGCTGCAGTTGCCGGTGAACATCCGGTTGCCGATGGTGCAGGAGAGCGGCACCTGCACGGGCCCCGCGGTCACGCCCATGTGGAAGGTGAGGCCCGCGGCATCGAGCAGCAGGTTCAGGGAGGATTTCGCTGCACCCAGAACGGTGACAACGGCTTCTGCGGAAACGAGCGGAGGCGTTGCGGACGCAGTTGCCGTGGTGCTCCCGGCGCGAAGCAGGCTCGCCGCAGTCTGCTCGGCCCTGGACTGCGCGGCTTGCTGCAGGGCGATGGTGTTGAAGGAGAACTCGGGGCCGCCGAGCCTGGTGCCGGTCCCGGTGATGGTGACCCATCCCTTGTCGACTGCCTGCAGCCCCTTGTCGACGGTGGCCAGGGCGTGTCCAAGTGGCTTATTGGCTGTCTGCCCCAGCATGCCCACCAGCTCGACGCCTGCAAGACCCATCTCCTCGGCAGCGTTGATGAAGTCGGCCGGCAGATTGATCGGTCCCATCGAGAACAGTCCTGATGCAGCACCGGTACTCGGGCTGGTTGTGCCCACGCCCTTGCCGGGCAGGTGAAGCTGGAGCTCGGCATAGAGCTGGAAGCTGAAGGCATGCAGCACGCCGCACAGCCCTATGCCGAAGGGGAGAGGCGCTGGTACGCCCGGGACTGTGCAACCGCTCGGCGTATCACAGAAGCTGATACTGAAGTCCTCCAGATACACGTCGCCGAAGACTGCGGGGAGCCGCGGGATCTCCGGCACGAGCATGCTGAGCACACTCGGCAGATCCACGCGCTGCGGGACCGAGCCGTAGAGGTAGACGGGGTTGACTTCCTCTCCCGAGCAGGCGACCTCGAAGGCCATGACATCGACCGCGCCCGTGTTCCCGAAGAGCCCAAAGGTCGTGTTGAGCGAGACGGTCGCGCCGGGCTGTGGCTCGAAACTAATGCCGACGCCGCCGGTGATGGTCTCGAGAACAAGCCCGTTGATGCCCACGGGCGCGTGAATCACGAGGCCCCTGGTCATCGCCTCTGTGAGTTCGAGAAAGATGCCCTGTTCGCTGATATCGATGCAGCCGCCCACGTTCAACGCGTTGCCGCCGCTCAGCGGAATGCTGATGCCCGCCGTCACCTTGAGATCGAACGCTGCTGCCTTGCGCTGGATGGACAGACTCGGCTCCTCGATCTGGATGGGAAGCTGCGGAATCCGTGAGAAGCCGTTCAGCGACACGGTGAGATCGATGGCGTCCGGGGCGACGCTGCCGGCGGCTACCGCAGAGCAGTCCTTCAGCATGGAGTAGAGATGGCGGGATTGCGCGCTGCTTCCCGGGGTGAACGACACCGTGCCTCCGAAGTTGAGGCCCCGCACGACAGCCTGTGTCGCGGCGCGGGCGCGACAGCTGAGCGTCACGTCCGCGGGGATGACGAAGCTTGCATCGTCGTAGGAGGCGTAGATGAGGTACGCATCGCTGAGCTCGATGAAGTCGAGATCCCTCAGGTCGGGCAGGGTGAACGGCTTGGTGCCCTGATCGATGCCAATGGCAAAGCCCCACTCGCTCTCGCCCGCTGCCGCGGGCTGCGCCTTCCGTACGTAGACGAAGGCGTCTACGCCTTCTTTTGTGATCGCGGTGAAGGTCATGGTCTTGTCGGTGAGGTCGAGCAGAAGGCCAGCGCTCTTGAACGAAGGTCTCCCAATGGCGGACGGAACTTCGATCACGCCGATGCCTCCGGCGGTCGCAAACGAGGTCCACTCCAGGCCACCGGTGTCGGCCCAGGTGCCGAGGAGCGTGTCGCTGCCATGCTGCAGGTCCCACGTGATGTCGAAGGTGTTGTTGGCGTCGATCTGCAGGTCGCCCACGATCTGCGCGGTCGCACTGGTGATGGTTGCAGTACCGTCGAGCATCAACGTGGTGGTTCCGGCCCCGATCGGCCACTTACCGGCAAAGTTCAGGGAGAAGTCCCCGGGGCTGGTCTGCACCACGAGAGTGATGTTGGTCAACGAAAGATCGGGCACGTGCTCCGCCGCGTGCGAGAGCAGCGACTTCGCGATCGAGGAGAACGCGATGGCCGCGCCATTTTGCGTTCCCGTCACGCTGAAGGTTGGTTTGTTGCCGACAAGCGCGATCGTCGCATTGACCTGGAAGGTTGTGGCGAGCAGCGCGATCTGCCCGGTGAGGGTGAGGGCCTTGTCGCCAGCGGTGAGTTGCGCGTTCTCGAGAGGGCAAGTGTCGAGTCCGAGCTCTTTGAACACGCTGCGGATGCCTGGAATATTCAAGGCGGAGAGCTCCAGGGTCTGCGGCGCACCAGGGCGGAGCACGCGTTCGATATCGGCCTGGAGGTCTGAAAGGGTAAGTGGCGGTGGTGCAGCGGGAGCAACGGGAGCAACGGGAGCAACGGGGGAAGTCGACATCGGAGGCCCTTTCATGGGTGAGCAGTGCGCGCGTAAGTCAGCCGTCTCTCAGGCAAGGCCGAAGAGTGGATCGCTCCTGCAGGCGCAGGAGCAGTCGTCGATCGTGGTTTGCAGGGCTAGTGCAGAGTCACAGGTGCAAAGAGGAAGCAGTGATGGGTGTCGTCCCGCAGGGGCATGCTCTCGAACCGGAGCGAAGCCCTGAAGAGGCGAAAGGAGATCGGCAGCACTTGCACATCAACTACAGAGCACACTGGGAGGCAGAGAGGACGTCTTGATGCTTTCCGTAGAGCCTCTTGAGGAGAGGTCTGAGCGAACGAGTCGGAGTGTACTACCGAATGCGGCGGAAGAATAGACTCTGTCAGGTCGGACACACTTATGGATTTCTGATTGCTGGTCCCTGCAACAACAAGAGCCTCAACCGAAGTTGAGGCTCGTGCCATCGTCTGTTGCTCGCTGCCAGCTACTAGAAAGGAATGTCGTCGTCGGTGATTTCGGCGTGGGCGTAATCATCCTGTGGTGCAGGCGAGCGCTGGTCGTACGACGATGCACTGCTCGATGCACTGGAGCGGGCGTAGCCGCCTGAGGGAGCAGCGCCGTCTCCGGCTTCACCGCGCCCCGAGAGCAGCACGAGTTCGTTCACCACGATCTCGGTCCGGTAGACCTTCTTCCCGGTTTCCTTGTCGTCCCAGGAGCGGGTGGTGAGACGGCCCTCGATGTAGAGTTTGCTGCCCTTCTTCACGTAGTCGCGGATGATCTCAGCGGTGCGTCCATACGCTGTGACATTGTGCCACTCGGTGCGCTCCTGCCAGTCATTCGAGGCCTTGTCCTTGATGCGATCCGTGGTGGCGAGCCCGAAGTTGGCCACTGCCTGCCCGCTGGGCAGAAACTTGACCTCGGGGTCTTTGCCGATGTTGCCGAGAAGCGTGACCTTGTTGACTGTTTTTGCCATTGCGGAGCCTTTCCGATCGCCTGATGCTGATGAGGAAAGCATAGCAGCCCGAAGCGCTGGAAGACCCGCTATGCCCGAGGGGTACGGCAGCCGCGCGGGTGTGCGCCCGGGGCCGCGGCGGAGGTGGTGCCGGCCTGGCTCAACGCATGATTGCGCAGCCATTTCGCGCCGCCGAGCAGCAGGAGCAGCAGCCCGAACGGCATCGACATGAGCGCGATGATCAACGCGATCCAGCCGAGGCTGGTCCGCGGGCCGTCGAGGCCGATTCCACCGAGTACAGAAAGCGTGAGCAGAAGAGCCAGGGCCGCGACGCCGGAAACGATGAAGCCGGAGCGCAGGAGGTGGAGGGTTCCGTCTTCTGCATTGAGCGCCAGGTGCTCCGCGTACGCTTCACGGTCGACCACAAAGGGCAGGCCGCGCAGGCCCTGTCGGCGAGGAAACGGAATGGTGTGCGGTGCCATGGTCTAGTAGTTCGGCCCCACCGCGGCATGCAGCATCAGGTAGACGACAACGCCCGTGACCGACACATAGAGCCAGAGTGGAAACGTCCAGCGGGCAACTTTGCGGTGCTGTGCAAAGCGGCCGGAGAGCGAGAGGAAGAAGGTGATCAGCACCACCGGCAGCGCGATGATCGAGAGCAGCACATGGCTCGCAAGCAGCGTGAGGTACAACGGCCTCATGGGGTTCGCAGCCGGATACAGTGTGTCGCCGTGGATCCAGTGATTGGTGATGTAGGAGACGAGAAAGGCCGAAGAGAAGACAAACGCCGTCATCATCGCGGCACGATGCCGGGCGATCTGCCGGCTGCGGATGAACACAAAGCCGATCGTCAGTGCGAGCGCGCTCAGCCCGTTGAGGATCGCGTTCAGTTCGGGAAGAAAGCGCAGCCGGTCGTGAAATGCATCCGGCGCGTGATGCACATAGAGCAGCCACAGAAGAAATGCGATCGCCAGGGCGCTCACGACGACGATACCGCCCATGCCAAGCCGGGCGGGCCGATCGTTGATCGAGGCGGGATGGAGCGGGCTGGCGGCGTGACTCATGCGGTTCCTCCAGTGCTAGGCAGCAGGCTTGTGCGTGCGGCGGTTCACAACCATCCACGATGCCGCGAAGCAGAGCGCGCAGAACAGCGCTGTCACCGCGAGATTCACGGCGAGGGGCGCATCCGTGGGCTGGGCAGGGAAGAGCAGGTTGCGCAGCGCGTCGACGCCATAGGTGAGCGGGTTGGCACGCATCAGTGCGTGGAGCCAGGGAGAGGCGCCGCTTGCAGGGAAGAGCGAACCTGAGAGCATCCACAGCGGGAGCAGCAGGAGATTCACGATCGCATGAAAGGCCTGCGGCGAATCCATTGGCCACGCGATGGTGAAACCGAGTGCGGTGAGTTCAAACGACAGCATGGTGATGACCAGCATGCCGAGCAGCACTGCACCCACGCTCACGTGCACGCCCACAAACGGCGCGAAGACGAGGAAGACAAATCCCTGGATGGCTGCAAGGGTCGCGCCGCCGAGCACTTTGCCAAGCACGATCGCTGAACGCGAGACCGGTGCTGCCAACACCGAGAGCAGAAAGCCCTCATTGCGATCCTGGATGAGCGACATCATCGAGAAGATCGAAGTAAACAGCACGATCATCGCGACGGAGCCGGGAAAAAAGTAACCGAGATAGTGGCTGTTGCTGCTTGCGGAGCCTGCAGCATGGAACGAGTTCGCGAAGCCGGAGCCAAGCACCAGCCAGAAGAGCAGGGGCGACGCGATCACACCCACGACGCGCGCTTTCTGACGATAGAAGCGGACGATCTCACGCCGCCATAGCGAGTAGGCGGCGACCGCGGTGGACGGGCGCGCCACGCTGCCACCCTGGCCTCTTGCGACGGACGGAACGTTGGTTAGCACTGTTGCCATGTCTCTTGTCCCTGCTTTGACTACAACGGTTCGCGAAAGCCTTCGTGCGATTCGGTTTCGCGGGTGTGGGTATCTGGTTCGGCCTCGGCGCCCTGCTCCTCGAAGAAGCGGTGCCCGGTGCGCTGGATGAAGACGTCTTCAAGCGAGGGCTTCTGGACCCGGATGCCTTCGATGCGGCCCGGAAATGCTTCCAGGACTGCGGCCACGAAGCGATGCCCTTCACGCTGCTCAAGGCGGACGCTCGTGCCGAGCACCGAGGGCGTGATGCGGTATCGTGCTTCGATCTCGCGCGCAAGCTGCTCTGCAGCTGTCCGCGTCGCAGTTTCAAACGTAACGATGTCGCCACCAATCGCCTCGCGCAACTCCCCCGGCGCCCCAAGTGCGACAAGCTGCCCGGCGTTGAGGATCGCCAGCCGGTCGCAGTGATCGGCTTCTTCCATCAGGTGCGTTGTGACGAGAACGGAGACGCCATCTTCATCGCGCAGTGTCTGCAGGTAGAGCCAGAGATCACGGCGCGCTCCCGGGTCGAGTCCCGTGGAGGGCTCATCGAGCAACAGAACGGAAGGCGAATGGATCAGGCCCTTCGCCAGTTCGACCCGACGCTGCATCCCGCCCGAGAGCGTCTCGACGAAATCCTTTGCGCGGTCGGCAAGGTGCACGCGCTCCAGAACGTCCGCGATGCGCCGGCGCAGCAGCTTGCCCTGCAGACCGTAGAGGTGGCCCTGGTGCATCAGGTTTTCTTCAACCGTGAGCTTCAGATCGACCGAGCGCGCCTGGAAGACAATGCCGATCGCTGCACGCACATCGCGTGGCGAGCGCGCGACGTCGAAGCCTGCGATGCGCGCATGACCGCCGGAGGGAATCATCAGCGTGGAGAGGATGCGGAAGAGGGTCGTTTTTCCGCTCCCATTCGGGCCAAGCAGGCCAAAGATCTCGCGCGCGCCGACCGCAAAGGAGAGAGCATCGAGCGCCCGCCGTTCACCATACTGGTGCGTCAGCGCATGGAGCTCGATCGGCGCGGGACCGGAGTGCTGCGCAGTGCTGGTTTCCGGCGAGTCTGTGAGTGTGGCAGACACCATCCATTCCTTTCCGGGCGCGTTAGCGTCCGCGTGCATTCAGCATCAGGAGGATCAGCAGAACCGGCAGGTAGATCACGCTGATCTTCAACAAGTCGCGCGCATACATCTTGCTTTCGGCCTTGCTCTTTGCCCGCGTGATGCGGCCGAAGCGAACCGTGTACGCGAGGTACACCAGCGAGAGCAGCGGAGCGGCCACGCCGTAGATCATGCCGGACATGTGCAGAAAGAACGGCAGGAGGCTCACCGGCACCATCAGAACCGCGTAGGTCAGCGCTTCTGCCACCGTGGATGAACCGTCGGGCTGCACGACGGGCAACATGCGGATGCCAACGCGGCCGTAGTCTTCGCGGTAAAGCCAGGCGATGGCCATGAAGTGCGGGAACTGCCAGACAAACAGGATGGCGAACAGTGCGATCGCCGGCCACTCAATATGTCCGCGTGCCGCGACCCAGCCGAGCAGCGGAGGCATCGCTCCCGGAAAGGCTCCGATGAAGGTTGCAAGTGTGGTCACGCGCTTCAGGGGCGTGTAGATCAGTACATATGACGCGCCAGTGGCGAGCGTCAAGATTGCGGTGAGTGCATTCGCTTCACGGAACAGCAGCGCTGCACCGGCTGCCGCCACTGCAAGCGCAAGACCGATGCCGTGCACCCTGCCAATGCGGCCGGTCGCCATGGGGCGCCGTGCGGTGCGCACCATGCGGGCGTCGGTGCGGTACTCCATGGCTTCGTTCAGCGCGGCGGAGCCGGCGCTGACGAGGCCAATGCCCAGCAACACGGCAACGAGACCAGGCTGCATGCTGCTGATGCCGGAACGAAGGGACCCAAGATAAAAGCCGGCCCACGCGGTGAGCACGACCATCGCGGTCACACGCGACTTGAACAACTCGGCATAGTCGGCGATGCGGGAAGCAGTCTCGCCCGGCCGCAGGGTCTCGGCGGTCTCAGAGCTCGGCGGGAGCACACTTGCGGGCGCGCCTCCGCGCTTCCTGAGGGCAGCCGTGGTGCTCACAGGCAGCACACCGCAGCAGGTTGAAGGCCACGTGTCGAAAGGGGGTCTGCACCGTGCTGAGCCGCGACATCCACCTCTTCATCCTAGCAGGGGGTTCGCTGGTGTGAGGTGCATTCGGGCTGCTGTGTTGGCATGATCAAGACCTGTCTGCCGACTGCTCGGCGACATGGTTTGCAATTGCCTGGGCGACCTCGATCGCGGTCTGGTCCACCGTCGCGATGCGGAATCCGGCTGCCTGGTAGAGGGGCAGACGCCGCAGGAAGCGGGCCTCGAGCATCGCTGCATCTTCAAGAACCGGGCGGATGGCCGCGCCAGCCTCGCCCCTGCAGCGAGAGAGCGATACCTCCAGTGGCGTTTCGAGGTACACCAGGAGCGAGCCTCGATCCCGGTGGAGTCGCTCACGGGTCGCTGCCGTTTCAAGTGCTCCCCCGCCAAGCGCGATCACCGCATGCGAGCGGGCGAGCAGGCCCATGATGGCTGCAGACTCGATCTCGCGAAAGTGCGGCTCGCCATGCGAGCGGAAGAGCCCGGCAATGGTGCTTCCGGCTTCCTGCTCGATGTGCGCATCCGCGTCCACGAACTCCCACTGCAGCAAGGGAGCAAGCAGCCGACCGACGGTCGACTTGCCTGCTCCCATAAAGCCGGTAAGCACGACCCTTTGATACTGCGCGTTCACCGTTGCACTGTAGATTGCTACTTGCTCTTTGCGTCGGGGGTGCCGAGCGCGCCCTTGATGTTCTCCCACACGGCGGGGGAGGGGTCATGAATTGGCATCAGCAGTTTGGCCTGCTGGGCGATGTATTGCAGGTCGCGCACGAGTTCGGCGCAGTTCTCACAGGTCTGCAGGTGCGCTTCCTTGGTGAAGTCCGTCTCGGCTTCAAACAGCTGAGGCAAACGCTCCTGAAACTCTGCGCAGTCCGGGGTGATGTCCCCGGGGCCAGCGACTGTGTCGATCATTCCTGTGTTTCCTTTCGCAGGCCGGTTTTCAACAGGTCGCGCAGCTTCATGCGCGCCTTGTGCAACTGGGACTTGCTGTTGCCGATCGAGCAGTCCAGCATGCCTGCAATCTCGTTGTGTTCGTAGCCTTCCACATCGTGCAGCACGAAAACCAGCCGATAGCCCGGCGGCAGATTTTCAACAGCACGCTCAAGCGTCACGCGATCAATGGACCCAGACAACTGAATGTCACGCGCACCGATATCCTTGCGGGGACCATCGTCGCTCGATGGTTCAAGAGTCTCTTCGAGCGATACCTGCGGGAGACCTTTCTTGCGCAGGTGCATCAGCACAACGTTTACCGCCAGGCGGTGCAGCCACGTTGAGAAGGCCGAATCTCCGCGGAACGTGCCGATTTTCCGGTAGAGCTGAAGAAAAGCTTCCTGGGTCAGGTCCTCTGCCTCGGCCACGTTGCCCAGCATCCGAAGACACAGGGAGTACACACGCCGCTTGTGGAGGCCATATAGCGTTTCAAAGGCGCGTCCATCACCGCCCTGGGCTGCCGCTATCGCTTCTGCTTCGCCGGCAATCGGTGGATTGCGGCGCATGTGCTGTACCGGATTCTTGGCTTGTTGCGTAGGTCCTGCTGTGCTCACGGCACTCCGATCCGTTGCAATCCTGCAATGCTCTTCTGACTGGGGGGATGACGAGTCGTACCTCTCCTAGTGTACGTTCCGCGTGTACGTTCCGCTGGAGATCGAGCCCAGACACACAGCTTCGCCCGGACCGACGTTAGGACGGCAATCGCGGCGAAGAGGTTGCCTCCCGCTTTCAACTTAGACGCCGCTCCTTGTTACGAAAGGACTTACATGCCGAGGAAGCGCGCATAGAGCGATCGAGCCTGCGCGACGTCGGTGGTTCCCTGCACAAGCGTCCGGCCGTCCGGAAAAACGGTCATCGTGTAAGGCCCATGCTCGAACCGAAGCAGCATGGTGTTGAACCGGACCGGGCCGTGTTTCTCAAGCTTTGCTGCGAGATCCGCAAAGTCCATCGCGCGCCGATGCTCGTGAATCTGTACAGAGTTCCTGCCGCAAAGCGTGATGTGGGGCCGCTGTTCTCCGCGCAGGTGCAGGAAGTCGCGGGCAGGCCCGCAGACCGTGCAGTCCATCCTGGGCCTCGCAGCGGCGGAGACCTCGCTGCGCTCGTTTGTCCAAAGATCATGGGAAAGCAGCGTCCGCCGCATCGCGGCGAGATCCCCGACCAGGTACTTCACGGCCTCGGTCGCCTGGATCGAAGCAGCCAGATTCACAGCCATTCCCAGAATGCCGGCGGTGTCACAGGTCTCAACGGGTCCGTCCGGGGCAATGGGGAAGATGCATGCGAGGCAGGCCGTGGTCCCCGGCAGGATGTTCATCGAGAGCGAGTAGGCACCGACCGCGCCTGCGTAGATCCAGGGCTTCGCCTGCTCAATCGAGTAGTCGTTGAGCAGGTAGCGGGTCTCGAAGTTGTCGGTCGCATCGAGCACCAGCGCGCTTTCAGCGAGCAGTGTGTGGATGTTCGCAGGAACCAGGTCCTCGATGTGGGCCTGCACCCTGGTGTCGCGATTGAAGCGGGCGATCTGCCGCTTCGCGGCTTCTGCCTTGGGCAGGCTCGCGAGCGCATCCGCCTCATCGAACAGCACCTGCCGCTGCAGGTTGGAGGGCTCAACAAAGTCGCGGTCGATCAGGGTGAGCCGGCCAACGCCTGCGCGGGCAAGCAGGCTTGCCGTGGCCGCGCCAGTTGCGCCGACCCCGACTATCGCGACGTGGGCGTCCTCGAGACGCCTCTGGCCTGCCGCCCCGATCGGGCGAAAAAGCTCCTGCCGGGAGTACCGGTCACCGAAGCGATCATCGGGGGAAGCGATCAGGTCTGGTGAAGCGTCGGCTGGCATCCAACTTCAGTATAGGACTGTCCAGAATAGCTGCTGGCCCTGCTCTCAGGCTCGGCATGCGCAGAGGAACCGTACCATCCCTGCCACCCCCTGCCCGCCAGGGAACCGCTCCTTTCGCGGGGATCCTTGTAAGGTAACTAGACGAAAAGAAAAGCCGGCCGGCTCCCGACGCTCTTTCCCAGGTTGCCCCGCATCTCAGAAGCGAACACGGATACTTCATGCAGCGACAAAGCAGCGGGCTACCGCTTCCTCCATTCCTCTCCATCTACCTCTTTCGCGGTCCCGCCGTGTTGCTGCTGTGCTTCTCTGCAGCCTTATCGGTGGCACAGGGGCAGGGTGCCATCGGCGCCACAAGCAATGTGCCGACGCAGCAGACCCCAGCGGGCAATGCTCCGCCTGGAGGTCAGACGCTGCCCGATGCAGCCAAGCTTCCCGCGTATGACGAAAGCCACCCCCTCAATAGCAAGGCACCAGTCGGAGAGATCAGCGCCGGCAGCGCGAGCCTGGCCGCCTGGAAGGGTCTGAAGGTAACGAGCATCGAGTTCCGCGGGGTGCCAGGCGACCGTCTGCAGCCGCTCCAGGCTGAACTCGCTTTGCAACCCGGCCAGCCGCTGGACTCCACCAGGATTCGGAGCAGCCTGCGCCGTCTGTATGCCACCGGACTTTACAGCTCGATCGATGTCGCCGGGATTCGCACCGGCGATGATGTCACGATCCTGTTTGATGGGACGCCGCAGCTGTTTATTGGTCGCGTCAATGTGAATGGCGTCTCGGACGAAAACTTCACCAGCCTGCTTGCGGGCGCAAGCAAGCTGAGCCCCGGCACGCCGTACACGCAGGAGAAGCTCGACCGCGGCAAAAAGCTGATGGAAGGCCTGCTGCAGACCAACGGCTATTACCAGGGCGTGGTCATCGAGGGGCACTCGATCGACCCTGCCAACCAGCAGATGAATGTCAGCTACACGGTCACGCCCGGCGCACGCGCAAAGGTTGGGGCGCTAAAGGCCGAGGGAGACGCGGGGCTCACGCCCAAGCAGTTTCGCAAGCTCTCCAAGCTGAAAGAGAACTCGACTGTCACACGGGACACCGTGAATAGCGCGCTCGACAAGCTGCGTGCCCATTACCAGAAGCAGCAGCTGCTCGAGGCAAAGGCGACGCTTACCTCGAAGCAGTTCAACCAGCCGACGAATCATCTGAACTATGACTTCAATATCAACCAGGGCCACAAGGTGCTCGTTGTCGTCAGTGGCGTAAAGATCAGCCAGGGCAGCATCAAGAACCTGATCCCGGTCTACCAGGAAGGGACTGTCGACGAAGACCTGTTGAACGAAGGAGATCGCCGCGTGCGCGATTTCTATCAGCGCAAGGGTTACTTCAATATCCAGGTCTCACACACGTCCTCTGTCTCTGCGGCAGGCCAGACGCTGGTCACGTACAACGTCAACCTAGGCAAGGTCTATGACGTGGACTCGGTGACGATCAGCGGGAACAAGTACTTCGACACGTCCCTGATCACCCCGCGGTTGAATGTGCATCCGGCCAGCATCTTTGATCATCGCGGTACGTACAGCGCAGCGCTTGTGGCAAGTGACGTGACGACGATCCAGGCGATCTATGAGGGCAGCGGCTTCTCGCATGTCGCAGTGAAGCCTGTGGTGAAAGAGTCTCAGACCGACGCGAAGGGGCGCCCTTCGAAGATCGCGCACATGAGCGTGAACTATGCCATTACCGAAGGCGTGCAGCAACGCTTTGGTTCGTACAAGCTGGTTGGAAATATCAAGGTGCCCAACGCCACGTTGGTGCCACTGCTCAATACGCAGGTCGGTCAGCCGTATAACTCGAACAACCTTACCGGTGATCGCGACGCGGTGCTGACGTACTACCTTGCCCACGGCTACGACCAGGCTGCCGCCAATCTGAAGCAGGCGCCTGATCCCCATGATCCCAATCTGATTGACGTGACCCTCGAGATCACGGAAGGGGAGCAGATCCACGTCAACAACGTGCTGATCAGCGGCCTTCACTACACGCGCCGCAAGACGGTCGACCCACATATCCTCGTGCATCCGGGTGATGTGCTCAACCAGACAGCCCTGATCGACACCCAGCGGCAGTTGTATGACGTCACACTCTTCAATGGTGTGAACACCGCCGTGCAGAATCCGAATGGTGATGAGCTGCGCAAGAATGTTCTGCTCCAGTTCACCGAAGCCAAGCGATGGGATGTGACGTATGGTGTCGGTCTGCAGGCGCAGACCGGAAACCCGACCTCGTGCAGCCACGCCAATGCCGCGACGCTGGCAGCCGAAGGCATTACCTACTGCAATCCGAACGGGAATTTCGGCGCGAGCGAGCTGGTGTCGCTTGATGTCTCGCGTATCAACCTGCGAGGAACAGATAACAGCGTCACGCTCAAGACGACGTATGGATCGCTCGAGAAGGTGGCACTCGTCACCTTTACGGACCCGCATCCATTCGGCAAGCGCACACTGAGCCTGTCGCTTAGCGGTGGGTATACGAACGAGCAGGATGTCACGACGTACGCGGCGGCTCGCCTGCTCGCGAACGTGCGGTTGACAGAGCGCGTGGGCAAAGCGAATACCTTTATCTACCAATACCAGTTCCGGCGCATCACGGTGGATGCGAACAGCCTGCAGGTCGCGCCGAACGAGATCTCCCTCGATTCCGAGCCCGTTACCGTAGGCGGCCCAGGGTTGACCTGGATCCGTGACACACGCCGCCCGAGCCCCCTCGATGCTACAGGTGGCACCTACAACACGGTGCAGGAGTTCTTCGCAAACAACCGGTTTGGCTCGGAATCAAACTTCAATCGTCTCGACGGAACCAATGCCTCGTACTATCCCTTCGGAAACGTGCACAAGTACGTCTTTGCGCGGCAGACCCGTATAGCGTATGAGCGATCCTATGGCAACGGTGCGCAGGAGCTGATCCCGCTGCCCGAGCGCCTCTACGCAGGTGGCGCGGAGTCACTACGCTCATTCAGTATCAATGCTGCAGGCCCTCGCGACGGCCTTACCGGCTTCCCCATTGGTGGCGCAGCAGCCTTCGTGAACAACTTCGAGCTACGGCTTCCTCCTCCGACACTGCCGATCGTGGGCAACAGCGTCAGCTTCGTGGTCTTTCACGACATGGGCAACGTCTTTGCAAAAGGGAGTGATATCTGGCCGTCGTTCCTGCGCTTCCGGCAACCGGATCGCGCGGCCTGTCGTGATCTGAACGATATCTACCAGTCTGAAACCCCGAGCGAGCCCTTCGGAGTCGAGCAGAACAGTATCGGCCTGACTGGCCACTGCTCGAATAATTACTTCTCGCATGCGCTGGGTTTAGGCGCTCGCTACGGAACACCGATCGGCCCGGTTCGCGTGGATGCGAGCTACAACCTGAACCCGCCGCTGTACCCGCAGATCACGACCTACACCTATACAAGCACGGGACAACCGACGCCTGCGTCGGTCGGCCAGGTTGGTCACTTCAACTTCTTCTTCAGTATTGGGCAGGCATTCTGATGCATCGACACCTCTCCATCACGCTTGCATTTCTTTCCTCCGCTGCGGTGTACGCGCAGAATGTCGCGCCGGTACAGCAGGACACGCAGACTCACGTTTCCCCAGGCACCAGTGCAACCTCTGCGGCGAAAGCCAGCGAGGCGGCAAGCGCACAGAAGGCAGGCAAGCCTGCTCCAGAGGACAAGCCCGTCGTGCTCGACAGCGTGATCGCGATCATCAATGGCGACGTGCTTCTGCAAAGTGACGTGGAAGAAGAGCGTCGCTTCGAGTCGCTCCAGTTGCTGCCGGAGTCCGAAGACAATGACGTGCGTGCTGCACAGCACCTGATCACGCGGACGCTGATTTTGCAGCAGATGAAGGCGCAGGATCAGACTTCGCCAAACATCACGGATGCCGACGTTGCGAAGCTGGTAGCCGAAGTAAAGAAACAGCAGCCCGGCTGTGCCCAGGCGCATTGTGACACCACGGCAGGATGGACGAAGTACCTCGCGGATCGCGGCATGACGCCGGAGGAAGTGAACCAGCGCTGGCGCGAACGGCTGGTGATTCTTGACTACCTGAATCTTCGTTTCCGGCAGGGCGTGCGTGTGCCTACCGACCAGGTGCAGAGTTACTACGACAAGACACTGGTCCCGGAATTTCGTGCAAAACACGAGACGCCGCCGCCCGTGAAATCGCTGCAGCCGCGGATTGAAGAGATCCTGCTGCAGGAGCAGGTCACCAAGCAGATCGATGAGTGGGAAGCATCTCTCCGCCAGCAGGGCAGTGTCGAGATTCTTGTGCCTGCCTACGGTCAGAGCAATGCACATGGGCAGGACCAGGACAATGTGCCGGAGGGAACCCTATGAGCACAACACCAAGTTCGTTGTTCGGACGCCGCGCCACCGCAGGCGGCGATACTCCCCGTCCAAAGCGGCACCTCTTCCTGAAGATCCTTCTGATCTGTGTTGTTGTGCTCGCACTTCTCGTCGCCGGCGTGAGCTGGTACGCGTCTACACCGCAGTTCGCGAACAAGGTGCGCGGTGAGTTGATCAAGGTTCTCGAAGACTCGACCGGCGGACGCGTCGAACTTGGTGCCTTTCGCTGGCGTTTGCTGCACCTCGAGTTCGAAGCGGACAATCTGACCATTCATGGGCTGGAAGCTCCGGGTGAGGTCCCATACGCGCACCTCGACCGGCTTCTCGTTCATGTCAAGATCATCTCGTTCTTCCGCGCCAAGATCGGCCTGAACTATCTCGGCATTGACAGGCCTGTCGTGCACCTCATCGTCTACAAGGATGGTTCGACCAACCAGCCTGTACCAAAGAAGAAGAGCGCGCCAACGGATCTGAACTCCACCATTAATCAGATCTTCGATCTTGCCGTGGATCGCGCCGAGATCAATGACGGCACCGCCCTCTTCAATCAGCAGGCCATCCCTTTCTCACTCGCGGCAAACGATCTCGAAGTCGGCGTCAACTATCTCGCCTCTACCGACCAGTACAAAGCCTCGCTCTCGATTGCCGATCTGACCGCGCGCCGGTCCATCGCTGCGCCGATCCACTCGCACCTCACAGTCTCCGCGTTGATGGGCCGCAACACTCTCAGTGTGCCCGACCTGCAGTTTTCCGCGGGCAGCTCTACGCTGGCTGCGCATGCTGAAGTGAGCAACTTCGCAGATCCGCACTGGCAGCTGTCCACGAAGGGCACCATCGACTTGCGCGAGGCTGAAGCACTCGCAGCGATCCCGGGTGTGGATCGCGGAGTGGTCGCGCTGGATCTTCATGGGCAGGGCACGAAGGCCCTGTTCACTGTCGACGGCGAAACGCGCATTGCAGGCGCGACTTACAAGGACGCCGGCATCAATCTCCAGGGCCTGAATGCTTCGACGGACGTTCACATCACGCAGGACCTCATCGCGCTCCAGAACCTCCGTGCCAAGCTGGAAACAGGGGGCTCGCTGACGGGGGACGCGCGCCTCGATCACTGGCTTGCACCGACCACACCCCAGAGTGCTCCGACCATTGTTCAGCCTGGTGCCAAGACGCAGGCCGCTGCCCAGGCCGCCCATGACGTGAATAAGGCGGTGTCGGATGCGACAAGTAACGCGCCTGCCAAAGCGCAGGTTTCCGTCGGCGATGTGAATGCAAAGCTGGAAGGCTTCACGCTGCCTTCCATCCTGTCCATCATTGCGCCACCCAAGTTTCAGCATCTCGGCTTCTTCACCACTGCCTCGGGAACCGTGGCGCTGCACTGGACCGGCAATGCTTCCGACCTGACAGCCAATGCACGCATAGCACTCAATGCTCCGGCGCAACTCGCGGGTGGTGATGTGCCGGTAAATGGCATCGCGGATGTTACGTACTCCGGCAGGACGAGTAGCGTGCTGGTGCATCAACTCAATGCGCATACGCCAGGCACCCAGCTCAATGTGACGGGCGGCATCGGCCTCGCAGCCGGGGCACACTCCTCCCTCCAAACGCAGGTCTCTATCTCAAACCTTGGCGAGTTCAACAAGGCGCTCGCGACCTTCGGCATCGGCGGCACGAAGAAGGGTTCCGCGCCTGTTCCGGTTGCGCTGCACGGCACTGCGTCTTTCAACGGCGTCGTCACCGGCAATCTTGCAGCCCCGGATGTGACAGGTCATCTTGCGGTCAACAATTTTGACGTCCTGTTGAACAGCGCGCCTGCAGCGGGAACAACAGCCGCGGTCGCCAGCAGCGTGCAGCCGACCAATCCATCCGGAACGCCCGTTGCGGTCCCTGCCGCTGCCACGACGCCGACTGGTCCCACTGCATTTCACATCGACTCGCTGACCGCCGATGCCGAGTACTCCCCGGCGATGATCTCTGTCCAGAGCGCACTGATCACGCGTGGCACCACGCAGGTCCACGCTTCTGGCCAGCTTCACGCGCATCGCACGCGCCGCAAGGGCTATGTCTATGACAATGATGCCGCGATCCAGGCGAACGCCAGCATCACCAAGGCCAACATCCCGGATCTGCTTGCGCTAGCCGGGCAGTCCAGCCTCCCGGTCACCGGCACGCTCGATCTGAATGCAACCGTTGGTGGGACACTCGGCAACCTGAATGGCGGTGGCCACGTGAATGTCCTGGGCGGCGCTGTGTATGGCGAGCCGTACAAGAGCCTCACTGCGGACCTGACCTTCCAAGGGCAGGACGTAGGTGCGTCGCGATTTACTTTCCTGATCGCGGGTGGGCAGATCTCCGGCAATGGCGGCTACAACCTCACCAGCAAACGATTCCATTTCGTAACCGATGCCGCTGGTATCGATCTGGCGAACTTGCAGGCACTTCGGAAGTCACCGCTGACGATTCACGGGCAGGTTGCGCTGCATGCCGCGGGGCAGGGCACGGTCGAGAACCCGTCGCTACAGGCGAACGCGCATCTGACACAGCTTGTGATTTCGAACCCCGCGGGAGGCATTCCGTCTACCGGCACAGTGGACCTGGTCGCTCACACAGAGGGAAGCGGTGCAGCAGCAGTGCTGCTTGCTGATATGACCGCTCACCTCAATGGTGCAAGTGCTGTGCTGCACGCGCAGGCAGGCCTCACCGGGGACTACGTGACCCAGGCCAAGCTGACGCTCAGCAACCTCGATATCAATCCCTACCTCGCATTGTTCAACGTCAACGGCGTCAAGGGTGACTCGCTGATCGCAGGTACGGTCACGGTAAGTGGCCCGCTTGCCAAGCCGCAGCAACTCAGCGGGGATGCGAACCTATCGAAGATCTCGGTCAGTGCCCAGGGCGCAACCCTGGGCACTGATGGCAGCCTGCGTGCCTCGTTGCGAGACGGGATTGTGCAACTGCAACCACTCCATATCATCGGTACCGGCACCGACCTGATGGCACAGGGGCGCGCGGCTATCTTCGGAACTAACCGGCTGCTGGATGCCAAGGCAACTGGCATGCTGAAGCTCGACGTCGCGCACACGTTTGTTCCGGACATCCATGCAAGTGGAACGGTCACGCTGAATCTGACTGCCGGTAATACGATCGAGAAGCCCGATCTCGAGGGTTCTGTGGACTTCCATGAAGTTGATCTCGCTTACGGGGATCTCCCGAACGGGATCAACCACCTGAACGGTTCGCTGGTCTTCGATCAGGGCCGACTCTCGGTGAGCACTCTGAAGGCGACGAGTGGGGGCGGCGATCTTACCTTCGGCGGATACGTTGCCTATCAGCAGGGGGTTTATGCCGATCTCACGATCAATGCCCAGCAGGTTCGTGTTCGTTACTCGGGAGTCAGCACGGTCTTCAACAGCAAGATCCGGATCCAGGGTGGCCTGCAGAACATCCTTGTCAGTGGCGGCGTCCTGGTGACACGCTTCACGATCAATCCCGGTCTTGATGCTTCGAGCTTTTCCTCAAACGGTATCTCGCCTCCGCCTGATCCGACAGCATTCGGGAACAAGATCAAGCTGGACGTTCACATCACCTCGGCGCAGCAGCTGGACATCAACAACTCATATGCCAAGGTGGCAGGAGACATCGATCTCTACGTCCGCGGCTCGGCAGCAGATCCTTCGGTGCTTGGGCATGTCTCAATCACAGAAGGCGACGCGACCTTTGGCGGCACCCACTATGTTCTGCAGCATGGCGATATCTACTTTACGAATCCCGTAAAGATCGACCCAACGATTGATCTCGAAGCAAGCGCTCATGTTGAGGATTACGACATCATCATCGGTGTGCACGGGACGGCGGAAAAGCTGACGCCTACGTTCCGGTCGGAACCACCGCTTTCGGAGCAGGACATCTTCTCACTGCTCGCGCTCGGGCGCACCCAGGAGGAGTCGGCGATCTACTCGGCGCAGCAGACCAACGCCGGGGTGAACAGCACCGCTGATTCGATCCTGGGCGGAGCGCTTAACGCAACGCTTTCAAGCCGGATCAACAAGTTGTTCGGCGGTGGCAGCGTGAAGATCGACCCCACCTTTGTCAGCGGCTCCGGCAACTCCACCGCCCGCATCACCGTGCAGCAGCAGATTTCAAAGAATGGAACGGTAATGTACGCGACCAACGTCAACTCTACGGCGCAACAGCTGATCCAGGGGCAGTACAACCTGACGCCAAACGTCTCGGTGCTGGCGCTTCGTGATGAGGCCGGAGTCTTCAGCTTTGAAGTGAAGCTGCATCAACGGTACCGCTGAGGCGATCCGCGCATCCTTTAAATTGATCACGAACCTGGGCAGCACGGCGGAACAGAGCTGCCCCGGGTGGAAGGAGCAAGAACTATGCAAAACGGCTCAAAGCTGAAGGCGGCAGCACTGGCTTTCTCTCTGGCGCTTGCCTCGCCGGGTCTCTCTGGAGCGCAAAATGACCCGGGGCTCCAGAGTGCGCTCGCCAAAGCTCTTAACAAGAAGCAGTTCAGCGGTGTGCAGGGAACCATGCAGGGAAGCGTGGCTGTGTTGCATGGTTCGGTCGCGGTGTTTGATGACAAAGAGGAGGCCGGCAAGCGCGCCCGCCATGTCAAGGGCGTCACGGCTGTGGACAACGAGATCGAGGTCCAGGGCCCGTCGGTCCCCGATGCGGAGTTGCAGCAGAAGCTCGTGAAGGCGATAGAGTACGACCGCGTCGGCTATGGAACCACAGCGTTCAATGCGATTGCCGTGCGTGTTCGCAACGGCGTGGTCACGCTTGGTGGCACCGCATATGGCCCGGTGGATGCCGACTCGGCGGTGGCAGTCGCAAGTAACACCAAAGGGGTGAAGGATGTGATCAATGACATCCAGGTCGATCCCACCTCCCCGATGGATGATCGCATCCGCATCCAGGCCTTCCGCACCATCTATGGCTTTCCTTCTTTGAACAAGTACGCAATCGACCCTGCCAAGCCGATCCGGATCTCCGTGCAGAATGGAAACCTCACTCTATACGGGGTCGTTGACACGCAGGCGGACAAGGAGGCGGCCGGCATCCGGGCTAACAGCGTGCCGGGCGTTTTCAAAGTCATCAATAATCTTCAGGTCGCGAATGGAGAGGGAAGCCCGAAGTAGGAGCGTATGAGTGCAAGGATGGCCCTGCCTCGGCAGGGCCATTACTATTTTACGAACAGCAAGGTCTTTTCTGAGGAAAGAGAGAACAACCTGGGGCTTGCTGCCGATAGGGAAGAGCAAAGTAGACCCTCTGCGGCGTCCGCACCCCGACTGGCGCTGGCCGTTGCAGCATGAGAGAAGGCGCGCCTAATGACCATTGGAAAGAAGCTCTATGCAGCCCTGGGAGCCTTGCTCATCACAACGCTGATTACTGGTGGCCTGGCGATCCGGAACGTTACCGTGCTTGGTAAGTCCATCGACGAAGTGGACACGCACTACCTGCCCATCGTGGCCAGGATATCGAACATGGACTTATTGTCCAGTGACATGGTCTCCTCAATCCGCGGAGTCGCGCTTCAGGGGTCCCTGAGACACGACGAACAGGCACGCGCATTGCTACAACGAGCGAATGATGACATGACCGGGGTCAGGGCAGAAGCCTTGGCCTTCGAGCAGTCGACACGAAGCCCCGAGCTCCGGGAGATGATACGATCCCGCATCCTTGGCGAGATGGATCCGCTTGCACAAGCGCTCGTGGACTACCAGGCTGCATTGCAGAACCATGACGCAGCGCAGCTCTCCGAGCTCTGCACTAACAAAGTGGGTCCCATTGTCTCGCGTATCGCCGACGCGGCCAGCGATGTGATGAATGGCGAGATGAAGTTCATCGCGCAACATGCAGAGGAGGAAGCCCTGCTGGCCGGTCCCGCCCGCATCATTACCATCCTGATGATGATCCTGAGTCTTCTTGTGGGTGTAGGGGTCGTTTACGTTGTCCGTCAGATCAGCGGAACGCTGGCTGGTCAGCTGCTGGAGATGCGGGACGGCGCCGACCAGGTCGCGAATGCCGCTGCGCAAATCTCCTCCTCCAGCCAGTCGCTGGCACAGGGCTCCTCCGAGCAGGCTGCCTCGCTTGAGGAAACCTCCGCCTCTTCCGAGCAGATCAACTCCATGGCGCGGAAGAATTCCGACAATGCGCGTTCAACCGCAGAACTGCTAACAGGTTCGATGGTGAAGGTCTCGCGCGCCAACCAGCAACTGGAGGACATGGTGGTCTCGATGAACGAGATCAATGACTCCAGCTCCAAGATTTCAAAGATCATCAAGGTGATCGATGAAATTGCCTTCCAAACCAATATCCTGGCACTCAACGCAGCCGTTGAAGCCGCGCGTGCCGGCGAGGCTGGGATGGGCTTCGCCGTGGTTGCCGATGAGGTTCGCAGTCTCGCGCAGCGAAGCGCGCAGGCCGCAAAAGATACGGCCGCACTGATCGAGGAGTCCATCACCAAATCCAACGAAGGGAAGGGCAAGGTCGACCAGGTGGCGGCTGCCATCCGAGCCGTCACCGAAGACGCGCAGAGCGTGAAGATCATGGTGGACGAGATCAGCCTGGGCAGCCAGGAGCAATCCCGCGGCATCGGCCAGATCGGAAAAGCAATCAGCCAGATGGAGCAAGTGACCCAGACGACTGCTGCCAGCGCGGAGCAGAGTGCGGCGGCAGCCCAGGAGCTCAGCGCTCAATCAGAGAGCCTGAAAGATGTGGTCAACCGCCTGCAGGCCCTGGTTGAGGACAGCTCCCCCAGCAGCGTCAGCAAGCAACCTACCCGTTTCCTCCACCCAAGCGGAGCGAAGTCCAGACCAGTTCTGGGGGCAAAGTTCAAGGAGATGTCTCCTCGGACGATTCCGCTCGCCATGCCTCTGATGCGCGCTCCTGTGAAGTCCGCCGGAGCAATGCCTCCACAGAACTTCAACACAAAAACAAGTGCCACGGTGACCGACGAGTTCCCGCTTGATGACAGCTTCCAGGCGTTCTAGCAGTCCGTTGGCAACCTACCGGACCGTACCTTCAACGCTGCTCTGAGAGGCAAAGGCCATGTCAGAGCAGCGGAAGAGGGACGGCGGGCGGGGCCTCAGTGGTCGCGGCAGTAAAGTAGATAGATGGCAGTTTTTCGTTCCGTCGGTCACACGTTGGAAATGATCAAGTGGGAGCATTCCGTGTTTGCGCTCCCCTTCGCTCTTACCGGGGCTATGCTTGCCGCAGGCGGCTGGCCCCGACCGATGCAGATTGTCTGGATCCTCGTCTGCATGGTTTCGGCTCGGTCAGCAGCAATGGCCTTTAATCGCTGGGCTGACGCGGAGCTCGACGCGCGGAACCCAAGAACCGCCACGCGGGCGATCCCCGCAGGCATACTGACGCGCCGGTTCGTCGGCGGATTCACCCTGCTGTCTGCCGCGCTGTTCATCCTGGCCACGCATCAGTTGAACCGGCTCACGTTTCTGCTCTCCCCGCTTGCGCTCGGCATCGTGTTGCTCTACTCCTACACCAAGCGCTTCACCCGCTGGTCCCACGTCTTCCTCGGACTGTCCCTCGGGATTGCGCCAGCTGCGGCATGGATCGCCGTGCGGGGAACGATCGATCCCCGGATCCTTCTTCTGGCCGGCGCCGTGCTCTGCTGGACTGCAGGATTCGACATCTTTTATAGCTGCCAGGATGCTGAACACGATCGCGCGCATGGACTCAAGTCCATCCCATCTGCACTGGGAGTGCCGGCCGCCTTTGCAGTGGCTCGCGTTCTCCACATCGCGATGCTGATTCTGTTGTTCCTGACGGTGCGGGCATTTTCACTTGGCTGGCTCGGGCTAGCCGGAGTTCTGCTTACAGTCGCCACGATCGGCTATGAGCACGCGATCATTTCGCCACGGGACATGAGCCGCATTAATGCTGCATTCTTTACCTTGAACGGCGTGGTATCAATCGTCTTCTTCTTTTTCGTAGCGCTGGCGATCTCGGTGCAGCGTCATCACGCGATGTGACTTCGCTGCACATGCCAATAGGGGAGACTACAGCGCTGAGCGTCGCCCGGTGATCAGCTGGATCAGGAGCACCACGATAGCCAGAACAAGCAGAATGTGAATGTAAGCGCCAACAGCATGGAAGCTCACAAGCCCAACAAGCCAGAGAACGAGCAGAATGACAAAGATAGTCCAAAGCATGAAGGAGCTCCTCAAACCGTAATATTGTGTACGAGACACTTGGGTGCAGGTAGCGGAAGATCGGTTGCGTGACACGAAAGATTTCCCGACCCCATGTACCCAGTAGGAGCAAGCACGTGCGTGTTGCCATCCAGGGCGAAGAGGGTTCGTTCAGCCACGAAGCCGCCCGCCAATTCTTCCCCTCAGGGCTGGTCCTTAGCCCGCGCTCGCTGTCCAGGCAGGTTTTTGACTCGCTCAGCCGGGGAGAAGTCGACGCCGCGGTCATCCCGATCGAGAACTCGCTCGCGGGCTCAGTGCTTGAGCACTACGACCTCCTGCTTGACCATCCCGTCCGGATCGAGGCCGAGCGGATGCTGCGCATTGAGCACCAGTTGATCGCGGCCCCTGGCGCAGACCTCTCCTCCATCCATGAGGTCTACTCGCACCCGGTGGCATTGGCTCAGTGTCGAAACCTCTTCGCGAGTCACCCAGGCCTCGTCCCGGTTCCTTTCTACGACACGGCCGGATCTGTGACCCATGCTCTTCGTTCGGGAGGAACGGCGGCTGCCATCGCCAGTCTCGCTGCCGCGGAGCTCCACGGAGGTCAGGTTCTTCTCGGCAAGGTTCAGGATCACGGTGAAAACTACACCCGTTTCTTTCTGATCCGGGCCGCGCTGCCTGCAAACCAGCAGCTGCCCCGAAACAGTTATCCCGCAAACAAGGTGTCCATCGCCTTTGCTGTGCCGGATGCGCCCGGGTCCCTGGTGCGGGCACTTGAGGTCTTTGCGCACTGCGGTCTGAACCTGACCCGTATCGAGTCTCGTCCTGTGCCGGGCTCTCCCTGGGAGTACATCTTCTACGCCGATTACCAGCTTTCCGATGAGGCTCGGGCGGAACAGGCACTCGGAGAACTGGCCGCTCAGTGCACCCTCGTCAAGGAACTCGGGCGCTACCATGCAGCCGAAGATTCAAGGTAGGGTGATCCTCGAGGGACTCTCACGAGGTACCTTCGTTTGCGCAGATAACTATAGGACTCTCGGCTTCCTGCGAAGCTGCCGATACAAAGAGAACAATGAGAGCAGCCAACAAGGCTACCGGTGCAGTACCTTACCTCTGGCAGGTCTCCCCGGCCCGAATTGGAGACCTGCGATCTCTTCTGCATCCTTCTTTAAGTTGCGACGTCAAATAGAGGAAAGTTGATAAGGACACACTCATGTCAAGTGACTTCCTCAGTATCATAAGGCCCAGCGGTGCAGCTCCTCGAAGCGAACGGGATGACCGTTCTGCGCCACGGCCTCGTACGCTTCCGGTTCTTCCCCTGCGTGATACGGTTCTGTTTCCGCATGCTGTCCTGCCGCTCACGGTCGGGCGCGAGGGTTCGATACAACTGATCCAGTCCCTGGGCGAAGAGAAGACCATCGTGGTCGTTGCACAGCGCGACCCGCGCTTGGATGCCCCGCAGCCTGCGGATCTACATACCTACGGAACCCTGGCGACCGTCCACAAGGTCGTCAAGATGCCGAACCAGAGCCTCTTTGTTTTTACCGAGGGTGGTGAGCGCGTCAAGCTCGACGACTTCGAACAGATCGAACCGTTTATGACGGCGACCGTGGAGATGGTTCCAGAGCTGCCGATGGCACCCGGACCCGAAACAGAGGCATTGCTGCGCAATGTGGTGTCCGACTTCCAGACCATCGTCGCGGCATCGCCTACCCTGTCTGATGAACTCCAGACCATTGCCGGTCAGATCGACGACCCCTCGCGGCTGTCGGACTTTGTTTCGTCCTCTCTGCCGTTTCTCTCCACCTCTGACAAGCAGGAACTGCTTGAGACCTCGGACGTGCAGAAGCGCCTCGAGCGCGTGAACAAGCATCTCGCGCGCGAAGTCGAAGTGCAGTCCCTCCGCAACAAGATCCAGTCCGAGGTACAGGACCAGGTCCAGCAATCCCAGCGCGACTACTACTTGCGCGAGCAGATGAAGGCGATCCAGAAGGAGCTGGGAGAGGGCGACGAAGGCCAGCGCGACATCGAGGATTTACGCGAGAAGATCGAAGCCGCGGGAATGCCCGACGAGACAAAGAAAGAAGCGCTCAAGGAACTCAATCGCCTTAGCCGCATGTCGCCGATGGCTGCCGATTACTCGCTCACGCGGAACTATATCGAGTGGCTCGCTGTGCTGCCCTGGTCGAAGAGCACCGGCGGCACGATTGACATCGCTGCTGCGAAGCAGGTCCTCGATGAGGATCACTACGAGCTGCGCAAGGTCAAGGATCGCATTCTCGACTACCTGTCCGTGCGTCGGCTGAAGCCCGATATGAAGGGGCCGATTCTCTGCTTCGTCGGGCCTCCGGGCGTGGGGAAAACCTCGCTTGGCCGGTCGATTGCTCGTTCTCTAGGTCGCAAGTTCCAGCGCCTGTCTCTCGGCGGTATGCATGATGAGGCGGAGATCCGCGGCCATCGCAGAACGTACATCGGCGCGCTGCCAGGGCAGATCATCCAAAACATTCGCCGCGCAGGAACCAACGATCCAGTGTTGCTGCTTGACGAGATCGACAAGCTGGGCCGCGATTTCCGCGGCGATCCGTCTGCTGCACTGCTGGAAACCCTAGATCCGGAGCAGAATGCAACGTTCCGGGACAACTACCTGGACCAGCCCTTTGACCTGTCGAAGGTGCTGTTCATCTGCACGGCAAACCAGCTTGACACGATCCCTGAGCCGCTGCGGGACCGCATGGAAATCATCGAGCTTTCCGGGTACTCCGAGGAGGAGAAGCGCCATATCGCGGAGCGCTACATCGTTCCCCGGCAGATCAAGGAGAACGGCCTGACGCCGGAGCAGATCGAGATCCCGGAGGACACGATCGGCTTCATCGTCCGCCACTACACGCGTGAGGCTGGCGTGCGGCGGCTAGAGCAATTGGTCGGCACGGTCTGCCGTAAGCAGGCTCGCCGCATTGCCGAAGGTCACGACGACAAGCTGCTCGTCACCCGTGAGACGGTCCAGGAGTTTCTGGGCGGGATCAAGGTGCGGGTTGATACCGAGATCGCAGAGCGCACGGCGCGGCCGGGAGTAGCGGTCGGGCTTGCCTGGACGCCTGCCGGTGGGGACGTACTGTTCATCGAAGCGAACCGGATGAAGGGTAAGGGCGGCTTCACCATGACCGGGCAGATCGGTGAGGTGATGCAGGAGTCGATGCAGGCCGCGCTGACCTGGGTCCGCTCCAACGCTGTGTCGCTCGGACTGTCGGAGGACTTCACCCGGGACATCGACCTGCACATCCACGTGCCGGCCGGCGCCATCCCGAAGGATGGGCCCTCGGCTGGTGTCACGATGGCGACGGCCCTGGTTTCGCTGCTGACGGACAAACCGGTACATCCGCTCGTTGCGATGACGGGCGAGATCACGCTCTCCGGCAATGTGCTGCCAGTTGGCGGCATCAAGGAGAAGTTCCTTGCTGCCAAGCGTGCCGGCGTGAAGCAGGTGATCCTTCCGGCGGATGTGCGGCAGAACGTCGAGGAAGACCTCCTACCGGCGCAGACCGAGGGTGTCACGATCCACTATGCAAAACGCATCGAGGACGTGCTCGCGATTGCCCTGCCGAAGAGCCCAGCGGAAGAGCAGCGGGATGAGGCAGTACGCGAGGAAGTACTCGAGCACGCCGACGCATAAGCATTGGGATCCAGGCTCGAGCCAAGAAGCGCCGGCACAGGTCGGCGCTTCTTGCATTGGTAGATGGGCAATCGGGTGACGCGCCTCCTTCATGAATGCGAGCACCAGCAGGCCTGCCAACGCACGGAAACCTCCCGTCGCCGCCCCCGGGGCGCAGCGGCACTGAACGATCAAGTTGATGACCAAGTGCGGACAGTGAGTAGATGCTGACCGGTCCTAGCGTGCGGAAAAGCGTCGCAACGAAGGAAGTGGGACGCCCTCGTGGTAAAGCGTTCACTCGAGCCCAACATCGAGTGCCATTGGCACCGGCAAGAACGTTGCCAGCATTGCAATGACCAGGACGCCTGCGACGATGACATGCGGCCGCGTGCTATACGCGGGGATGGCCTCGGCGGCGAGGGCTCGGAGGAGGGGAGCGAGTAGCATCCATGGCAGCGTCAGCAAGGTCATGCGGACTAGGTCTGCGCGCCCGCCTGCGTGCCAGGGCGCGGAAGTCGATGTGTCTCGGCTCGCCATTAACTTCTAACTGAAGCCAAGCCTGCACGGCTTGGCTCCAGGCACGATCGAGGAAGCGGCGTGAGCAAGACGAGCGGCGCGCCGCGACGCAACAAGGGCACTGGCAGGGGCAAGAGCAGGAAGCTCGTTGTCAGCACAACCGGCTTCAGCATGGGCGAGCAGATCATCGCGGCAGGGGTGATGCGGGTGCTCGCGTCACTGACCAGACGGCTTGCGAGATCGGGGTGACGCAGCTGGTGCAGACGCCGGCCGGCATGCCCAAAACGCGCCGTACGCTGGCGGCAGCAGCCGAGTCAAGGCGTTTCGGACCGTTCACCTGCTCGAGCATTGTCATGGGTCCGCGCCGAATGGCAGTGCGAGATCCATGAGGCCGCCTGGGGTCTCACCAATCAGTCAGGGTTCCATCGAGCTTGCGATTTACGGGGAGGTAAGCCCGCTGGTATGGGTACTTCGCCGCCAGGGTTTCGTTGTATGTTACCCCGAGCCCCGGCCCCTCTCCGGGGTACATCGAGCCTCCCTGAAAGCTGTAGAAGTGCGGGAAAACCTCGTTCGTCTCGGGCGAGTGATGCATATACTCCTGGATACCGAAGTTATGCACCGCAAGTCCAAAGTGCAGTGCAGCCGCCATGGTGATGGGCGAGAGATCGGTCGCGCCGTGGCAGCCCGTGCGCACATGGTACATAGCTGCAAAATCTGCCGCTTTCTTGAGGTGAGTCAAGCCACCCCCATGTACCAGCGTCATCCGTAGATAGTCGATCCATTGACGCTGGATAAGTTCATTTGCATCCCAGATCGAGTTGAAGACTTCGCCAGTCGCAATGGGCGTGGTGGTGTGCTGCCGCAGCAATGCATACCCCTCCTGCAGTTCTGCCGGGATGGGATCTTCCAGCCAGAAGAGATGACAGGGCTCAAGAGCCTTACCAAGACGCGCAGCCTCAATGGGAGTGAGCCGGTGGTGCACATCATGCAGGAGGTGGATGTCTTCACCGAAGCGTTGCCGTGCCTGCTCAAACAATTGTGGCGCGTGCGCTAGATACTTTTCTGTCGACCAGACAGCCTCGCTGGGCAGACCACGCTCCGCAGGTTCGTACGGTGTGTTGCCCTTGGCCACGCCATACGTGCTGGCGAGCCCTGGCACGCCGCTCTGTAGCCGCACGGCCTGGTAACCCTCTTCGATATAAGTGGCGGCTGCGTCGAGGGCTTCTTCATTCGTTTTGCCGTTCGCGTGTGTGTAGACGAGCACGGACTCACGGCTTTTCCCGCCGAGTAACTGGTACACCGGCACGCCGAGCGCGCGAGCCTTGAGATCCCACAAGGCAACATCGATCGCAGAGATCGCGGTCATCGTGACAGGGCCGCGCCGCCAGTAGGCGCCGCGATAGAAGTACTGCCACGTGTCCTCTGTGTTGAAGGGATCGCGACCGATGAGGCACGGAAGCAGGTGATCCGTGAGGTAACTCGCGACAGCGAGCTCACGACCATTCAGCGTCGCATCTCCTAGTCCGAGCACTCCCTCGTCCGTTTCGACGATAAGCGTGACGAAATTTCGGCCCGGCGAGCAAACGCTGACACGCGCATTCGTAATCTTCACGGTTACTGATTCTCCGGGGTAAGCGCGATGTAATCGACGGCTGCCGGTTCCTTGCCATCGGGCTTGCTGATCAGCTTGAGCGTATCACCGGGTTTCAGGGCGATCGGCGTCCAATGGGTCCAACGTGTGGCCGTTGTGCCGCTGATGGTGTCGAGCGGGAGGTTCGCATCTGCGCTCCATTGCCCAATGACGTTTCCGTTCAGCAGGAGCGTGTATTTAGAAGCGCCATCAAGAAAGTCATAATAGGCGACTGCAAGCCGGTACCGGCCTGCAGGCTTCGTCACCGTGGCCGTTGCAGAGCACTGTGCCGCGCTGCACGTGATGGCGTGTCCGCCGCTTGCCATCTCCCGGGGTGTGATCTCCCTCACCTGGTACCCGTCGAGACGCATCGACTCAGCTTCCATCCGATCGGGGTAGTGGCCGACTCGTCCCCCTGCATCGGGGATACCGGATTGCTCCAGGAACCAGCGACTGACCACGTCCCGCCAGACGATCGCAAACCCGGCCTGCGCACGCTGGAGCGCCAGCACCTTCTCATAGCGTTCTCGATCTACATGGCCGGCGAGCGTCTGCCACTGCGCAACTAACTGCGTTGCTTCGGTTGCACCTTCGTAGTGCGTGTCGTAGACGTGCTGGATCACGGTTTTGCCCGAGTGCAATCGAAATGTGTAGGGCACATGGTGCATGAAGAGCAGCAACGGCTCAGGGCACCGTGCAAGCGATTCGTACTCGGCCGCTAGCTCAGGGGGGTACTGCCCGATATAGCCGGTGCCCGTTGCGACCGTACGATCCATGCCGATGCCTTCATGGTCGGCTCGAAGCCACTGGCCCCAGCCATTGTGCTCTGCGGACTCTGGCCCTGGGCCAAAGTGGGGGCCGATGATGTCAACGAGTGTGCCCAGGCCAAGGGGCCCGGTGTAGCGCTCATAGATCGGCCACGATCGTAGTTGCATATCGTCGATCGTGTGGTCCACGAGTGGATCATTGCCAAAGGTCTGTCGGGTCCACTCGTCGACGATTTCTTCCGAGCTGAGGTCTGGATTCCATGCAAGTCGGCCAAAGCCATATAGGTTTGCCATGGCAAGCGGATGCGCCATCCAGTTTGTATCGAGCCCAACATTGACTACGCCGATAAGACCGCCCACTGGGCGGTGGAATGTATGACCCTCAACGATCGACTTCACCGGTGAGGGCTGGTTGTCCACGCGCATGTCTGTGTCGAGATACGTCTCCCATTGCGGAACAAGGAAGACGAGATGGCGCTGTTGCCCGGTGTACTCCTGCGAGACTTCAAGCTCCATGGACTCGTTGGTCCTGCGAAGCCCTGCGAAGAGAGGCGACACGGGCTCGCGCACCTGAAAGTCGATTGGTCCGTTCTTGATCTGCACGACAACATTGTCAGCAAACGTGCCGTCGAGTGGATGGAAGATATCGTATGCGGCCCGCGCACGATCTGCTTTCAGGTCATGCCAGTCCAGGTGATGGTTGTAGACGAACGCGCGATAGAGGACGAGCCCCCCGTGAGGCTTCAGCGCAGCGGCAAGCATATTCGCAGCTTGTGCCGGGCTGCGCCCGTATTGTGAGGGGCCTGGTTTGCCCTCGGAGTCAGCCTTCACGGTAAAGCCAGCGAAGTCAGGGATCCTCTGGTAGATCGCGTCGATCTGTTTGCTCCACCAGGCCACGACGTTCCCGTCCAGAGGATCAAAGGTGTCGAGCCCGCCGATCGCCTTCGGGCTTGAGAAGTCCACCGAGAGCGACACGCGAACGCCGTATGGGCGAAACTCGGCAGCAATGCGCGCAACCCCGTCGATGATCTCGGGCGTGAGCATCCGGATGTCGGCGTTGACGTTGTTGATCGTGATGCCATTGATCCCGACCGAAGCAAGCAGACGTCCATAGGGGCGAACGCGACTGAGGTCCGCGCGCACATGGCCATCTTCGAAAAAGATCGAACGGCCCGCATAGCCACGTTCAATTGTGCCGTCGAGGTTGTCCCATTCATTCGTCCAGCGAATCGCGGCGGCTGCCGTCTCGGTGTGTGGGCCACCTGGATAACGACCAACCGCAATTCCGCGAAGCAGCGCAAAGGTTCCGTAGAGCACTCCGCGTGTGCCAGTTCCGGAGATGGCCAGGCTCCGTCCACGGGGCAGAAGCCGAAAGGCATCCTCGGGCGGTACTGAGGCAGCCTCTGACCGCAATGGCTCCGGGCTCGCGTTGAGAAAGAATGCGGAGTGGCCGCGGCTCTCGCTCCGTATCTGTAACTGGACGCCGCACATACCCGCGATGCCTTTCTGTAACTCTTGCGCCGACGAGGCAATCACGGGATCGGCCAGCTCCTTCGCGACGATCATCTCTGGCAGATGCAGGCAGGCTGAGTGGGCGGCCCCGGTCAGCGGCGCGTAGCGAAGCCAGCCTTCGGAGCCGTCCTCTGCATGGGCTCCCTGCAGGGCAGCGAGCACAACGAGCGTTGCCAGGGTTTGGCGAACAGCGAAACGAAGCCGCAGATACCGGGCCATGGGCACGCGTCCTAAGTGGAATCTCAGATGAGTTGTTATTGGTTCACTCCGCTTGCAAGAAAGCCACCATCGACGGGCAACACAATCCCGGAGACAAACGACGCCTGCTCGGAGGCAAGAAAGACGGCGGCTCCGCCCAGCTCTTCCACTTCGCCAAAGCGAGCCATGGGCGTCCGCAGCAGCAACTCGCGGCCGCGCGCACTGCCGTAGAGAAGCTGAGAGTTTAGTGCTGTTGGAAAGATCCCCGGCGCGATGGCATTCACACACACGCCATCGCGCGATAGCTCCACAGCAAGCGAGCGCGTGAGTGACGCAACACCGCTCTTGCTCGCGCCATACGCAGCGACCTCATGAAAGGCCTCGAAGCTCGCCAGGGACGCGATGTTGACGATGCGCCCGTAGCCGGCAGCCACCATCGCTGGAGCGAACACCTGGCACGCGCGCAGCGTCCCCGTAAGATTGACGTCGAGGATGCGGAGCCACTCTTCTTCAGAACAGGAAAGCGTCGGCGTTCGCTTTGTGATGCCAGCGCAGTTCACGAGGATCGCGGGCTCACCCAGCGCACTCCTCACCGCTTCAGCAAAGCGCTCGATCGATGCGTCATCCTGCACGTCACACGTCGCCCGCACGGTTCGTCGACCGATTCTCTCGATTTCAGCAGCGACCGCGTGCACCTCGTCCACGCGTCGGCCTGTCGCGGCCGTGTCCGCACCTGCCTCTGCAAGTGCCAGCGCGATGGCGCGACCGATACCAGAACTGCCTCCGATCACTACGGCGACTCGCCCGTGCAGACTGAACAGATGGCTCGCATGCCCGGACGCCAGCATGTCTTCTAGCGGGCTCATCGACCAACCATTCGAAGCCGCTGTGTCAGTGCGCTGAGAGGCACGGCATCGGCCATCGCCTTGTATCCCGCAGGCGAGGGGTGCAGGTGATCGCCGGAGTCAAAGGCCGGCAACAGCTGATCCGGATGCGCAGGGTCCGCAACAACATGGTCGAAATCAGCCACCGCGTCGAAGTGGCCCGGGGTGCGGATCCATGTATTGATCAGCTGCCGATCGGCCTCGCTGAGCGGACCCGGATGGTAGTACGCCGCGGTCCGATCAGGAGTGATCGTCGCCCCGATCACGACAATTCCGTGCTCGTGCGCTTCATCGATCATCTGCTGATAGCCGGCGAGCACATTGCGCACGAGCTCCGCATGCTGCGCCGCAGGCACCTCACCATTGAACGTGAGCGTACCGAGATCATTGATGCCTTCGAGCACGATCATCGCGCTTGCTCCCGATCGTGCCAGCACATCGCGGTCGAAGCGTGCGAGCGCGTTCGGGCCTGCCCCGTCGAGCAGCATTCGATTACCGCCGATGCCTGCGTTCACGACCCCGAGCGTTGCTGTCGCCGCGGACGCATGGAGACGAGCCGCAAGCGCGTCCGGCCAGCGATCATTGCCGTTCTCCGTCGCACCATGACCATCCGTGATCGAATCGCCAAACGCAACAAGTGTCATTGGAGGCGTGCTCGCCGCAACATCCACTTCAGCAATCTGATACCAGTGTTCTACCGCGGTCGCATTCATCAGTTGCGCCTGCGCCGCGGCATCGCCGTGTACATAGTAGGAAGTCGCGCGCGAGCCAGGATGGCCGGTCTGCCCCTGTGGCGCCTGGTCATAGTGGATCGAGATTGCGAGGTTCGAGAGAGGTGCTGCCGCAAAGGCCACAGGATCCGACCAGTATTCCGCACCGGCAGGAATCACAACGCTGCTGCTCCCGGCGAATGAGAGCGCCACGTCAGTTGCGGGATCAATCGCGCTGCTTGCGGCAGAGAGTGGCCGCGCTATATGAACATTGTTTAGACGCAGCGGGGCCGTGCCAAATGCGTTTGAGAGCTTCACGCGGAGCTTCGTGCCACCGACTGACAGATGCACGATCTCGCGCAGGGTCATGTCCTGGTACGCGTCTGCGGCAAGTGCATTGCGTGGCTCCGGCTGCTGCTGTGCTGCGCCCCAGGAGCCAGTCCAAAAGCCAGTCCGGGAGCCAGTCCGGGAGCCAGTCCGGGCGTCGAAGCTCTGCGCGTACACAGAAGCGCACAGGGCTGCTGCGAGCAGTGGAAGTGCACTCGCGCGAGACACTCTTGAGACCAAAGCGAAGAGTCCTCGCAGCTCTCTGGTCGCGATTCGTTCTGTTGCAAGAAGCTGCTGCATCGACTCCCTTTACGGCAAAACGGATTTCGGTCGCGTGTCGAACTTTAGGAGCGCCCCGCCCACCATGTCAAGCCGCCCCGTTCACCGGGATGCTTCGGGTGGACGCACCGTAGTCGCACGCATTGCGCCGGTAGAGATCCCGCCATCCACGAGCAGGGTCTGCCCTGTGACGTAGCGACTGGCCTCCGAGGCAAGAAAGATCACTGCTCCATCCAGATCATCCGGCCGCCCGGGACGCTTCGCCGGAATGCGGTCGACGAGGTACTCGACCCACTCTGCGTTCTCGTACAGGACCTTGTTCTGCTCGGTCTGGAACCATCCCGGGGCAAGGCAGTTGACCGTCACGCCGTGCCGCCCCCAGTCATCCGCAAGGCTCATCGTGAGCTGCCGCACGCCGCCGCGGCTTGCGCCGTAGGGGGCAAGCCCTGCGTAGCCGAAGACGCTCGTCACCGAACCGATATTGATGATGCGCCCGTAGCCATGCGCAATCATGCCGCGCGCGACGGCCTGCGCCACAAAGAACGTCCCCCGCAGGTTGGTGTCGAGAACCTTGTTCCAGTCCTCCCACGTCACCTCCAGCGCGGGCTTGCGTACATTGCAGCCCGCATTGTTCACAAGGATGTGAACCTGCGGAAACGCCGCGGCGGCCTCCTCTGCCATGCGGGCGATGCTGTCAGCGTCGCGCACGTCCAGCGCGAGAGAAACAGCCTGGCGTCCCATCGCTCGGATCTCCTGCTCAAACGGCACAAGCGCGCCGCGGTCGCGGCTGGTCAGGATGAGGTCCGCTCCGGCCCGGGCAAGCGCACGCGCAAAATACTGGCCCAGGCCGCGGCTCGTACCAGTCACCAGCGCCACCTGGCCGCTCAGATCGAATACGTCATTCTGCATGCGTTGAGGGTGTCAGGATCACTTTCATCAGATTAGGCTCCCGGGCGTGTAGCCGCGCGAACCACTGCGGGCCTTCCTCAAGCGAAGCTACCGACGTGATCAGCGGATCGACCACGATCTTTCCACGCTCCAGGAGCTCGATGGCTTCCGGATATTCGCCCGCGGATGCACACGAGCCTTGCAGGCGAATCTGGCGAGTGACCACCTTCTGCAGGGGAATCGTTACCGCCTGTGCGATGTTGCCGATCAGCGTGACCGTCCCGCCCTTGCGCGTGCAGTCGATCGCCGCTGCCACGGTTTCGTCGACGCCTACCGCCTCGAACACCACGTCGACACCATCGCCGCCGGTGAGGCGCAGCACATCTGCAACCAGTTCAGTGCCAGACGCATGCAGGATCTCCTCGCCGCCAACCTTGCGTGCCAGCGCGAGCCGGGTCGGGTCCACGTCGGCGATCATCACGCGTGAGCAGCCGGCAACACGAGCAGCCTGCAGGGTCAGCAACCCGATCATGCCCGCGCCGATAACCAGCGCCGTCTCGCCACCGGAGAGCTGCGATACATGGACCGCGTGCAGCGCGACGGCAACCGCTTCGAGCATCGCGGCCTGCGGAAATGTGATGCTGTCCGGAAGTGGATGAAGGATATGCCGCGGCACCACCACGAACTCGGCGAATGCGCCGTTGCGGCGGTACTCCCCGCAGGAGACGCCGATCACCTGCCGGTTTTCACAGAGGTTCACGTCGCCGTTTGCACAGAAATCGCACTCGCCACAGAACACAGTGGAGTCAAACGTGACGCGATCGCCCCGCTGCACGTTGACTGCGGCGCTGCCTACGGCTTCCACGGTGCCGGCCGCTTCGTGGCCCATGATGATCGGCGGAATGCGCCGGCCCGAGGAGCCATCATAGCCATGAACATCGCTGCCGCAGATACCACATGCGGCAACCCGGATCAGCACCTCGTGCGGCTTCACCTCGGGAACAGGCGTCTCGGCGAGCGCGAGCTGGTTATATGCAGAAAGCAGGAGTGACTTCATCTTGAGTCCGGATGCTCCTCCCTGGAGTTCCCCGCAATGGGGTTTGCGTGGCACGAGGGGATACTACGCGCTCAGGCGGGGTATTGTGAACACCCGGCAGAGGGCTCGGGTGTCTTCGCGTCGTGGTGTCGCGACCGGCAATGCGGTACCTCGCCTGAAGCCGGGTTATACTCAGGAAGTCCGGCGCCACTCCGGCACAGCGGTACACAAGCGGGAGTAGTTCAGTGGCAGAACGTCAGCTTCCCAAGCTGAATGTCGCCGGTTCGATCCCGGTCTCCCGCTCCAGCGTGAAACGCTTGCCCTTCAGCAACCATGTCTCCGGTGTCTGCTTCCAAGTGATTCGTTAGGGTGGAACCCCGCCCAAGGAGCAGCGATGAATACTCTCAAGTTCTGGCTCGTGTTTTCCGTAGGCGTCGCCGCAGGCGCGTCTGTTGCCCTGCTCTGCGCCCCGCAGACCGGCACCAAGACCCGCAAGCAGATCAAGCGCAAGGTCGACGATGCCAGTGATTACCTCAAGGATCAGCTCGACGACGCGGGTGAGTACATCAAGGACCAGGCGTCCGTGATCGGCGAACAGGCGACCAAGGTCTACAAGCGCGGCAAGGATGCAGCGTCGGATGCATCGGATGACGTGGTCAGCAACCTGCAATCTGCGGTGAAGAGCGTCAAGGCGAAGGTCTCCTAGTCTCTGCCAGAAACGAAAAAGCCCCGTGCTGAGCACGGGGCTTTTCTCGTTGCAGCTTAGGCGCTGTACAGCAGCACGCCTTCCGAAGGAACTGCACCTTCTTCGGCTTCCTGCGACACAGGCCGGTAGTACAGCTGGTTGTTCTCGAGGTAGACCTCGAGGAATGCAGGGCGCTCGGCAATATGCCCGGCGATCAGCGCTTCCGAAAGTGGATCTTCGACATAGCGCTGCAGGGCCCGGCGGAGCGGGCGCGCCCCGTATGAGCGATCCACCAGTGTCTTCTCGAGAATCCACTTCTTGGCATCGTCGGTCACCGAGATCGTGATCGCCTTCTGCACCAGGTTTGCATTCAGCGACTGCACCAGCAGTTCGAGGATCTGGATCAGGTCCGCGTCCGACAGCGAGTGGAACAGGATGATCTCGTCCACGCGGTTGAGGAACTCCGGATTGAAGGTCCGCTTGACCTCGTTCTTCACGAGCTCCTCGACCTTGTCCATCACCAGGTCTTCGCGTTCCGACTGGAAGCCAAGACCCTGCTTGCGCTGCAGGTGACGCGCGCCGATGTTCGAGGTCATGATGAGGATCACGTTCTTGAAGTCGACCGTGTTGCCCAGGCCGTCTGTCAGGTGACCATCTTCAAAGACCTGGAGCAGGATGTTGAACACATCCGGGTGCGCCTTCTCGATTTCGTCGAGCAACACGACGGAATACGGCGACCGCTTGACGCGTTCGGTCAGCTGACCGCCTTCCTCGTAGCCCACGTAACCCGGAGGCGAACCGATCAGCTTCGAAACCGAGTGCTTCTCCATAAACTCCGACATATCGAAGCGGATCAGCGACTTTTCCGAGCCGAACAGGAACTGTGCCAGGGTGCGCGCCATCTCGGTCTTACCCACGCCCGTCGGTCCGAGGAACAGGAACGATCCGATCGGACGATTCGGGCTCTTGAGGCCGGCGCGTGAGCGACGGATCGCGCGCGAAAGAGCCGAGATTGCCTTCTCCTGCGAGATCACGCGCTTGTGCAGCTCGCCCTCGACACGAAGCAGCTTCTGCGTCTCTTCTTCCTTGATCGAGAACACCGGAACGCCCGTCCAGCGGCTCACGACATCCTCGATGTCCTCACGGCCAACAATGCCGGCCGTGGAATCATCCAGGTGGTATTTGTCGCGCAGCGCACGCAGATTCTCGCGTTCCTTCCGTTCCTCGTCCGAGTAAAAGCGCGCCTTCTCGAACTCGTGGTTCGCAATCGCGTTTTCCATCCGGTGCACGATGAACTTGATCCGCTTCTGAACCTCGGTGATCTCCTCGGGCAGGGAAGTCTGGCGCAGCTTCACGCGCGCCCCTGCTTCGTCGATCAGATCGATGGCCTTGTCAGGCAGGAAGCGATCCGGGATGTAGCGGTTCGAGTGGGAGACCGCGAACTCAATGGCATCGTCGGTGTAGGAGACCGCATGAAACTTCTCGTAGCGGTCCTTGATGCCCATGATGATCTTGATCGCGTCTTCTTCGTTCGGTGGTGGGACCTTGACTGCCTGGAAGCGCCGCTCGAGCGAACGGTCCTTCTCGATCGACTTGCGGAACTCACCCGGCGTGGTTGCGCCGATGCACTGGATCTCGCCACGCGAGAGTGCCGGCTTGAGAATGTTGGCAGCGTCGAGCGAACCCTCTGCGGAACCGGCGCCGACCAGCGTGTGCAGCTCGTCGATGAAGATAATGCAGTTCTGATTCTCCATCAGCTCTTTCATGATGGTCTTCAGGCGCTCTTCAAACTGACCGCGGTACTTGGTGCCGGCAACGATCAGCGACAGGTCGAGGGCAAGCACCCGCTTGTCCGCGAGAAAGCTCGGCACTTCGCCGTCGGCGATGCGCTGCGCGAGACCTTCGACGATCGCCGTCTTGCCGACGCCCGGCTCACCGATCAGCACCGGGTTATTCTTGGTGCGGCGGCAGAGGATCTGGATCACACGCTCGAGTTCGCCGTCCCGGCCGACCAGCGGATCCAGCTGGTTATCCATGGCGACCTGCGTGAGATCACGTGAGAACTCGGAAAGCAGGCTCGCTTCGCGATTGCTGCCCGTACCGCCCTCGCGACTGCGTCCCTGCGTGCTGCCCTGGGGCGCCTTCTCCTGCGTCGCCCGCGACAGCTCCTCGCGGATGGTCAGTAGCTTCAGGCCACGCTCGTGCAGGATCTCAGCGGCAAAGCACTTCTCTTCGCGCAGGAGGCCCAGCAGCAGATGCTCCGTGCCGATGTGTTTGTGGGAAAGCCGCTCTGCTTCTTCTGCTGCATACGCCAGAACACGCTTGCACTCATTCGACAGCGGGAGATCAACAGAGGTCGAAACCTTTTCACGGATAGTGGTGTGCCCTTCGATCTGCTTGCGGATCGACTCGACGGATGCATGCGAGCGTAGAAAGCGGTTGGTTAATGCTTTGTCTTCCCGCAGCAGACCGAGCAACAGGTGCTCCGTCTCGATATAGGGCGAGCCAAACTGGCTGGCCTCATACCGTGCGAAGAAGATGACGCGCCTCGCTTTTTCTGTATACCGTTCGAACATGTTCCCCCTTGCTCCCCCTCTGTGTCCCAGAATGCGGATCACAGATGCGGTTGCGGCCAAGGCAGCACCTCCGTCTGGAAGCGCTGCGTCCTTCTCTACTTTACAGACGCCTGCAAAGCCTCTCGGCTACAAGTCGTTCGCTGCGACTTCGATCATGGATCCTTGTGTAAGCCGTAACACACGGTGGCAGTGGGCCGCCAGCGTCATGTTGTGGGTGACCAATACCGTGGTAAGTCCCGCTTCTTTGTGAAGCTCCTCCAAGAGACGAAACACCGATTCCGCCGAGTCGCCATCGAGATCGCCGGTTGGCTCATCGGCCAGCAGCAGTTTCGGCTCGGTGATCAGCGCCCGCGCCAGGGACACCCGTTGTTGCTCGCCACCCGAAAGCTCCCCCGCGCGATGACTGATCCTATCGCCCAGACCGACCCGCCCGAGCCACTCCGCTGCCTTTGTTTCAGCGGCCCTGCGAGCGATCCCCCGTGCCAGCAACGGCATGGCCACGTTTTCCACAGCGCTGAACTCCGGCAGTAGGTAATGAAACTGCCAGACATACCCCACATCGCGGTTGCGAAATCGTGCAGCCGCCGAGCCTCGGAGCGTGTCCACCTGGACCTCGCCGCAGCGGATTGTTCCTGCTGTTGGCCGGTCCAGCGCCCCCAGCATGTGCAGCAGCGTGCTCTTTCCCGCGCCGGACTGGCCCACGATCGCCAGGATCTCGCCGCTCCTCACAGAAAAGGTAAGCTCTTCAAACAACAACAGCCGCCTGGTCCCGACGATGCCATAGGACTTCGCCAACTTCTCTGCGTGTACTAAAAGATGAGCATTCGTGCCCAAAGGTCGCAGCACCCCGAGCAGCTCCTTTGACCCTGTCGACGGCCTGGCTGCGCCATGAATGATCCCCCGATCACTCATAGCGCAGCGCCTCTGCAGGCAGAACACGCGCGGCAGTCGCCGACGGATACAGCGTCGCCAGCAGGGCTACCCCAACCGATACACCCACCACCAGCAAACCGTCTGTCAGTTTCGGGGCGAAGGGAAGGGTGTCGATCGAGTACACGTCTGCCGACAAGTGGATGAGATGGTAGCGGCCACACAGGATCGCGGTCCCGTAGCCGAGAAGCAGACCGATCGCAGTGCCGACGACACTGATGAGCATGCCCTGGAACAGAAAGATCCGTCGGATCTGCTCCGGCGCCACGCCCATCGAGAGCAGCACCGCGATGTCGCGCGTCTTCTCCATGACCATCATGGTGAGTGCGATCAGGATGTTGAGCGCGGCCACACAGACGATCAGGCCGATCACGATAAACGTCACCAGCTGCTCCAGCTTGAGCGCGCGAAACAGCTCGCGGTTCTGCTCCATCCAGTTGGTTGTTTCGTACCCTGTGCCGGCCGCCGCCTCGATCTCGCGGCCGATCCGGTCCGCATGATCCATGTCGTCGACCTTGAAGGAGAGGATCGAGACGAGATCCGGCTCCCCGAACAACGCCTGCGCATCCGCCAGCCGCACAAACCCGAACCCCGAGTCGTACTGGTAGAAGCCGGAGTGAAAGATGCCCGTCACCTGGAACCTCTGGTACTTGGGCACCAGGCCGTAGGGTGTTAGTTCCCCCTGCGGGCTGGTCACGATCACCGTGTCGCCGACTGCGGCACCAAGCGAGTCTGCCAGGTCATAGCCGAGCACCAGCGGTGGCGTCGCGTCTGCTGTTCCTGCTGCGTGCGCGGGAGGCCGGGAGAGCGCCGCCGTGCTGCCCGAGGTCATGTGCGCGAGCATGTCACTCACCCGCGCCTCCTCGCCGGGCAGAATGCCCTTCAACAGCGCCCCACCGGAGTGCGCCCCACGCGACACCAGCACCGGCTCATACAGGGCAGGCGCCGCTGCAACCACGTGCGGCAGGTGGCTCAGCCTCGCGGTCAACGCGCGCCAGTCATGAATGCCGTCATTCTGCACCCGCATCAGGGACACGTGCGCGGTCGAGGAGAGCAGGCGGTCCTGCAGGTCGCGCCGCATCCCGGTAGTGATCGCAAGCGCGATGATCAGCGACGCGACGCCCACCGCGACCCCGGCCACCGAGATCCCGGTGACCACACCGATCACCGCCTGGCGCCGTTTGGCGCGCAGGTAGCGGGCGGCGATGAACAACTCAAAGCGCATAGTTCTGTCCCGAGCGCAGCTTCCTCACGGAACCGACACCTTCGCGGTTCCGCTGTTGTCATATCGGTCAAACACACGCAGCGTCACGACATGCGGCTGCCCGGCTGTCTCTGCGGGAACCGGCGCTGAGAAGTCATACTGCTCGCGGATGGCATCGGAAACTCGGCCCACCGGCTCGACATACTGCCAAGGCCCCGCATCGACCGAATATTCGGCGCGCGCGATCGGCGTCTTTGTGCCGGTCGCCGTTGCAGTGACATGGAGCGCGTCGCCCACCCGCCGTGCTGTCAACGGCGCCACGGATGGCGTGGCCGTGTCGACCAGGAACAGGTCGCTCACCCGCTCGCCCGTCAGCGCCTGGCCGGCCGGGTGCGAAGGCGCATCGGTCGCGACCACCCGCAGGCGGTAGGGTCCGTCCGGCAGAAGCGACGCGTCGAAGCTGTAGTAGCGATCCGAGAGATCCCGCTTCAACAGGCGCCACTCCCCATCATTCGCGCCGCGATAGAAGATCGAGAAGCGAAGCTCGTCGCCGTTGTCGTCATGCGCCGCCCAGCGCACCGTGATCGAACCTTTGTCGCGAATCGCACTGAGGGGCGCCGCCGGGCTGTTGTTGTCGATATTCACGGCATTGCCGCCCTGCGATGCAAAGGTCAGCGGGGTCTGCTGGGGGTAGCTCACCTGCATCGCCTGCGCGTTGACCCGCGTTCCCGGCGCAACCAGGACCTCGTCGACTTCAGGAGCCGCATTCTCCGGCAGGTAAGGCAGCGCGACCTGGCTCACCTGCGCCCCGCCGTGCAGGCTCAGCCGCCACTGCGCAAAACGCGCCGTTCCGGTCTGCGCTGCACCTGCAGGCGACCAGTCACCCCACCCGCGTGCCGGGTTATCGATGTTGCCGAAACGGGTCTCGAGCGTGGACCCGCTGGCGTCCCCCGTGACCTCCGCATGACCCCACAGCGACGGCTCTGACGCGTCGAATACATCGCTCAGCAGCGTGCCCTCGGTCGCCGGTTTGAGGCTCATCCGCAGAAGCTTGCCGCTGTTCGCCGCAGCAAGGAAGAGCGCTCCGCCACCGGCATCGGCAAAGTCGATCACCTCCCCTGCATCCGCATGGGCCATGTCCTGCACGCGGCCATCCGGCAACAGCCGATAGATCCGCCCGCGATTGCCGGTCGCTGCGAGTAACCCGTCCGGCGTGGAGCGCAGCGCGTACACCACATCCTCATGCGCCGCCCAGACGCGACTCGGTGCCTCGGTCGTGCCCAGCGGCAAGCGGTCCACCTCGGAGCCGTCCGGAATCGCAGAATTCGTATTCACGGCCTGCGTCGACCCTGGCTGCACCACCGTTACGGTGATGCTCGCGTTCGCCGCTGTGCCTGCACCGCTTGTGGGCAGCGGCGGCAGCGTATTGACGCGACCCTTTTCTCCCACAGCCGCGAGGTACACCTCGCCATGCTGACCCATCGCCAGGGCGGTGATCTCACGCTTCTGTGCCTCGTACAGCACGACGCCCTTGCCGGCCGGCGTGATGCGGTAGACAAGCCCCGTTCCATCCGAGCCTGCCAGCAGGTCGCCGCCGGGCAGAAACAACATCGACCGGATATGCGGCTCATCCGCCGCAAAGAAGAGCTCTGGCTGCGCTCCGGGTCGGCCGGGGTTTACGCGAAAGATCGCCCCCGGGGCGCCGGTGCCGATGTACAGCTGTCCACTCGCGTCAAATAGCATCGCCCAGAGGTAATGCGGGTTTTCTGTTGTGGTCGTGGCGTCGAAAACGACCTTCGCCGAGTGCTCGTCGAGCGGCCGTGTCGTTGCAGGATCGATCCGGAAGACCCGTGCTGAGGGCAGCGTTGCGGCATAGACCATTCCGTCCGGCCCAATCGCCAGCGATTGCACGCTCAGGTCCTTGGTCGCGAAGATCACGGTCTGTTTGCCGTCTGCCCCAATGCGCACCACCTGCGCCGGCGACCCTGTCGCCACATAGGCATTGCCGTGCGTGTCGCTCGCAAGGGCCCACACGTCCGATGCTTCGAGCCTGGCCACCGTGTCGGCCACAAAGCCGGGTGAGAGCATCCCGTCGCTGCCGATCGCCACACCCTTCGGCATGCCTTTTTCCCAGTCGGCGGTGCTGCTCTCGGTCCACACGTGAGTGCCCTGCGCATGGAGGAGCTTTGGAGAGAGGAGCAGGGCAGAAAGTGTAAGCAGGGAAGCGAGGGAACGGCCGGACATCGTCACCAGAGGAGTCTACCAGCCGCCCGCGCGCGCCTGGTGCGCCGTCAAGAGGGTCTCAGGGAGCGCTTGTTCATCCTGAACGAAGAGACGGACCTGCGGATCGCTCGTAAGGGCGCAACCGCAGAACTCTCGCCGCTCACGATGACAGCATAGTGGCGGCAGAATGCCGGCGGCCCCGTCCCCACATGGGCTAGTTCGCGAGCACAGCCCGGTACCGCACGGCACCCTTGCGCGCCCGGTCCACCGCGGCATTGGCTTCCCGCATCGGGAAGTTCTCGATCGTCGCGCGAATATTGTGCCGCGCCGCCACGTCCAGCATCTCCGCGATTGCGTTCGGGCTGCCGATATTGCAGCCCGAGATGCTTTTCATGCCCGAGATCAGCGGGAACACCGGAAAGCTCGCCGGCTTCGGCGTCACCCCGACAAACACCAGCGCACCGTGCGGCCGAAGCGCATTCACATACGCGCTCCAGTCCTGGTCCACGCTCACCGTGGACAGGATGAAGTCGAGCGAGCCCACCGCGGCCTTCAGTCCCTTGGTCTCGCGTGTATTCACAAAGTTGTGGGCGCCAAAGCTTCGCGCGTCCTCTTCCTTGCTGGCCGAGGAGGAGAATGCCGTCACCTCGGCACCAAACGCGCGCCCGAACTGCAGCGCCAGGTGGCCCAGACCACCCACGCCGATGATGCCGATCCGCGACGAGGGATTGAGATGGTGCTGGCGCATCGGGGAGTACACCGTGATGCCCGCACACAGCAGCGGCGCCGTCGCGGCACTCTCGAGGCTGTCCGGCAGTCGCACGGCAAACCGGGCGTCCACGCGGATCCGGTCTGCGTAGCCGCCGTTGCGCCCGATGCATGTGGCCACCTGCTTGGCGCACAGGTTCTCCTCACCGCGCCGGCACCACTCACAGTAGCCACAGCTGCTCGCCTGCCAACCGATGCCGACCCGGTCGCCGACCTTGTGGTGTTCCACGGCATCGCCGACCGCCGAGATCGCTCCTACGATCTCGTGCCCGGGAATAAAGGGATATTTGCTGATCGACCAGTCGTTGTCGATCAGGTTGACGTCGCTGTGGCAGATGCCACAGTGCGAGATCGCGACCTCGACCTCGCCCGGGCGAAGCTCACTCGGTTTGTACTTGTAAGCATGGAGCTCAGCACCGGCGGCGTGAACGGCGTAACCCTGGATCATAGTTCTCACTTTGCATCAGTTTTGAAGCAGGCGTGGCTTATTCTACCCGCAGTGTAAGAACCTGCTCGCCTGTGAAGCTCGCATCGAGCGGAACGCTGGTAAGGGGTTGGATCGATTCGCTGTGCAGGGACCCGCGATCGCGGTCATGGGCCGGCACCAGCAGATTCGCGACCGACAAAGGGAGCTCGTTGAGCGCCTGCCCGTCGATCGAGGCCTCTGCATCCGGCGCCAGCAGCGAGACATACAGCCGGTCATCCGGATGCAGCGTGTTCAACTGCTCTACCGTACTGCTGAGGGGCGCGCTGGAGGCCCGGCCAGCGCCCGCCAGCCGATCGAGCGTAGGCCCATCACTCACCAGCAGCCGCACGTCGCCCGCGGGCAGCGACGCTGGGAGCGTCACCGGGATGTCGAGAGACTCTATCGCTCCACGGTACGGCGCGACCGTGGCGTGGACCGTGATCCTGTCACCGGCATGGAGCCGTGTCTGGTCGATTGCTGCAGCGTTCAGCACCGCGGTATGCCGGCCACGCAGCGTATCCACGTCGATGTGGATACCCTCCACCGGCGTACGCCGGTCACTGCTGCTGTACAGCGCATTGAAGCGTAGACCCACGCTGAGCGCGGCCGAGAGTGTCGCCGGGCCCAGAGCACTTGGCTCGGCGAGGGTTTGCAGCTGCACCGGAGCAAAGCCGGCCAGCTGCACCGTGGCGTGGACGCGGTAGCTGTCCTCCTCGGCGTAATGCGGGGTCTCCTGCAGCGCCTGGTAGAGCGAGACCAGCACTGCCGTCGGCGTCATCTGCGCCTGATCGAGTACACGCAGATGAATCGTGCGATCACCCTGCACCCCGTGAATCGCGATCTCCACCGGGATCATGTGCGCTGCAGAACCAACCAGCCCGCCGATCGCCGTCTGGCGGTCCTGGCTGAACGACCCCACAACCGCACCGGTGTTGACGATCTTGAACGACCCCGCCGGTGAGGCAAGTGTGGCCACAATCTCCGCCTTGGTCATCGGCAGGCTCACTGCTCCAAACTGGGTCAGCGGATGGCCGCAGGCCAGCAGGCGGTTCGCCTCGAGATACGTCACGGTGCAGGTGGCAGCAATTTCCATATCGCCTTCCACCAGCAGGGCGCTGACTGCCGACCCGGGCTCGAGCGCTGGCGCGTGGTCGGGTCCGACGCTGGAACCCTGCGCGCCGCCAAGTCCGGCGACCGGCTCAAGCCCGAGTGCGGGCGCATGTTCCTTCCATAGCTGCAATGCTTCCGGCGAGAACCCGGAGAAGACGAGCGGCGTCTCGATGGGCCGAATCGGGCCGGTTGCCTGCGGGGCCGCGACCGACGCGACCTGCTGCTCGGAACCCTCGCGGCCTCGCCCGTCGAGATCACGCACCGTGAGCATCTCCGCGATGGGCGTGATTCCAGCAATCGGCTCCTTCGAGAACTCGCCGATGCGGAACGCGAGCGCTCCCACGAGCTTGCCGTCGATGTAGACCGGGCTGCCGCTCATGCCTGCCACCACCCCGGTGAACTCCGCTTTCGCCCCGGTCAACCGGGCCAGGATCATGTCTTCTCCCGGGCCCTGCGCATTGTGCAGCACGCCCAGGATGTCCACACCGAACGGCTCAGGGCGCTCGCCCTCGAAGACCGTCCAGGCCGTGCCGTGGAGGCCTGCGTGCACGCTGGCCAGCGGAAAGATGCCATTGCTCGAGGGCGGCGGGGCATCTGCTGACTGGGCCAAACCCGCTGTTGCGCAGACAAACAGAAGAACGGCAGCCGCAGCGGCATTTCGGAGGATGAGCACGTTTCTAGAGTAGCCGCCGCGCCGTCTTGCAGCAAAACAGGTGCGAGCGGGAGAATGGAGGTGCCAGGCTTGCACGCCCGTCCTGTCCGAGAACAAAGTTCTCTGCGTTCCTCGCAGCTGGAGTCAACCGTGATGCGTACCACTCTGTCGCTCGTGCCCCGCGCTCTTCTCCTTGCCGGGCTTCTCTTTGCTCCCGGGGTCCTCGCCACCTCGATCGCGCAGCAGACCACCCCCGCGCCGACCACGCCCCAAACCGCTCCCCAAACCGCTCCCGATGCCAATCCTCCAGACCAGAGCACCACCGATCAGGGCGGCCCCGGCGGCGATAACGGCGCGATCGCGATCCCCAGGAAGAAGGAAGCCCCGGCGCCGCCACCCCCGCCACCCTCCGAGCCCGTGATCAGGAACCCGCCGGAGCTCCGGAACTACTCCCTGCGCGTCGATGTGCCGGTGGTGAATGTCGACGTGGGCGTCATCCTCGAGAAGACGCACCAGTTCGTGCCCAACCTCCAGGAAGGCAATTTCCGTGTCTTTGAGGACGGAAAAGAGCAGCAAATTACACACTTTTCGCGCATCCAGGCGCCCATTACGGCCGTGCTTCTGGCGGAATTCGCGGCCACGAACTACAGCTTCATCTACGACATGCGCAACGCCGCGTACGCTTTCGCGCAGCAGCTGCGACCAGACGACTACATCGCCGTCATGACCTACGACATGCACACCGAGATCCTGACGGACTTCACGCAGAATAAGCAGATGGTCGAGCAGGCGCTCAGTTCCCTGATCATTCCGACCTGGCGCGAAACAAACCTCTTCGACGCTTTGTACGAAACACTCGACCGGCTGACCCGGGTCGAGGGGCGCAAGTACGTGATCCTGATCTCCTCAGGGCGGGACACCTTCTCGAAGATCACTCTCGACAAGGTGCTGCAAAAGATCAAGGCTACCCCCAATGTCACGATCTACTCCATCGGCACCGGCCAGTTTGCGCGGGTGATGGCTGAGGGGCGAGGCATGAGCGGTCCGCGTGAGATCGACTTCCTGCAGGCCGATAACCAGATGAACACGTTCGCCCGCATGACGGGGGGACAGTCCTTCTTCCCACGATTTGTCGGGGAGATGCCCGACATCTTCCACGAGATCAACAACTCGATCCGGAACCAGTACGCACTCACCTATCGGCCGACCAACACCAAGCAGGATGGCTCCTACCGTAAGATCCAGGTCGAGTTGGTGGATGACGAAGGAAATCCGCTGCGCATGCAGGATGAGAAGCACAAGCCGCTCAAGTACGACGTGATCGCCCGCGACGGCTACCGGGCGAAGCTCCCGGTGGAGTAGGCCGCAGCCGAACCCTTAGCCGCTCGAGAGAGCGGTGTCCTGCTGAGCGAGGCGAAGGAGCTGCGGTGTTCCCCCCAAAGGGGACCACCGCACCCGGTATCAGGAGGACAGAGACTTTTGTTCAGGGTGACGCCTGCTGAGAAGATTCTGGGCCATCAACTGCCGGCAACATCGCTCCAGAGGAAGTGAAAGCGGTCCCCGGGCGAGCCGACGTAGGTGCTCTCGACAAAGTCTTCCCCCAGCAGGCGGCTCAACACAGCTGTGCCGCCGCTTTCCCGAACCAGGAAGACCAGCTGGGCCTGCTGCGCGGCATTCTTCGCATGCCCGCTGCGAGGCGACTCTTCAGCATCCTCTGGAAGCACACGGAAGAGAGCCGCAGGGGCGAGATCCGGGCGACTGGCCGGGAAGAGGAGCAGCTCCGCCACGCCTGTAGCACCTGCGGGCGGACACGCCAGTTCGAGCCCCCACTCAGCCTGGTGCGCCTGAAGAAACGCCCGGAGCCTCTCGTAGCACTCTGCCGGCTCGCCGGCGGGATCCGTCTCCCCGGAGGGCCCAAAGGGAATCAACGTCTCGCCGGGCTGTTCCGGTCGCAGGACGCTTACCGGCTGGGGGGTCGGGAAGCGTCGGGAGAGCAGGCGGAACAGCGTTCTCATCCGTGGATGTCCTTGAGTGCGGGATAGACCTGCCGAAAGCCCGGATAGCCCTGGTTGTAGCGTTGCACGGCTGCCGGGTCTGGAACAATCTGTTCCGCGACCTGTATTGCTTCAGCACAGGCCGCCTCGACCGAAGGCCAGCCGCCCCCGCCAACACCAGCCAGCAGGGCAGCCCCGAAGGCACCACCTTCTTCCGCAACCAGCACATCGCAGGTGTGACCGTACACCTCGGCCTGGATGGTGCGCCAAAGTGGTGAGCGTGCGCCCCCGCCGCCAAGGCGTATCCCCTTGACCGGTAGTTCCATTTCGGCAAACAGCGTGAAGCTGTCGCGCAGCGAGTAGGCTACCCCTTCCATCACGGAACGGGTAAGGTGGCCGCGGCCGTGCCCTGCCGTCAGCCCCACAAAGGCTGCCCGGGCATGGGAGTCCATGTGCGGGGCGCGCTCGCCGAGGAGATAGGGAGTCCAGAGCAGCCCATCGCTTCCGGCTGCCACCTGTGCTGCCTCGGCCGTGAGGGTGTCGTAGCTGCCGCCGGGTAGCAGGAGGTCGCGCAGCCAGCGCATGCTGAGCCCAGCGGCCTGGGTAACGCCCATGACGTGCCAGCGGCCGGGTACGGCGTGGCAGAAGGTGTGCAGCCGGCCGCCCTTGTCGAGCAGCGGCTTTGCCGTCGCGGCGAAGACCACGCCCGAGGTGCCGATCGTGACCGAGACCGCACCCGGCTCAAGGATGCCCATGCCGACCGCGCCTGCTCCCTGGTCCCCGGCGCCCGCGACCACCGGCGTTCCGGCGACGAGCCCGGTCAGCGCGGCTGCTTGCTCCGCGATCTTCGCGCAGACCTCAGGAGACTCGAACAGCTCGGGCAGCCACTCTTCCTTGACGTGCGCTGCCCCCGCCAGCTCAAGCGACCAGCGACGGTGCGCCACGTCGAGCAGCAGGGTGCCCGAAGCCTCCTGTACGTCCATTGCATAGGTGCCGGTCAGACGGTAGCGGACGTAATCCTTGGGGCACAGGACGTGCGCAATCCTGGCGTAGATCTCTGGCTGGTGCTCGCGTACCCAGAGCAGCTTGGTAAGGGTCAGGTTCGGCAGAGCCGGGTTCGCGACCATCTCGATGAGGTGCTCGCGGCCCACTTCTTTGTGGAGCCAGTCACACTGGGGCCCCGTGCGCTGGTCGCACCAGATCAGGGCCGGGCGCAGCACCTTGCCATCCGCGTCAAGCATCACGGCGCCATGCATCTGGCCGGTGAGGCCGATGCCGCCGATATGCTTCGCTGCGTCGGGGGGTGCCTGGGCGAGAGTCTCGCGAATGGATTGTTGCGTTGCGCGCCACCAGTCTTCCGGGTCCTGTTCGGCCCAGCCAGGGTGCTCGGCACGGAAGGGAGCATGCTCGGTGGCTGCCGACGCGACGATCTCGCCCTTGCCATTGATCAGCACGACCCGGGTGCCGCCGGTGCCAACATCCATACCCAGAAAGAAGATCTGCTCTGCCACTGTGAAGGCTCCTCGATTTAGTTCGGGTACCACTCTAACGCAGCGATGCCCAGCTTCGCCTGCGCGCCGCAGGTACACTGGGCCGATGAGCATCAAGACACTCAGCAGTCGCGAAGTGTACCGCAATGCCTGGATGCGTGTCCGTGAAGACCAGATCGAGCGCTCGAATGGCGTTCCGGGCCTCTATGGCGTCGTCGAGAAGCACCCCTGTGCCGTGATCGTGCCCCTCGTAGGCGACACGTTATACCTGGTGCAACAGTACCGGTATACGGTAGGGGAGATTTGCCTCGAATTTCCCCAGGGTGGCTGGGAACAGCCGGACGTGGATGTGGAAGAGCTGGCACGTGGCGAACTGCGGGAAGAGACCGGGATGCAGGCCGCGTCGATGCAGTACCTGGGACCCATGTGGGTAGCCTACGGCTTCTGCAACCAGGCACAACACGCGTTCCTGGCAACCGGGCTGACGCCGGGCGAGACTGATTTCGACCCGGAGGAGCATGACCTGACGCTGCATACGTTGTCTGTCGCAGAGTTTGAAGCGAAGGTGCGGCGTGGCGAGATCCGGGACTGCTGCACCCTGGCAGCCTGGGGTTTGTACAAGGTATGGAAAGAATCGCAATAGCAGAGCAAACGAAGGAGAGCAGGACTTCATGGTGAATCGTTGGACAGCGAAACAGATCCCCAGTCAGCGCGACAAGCGCGCTATTGTCACCGGCGCAAATATCGGTCTCGGGTACCAGACGGTACGCGAGCTGGCGCGGGCCGGTGCGCAGGTGATCATGGCCTGCCGTTCGATGGAGCGGGGGCATGCCGCCGCGGAGCGGATCGTTGGCGATGTCCCCAAGGCCGAGGTGATCGTGGTGCACCTCGATCTTTCGTCGCAGGCTTCGGTTCGCAAGTTTGCCAAGGACGTCCTGGACGCAGGAGAGCCGGTCGACATCCTGGTAAACAACGCCGGCATCATGGCGCTTCCGGAACGGGAGCAAACCCCGGACGGCTTTGAAATGCAGCTGGCGACGAACTACCTGGGGCACTTCGCGCTCACCGGACTGCTGCTTCCCCTGCTGCTCAGGGCCGAGGCGGCCCGGGTTGTCTCCCTTTCGAGCAATGCACACAAGCGGGGGCAGTTCTTTTTCGACGACCTGCAGCTTGAGAATGGCTATACGCCCTGGAAGAGCTACCAGCAGAGCAAGCTCGCGATGCTGGTGTTCGCACGCGAACTGGACCGGCTAAGCCAGCAGCACGGGGCGCGTCTGCAGAGCTTCGCGGCGCACCCGGGGCTTTCCTCTACGGCGATCGGCCGGGATGTCACCGGGCCTGCCAGGTTTGTCATCCCGGTCATGTTCAACGTGCTGGGACAGAGCGACGCGGCCGGCGCTCTGCCGCAACTGTATGCCGCGACGGCCAAGGAAGCACAGCACGGGCAGTACTACGGTCCCGACGGCATGGCCGAGTTTAAGGGTGCGCCCGCAATCGCGAAGCTCTCGGCCGCAGCCCAGGACCCGGCAAACGGTCCCCGCCTCTGGGAGCTCTCGGAGCGGCTGACCCGGGTCAGGTACGACTGGTCGTCCGCAAAGGCTTAGGCGGGGACCGGACGAGGCGGGCGCGCGAGAAACACCACCATCGCAATGCCCGCCACCAGGACACCCTCTTCGACTTCCTCGCTGGCAGCATGGAGCCGGTTGAACTCGATCCGATGCGGGTCGGTGACCGTCGCCGTATCGACGTCTCCTCCCACAGCGACCTGGTCGGCATCCATGCGCGGGATGATGCCCCGCTGCAGGAACGCGGTGAGCAGCAGCATGGCGATGGTGCAGAGCACCGGCCCGATCAGTGTCCGGCCGTATGCCTTTCTCGCTGCCGCCAGCAGCAGGAAGACGAGCAGCAGCGTGCCCGCGACCAGGCCTTCCTTGTTGAGGGTGAGCAGCGAGGTGCGCACGACGAGCCCTGCGGAGTGTTTGTCTGGCAGCACGGTGAAGGCGATGGCCGCGACAGCGGGGAAGAACATGACAGCTCCCAGCCAGAGCACGAGGAGCAGGGAGATCAGGATGCGGAGCATGGTATTCACACCCTATTTTCCCATTCCGGGTCCGGCCGGGCGCGTCAGACACGCACCATCTACAAAATACAGATTCCCATATCGCACGGTAAAAACTCATCCGCGTTCGCGTAGGCAACCCTGCATAGCTCCCGGCAGGAGTCAGACAAGCTTGTTGTAAGTCTGAGTATTTCGGCGGAGATGCCTCTCTTCGAACGAAAATCCTCTGTACCGTGACTTTTGGAACGAGGATTGCAAATGGGGTCAGCATGCACAAAGGATCCCCGAGCTTGTCCCGCTTCGCTTCTGCAGTTCTGGCTACCGCGTTCCTCTCCGGCTTTTCCTCCGTTGGTACGATGCTGACGCCCAGCGCGGGTGCACAGACTGCGACCACAGGCGCACTCGCAGGGGCTGTATTGGACGCCTCCGGTGCGGTCATTCCGGGCGCCACTGTCACCATCACCGATAAGGCGACAGGCGCCAAGCAGACGACCACGACAAACGCCCAGGGGCGCTATGAGTTCAACCTGCTGAAACCGGCAAACTACTCAATCGCCGTTTCTGCTCCTGGAATGGGCAATGCCGAGAGTGCCACGAACCTGCTGATGGGCCAGACACCAAGTGTCGATGTGACCCTTCAACCTGCTGGTTCCAGCCAAAACGTCACCGTCTCTGCACAAAGCATCCAGTTGACCGATACCCAGTCGCCTGCACTGGTGACGACCCTCAACCAACAGCAGGTCCAGGACCTGCCAGCCCCCGGCGGGGACATCACCACGGTTGCCTACACGGCTCCGGGTGTGGTCGTAAACGCGGGTGGTGCATACGGGAATTTCAGTGCTGATGGACTACCCGGCACCTCGAACCTGTATGTGCTGAATGGCTATGACGATGAAGACCCATTCCTCAACCTGAACAATTCTGGTTCGTCAAATCTGACGCTTGGCCAGGGTGAAGTGTCTGAGGCCTCGGTCGTGCTCAACGGTTACAGCGCTCAGTATGGCCGTGCAGCAGGCGCGATCATCAATTACACAACGAAGTCGGGCGGCAATCAATTCCATGGCCAGGCAAACTACTACTACAACGGCGACGCCCTGAATGCAAATGACTGGTACCGGAACAATGCCGGCGAAGGGCGCGAGCGCGCGATCTCCAATGAGTGGGCGGCAAACGTCGGCGGCCCGATCATCAAGGACAAGCTTTTCTTCTTCGCAGATTACGAGGGGCTGCGGTACGTTCTTCCCGCTGCCGGCCAAGCAGTCTTCCCGTCGGCTCAGTTCCAGCAGTACGCACTCGCAAATGTGCCGGCCGATTCGATTCCGTTGTACCAACAGGCATTTGCCCTTTACAACGCATCGCCGAGCGCAAAGGGCGCTGTACCCGTCGCGACCGGCAGCGGCCCGCTACAGGATTCAAGCGGTAGCCTGGGTTGCGGAGGGCTTGCAGGAACTTCCACCGGTTTCGGCGGCACCTTCGGTGTAGACACACCGTGCGAAACCGCCGCGGAAGGCAGCGCTTCTAACATCAACAAAGAATGGCTCTTTACAGCCCGTGTCGATTGGAACATCAGTGACAAGCAGAAGCTCTTCGGCCGTTACAAGATGGACCGCGGAACGCAGCCAACCTACACGAGCTTTGTCAGTCCAGCTTTCAACACGGTCTCATCGCAGCCGGCATATGAAGGTCAGCTGAACGACACCATGGTCTTGACGCCTCACCTGACGAATCAATTCATCTTTGCTGCAAACTGGTATACGGCGTTCTTCGGTCCAAGCAATCTCACACAAACGCTTGCGACCTTCCCGACATACCTGGACTTCTTCGATGGTGCAATCAATACTGGGCAGGCGTTCGGTACTCTCGGCGCACCCTACTATTTCCCGCAGGGCCGCGATGTTTCCCAGTACCAGTTTGTAGACGATATCTCATACATCAAGGGCGCCCACACGCTGCGCTTCGGTTATAACTTCCGACGTGATGATGTGAGTGACTACGACGCGCAAGAGATTGAGAACGGACTGTATGAGTTCTTTTCGCTCGCGGACTTTGCCAACGGGCAGGTGACCGGTACGGGATCGGAGTACGTGCAGAACTTCGCTACCCAGAAAACGGCGTACATCGCTCTTTATAATCTGGGCGTGTACATGCAGGACGAGTGGCAGGCGACTCCGCGGTTGCGAACAACCCTAGGTATTCGGTTCGACCGGAATGGCAATCCGCTATGCAACAACAACTGTTTCTCAAGCTATAACGGGACCTTCCCGCTCGCTGGTGCGAGCCTGGCGACTCCCTACAACCAAGAAGTGACGGCAAACCAGCCCGATGTCTTCAAGGGAATCGAGAGTGTGATCCCGCAGGGGCGCTTCGGTTTCAACTATGACGTGACCGGCAATGGTCACACCGTCATCCGAGGTGGCGTTGGGCTCTTTGGTGATCTGCCAGCCGCAACCTATCTCGACTCGTTCACTCAGAACTTTCCGCAACTGTACCAAGCCACCGTACTTAGCGGGCACATTGCTCCCGCAACCTCCGCGACAAGCGCTCCCTATTACGCCGCCCAATCGAATACAGAGATCCAGTCAGGCTTCAAGTCTGGACTGAATGCTACGCAGATCGCCGCTGCCCTTGGCGGCATTGGCGCAGGTGTTCCATTCACCCCGCCGAATTTGGCCGTAGCTCCGCAGCACTGGCGCGAGCCTAAGTACCTCGAATACAACCTTCAACTTCAGAAACAGTTCGGGCCCACCGATGCCGTGATCATCGGGTACGCCGGAAACAGTGGCTATGACGAGTTGATTCAGAACTCAAAGGTAAACGGCTCCTCTGCTACCGGGTTCGGCGGCCTACCGACTACTTCTCTTGACCCGAACTTCTTATCTGTCAATGAGTACCTGAACGAAGCCAACTCGAATTACCACGGCGTATCGGTCACTTACAAGCATGCTGATACTAAGGGCTTAACAGTAGATGTTACCTACACCTACAGCCACGCGATGGACGATGTCTCGAATGGTGGAGCGGGCGAGGACTACAACTCGGAGTCCATCACTCAGACCCTGGCGCCGAGCGGCTACAACAACCTGAATTATTCGAATGCAGATTACGACATCCGGAACAGTTTGATTGCTGATTATGTCTACCAGATGCCGTTTTTTGCGAAGTACGGAAAGATTGTTAATTCCGTAGCAGGTGGCTGGCTGTTCGCCGGCAAGACCTTCTGGCGCTCAGGGGAACCTTTCTCAGTGATCAACAGCGGCATTCCGCAGGCAGCAGGTGGCGGCACCTTAGGAACAGGTCAGATCCTTGCTGCACTTGTGCCCGGAGCCTCTATCAAGCACACTTGCAACGGCAATGGCTTGACGACACCCTGCTTCTCGACCGCCGACTTCGAGACGGCTGCGACCCAGACGACCTTCGGCAACATCCGGAGAAATGCGTTCGTGGGCCCGCACTACGCCGATTCTGACTTCGCACTTAGCAAGAAGTTTCTGAACACGGAGCGCGCAACGCTTGAGATCGGTAGCTACGCGTTCAACGTCTTCAACCACCCCAATTTTGCTAACCCGGCTAACGACGTGAATGGTGGCAACGTTGGATCATCCGGTTCAATCTTGGCGCCTCCAACCAGCCCGTATGGTTCCTTCCAATCAGCCGGTGTTGGTGGACGTGTTCTGCAGGTGTTCGGCAAGGTCACCTTCTAACTTCGATACAGCCGCAACAGAAAAGGCCGCTCTCACGAGCGGCCTTTCCTGCGTTTGCGCGGAACTTTTATCCGAAGAGAAACTCCTTGGTCCGCAGTCCTGCGATCGTGTCGCGCAGCTTGGCTGCCTTCTCGAACTCGAACTTCTTGGCGGCTTCGCGCATGTCGCTCTCGAGCTTGCCGATGTGGATGTCGAGCTCGGCCTGGGTCCTGAATTCCGGCAACTCGTCGGTCTCTTCGGTGAGGTCGGCGTAGTCGGCTTTGAGTATCTGTGCCAGTGACATATCGGTAGGCCGGATGATCGAGGTGGGTGTAATGCCGTGCTCCTCGTTGTAGGCCTGCTGCACGACGCGCCGACGGTCTGTTTCGTCGAGCGCTTTGCGCATCGATTCGGTCATCTTATCGGCGTAGAGGATGGCGCGGCCGTGGACGTGGCGGGCAGCGCGGCCGATCGTCTGGATGAGCGAGCCCTGCGATCGAAGAAATCCTTCCTTGTCAGCATCGAGAATGGCGACGAGCGAGACCTCCGGTAAGTCGAGCCCCTCGCGCAGGAGATTGATGCCAACCAGCACGTCGTACTCGCCCTTGCGCAGGTCACGCAGGAGGCGCACACGCTCGAGCGTTTCGATCTCGGAGTGCATGTAGCGGCAGCGCACGCCGACCTCGGTGTAGTAGCCGGAGAGATCCTCAGCCATGCGCTTGGTGAGGGTGGTGACGAGCACGCGTTCATCGCGCTCGACGCGGATGCGAATCTCGGCAAGCAGGTCATCGATCTGGCCGCGTATGGGGCGGATCTCTACGGTGGGATCGATCAGGCCGGTAGGGCGGATGATCTGCTCGACCACCACGCCATTGGCCTGCGTCAGTTCGTAGGGGCCTGGAGTCGCCGAGACGTAGATGAGCTGGTGCACGCGGTTCTGAAATTCTTCGAACTTGAGCGGACGGTTATCCGTTGCGGAAGGCAGGCGGAAGCCATAGTCGACGAGGTTCTGCTTGCGCGAGCGATCGCCATGCCACATGCCGTGCAGCTGTGGCACGGTGACGTGCGACTCGTCGATAAACATCAGGAAGTCCTTTGGAAAGTAATCAAAGAGCGTCGGTGGCGGCTCCCCCGGCATGCGTCCGGAGAAGTGGCGGGAGTAGTTCTCGATGCCATGGCAGAAGCCCATGGACTTGATCATCTCGAGATCGAAGCGGGTGCGCTGGTGAATACGCTGCGCCTCCACCATGCGGCCCTGCTTCTCAAGTTCGGCGACCCACCACTCGAGCTCCGCAAGGATCGAGTCGATCGCGGACTTCTTGCGCTCAGGCTGTACGACGTAGTGGCTCTTTGGATAGATGGGCAGGCGCGCATACTTCTGCAGCACGGTGCCGAAGAGTGGATCGATCTGCGAAAGCGTGTCGACCTCGTCACCGAAGAGCTCGATGCGATATGCGCTCTCATCGTAGGTCGGGAAGACCTCGATCACATCGCCCCGCACACGGAACGTGCCGCGGCGAAAGTCGCCATCGGTGCGCTCGTACAGGATCTCGACGAGCTTCTTGGTGATGTCCTCGCGGCGAATCCGCTGTCCCTTCTCGAGGAACAGGAGCATGCCGTAATACGCCTCCGGCGAACCGAGACCGTAGATACACGAGACCGAGGACACGATGATCGCGTCGCGCCGTTCAAAGAGCGAGCGCGTCGCGGCGAGGCGGAGCTTATCGAGCTCCTCGTTGATTGTCGCTTCCTTCTCGATGTAGAGATCGCCCGCAGGAATGTAGGCCTCGGGCTGGTAGTAGTCGTAGTAGGAGACGAAGTACTCGACCGCGTTCTTGGGGAAGAACTGCTTGAACTCATGGAAGAGCTGCGCAGCAAGCGTCTTGTTATGCGCGAGGATCAGCGCGGGCCGGTCGAGGGTCTCGATCACCTTGGCCATGGTGAAGGTCTTGCCGGAGCCCGTGACGCCAAGCAGTACCTGGTGTTGCTCGCCCGAGCGGATGCCCTCGACGAGCTCTTCGATGGCGCGGCCCTGGTCGCCGCGTGGCTGGTAGTCGCTGACAAGTTCAAAGTCCACGGGCACTCTCCGTTGCGGTGTGCAGGCCAAGGGCTTCGCGCCACTCGGACGCGTGATCAACGACGATGTCGACCAGTCGCTGCTCTTCCATCTCGGCGATGGTATGGGGGGAGAGACCGAAGCGGCAGCCGAGGCTCCAGGCACCTGCAGCGCGTGCGGTGCGGATGTCGACCTCGGAGTCGCCGATCATGACGGTCTCTTCCGGCGCAGCGCCGGCCTCGGCCATGAGCTTGAAGAGCCCTTCGGGGTCCGGCTTCTTGGTCGCGAAGCTGTTGCCCCCATACACGGAGAAGAAAAACGGCTGCAGCCCGAGGGCTTCGCAGATCTGCACCGAGGGGTGAACCGGCTTGTTGGTCAGCACGGCCATCTGCCAGGAGGTGTGCTCCTGAAGGCGCGCGAGTTCTTCGAGGACGCCGTCGTAGAGGCGTGTGTGGTCGAGCTTGTGCTCGCGGTAGTAGGCGAGAAAGGCTTCGAGTGCAGCAGGCAGAAGGCCGGGATCTGCCCCGTCCGAGGCCAGGGCACGCTGCACAAGCATAGCTGCGCCATCGCCGATGTAGGAGGCGATCCGCTCTTCATGCTGGGGCGGCAGACCGAACTGGCCGAGGGCTGCATTGACCGAGGTGACGAGGTCCTTGCGTGAGTCAATCAGGGTGCCGTCCAGATCGAAGACGGCAAGGCGAATCTGTGCAGAAGGGATGGGGCGGAGCACGCGGACCATCCCCCGATTTTACAAGCCGCGCCTAGCGGACCCGGATGTTGCCGGAGCCGGTGGTGACGCGGACCTGCGGGCCTCCGCCGTTGGCATCCCCGATTACGTGATCCTTGCTCGTGTTGCTCGCCTGCTTCAGCAGGCCGCCGGCGTAGCTGATGTCGCCGGTGCCGGTGGTCGCGTTGAGCGACAGAGGCGCGCCGCCAGTGTCGAGGGTAGCGTCACCAGACCCGGTTTCCACCTTCCAGGCAGAGAGCGGCTTCCCTGAGATGGTCAGGTTGCCGGACCCGGTGTGGGCCCAGAGGCCGCTCTGCACATTCTTTAGGTTGATGTCCCCGGACCCGGTCTGGGCCTTGACGTCGAGGGCCGAGAGCATGGTCGCCGTGATGTTGCCGGAGCCAGTCTCCAGAGAAACATGGTCGCTGAGCCCGCTGGCCTCGATGTTGCCGGAGCCGCTTCGCAGCTGCACCGGGCCGCCGTTGTCGTTGACTTTGACATCCCCTGAGCCTGTGTCGGCGCGCAGATCCGTTCCCCGCGGGGTGGTGATGTCGTAGTCGATGCTGATGTTGTTCATCTGGAAGTTGTGGCCGATCGAGATGATGTTGCCAGCCTGGTTGATCGGCGGATTGGCGACGATCTGCTTGATACGGTCTGCCGACGAGCTGCCACCGAACCAGCTGTTACTGGCATGGACATGACCGACGATGTGGACGCTCGAAACGTCACCCGGGGATACGTGAATGTTGCCGGAGGCTGTATCGACGCCGAGCAGCACAGGTCCGTTCACCTTAAGGGTGCGGTCAAACGTTCCATCGGCAGCAAGGGCTGCGGAAGGCAGAAGCGAGAGTGATCCCGCCAGCAGCATGGCAGAGCAGAGCAACTTCATGAAAAACCCTCCGTCTGCGCTACCCGATGGGTCGGGAAGCGTCATGGCATAGAGTACGCCAGCGCTCGCGAATAAGTTCCCCGGCACGTGGCCCTGGCAGCGGCCCTGCCGCGGTGATGCCGTACACTCAGAGCGATGTTGGGAGAGTTGCTGTTCCGGCTGGCCGCGATCGCCGCGCTGATCCTGGCGAATGGGTTCTTCGTGGCCGCCGAGTTTGCTATCGTGTCGCTCCGGCGCAGCCGCCTGGCGCAGCTTACGGCGGACAATGCGCCCGGGGCGCGCGCGGTGGAGCGGCTGCAGGCGCAACTGGACGACTTTCTCCCAGCGGTGCAGCTCGGGGTGACCCTGTGCTCGCTCGCGCTGGGCTGGATCGGCGAGCCGACCGTGGCTGCGATCGTAGCGCCAGCGCTTCTGCATCTGCCCCATGCCGCGGTCTACGGACACCTGCTTGGCGCCTTTCTCGCGTTCCTCTTCATCACGTATTTTCATGTGCTGCTGGGTGAGCTGGTGCCGAAGTCGCTGGCGCTCCGGCGGGGCGAGCAGCTTGCGATCGCGGTCGCGAGTCCGATGCTCGGCTTCATGCAGCTGACGCGGCCGGCGGTGCTGTTGATGAACCGCTCGGCAGCGGGTGTGCTCCATCTGTTCCGCACGCCGGCTTCCCATCGTGGCGCGCTGCACTCTCCGGACGAGCTGAAGCTGATTGCAACGGCTGCGCGGGAGAGCGGCCTTCTGCCCAAATTCCAGGAGGCACTGATCCATCGCGCGCTTGAGGGCGGCGACATCCCGACGCGCGAGATCATGACACCGCGTCAACGCATTGTGTCGCTGCCTGCCTCAATGCCGGTCGAGCAGGCGAGCGCCCGCATCATCGAGGAGATGCACTCGCGCATCCCGGTCTACGACCCGCTGCGCGGCGCGGAGGCGATTGTGGGCGTGGTTTACGCGAAGGACGTGGCTCGCCTGATGCATTACCTGGCGCTTTCCGGCCGCCGTAATGAAGAGGAGCCGCTGGCCGCGCCACTGGCCAGTCTGCAGCTGCGCGCGCTGATGCGGGAGGTGCTCGTGGTGCCGGAGACGAAGCCGGTGTTCGATCTGCTGCTGGACTTCCAGGAGCGTCGCCGGCACCTTGCGATCGTCGTGGATGAATTTGGATCGACGGTCGGGCTGGTGACGGTCGAAGATGCGATCGAGCAGCTGATCGGCGAGGTCGAGGATGAGTTCGATGTGGCCTCGGCCGCACCGCCGCTCCTGCCTGCGCCGAGTGAGACGCTGGTGCTTGAAGGCAGCGTCAGCCTGCGGGACCTGGAGACGCAGATGCGCTGGAAGCTTCCCCGGGACAGTGGGGCCGAAACGCTGGCCGGCTTCATGCTGAGCCAGCTGGGTCACATCCCGCTGCCGGGCGAGCACGTGGTCTTCGGCGAACACCGGCTGACAGTCGTCGAAATGCAGGGACGACGAATCAGCAAGGTGCGTGTGGAGAACAGTGGGCCGGAGACAACGGCGGCAGCGCAATCGACCCCATCCGCGTGACGTGCGAAGATGATTTCCACATGCAGCGCGCAGTGTTCATTCAGAGTGGGAGCGTGGTGATGCCTGATCGGGTGGAGCCTTGAAGCGTGCAGTGCGAGCGCTTTTGTGGCGCATGCTCTACACCATTCCCGTGGTGTGGCTCGTGGTCTCACTGGTGTTTCTTCTGATCCACCTGGTGCCGGGCGATCCGGTGCAGCAGATGCTTGGCGAGGGGGCGCGTGCCGGCGACATCGCGGCGCTGCGGCACCAGTATGGGCTCGATCAGCCACTCGGCACACAGTATCTCCTGTACTGGCGCGGGGTACTTCACGGCAACCTCGGGCAGTCAATCCGGCTGAATGATTCGGTGACCCACCTGCTGGTGCTGCGCTACCCGTACACCTTTGTGTTGACCGTGAGTGCGTTGGTCATCGCGCTTCTGCTTGCGTTGCCCGCCGGCATCGCCGCGGCGTTGCACCGCAATCGATGGCAGGACCAGGTCCTTGGCGTCGTGAGTTTGTTCGGGTTGTCGTTTCCGGCGTTCGCCCTGGGCCCTATCCTGATCCTGCTGATCTCGATCCGCCTGGGCTGGCTGCCGGTGTCCGGCGCGGCTGGTCCTGCATACCTTGTGCTCCCTGCAGCGACGATGGGTCTCTCACTTGCGGCCATCCTCACGCGCATGGTGCGGACCGCCATGCTCGAGGAACTGGGGCAGGATTACATCCGGACCGCACGAGCGAAGGGGCTTCCCGAGCGGACCGTGGTCTACCGGCACGCACTGCGCAATGCGATGATCCCGATTCTGACACTGCTGGGGTTACAGTTTGGCGCGCTGCTCGCAGGCGCTATCGTGACCGAGATGATCTTCTCGTGGCCCGGGATTGGCAGGCTTACGGTCTCGGCGATCTCGAATCGCGATTATGCGCTGGTGCAGGGCTGCCTGCTCGCCGTCGGGCTCACCTATGTGCTCGTGAACCTCCTGACGGACGTCCTGTACCTCCTGGTGAACCCGCGCATTCGTTCTTAGAGCAGTGGAATATGGCGCGCGGCAAGCGTCGATCCGGGGCCGATCTCGAGCAGCCCTGCAGTGATGGGCAGCGAGAAACGCCGTGGCCCTGCGGAGCCGGGATTGAAGAACAGCACTCCCTTACGGTCTTCGAGCAGGGGCTTGTGTGAGTGGCCGAAGATCACGATCCGAATGTCTGCGGCTTCTGGAACGAGCGAAAGCGTGTGCACGTCGTGAAGCATGTGGAGGTTGATCCCGCCGAGCGAGAGGTACTCCTCGGCAGGTAGCCGCGCGCAGGCGCCGGCGCGATCGATGTTGCCGCGGATCACAGTCAGTGGGGCGATCTCGCGTAGCCGGTCGAGGATGGCCGTGTCTCCCACGTCCCCCGCATGCAGAATGTGATCGACACCAGCCATTGCCTCCACTGCCTCGGGCCGCAGGAGACCATGCGTGTCCGAGAGAACGCCGACTTTCACAGACCGATCTCGATCCGGGTGCGTGGATCGAGGAAGTCGCGCAAGGCGTCGCCCAGGAAGTTAAACGAGAGCACACACAGCATGACTGCGACGGCAGGGAAGACGACAAGGTGCGGCGAATCGAAAAGGTGCGAGCGTGCGTCGTTGAGCATGCTTCCCCAGCTTGCCGCGGGTGGGGGCACGCCGAGGCCGAGGAAGGACAGTGTCGCCTCGGCGAGCACTGCGCCCGCCATGCCGATCGCCGACTGCACGATGAGCGGCTGCAGGATGTTGGGGAGGATATGCCGCGTGAAGATGCGGAGATCGCTTGCGCCGAGAGCGCGCGCGGCCTCCACGAACTCCCGCTCGCGCACGGCGAGCACCTGTGCGCGCACCAGCCGCGCATAGCCGACCCAGCCGCCGATCGAGAGTGCGAGTACCAGGTTGAAGAGCCCTGGGCCGAGGAACGCAACGAAGGCAATTGCGAGCAGGATTCCGGGAAGCGCCAGGAACGCGTTCATTAGGAAGATGTTCAGCAGGGTATCGAGCACGCCCCCGTAGAAGCCCGCGAGGCCGCCAAGGACGAGCCCGAGCGACAGGGAACACGCCACGACGGAGACAGCGACCAGCAGCGAAATGCGCGCGCCGAAGACGATGCGCGAGAAGGTGTCACGCCCGAGTTCGTCTGTGCCGAAAAGATGCGTCTTGTCCGGGCTGGCGAGACGATGCGTGAGGTCGAGCGCGGAGGGATCGTAGGGCGCGATGTGGGGCGCGAGCAAGGCAAGCACGAGAAAGAGCGCGACCAGCAGGAGGCCGATGACGGCGAGCGGTTGTGTTTTGAGGCTGCGCCAGACCGTGCGACCACGGCGTACCGCGGGGGAGAGCGCAGGCGGCGCTTCGGCGTCGAGTATTCCCGCAGGGGAAGCAGACATGACCTCCATTATGCGGTACAGGGAAGGGCAAACGGCGGGCTGAAGCATCGGGCCGCTGTGCAGCACCCATGGCGCGCGGGACGATGAGGTTTCCGGCATCCCAGTCCACGCGGTCTCGTTATGCCATGGGCGCTTACCCGATTACCCCGGATGGACGGTACTTTGTGGTGCGTGGCCGCTTGTGGCGGTGCACGAACCCGGCGCTGCCAGGAGACGAGAAGGAGCGATGGACTGCAATGCTTATGGCCGCGAGGCGAGCCAAGGGGATCGCGATGCGGGCTGGGGACGAGGTGGCCCGTGAGCAGGCAAGGCAACAGGTCGACGCTGCAAAGATCGCGCTCGGCGAGCGTGGTCCCGTGTGGTGGGCCGACGACGCGCCGGACCTGAACCGGCACATGGTGGAGAACACGCCCTATGCGCCATGGTTTGCCGGGCGGCAGAGAGAGTGATGGGGACCAGCAGCGGTTCTTCCCGAGCTAAAGAACAAAGGCCTGAGGCTCCGGGTGTAGCGGAGCCTCAGGCCTTTGTTGGTTCTTCGCACCTGTCGCGCTCTACATCTACTCGATGAAGTCGAGCTTCGCGACCTGGGGGATGATCCCGCGTTCGTGGCCCATGGTGAGAAGCTTTTCGATAGCGTCGCGGCCGTCCTTGCCGTAGTCGAGCGTACGCTCGTTGACGTACATGCCGACGAACTTGTCTGCGAGGCTGGGATCGAGATCCCGTGCGAACTGCATCGCGTAGGCCAGTGCCGACTCGCGATGATCGAGCCCGTGCTGGATCGAGTCACGAAGCGCCTTGGTCGTCACGCGCATGGCTTCCGCACCGAGCGAACGCTTGATGGCATTGCCGCCCAGCGGCAGAGGCATGCCGGTCTGCTCACGCCACCAGATGCCGAGATCGATGATTTTGTGCAGGCCATTGTTGCCGTAGGTCAGCTGCCCCTCATGGATGATGAGACCTGCCTTGTACTTGCCGGCCAACACCTGCGGGATGATCTGGTCGAACGGAACGACCTCGGTTTCGATCTCCGGGGCGAAGAGCTTCAGCGTGAGATAGGCAGTAGTCAGGGTGCCGGGAACGGCAATCTTGAGCTTCTTGACCTCGTCCAGTGAGTACCGCTGCGGCGCGATGATCATCGGACCATAGTTCTCGCCGACCGAGCCGCCGCACGCCATCAGGGCGTACTTGTCCTGGAGGTAGGGATAGGCATGGAACGAAATCGCGGTGACATCGTAGAAGGCCTCATGCATGGCCTTGTGGTTCAGCGTTTCGATGTCGCAGAGCACGTGCGAAAACTTGTAGCCCGGCACCCGCACCTTGTTGGTGGCGAGGCCGTAGAACATGAAGGCATCATCGGAGTCCGGGCTGTGAGCGATCGAGATCTCACGGACTCCTTCTGGGGTATCGACCCGGGGCACAGCAGTGGAGGTACTCACGTGAACAATGGTCCTTTCTTTGACGACGAAACAGAACCTGTCGCGTGACAGGGTGGCGCAGGGACGGGCGAGGTACTCCGCGTACCAGCCGGGATCAACTGCGAATCAATTTAAGAATACGCCGAACCAGCGCTACTCCCCAGCGCGGGTGTCCACGCTGTGAAACGAGCGGAGCCGCAGGCAGCCTGCCGCGATCAATGCGGCCAGGACGACCTTGATGGCATCGCCTGCGACAAACGGCATCACGGCAAGGGGAAGCACGGTGGCGGGCGAGCCATGGGTCAGGATCGCGAGCCACGAGGCGCCGGCGAGCAGGATCAGTGCGTCGCCAAGGGCGGCGCCCAAGAGCGCATTGAGGAGGCCGGCACGACGCGTGAAGACCCAGCCAGTCAGGGCAGCAACTGCAGGATACGAGAGCAGGTAGCCCGCGCTGGGGCCAAGCGGCACAAGGCCGCCAAATCCCGCGACAAAGACCGGCAGCCCGGCTGCTCCTTCGAGAAGGTAGGCGACCATCGCTGCCGCGCCGAGCCAGGGGCCAAGCAGAAGACCGACCAGCAGGACACCAAAAGGCTGCATGGTCATCGGCACCGGGGTCCACGGCAGGGGAATCGCGATCTGGGCACATGCGGCTACAAAGAGCGAGCCAAGCACAACGGCAATGGCCCGGCCCGATGGCGTTGCCAGGGCCCCGGAAAAGAAGGGGCGTGAGAGGGTGCCCGGGGCGAGCGTAAGGCTGGTGTCGTTTTCCTGCATGGTGACTGCTCCTTGCTGCTGTGTTCCTGGTCTACAACGGTTCCCCTGGCCCAAGCCGCGGGCTTCTCAACTCCGGCTTCGGTCCAGAACGCCGCATTGCCCGACTTCCAGCCCATGCGGCCCATAGCAGCGCGGCCAGTGAGCTCGCGAACGCAAGCAGGGGGGAGGCGCAGGGTGACGAAGACACAGGATACCAAAGGGATATTTCGGCACTGCCTCGAGGGATATTTCCGGCACTGCCTCAGGGGATATTTTCGGCACTGCCTCAGGGGATATTTTCGGCACTGCCTCAGGGGATATTTCCGGCCCTGCCTCGAGGGGATGTTTCCGGCCCTGCCTCGAGCCAGCAGACTTCCTGAGGGTGAGATCATGGCTCCTGGCCAGCACGCCGCATCCAAATGGCGGTTGGAGTGAAGCATAGGGAGAGCAGAAGCATATGGTGACGCCCATCAAGTTTGGAACATCCGGCTGGCGTGCAATCGTCGCGGAAGAGTTCACGATCGCAAATATTCGGCGTGCAGTGACCGGCATCGCGAAGTTTGTCGCAACGCAGCCCGGGGCGAAGCACACCGTCCTGGTGGGCCGTGACCCTCGTTTTCTCGGCGAGACGTTTGTGCAGGAAGCAGCCGACATCCTGGCTGCGAATGGTGTCACCCCACGAGTCATCCCTGAGGCAGCACCGACGCCTGCGATCGCCTACGCTGTGCGCGAGCAGAAGGTTGCGGGCGCGATCAACTTCACCGCCTCGCACAATCCACCCGAGTACAACGGCATCAAGTTCTCGACCTCGGACGGCGCCCCGGCACTGCCGGAAACGACCAAGCAGATCGAGGCAGCGATCGAGGCGCTCGGTGAAACTGCCGTGTCTGCGCCCAAGAATGGCCAGTATGACGAGACCGACGTGAAGGCAAGCTACCTCAAGCGCATCGGCGAACTGGTGGACTTTGCGGTGATCCAGAAATCCGGGCTGAAGGTGGTCTTCGATCCCTTCTGGGGCGCGGCTCGTGGTTACAGCTCGGAAATCCTGAAAGAGCACGGAGTCTCCGTCGAGACGGTTCATGATTACCGGGATGTTCTGTTCGGCGGCCATGCGCCGGAGCCGGATGGTGAGCTGCTGGATGAGTGCCGCCACACGATGAAGGAGTTTGGGGCGGGCATCGGTATCGCGACCGACGGCGACGCCGACCGCTTCGGCATCGTCGATGAGGATGGCACCTACATCCAGCCGAACTACGTGATCGCGCTGCTCTTCGAGTACCTGATGGAGACGCGCGGCTGGAAGAATGGCGTGGCGAAGTCGGTGGCGACAACCAACCTGATCAACGCGATCGCCGAAAAGAATGGCGTTCCGCTCTATGAAACGCCGGTGGGCTTCAAGTACATCGGCGAGTTGATCAACGCGGACAAGATTGCAATCGGCGGCGAGGAAAGTGCGGGGCTGACGATTCGCGGGCATGTGCCGGAGAAGGATGGTGTGCTCGCCGGCTTACTGGTGGCCGAGATGGTAGCCCGCCGCGGCAAGAACCTTGGTACCCAGCTTCAGGAGTTATTTGGCAGAGTAGGTTCGTTCTATCCGCACCGTGAAAACTTCCGCTTGACCCCCGAGGTCAAGACCAAGTTCACTGATAAGGTGAAGGGCGATCCGGCGGAGCTTGGCGGCCGCAAGGTAGCAAGCATTGTTCGCACGGATGGGCTGAAGTTGATCCTCGAGGATGGATCGTGGGTCTGCTACCGGCTCTCAGGAACGGAGCCCGTAGTGCGCGTCTATACCGAGGTCCGCAAGCAGGAAGACAGCGCGAAGCTGAGCGAGGCTGCCAAGGCCTGGGTGATGGAGTAAGGAATGGCGCAGACGGTCGACAATCCGGTGGTGCAGGCAGCTGGTGCAGCCTACCGGGTTCGTCGGCGTCTTGCAACTGCTCTCGCGATCCTGCTTGCTCTGGTCTTCGGCTGGCATGCGTTCTTTGGCCAGAACGGCATCACGGCATACGCGCAGAAGCGCAATGAAGACCGTGCGTTGAAGGCAGAGATCCAGAAGCTTTCGGACGAGAACGCCAGGCTGAAGGACCATGTGGATCATCTGCAGAGCGATCCGGATACGATCGAAATGGAAGCACGGGAGCGCCTGCACTACACCCGCTCCGGCGAGGTGATTTACACCCTGAATGACAAGCCCAGGTCTGAGGCGAGCGGCAAGTAGCTGCTCGCTCTTGTGTCTGCTCTTCTTCGCGGGGAGCAGAATCGTCGCGCAAGAGCCGTCTCCGCTCCAGGCGCAGGTGCTTGCTTACACAAACGCCCAGCGCATCGCTGCGGGGCTCTCGACTCTGCGTTGGAGCCCGGCGCTAGCCGCCGCCGCGGAGCGACACTCGGAGGGCATGGCGCGCGCCAACGATCTGGCTCATCTGCTTCCCGGAGAGGAGGGTCTCGCGATCCGCGCTGCGAGGGCAGGCGCTCACTTCCAGGCAGTGGCTGAGAATATCGCGTACGGTCCAAGCGCGGAGACGATCGAGGTCCAGTGGATGCAGTCGGTGCCCCATCGCCAGAACATTCTTGATCCACGTATGAATGCGATCGGCATCAGCCTGTTCGCCAGCGGAGACCTTCTCTGGGCGACCGAGGATTTCGCCGAGTCGACCGAGGCGCTTTCGCTGGCGCAGGTGGAAGCTGCGATCGCGTCCGAACTGCTTCCGGAAGGCATTGTGGCCGCCGGGCAGGAGAGCGCGCAAACAGCAGAGGCCCGCACCGCCTGCCCGCTCGCCGAGGGCAATGTCGGAGCGGCACGCTTTACGGTCCGTTTTGAAACTTCGTCGCTAGGCGCCCTGCCACAGCCCCTGCTCGAAGCCGCAGCGAGCCATCGCTACACCCTTGCTGCTGTGGGTGCGTGTGCCCCGGTGAACCCTCGCAACCAGGGCTTTGGCGCATACAGGGTCGCTGTTCTCCTCTTCTAGCGTCTTCGTTCGGTCAACAGCGTTTCGCCGCATGTATGGGCAGCGTGAGGGCCTCCCGCTACCCTGTTTGCTGGAGCAATTGCATGAGTCTCTTCACCGATAGCATCCACAACGCCGCGCCTTCGCGAGCGGACAGCAAAGAACGCGCCTGGATCTACGTGCCGTACGACCGGCTCACAGACGCGACTGGTCCCCTGAGCGATCGACCTGCGGAAGAGTGCGGGATCGTGATGATGGAGGCGCTGGCCAAGGCGCATCGCCGCCCGTATCACAAGAAGAAGCTGATCCTGATCCTCGCAAGCCAGCGTCACTTCGCGCTTGAGCAGGCAAAGCGTGGCGTCAAGGTCGCTTACATGTTTACACCGGGTATCTTTGCGGACGGGCTCGAAGCCGCGAAGCGGGAGCACGGCATCGGAAGCGTCACCATGATGGAGCCGGCAGAGCGCGAGATGCGGCTCGATATCGAGGAAGCGCGGCGTCGCGGCATCGAAATCGACGAGGTCGCGGACACCACGTGGCTCAGCACGGTGGAGGACTTCGAACGCGTCTACGGCAGGTCCGATGGGGGACCGGTTCGCAAGCACCACCTGATGGATCGCTTCTACCGCGTAATGCGCGACAAAACAAACTACCTGATGCGTGGCGGAAAGCCGCTGGGGGGCCAGTACTCGTATGACGCGGAGAACCGCAAGCCGTACCGCGGCGATCCACCTCCACCCTCCCGGCCACAGTTTGCACCCGATCCGGTTACAGAAGAGGTCATCGAGCTCGTGCGACGGGAGTTTCCGAAGCATTTCGGCAGCGCCGAGAACTGGAACCTGCCGGTGCGCCTTGCTGACATCGAGAGCGCGTGGCGCTGGAGCCTCGAACACCTGCTGCCGCTCTTTGGTCCGTTTGAAGATGCGATGGCAACGGTGGAGCCCGACATGTTCCACAGCAAGATGTCGGCGTTCATCAATATCAGCCGTCTCCTGCCTCGCCGCATCGTGGAAGATGTGGTGGCAGCGGCCGACCGGGGACTCGTGCCACTGGCCAGCGCCGAGGGCTTTGTGCGGCAGATCCTGGGCTGGCGTGAGTTCATGCGCCATATGCATCGGGTGACGGACGGCTACCGCAACATCGCCGCGGGGCAGGAGCCTCTGCCTGCGGCAAAGAAGCCCCGCGTTGCTGCCAGGGTCGCAGTACGAGACGAGAAGCCTGCACCGCTTGCGCCAGGTGAGGATCTGGGCGCCCGACCGTCGGCGCTGGGCGCCGCACTGCCGCTGCCTGCCGCGTACTGGGGCGTTCCCTCCGGACTCAACTGCATTGACACGGTGGTGCGCCAGGTGATCGACGAGGGCTGGTCTCACCACATCACGCGGCTGATGGTGCTGAGCAACTTCGCGACGCTCTGCGGCTATTCACCACGCGAGCTTACCGACTGGTTTTGGGTCGCGTACATCGACGCCTATGACTGGGTGGTCGAACCAAATGTACTCGGCATGGGCACCTTTGCAGATGGCGGCCTCACTGCGACCAAGCCATACGTCAGTGGCGCCGCATATATCAACAAGATGAGCGACTACTGCAAGCGTTGCCAGTTCAATCCCAAGCTTGCGACCGGTCCGGAGGCTTGCCCGTTTACCGCACTTTACTGGACCTTTCTTGAGCGGCATGAGTTCCTTTCGCGCAACCCTCGGATGAGCATGCCGTACAACACGCTGCGCAAGAAAAGCGCGGAAGAGCGACGAGCGTTGCAGGCGCGCGCAGAGCAATGCATCACCGACCTGGCAAAGGCGACGTATTAGGATTGCCCAGCAGGGGTATGCACGGCATCTAACCGCGCATCGGCGAGTAGGCAGGAAAGGTTTTCGTGGAGAAGGACATTGTCATCGTGGGTGCCGGGCTTGCCGGAATGCGTTGCGCCGAGCTGTTGCAGAAGGCAGGCTTTGAAACACTGATCCTCGAGGCAGCAGACGCGCCCGGTGGCCGTGTGCGTACCGACATCGTGGATGGCTTCCACCTGGACCGTGGATTCCAGGTCCTGCTGACGGCCTACCCGGAGACGAAGAAAGCGCTGAATTACCGGGCGCTCAAGCTGCGCCGCTTCACCCCGGGTGCGCTGGTATGGCATGGCGGCAAGTTCCACCGGTTTGTGGATCCCTGGCGCGAGCCCGTGAATGCCACGCGGTTTCTCTTCGATGACATTGTGACCTTTCGCGACAAGTGGCACATCGCGTTGCTGCGCGCACGTGTAGGACGGGGCGATCTCGCTTCGCTGTTTACCAGGCCGGACCAGAGCACTCACGAGTTCCTGCGTCAATTTGGTTTCTCGCCCAAGATGATCCACCGCTTCTTCGCGCCGTTCTTTGGGGGTGTTTTCCTCGAGAGTGAGCTGCAAACCTCGCGCCGCTTCTTCGAGTTTCTCTTCCGCATGTTTGCGACCGGTGCAGCTGCTGTCCCCGCCGAAGGGATGGGGCGCATGCCGCAGCAACTCGCGGCCCGGCTCGAGCCAGGCACGCTTGAGCTGAATACGCGCGTGGTTCGCGTAACCCGGAAGCAGCAACGCTTTGCTGTGACCACGGAGGGCGGCAGCACGATCGAAGCGAAGCAGGTAGTCTTCGCTGTTGCGGAACATGCCCTGCAGCCGCTGCTCGCCGACCTCTTGCCCCACACCCGCGCCCAGGCGCGGCAACCGCGCGCGTGGAACCGCACCACCACGATCTACTATGCGGCGCCGATCTCGCCCATCGCCGGACCGATCCTCGCACTGAATGGAGAGGGTCCTGATGGCGGACCGATTAACAATCTCGCGGTGATGAGCCAGGTCTCGCGACGGTACGCACCACGCGGGGAGGAATTGATCGCTGCGAGCGTCGTGGGTGGGGCTCCGCAGGGGGACTCCGCGATGCAGAGCCTGGAGGGGCAGGTGCGCGAACACGCCGAGCGCTGGTTCGGCGCCGCGCAGGTCAAGGACTGGCGCGTGGTGGGCGCCTACCCCCTTGAGTACGCCTTGCCGTTGGCACGCACCACCCACTGGGAGTCGAGCGCCACGCGCCTCACCGACAACGTTTACCTCTGCTCCGATGCGCAGGAGACCCCGTCCCTGCAGGGTGCGCTCTCCTCGGGCCGCCGCGCAGCCGACGCAATCCTGGCCCAGCGTGGCGCACTTTCCTAGGGGCGAGGGCTTTGACGCAGAACCGCCGGTTTGGTACAACAGAAAGGTCGGGCGCTCAGTTCTTCCCGCCGCCCACGCGCACACTCCTCAGTAGCTCAATGGCAGAGCATTCGGCTGTTAACCGAAGGGTTGTAGGTTCGAGTCCTACCTGAGGAGCCAAACCTCCGCATCCCTGCCGTTGCACCTCGGGCGCTTTTCGTTCACGGAGTTTGCTCCATGAGCGAGTACTCCCGTTCTGGTGCTCTGTGGCGCAGAAACAACTCCAGGGTGCATTGCGCGCTCCTACACAGGGACCGAAGGAGGAGTTATGTCTACTGGGAAAGGTTTCGCACTCTCCACGATGGCTATGTTGCTTTTGAGCAGCGCATCGGCTTCGCCCGCGCAGATCTCGATCAATATCGGCGAAGCGCCGGTTTGCCCCTACGGCTACTTTGACTATGCGCCATACAGCTGCGCGCCGTACGGCTACTACGGCCCGGACTGGTTTGCGGGTGGCGTCTTCATCGGCGCCGGTCCCTGGTTCCACGGGCGACATGGCTTCTACGGTCATGTGGATAACCGCTTTGATCCTCATCACGGCTACGCTGGACCGCTTCCAGGGCGCGGGGAAGCTCCGTTTGGCGGGTTCCGCGGGAATGAAGCCCGCGATGGACGGGGCCACATCGGCAATGCCGGTCATGATCCAGGCGGCGAACATAATCCTGGCTTCTCGGGGCATGGCGGCTACGGCGGCGGACACCGGTAACCTCCTCGCACCACAAGAACCAAGCGGGGGCTTACCTCACCGGTGAGCCCCCGCTGCAGGCATTATTCGTCGCGAGGCTTGTAGCCGATGAAAGCATCCACCCAGGAGATGAAGGTGCTTACATTGGGGGCATCTGTATGGCCGCCATCGTCCTGGCGCCAGGCGAGCTGACCGCTCAGCAGACCTTCGTTGACCGGTGGCATCTTTGCGGTGAGCGGATCATCCGGAATGCCCATGCCCTTCGCACCCACCAGTTGAAAGACCGGTTGTGCCGCCACGGCGGCCATGAAGCTGCCATGCTGGTCGAGCCACTTCGCATCACCCTGCTCCGGGATGCCGTAGCTGATAAAGGTCAGCCGCGGCGCACACAGCGCAATCAGCTCGTGCGAGTCAACGGGGAGGTCTCTTGCGGTTTTGCTGCCGAAGCTCGCCTTGGACGCGCCGTACTTCATGAAGTTGCCGGCCATCCAGTAGTACTCGCCGGTAGCGAGGCTCTCGACTGATTCCCCGAAGTTGCGGCGGTTGAGCTTCGCGCCGCCCTCGCCCGAGCTGCCGATCAGCCCCATGGCAAAGCGCTGGTCGAAGGCGAGGGTCACGAGCGCAGCCTTGCCATAGCGCGAGACACCCTCGATGCCGATGTGCTTTCCGTCGACCGCTGGGTCGGTGCGCAGGAAATCGAGGGCCTGCCCGGCACCCCAGGCCCACGCGCGCAGTGCGCCCCATTGGTCCGGCCTGCGTGGTTGCCCATGGTTCACAAGCCCGATGATGCCGCGGGTCAGGCCTTCTCCGTTGTCGGCCTGCACGCTTGCCGGGTCGAAGAGTGCATAGCCCCACCCGGCAGTGAGCAGCTCCTGCGTGGGTGGCAGGTCGCCGGGCTTGACGCCGAACTCTGGCGGTGGCGGCCCAAAGTGAAAGGGGGCAGGCGGCTGCACGAGGCTGTAGCCCGGATACTGCGTGAACGTGTCGCCGAGCGAAGGGTCGCGCGCGAGGAGCACCGCTTTCAATGCCTGGTCGATCCGGTCGACGTCGCCCTGCGGTGGCTGTTGGGGTGAGGGAAGTCCGGTGCGACGAAACATCACCAGCACCGGCACCGGCACCCTGCTCTCCGCCGGCGTCACCAGCGTCATCGACAGGTTCACATCGATCAGCGGGTACGACGAATTATCCACGTGGCCCACAAGCTGCTTCGCGATGACGGCTGTGGTGCCTACCATCTCGCGTTCACTGGCTACCACAGCCCAGGTCACCCTCGGAACATCCACCGGCACCCGGCCGTACACCTCGCGCGACATCAGCTCCACGATCTCGGGCCGACGCTCGGTCCACCACTGCTGGGCCGTGGTGACTCGCCGGCCATCGTTGAGCCGAAGAGGGTCTGGAAGATCCGGATAGGGGTTGGCGAGGGCTTCGTCGTAGTTGGCGTGATTGGGCGCATGTTCATCGCCGCTTGGGCCAGGTCGCAGGGCTTCGATACCCAGCCGGCGCATCATGTCCGCGTGGTCCTGCTCCGCAGTCCAGTTCACAGGCGGCGGGTAAGCGCCTTGCGCGAGCACGCAGACCGGCGCACAGCTCAGCATCAGCAAGCCGATGGATGCAGCAGAAAGCGGAAGGCGCAAAGGAGGTCTCCTGGGCGGCCACATACGAAGTAGGCGGCGCGAACGAGAGCCATACTATCGGCGAAATAGCGCCGTTGTATCGCGATTTCTGTGGTGTCGATCTGGGCATCGAGAATTCGGGCGATCGGAGACTACCTGCCCCTGAACTCTTCGAACAAGCGAGGGAACTGCTGCTTCAATGTCGTGATCCTGGGTCCCTCGCAGACCTCCATGCGGACTGCTTTCCAGGTTGGTCGCTCAAGCCCCCGGAGTTCACCATTCTGCTCGGTGCGAGCTACAGTAAGGACCATGCCTGGTCGTCGCACGCTGTTTGCCTCCGTCCTCCTCTTCGTTTCGTCATTGTCACCGGCCTTGGCCCAGGGCTCGCTTCAGGCAGCCGAGGCCGTGCTTACGCGGGAGATGCCGCATCTTGCGCCCCAAATCCACTTGGCGCTGGTGCCGGGCAAGTATGCTGGCAAGCCGGATGGTTTTCGCGTCACGGGCGGAGCGGGCAACATACGCATCGAGGCAGCCACGGTGCCGACGTTGCTCTTCGGTGTGAACTGGTACCTGAAGTACGTGGCGCATCTGAATGTGTCGACAAATGGCAGCCGACTCGGTGCCCCGGGTCTGAAGCTGCCGGCGGTCGAGGAACCAATTGTGCGTCCGGCGCTCTACCCCGTGAGATATGCGCTCAATGAGAACACCGACGGTTACACGACGCCGTACTGGGATCTCAGTCGCTTCGAGCACGAGATCGACGTGCTTGCTCTCTCTGGCTTCAATGCCGTGCTGATCCAGCGCGGCAATGACTTCGCGGTGTACCAGGCCTTTCTCGACATGGGCTACGCTGACGCCGAGATCCGTAAGTGGATCACCTATCCCGCACACCAGAACTGGCAGTGGATGGATAACATGTGCTGCTTTGACGAGCCGATTTCGAAGGAGCTGATGGAGAAGCGCGCACGGTCTGCACGGCAGATCATCGACCTCCTGCGTTCGCTCGGAATGACGCCGGTGCTGCCGGGCTTCTATGGAGTGGTCCCGGATGACTTCGCCAAGCACGTGCACGGAGCGCATGTGGTGGTCGAGGCTGACAAGTGGAACGGCTTTGAACGGCCGGGCTGGCTGGACCCCCGCGACCCGGCATTCGGCCGACTCGCGGCAGCCTTTTACCGGCGTCAGCAGGAGCTCTTCGGGGCCAGCACCATTTACGACATGGAGACCTTCCAGGAAGGGGGCGATGCTGGAAACGTTCCCGTGGGAGAGGGAGCGAAAGACATCCAGAAAGCGCTTCTCCTCGCCCACCCCGACGCGCTCTGGTTCATGATGGCGTGGCAGGACAATCCGAAACCGGAGCTGATCGATGCCGTCGATCGCAGCCACATCCTGATCGCCGATATCGAGCAGGGACGCATTCCACGGGAAAACCGGGAGCAGGAATTCAAGGGAGCACGCTGGCTGTTCGGCGGTTTGTGGGAGTTCGGGGGGCGTACCACGATGGGTGCGCCGCTCTATGACTACGCGCAACGGATGCCGGCAAACGCAGCGAGGCCGGGAAGCCACGTCACCGGCACCGCGTTGTTCACCGAAGGACTCGACACCAACCCGTACGCCTTCGACCTGTACTCCGAGATGGCCTGGCACGCGGAGCCGGTCGAGCTCGGCAGCTGGACAGCGCAGTACGCGCGGCGCCGGTACGGGGCAGACGATGTGCATGCCGAGCGGGCATGGAAGATTCTGAGCCGGACCGCCTATGGATACCATGCGGACGGCGTGAAGGGCCACGGGGAGCGCGATGCGCCTGCCGACTCCGTGTTCAACGCGCAGCCTTCGCTGACTGCGACGCGGACAGGCACCTGGTCGCCGGACGCCCTCCGCTACAATCCCGGGGATCTTGCCCCCGCGCTGACCGAGATGCTTGAGGTCGCCCCGTCGCTGCGTGGGAGCGCCAGCTACCGGTACGACCTGACCAACGTTGCAAGGCAGGTGCTGACAAACCAGGCGCGCGCGCTGCTCCCGGAGATCAAGGCAGCCTATGACGCGAAAGATCGTGCTCGCTTCAAGGCGCTGACCGGCGAGTGGATGCACGACCAACAACTGGAAGACGCGCTGCTTGCGACCAACGAAGATTTTCTACTCGGGCGCTGGCTCGCCTACCTGCCGCCCTGGGCTGGCGCCCCCGGCGACACCGGAAAGATCAACTACGATGCACGCTCGATCCTCACCACATGGGGAGACCGCGAGGCCAGCCAGGATCTTCACGAATATGGCAACAAGGACTGGGCAGGGCTGGTGCGCGATTACTATGCCGTGCGCTGGCAGATGTACTTTGCCTCGCTCGAGGAAGCGCTGCTGACGGGTGCTGCGCCAAAGTCAATCGATTGGTACGCGTTCGGGGACACGTGGAACCGCTCGATGAAGCATTACGATGCCAACCCGAGAGGGAACACGTACGAGATGAGCATGGAGGTCGCAAAAGCGCTTCGACTCGCGCCTGGTGTTCGCTGATGGATTGCAGGAAGGAGAAAGAATGGTGCGCCCGGAAGGATTCGAACCTCCGGCCTATTGGTTCGTAGCCAATTGCTCTATCCAGCTGAGCTACGGGCGCACATCACGGCCGGCGGAAGACACACGCGGCACTTACCTAAGATAACAAGAGGGCCGCGAGGTGTCCACCCCAGCGACCGGGTCTCGGGGCTACTTGACAGGAGCCTCGGCAGGTTTTTCCGGCTGGGGCGGGATCAGCGAGATCTCGTGCGTCACATCAAGGCCGGTGCGGCGCAACAGCTGCTGCACGATCACCTTGGTGAGCCGGGTCGCGTCGAACTCGACGCGCACGCGCTGCGCGGCTTCATCCACACGAACGGCGCGGATTCCATACACCTCGGAGAGCTTGTTCAGGGCGAACATGGTGCGTTCAGTGGGGTGTTCCGCGTACTGGAACAGGACATCGACGGGCATCATAATGGCTCGATCATAGCAGGACGTGGCAGTTATTCGAGACTGCGCAGATAGCTCTCGATTTCGGGCGTGGTCCACTCCTGGGCGCCGATGAACTTGCGCCGGACGACCCCGTGCTTGTCGATGATGTAGGTCTCGGGAGGGCGCGTGGTTGAGAAGGCCTCGTTGGAGCGGCCCGTCGTATCGAGCTCTGTGCGCAGCGTGATGTGGTGCAGCGCGAGAAAGCGCGTGTATGCTGCCGGATCCTGGTCAAAGGAGACGGCCAGCACCGTGATGCCGGGCATCTGCTGCTGCAGCGCCGTGAGCGAGGGAAACTCCTCGAGGCAGGGAGCGCACCACGAAGCCCAGAAGTTAAGCACCACCACCCGGCCACGCAGCTCGGCAAGCGGATGATCCGGCAGGTTGAGCGCAGGCGCCGGTTTGCCGACCAGCCCCAGGGCAACGGTGCCCGTGTTGCAGGCAGCGAGCGGCAGGAGCCCGAGGAGCACCATGGCAGCGACAGAACAGGAGGGACGCACAACTTCTATAGTAGAGGTTTGCGCCTTTGCCTCTGCAGTCACGTTCAGCAGAGCCATCGCGCGGGGAGCGGCCGATCATGGAGTGGGTAGAGCCAGAACGACTCAGCGCGATCGATGGGATGGTGCTCAGCATCATCGTGCCTGCACGCAATGAGGAAGCGAGCCTGCGTGACTGCCTGAGCTCACTGGTCGCGCAGAGCGAGCCCGGTTGGGTGCTCGGCGAACACTGGGAACTGCTCGTTGTGGACGATGCTTCGACCGACGCCACGGCTGCAATCGCCCGTGAATTCGCGGGGGTGACGTTGCTCGCGAGTCGCGCGCCGCTGCCGAAGGGATGGACCGGCAAGAACAATGCCTGCTGGACTGCTGCCGAAGCCGCCCGGGGCCAGTGGCTGCTCTTCACAGACGCGGACACGGTGCATCACGCAAGCTCCGGGAGCCGCAGCATGGTCGAGGCCGAGCGCTACAAGGTCGGGCTGCTTTCCTACTCTCCGCTGCAGAAGGTTTCCGGCCTCTTCGAACGGGCCGTGATGCCGCTTGTCTTCTCTGAGCTCGCGACTGCATACCCGCCTGCCCAGGTAAACGACCCTGCCAGGCGCATCGCAATCGCGAATGGTCAGTTCCTGCTCTTCAGTCGGGCGGCGTATCGCGAGACAGGCGGCCACGCTGCAGTCGCCGCCTCGCTGGTGGAAGACGTGGACCTGGCGTTCCTGGCCAAGCAGCGCAAGGCAGGGCTGCGTTTTCGCTACGCGCCTGAAGCCGTGGAAGCCCGGATGTACCGCTCGCCAGGTGCGATGTGGCAGGGCTGGGTCAAGAATCTTGCGCTCCTGATCAACAACGCGCTGCCGCTCGCGATGTGGCGTGTGCTCGATGTGCTGATGGTGTGGGGCCTGCCGCTGCTTGGCCTGCTTTACCCGACGCCTTTCGTTTGGGTGCGCGTGGCGTTCTGGCTCTTGTGGCTGCGCACGGTGGTGCGCGTATACCGGCGCGCGGCACGCTCCAACTTCTCCACCGCGGATGTGCTGCTCGGCGCACTCGTTGGCATGCCAATCTTCGCGGCATTGCTCTACACAAGCTGGTACCACACCCGCATCCTCAAACGCGCTTCATGGAAGGGCCGGGAGTACCCGGTGCGGCGTTCCTAGCCGTGGCGCATCGCATAGGAGGGGAAAGCGCATGATGCTGCTGACACGCAGAGCCGAGTGGAGCGCCGCGCATTATTATTGGGTCGACAGCTGGTCCGTTGAGGAAAACCAGCGCAGCTTCGGCAAGTGCGCGAATCGTAACGGCCATGGGCACAATTACGTGCTCGAGGTGACGGTTCGTGGTGAGATCGATCCGCAAACCGGCTTTGTGGTGGATCTGAAGCACCTGAGAGATGTGCTCGATGAGCATGTGATCGCGGTTTACGATCATCGGCACCTGAACCTGGAAGTCGCGGAGTTTCGCACCACGGTGCCCACAACCGAGAACATTGCGATTGCGATCTGGCGGCGTCTCGCTGACAAAGTCGGGCCTGGCGCCACGCTGCACCAGGTGCGGGTTTATGAGACTCCCGACCTGTTCGCGGACTACTACGGAGAAGCATGACGGCTTACTTTGGCAGGCGCTATCGCTTTGCTGCCTCACACCGGCTCTTCCGCCCGGAGTGGGACGAACTGCGCAACCAGGAGGTCTTCGGCAAATGCGCCAATCCCTTCGGCCATGGGCATAACTACACCGTGGAGGTGCTGGTCGGCGGGGCGGTAGATTCGTTGACTGGCATGGTGATGGACATGGTCGCACTTGACGACCTGGTTCATGATGAGGTGACGGGGCCCTTCGATCATGCGAACCTCAACCTGCACCCTGCTTTCGCGAACCGCGTGCCAACAAGTGAGAACCTCTGCATCGAGATCTTCGACCGGCTGCACTCACGGCTGGCGCAGGGAACGCTGCGCCAGGTACGCATCGAGGAGACCGTGAACAACTTCTTCACCTACACCGGCGGTCTTGCGACCCCGGGAACAGGAGGCTCAACCCGATGAGCAACCAGAATGGTTACAGATCGGAAAATCTTCCTGCGACGGGCCTCAGCGACGTCAGCACTGAAGATCTCTACCGCGAGCTGATCTACCGTTTCGACAAGGACCCGACACGCGACGGCCTCCTGAGAACGCCGGAGCGTGCGGCAAAGGCGCTGCAGTACCTGACCAGCGGCCTCGACCAGGACCCGGCAGAAATCCTTCGCAGCGCTCTGTTTGACGTGGATTACGACGAGATGGTGATCGTCAAGGACATCGAGATGTACTCGCTGTGCGAACACCACATGCTGCCCTTCTTCGGCAAGGTGCACATCGCGTATATTCCGCAGGGCAAGGTGGTCGGCCTCAGCAAATTGCCGCGACTGGTTGACGTCTTCGCGCGGCGGCTGCAGGTGCAGGAGCGCATGACCCGGCAGATCGGCGAAGCGATCGTGGAGGCGATCCAGCCGATGGGGGTCGGCGTCGTCATTGAAGCACAGCACCTGTGCATGATGATGCGCGGGGTGCAGAAGCAGGCCTCGCACACCGTAACCTCGGCGATGCTTGGTGTCTTCCAGAAACAGCGCACCCGCGCCGAGTTCCTCTCCCTGGTCCACCCGGGGATGCAGCGAGGCACGTAAGCGTGAATGGATTATTGCTCGTTGACAAGCCGCAGGGAGTCACCTCACATGACGTGGTCGCGCGTGTGCGCCGCATCACGGGCGAGAAGTCGATCGGGCATCTGGGCACACTCGATCCGATGGCAACCGGGCTGTTGCCGTTGCTGCTTGGCAAGTGGACGCGGCTGGCGAAGTTCTACGGTTCGCTCGAGAAGACATACACCGGCATCATCCGCTTCGGCTTCGCCACGGATACCTACGACGCCGAGGGTGCGCCCGCAGCCGAGGCCGTTGAGGTGAATCTGCAACTGAGCCAGTTACAGGCCCTGGCGGCGACGTATCTCGGCGAGAGCGAGCAGATGCCCCCTGCCTACTCTGCGAAGAAGATCGGCGGCAAGCCCGCCTATGAACTCGCCCGCGCAGGGCAGACGCCGGAGCTGCGTCCGGCTCACATCGCAATCGAGCACTTCAGCCTGTCGGCGCTCGACGGCACCGACGTCGCGTTTCGCCTTGCCATTTCCTCAGGCGGCTACGTGCGCTCGGTTGCGCATGCCATGGGCCAGCAGCTGGGTTGTGGGGCGCACCTGGCCGCGCTGCGCAGAGTCGCTGTCGGTCCCATGCTGCTCGCGAGTGCGAAGACGCTCCACGAGGTAGAAGAAGAGGCTGCAGCAGGAACCTTCGCCACGCGCCTGCCACACCCCCGCGAGATCCTGCCCAACCTGCCGGCGGTCAACGCGGATGAGCCGACGCTCGCACGTATCCACCACGGCGGCCAGGTTGCTCTGCCGGAGTTTTCCCGCGCGCCGGTTGTGAAGGTCTTTCGTGGCCGCGACGAGCTGGTTGCGATCGCGACGCGCCTTGCCGGTGTGCTCTTCCAGCCGAGCGTGGTTCTAACGTAGCGGCCCACCGACGCGCGCTTCACTCGCACCCGCATGCGTGAGCATGGGCTGCAGATAGTCCTGTACGGTGAGCGCTACCTTCTCGTAGCCAGCATCATTGGGATGGATGTAGTCCTGGCTCATCAACCCGAAGACGCCGTACACACCCTGCAGCAGGAAGGGAATCAATGGCAGTTTGTAGCGCTTCGCCAGCTCCGGGTAGATCGCATCGAACTGCTTCACGTAGTCCGCGCCAAGGTTTGGCGGCAGATCGATGCCAGCGAGCAGCACCTGGATGTGTGCCCGCTGAAACGCCTGGATCATGATGCTGAGGTTGTGTTCGATGCCCGGAAGCATCTGGCCGCGGATGCCATCGTTTGCGCCCAACTCGAGGATCACGATCGATGGGTGCGCGCGCAACACCTGTGCCATGCGTGACAGGCCGTCTTTGGTGGTATCGCCTGAGACGCCCTGGTTGACCACCGTGCCATGAAAGCCGGCCGCTGCAAGGTCCTTCCGCAGAAAGTCAGGATAGGAGTTTCCGGGTGCTGCGCCCTGGCCAGCGGTCAGGCTGTCGCCAAAGCAGACGATGGTTTGCGCATGCGCCACGAGGCTGGCGAGCGAGAGAAGCAGAAGTGCAGCGGCTGTCCGGATCATGCTCCTCCATTCTAGCGATTCTGCCGTGTTACTCCCTTGAAGAGCGTTTGTGGGTCCCGGCGCGTCGACCGGGGTCGGCGCTGCGTCAGAAGAGTGAGAGATTGGTAAGACGAGGGAATGCACCCAATGGTTGAAGCACGTGGCGTGTGGAAGCGGATGCGTAACGGCAGCTCCACTGTAGAAATCCTGAAAGGAATCGACCTGCTGGTGCCACGCGGCCAGTTTGTCGCCATTATGGGCTCCTCGGGCTCCGGCAAGAGTACCCTCCTGGGGCTGCTCGCCGGGCTCGACAGCCCCACCGAAGGCGCGGTCCTGATTGATGGCGTCGACATCAGTCATATGGCCGAAGACCAGCTCGCCCAGGTGCGCGGGGGCAAAATCGGCTTTGTCTTCCAGAGCTACCAGCTCATCCCGACCCTGACCGCTTTTGAGAACGTCCTGCTGCCCTTTGAGCTGAACGCCCGGGGCGACGGCAAGGCCCGCGCTCGCGCCCTGCTCGAGAGTGTTGGTCTCGGTAGCCGCCTGCACCACTACCCGGTGCAGCTCTCGGGTGGCGAGCAGCAGCGGGTCGCGCTCGCACGCGCGTTCGTGCTGGAGCCCCCGATCGTTCTTGCAGACGAGCCGACCGGCAACCTCGACTCGACCAATGGGCAGCATGTGCTCGAGCTGCTGACAACGCGTCAGCGCGAAGCCGGAACGACGCTCGTGATGGTGACCCACGATGCGCAGATCGCGGCGCGCGCAGATCGCCGTATCGTGCTCAAGGATGGATTGATCGTCAAGGATGAGCTGGTGCATGGCACCGCTGCCGAGGGGACCGACAGCGAGGGAACCGCGATGCTGCCGATCGGCTTGTTCGACATGGGGCGCAACTAGATGGCGGCGGCAGTGGCTCCAGCCCTGGGCAACAAGCCCGCGCTGCCATGGCGTACCGCGCTGCGCATCGCGGCGCGCGAGCTGCTCTTTGCCCGCGTCAAGTTCATCTTTGTCATTCTCTCGGTCGCGATCGGCGTCGGGGCGCTGACTGGCGTACGCGGCTTTGCCGATTCGTTCAGCACTACCCTGCTTGGCCAGGCGCGCTCCATTCTTGCGGCCGACCTCTCGGCCCGCATGAGTCGCGCGCTGCAGCCCGGAGAGCAGCAGCGTCTCGATGCCTACGCTGCCCGCACCGGGGCGCAGATGACGCAGGTGACCGAGATGGCCTCGATGGCCGGGGTCGCAGGAGACCCGGTGCCGCTGCTTGTGTCGCTCAAGGTCATCGACCCGACCGTGTACCCCTTCTACGGCACGGTTCGCCTGCAGCCGGCAATGAAGCTCGCTGATGCGCTCGGGGATCACTCCGTCGTCGTCGACGAGAGCCTGCTGGTGCGCCTGCACACGGAGGTGGGCGCCATGCTCCGCATCGGCGGCGCGCAGTTTCGCATTGCGGCCCTGATTGCGAAGGAGCCCGATCGCCTAACCGCCGGAGTCGGCATTGGCCCCCGCGTAATGATGACGCGCCAGGCCATCAACATGATCGGCCTCCTGCAGCCGGGCAGCCGCTCCACTGAGCGCTTTCTCTTCCGCCTGCCCATCGATGCCTCGGTGAGTCGGGATCGCCTCGCGCTCGAGTATGCTCTGCCCGAGGCGTTGGTGGCCGATTATCGCGAAGGTTCGCCGGAGCTTACCGAAGGCCTTGACCAGGCGCGCTCGCTGCTCAGTCTTATCTGCCTGGTCGCAATGGTGCTTGGCGCGATTGGCGTCGCCATGGCCATGCGCGCTCACCTGCAGCAGCGTATCGACGGCATCGCCATCATGAAGTCGATGGGCGCGCGCTCCGCAGACATTTTGCGCATTTACATCCTGCAAACGCTGCTGCTTGGCTGCGCCGGGGCGCTGCTCGGCGTGGTGCTGGGCGTTGCCGTCGAGTGGGCGCTGCCCAGCGTGCTCGGCTCGCTGCTGCCGATCCGGCCGCCCCTGCGGCTGCCGTGGCTTCCCGTGCTTGGCGCCTTTTCGACGGGCATTTTGACGACGATGTTGTTTGCTTTGCCACCACTGCTTGAAGTGCGCAACATCCGTCCCAGTGTGGTGCTTCGCCGGCTGGTCGAGTCAGCAGAAGAAGGGCCGCGTCTGCAACGGCTCTTTCGCGGAATGCGTGGAGCCTGGGTGCAGTGGATCGCCGTGGTCACAATCGTGCTTGCGCTCGCCGTGATCGCTGCACTGCTCTCCGACTCCTGGAAGGGTGGTACCTGGTTTGCCGGATCGCTGGCCCTGTCGCTTCTGATCCTTCTGGCACTCTCAGCCGGGCTCCTGCGCGTGTTGCGCGTGGCACTCGATCGCACACGCCTGTCGCTGCCCTCCGCGCTGCGGCACGGGCTCGCCAACCTGTATCGGCCGGGGAACCAGTCGGCTGCTGTGCTTGCCGCCCTGGGGGTTGGTGTCATGTTGATCCTTAGCGTCTTCCTGATGCAGCGCTCGATCGTCGCGCGCATGCACGAAGCGATGGCGTCGGACATTCCGAACGTCTTCCTTATCGACATCGCGCCGAACGAACTAGAGGGCGTTCGCCAACTGGTCACCTCGCAGCCGGGCTCAACCAAGACCTTCGAGGCGCTGCCTATCCTTACCGGCAGCCTGGATTCACTCGAAGGCACGCCCGTCCGTCAACTCAATCGTAAGGACTTCCCGATTCGACTACGTCGCACAATGTCGCTTACCTGGAGCGCCGAGCCGCCGGCTGGCATCACGGTAGTGCAGGGGCACTGGTGGGTCAAGACCGATCCCCACTCGGTCGCCGTGCTCGATCGCATCGCCAAACGGCTTCACCTGCATGTCGGCTCGCAGATAGGCTTCTCCTCAAATGCCGAACACTTCACCTCCACCGTTTCGGCGATCTACAAGGTTGACGGGCAGCACATCTCCAGCCGCAGCGAGTTCATCTTCGCGCCGGCGCGGCTCGAGGACCTTCCGGTGGTCTGGTACGCCGCCATGCACATGCAGTCCAAACAGATCGGCGACCTGCAGCGTGTGTTGTTCGCACATTATCCGACCGTCACGGCGATCAATATCGCAGACATTCTTGACACCATCCAGCAGGTCGTCGGGCAGATCACGCTTGTGATTCGCTTCCTGGCCGGCTTCTCCATCCTCTCGGGCATGGTGATTCTCGCCTCGAGCATCGCGAGCACGCGCTTTCGCCGTGTGCGTGAGGTTGTCGTGCTCAAGACCCTCGGCGCTACGCGACCGCGGATTGCAGGTGTGTTCTCGGTCGAATTCGTCGTGCTGGGGCTGCTTTCCGGGCTCGCAGGCACCGTCTTCGCGAATGGGCTTTCACGGCTGCTGCTGCACGTCGCGGAGGTTCCATTTGCATCTGACCCGGTGGCGGACATCTCTGCTGTTCTGCTGACAGCTTTCCTTGCGGTCGTCACAGGCTGGGCCGCGAGCTTTCGCATTCTGGGTCAGAAGCCGCTGGAGGTCCTGCGGGAGGAGTAGCGCATGCGTGTGGTTGCCCCCCAGGGATTCGAACCCCGATATGCTGAGTCAGAGTCAGCTGTCCTACCATTGAACGAGGGGGCAATGCATGTGCGTCGCGGCGGTGCTTCGACTCACGCGACTCTTCAGATCATACGAGTGCTTTCCTGATTGGTCAATGTTCAGCCGACCTGCCGCAGTGGTACGCTTGGGCGTCTTAAATCGAGCCCCAGTCACCCTGGCTTTCGCTCCGACTGGTGCACAGGACCGATAGGGTCGCAGGAGAGCAGCATGCGGAAGAAGGTCACCATTGTTGGATCGGGCAATGTAGGGGCAACTGCGGCGCACTGGCTCGCGGGAAAGGAACTTGCTGACGTCGTGCTTGTGGACGTCGTCGAAGGTATCCCGCAGGGTAAGGCGCTCGACCTGCAGGAGGCGATGCCGATCGAGAAGCACGATTGCACCATCACCGGCACCAACGATTACGCTGACTCGGCTGACTCGGACGTGGTCGTCATCACTGCAGGCATCGCCCGCAAACCCGGCATGAGCCGCGATGACCTGCTCCAGACCAACGCAAAGATCATGGCGGATGTCATCGGCAAGGTAGTCGCCACCTCACCCAGGGCGGTGCTCGTTATTGTTTCAAATCCACTCGACGCCATGGCACAGGCCGCATGGAAACACTCTGGCTTTCCGCGAGAACGCGTCATTGGCATGGCCGGCGTGCTGGACTCCGCGCGCTTCCGCTTGTTCATCGCGCAGGAGCTGGATGTCTCTGTCGAAAACGTCACGGCCTTTGTTCTGGGTGGCCATGGCGACACCATGGTCCCGCTGCCGCGCTACTCGACCGTTGGTGGCATCCCGATCACCGAGCTCATGGACGAGGCCACCTGTGCGCGCCTGGTGCAACGCACCCGCGATGGCGGCGCAGAGATCGTGAAGCATCTCAAGACCGGCTCCGCCTTTTACGCACCCGGCGCCGCAGCCGTCGAAATGGTGGAAGCGATCCTCAAGGACAAGAAGAAGATCCTGCCCTGCGCTGTTCATCTCGAAGGCGAGTACGGGATCCATGGACTCTTTGTAGGCGTGCCCTGCAAGCTCGGGGCGCGTGGTCTGGAAGGCATCATTCAAATTCAACTCACGCCGGAGGAGCAGGCCGCGCTGCAGAAGAGCGCGGACTCTGTGAAGGAGTTGTGCGGCATCATTGGCGTACTCTGAGCGTTCTCGCAGACGCAAAAAGGCCCGGCTGCTCGCCGGGCCTTTGCTGAGAGAACTAGACGCGTTCGATTGTGACCGATTCCAAAACCACCGGGGTTTTTGGCTTATCCTGTGCGCCGCGCGGCACCTTGGTGATCGCATCGACAATGCTTTGTCCTTCGACAACTTCGCCGAAAATCGTGTGATTGCCCGTCAGCCACAATGTCGGCGCGACGGTGATGAAGAATTGTGAGCCATTCGTGTTTGGGCCGGCATTTGCCATCGCGAGCTTGCCGGGCTTGTCGAACTTGTGCGGTGAGCCCTTGGTCTCGTCCTCGAACTTGTAGCCGGGTCCACCCATGCCGCTGCCAGCCGGGTCGCCGCCCTGCACCATGAAGTCAGGAATCACGCGGTGGAAGATCGTTCCGTCATAGAGCTTTGTGTTGGTCTTCTTCTCGCCACGTGGGTCGGTCCACTCGCGTGTGCCTTCGGCCAGATCGACGAAGTTCTTCACGGTCTTGGGGGCATCGGACTCGAACAGGCGGCAAACAACCTCGCCCTGGGTGGTCTTGAAAATTGCGTACGTACCGGGTTGACGGGCCATGCTTTCTACGTCTCCTGTGCTGCTCTCTTACTGCGGTGAGGTGGAACCGGCAGCGGCGGCGGGTGACGCCGGCGCTGCTGGCAAAGGCGCACCCTCGGGAACAATGGTGACCTTGTTCAAAACGACCGGAGTGATCGGCTTGTCATTCGGACCGGTCTCAACGCGCGCAATCGCCTTTTCTACAGAAAGCGCTGCATCATCGCACTGCCCAAAGATCGTGTGTTTCTGGTTGAGGTACTCGGTCGGAACCTCGGTGATGAAGAACTGCGAGCCATTGGTATCGGGCCCTGAGTTCGCCATCGCAAGTCGTCCCGGCACATCGAAGTTCAGGTCCGGGTTAAACTCATCGGCAAACATGTATCCCGGGTCACCCGTGCCGTCACCAACCGGGTCGCCGCCCTGGATCATGAAGTTCGGGATGACGCGGTGGAATGTTGTTCCGTTGTAAAACGGCTTGTTGTGTTCCTTCGCGTGCGTCGCTGGGTCGGTCCAGTCCTTGGTCCCGTTCGCAAGCGCGATGAAGTTCGCGACCGTGTTCGGCGCTTCCTTGCTGTACAGACGGCACACCATGCGACCCATCGTGGTGTCAAAGACCACGGTCGGCCCGGTAGGCTGAAACGCCGGCTTCACGGCGGCTCCCGGTGAATCTGGAAGGGCATCCGACGTTGCGGGCGCGCTGGTCTGAGCCGGAGTCTGCGTCGGTGTCTGTGTCTGCGTCGGTGTCTGTGTCTGTGTCTGCGTCGGTGTCTGTGTCTGCGTCTGCGTCGGTGTCTGCGTCTGTGTCTGCGGCGGCGGCGCGGCGGCCGGTGCGGTCGACTGCTGCGCAAAGAGGCTGGGAGCCACGAGAGCGGGGAGGAACAGGAGGCTGCGGAATGCGACAATCATGCCGTCTCCTAGTGTAGTGCTTTGAGCCCAGTTCTGCCCGCCGGAGGTGCGATGCCGACCCTGTACAACCAGATTGCCAACGGCAACCTTGAGCGGCTGGGTGCGCTCAGCGACGGCGTCTTCGCCTTCGCCATGACGTTTCTGCTGGTGGATGTGAAACTGCCCGAGGCGGCCAATGTGCACTCCGAGCATGCTCTCCTGCGGCTTCTGCCAGCCGTCGGCATCCGCCTCATCCCAGCCCTCCTGAGCTTTGTTGCGCTCGGCATCTTCTGGAACGGCCAGCAGACCCAGCTCAATCACCTCCGCGAGGGCTCGCGCGATCTTGCGTGGCTGCATCTCGTGTTTCTCTTCGGCGTCGCGCTGCTTCCACTCTCGACGCTCCTGCTGGCCGACTTCGTTCTGCTCCGCACAGCGCTGATCGTCTACTGGCTCAACTTTCTCCTGCTTGGCGGCCTCCTCTATGCGAGCTGGAAGTACGCGCAGCATGCGGGGCTGATCCGCGAGGACACGCCGCCTGCAGTGGTTGCTGCCATCTGTCGCCGGGTCGTGATCGCGCAGTCGCTGTATGCCGCGGGCGCTGCACTCTGCGTCGTCAGCACCCGGCTTAGCCTTGCCTGGATATTTCTGGTGCAGTTGAACTACGCCGTTGCGCCACGCTTCCCGTGGCAAACGAAAAAGCCTGCGTAGTCGCAGGCTTTTTCTCTGTTGCCGCGGATGCCTAGCGCGTAAACACATCCTTGACCGCCTGGATCATCACGTCGCGGCTCACGTCCGAAATCGCCTTGGTCAGCGGAAGCATCTTAGGGCAGGCGTTGACGCAGTTCTGCGAGAAGCCGCACTCCTGGATGCCGCCATCGCCCATCAGCGCATGGAGACGATCTTCCTTCAGGACCTTGCCGGTCGGGTGCTCGTTGAAGAGCTTGGCCTGCGCAATCGTCGCCGCACCCACAAAGCCGGTCTCCTCATTGAACTGCGGGCACACCTCCATGCAGATCGTGCAGGAGATGCAACGGGAGAGCGGGTAGGCTTCTTCCTGCTCCTGCGGCGTGATGCGCGGGCCGGAGCCGAGGTCGTACGTACCATCGAGCGGCACCCAGGCCTTGACGCGCTTGAGATTCTCGAAGAGCACCGAGCGGTCCACCGAAAGATCACGCACTACCGGCATCTTTGAAAGCGGTTCAAGGCGCACCACGCCATTTTCCTGCACCTTCTCAATCAACGACGAGCAGCCCATGCGGGCCTTGCCATTGATGCGCATCGCACACGAACCGCAGACTTCCTCAAGGCAGTTCGCGTCGTAGGCGATCGGCGTTGTCTCGGTGCCATCGATGGTGACAGGATTGGCCGCAATCTCCATCATCGCGGAGATCGCGTTCATGCCGGTGCGCATGGGCAGGTCAAACTTCTCCCAGCGCGCTTCCGCGTCGGGCGACGCCTGTCGCTTGATCTCGATGCGCACTGTCTTGATCTTGGCTGCGGGGCGGGTGTCGAGCGGTACTGTGGTTGTTGCCATCGTTTCCAGATCCTCAGGGTGAAGCCCTACTTCACCGCGTCATACCGGCGCGGGCGTGGCTTGATGTACTGCGTATCCACAGCTTCGAAGGAAAACTGCGGTTCATCCGCATCCGGGGCGAAGCTCGCCTTTGTGGTCTTCAGGAAGCGCTCATCGTCGCGCTCCGGGAAGTCCGGCTTGTAGTGCGCACCGCGCGACTCATCGCGTAGCTGAGCGCCCTGCGTTACCACGCGCCCCAGTTGCAGCATGTTGTAAAGCTGACGGGTAAACGCGAAGCTCGTATTTGCCCAGGCGCTCTTGTCACTCAGGTTGATATTGCGAAAGCGTTCGAGCAGTTCCACGATCTTTTCGTCCGTCTGCTTGAGGGCTTCGTTGTAGCGGATCACCGTGACGTTCTTGGTCATCGTCTCGCCGAGTTCTCGCCAGAGCTTGAACGGGTTCTCGGTGCCGGATGACGACAGGAGCCGTCCATTGATCTCTTCCTGGCGCTTCTTCTCGTTCTCGCCATGACCGTTCGAGGCGGCAGACGAAATCCCCTTCGCATACTTCAGTGCATTGGGACCGGCCTGGAAGCCGCCGTAGATGCAGGAGAGCAGGGAGTTCGCGCCGAGCCGGTTCGCGCCATGGTAGTTGTACTCGGCCTCACCCGCGGCAAAGATGCCGGGAATATTGGTCATCTGGTTAAAGTCCACCCAGAGACCGCCCATCGTGTAATGCATTCCAGGAAAGATCTTCATCGGAACATCGCGCGGATCATCCCCGACAAACTTCTCGTAGATCTCGAGAATGCCTTCCAGCTTGCGATTGAGCGTCGCACGATCTATATGCGTCAGGTCGAGATACACCATCGGCTGCCCGTCGATGCCGAGCCCATGCTCATAGACAACCTTGTGGATCGCACGCGTTGCTACATCCCGTGGCACCAGGTTGCCGTACTTCGGGTACCACTCTTCGAGGAAGTACCAGCGATCGCCCTCGGGGATCGACTTCACATCCCGCTTGTCGCCCAGCTTGCGCGGCACCCACACGCGGCCACCCTCGCCGCGCGCTGACTCCGACATCAGCCGCAGCTTGTCCTCGCCCGGGATACACGTCGGGTGCACCTGGATGAACTCGCCATTCGCGTAGTACGCGCCCTGCTGGTACACCGCCGACTGCGCTGAGCCCGTGCACACGACAGAGTTCGTGCTCTTGCCAAAGATCGCGCCATTGCCGCCGGTCGCGAGGATGATCGCATCCGCGTCAAAGGTGCGCACGCTCATGTCACGCAGGTTCATCGCGCAGATACCGCGGCATACCCCCTGGCTGTCGAGTACCGACGAGAGAAATTCCCAGCCCTCGTACTTCGTGACCTTGCCTTCTGACTCGTAGCGCCGCACCTGCTCATCGAGCGCATACAGCAACTGCTGCCCGGTGGTCGCGCCTGCGAAAGCCGTGCGGTGGTAGAGCGTGCCACCGAAACGGCGGAAGTCGAGCAGGCCCTCCGGCGTGCGGTTGAAGGGAACACCCATGCGGTCGAGCAGGTCGATGATCGCAGGCGCCGCCTCGCACATGCCCTTGACCGGCGTCTGGTTCGCCAGGAAGTCGCCGCCATAGATCGTGTCGTCGAAGTGTGCAGCGGCGGTGTCGCCCTCGCCCTTTAGGTTCTTGGCCGCATTGATGCCGCCCTGCGCACAGACCGAGTGCGAGCGCTTCACTGGCACAATTGAAAAGAGGTCCACAGTGCCGCCGGCCTCTGCGATCTTGATCACAGAGGAAAGCCCGGCAAGTCCGCCGCCGACTACGATAATCCTGGGTGCTGCTGCCATCCGCGATGCCTCACTCTCTAGTGTGCGCCTGTCCGATCGGAGCAGGGGCTTGCGTGCCTTCGGTGATTTGCGCCGGGCTTAAATCACTTGGTGCATTGCGGTACTTCGGTTCCACAAACGCGTACATGCTGGCGAGGCCAATCGTGCATAGCAGCACACCGGCTACGCCGCAGACCCATCCGAAGTTGCGCCGCGCCCGATCGCCGGGCGTGATGCCCCACTTGGCCGCGAACAACCACACGCCGTATGCGAAGTGATAGCAGGTGGCGATCATCGCGATGGCGTAGATCGCAAACATCCATGGGTGCAGCAGCTCCACCTGTACCTTGTGGAACGCTGCCCCGGGGTGGTCGGGCAGGTTCACGCCGGCAAACCGCTGCCGCCACACATGCTGGATGAGGTATGCCAGCGCGATGCCGCCGGTCCAGCGCTGCGCCGTATACAGCCAGTTGCCGGCCCACGGGTAGTACACGACGTTGGACTTGCCACGCAGCCAGATGTACATGCCGTAGAGCGAGTGGTACAGCAGCGGCAGAAAGATCAGCGTCCACTCAAGCACGCGGACAAACGGCAGCGAATTGAGGAACTTCACCTGCGCCGCGTACGCAGCGGGGCCTTTCAGCGCCTCGAAGTTTGAAACAAGGTGCTCGATCAGGAACGCGCCGATGGGCACGATGCCGGTGAGCGAGTGCAGGCGACGCAGCAGGAACGAGTGCCCCTCGCCCGCCCGCAACGGCTGCACCCCGCGATTGCGTGTGCCCTTGCGGGCGCCCGACGGCGGACCCGAGACAGGTTGGAGCTCGGAAGGATTCTGGACCGTAGTTGCCATGGGTGCGGAGCCTGCTCCTTGTATGGCCCGAGCCGCGGCAGGGGCAAGCGCCCCGGCACACGGCTGGTCAACTAGCGATTATTCGTGGCGCCCCGCATAGGCGTCAAGGAAGGATCGCCAACTCCAGGCAGAAGCATGTGGTCCGCTCAACCCTTTTCGGAACGCCCTCTCGGTCGAGGAAACCCTACAATCAAGGGATTGAGGACAGCGGATTGACGCGAATCAGAACAATGCAGACATGGATGGCAGCAGGAGCGATCGCCCTTGGCGGGGCGACCCACGGACGAGCAGCAGAGACCACCAACCTGAACCCGGCAAACCCCTTCTACGCCGAAAGCACCCTCCCCTTCCACGCGCCACCCTTCGACCGGATCAAGGACTCGGACTACCAGCCGGCGCTTGAAGCAGGCATGGAGGCGCAGCTTCGGGAGACCGAGGCGATTGCGAACGATCCCGCAAAGCCCACGTTTGACAACACATTTGTCGCGATGGAAGAGACCGGCGAGTTGCTCAGCCGCGTGTCGCGTGTTTTCGGTGGCGTCACCGGCGCGAACACCAACCCCACACTGCAGGCCGTGCAGCGTGCGATGGCTCCCAAAATGGCCTCCCATGAGGACGCAATCTACCTCAACCCGAAACTATTCGCGCGCGTGAAGGCAGTGCATGATGAACGCGCGGGCCTGCGCCTGACCCCAGAGCAATTGCGCCTTGTGGAGATCGTCTATGGCCGCTTTGTTCACGCGGGCGCGCAGCTTTCGGCGGCAGACCAGACACAGCTTCGCAGGCTGAACGAGGAAGAATCGACCCTCTCGAACGCCTTCGAGACCAAGCTGCTCGCGGCGACCAAGGCCGCGGCGTTCACGACCACGGACCCGAACGCGCTCGCCGGACTCTCCGAAGCGCAGGTCGAGGCCGCGGCCGGCGCTGCCAGGGGGCGCAAGGTCGAGGGATACGTGATCCCGCTGCAAAACACCACGCAGCAGCCTGACCTCGCCTCGATGAAGGATCGCACAGCGCGGCAGCAGCTGATCGAGAACTCGCTCGATCGTGCAGAGCGCGGCGGCGACAACGATACCCGCGACACCATCGCACGGCTCGCGCAGCTCCGTGCGCAGAAAGCAAAGCTGCTCGGCTACCCGACCTACGCAGCCTGGAAGCTCGAAGATCAGATGGCGAAGACCCCGGAAGCAGCGCTGCACTTTATGGACGCGCTGGTGCCTGCTTCGACCGCGAAAGCGATGGGTGAAGCAGCCGACATCCAGAAGGTGATCGATAGCGATGGCGGAGGCTTTACGCTTACCCCGGCTGACTGGAACTTCTATGCAGAGCAGGTGCGGAAGGCTCGTTTTGATCTTGATGAGTCTGAAGTGAGGCCCTACTTCGAGATCAACACAGTGCTCGAGGATGGCGTCTTTTATGCGGCGCACCAGCTTTACGGCATCTCGTTCAAAGAGCGGAAGGACATCCCGGTCTATGAGCCGGATGTGCGGGTTTTCGAAGTGACAGATGCAAACGGTAAGCCGCTTGCACTCTTCTACTGCGACTACTGGAAGCGCGACAACAAGAACGGCGGCGCATGGATGAGCGAGTTTGTCGGGCAGTCTCACCTGCGCGGCACGCTGCCGGTCGTCTACAACGTGGCGAACTTCACCAAGCCTGCTCCTGGTCAGCCGGCACTGATTTCATTTGATGATGTGACCACGATGTTCCACGAGTTCGGCCATGCACTGCACGGGATGTTTGCCGATGCCGAGTACCCGACGCTCAGCGGAACCTCGGTGCCGCGCGACTTCGTTGAGTTCCCCTCGCAGTTCAATGAGCACTGGGCGACCTACCCCGAGATATTCAACCACTACGCCAAGAACTACCAGACTGGTGCACCGATGCCGGAGGAGCTGAAGAGCAAGCTCCTGAAGGCACGCACCTTCAACCAGGGCTATGCGTTGACCGAGCTGCTGGCGGCCGCGGAGCTCGACATGCAGTGGCATACGCTGCCTGCGGATGCGCCCCTGCAGAAGCCGGACGAGTTCGAGCAGCAGGCTCTTCAGAGGACCCACCTTGCGCTCAAGCAGGTACCGCCACGCTACCGCTCGACCTACTTCATGCACATCTGGGGCAATGGCTACGCAGCGGGCTACTACGCCTACCTGTGGAGCGAGATGCTCGACGACGATGCCTTCCAGTGGTTCGAGGACCATGACGGCCTGACCCGTGCCAACGGCGATCGCTTTCGCAAGATGGTGCTCTCACGAGGCAACACCGAAGACCTGCAGGCGATGTACAAGGCCTGGCTCGGTGGAGACCCCACGGCAGCACCGATGCTGAAGTACCGCGGGCTGGACGACTCTGCGGTTGCGGCTCCGCGGAACCAGTAACAGCGACAGTTACAGAAGCGCAGGGAGCCGGGGCAGCAGTTGCTCCAGCGCCCTGCCCCTGTGATTCAGCCGGAGCCGCGTCTCTGCATCAAGCTCTGCCATCGTCCTGCCAGGCTCCGAGAGAAAAAAGTACGGATCGTAGCCGAAGCCGCCCTGCCCGCAAGCGCTCCGGATGATCTCGCCTTCCACGCTGCCTTCTGCAGTCGCAAGCACCCTTCCATCCTGGGCCACGGCAAGCACACAGCGGTAGCGTGCTCGCACTGCGCTGCTCGCCGCGAAGGCACTCGCCAGCGCCGCGAGAAGGCATCGGTTGTTTTGCTCGTCCTTGTCGCCCGCGCCATCGCGGTAGCAGCCCTGCTGCTCCGCGTAGCGCGCGGAGTACACGCCGGGCGCGCCCGCAAGCAGATCCACCTCGAGCCCGGAATCATCCGCCAGCACGTACAGTCCAGTCGCGCGTTCTGCATAGTAGCGAGCCTTCAACTCTGCATTCGCGAGAAACGTGGCGCCCGTTTCCTCCGGCGCTTCGATCGCCGACAGGCCCGGAAGTGGCTCGATCCCGACAGCGCCGCTTCGCGCTGCAGCCGTGCGGAAATCCCGCAGTTTTCCTGCGCTGCTCGTCGCGATGTACAGCGTAGCCACGCTCACGCGGCCTGCACCGTCTTCTTCGCCGGTCGTGTGGTCCGGGGCGCTTTCTCCGGCTGCTGCGGCGGCGAAAAGCGAGACTGGTTCAACGGACAACCCTCGCATCGCGCGGTTCCACCACAGTGCGTCTTGCCGACCTCGACGATCAACGCATGAAACTCGTTGTAATGCTCCAGCAGGCTCGCCTGGTCGTCGCCGGTGAACGCCGCGAGCGCGAGCTGCTGCACATCGTTGTAGCGGGCACGCTCCTCGATCAGGCCGTGTCGTGTCACGACGCGACGCAGGTATTCATCGACCACCATCACCGGCTGCCCAAGCGCGTAGAGCAGGATCGCATCGGCTGTCTCGGGACCAACGCCCGGAAGGTTCAGCAGCGCTTCGCGGCTCTCCGCAACGGGCACCTCAGCCAGTTTCTCGAGCGAACCACCGTATTGCGTGTCGAGTAGCGCCACGAACGCTTTCACGGCTGCACCTTTGCGCACCATGTAGCCCGAGGGCCGGATCAGCGTCTGCAACTCCGCTGTGGAGAGAGACCGCAGTCCTGCGATCGACATCACGCCTGCTGCCTTGAGGCTTGCGATTGAATGCTCCACGTTGCGCCAGGACGTGTTCTGCGTGAGGTACGCGCCGACAACAGTTTCGATCGCTGTCTCGGAGGGCCACCAGTGCTGCGGGCCATAGCTCGCCACAAGCTGGTCATAGAAGAGCCGCAGCTGCCCGGCCGCATTCTGTTCGGGTGCAGTTACAGAAGCGTTCATGCGCGATCCGCCCCGGCACGCGCCTGCAGGTGCTGCTTCCAGCCAAGCAGCTTTGCGCGCGTTCCAGCTTCTTCTGCTTCCGGGATCATGCCCTTATGCTGATACAGAATCGAGAGCGCCGTATACGCCAGTACATCGTCAGGTGCCTTCTCCGCCAGTTCCTTCGCAGCCACAATGCCTGCGTCCAACTCCCCGGCATCCTGCAGCGCACGAATCAGTCCATGCTGCGCATCGAGGAACGCAGGATCGGCGAGAAGAGCCGCGCGAAAACGCTCAGCGGCTGCAAGTGGCTGACCCTCCGCAAGCAGATCGAGCGCCGCGTCATACAAATCTTCTGCGTCTCTGGGCTCGTGCGGCATCACCCCATGATATCGCCCTGCATCCCACCGACCGGAGGAACCTATGGAAGGCATGATGAAGGCGCACACCGACTATCTCTGGTTCAACACCGCACGCGAACGCGAGATGGTCCATATCACCCCGCAGGTCGAAGCGATCGTCAAGGCGAGTGGCGTGAAGGACGGGCTCTGTTTTGTTTCACCGATGCACATCACCGCGGCCATCTACGTGAACGACCACGAGAGCGGTCTGATCGAAGACATCAGCGAGTGGCTCGAGGAGCTCGCCCCTGCTCGACCCGAGTACCGCCACCACCAGACCGGCGAAGACAATGCCGACGCTCACCTGAAGGCACTGTTGCTGCATCATGAAACCACGCTGCCCATCACCGCGGGCAGGCTCGATCTCGGCACGTGGCAGCGCATCTTCTACGCAGAATTCGACGGCCGCCGCAGAAAGCGTGTCATCGTCAAAATCCTCGGCATCTAGCGCGCCGCCCGTAGACTTGAAAGGGGTCTGCGGTTTGGAATCGCTAGCTCACCACGGCGATCTCTTCCTCAAGCATCTGCTTCTCGAAAAGGCTGCTGTAGTACCCGCCGCGCGCCAGCAGTTCGTCGTGATTGCCAAGCTCCGTGACGCGACCATCCTGCAGCACGGCAATCTGGTCTGCATGGCGTATTGTCGAAACGCGGTGCGCAATCAGGATCGTTGTGCGCCCGGCCATCTGCTTTTCAAGACCGCCAAGAATCTGCTCCTCGGTGTACGTGTCCACGTTGGCCAGCGAATCATCGAGGATCAGGATCTTCGGGTCCCGAATCAAGGCACGCGCAAGTGCAGAGCGCTGCTTTTGTCCGCCCGATAAGGTCAGCCCACGCTCGCCGATCACTGTATCGAAACCGGCAGGGAAGTCCTCAAACTCGCGCCGGATGTGCGCCGCTTCTGCCGCCGCGAGCAGGTCCTGATTGCTCGCCTCCGCCTTGCCCAGCGTGATGTTGTCGCGGATGGTTGTTGAGAACAGGAACGTCTCCTGCGGCACGTACCCTATCCCGGAACGCAGCGCATCGAGTGGATACTCGCGTACCGGGTCCCCATCGATCAACACGCTTCCATCGGGCGCGTCATACAGGCGCACAATCAGGCTCGCGAGCGTGCTCTTGCCAGCACCCGTGGGACCGACGAGGGCAAGGCTCGAGCCCTCTGGCACCGACAGCGTTATCCCGTGGAGCACGTCACTCTCTGCGCCTTCGTAGCGGAAGCGGAGATCACGGAACTCAATGGCGCCGCGTCGGATCGCCGTAAGCGCCGGGTTCATTGCGCGATCGTCGATTGTCGGCTTTTCCTCAAGCACTTCCTGGATGCGCGTCACCGAAGCCTTGCCACGCTGCACCAGGTTCACCACCCAGCCCAGCGCAATGATCGGCCAGGTCAGCATGACAGTGTAGGTCGAGAATGCAACGAAGTCGCCGATGTTGATGCGCGCGCGGAGGACTTCGTGGCCACCAACCAGCAGCACCATGACCATCGCGAGCCCGAGCAGAAACTCAAGCGTCGGCCACAGCATGCCCATCAGTTGCACCAGCCGCAGGCCGCGCCGGATGTACTCGCGGTTCGACTGCTCGAATGCAGAAATCTGCGCCTCTTCCTGCGCAAACGCCCGTACCAGCCGTGCGCCGGAGAAGTTCTCCTGCGCCTGCGCCGAGATGTCCGAGAACATGGCCTGGATCCGCTCGAAGCGATCGTGAATCTTCCGGCCGAGCGCCTGCACCAGGATGCTCGCAAGCGGCAGGGGAGCGAGCGCCACCAGCGTCAGCGTCGGCGAGATCCGCAGCAGGAAGTACACCGCGCCGATCGTGAACAGGATGGTATTCGCGCTGTACATGATCGCCGGCCCCAGCAGCATGCGCACCGCGTTGAGGTCGTTGGTCATGCGCGCCATGATGTCGCCGGTGCGGTTGCGCTGGAAGTATGCCGCAGGCTGCTTCTCAAGCGTTGCAAACAGATCGTTGCGCAGGTTGAATTCAATGTCACGCGAGATGCCGATCAGGATCCAGCGCGTCCAGAACAGAAAGAAGCCTTTTGCGACCGCAAGCCCGACCAGCAGAAAGGCATAGCGCAGCAACTTGCCACGCGTCACCCCGAGCGACAGGTCATTGACCGCGGTGCGGATCACCAGGGGAAAGAAGATCCAGATCGCGTTCGACAACACCGTGACAATGGCGCCCCACAGGTAGTCGCGACGGTACCGTTTAAGGTAGGGCCAGAGCGGCTTGAGTTCGGGAAGCATCGGCCCCTCCTTAGGTAGGCGTACGCAACAGCAGGTAGCTGCCTGCTATCGCAAACAACAGGTCCGGCGACCATGCCGCCAGGATCGCCGGCAGCATATTGACGTCGCCCATCGCTTCCAGCGTACTAGAAACGACCCAGTAGACGATCGCGACGCCGATCGCCACCGCGATGCCGGCCAGCGAACCGCTGCGTCCCATCGATAATGCAAACGGCACGGCAAGGACCGCCATCACCAGCGTGACAATCGGATATGCGAGCTTGTGGTTCAGCTGCACGCGCAGCCGCATGGTGTCGAAGCCGCTCTGCCGCAGGTCATGGATATACCTGTTCAGCTCGACGAAACTCATCTCCGACGACGGTCGGGGATCCTTCTTGAAGTACTGCGGCTGCTCGGCGAGCCCGGGGATCGTGCTGCTCTTGAAAGTGGAATAGTCCTGGATCTCCTCGCCCGCAAAGGAGCGTTCCCAGCCATCGCGGAAGACCCAGACATTCTTTTCGGGGTCCCACGCCGCACTGGTCGCAAACAGCCGCTTCACCAGCTGAAAAGTGCCTGGCTTGAAGGTGAACACGCTGATGTTTGCAAAGCGGTCCTGGTCCTGGTCAAAGAACTGGTAGTAAAAGATGTGGCTTGGCATGCCGGGCTTCTCCACGCCAAACATCCACTTCTCATCCGGCCGCTGGAACGTCTGCGCAGGCCGGCCCTTGATCACAGCCCGCAGGGCCTCCTGTCGCCGGTTCGCGCCCGGGATGTACGTCTCGTCGAAGACAAACAGCGACACCGCGAGCACCGACGCAATCACCAGAATGGGCACCACGATGCGGTAGACGCTGATCCCGGTTGCCTTCATCGCTGTGAGCTCGTTCGAGCGGTTCAGGCTGCCAAACACCACGAGCACCGCGATCAGCACGCCGAGCGGCGCAATCAGGTAGACCATGCTCGGGGTGAGGTTCAGGAGGTACTCGCCGACAACCACAAAGGGCGTTCGATTGCGGATGATGTCACCCAGCAGCTCGAAGAATGTGAACAGGAGCATCAGCATCACGAAGGTCGCAAGCACCAGCCCGAACGCCTTCAGAAACTCGAGGATGACGTAATTGTCGAGAAGCAGCGGAAAGTGGCCGCGCGAGCTATGCATTCTGCCAGATGTCGCCGTTCGCACGGCAGCAGCCGAGCCGTTCCCGTGCCGATTGCGCTTGAACCATGCGGCGAAGTTGGGCAGCGAAGGCAGGCCGGCGCCGCTTCTTGAAAGATGGTTCAGGAGTGCGAGCCCGGCGATGCCGAAGATCAGGTTGGCTGCCCACACACCAAGTAACACCGGGACCTTGTTCTGCCGCGCCAGCGCCACCCCGGTCGAGGACAGGAAGTAGTAAATAAACACGAGCGCGATCGTCAGCACGAAGCCCGCGCTCTTGCCTCCCCGCTTTGAGCTCATCCCGAGCGGCACGCCCACCAGCATCAGCACAAGGCAGGCAAACGGATAGGCATACCGCTTGCTCAGTTCGATCTGGTACCAGCGTCCGTTCGGACCATGCGACAACTTTTCGAGCTTCGCGCTCGACATCGCCAGGACTGGCGAAGGGAGGCGGATCGTACGATCCTGATCGTCTCCATCCGAGACGAGGGGCAGGTCAGTCTGCTGAAATGTGGAGACGTTGTACTGGTTCGGGTTCGCCGCGTCCACCTGCTGCTGCTCACCATCGCGAAGCCGCATGACGACAGAGTCATTCGCGTCGTTCACGACGGTTGCCTGCGCGGCCGTGGTGATGTGCGGCGACGCCGGATTCGACAGGTCGGCAAGGAAGACGTTGTGCCACTCCGACGCGCCGGTGGTCGCACGCACATCGTCCACATACAGCACGATGTTCTTGAAGTCCTCGTAGAACACGCGTGGCTGCACCTCGAACGATGCCTGAGAGTTGCGCAGGTCTTCTTCAAGATTCAGCATCGCCTTCCAGGCTGCCGGCGCGACGTAGAGTGAATTTGCCAGACACAGGAGCAGGCCTGCGAGGGCGATCACGCCTGCAGTGCGCACAAAGCTCCAGACGCCGATCCCCGACGCACGCATCGCCGTGATCTCGCTGTCCGCCGCCAGCCGGCTGAAGCCGAGCAGCACGCCTACCAGCACTGACATAGGGATCGTCAGCGTAAACATATTTGGAATCGTGTAAAACGCGATCTTCACGACCGAGCCCAGCGAGCTCGTGTTGCGAATCATCAGCTCAAGCAGGTGGCCGAGGCCAAAGTTACGATCGCCCGTAAACAGGACGAACGTGAACAGAACACCGCCAAGCAGGGCATGCGAGGTGATCTCGCGCAGAATGTAGCGTGTGAGAATCCGCATGTGCAGCAGGGTTCCTGACAGGAGCTCCCCGGAAGGGAAGCGTAGGGCCAGTTTACAGGACGGTCTCCTCGCCGGCCGGAACGAACCGGTAACCAACACCCCGCACGGTCTTCAGGTAGACCGGGTTGGTGGGGTCGTCCTCGATGTACCGCCGGAGCCGCACCACGAAGTTGTCGATCGCCCGGGTGTCGGTGTCCTCATGCACCCGCCACACCTGCTCGAGCAGCTCCTTGCGCGGGATGATCCGCATCGGGTGATCCACCAGGTACCGCAGAAATTCTGCCTCCATTAGAGTCAGCCGGATGCGCTGCGCCTTCGCATCAAGTTCCAGCGCCCCGAAGTCGATGGTGCGCCCGGCGAAATGGAAGCGCTCGGGCGGCTCGCCGACAGGCTGCTCGGCTGCTTTTTCCGGCAGCCCGCTACTCTGCCACTGCATCCGCCGCAGCAACACACGCAGCCGCGCCAGCAGGATATTCAGGTCGAAGGGTTTGGGGAGGTAGTCGTCTGCGCCTGACTCGAGGCCGCTCAGCACATCCTCCGGGCGCCCGCGGGCTGTCAGCATCAGGATCGGCACATAATTGCCCGCCGTCCGCAGCTCGGCCGCAATGGCAAAGCCATCCTTGCCCGGCAGCATCACGTCAAGCAACACCGCCTGAAAGGGAGCAGCTTCCGCCAGCCGCGCGAGTGCCGACTCGCCGTCGTACACCACTTCGGCCTCGTAGCCCTCAGCCTGCAGGTTGAAGAGCAGCCCATCGGCGAGGTGCGCCTCATCTTCCACGATCAGGATCCGTGCCGAGGAACTCACTGGTGGGCTCGCTCCGTGGCCACGCTCGCAGGTACGGCAATCGATTCCGGCAGCAGGGGCAGCTTCAGCGTAAATGTGGCGCCCTGGCCCTCGCCCTTGCTGCTTGCCTCGACGCTGCCGCCATGCTGCTTTGCGATTGAGCGCACGAGAAAGAGCCCCAGGCCGGTACCCTGACGCCGCATCACCGCCCGCGCCGGCACCCTGTAAAAGCGCTTGAAGATCCGCTTCAGATGCACCGCATCGATGCCGATACCGTTATCCGCAACCTCGAAGCACGCCAGCTCTTCAGCATTCGCATAGGCCCGGATCTTCACCGGGGTATCCGGCGGCGAGTACTTGATCGCGTTGTTGAGCATGTTCGCAAACGCCGTCTCCAGATCGTCCCGGTTGCCGTTTACCAGCAGCGCCTCTGGCGGAAGCGCCAGGAGCAGTTGATCGCCCGCAAAGCCATTCTGGTGCGTCACTCGCGTCACCACGTGCTCGGCAACCTCGCGCAGGTCGAGCACTTCCTGCGCATGCGGCTTGATGCGCTGGCTCACCTCGCCGGCCTTCAACACCTGTTCCACGGTGGACAAGAGTCGCTCGGTATCGGAGAGCATGATGCGGTAAAACTCCTGCCGCTTCTCTTCGGCGACCGGCCTGCGCTGCAGCGTCTCGAGATACAGCCGGATCGAAGCAATGGGCGTCTTCAACTCGTGAGTCACCGCATTCAGAAACGAGTCCTGCCGCTCGTTCTTGCGAACCTCGCGGACCAGGAAGATCGTGTTCAGCACCACGCCCGCGATCAGCAGAACAGTGACCGGGATCCCGACCGCGATTGGCAGGATCTCGCGCCAGTTCAGCACGATCCAACTCACATTGAGTGTGATCGCCAGGCCAACCAGGCAGACACCGAGAAGAATCGCGAGAAGAATGGCCGGCCGGCGGCGTGTGATGCGCATAGGGAAAGAGGCAGAAATGGGAACGCCCGCAAGCAGTATAGGTCGACTGGCTTGCGGGCGTTCTCGTTGGAGCGGCTGTCTAGGCGCTGCCGGAAGGCCGCGGGTTCATTGGATCCCATGCCGCGATCTTGACCTCACGTGCCAGGCCCATCTTCTTGAGCAGCCAGATCCCGTAGAAGTTCGGATCGAACTCATACCAGCGGAGACCATGCCGGGCCGAAACCGGGTGTGCATGGTGGTTGTTGTGCCACCCCTCGCCACCGGTCAGCAGGGCGACCCACCAGTTGTTGCGTGACTCGTCACGGGTTTCGAAGCGGCGTGAACCCCAGAGATGGGTCGCCGAGTTCACCAGCCAGGTCGCATGCAGACCCAGGGTCACGCGAAGAAAGATGCCCCAGAGAACCGCAGACCAGCCGCCCCAGGCGAGCAGAACCAGGCCGACCGTGGTGAGCGGAATCCAGTGGTACTTCGAGAGCCAGACATAGAACTTGTCCCGGCTCAGATCGGGAGCGTAGCGGTTCAGGATCGCGGTCGCCGAGTGAAGGCTTTCCCCGCTCATGATCCAGCCCATGTGGGCCCAGAAGGTGCCATCGTTCGGGCTGTGCGGGTCGCCTTCATGGTCTGAGAGCTGGTGATGGACACGATGTGTACCTACCCAGAAGATGGGACCACCCTCAAGCGCCAGCGTGCCGCAAACGGCAAGGATGTGCTCGAGCCAGAGGGGAACCTTGTACCCGCGATGAGTCAGAAGGCGGTGATAACACATGCCGATGCCAACGTTGATCGCTAACACATACAGGACAATCGCCGCAAAGAATCCCTTCCATGTGAAGAAGAAGAGTGCCACAATAGCCAATACGTGGAAGATGCCCATGAAAATGGACGTCACCCAGGATACCGAGCCCCCCTGGGTTGCTCTGCCCAGAACGGGTAACGTTGCAGGCTTTGCTGCACGGGGCTTGGTCGAGACAGTAGGTGTTTCCTGTACCTGGGGTTCTTCAAGATCGACTGACATGAATGTTTCCTGCTCCTGAGTGCTGATTGCTGCCTGATTTCGAGCGTAGCAGTGCCGTCCGTTCTCTGTTGTAAGAGTTCTGTAATGGATGGCAGCAGGTACTGAGTCACCTGGCAGGGCTGGCCGGCGGTGACATGGTCTGATGCAGCAGGCTTCCCGGGTGTTGCCGAGACAAGGCAACTCCTTCCATAACGATGCATCCATACTGATGAGGCGCTTTGCACCTGAAGTGTCTCTGGACTCACCGAACTGTTCTCGCTGAGTCGAAACCAGTGGCACCCAGGTGCAAGGAGTTCGGTGATGATCACAACGCTCCACGCGCGTCCTTCGCTTCACGCCACATTACGTGGAATGCCCCACACGAAGATGGTTGTTTGCCCCCGTTGTGGAGTTTCGATCGGCCCGGCAAACCGGAGCTACGAGGTCAGCCGCCTGCTCGGCAGCCACCGTTGCGCAACCGCCACGCCAGACAGGCTTCAACCCTCGACCGCTGTACCTTTCAGCTAAACCAGCTGCGGCGTACGACCCGGGCGTCGCCCGGGTTTGCCAGAGCAGCGGACATGCAGGGTGGGAAACGCGCCTTTCTCAGGGCGCGTTTCTTTTGCACGCAACCCGGTCTGCCCGGTAGATCAATGCTGGGCAGCCGCTGATTCTTCCGGGCGAGCCAGCTCGCTCGCTGGCACCCGCAACGCGATTGCCGCTCCGCCGAGCGCATCCTCCACTCGCGCCGCGATGCAGTCCTGCTCTACGGCCGACAACTTCCTGCCGGCAGCCGTCAGGTAGAAGACGTCGATCGCGATCTCGCCCTCGGTATCGATCAGCGCTACCTCGATGTTGCAGCTGCACGCCGCAATCGCCGCCGACAGCGCCCGCAGCAACCCCGGGGAGTCCGGCGCTACCACCTGCAGCAGCGTGCTGTGGCTGGAGCTTTCGTCGTCGAAGTGAAAGCGGGCTTCAGCCTTCCCACGCGGCTTCGTCCGGGAGCGGCCCTGGCGCGACCGCAGCATGCCATCCACGGGAACAAGCCCCTTCAACGCAGAGCGCAGGCTGTCGAGAAAGCGTTCATGCTCCCCCGGGTTCAGCTCCAGGGTCCGGAAAGGATCGGTAAACTGGAACGAGTCGAGAATCACTCCCGCAGCATTCGAGAATGCGTCTGCCTTGACGATGTTCATGCCCCAGGCCGACAGCGCGCCGGCCATGTCCGCAAACAGCATTGGCCGGTCCTGCGTGATCAGCGTCACCTCGTTGAACTGGCGGTGCGGGCGGAACGCAAGCTGCACCGGTTCCTCGCGGAGCGCAAGCGACAGCTTGAAGTGTTCGCCGATCTGGTCAGGCAGGCGCGTTTGCAGATACCGCTGAGGCATGCCTTCGAGGAAGGTCCGCAGCTTCTCGTTCTGCTCCGGGTCTGAGCCGGAGAAGCCGCCATGCACCGCCACGCGCGACAGGATTCTCGCCAGCACCACCGGGTCGGCGTCGACGTGGTAACGGCTCTCGTCGACGGAGCGATCCAGGAAGTTCGCGGTCGCGATATACAGCTGCCAGATGTTCTCGGCTTTCCAGGGGGTAAGGGCATCCGGGTGCACGGCCTTGATGTCGGCAAAGGTCAGCAGCGTCAGCATCTTCAGCTGCTGCTGCCCGGGTGCATGTTCGCTGAAGGCGCGCACACTCTCAAGATCGAAGATGTCGCGCCGCAGCGCGTGTGACATCTCCAGGTGATTGCGGATGAGACGGCGCACCACATCGCGCTCTTCCAGATCAAACTCCAGCCGTGAGAAGACGCGCTCCGCGAGTTCGATACTTTCCCGTGCATGGTCACCGGTGCGCCGCGCCTTGCCGGTGTCATGCAAGAGCAGCGCCAGCATCAGGAGGTCCTTGCGCTCGATCTCCGGCAAGAGCGTCGAGAAGCGGCGCTCCCACTCATGCCGTGGCGTCCGCAACGCATGTACATTCTCGATCACGAGAAAGGTGTGTTCGTCGACCGTGTAGCGATGGTAAGCATCCCGAACCACGAGTGAATCGATGCCGTGGAACTCCGGCAACAGAAGCTCCAGCAGTCCAAGCGCATGCATGATCCGCAGCGCATGCGCCGCATGCACCCCGAGGAGCACATCGCGCAGGCAGTTCCACAGGAACGGCCCTTCCGGAAGGTGGACCGCAAGCGCCGGCAGCGCCTCCGTGATGCGCATCTCGGTGTCCTCGCGAAAGCGCGAGCCAAACTGCGCTACATGCGCAAATACCCGCAGCAGCGCATCGGCGTCCGTCACCGCGCCTGGGTCGAGCGAGATGCGGTTGTCTTCCACAGAGAAGTTGGTTCCGGGGATCACGGTGCGCTTGCGCCGCAGGCTCTTGAGCAGTGGCTTGCGTCCGGTCGTGGGTGCTTCATCGAGCAGCAGGCAGGCCCGTCGGTAGATCGTGCGCGCATGCCGGTAGTAGGTGCGCATCCAGTACGCGGGGTCGACCGAGCCCAGTGTCTCGAGCCCGATACTCTCCGTCGCTGCCTCGTCCTGTGCGGCCCAGTCGAGCGCGTTGTCGTCGCGGCCATTGCGGAAGTGCAGAAAACATCTGGCCGCGGCGAGGAACTCGAACGACGTACTCAGGTCCTGTCCCGGGGAGACGACGGCAAAGGTCGTCGGGGCGTCGGCCAGCGTTGCAGGCCACGCCTTCTGCGCCTGCAGGGCCCGCAACAGCTGCAGCCACTGGATCAGGTTGTAGTCGCGCAGGCCGCCGGGGCACTCCTTGATATTTGGTTCCAGGTGGAAGATGGTGTCGCCGTACTTGCCGTGGCGGCCACGCGCCGACTCCGCCAGATGGGCTTCGACGCCGGCAGCCTCGCGCAGCATGGAGGCCGGCAGCAGCTCCGATTCGAAGCGTGTTCCGAGTGCGGCATCGCCGCACAGGAAGCGCCGGTCCAACAGGGAGATGGCAAACTCGAGGTTCGTTTCACCATCCAGGCGCTCGCACTCTTTAAGCGTACGGGTCGCGGGGCTCGCGCGCAGGCCAATGTCCCACATCGCCTGCGTGGCGCTGCGGACCAGCTCGTGAGCCTCGCGCTCTGCATTTTCGTTTGCGCAGAGAAACAGCACGTCCACATCGGAGCAGGGAAAGAGCTCCCGGCGTCCAAAACCGCCGAGCGAAAACAGCGCAACGGGCAGTTCGGCGCCGCCAAGGACCGTCGCCCAGATCTCGGCGAGAAGGGCCTCCACCTCGAGCGCCCGGTTGCGGATCGAGGCCACACCATCACGGGTGCGGGAGAACGCCGTACGCGCCTGGCTGCCGGCCGCCTGGAGGCGTTCCCGAAGCGGAGCGAGCGACAAAGGTGCGGGCTTCAGCATGGCGCCTCTCCTTCCGGACGTTGGTGGTGCGTTCTAGAGAGCGGTCGGGCCGCGCTCGTCGTTGCGAATACGGATCGCCTCGTCAATCTTGGTCAGGAAGATCTTTCCGTCCCCGATCTTGCCGGTACGGGCTGCATTCGAGATCGCGCTGACCGCCTTCTCGACCAGGTCATCATTGACCACGGTCTCGAGCTTGATCTTCGGCAGCAGATCCACCGTGTACTCGCGGCCGCGATAAAACTCTGTGTGACCCTTCTGCCGTCCATGGCCCCGGGCCTCCAGAATCGTCATGCCCTCAATGCCGGCCTCGAGCAGCGCGTCCTTCACAGCATCCAGCCGCGAGGGCTGCAGTATGGCTTCAATCTTGTACATCAGTCCCGATCCTCTTCCCGTTGTTTCCCAACACTCAGCAGCTCAAGGTCTACCAGAACGACCTCCATCCCGGTACGCGAAACGCTTTGCCTCCTGCGCCGCAGGTACCCTCCGCATCCGCGTCCGCGCCCGCGCAACGCACGCTGTCTACGACGCGAAGTCGTACCCTTCTTCCCCGTGCTGCGTGATGTCGAGGCCCTCACTCTCTTCCTCGGGGCTAACGCGCAGGCCAACCACGAGGTCGACCACCTTGAGCAGCACCAGCGTGCCTACGATCGACAACGCCCAGGCAATGGCAACGCCCACCAGCTGGTTGCCGACCTGGTGCCAGTTGCCCTCGATCGCACCGGAGGGCAACGTGTTCCCCTTGGCATCCTTGAAGATGGGGTTGATTGTTGAGGAAGCAAAAATGCCGGTCAGCACTGCGCCCAGCGTTCCGCCAGCGCCATGCACGCCAAAGGCGTCGAGCGAATCGTCATATCCGAACCACTGCTTTACCCAAATCACCATGCTGTAGCAGAAGAAGCCGGCGACCAGCCCAATCGCGAGCGCGCTCATCGGCTGCACATAGCCGGCTGCGGGCGTGATCGCGACCAGCCCTGCGACGGCGCCCGAGATGGCGCCCAGGGCCGAAGGCTTGCCGCTGCGGATCCATTCGGCCGCTGCCCAGGACAACGCTGCTGCTGCTGCGCCAAAGTGTGTGTTGACGAACGCGCTCGTTGCCAGCGGACCGGAAGACAGCGCCGAGCCTGCATTGAAGCCGAACCAGCCGACCCACAGGAAACATGCACCGACCAGCGACAGAACCACGGAGTGCGGCATCATCGGCTCCTTCGGGTAGCCGATGCGCTTGCCCAGGTACAACGCGCAGACCAGCGCCGACACACCGGAGGTGACATGCACCACCGTGCCGCCCGCGAAATCGAGCGTCGGGAAGCGGCCGCCCAAGGATGCATTCAGGAGCCCACCCTTGCCCCAGACCATGTGCGCCATGGGCGAGTACACCACGAGCGACCAGAGCACCAGGAACAGTGCCATCGCCGAAAACTTCATGCGCTCGGCAAACGCCCCGGTGATCAGGGCGGGAGTGATGATCGCGAACATCAACTGGTAGATCATGTAGGTCTGCAGCGGCAGCGTGGGCGAGTAATCCGGATCCGGAGTCAGTCCTACGCCGCGCAGGAACAGATGATGCAGGCCCCCGATAAAGGCGCTTCCCGAGTCGAAAGCCAGCGAGTAGGAAACCAGCGCCCACAACACCGTGATGATCGCCATCATGCCGAAGCTCTGCATCATGACCGAGAGCACATTCTTGCGCCGCACCAGCCCGGAGTAGAACAGCGCCAGACCGGGACCCGTCATCATCAGCACCAGCGCCGAGGAGACCAGCATCCAGGTGTTGTCCGCGCCGCTCTGTGCTGCGGCCGTTGCGGCTTCAAGCTTGGCCAGCCGCGCTTCGGTCGAGAGCGGTGCCTGCGCGAGCGCTGTGCCGGCGCATGCCAGGAAGGGAAGCAGAGCAAAGGAAGCGATGCGAGCCGAGGGAAGCAGGGAGGGGCGGCTTGTGCGGCAGACGGACATGTCACTCCAAAGAAAGCGGCGCTCAGGAACCAGCGCTTGCGTTCGCGAACGGCGGCGCACCGCAGCAGAAATCGTTGGCTGGATCCTGTGTTGCAGCTACTTTTACATACTTCTTCCCAAACCCGAAGAAATGCTTATGGGGGCAGGGAGCCGGTTGAAGCGTGGAATCCGGACCCCTGGTTCCATCTGCCGGAAGTGCATCTGGCCCCGGTCGCAGACAGAGCTTCGCCAGCGTGGGGAAGGGCGTTATAGTAGGGAGATGAGCACTGCACCGCAGGATCGCTACCTCTTCGGCAACCTCGAATCTTCCGCCAAGAACCGGGAAAAGCTTCGTGAGGTCACCTACGGAGACCAACAGCCGGAAGGCATCCTGCTGGCCTCGCTCGATGCAGCATTGAACTGGGCGCGCAAGAGCTCGGTGTGGCCGATGACCTTTGGCCTCGCCTGCTGCGCGATCGAGATGATGTCGATGGGCGCATCGCGCTTCGACGTGGCGCGCTTCGGCATGGAAGTATTCCGCCCGTCGCCCCGCCAGGCGGACCTGATGGTGATTGCGGGACGCGTGTCTAACAAGATGGCGCCTGTGATTCGCCGCCTGTATGACCAGATGCCGGAACCGAAGTGGGTCATCTCGATGGGAGCATGCGCTACGTCAGGCGGCGTCTTCAATAACTACGCGATCGTGCAGGGAGTCAACCAGGTCATACCGGTGGATATCTATGTGCCGGGCTGCCCGCCGCGTCCTGAGCAACTGATGTATGCCCTCACGCTGCTGCAGGAGAAGATCCAGCGGGAAAAGGGAACCACCCGCAGAGCGTTGAACCTCAGCTGACGGCTAAATCTGTCACTGATTCTGAACAGATCATGGGTGAGACACGCAGGGCTACCTCCGGGTAGCCCTGTTCTATGTGCGTAATTCTGGCACCAAAGTTGTACTTTATGCACGATTTCCCTTGCTTTGTCCGCCGGGAGCGGACACTCTGAGGTTGGGCGGAATGTGCCTGGGAGATCGATGAACCCGAGGGATACTTCTGTCCTGAAATGCTCATTGACCAATCAGGTACAGGTGGAAAAACTACTGACTCTAGGCAACTTGTCAGAGATTCCATGCTCTAAGGTAGTAAACGTATGGTAGCTTCGGTCTCGCAGATTTATCTGGCACTCGAGGCCACAGTAGACACCGCGTTTTCACCAGGAACATTTTGTACGACTTTTAAGCAAGGTTGCGGAGGATAGACGCATGTATCGTGGTCCATTGAATTCTCTGAGCCGAATTCTGCTAGTGGGTTGTTCCGTGGGGCTCGGCGCCACGAGCCTCAACGCGCAGGATACGAGCTCAACACCGCCGGCTACGCCGGCACCAGCACCAGCACAGATGATGCCGAAGACAGCACCGGTTTCGCGGGTGGATATCTTCCTCGGCTACTCCTATCTGGCGCCTCACGGCACCGTGACGACGGTCAGCCCGGCGACGGGCCTTCCATACCCGGTACGGTATGGATCCGTTGATGAGGGCGCGGTTGGGTCGGTCGCGTATTACTTCAACAGGTACGTCGGCGGCACCGTTGAGTATGCCGATCACACGCTGGGCAAGAATGATGGATTCCGCGATCTGACGGCTGGTCTGATTGCTCGTTACCCCTCGTCGATTGGCGTCACGCCTTTCGTGCACGCGATGGCGGGCGCGGCAGATGTGGGTGGCCCGAATGCGGAGCCGTACACCTACCATGTCTACACCTGGGGCCCCATGCTCAAGGTTGGTGGCGGTCTTGATTACGACACGCCGCTGTTCAATCATCATCTCGGCATCCGCCTGTTCCAGGCCGATTACGTCTACATGCATGCGGATTTCGGCCCCCAGCCCGGGAACGGTGGTCGCGCCAACATCGACTCCGCAGAGCTGAGCTCTGGTCTCCTGTTCAAGTTCGGCAACATCATCCCGCCGCCGCCAGTGACCTACACCTGCTCGGCAAACCCGATGTCCGTGTTCCCGGGTGATCCGGTCACGATCACCGGCACCGCGGCGAACCTGAACCCCAAGAAGCAGACCACCTATACATGGTCGGGCCAGGGCCTTCAGGTGAAGGGTGACAACTCGACCGGTACGGTCGACACCGCGAACCTGCAGCCGGGTCAGTACACCGTCACCGGTCACGTCAGCGAAGGTCAGAAGCCCGGCCAGTTTGCTGATTGCAACGTAAACTTCACCGTCAAGCAGTTCGAGCCGCCGACGATCTCCTGCTCGGCCAACCCAAGCAGCGTGAACCCGGGCGACAGCTCGACGATCACGTCCATGGGTGTCAGCCCGCAGAACCGTCCGCTGACCTACAGCTACTCGGCCACCTCGGGCCAGATCTCTGGCACGAGCAACACCGCGACGCTGGCAACAGCAGGCGCTCCTGCCGGCTCGATCACCGTCACCTGCAACGTGGCTGACGACAAGGGCCAGACCGCAACGACGACGACCACCGTCACCGTCGCTGCACCGCCGGCTCCGGCACCGAAGGTTCAGACGCTTTGCGATATCACATTCGACCGTGATCACAAGCGCCCGGCCCGCGTGGACAACGAAGCTAAGGCATGCCTTGACGACGTGAGCCTCAATGCACAGCGCTCTGCCGATGCCTCGGTGGTTGTGGTTGGTAACGCCGACCAGACCGCCCAGCCAATGGGCAAGGGTCGCCACCACCACATGGCAGCGATGTCGCCTGAGAAGCTTGCTGCTCAGCGCGCCGTCAACACCAAGGACTACCTGGTCAAGGAGAAGGGTCTGGATGCCTCGCGTATCTCGGTCCGCACCGGAACCAAGGGCACCAACGAGGTAGACAACTACCTGGTCCCTGCAGGCGCGAACTTCGACAGCGAGATCTCTGGCACCACCGCTGTGGATGAGTCGAGCATCAAGGCCCAGTCGCGGACTGCAGCACCGGCAGGCCACCACCACCATCACCACCACCCGAAGCAGCAGTAAGCTGTGAGGGAGCGGGAGGCAGCATTGCCTCCCGCACTGAACCACGAGGGGCTGGCCGTTCTTACGGCTGGCCCTTCTTTCTGCCTGATGGATCACGACGGCGGCCGCTGGCGCGCTGATCAGAAACAAAGGAGACCGGCCTGATCGCCGGCAAGGACGACATGCACTCACCGACTCTCTCTCGTACCGCCTCCATCGCCAAGCGGCGCCTGCTCACCGGCTCCTTCTTCGCCCTTGCGTGTGTCTCCACCACTGCCGGCCTGCTCGCACAATCTGCGACTCTTCCTTCCGCGCCACATACACTTCCTCCCAGTGTGAGCAAGAGCTGGACCTCGATCGGTCCGGACGGTGGCGACGCCCGTGCCTTTGCAGCCGATCCGAAGAACCCGCAGCACATGTATCTCGGCACCACCAGTTCGTGGATCTATGAGACCAGCAACGCCGGCAAGACCTGGAAGCGGCTTGCCAAGCTCGGCCGGAGCGATGACCTGATCGTCGACAACATCTTCGTGGACAGCAGCGACCCGAAGACCCTGGTCGTGGGCGTGTGGAAGGTCGACGAACGCGGTGGCGGCATTTACATCAGCCACGACAGCGGCCGGACCTGGATGTCTGCGCCGGACATGGATGGCCAGAGTGTGCGCGCGGTTGCGCAGGCACCGTCCAATCCCAAGATGTATGTCGCCGGCACCGTGTCGGGCATCTACCGCTCTGTCGACGGTGGGCAGCACTGGACGGAGATGAGCCCGCCCGGGTCCACTGAGATCCACGAGATCGAGTCGGTAGCGATCGACCCGGTCGACACCAATACCGTGTACGCCGGAACCTGGCACCTGCCCTGGAAGACCACCGATGGCGGTGCGCACTGGTCCAACATTAAAGAAGGCCTGATCGACGACTCGGATGTGTTCTCGATCATCATTGATCCGAAGTCGCCAGCCACCGTCTACGCCAGCGCCTGCTCGGGGATCTACAAAAGTGACAGCGCCGGCAGCCTTTTTCACAAGGTGCAGGGCATTCCCTCGACCGCACGCAGAACCCGTGTCCTGATGCAGGATCCGACAGACGAGAAGGTCGTGTACGCGGGCACCACGGAAGGTCTTTACAAGACCGCGGACGGCGGCACCAACTGGACGAGACTCACCGGCCCCGACGTCATCATCAACGACGTCTTCGTCGATCCGACGAACGATCAGCACATCCTGCTTGCAACCGACCGCAGCGGTGTACTCACCAGCCAGGACGGCGGTCATAGCTTCTCGAATGCGAATGGCGGATTCTCCCAGCGCGTCGTGCAGACCCTGCTCGTCGACCAGAAGCAGCCGGCAACTCTGTACGCGGGTGTGCTGAACGACAAGATCTATGGCGGCGTCTTTGTCTCGAAGGATGATGGCTCTACCTGGCAGCAGCAGGCAGAGGGCCTGAATGGGCGCGACGTGTTCGTGCTTGCGCAGGGCACCGACGGAGCGATCTTCGCCGGCACCAATGATGGGCTGGTGAAGCTCGCCGACGGCAAGTGGCAGCAGGACGGCGACCTCATCCAGCATGAGAGCCACAAGGTTGTTTCGAAGGTCCATGGGCGCCGCGTCACCAGGACTGTCGACTCCTCGAAGAAGGAGGGCGAGATCACAGGTCGCGTGAATGCGCTTGAACTCAGCGCGAATGCATGGTTCGCCGCTACGGCAAAGGGCGTCTACCGGTCCGAGGACAGCGGCAAGAGCTGGGAGCTCACCCCGATTGCTCCTGCTGACTACCACTTCGTCGACGGCCTGGGCACCCGCATCATCGCAGCCTCGCGCAACAGCCTCATGCTGTCTGATGATGCAGGCAAGACCTGGAAGTCCACTGCGCTGCCGAGCGGTCTCTCGGGGATCGCTGCTCTTGCCGTTTCGGAAGATGGATCGCTCTGGACTGCCGGCAGGGAAGGTCTCTTCTACAGCAAGGACGCAGGCACCAGCTGGGAACAGCTCAAGAACCTGCCGCTTGCAGGGATCGATGGTCTTGACTATGACCCCCAGTTGAAGCGCGTGCTGGTCTCGTCGCGCTCTTCGACCGATATCTTCGGCGTGGATGCTTCGGGAACTCCCTGGAAGTACTGGCAGGCGGGCTGGAAGGTGCACCAGGTGCTGCAGCAGGGCAACCGCCTTGTGGCTGCCTCGCTGTATGACGGCGTAGTCCTTCAACCGGCTCCACAGGAAGCGACCAATGCGAGCCCAGCGAGTCCTTCTGGCGTTCAGTAAGGCTGGAGCTGTTCACTTGCGCGACTACCGGGAAGCGGACCTGCCAGTGCTCCATGCGCTGGACCAGGCCTGCTTTCCGCCGGGCATCGCCTACAACCGGGTCGAACTGCGTAGCTTTCTGGAGCATCCCAGCTCGTTTACAAAGGTAGCCTGGAGTGAGGCCAGCGTCGTGGGATTCGCGATCGTGCGGCCTGTCCGCCGGCGCTTTCGTGCGGCAGCTGGCGGACCGATCGCGCCGGCGCTCCACATTCTCACCATCGACGTCGACCCTGGCGCCCGCCGCCAGGGCGTCGGCGCGCAGTTGATGGAGTGGATGATCCGCAAGGCCGGCGAACTGCGTCTCCACGCGATCGTGCTTGAGGTCGCCGCGGACAACTTGGTGGCGCAGCGCTTCTACGAGAAGTTTGGTTTCGAGGTGCGCGGCCGCATCCCTGGCTACTACAACGGAGAGACGGATGCGCTCGAATTCGAGCGACTGGTCGTTGCGCCCTAGCGCCCGTTCACAGCCGCAGCCAGGCTCGCGCGTGTGGCTGCAGTCGAGTCACCCTGCGCCTTCCACTGGATCTTTCCCGCGCGATCCACCAGCAGCACTGTGATCGACTTTTCATTGGCGCCAAGACCGATCGCGCTGTGCAGTGTGGCCTTGTCCATGTAGATGGGGACGCTCCAGTGCAGCAGGTCCGGATCGGTCTCCGCGGCGCGCAGGGAGGCATTGTCCCACCAGCGAAAGAGGAAGTTTTCCGGCGCACTCACCAGCATCCGGTACACCCGAAAGTCGGGGTGGCTATGCTGAAGCGCCTGTGCCACCGCGGTCCAGGTCTCCATCTGCGGCGATTGGTCGCGCTCCCACGCGAGCACGAGCAGGTTCTCGCGCCCTTCCAGTTGGGCTGGCAGATCGATGACCGACTTGTCGAGTGCTTCGGCGGAGACCACTGGAAACACACCCGCATGCACAGCCTTGCCGCTCGGCGGCGCAGCAGAAAGCCCCTTGAAGTTCCACGGGTACGAAGCGCGGGCTGCCGGGTGAAGAACAGCAACGCACCCGGCAAGCGCGAATGTGAGGGTAAAACGTCGGCGCCAGTGGAACGGTCTGCTATGCATCTTTCGGCATAGTAACAGTGCCCCAAGTGAATCCGGCGTTACGCGCTGTTCACCGGGTGCGCGTTCCGGCAGGAGGATCCATGACGCTTCCCGTAAAATGGAAACATGGTACAGGATCACGCAGCGGGGGCAGCAACACGGGTTGAAACACATGGCTTCGTCACACGCGACCGCTCGCTCCTTCCGATTGCGGACAAGGTAGCGGCCGGCGAGAGACTCTCGTTCGACGATGGCCTGGCGCTCTACCGCTCGCCCGACATCCTTGCCATAGGCTGGCTCGCGAACTCGGTGCGTGAGCGGCTGCATGGCGATCTCGCCTACTTCAACGTCAACCGCCATATCAATCCGACAAACGTGTGCATGGCCTCATGCCGCTTGTGTGCCTTCGGTCGCAAGAAGGGCGCGCCCGGAACGTACACGATGGAGCTTGAAGAAGCATGGGCGACGGCTGCGGAGGGCTACTCCGAAGCCGTGACCGAGTTTCACATCGTTGGTGGACTGCATCCTGATCTGCCGCTCGAGTACTTCCTCGATCTCGTTTCAGGGCTGAAGAAGCGCTTTCCCCTGGTGCACATCAAGGCCTTCACCATGGTTGAGGTCGCGTTCCTCGCCAAGCGCTCGAAACAGTCGATCCGTGCGGTGCTGGAGCAGGTCCGCGCTGCTGGCGTGGACTCGCTGCCAGGCGGTGGTGCCGAGATCTTCTCCGATCGGGTGCGCTCGATCATCTGCGACCACAAGATCGACGGCAACGAGTGGCTCGAGACTGCAGAGCAGGCGCATGAACTGGGCCTGCGCTCGAATGCCACGATGCTCTACGGGCATGTCGAGAATGAAGAAGACCGCATCGACCACATGTGCCGTCTGCGTGCCGTGCAGGACCGTACCGGCGGTTTCCAGACATTCATTCCCCTGGCCTTCCACCCGGATAACACGGCGCTCCATCACCTGCCACGCACCACGGGCCTGAGCGATATTCGCCAGATTGCGATCGGTCGCCTGATGCTCGACAACTTCCCGCACATCAAAAGCTACTGGCAGATGGTCTCAGCGCCCATGGCGCAGATCGCCCTGCGCTTCGGCTCAGATGATATCGATGGCACCGTGATCGAAGAGAAGATCTACCACGATGCCGGCGCGACCACCCCGCAGGGCATGCGTCGCCAGGACCTGGTGCGGCTGATCACTGCGGCCGGTCGCGTGCCCTTCGAACGCGACACCCTGTATCGCGCCGTCACCCGGACGGAAGACACCTTCACGATCGCCGTCTAAGTGCCCGGCAGGTGCCTGCAGCTAGGCACTTCCATTCCGAGGGTAAGGAACGATCCGCTCGGGCGCGCCGAGATGCGGCAGGATCGACGGCACAGGATGCGCTGGATGTGCATGGACCTGTGTGCCTGCTTGCGAAGTCTCTCCGCTGGCCAGCGAACCCTCCCGGGATTTCTCCTCGGCGCGGGCCACGCGACGGCGTTTCACCAGCAGGGAAGCCATCAAGAACAGCCCTCCAAAGGTGAACACCAGCACCACGATGGCGAGCACACCATGCAGCTCCGTAACATCGTTGTAGAGCAGTGCCAGCGCGAGAAACACAAAGATCACGTGCGCGCAGAAGACCTCAAGCGAAGCCTTACCCAGGGTAAGAAACGGCTCCATCTGCACGATGGGAAAGACAAACCGGCGCAGCCAGTAAAAGAGCATGGTGAATGCTGCGAGATTGATCACCCGCAGCGGCCCGATGTGCCACTTATCAAGCTGGAAGGCGAGTGCGGCTTCATTGAGGTGCGGCCCGAGCCAGCTATGCCTCACGGCGAGGAAAAAGACACAGATAGCAAAACATGCTGAAGCGATGGGAGCATTCACGTGTCGCAACGGCGAACGACCCTCGGCCGATTTCGAGCCGAGCCAGAGACCCATCATCCACACGCCCTGCCATGCAAGCAGGTTGAAGGCGCCGCCTTCCTGCACCGGGATCTGCAGGTGCGTGATGTGAACGATGCCTGCATGCAGCCAGTCTCGCAGCCCGAACTGCGCCCCGGTCCAAAGCAGAAAGCTGAGGCTCAAAGGCAGCCGCCAGCCCCGGCGCGTCGCCCATGCGAGCACAACGGGGGTGCCTGCGAGGAACAGAACATACATCGGGAGGATATCGAGCAGGGGAGGGCAGTACAGCAGCAGCGCCGAGCCGGCGATTGCTGTCGCTGGGTGCGCGAGATAGAAGTTCAGCAGGTTGTAGATCGCCGCCCGGTGGGTTGTGACCGCGAGGGCTGCGACCACCGTGAAGGCAAGCGTCAGCATCAGGAGGTGAATGCCGTAGATCTTCAGCGCCCGTTTCCACAGCTTGCTCTGCATGCCTGCCATATCTTCAGCAGCCTGCTTGGTGTAGATCCTGGCAACGAGCAGTGCAGAAAGAAAGACGAAGCCCTCAGCCGAGGAGAGAAAACCAAACGGCTGGTTTACCCACTCGCTGATCCTGGTTGGCATGTGCGTCAGCGTCATCCAGACAAGGAACAAACCGCGGAGCGCGTCTAGTTCCGGGCGACGCTGGAGTTTAGGAAAGCGCATGCTGTTGTCTTAGACGGGGTTCTTCGAGCGGAGTTGCGGTCTTGTTTGGGACACTTAGCTGAGATATTCCTTGATAAACGGATCGTCCGAGTGCACCAGGTCCATGGTGGGACCATTGAAGACCAGCTTGCCCTCGTGCAGCACGAGGAAGGTCGTGCTTTCATCCACTTCGCCGTTCGGCAACTTCTCCATCTTGTTGGACTGCTTGTTGAAGCGGTGTGTCGCCAGCGTGAACGCATCCTGTAGCCGGTGCGACACAAGCAGCGAACTCGATCCATAAAGATCACGCTGCTTGATCACGAGCTCGATGATGGTCGTTGAGGTGATTGGGTCCAGTCCGCCGGTCGGCGAGTCATAAAGCACCAGTTCCGGGTCACTGATGATCGCGCGCGCAATCGACACACGCCGCCGCATGCCGCCCGAGAGCTGTGAGGGGAACTTGTCGATCGTGTCTTCGAGTTCCACAAAGCGCAGCGCCTCACGCACCCGCTTGTCGATTTCCTCCCCACTCACGCCGTCTTCATTGAGCCGGTACGCGACGTTGTCACGGACGGTAAGCGAGTCAAACAGGGCGCCCTCCTGAAAGACCATGCCGATATGATCGCGAAGCTTGAAGAGATCCTCTTCCTTGAGCCTGCCGATTTCCTCACCGAAGATCTTGATGGTGCCCGTATCGGGACGGATCAGCCCGTTCGCAAGCTTGAGCAGCACACTCTTGCCGACACCCGCCGGCCCAAGCACGATCCGCGTCTCGCCGCCCTTCACCTCGAAGGAAATCTTGTCCAGTACCCTGTGCCCGTTCGACGAAAGTGAAACGTCTTCAAAGACCACTACCGGCTCGTCCGGGTGCTCTTCATGCCAGCTTTTCTTGCGCTCCTTCGGAGCATCTGTCCCGGCTATCTCTTTGGTTTCCTCGGTCGTCTCTGCCATGTCAGTGTCCAAAAATGCCGATCATGAAGCGGCTGATCACGAAGTCGCTGGCGATGATCAACACAGAGGAGACAACCACGGCCTGCGTCGTTGAGCGGCCCACGCCCTGCGTGCCGCCCTTGGTACCCATTCCGTAGAAGCAGCCGATCGTCGCGATGATGAAGCCGAAGAACACCGGCTTCACCAGTCCCTGGAAGATGTCCCCGAACACCAGCGACTGGTACGCCGAGTGGAAGTACTGCGAGCCATCCTGCCCCAGCATGAAGACCGCGACCGCACCGCCACCCATCGTGCCCACAGTGTCTGACAGGATTGTGAGGAAGAAGAGCATGATCACGGTCGCAACGATCCGTGGCATCACCAGCTTCTTCAAGGGGTCGGTTCCCAGCGCGCGCATCGCATCGATCTGCTCAGTCACCACCATCGAGCCCAGCTCCGAGGCCATGCCGGATGCATTGCGCCCTGAGACCATCAGGCTGGTCAGTACAGGACCGAGCTCCTTGATCATCGAGAACGAAACGAGCTGCCCGGTGATCGCGGCTGCCCCGAACTGTGACAGCGACGAGGCCGACTGCAGCGCCAGCACGCCGCCCGTGAAGAAGCCGGTCAGCAGGACGATCGGGATGGAGCCGACGCCGATCGAATCTGCCTGCGTAAAGATGTCGGCGAGGTAGAGAGGGCGTCGAAACAGGTTTCCCAGGGCCCGCCCGCTGAGAAGGGCGTAGTCCTGCAGTGCCTGCATGCCGTGTTTTGCCGCGCGTTCCAGTGTCAGTTCTGCCATGTGTCTCGAAAACGCCTGGGGGAAACGCGGCGCCGTAGTCTGGCTCCTTTGGATGCTGTTACGGGAGCTTGGATGCAAGGTGCCATGTTCGGCAGCGAGGCGCAAGTGCCGTCGGTGCGATCAGGCCTCGCGCACGCGCTTCTTGATCTCGACGCTGAGCCGCTTGATCTTCTGATTCAGGGTGGAGAGCGGGATACGAAACTGCTCGGCAGCCTCGGTCTGGTTCCAGTTACAGCGCTCGAGCTTGTCGATGATGATGCGCCGCTCGATGTCTTCCATGATGTCGAACAACGAGGCATTGCTTGAGTGCTCGAGCAGGCTCGACGAGTAGCTCTTGCCTGTGATGTGAGCAGGCAGGAGCTCGAGGCCGATCACCGGACCAGCACTGAGCACGACCCCTCGCTCCATCACATTCTCGAGCTCGCGCACATTGCCGGGCCAGTCATAGTCGACCAGCGCGCGCAGCGCCTCGGGGGACAGTGTCCGCGGCGGCAGTTCATTCTCGTCCGAATAGCGGCGCAGGAAGTGGGTTGCAAGCGCGGGGACATCTTCGCGACGCGCCCGCAGTGGCGGCAGCTCAAAGCGAATCACATCCAGGCGGTAGAAGAGATCCTCGCGGAACTTGCCTTCCTTCACAGCCTGTCGCAGGTCCACGTTGGTCGCCGTGATAATCCGCACGTCCACCTGGATCTCCTGCGTGCCGCCCAGGTGCATGAAGCGGCGATCCTGGAGCACACGCAGAATCTTGGCCTGCGTATCGAGCGGCATCGTGCCGATCTCGTCGAGAAACAGTGTGCCGCCATTGGCGACTTCAAACAGCCCCTTCTTGGCCGAGATGGCGGAGGTAAACGCGCCCTTGACGTGGCCGAACAGGGTCGACTCGAGCAGGTCCGTCGGCACCGCGCCCGTATTCACCGGCACGAATGGCTTGTCTTTTCGCGGCGAGTTGCTGTGCACCGCCTTCGCAATCAGCTCCTTGCCCGTACCACTCTCGCCCTGGATCAGCACGGTCGACCGCGAGGGCGCCACCTGCGCCACGGTGTCGAAGATGCGCAGCATGATCTCGCTCTTGCCGATGATGTTAGGGAAGTTGTAGCGCTGTTTGAAGGCGCGCTTGAGCTGCACATTCTCTTCTTCAGCGCGGTACCGGGCGATCGCTGTGCGTATGTCCGCGAGCAGCTTCTCGTTGTCCCAGGGCTTCTGCACAAAGTTCTGCGCGCCGGCCCGGATCGCGTCAACCACGTTGTCGACCGTTCCGTAGGCGGTCAGCATGATCACCGGCAGCTCCGGCGAGCGTTCACGGATCAGCGAAAGGATCTCGATGCCATTTTTGCCCGGCAGCGCCAGGTCGAGCAGCACCAGGTCGTAGGGGTGGGTCTCGATGCGCGCAAGGCCAGCCTCGCCATCGATGGCCAGCTCGACCTTGTAGCCTTCAAGCTCCAGCAGTGCCTCGAGCGTCTCGCGAATCGCGGCTTCGTCATCAATGATCAGGATCGTGTAATCGGTGGTGTGACCTCTGGAGAGATCGGTCGGTGGTGGTGCCGGTAGTGTGATCTCAGACATGCGCGGGTTTCTCTTTCAAAGGGAATTCGAGCGCAAAGGTGGTCCCGGCGCCTAGCTGGCTTTCGACGTGGATCTTGCCCGCATGTTCCTGCATGATGCCGTAGGTGACGGCAAGTCCGAGGCCTGTGCCCCGGCGCTGCCCCTCGGCAACTGCGGTCTTGGTGGTGAAGAAGGGATCGTAGATACGTTGTACATGTTCAGGCGCGATCCCTGAACCGGAATCAGTGATCGAGACGGTGACGCAGCTGCTGCAGGTGGTCTTCACAAGCAGCCGCCCACCCCCCTGCATCGCGTCCTTGGCATTCAGAAACAGGTTCAGAAACACCTGCTGCAGCTTGCCGTTGTTGCCCTGGATCACCGGCAGGTCCTCCTCGAACTCGGTGACGAGCTCGATGCGAGAGGTCTTGAGCTGATGCTCGAGAAGATTCAGCGTCTCGCGCACCACGGCATTGAGATCGGTTGAGCGGAACTTGGCTCCGCCGGTACGCGAGAAGTTCAAGAGGCCGTTGACGATCTCGGACGCCCGAAAGGTCTGCTTGGTGATCTTGTCGAGCAGCGGAGCCAGCCGCTCGCCATCCTGCCCCTGTGCGCGCAGCTGCTTGGTCAGCATCTGCGTGTAGGAGGAGATCACGGCGAGCGGAGTGTTCACTTCATGGGCGACCCCTGCAGCCAGCAGACCGATCGAAGAGAGCTTTTCGGCCTGCGCCAGCTGCGACTCGAGGCCGACCCGCGCCGTGATGTCGTCGACCAGCACAATCCGACCCAGCGTCTTGAACTCGCGCGAGACCAGGGGCGCAATCGAGATATTGGCGACCCGGCCTTCCTCGTGGGTCGTGGAGTCGGTGCGTGTGCCCAGCGGGAATTTATAGAGGTGATGCACGCCGGGATCGTCCTTGACCCGGTGGAACTCATGCACAAACGCCTCATCGAAGACGTCGGAAAGCCGCTGGCCCAGCACGAGCGCCCTCGGCATCGCGTACAGCACTTCCATCTGCGCGTTCCAGCTCTCGATCCGCTCCTCAAGATCCACTGCCAGGATGCCGACGTTGGTGGACTCGACGATGTTCTCGTTGAACTCCTTGAGCCGCTCAAACTCCTCGATCTTCCGCTGCAGGCTCGCATAGAGTGTCGCGTTCTGGATGGCGATCCCCACGTAACTGGCCAGCGATTCAAGCAGCTCCACATCCTCGCTCGAGAGGAAGTCGCCATCCGTGGTGCGACCGAGACCGATCACGGCGATGATGCGGTCCTGCACGCGGCAGGGTAGGTAGTAGTGCAACTCGAGCGCAGAGGCAGCCTTGCGTTCCGCGTCTGAGAGGTGCAGCGCCTGCTGTGGGTTCTCAAGAAACAGGTGGGTGCCTGCGTCAGGCTGGTCGAAGTCGAGGAAGCCAAGCGCGAGCGGCGCTGAGGCGCTGACCAGGGTCTGCGGCAGCCCATGCGCTGCGGTCAGCCGGAGCCCGTGACCCGTTTCCCCGGCCAGAAAGACCGCAACGCGCGAGACCAGCAGCGTCTGCGACAGCCGCTCGGTGATCGAGAGCAGGAGGTGATCGAGGTCGGTCTGGGTGCCGAGTCCCCGGCCGAAGTCAATCAGCGTCTGGCGGTAGTCGTACCGTTTGCGGTCGAAGAGGCGATCGACCCGGTTCTGGATCGCGCGCTTGATCGGGTCGAACAACGCCGAGGTGATGATGATTGCCGCCAAGAGGCCGTATACGCCAAAGGAGGGCAGCCCTGTATGGACCCGCTCCGCGATCACCGCGACCACCACGAAGTAGAAGCCGACCAGCGATGCGGTCGCAAGCGTGTAGGTGACGCCGCGCTTGAAAATCAGGTCGACGTCCATCAGGCGGTAGCGCACGATGGCCCACGCAAAGGTGAGCGGGAGGATCGCCAGGCAGAGGATCGCCAGGTTTCGCATCAGCCCGGTCGTGTTCCAGTCCAGCAGGTAGGGCACGGCGTAGAGCAGCGAGAAAGGCAGCACGCTCAGCACCGAGCCGCCGGCCAGCCATTTGAGCTGCTGTCGCCGGAGCACCTGCCCGGCATCGCGCCCGGCGCGACGGTACTGGATCGCGAACAGCACGGTCGCCAGGATGTAGAACGCGTCCAGGTACCCGGTGGCCAGCTGGTCCAGCCGGTGGGCAAGCAGCTCGGTGGCCTGCCACATCAGCTGTGCGTATACCTGAAGCGCGATGATCGCGACCGCCGGCGCATAGGTCAGCGCCAGCAGTACCGCCCGAACCCGGTTGGTCCGGCTGTTGAACGAGAGCGCGAAATGCAGAAACAGCGCCGGCTGAAGGGCGGCAGCGACGATGCCGCCCCAGTAAATCACCTGGTCAAAGCCATTCAGCTTGCCGGTGTAGAGGAAGCCGTACACGGCAAACGACGCAAGACAGAAGATGTAGAAGTGGGTCGCATGCGGCGCGGTCCAGCGCCGGAACAAGACATACAGCCCGATCCCGAGGTACACCAGGGCGATGAAGCGCTCACCGATGTTGCCCGAGCGGTCGACCGTGTCGAGGATCACCGGGACATCGAAGCGGACGCCCTTGCGCGAGATTACGTAGTTTGCCGAACCGTAAACCTTGGTGCGGAACCATTCGCGGGCCAGGGCGGCGACCCGTGGGGTCGGCTGCTGGTTGACGGAGAGAAGAAAGTCCCCTGGCTTGATCCCGGCATGCTCGCCTGCGCTGTTCGCCGGAACCCGCTCAGCCTTGAGCACGCCGTGCGCCTCTACCCACCAGACTCCGTCCGTCGGCTGCTGGAAGTGCTGCTCCTGCTGGAAGTTAAAGACGGCAAGCAGCACGGCGGCGACGGTCAGCAGGGCAAGCAGCACCGCGACCACACGAGTTTGAAGAGACCGTTCCATGCGTGCACTGTCACCCGAGAGTGACGTCTTCCCACGTTACTAGCAAATCAATGGCCAATCAGAGTGGTTGCCGCCCGCCCCCGCCCCTCGCGCCGGGCCCCCCTGTTTGCCGATGGAGCATCACTTCTGGTGGTGAGACTTCTTTCGCGACTCTTGAAAATATGGGAGAGAGCTACGGGAAACTATACAAGCTCGCGCAAAGGTTCCACTTTGGTCAAGTCGTCACCCGTGCCATCCAGTTTTTTGTTTTGTTTCATTCATCGTTCTGTAACAATCAGCATCTCCGTAAGAGAGCGAACGTTCAGGCAGGGAGGCGCACGGGGTGTTCCAGGCAGGTCGTAGTGCATGTACGGAGATCACGCGGGACCCACACCCCCAGTCTTCCGGTAGCGACGTCGAGATCAAAGAGCAGGACACCCTGGTCGAAGGGCGGCGCATGCACTCACTCGTCGCAGGCTCCGGGTCGCCGGTGGTGCTGGTTCATGGCCTGCTCGGTGCAGCTGCCAGCTGGCAGCCAACGATGCGTGTGCTGGCTCGCCGGGCGCGCGTCTATGCCGTTGACGCGATTGGCATCGGGTCGTCGGAACGGGTCAACGAAATGGACGCAAGTCTCGTCGCCTCGAGCCACCGTCTGGCCCTCTGGCTGGATGCCCAGCGCCTGCGCCGGGTCGACCTCGTGGGTACCTCTCACGGGGGCGCGGTCGCCATGTGTTTTGCCGGGCTGTTTCCGGATCGGGTGCGTTCCTTGGTACTCCACGCCCCGGCGAATCCCTTCTGCGTGAACTCACTGCCGCAGATCCGGCTTGCAAATACCCCTTTCGGACGCAGGCTCGCCCAGTGGCTACCCGCTGCGCCGAGTTTCGTGCACTCGATCGCCCTGACCCGGATGTACGGCAATCCGAGCCGTGTGCGGATCGGCTCACTCCAGGAGTACGTCACCTCGCTCCGGGTACCTGGCACCGTCGAGTACATCCTTTCCGTGCTGCGCAGCTGGGTCAGCGACATGGAAGCGCTCGCGCCCATGCTGCCGCGCCTCCGCAGCATGCCGACGCTGCTGCTCTGGGGAGCGCTTGACCGCGCCGTCTCGCTGAGCTCCGCGCACCAGTTGCGCGATGTGCTTCGGGCGCCCATGGAGGTGCTTCCGGAACTGGGCCACCTGCCTTTCGAGGAAGCGCCCGAGCTCTTCGCAGAAAAGGTCTGGGCTTTCCTCGCCAGCCAGTTACGTGAAGACGCCCCCGCCCTCCCCATGCATCGCACCGCCTAGGCAAAGCGCTACTGGAGTGTCTTCAGGTAGTGACGAGCGGCTGCCAGCTCCGGAAAGAGCCGCTCGTCCTCCTGGAACTCTCGTGGGTGCACACAGCGCCGGCCCCGGCGCACGGTCACCGGATGCTTCAGGTGCAGCATCTCGTGGTACATGAGGTATTCAATCGCGTAACGCGGCGTGCCCGGCCGATCGAAGATCCGGCTGACCATGATGGTGTTGTGCGCTGCATCGTAGTGCCCAAGCAGTCGTTTCGCCGAGTGTTCGCTCCAGGTCAGGATCGGGCGCCCCAGCAGCCCGTAGAAGAACCGGCTATTCAGCGACTCGAAGACTTCATCGAGGTCCCAGCACTGGCCTGCTGCGCTCAGGACGCGCTTCTTGCCACGAAGCTGCCGGATGCGCTCGGTCTGCCGCATCACCGGGTCAGAGAGGGTATACCGCCGATAGCGGAGGGACTGGGCTGCCTCGACCGGCTTGCGATAGAGCTTGGCCAGCAGGATATGGGCGATCGCGCGCAGGATCGGCTCGGGAGCCCCCTCGAGCAGATCAGAGAGATGGACCCGCAGCGCACCCTCGCGGAGACGAATCGTCGTGTTCAGGCTGGTGAAGCGGTAGTAGCGCGCATGAATCGGAGGCAGCGGCGCGCGGGGACGCAAGGCGCGGTACTCTTCCGCGAAGATCTCGTTGAGCAGGGCATCCACCAAGCGAGAGCGTAGCACAGCGAAGCAGATCCCAGGAAAACAGCCCCACCCGATGAGGCGAGGCTGCTTTCCGGACTCACCGGGGGGCTAGTACTGGCCCTTCTGCGCGTTTTCGCTCTTCAGCGCGAACAGGAGCAACGAGCGGGCCGTGACGCCATAATCTTCCCCCGTCTTGAAGATGCCGGAGGCATTGTTCTCCTCAAGATTGGTATCGATCAGCAGGGCCCACTCCTCGCCGCCGTACGACTCTGGAAGGGTGAACTTCACCAGGTCGCTGTGCTCGTTGATCACCAGCAGCATCGTTGCGTCGCCGCCACGCTTCTGGATACCGGTGGGCTGGGCGCGTCCGTCCATGAGCATGCCGAAGCACTTCATGTTCGAATCACCCCAGTGCTCGTCCTCCATCTCCTTGCCGTTGCAGTTGACCCAGGTCAGGTCTTTTACGCCAAGCGCTTCGTTGTACGCGCCGGTGTAGAAGCGGTTCCTGCGCAGGATCGGAAAGCGATGCCGTAGCGAGGTAAGCTGCTTGACGAACTCGACCAGGTGCTTGCCCTTGTCCTGCAGATCCCAGTTGAGCCACGAGATCTCGGAATCCTGGCAGTAGGCGTTGTTGTTGCCTTCCTGGGTCCGTCCAAACTCATCGCCGGCGAGCAGCATCGGCGTCCCCTGCGAAAGCAAGAGCGTTGCCAGCATGTTGCGGATCTGCCGTGAGCGCAGCGCGTTGACCTTCGGGTCGTCCGTCGGTCCTTCGACACCACAGTTCCAGGAGCGGTTGTCGGAGCTGCCATCCTTGTTGTCTTCGCCGTTTGCCTCGTTGTGCTTCCCGTTGTACGTCACGAGATCATTGAGGGTGAAACCATCATGCGCAGCGATGAAGTTGACGGACGCCCAGGGCTTGCGCCCCTGGTGGTTGAAGATCTCTCCCGAGGCGCAGAGCCGCTCCGTGAGCGCGGACGCCGGCGCCTGGTCACGCCAGAAGTCACGTACCGTATCGCGGAACTTGTCATTCCACTCTGCCCAGCCTGGCGGGAAGCCGCCCACCTGGTAGCCGCCCGGGCCGCAGTCCCAAGGCTCGGCGATCAGTTTGACCGAGGCGAGCATCGGATCCTGCGAGCAGGCCTTCAGGAAGCCGCTCTTGTTGTCGAAACCATTCGGCTCACGCGCAAGAATGGTTCCGAGATCAAAGCGGAAACCATCCACACTGGTCTGTTCAGCCCAGTAACGGAGCGAGTCCATCACCATCTGCAGAACACGCGGATGGCTGACGTTCACGGTGTTGCCGGTGCCGGTTTCGTTCACGTAGTAGCGGGGATTGTCAGGCAGCAGACGGTAATAGCTGGAGTTGTCGATGCCCTTGAACGAAAGCGTGGGACCCCGTTCATTTCCTTCCGCGGTGTGGTTGTAGACAACATCGAGGATGACCTGAAGTCCGTGCTCGTGGATCCGCGCCACCATCTGCTTGAACTCTTTGAGCGTGTCCGGGCGGCAGGAGGCATAGCGGGGATCGGGCGCAAAGAACCCGATGGTGTTGTAGCCCCAGTAGTTCACCATGTCCTTCTCGAGCAGGTTGCTGTCATTTACGAAGGTATGGATGGGCAGCAGTTCGATCGAGGTGACACCAAGCGACTTGATGTAGTCGAGGATCGGCTTCTCGGCCAGCCCTGCGTAGGTGCCACGCAGATGCTCCGGAATGTCGGTGCGGAGCTTGGTGAAGCCTTTTACGTGGGCCTCGTAGATGACCGTGTCTTCCCAGGGAATGTACTTGTGGTCACGCTCGCCAGAGAAGTCGAAGTTCTGGTCGACCACGATGCACTTCGGCACAAACGGTGCCGAGTCCCGTTCGTCAAAGGTCGTATCATCCATCGACTCCATGTTGTAGCCGAAGATCGCCGCGTCCCAGATCACCTCGCCGATGTGGGCATAGGCATAGGGGTCGAGAAGCAACTTGTTCGGATTGAAGCGATGGCCGTTCTCCGGCTCGTAGGGGCCGTGCACACGATAGCCGTACCGCTGTCCCGGGCCAATCTTGGGGATGTACCCATGCCACACCTCGTTTGTGTGTTCCGGCAGTGCAAGCCGCTGGGTTTCGATCTTGCCATCTTCTGAAAACAGGCAGAGTTCTACCTTGGTCGCGTTTGCGGAAAAGAGCGCGAAGTTCACGCCCTCGCCGTCCCAGTGGGCTCCTCGGGGAAAGGAGTGGCCTTCCTGAATCTCGTACGTTCTTACGTCTGTCATGTGCCTCGAAATCCCGATCGTGTGTGAATGAGCGACTATTGTGAGCTGCTGCTGCTGGGGTATGATGCCGGATTTTCGCGATGCCGCCACCACCCTGCGATGAGACAATGTCTGGAACACGGCCCCGTAGCTCAGGTGGATAGAGCGACGGTTTCCTAAACCGCAGGTCGCAAGTTCGAATCTTGCCGGGGCCACCACTGTTTTCACGCCATCGAAGGCAGAACAGGGATTCAGGAGTACCAGGGAAGGCGGTGTGACTCCGCCACTGCCCCGCAACTGTAAGACGCATCTGTTCCGGCACAGCAACGATCGCCACCGAATGATTCTCCGGGAAGGCTGTTGTGCAGGCGCGTCGAGTCAGGAGACCGGCCTGAGTGTCTACAATCCAACGAACCGCTGTTCCGAGGGGAACAGGGAAAGCCCTGCCGCACACTGATGACTGCCGCAAAACTCCGGCCCACGCCATTCTTTTCCCGCGCCCTTTTTCTCTTCGCATCCGCAGGACTTGTTCATGCGACGGCTGCACGTGCTGTCACCGTGCACGGTGTTGTCGCCGATCCGCTGAACCAGCCGATCGAAGGGGCTGTTGTCGCACTTGTGGATAACGGCCACATCATCATCACGGCGCGCACAGGCCCAGACGGCTCCTACATGTTGTCGACCGCAACCCCGGGTCGCTTTTATGTGCTGGCCACGGGAAACAACTTTCGCCAGCTTGTGACCGAAAGCTTCTACGGCGAAGCCCTGGGTTCCACCGAGAAGAACATCACACTTGAGCCCGATACCGTGCGCGAGTCGGTGATTGTCTCGGCCACTGGCACACCGCTTCCGCAGTCGCAGGTGAGCGCCTCGGTCACCGAGCTCAGCCACACCGACTTTGAGAATCTGCAGAACGTGACCGAAACACTGCGGCTGGTGCCGGGCTTCTCGCTCGCGACCAGTGGTCAACGCGGCGGCGTCACCTCGCTGTTCATCCGCGGCGGCAACTCCGACAACAACAAAGTCCTGCTCGATGGCGTCCCCATGGAAGACATTGGGGGCGTGTTTGATTTCGCAAACGTCGCGACCACCGGCATCGGCAGCGCTGAAGCATATCGCGGACCAGATAGCGTGGTCTACGGCACCGATGCAGGCGCAGGCGTCGTCGCATTCAGCACTCCGCGTGGGACAACACCCTTTCCCTCGCTCTTCTACGAGGGCGACGGCGGCAACTTCGGCACCTATCGCAACGAAGTTCAGGGTGGCGGAACCCACAATGCGCTGGACTACTACGGTGCATTCGGCGACTTCCAGACGACGAATTCGGTCGCAAACGATAGCTATCATGACATCACATCCGCGACGAACTGGGGCTACGCGCTCTCGAGCGCGACCACGCTGCGTCTGCGCGCGCGCAACAGCAACTCCGAAACCGGGGCGCCCGGGCAATACGCGTTCACGCTGACCCCGACGGCGCAGAAGCAGGGTGACCAGGACCTCTATCTCAGCGGTCTCCTCGACCACACCTTCTCGGATCGCTGGCACGGCGAGGTGCAGTACGGGCTCTCGCGCAAGCGCGAAGAGTATCAGCAGCTTGCGGCGACCGGCACGGTGGATCCGACGACCGGAAACTCGCTCGGGCAATTTGTCACCGTTACGGGTGCAAATGGCTATACCGTGAGTGGCCAGGCGATCACCAACTTCGCCGGCACCACGACGTACAAGGACGACTTCGCGTCGAACCGCGACTCGGTGCACGCGCAGACCAGCTACGCGATCACGCCGCACCTGCTTGGCGTCGCAGGCTTCTGGTATCAGAACGAGCGCGGGCTCTCCTCCTCGTCCTACGCCGTCACTCCCATCACGCGCTCCAACTACGATTACGATCTCGCCTTTCAGGGCGACTTCCGCAACCGCTTCTTTTACACGCTCGGTGGAGGCGTCGAGAAGAACGGCCTCTTCGGCACGGTCGGCGCGCCGCATCTCGGGGCGTCGTACTACGTGACCCGCCCCGGCCGCGGCCTGCTTAAGGGCACGCGGCTGAACTTCAACTTCAGCAAGGGCTACAAGGAGCCGACGCTCTCGCAGCAGACCGGCTCGCTGCTAGCCATCCTGCAGACAAATGGTGGCGACACGCTCGTCAACCAGTACCAGGTGAAGCCGATCGGCGCCGCGTTGACGCGTTCCTACGACGGCGGCATCGAGCAAAGCGTCGCCAATGAGCGGGTGCTCGTCAAGCTGACGTACTTCCACAATGAATTCGGCAACCAGATCGAGAGTGTTGCGCCGGGCGCTGTGTCGGAGCTCTTTCCGCAACTCGATGCTGCGCAGCGGGCGGCGTTATCCACCTACATCGAGTTCTACGGCGCGGACCTGAACTCGCTTTCCTTCCGTGCCCAGGGCGCTGAGTCCGAAGTCGAGTACAGCCCGAAGAAGAATATCTTTCTGCGTGGCGGCTACACCTATCTCGACGCCGTGGTGCAGCATTCGTTCTCGTCCGACGCACTTGGGCCCAGCTACAACACGGCCTCGACCTTCGGCAACATCGCGATCGGCAACTACTCCCCGCTGATCGGGGCGCGGCCCTTCCGCCGTCCGCCGCATACAGGCTTCATCTCGGCGACCTACACCGCGAAAAAGTGGAGCGGCATTGTGAGCTCGGCATTTGCCAGCCGTGCCGATGACACCACCGCGCTTGGTGGCTCCGACGCGAACTACGGCAACTCGCTGCTGCTGCCGAATCGGGATCTCGACTCCGCGTACACCAGCCTGAATGGTGGCGCGACCTACCAGGTGAATGGCCACATCGGTGTCTACTCACAGCTCGACAACGTGCTCAGCCTGCAGCACATCAGCCCCATTGGCTATCTCTCGACACCGATGACCGCGCGCGGGGGCGTCCGCATCACGCTCGGTCACACAGAGAAGTAGAGTGCCGCGCTGCCCACGTCCCGCTTCGGGGACGTGGGCTCGTCAGTAGCCTTTGTGTCGCAGGAACTCGCCGATGATGTTGTACACCGCATCGGCGCCAAAGTTGAGCACCAGGGTGTTCGCGAGCACCTTGTTCTCCTCCAGCCGCGTCACGCCAAGCTGGGGGTAGTAGGCTTCCTTCGCCAGGAACGCCGCGCCGATCGTGGCCCCAAGCACCGGGAGATTGAGCGTCTTCTTGCCCGCATCGGTGTGCGTGATCACGAGCCCCTTGAGCGCATGGCCGAAGCGCTCGCCCGTCGGGTGGCCCACTCCGAGCGGCACATAGCGCGGGTCTTCGCCGAAGACCACGGGGATCGCGAAGTTCTGCAGAAACATCTCGGTCTCCGACTCCGAGAAGCCGCCGATCAGGCGACGATCGTGGTAACGCAGCTGCTCCTCCGCTCCGCGCTTGAACTCGAGCAACTGGACCCCGTAGTTTTGGTGAGCCTGCTCGTAGGTGATCCAACCATTCCAGGTGCTCGGATCGTTCGGCAGCGGATGGTACGGCAGGTTCGGAATATTCGGCAGGCTTGCGACCAGGAAGGCGGTCACAAAGTTGCGCAGGGCATAGGTGCTGCGCAGCCAGTACACCGTCTTGCCGCCGAGCGAGAGCGGGTAGTACGAGTCATCGGTGGCGCGGCCGTGTAGCTGGTAGTAGTCGAGGTCTGGTTCCATTGCGGCGCGCACCAGCTCATGGGCCGCGTTGGTCGCGAAATCCCCCAACAGGCTGTACCCGACATAACGAATCAGGAAGTGACTGGAGTCGAGCTCCGGCGCCTTGAACTCGTTTGCGTAAAACGACTTTGCAACGATGCCCGCGATCAGCGTGCCGCCAAGCTTCGAGTAGTTCGGCACGATCTTGCCGTCATCGTTCGATGTCAGCACGATCGACTCTGCCGCATTCAGCATGCGGCCGCTCAGGTCCGAGTTGATCGGCGCGGGCAGGTAGCGTGGATCCTGCTTGAGCGCGATCGGCAGCACGAGGTTTGAAAACAGCTCCCGCGTCTCGGCCGCAGCAAAGCCCACCTCGAACCGCCGCCCATGGTAGCGGGCCGTCGCGCCATTGGTCCGGATCCAGGCATGGATCGCGTCGGAGTACGCGTCGAGTTCGCTATCGTAAGCGTCGCTCTGGCTTTGCGTGGGATGGACCGGGGCAATCGGCTCGAGCGGCGGCGAGCTCAGATTCGGGATGCCGGCAACCGCCATTGCCTCGGCAAACGTGCGGAGCGATACCGTGCTTGCCAGGTAGTACTTGATCTTTCCGGGGACCGGTGTTTTGCGCGCAGCAAAAGTGATCTGGAAGTTCCGCGGCAGCCGGACCGGCGAGTCGGCAGCGGCGTCAGCTGGCGGCTGCGGCGCATCGGGCAAGGTACCGGATTGCTGAGACGGCGCACCCTGTGTTGCAGCGACCGTGGCAGGGGCGTCCGCGGTCTGCGCAGAGAGGGCTGTTCCTGAAGCGCCAAGTCCAAGAGCAAGAAGGCCGGCGCATAACCTGCCGGGGCGCCAGGGTAACAAGGTCACGAGAGGTTCCTTAACGAGAATTTCCTCGGAATCACTACTTTTGTTGTATATCCCGCTTGCCCTAAATGGATGAAACGATGCGAGTTCCTTGATTACCGTCGGTTAAAACCCGGAGATCAGGAGCCTTGTTGCATAAGGCAATTTGAGGTACCGTTCCCACAAAAAAGGGCCCTGCCGAAGCGGGGCCCTCCTTTGCTGCGCGACCGGCAGTTTAGTACATGCCGTCCATGCCGCCGCCGTGCGAGTGTCCGCCAGCCGGAGCAGCCTTCGGCTCCGGAATGTCGGCGACCATCGCTTCGGTCGTGAGCATCAGGCCGGCGATCGAGGCCGCGTTCTGCAGGGCAGTGCGCGTCACCTTGGTCGGGTCGATGACACCGGCCGCAACCAGGTCCTCGTACTGGTCAGTTCCTGCGTTGTAGCCGAAGTGGTTGTCCTTCGACTCGTGGATGCGACCCACAACCACTGCACCCTCTTCGCCGGCATTGCCGACGATCTGGCGCAGGGGCTCTTCGATGGCGCGACGGATGATCTGGGCACCGATCTTCTCGTCACCTTCGAGGGTCTTGATGAGGGCATCAACCACCGGGGTGCAGCGAACCAGGGCCACACCACCGCCCGGGACGATACCTTCCTCGACCGCTGCGCGTGTTGCATGCATCGCATCTTCCACGCGTGCCTTCTTCTCCTTCATCTCGGTTTCGGTAGCAGCACCGACCTTGATGACGGCCACACCACCGACCAGCTTCGCAAGACGCTCCTGGAGCTTCTCGCGATCGTAGTCAGACGAGGTCTTCTCGATCTGGTTGCGGATCTCCTTGACGCGACCCTCGATTGCGGAGGTCTCGCCGCGGCCCTCGACGATGGTCGTGTTGTCCTTGTCGATCGTGACGCGCTTGGCGCGGCCGAGGTCCTCGATCTTCACGTTCTCGAGCTTGATGCCGAGATCTTCCGTGATGGCGCGGCCACCGGTCAGCTTTGCGATGTCCTCGAGCATGGCCTTGCGGCGATCCCCGAAGCCAGGAGCCTTCACGGCTGCGACGTTCAGGGTGCCACGCAGCTTGTTGACCACCAGGGTCGCAAGCGCTTCGCCATCCACGTCCTCGGCAATGATCAGCAGCGGCTTGGAGTTGCGCGCAACCTGCTCGAGCAGCGGCAAGAGGTCCTTCATCGACGAGATCTTCTTCTCGTGAATCAGGATGTAGGGATCTTCAACAACGGCTTCCATGCGATCCGGATCGGTGACGAAGTAGGGGCTGAGGTAGCCGCGGTCGAACTGCATGCCCTCGACCACTTCCAGCTGGGTCTCGAGTGTCTTCGACTCTTCCACCGTGATCACGCCGTCCTTGCCGACCTTCTTCATCGCCTCGGCAATGATCGTGCCGATGGTCGAATCCGAGTTCGCAGAGATCGTGCCGACCTGGGCGATCATCTCGCCCGTCACCGGCTTCGAAAACTCGCTCAGCGCGCCGCCTGTTACGGTGCCGTGCTCGTCACGCTTGCCGACGATCGACTCAACAGCCTTGTCGATGCCACGCTTCAACGCCATGGGGTTCGCGCCGGCGGCCACCGTCTTCACACCCTCGCGGTAGATGGCCTGGGCCAGGACCGTCGCGGTCGTGGTGCCGTCACCGGCAACGTCCGAGGTCTTCGAGGCAACTTCACGCACCATCTGGGCGCCCATGTTCTCGAGCGAATCCTTCAGCTCGATCTCCTTGGCAACGGTGACGCCGTCCTTGGTGATCGTCGGGCTGCCGAACTTCTTCTCGATGACCACGTTGCGGCCCTTGGGACCGAGCGTGACCTTGACCGCGTCGGCGAGGTGATTGACACCGCGCAGGATCGCCTGGCGGGAATCTTCTCCGTGCAGAATCTGCTTTGCCATAATGCTTTCTCTCCTGAGACTGAACTACTGAACTGTGTGGCTGCCGAAGCAGCCGAATCCGGGTACCAGAAATGCGCCGGAAAGGCGCAGGGTATTACTTACGAAGAATGCCGAGGACTTCTTCCTCACGCATGATCAGGAACTCTTCGCCATCGATCTTGATCTCGGTGCCCGAGTACTTGCCGAACAGAACACGATCGCCCGCCTTCACATCAAGGGGAAAGGTCTTGCCTTCGTCATTGGATTTGCCCTTGCCGACGGCGATCACTTCGCCCTCCTGCGGCTTTTCCTTGGCTGTGTCCGGGATGATGATGCCACCACGAATGCTCTCGCCCTCTTCTACGCGGCGAAGCAAAATGCGATCGTGCAGCGGGGTAAATGTCGATGTCACAGTGCTGGATGCCATAAGTGTGTCTCTCCTTGAAGAACAGGTAGGTGAACCTGCAGCCCGGCTGTTAGCAGCGCTTTATTTCTGCTGCTAGCAGACTTGGCCTTCGATTGCTAAGGTAGAGGACGCGCGACGCGAATGTCAAGGCCGCGCCAATAAAATGTGAGCGGGACGCGCTCATGTTAACGGAGTGTTGATGCAGCGCTCTAGAGCGTGGGGATCCCGGCTTCATACGGAGTGGTCGCGAGCGCGCCATCGAGTGGAAGAAAGAGACGGAACACGGTTCCCGAGGGTTCGGTCTCGCGCGTCCGTACCTGCACCCGCCCGTTGTGCTTCGAGATGATCTCCTGAGAGACCCAAAGCCCCAGCCCGGTGCCGGTGATGCCCTTGGTCGAGAAGAAGGGCTCGAAGATGCGCCGAAGGGTCGCCTGGCTCATGCCGGTACCGCGGTCGGCGATCAGGATCGAGACGCCCATCACATGGGTACGCCAGCAGCGGCGGGTGCGCGCGCGCAGAACAAGAAGGCGCGGCCCGGCCTGGTTCGTCATCGCGTCCACTGCGTTGCCGATCATGTTGGCCAGGACCTGGCGAATCTCGCCATCAAGGGCCCGCACCGGAGAGGCGCCCTCGAAGTCCCGGGTCACCACGATGCTGTGGTCCCGGATGCGAGCCTCATACAGTGTCAGCACGGAATCAAGCAGATCCGGGATGTCTGTCAGGATTGGCCTGGTGCTCTGGCGGTAAAAGCGCAGCGTCTGTGTGGTGATATGGGTGACGCGGTCCAGCTCGCGGGTAGCCATCTGGAGGTAGGAGCGCGCATCGCCGGGCAGGGTGCACTGCTCGATCAGATAGAGGCAATTGGTGATCGCCTCGAGTGGGTTGTTGATCTCGTGCGCGATGGAAGCGGCAAGGCGGCCTGCCGCAGCCAGCTTCTCGGTGCGGCGCAGCACCTCTTCGCTCCGCTTCTGCTCCCCAAGGTCGACAAAGAAGATGGCGATCTGCAGGGATTCGAAGCTCGCTTCCGGGTTGAGCACGGCCGCGCCCAGCAGTACCGGAATCTCGCTCCCGTCCGCCACCCGGCAAACAGTCTCCCAGGTGTCTTCGTGCGGCCCATCCACCTTGCGCAGAAGGGCCGAAGCGATCTGCGGACCGTTATCTCCTTGCCTGTTGTCTTCACCGAACTGGGCGAGCGAAAAAACGCGATCAAGCGGCACACCAGAGGCCTCGATCTCGGCCTGGGTGAGCCCCAGGAGTCGCTCCGCGCCTCGGTTCGAATAGGTGACGCAGCCCTTCATGTCGCTGATCAGCAGGGCCAGCGGGGTCGCCTCCACCAGGCGGTGAAAGCGCTCCTCGCTCGAGCGCAGGGCGCTTTCGGTGGCGCGCTTGACGCGGCGGCTGGCAGCCTCGGCGAGCTCGCGTTCGATCGCAGGCACCAGCCGGGCAAGGTTTTCCTTGGAGACGTAATCATGCGCGCCGGCACGCATCGCAGCCACCGCGGTGTCTTCGCTGACCGCGCCCGACATCATGATGAACGGGATGTCATGCTCGGTCGCCTGCAGGAGACGCAGTGCCTCGGGCGCCGAGAACAACGGCAGGTTGTAGTCGGCCAGGATGCAATCCCACTCCTCGCCCAGCACCTCAAGCATGCCGTCCGCGGTCTCGACGCGGTGCACTTCGGGCGCAAAGCCGGCCTTGCTCAGATGGCGACGCAGCAGCAGGGCATCGTCTGCGTCGTCTTCCACCAGGAGCACACGCAGGCGGCGAAGCGTGGGCGCTTCTCCGCCGGCGGAACTGCCGCTCAGAGGAGAGAAGGTGGACATTCGTTGAGCACCAGCCAGTACATACCAAGCTGCTGTGTTGCTTCGGCGAAGTCAGAGAAGTTCACCGGCTTGCGGATGTAGCTGTTCACGCCCAGCTTGTACGAGCGCACGATATCGCGCTCCTCATCCGAGGAAGTCAATACCACGACCGGCAGCATGCGCGTGCGGTCGCTCTCGCGGATGCGCCGCAGGACTTCGAGCCCATCTACCTTGGGCAGCTTCAAATCGAGCAGGATCACCTGCGGCAACATCGGCAGGGCCTTGTCACTCTCACCGAACAACATCTCGATGGCTTCCTCACCGTCACGGGCGACCCGCACATCATTGGCGATGTGCGACTTTCGCAGTGCACGAATAGTCAGCAGTTCGTGATCGGGATCGTCTTCTACAAGCAAAATCAGTCGAGTGGGCGTCATCGTCTCTCAGCCTAGCGTAAACCAGAAGGTCGCGCCGTGTCCGACTTCGCCCTCTGCGTAGATGTTGCCGTGGTGACGGCGGATTACACGAGCGACAGTCGCCAGGCCGATACCGGAACCCTGGAAATCCTTGTCGCCATGCAGACGTTGGAAGGCGACGAAGAGTTTGCCCGCGTACTGCTGGTCGAACCCTGCGCCGTTGTCGCGAATGAAGTACGCCTGTCGCTCTGCTGACCAGCCAAACGCGATCACTGGCGCAGCAACCTTGCTTGTGAATTTCACCGCGTTGCCGAACATGTTTTCAAAGACGACGCGCAGCAAACGGGAGTCACCATCGACCGAGAGACCGTGTTCGACATCAAACACAAGCGGTCGCTCCGGGTGACTCTGCACGAGCTCATCCGCCACGCTCTGCGCGACTGCTGACACGTCCACTTCTTCAAGCGTGAGATCGGCGCGGGTAATACGCGAGAGTTGCAGCAGCGCGTCAATCAACTGCCCCATACGCTGCACGCCGACGCGGATCCGCGCCAGGTAGTGTTTGCCGTCGCCTTCGAGCAGGTGGCCGTAATCCTCGGTGAGCGCTACGGAAAACCCGTCCACGGTGCGCAGCGGAGCGCGCAGGTCGTGCGACACCGAGTAGGAAAACGCTTCGAGTTCCCGGTTCGTTGTTTCGAGCTCGGCCGTGCGTTGCTGCACGCGTTCTTCGAGCACTTCGTTCAACAGCTGGATCTCTGCCGCGCTTGCCTCGGCGGCCTGCCGCGCAGCACGTTCGGCGTCGTAGGCCGCGGCGCGATCCAGCGCAACAGCGATGCGATCGGCTGCAAGCCGCAGCAACTCCTCGTCCGAGCGGGAGAAACCATCGCTCGACACCCGGCCCGCCACCAGCAGTGCGATGACGCGGGTATCGAGGGTGACCGGCAGCACCAGTTTCGCGCCGAGGCCGGAGTGCAGCGCCTCGATGGGCAGCCCCTTCATCTCCTCCCCCGTCAGCCGCACAACCTCGCCGGTTTGCGCTGCGCGGGCCAGCGAACCCTGCGGGCGTACCTGGCGGCGTTCACCCGGAGTGACCACTACGCCTTCAGCGGCGATGATCTCGAAGGAGTCGCCAAACCAGCGGCAGAGCACCAATTCGTCGGCATGCGCGGCCTTGTGCAAGCGGGCCAGCAACTCGCTGCTTAACTCATGGAGGCTTGTCTGCCGGAATGCCACTTCGGTGACGGACTGCAGCTTCTCCAACCGTTCGGTCGTTTCGGCTGCCTGCTGGCGCAGGCGCCGCTCATAGCGGAGCGACCAAAGGGAGAAGATGACGAAGAGGATGTCAAGAGTACTGGCCACCGCCACGGTCAGCCGTGCCTCGGTGCGCGCCTGTGATGAGTCGTGGAGGCGTGCCGCCAACAGATCGCGCTCGCGCTGCTGTGATTCGCGCACGCGCTGCACCAGCGCCCGCATGAGTGCCTCGCCCTTGCCGGCGGTAAGTGCGGTGTCCATGCTGCCCAGGCCGTGCGTTCGACGCTGGGCGATCATCTGCGCCATGTATTGCAGCTTCTGGTCGGCGATCGATTCGGTCGCGTTGATCGTGGCCACCTGGCTCGCGTTGTCGCCAACCAGGTGACGCAGCATCTCGAACTGGCCAGGGATCTGGCCCGCTGACGAGCGATACGGGCCCAGGTAGGCCTCATTGCCGGTGAGCAGATAGCCGCGCGTGCTCGACTCGGCCTGCGAGGCAGTGCCGAGGATACGCTCCATGTTGTTGATCACTTCGAGCGTATGCGTCACCCAGTGCTCGGAGTCGGCTAACACTTCCTCGGCGTGGAAGGCGAGCCAGGCATTGCCGATGACCAGCACCACCGCAAGAACAAGGAGACTGGACAGGAGCTTCTGGAACCGGGAGATATTCATCAGGCAGGGCTCATGGTAACGCGATCAGACCTACAGTCGTCTCGCCTGCGGTCGAAAGAAAGTGCACACCATATGACCAATAGGTGGCAGTCAGGGAATGAATGGGACCATTGTGTTGGAGGCAGACACCAGAACCAACTTCGTTTGTCGCCTGTCGCATAGAAACATGCTCCGTGAATGGCAGCTTTCTTCGCAAACGCCGGTTGAGCAGATCACGCATGGAGGGAGGTCAGCGGTTAGTCCAGCCGGTACTTGGTCTCAGCCAGCTTATTCAGGGGGCGCCAAAGGAGCCGGTTGATCGTGACTACGATGATCGCCATGATGATCGTCGCCATCAGCAGCGTTGCGAACGCGCCGGTATCGCCTGCATGGTCGATCTGCGCACCCAGCCCCACGGTGCTCAGGGTCTGGTTATGGAGCTTGAAATACTCGGCCAGGATCGATGCATTCCACGCACCCCCCGAGGCCGTGACCAGCCCGGTGATGAGGTAAGGGAAGATGCCCGGCAGGATCACCGTCTGCCAGCGCTGCGCACGGGTGAAATGAAACAGGCTTGACACCTCCTTCAGGTCGGACGGGATCGCCATGGCGCCCGCGATCACGTTGAAGAAGATGTACCACTGCGTCGCCAGCATCATCAGCACCACGGCGCTGAATCCGAGCCCGGCGCCGGTATGAAGCAGCGCGACGACGATCAGGGGGAACAGTGCGCTGGCCGGAAAGCTGGCCGCTATCTGCGCCAGCGGCTGCGCGATCCTGGCCAGTCGAGGACTGAAGCCGATCATCACGCCGACCGGGATGGTCCACGCCGCCGCGAGCGTCAAGGCCACGATCACCCGCAAAAACGTTGCACCCGCCGCAAACAGCAGCGTTCCATACTCGGCCAGCGGCAGGTGCCGCAGGAGCAGCGAAGCCTTCCACGCCACGGCGCTTGCGAGCAGCAGCAGGAATGTCCCGAGCACGGCGGTTGCGAGGCCGGAGCTGCGGCCGCTCTCGGGGTCGGCCATCACGGCGGCGCGCTTCTGCTCGTCGCGTGCCAGCCGGCCATAGACGCGCTCCGTGAGGGGCTCGATCGTGTACTCCCCGATACGCGCGATGAACGTGGAGCGGCGCAGGAGATCAAGGATGGGCGACCGCGCCTGGTTGGCGCTCTCCACATTCTCGAACTTGAATTTATCGGACCAGGCAATTGCCGGGCGCCAGATCAGCTGATCGGTCGCGATGATGATCGCGACCACGGTGGTCAGCCCCAGCAGCATGGCGTGGTTGTTGCCGTCGGATGCCGCGGTTGCCAGATACGAGCCGAGCCCCGGAAGGCGAAAATTGCGAGGTCCCAGGTTGAACATCTCGCAGATCATCAGCGTGAACCAGCCGTTCGCTACCGAAATCATCGAGTTCCACACCAGGCCGATCGCGGCAAAGGGCAGCTCCAGCTGCAACGCCCGCTGCAGCGGGGAGAACCGGTTGATGCGACAGGCCTCCTGTAGCTCACGCGGGATCGCCTTGAGCGAGGCATAGAACGAGAAGGCCATGTTCCAGACCATGCCGGTGAAGATCACCACCACACAGCCCAGCTCGATGCCCATCTGGTGCGCAGGGATCAGCGCAATCATCGCCAGGATCACTGGCGGCAGAAACGACATCACCGGGATCGATTGCAGGATGTCGAGCGTGGCGATCAGGAAGGCTTCGGCGCGCTTGTTGTACGCGGCGAGATAGCCATAGGCGATGGCAAAGGTCAGCGAGAGGAGATAGGCGGCGAAGATGCGTGTTACCGAGTAGAAGGCGTACTTCGGCAGGCTGCCCGGTGCAAGCGAGATGGCAGTCTCCGGTACCGCGGTCCCCGCCCAGTAGCGTGCGATCAGGATGATGCCGTAGAAGATTGCCAGCAGGGCCGCGCCGATCCCGAGATCCAGGACCACGGGCCAGGTCCGTGTGATGAGCTGCACCCGGGAGAAGAGAAGCCGGGGTGCCCTTGCGTCTTCACTCATTCCGCGCCTGCCTCGCTTGTCTCCTCTTCTTCCTCTTCCTCTTCCTCGGGCAGGATGAACCGGCGACGGCTGCTGTCGAAGTCAAACAACTCCGCGTAGCGTCCCCAGTTGATCGCTGTTTCCAGCTGGCGCTGGGTTTCTTCGTCAGAGAACTGCTCATCCAGCATGTCGAGAAAGAACTCTTCGGGCACGGTATGGTCGCGCTTGTTGTCGAGCGCTCGCGTGATCTGCCGGAGCAGCAACACGTGCTCGGTCGCAGCCTTGCGGAACAGGTCCTTCTGCGTCAGGATCTCCGACTCCGCAAAGGTCCGGCCCTCGGGCGTGATGGCCACATCGCCCTCCTCGACCGTCAGGAAGCGCAGCAGCTGGGCTGCGTCAACGATCGGCAGGAGGTCATCGATCTCAAAGGCAAGCTCATCGGCCAGGCGGTAGATATCGGCGCGGCCGGCCGTGTCGCTCATGTCGATGATCATTTCAAGCAGGCCGGCGATGCCGCCTGGCCGCGCGTGCGGCAGCATTTCATAGTGCATCTGGCGCTGGTCGCGTACCGGGCGCCCGGCCTCGAGCCGCGGCACCTCCGGCGTGACGTCCGGTCGGGTCAGCACCTTGTAGATATAGTCGACCAGCTGCGTGAAGGGAACACTCTTGCGATCGCGCGGATGGCTCAGGGTGACCTTGAAGTCCGTGCGCACATGACCGGGATTGCGTCCGAGCACGATGATCCGGTCTGCCAGCAGCACGGCTTCCTCGATATTGTGCGTCACGATGAAGACAGCCTCGGTCGGGATCGTCTTCTTCTCCCACAGCTCCAGCAGTTCCGAGCGCAGGTTCTCCGCCGTCAGCACGTCGAGCGCCGAGAAGGGTTCATCCATGAAGAGCACTTCGGGCTCGACCACCAGGGCGCGCGCGAAGCCGACCCTCTGCCGCATACCGCCTGAGAGTTCCTTTGGGTACGCGCTCTGGAAGCCGTCGAGACCCACGGTGTCGAGGATGGCGTGGGCGCGTTCACTGCGCTCCTTCGGTGCCATGCCGCGGGCCTTCAGCGGCGCCTCGACGTTCTCAAGAACGGTCAGCCAGGGAAAGAGCGCGAAGCTCTGGAAAACGATCGATACATTAATAGTCTGTGACTGGATCGGCTTGCCATGCCAGAACACCTCTCCGCCAGAGGGTTTCGAGAGGCCGGCGAGCATGCGCAACAGAGTCGACTTGCCTGAGCCCGATGGTCCCAGCAGGGCGACGATCTCGCCGGCAATGATCGACAGGTCCGTCGGCGCGATCACCTGGATGCGGTTCTCACTGGGTTGTGCGTAGTACTTTTCGATCTTTGCAGCGCGGATGATCGCTTCTTCAGGCATTACACGGGCGCTCCAATCGCGGCAAGGTTCAGGGCAAGCCCAGAAGGGCGGCTGCGCCTTGCGCTACGCAGCCAGTCTTACACCAGGAGGTTTGATAGAGGGAAAGCGCACACGTTCAAGCAAGCGTATCATTGCGAAGGAAACTGTCACTTCTTCCAGAAAACGGAGTCCGGCGCGCCGAGCCACACGTCTAAGCAGGTGGCATCGTTCGCCGGTCTCGTTGGTTCAGGTTTACAAAGGAGCGCATGCAAGAAACTTCGGCTAAGCCCAAAGTGCTGGTGGCTGATGATGAGCGGGTCATCGCGGACACGTTGGCGATCATCCTCAATCAGAGTGGCTTCCAGGCGACCGCCGTCTACAGCGGCGAAAAGGCAGTGGAGACCGCAAGAACCCTTCAACCCGATATGGTGATCTCGGATGTAATCATGACGGACCTCAATGGCATCGACGCTGCCATCAAGATCCGTGGCATGCTCCCGTCCTGCAAGATCCTTCTATTCTCCGGACAAGCAGCAACCGCTGACCTCCTGGACCGCGCACGTGTTCAGGGACACGAGTTCGAAATCCTGGCCAAGCCAGTCCACCCGCAGGATCTCCTCGCCCGCTTGCGCTCCTAGGATCAACTCTTAGGACGCAGCGGCGAGGACGATCGCAACACTCTCCCGTAGCTCCCTCTCACAACTCCCTCCGCCCCTCGAGAGAACGGGCCATGGAGACCTCGTCCGCATACTCGAGGTCGCTGCCCGCGGGGACGCCCGTGGCGATACGCGTGATCCTCAGAGGACCATGGCCACTCTCCTGGCCGTGCAGTGCGCCCCGAAGCAGCTCTGCCAGGTAGCCTGCGGTCGCCTCCCCTTCGATCGTTGGCGAGGTCGCGACAATCACCTCATCCACATCGCCCTGGCGGACCCGCGCGACGAGATTCGTCGTGCGCAGATGCTCCGGGCCTACCCCGTGCAGCGGCGAGAGTGTGCCATGCAGCACGTGGTACACGCCGTTGTAGGACCGCGTGCGCTCGATCGCATCAATGCTGGTGGGCTCTTCGACGACGCATACCTGCCGGCCATCCCGCGTGGGGCTGTCGCAGAAGACGCAGGGGTCCACGTCCGTTACGTTGTTGCAGATCGAGCAGAGGCGAAGCTCCCGTTTGAGGGCCCGCACCGCGTCCGCGAGCGCCGTGGCGTCGTCATGGCTCGAGCGCAGGATGTGAAAGGCATACCGCTGTGCGGACTTGGCGCCGACGCCCGGCAGCTTGCGCAGCTCCGCGATGAGGCGCGACATGGGTTCGGCAAAACGCGGCGGCATGGCAGGGAACTCCTCAGGACGACAGCAGTGGTGGGATGCGTGGCGGAGCTTACAGCAGGCCCTCGGGGAGACCGAGGCCGCCGAGCATCGAGGCCATGCTGCCGCCCGCGGCTTCGTCCGCCCGGCGTCCCGCATCGTTGAAGGCGGCACGCAGAAGGTCTTCGAGCATCTGCAGGTCGTCTGCGGAGCTGCCGAAAGCGCCGAGCACCGACGGATCGAGCGTGACGCCCAGGCACTCTTTCTTGCCGCTCATGCGCACCCGCACGGCGCCTCCGCCCGCCGAGCCCTCCACCGTGATCCGGCTCATCTGCTCGCTCGCGGCATCGCTCATCTGCTTTGCCTGCGCGAGCATCGCTTCCATATTGTTCATGTCCATCTGCGTTGTCCTCTCGGTTTCTAGCGTTTGCCGCGCAGGTCCACAACACTGCGGACCTCGGCCTGAAAAAGTGCCTTCGCCTGCTGCACCAGCGGGTTCCCCAGCGCCAAAGCCTGCACACTGCCGGTTGTAGGTGCACGTGGTGTCGATGGCGCGGCACCACCCTCCCCCGGGACCCACTGAATAGGACGCGGCGGCTGCCCGGCAAATGGCCGCACAGCGGCGCGGACGATCTTCTCCGCCTCGGCGTTCATGGTGAGACCGAGCATCGTCTTCTTGGCGCCGACCTCGACCCGGATGCCCTCCGGCGTCTCTGTCCACGAACCGGCGCCGAGCAGCGTGGCCGCGGTCTGCTGGCCCGCCTTCTCGAGCGCGGCGCAGGCGGCTTCCCGCATGCCATCGAGATCGAGCGTGCTGCCGGGTGCAAGCGTGGCGCTTGCTTTCGCGATCCCTGGCGCGGGGGCGGCCGGTGGCTCGCGGAACGGCGAAGCTGCAGGCATTGCCGCAGGCTCTGGCTGGGCCGCCGACTGGAACTGCTCTTCTGCAGGGCTCGGGGTCGCGGGTTCCGGAGAGACGGCCAGCGTCGCCGGCGCCTGGAGTTCCGGTGCGGCGACAGCCATTGCCGGCGCGATCCGGACCTCCGCTCTCAGCGGCTCAGCCGGGGGCGCCGGCGCTGGTGCTTCCGCCACGCCCACGCTGCCGGGAGTGGCCGAGGCCTCCGGCTTTGCCGCCACGGGACGAGTGGCGGGCGCTGCAGGTTGGACCTTTCGCTGTGCATCTCGCTCAAAGGGGGAGAACGCCGGGGCTGCTGTGGCTGGCGCAGGCGAGGCCGCGGGTTTCGCCTGCGCCGGGGACGCTGCCGCGCGGGCTGGGGCCGTCGCCGCGGCCGGGGGAGCTCCCCCGCGCGCCGGCGAGGGAGGCGCCGGGCGCCCACTCCCAAGCTGCGTCAGCAACTCCTCCACAGGGAGCAGCCGCTGCAGGTGCACCAGCTTCAACACACCCAACTCAAGATGAAAGCGCTGTTCCTGCCGGTAGTTCAGCTCGTCAAAGGTGCGCAGCATGATCTGCAGGAAGCGTGTGAGTTCTTCTTCGCCGAAGAGCAGCGCGGTACCCGCGACCCGTGCCCGCTCGTCGGGAGAGATCTGCAAGAGCTCCGTCCCTTCGCCGCCGATCTTGGCCATCAACGCATTGCGCAGGTAGCGCACAAACTGCCGGGCGATCTGCGAGGCACTGTTGCCATTGGCGAGCAGCCGGTCGAGCTCCGCGAGCACCGCAGCGGAGTTGTTCTCGCTCACCGACTCGAGCAGCCTCGCAAACACGGCGTTCGGCATCGAGCCCATCAGCTCGCGGATCTCCGCCGACCCGAGTACCGGGCGCCCCTCTTCGACCGGCGCCGAGGCAATCGCCTGGTCCATGATCGAGAGCGCGTCGCGCATCGAGCCGTCGCCGGCCTCGGCCAGCAGCGCAAGCGCCTCGTCTTCCGCCGTCACCTGTTCGTCGGCAGCGATGGTCCGCAGCTGCTCGAGGATCGCGTCGAACTTCACCGCGTGGAACGAGAAATGCTGGCACCGCGAGCGAATCGTCTGGAGGATGTCTTCGGGCTGCGTGGTCGCCATCATGAAGACCACGTGGTCAGGTGGCTCCTCGAGGGTCTTCAGCAGGGCGTTGAACGCGGCATCGGTGATCTGGTGCGCTTCGTCGAGGATGTAGATCTTGTACCGGTCGCGCGCCGGGCGGTAGCGCGCCGCGTCGCGCAGCTCGCGGATTTCGTCGATGCCACGGTTCGTCGCCGCGTCGATCTCGATTACGTCGACTGCATTGCCCGCGCGTACTTCCTCGCAGCTTTCGCAGGTGCCGCAGGGCTCGTAGGTCGGCCGCTCTGCCGTGCCGATCGTCCGGCGGCAGTTGAGCGCCATCGCGAGAATGCGTGCGATCGTGGTCTTGCCGATGCCGCGGTGGCCGGAAAAGATATACCCATGCGCGATGCGGCCCTGCTCGAGCGCATGGCCGAGTGTGCGGGTCACGTGGTCCTGGCCCACGACGTCAGAGAAACGCTGTGGGCGATACTTGCGAGCTAACACCTGATACGCCATCTGTCTTCATTTTAGAGGCCGAAGACCCCCTGCGCGGGTCGCGGCCAGTTCGTGGCGGGTCCTGGGTCGTTTCCCCGGGATCGCTCACCGGGAGGTGTCACCCTGGGCGCAGCGAAGGATCTGCGGTTGTCTCCTGCCGAGCAGCTGGAAGCATGGCAGGTCCCGGTTTCTAGCTGTTCGAGAACATCGATCCCCGGCAGTTCGCCGCGCCGCAGTAGCAGGGCGCATCGTTCGGGTCGCCATCGTAGAGGTGGTAGTCATAGGTGAGCTCTTCCCCCGCCTTGATGTTGCGGATGGCCATGATCCACACCCGGCCCTCGATCTCCTCCGTCTCACAGTTCGGGTCGCAGGAGTGGTTCAGGAACATCGCGGTCCCGTGGCCGTCAATCACAAGGTCACCCTCGCCCACACCGAAGAGGTAGGTCATGGGCAGGCTCTCGTACTTCAGATCCGCTGTTTCCTTGTGCATGCGCGGTCCGGTGTACTCGACCACATGCGCACCCTTTCGAATAGGCGCAGTGGTGTAGCAGCCGGCAGCGTGGATAGCAGAGGAGCGGATCATCAGGGCCATATCTGCCCCAGTATACGGGGGCAAAAGTGTGCATTCTGAGGCGATTCGCCGCGCCGCGGCGTCCAACAGTGGAGAATGTTGCGAGGGCTTGTGGGAGGCGACCGATGGCGGAGCGAAAGAACATTCTGAGAGGGTTGGCGCTGCTGGGGATGTGCGCCTCCGTTGCAGCGCCGATGCCCGCCCAGACGAACTCCCAGACCAACTCCCAGACGAGTTCCCAAACAAGCTCCCAAACGAACTCCCAGACCAGCTCCCCCCCTCCTGCAGGCGCTGCGCCGGCGCAGGCGCAGAAGCCTCGTGCGGACCCGAACGCCTTCCCCGAAGCACAGTCGGAGGCCGCAGAAAAGGAGGCCGAGAAGGCCGATCAGTCTGCCTCCGATGGGCCAGCCGCTACCCCAAACGATGCAGAGCCGGAAAGCTCCAGCCGTTCGCGCCTCAAGGGCGTCGACGTACTGGGCAACCGGGACGCGCGGACGAGCGATGGTGCCGGGCACGTCGTGAACAACCCCGAGCTCGCGAAGCAGGATGTGCGCGTTGGCCAGCTCTATATGGGCGAAGGTGATTTTGCAGGCGCCTACTCGCGCTTCAAGGAAGCGACCGAGGTGGGTCCCGGCAATGCCGAGGCGGTGTTTTACCTCGCAGAAGCCGCGCGCAAGACAGCGCATCTCGACGAGGCTGCCACCAACTACAAGCTGTACCTGGATGCCGAGCCAAAAGGAAAGCACTCCAAGAGCGCACTGAAAGCATTGACGGAGCTGGCTGGTAAGTAGTTTGTTGTGAGGATTTTACGGCCAGAAGTGAAAGTACCACGCAAGGATCGGTCGCCCGCCGAACAGGGTCACAAGTCCGCCCACGGCCAGAAAAGCGCCGAGTGGCAGGCGCGCCATCCTGCCCTTGCCTTTTCCGCCGACTGTGACCCCGACCAGCGCGGCCAGCAGGACGCCTGCGGCAAGCGACAGGACCAGACCTGTGACGCCGAGCCAGGCACCAAGCAGCGCCGCCATCTTCACGTCTCCCAGCCCGAGCCCTTCCTGTTTCCTGAGCGTGAAGTAGACCCACCGGATGAGCAGGAGCAGGCCCGCGCCCAGGGTGGCCGCGAGGCAGCAGCCGAGCACCGTCGGCAAGGGCGGCGCAGTGAAGGGGGCGTTCCGGAGGAGCTGGAGTGCCGGAACGAGCGAAGCGCCTGGCACCAGGGCGGCAGCGATTCCCAGACCTGTCCCGATGAGGGTGAAGGCATCGGGCAACCGGTAGGTCTCGAGATCCATGGCAAAGAGCCCGAGCAGGAGGAAACAGAAGACTCCGGCGGAGGCAGAGGCAGACAGCGAGGCGAAACGCAGGGCGCAGGAAACAAGGAGGCCGCCAAGCGCTGCCTCGACCAGTGGGTAACGCCAAGAGATCGGCTTGCGGCAGTCACGGCAGCGCCCGCGCAGCAGCGCGTAGGAGAGAAGCGGCACATTGTCCCAGGGGCGAATGGCTGCACCACACCTGGGGCAGTGCGACCCCGGCCACGCAATCGACTCATGGCGTGGCAGGCGCGCGATGCACACGTTGAGGAAGCTGCCGAGCAGCAATCCACAGAGAAAGATGGGCAACAGCAGCCATGGCGCAGCGGAAATCACTGCGTCCGAGTGTAGGGCATCGGTTAGAGTGAGGGCATGGCGTCCCAGCACGAAGGGTCAACCGTGTTGCTTCCACACCGCCGGGCTGCGGAGATCCGTGCATCTGACTTGTTCCGTGAAGCCGTGGCGATCATGGCCCGGCTCCGCGGTCCGGATGGCTGTGCCTGGGATCGCGAGCAAACCCCCGAATCGATCCGCAAGTACACGCTGGAAGAGGTGTACGAGGTCCTGGATGCCATCGAGCGCCGGAACTCTGCCGATCTTTGCGAAGAGCTTGGCGACCTGCTGCTCCAGGTGTTCTTTTATGCCCAGATGGCGTCGGAAACGAACGATTTCTCCATCGTGGATGTGCTCGCCGGTTTGAATCAGAAGCTGATCCGCCGCCATCCTCATGTCTTTGGCGAAGAGGCAGCCGCCGCTGCCGGCAACCAGGCGACGCTTGCCTCGGCAGAGAACGGCATCGCTGCCGATCAGGTGCTGCGCAACTGGGCGGCGATCAAGGCGCTCGAGCGGGCGCAGAAGACTCCCGCGGGAGACGCGGCGGACTCGAGGCTAAGTGGCGTCCTGCGGGCTCAACCTGCGCTGCTCGAGGCCGCAAAGCTTGGATCGGCCGCGGCCAAGTGCGGCTTTGACTGGCCGGATGCAACCGGGCTTCTCGACAAGATTCGCGAAGAAGCCGACGAGGTGGAAGCCGAGATAGCTGCCGGCGCTGCTCCCTCGGCCGAACTGCAGATGGAGGTCGGCGACCTCCTCTTCGTGACTGCCAATCTCGCACGGCACCTGCGGGTGGATCCTGAAACAGCACTCCGCGACGCGAACGCAAAGTTTCGGCGGCGTTTCGGGTCCATGGAAGCCGCGGAGCAGGTGGACGGCAAGGGAAGGCTCGAGGAGCGTTCGCTTGAGGCACTCGAGGAACTCTGGCAGCTTGCGAAATCCCGTGAAACGTCCCCTGCCTCAGAGCAGAGCCGATCCTGATGAACGCCACAGCGGAGAACGTCCACACCGCACCGCCCCTAGCTTCCGAGTTCCGGAGCCGCGTCGGGCAGCGCTTTACGATCCGTCCCTGTGCAGAGCTCGCCGAGGTGGACCAGTGTGTGGATCTGCAGCAGCAGACCTGGGGCTATCCCGATCGGGAAGTGGTGCCGCGGAACCTGTATGTGCTGGCGCAGGCGCTCGGTGGCCACGTTCTGTCGGCGTGGAGTGAACAGGGAACGCTTGCAGGGTTCGCCATGGCGGTCGCGGCGCACGAGCCTCCCGGGAGCGACACGGGTTCCTGGATGCAGCCGATCGGTTTTCCGGCGCCGGCTGTGCAGCAAACGGCGCCGCCCACCCCATACCTGCACTCGCACATGCTTGCGATTGCCGGGGACTTCCAGAACACCGGCCTCGGCTACGCGTTGAAGCTGGCCCAGCGGGAAGACGCGTTGCGCCGGGGCATCGCGACCATGCGATGGACTTTCGATCCGCTCATGGTTCGCAATGCTTCGTTCAATCTCCGCCGGATCGGCGCGCTTTCACGCCGCTACATTTCTGATTTCTACGGGCAGCTTGGCTCGAAGCTGCAGGGTGGGTTGCCGACAGATCGGCTACTCGCCGAGTGGGATCTGCGCGCGACGACGCCACGGCAGGGCGCTCGACCGGACGAGCCGCCGGGTGAAATCCTTCGACGGATCGAGCTGCCGGCTAGTATTGTTCGATGGAGAACACAAGGGGCTCGCTCGGAGCTCCTGGAGACACAAGCCCGGCTGCGCGGCGAATTCGGAGACGCCTTCGCGCAGGGGATGGAACTACGAGGGTTCCGCCTGCTCCCGGACGGCCATGGAGAGTATCTGCTCTGTGCCGGCAGCAGGATGGGGTAAGCAACGCTCCAGCAAGGTGAGGGGGTACCAGTCCGGAGTATGCAGAAAGCCTCCCGCACTCGCAGATCAGCGGTACAACGTTTCCCGAGGTGGTCATGAAGATCGATTCCATTGTGCTGCGCGAAGTGCGGATGCAGCTTGTTTCCCCGTTCGAGACAAGTTTTGGACTGACAACACACCGGCGCATTCTGCTGGTGGAAGTGCTTGCCGAAGGCTTTCACGGCTGGGGCGAGTGTGTCGCCGGGGAGCACCCCTGGTACTCCGAAGAAACCATCGACAGCGCGTGGCTGATGGGCAAGCAGGAGCTCGCACCCTTGCTGCTCGAGAGCGAACCCGACCATGGCGGTTCCTGCCATACCCTGTTTCGGCCGGTCCGCGGCAACCGCATGGCGAAGGCTGCTTTTGAGAATGCCGTCTGGGACCTGCAGGCGCAGGTAGAGGGCGTGAGCCTCTCGTCGCTGCTCGGGGGGTCGCGATCGACGATTGCCTGTGGGGTGTCGCTCGGGATCCAGCCTTCGATGCGCCAGCAACTCGAGCAGGTCGAGGAGTCGCTCGCGTCCGGGTACCAGCGCATCAAGCTGAAGTGCAAGCCGGGCTGGGATCTCACGATGCTCGAGCAGGTGAGGCAGCGCTGGCCGGAGATCCTGCTGTCGGTCGATGCGAATGCGGCGTACCGGCTGCGTGACATGGCGCACCTGGCAGAGTTCGACCACTACAACCTCTTGATGCTGGAGCAACCCCTTTGGAGCGACGATTTCTACTTCCACTCCATGCTGCAGAAGCAGATCGAAACAGCGATCTGCCTGGATGAGTCCATCCGCAATCGCCGCGATGCGCTGGCAGCGATCGATATGGGCTCCTGCCGGATCATCAATGTCAAGGTCGGCCGCGTAGGCGGCTTTACCGAAGCGATCGGGATCCACAACGCCGCGATGGAGAAGGCGGTACCGGTGTGGTGTGGCGGGATGCTCGAGAGTGGAATCGGGCGTTCGCACAACATCGCGCTTTCGTCGCTGCCAAACTTCACGCTGCCCGGCGATGTGTCGGCGTCGAGCCGCTACTGGAAAGACGATCTGATCGAGCCTGCAGTCCGGGTTTCAGCCGAGGGAGAGATCACGGTGCCGACCGAGCCTGGTCGTGGCTTCGCGATCCGCGAGGATCTGGTGGACCGGCTGACGGTGCGGCGCGAAGAGGTTCGGGCGTACGCCGTTGCGTAGCAGCAGCTTGCGATTCCCGCAAACTCCAGCCCTCCGTTTGCGTCTAACAACGGGAAGCTCGAGGGCCGGTGGCCCGCGCCGAGCAAAGGAGAAGGCATGACCTCGCAAGAAGAAGGAATGTTGAACGACCTGGTACGCAAGATCAACAGCACCAGCCTCCAGGAAAAGGATGATGATGCCGAGAACCTCTTGAGGAACGGTCTCGGGCGCAATCCCGACGCGATGTACATGCTGGCGCAAACCGTGCTGGTGCAGAACATTGCGCTGGAGCAGGCAAAGCAGCAGCTGACGCAGATGCAGCAGGCGCCCCAGGCCCCGGCACCGTCAAAGGCCACGAGCTTTCTCGGAAGCCTCCTGGGACACCACGATGCGCCCCCGGCACAGCAGGCTCCACAGCAGTCGCAGGGGTATCAGACGGTCAACTATGGCGGTGGGCAGCCGCAGTATGGGCAGCAGCCTGCGTATCAGCCTCCTCCGGCTGGGCAGCCGAGCTTCCTGCGCTCTGCTGCGACGACCGCTGCTGGCGTAGCAGCCGGCGCGCTGGCATTCCAGGGGGTTGAGTCGCTGCTGCATGGTGGCGGTGGCGGCTTCGGTGGCGGGTTTGGCGGTGGCGGGTTTGGCGGTGGAGACTTCGGCGGTGCACCACGCGAAGAGATCGTCAACAACTACTACGACGCGCCGGGCGCTGGTGGGAACGATGGGGGCAACTATGGCTCCGGCCCGGATGAGCAGCCGCAGGGGCCTTTCGACTCGAGCGCCGGAGACTCCGGCAACTACGGCGATGACTTCACCGATGGCGGTGGGGACTTCGGCGGGGATGACGATCAGAACTTCAGCTAGGCCGTCTGCCTGAAATGAAAAGCACAAGGCCCACCAGCGCGGTGGGCCTTGTGCTGTTTGCGCTGCCCTAAGACGGTGCGCCAGAGAGCAGGAGATCGATAGCCGCCTGGTAGCCGAGGTCCGGAACCGGCTTGAAGTCGGAGTCCTCTTCGGTCGTGTCGATCTTCAGCGCCTTGACGAGCAGGATCTTGCCGGACAGGTGGAGGGTTTCGTGCACGGTCTCCCAGCGGTGGTCGCCAACATCGCGCTGTTCTACCAGGATGGTGCCGCCCTTGAAGAGACGTCCGACGACACCCCAACCGAAATCAACGTCCTCGGTGAGGTGGGCGTCGAGGCGGACCAGGCGTTGCTGCGCCTGGTCGATCCAGAGCTCGCCGGCCATGCCGTGATAGACAGCCGCTTCCCGATCCGGCGGCTGAAAGTTGGGATTCGGGACGAAACTTAGCCGGTAGCAGGGACCATCCGGACCGGTCACCATGCCCATGAACGTGTAGGTGAAGGCGTCGGGCAGGAGCCGCACCATGCGATTCGACCGGGCGTCATCCGCTTCGTTGTGTTTCTGCCGTTTGGCCTGCGCTGCCGGGTCGCGGCGGAGTTTCATCAGGCGCTCTTTCTCCGCGGCAGCTGCATCGGCATCCAGTGGTTTGCCGTTCTCTTCAATCAGCAGCGACATGCCGCCTTCATGGCTTTCCACAACCTCTTTTGTCATGCTCTTGCCGCCGTCGGTGGTTTTTGAAAGATAGCGGAAGGTCTGGCCGTTGGAGGCGCGGGTCTCGTTGTAGGAGGCATCGCGGACCAGCTTTGTGATATCGGTAGGCGGCGCCTGGGCGAGCGCAGCAGACGAGAGGACCAGACCGAGGAGCGGCAGGGCTGTGAATTTTGCGAGTAAGTGGACGATGGTCGTTCCTCCAGGCCACATTGGGATCCTTCAGCGCAGGTCGGCATAGGTATGGTGCAGCGTTCCCACGGGCTGCTGCATTGGACGCAGAGTCAGCACCATCGGCATGGCGTAAGCCCTGCACTATGTTGCTGCCTATGGGTCCAGCATATAGAGTGAACGTGAGCCGGCTGGAAGCGGGCGTCTAGGAGACGTAGGGATGGCAGTAGTGGAAAACGTAAGCGCAAGCATTGGCAAGAGCCTGCAGGTGCGCGGCGAAGTACGAGGCAGCGAAGACCTGGTGGTTGATGGCTTTGTTGAGGGCATGATCACCCTGACCGGAAGCCGCCTGACGATCGGCGCAAATGCCAAGGTGCAGGCAGACGTTGCGGCTCGCGACGTGATCATCCTTGGTCAGCTGCATGGCAACATTACGGCGACTGGGCGCGTGGAACTGCGTTCGGGCGCTACGCTGCTTGGCGATATCCAGGCGTCGCGTCTTTCGATCGAAGAAAATGCCGGCTTCTCCGGCAAGGTGGACCTGGTGCAGAGCACCGCGGCCGCAGCTACCGGCGTCACCGGGCAGGCTTCGTCGCAGGCCTCCGCACCGACGCAGGTACCAGCCGCACTGTAAGCAAGCACCGCAAACACACACGGGCCGCGCTTCGCGGCCCGTGTGGCCCTTCAGTACGCAAGCAACACAAGGATGCGCCGTGATCAGTAGCCTGTTTTCCAAGCGCGATGGCTCCAAGGGGAAGGGTCCAGTCCGGATCCCGCGGCACTCAAGCGCGTGGGCAGCACTGCGCAAGCACCTCGCAGCGGAACCGAATCTGCGTGTACTCGATGTGGGACCGACATCCCCGGCCAATGTGAACTTCCTGACCCAGGCGGGCCACGGGGTGTGGATGGCCGACCTGGTTGGTGAAGCCATGAAGGGCGTGTACGAGCAGCCGGCCGAGGAAGCAGGCGAGGCTCCCGGCTTTGATACCACCAACTACTTCACACAGAATATGGACTTTGGCGGGCGCCAGTTCGATGTGGTGCTGCTCTGGACGACGCTGGATTACATCCCCGAACCACTGGTGCAGCCACTGATCCAGCAGCTGCATAGTGTGATGAAGCCGGGCGGGCGGCTCCTTGCAATCTTTCACACCAAGCTGATCGGCCCGAATACCGACTACTACCGCTACCACCTGACCGAGAGCGACGATATCGATATGCAGGAGCTCGAGAAGTTTCCGGTGAAGCGGGTGTATACCAACCGCAATATCGAGAAGCTCTTCGCTTCGTTCAGCAACACGCGGTTCTTTCTCGCCAAGGACAATCTCTACGAAGTAATCATCACCCGTTAGCGCTTCTCTCCCACAGCCCCGTGGGGTCATCCTGAGGGGCAGCGAAGGACCTGCGGTTCTTCAGCTGCGCTCAGATGACACTGAGACGGTTATCTTCAGGCCAGAGTGAGCTCTGTGCGGGCTCTTTCTTCGGCGCGACAGGTGTCGGCTCTTTGGTAAGGATGGCGTCCATCGAGCGGTGCACCAGGCCATGCCGCTTTGCTGTTGCCGCGACCAGTGCGCGGATACGCGTAGCATACCCCCCATCCACAAAGGCATCCCGCCCGTAGCGCTCGCGGTAGCTGCGCGCGAGCTTGGGGAACTCCTCCTCCACAAAGCGGAAGAACGTGTCGCGCGAGCAGGACTTCAGAAACAGCGGCTCCGCGGAGAAGAAGCTGGCACCGGCAGCAGCAGCCTGTTTTGCAACGAGATTCAGAGCCGGACCGTTGTCGGTGATGCCGGGCAGCAGCGGCGAGCAGAGCACACCCGCCGTGAGGCCGGCTTCGCGGAGGCGCTCCACTGTGCGGAAGCGCAGGTCCGGGCGTGGGGCGCGCGGCTCGAGCTTGCGGGCGAGTGCGCGATCGGTGGTGGTGATCGTGATGTGCAGCGTGAGCGTGTTGTGCTCGGCGATCGTGATGAGCAGGTCAATGTCGCGCTCGATCAGTGTGGACTTGGTGACGATCCCGATCTTCAGACCGCGCTGCCGGGCCAGCACTTCGAGGACGCTGCGGGTGACGCGGGCAGTGCGCTCGATTGGCTGGTAGGGGTCAGTCGCAGTGCCGATCGCAATCTCCTCCTCGGACCGGAAGCCACGCAGCTCCTGCTCAAGCAGCCAGCTCAGATTCTGCTTGATGTAAATCTCGCGCTCAAAGGCTGCGGGATCGGAGAAGTTCAGGAACTCATGCGTGTAGCGCGCATAGCAGTAGCGACAGGCGAACTCGCAGCCGCGGTAGGGATTGATGGTGCGGGCGAACCAGAGCTTCCGCTTCGAGACCGAGTGGTTCATCGCGGACTTCACCGGCAGCGCGTGGAAGTGCACCAGGTGGCCTTCGCCGGCGATCTCGGCTTCGGCTGCAAGACGCGCGATGCCGGTAAGAGGAGCAGGTGCATTCCCCAGGATCGGGAAGAGGTTGTTCGCTTTATCTTCGCCCATGCGGAGACGCTACGCTGGGCAGAGGCGAAGATCAAGCGAAAACGTCAGGCCGTGCTGTGACGTCGAATGCGGAGGCGAACGCCATGCTTGGGACGAAGGGTCACCTTGGGATCGAGCGGAATGGCCTCCCCCGGCCCTTCCGGGAGCAGCGTCCACTCGCGGGCAATTGTGGCCAGGATCAGCACGCCTTCCATCCAGGCGAGTCCTTCGCCGATGCACTGGCGGTTGCCGGCGCCGAATGGGAAGTAGGAGAAGCGTGGCTGGGCTTCCCGTTCGCCGTTAAGGAAGCGGTCGGGACGGAAGGCCTCGGGCTCCCCGTGGAAGCGGGGATCGCGATGGGCAAACCACTGCGGTGCGAGGAGCAGGGTACCGACAGGGACGTCGAAGCCACGCCACTCATAGCGCTCGGCCGCAGTGCGCGCGATCGTCCATACGGGCGGGTAGAGGCGCATGGCTTCAGCGAAGCATGCATGCGCGAGGGGGAGCTTCGGGTAGTCCTCGGCCGTAGCCGACCGGGTGCCGAGAACGTCCTGGGCTTCGGTCTGGAGACGCTCCTGCATGGCGGGATGGCTCGCGATCAGCCAGAGCGCGAAGGAGAGCCCGTTGGCTGTCGTTTCGTTGCCGGCGAGCAGGGCCGTCACGCACTCATCGCGAACCTGCTCGTCGGTCATGGCGCCTGTGCCCTCCTCTTCATCCTGGGTGGCCATGAGCATGGAGAGGAGATCGCCCCGGTCTTCGGCGTCGGCGCGCCGCTCGCGGATCAGGCCGTAAATCAGCGTGTCAAGCTCCTGTCGGGACTGGCGGATGCGGTTCATCATCGGGATCGGGAGCTGCACGATCAGATCGGTGCGGGGCAGGAAGGCAAGTGGCAGAAATGCCATGAAGGCATCGATCGAGCCGGCGATGCGCTTGTTTTCAGACTCCATGTCGTTGTTGAACATGGTCTTGCCGACGATGCGCAGGGTCAGCCGTTGCATATCCCCGGCAAGGTCGAAGACCGAATCGTTCCGCCAGCCGGCAATTGCCTCGCGCGCGTAGTTCCCGATGATGCGACCGTAGCCGGCGATGCGGTCGCGGTGAAATGCGGGCTGTGCGAGCCGGCGCTGGCGCATGTGGTGCGGGTCTTCGCTTGAGAGCAATCCCTTGCCGAGAACGAACTGCGCCTTCTGCATCACGAGGCCGCGATGGTGAAAGCGGCTGTGCGTGATGAGCATCTCGCCGATGAGCTCAGGGTGATTGCATTGCAGGACGTCGCGGCCCGCAGCGCGCATGTGAACGAGATCGCCATGCTGGCGGGCGATGCGATCGATGAAGGGCAACGGGTTGAGGCGGAAGAGATCGCCGGCAAGTGCGCGCTCGATCAGCGTAGGGCCGGGTGGAAAGCTGCTGCCGGCTTTGCGCTGAATCTGTGGCGGCGGAAAGCCCGGAGTGGCGGCAGGGTTACTCATCGAGGGTGAGTGTACTCGCTCCATTCTCTCCGGAGAGCGAGAAGGCAAGGAAGACTTTCGTGTGCACGAGCGTTGAGGAGGACGAGCATCTCAGAAGGAAGCAGCGCTTCCCCCATGCTGCGAAGGAGAATGTTTGATGTCCGACCTGAGAGGCACCAGTGTCACCTGGCTTGGCCACGCAACCGTGCTGGTCACGACCGCGGCAGGCACCAAGATCCTGATCGACCCATTTATCGAGGGGAACCCCAAGTTTCCCAAGGACTACAAGCTGCCGGAGCAATTGGACCTGATCCTCGCCACCCATGGACACTTTGATCACATCAGCGATGTGGTGCCGGTGTCGGCGAAGACCGGAGCTCCCGTGGTTGCGATGTTCGAGCTGGCCGGGTACTTCGGGAAGAAGGGTGTGAAGGAAACGATCGGCATGGGTTACGGCGGAAGCTACACCCACAAGGATGTGACGCTGACAATGACCGAGGCACGCCACTCGTCGGGCATCCAGGATGGCGACACATTTCTGTATGGCGCGGAGCCTGCAGGCTTTGTGCTGACGATTGCGGACGGGCCGGTGCTGTACCACGCCGGCGATACCAACGTGTTCTCGGATATGCAATTGATTCGTGACCTGTATGCGCCGAAATTTGGCATGCTGCCGATCGGCGGCCACTTCACGATGGATCCGCGCGGCGCTGCACTCGCGACGAAGTTCCTGGGCCTGGACGTGGTGCTGCCGCTGCACTTCGGAACGATGCCGCAGCTCGCCGGAACACCGGAGGAACTGGAGAAGCATATCGGCAACACCGGGGTGCAGGTGCTCAAACTCAAGCCGGGTGAGACGGTGAAGTAGATGAGTCCCCTGTCCCCTGGAAGCGCTGTGCAGGAACCGGAGGCCGACTTGCGCAACCGTAGGGCCAAATGGAGCTGACACGGCCGGGAGCAGGCTGCTGTTGCAGACGACGTGACGCGGGTAGGTCAATGGGCTCTCCCGCGACACGTTCTAGGGCATCGCGGGAGAGTCTACTACCAGTAGATAAGCTGCCAAATACCACTCACTATAACGAGAATCGCCACGATCAGAGTTGTATAAGCAAGAGGATGATCGAGGCGAGGTCTTTTGGTACGGGGATTTTTAGGCACAAAAAGACGGACTGCAAGCGCCAGAGCTAAACATAGACCTGCTGCGCTGTAGTCAATGCAATCGCTGTACGTATGAAGCCAGTGGATGAAGAGCATGCAGTCTCCTACTTACCAGTCGGTCGCTTCGTCTACTCCTGAAACAATGCCAAACACACCAGCCATGATGCCGCGTGCTGCTTCTGCTGTTAGTTCGTATGCGCCGATGATCAGGATAGTCTCCGGTCCGGCAAAGATTGCTGCGACCGCACAGATTGCGCCGGCGACTGCAGCAAGCGGCGCAAACGTATTGATTCGCGGAAAATATGCTCCCCCAGTGTAGTCCGCACGCTGAAGGTGAGCGCCCCGCTGTACGCTGCCGCCTATAGATTTGGGCCGTAGGAGCGTGGTCCTCTGCGGTAGCCGACGGCGCCAGAACCCGCGAGAGTCTTGACTTCCTGCAACATTGGAATGAGCTGCTGTGTTGTGGGAGCAATCCTATTGCTCTGCATGCCGGCGGCTTGTCGCGTGCTCCACCCGTTAAGCCGGAATCGGCGACCATCATGAGCGAGTCCGCCGGGAAAGCGCATCGCGGCTTGCTGGTGACGCTGGTCTCCGCGATGCAGGCTGCTGGACTGATCGTGGGACCGCTGCTCGCGGCAGCCCTGCTCTCAAGGCATATCTCGCAGGACATCATCTGGAGGATTCTGGTCTCTTTTGGAGCCCTCCCTGCGCTGGCAGCGTTCGGCGCGCGGCGAAGGCTGAAAAGAATCCTCGCTTTCTCAGGGCTGTGGGCAGGAAGAAGGCGACGATGGCAAGCTGAGGAAAGCGGCGCATTTCGACGTTGTTCCTGCTGCCGGAAACAAAGGGAAGAGTCTCAAAAGAGCTCTCCGAGGAGCCTTCGACTCCTGTGGAAAAGGCGGCCGCTTAGCTACTCGTCACCCTTTTCGCTGTCGCGGAGTGCGCGCATGGGCATGTTTGCGGTCTCGGCCGGGACGGATCTGCGAAGACTGGGGATCGAGTGCCGACCATCGGAGCTGCTGCGCCGCAACTCGTTGAGGATCTCCGCCTTGTTGCGAGCGTAGTCGGACGCGAGCCTCGTGAGCGCGTAGGTCACGATGTCGCTGTGGTGCAGGCTGGCGAATCCCGGATCCCGGCTGATGTTGAGCCAGAGTCGGTGGACCAGTTGCACATCGTCGCCGCCCAGGGCAGGCGCATGTGGCCCGATGTGGAAGCTCTGGGATTGCCCGTCCGGCGTGACGATGATGTAGGTGAACTGTTGCTTCGGCTCGGGCAGGGCCTCCCAGGCATGGCCGATCTGGTAGGACTGCTCGGATGGCGACATGGTGGAGGAGAGCCCGGAGACGAGCAGGGAAACCTCGAGCGAGATCGCGGTGCGCACCAGCGCAACGAAGATATCGGCGGCCGGAACAACGAGAAGCGAGATGTGCTTGCCGAAGCTTTCGGCGACCGAAACTGCCTTGGTGAAGAGCATCTGCTCATGCTCGGAGAAGCTGCCTTCGCTGGGGTCGAGGTACTCGGGGCCGCCGGCGCCGACCATGCGCGCGGTGAGGACAACAACATCCTGCTCGTCGGTGTCCGTGCGGGCGAGTGCCCACTTCAAAGCACTGGCGCGGGTGGGATCGCTTACCGTGACGAGCACGCCCCCACGCTTGATCTGGAGGTTGTCGCGGCCGATATCCTCTTCGTGCTCGAGCTGGAAGTGCTCTTTCATCTGCTTGGCGGCGAACTGCTGCCGCTTGGCGTTTTGGCGCTCGGAGATGGTGAAGACGGTGAAGAAGGCAACAGCGAAGATGATGCCGCTGACCGTGGCGACCGACTTGGTCAGGAGATTGGTGATTGCAGTCGTCAGCAGGACCAGGAAGACCGAGATGAGGCCGACCGGGATCTCGCGGTTGCCGATGCGGAGGTTGATCGGAACCTTCCAGCCGCGTTCGCCCTTGTACTTCCAGCGAAGCACCAGCATAGCCAGCGAGTTGAAGGTGAAGCTCCAGATCACGCCAAAGGCGTAGGCCTCGCCGAGCATGTCCACATCGCCGCGGCTGGCGACGATGGTAAACAGCTGCAGCGCGGTGACGAGATTGATGATCCGGTAGGAGGTGCCGAAGCGGTGGTGCGGCTTGCGGAACCAGTCGGTGAGCACGCCGTCTTCGGCGACGCGCATGAGCACACCCGTGGAGCCGATGATCGAGGTATTGATGGCGCCGGCGAGGATCAGAAAGCCGACCACGACCACGAAGATGCGGAAGATGATGCGCAGTGTCAGCGGGCCGGTCATGTACATGGCCAGGCCGGCGATGAGGTTGCTGCTGTAAACCGGAACGCGCACCGCGTCAGGGATGATCATGACGGCAAGCAGGGACGCCAGGCCGGTGAAGATCAGCGAGTAGATGGCAATGACGATCGCAGCGCGCTTGAGGTTCTTAAGCTTGGGGTGCTCGATCTCGCGATTGACCTGGGCGAGGGTCTCTTCGCCGCTCATCGCAAGGATGGACTGGCCGAAGGCCATGATGATGCCGAAGAGGCCGAACTCTGTCGCGAGATGGGTGTGGCTCAGGAAGCCGAGCGAGGTTGGCGCGAAATGCAGGTTGGAGATGATCGGCGCCGGCGGCAGCTTGGCGTGGATATGGACGGCGGTAAAGATGCCCCAGCCGATCAGGATGACCACCATGACGGTGGTGATCTTCATGACCTCGAGCGCCTTGCTGGTGGACTCCTTGATGCCCTTGATGTTCTCCCACCAGAAGAAGATGGTGACCAAGATGCAGAAGGCGGCGGAGGTGCCGTTCATGGGCAGCTGCTTGGCGAGGTGCGGAGCCGAGAGCAGCACGGGCGGCAGCCAGCCCCTGGTGGCGCCGACCTGCAGCAGCTCGTCGAGCAGGCCGGTAATGTACTGCCCGGCTGAGACGCCGGAGATCGGCCCGGTGAGGATGTAGTCAAACATCAGCGCCGAGACGCTGAGCTTGGCGAAGGTACCGCCGAGCGCTTCCTTGACGACGCGATAGACGCCGCCGCGCGTGAACATGGAGCAGCTCTCAACATAGACCGCGCGCACGGCAAAGGAGAAGAGCATGACGCCGAGGATGAACCAGGGGGCGGATTTGCCGACTGCCTGCTCGGCGATGCCGCCGGCGTAGAACGCGGAGGATCCAAGATCGTTCAGCACCACGGCGGCTGCACGCCAGAAAGAGATGAACGTCAGCATCACCGAGGAGGCGACGACCAGGCGAACGCGGGTCGAGGAGCCGCCGAGCGGGCCGGGGGCAGAGACCGTGGTGCTGCCCGGTGTGCCCGGGACGGAGGTGGTGCTCATGGGCGGCGCAGAAACCGGACGTCAGGCGCGGTCCAGTGCTGCGGGAGAGGTGTGGATATCAGGAAGGGAGTCATGAGGTGGATTCGGGATGCTCATCTTTGTCGAACAGTTCGTGTGCGTCTTCGACAAAGGACAGGAGCACCACGCCGGAGGAACCTACGATGCCAACGAAGAAGAGGATCTCGAGCAGGTTGACCGCAGCATGGGCGAGCAGGTCCATGTCCGCGATTCTAACGCAGGTGAGGACGCTGACCGAGCGAGATAGCACGGCGGTGTAAGGGCCGGTGTTACTCTGGCCCCGCATGGGTGCTCGTTTCGGTGGTTTGTCTGGCGGTCCGGGGTTGCGGCTTTCGCTGGCGGCGGTGTCGGCGGTTCTCCTGGATCTTGCGTTTCCGCTGGCAGGGCCGCTGCCGCCCCTGCGGGCGATCGTCAGCATGGTTGCGTTGCTGCCGCTCCTGTACTCCCTCGCTGAAGCCAGCGCCGCGAAGCGCCCTCGCGCGCTGCGCGAGGCGGCGCTGCTCGGCTACGTGACCGGGGTGCTGTGGTACGGGCTGAACTGTTACTGGATCTACGCGACGATGCACATTTACGGGGGGCTGTCTCCCGCGGTTTCAGTGGGCATCGTGGTGCTGTACAGCCTGATCCTCGGCCTCTATTTCGCGCTGTTTGCGTGGATGGTCGCGTTTGTGCGACGGGCGACCGGGCGGGTGCTCTATGCGGCACTGGCTGTGCCGTTTTTCTGGGTGGGTGTCGAGTACCTGGCGGCTCACCTGACCTGCGTGCCGTGGGACCAGCTTGGGTATGCCGAGGTCGATAACCTCCTGCTCGGGCGGCTCGCGACGGTGACCGGCGTCTATGGGTTGTCGTGGGTGCTGGCCGCGGTGAACGCGTTGTGGCTGGGCTGCTTCTTTGCGCGGTCGAAGCGCCGGCAGGTGCGCTTCCTGGCCGGGTCGATCGTGGCGACATGCGTGATCCAGGCCGGCTCCCTTGTGCCGTTTGAGCCCGAGGCAGCAGGGAGGGAGGCGGTGCTGGTGCAGCCCAACCTGAAGGTCGGCGCCAACATGGCCGATGACAACGACTGGGTCGACACGGCAGCTGACCCCTCCTGGACCCGGCATACGAACCAGTACCTGGCGCTGAGTGAAGATGTCTGCACGCCGTACCTGCTTGGAATGCCGGAGCCAGCGCCGGTGCTCGTGCCGCGGGCGTGCTTCCCGGGTGCGCAGCGACCCGCGCTCGTTGCGTGGCCGGAGTCGCCCTCACCCTTCCGCACCTGGGACCCGAAGTTTCTCGTGCTCTTGTCGCAACTGGCCGAGAAGACGGGTGCGACCTCGATCGTCGGCGCGCCGCTGCTCGGCACACACAATGAGCTTTACAACGCCGCCGTGGTGACTGCCCCGAATGGAGCATCCCTGGGCTCGTACAGCAAGATCCATCTCGTGCCCTGGGGCGAATACGTCCCCTTCCAGCAGTTCTTCGCCTTCGCCGGCACGCTCACCCAGAACGTTGGGCGCTTTACGCATGGCCATGTGAGAAGCGTCTTCACGCTGCCGGATGGCCACCGGATGAGCATTTTCATCTGCTACGAGGCGGTGTTTGCGGACGAGATCCGCCTGTTTGCCAAGGCGGGGGCGCAGGTCTTTGTGAACATCTCGGATGACGGCTGGTACGGGGATACGAGCGCGCCGTGGCAGCACCTGAACATGGCGCGGATGCGGGCGATCGAAAACCACCGCTGGATCGTGCGCGACACCAACTCCGGCGTGACCGCGGCTATCGACCCCGTGGGGCGTGTGACGGAGTCGATGCCGCGGCATCAACTCGGCGCGCTGGTGGCGGATTATGGCTATCGCAGCGACCTGACCTTCTACACCCGGTATGGCGATGTCTTCGCCTGGCTGTGTGAAATACTTTCCGTAGCCGCGCTTGTGTTTGCAGGGCGCGAGCTTCAGCACACAAGACAGGTCACCGCGAGGAACGAACATGCTGAATGATCTTGAGTTCGCCTATACGCCGGTACGCGCTAAAGTCGCCGACCTGCGGGAGTATCTTTGACCCGGACGGGATGCGGGCGGAGCTTGCGGCACTCGAGAGCAAGCTGTCAGACCCCGCGCTCTGGGCCAACCCGGCGTTATCGCAGCCGATCATGCGGGAGCGCAAGCGTCTCGAGGCGTTGATGGCGGATGCCGCGGAGCTCGACCGGCGCACCGGCGATATCGACGCGTATTTTGATCTTGCCCGCGAGGGCGAAGCGGTCGAGGCCGAACTGGATCGTGAGATCTCAGGGCTGTCCGCCTTTGGAGACAAGCTCGAAGAACGGACCCTGCTCTCCGGTGAGACCGACGGGCTGAACGCGATCGTCACCGTGCACCCGGGCGCCGGTGGGACCGAGTCGCAGGACTGGGCCGAGATGCTGATGCGCATGTACCTGCGCTGGGCCGAGAAGCAGGGCTTCAAGACCGAGATGAACGACTACCAGGACGGCGAGGAAGCCGGCATCAAGTCGGCGACCTTCACGATCTCTGGCGAGTACGCGTTTGGCCTGCTGGGCGGCGAAACAGGCGTGCACCGGTTGGTGAGGATCTCGCCATTTGACCAGGCGAAGCGGCGGCATACGTCGTTTGCCTCGGTGTACGTGTCGCCAGAGATCGACGACTCGATTGTGATCGACATCAAGCCGGATGAGCTTCGGACCGACACCTACCGCTCAGGCGGCAAGGGCGGACAGCACGTGAATACGACGGATTCAGCGGTGCGGATTACGCATCTGCCGACGAATATTGTCGTCCAGTGCCAGAATGAGCGCTCGCAGCACAAGAACCGCGAAAAGGCGATGAAGATGTTGCGCTCGCGGCTGTACGAGTACGAGCTTGAGAAGAAGAAGGACGCATCGCGCCAGGTCGAGGATTCGAAGCTCGACATCAAGTTCGGTTCGCAGATCCGGTCGTATGTGCTGCAGCCGTACCGCATCGCCAAGGATCACCGCACCAAGGTCGAGGTGGGCGACGTGGACAGCGTACTCGATGGCGCGCTGGAACCCTTTCTGCAGGGATACCTGCGCATGCGCCGGAATGGCGCACCGGTCGAGGCTGGTGGCGCATCGGATGATCTGGACGTCTAAGAAGAGGGTGAGCCTGTGAACGAGCCGGAAACGATCGCGAAGATACTCGAGACCACGAAGACCATCGCTGTAGTGGGGCTGAGCGAGTCGCCCGGTCGGGCAAGCGGCGGGGTGGCCCGCTACCTGCAGAGCGCGGGCTACCGCGTGGTGCCGGTAAATCCGAAGATCGAATTTGCGCTCGGCGAGAAGAGCTTTGCGGACCTGGATGCCGCGGTGAAGGCGCTGGGGGAGCAGGGAATCAAGATCGACCTGGTTGACGTGTTCCGGTCATCCATATTTGTGCCCGAGATCGTCAAGGAAGTCATGCGACTGAAGATCCCGTCGCTCTGGCTGCAACAGGGCGTCTGTCACGAGGAAGCGACTGGCTGGGCCGAGGCGGACGGCGTGCAGGTTGTGGGCGACCGATGCATTATGCAGGACCATGCCGCGTGGAAGGAAGGCCGCGCGCTATGACCTTTACGGCAACGCATACACGCGACCTGGTGGGAACCGACATCACGGTAACCGCGACCGCGGGGCCGAAGGAGCAGATTGCTACCGTCACGGTGGCGTATGACGGCGATCAGCTGGAAGAAGAAGAACTGGAAGCAGGCTCCGAGGAGTACTCGCGGAGCTTCTCTCAGGTGGGCTCGGTCTCGCCAGGGATGGACCATACCCTGGTCATCTCGGTGATCGACGCTGCCGGACAGCCACATAGCGCGACCACGCGCTGGACGGACTCGTAATGACCCGCACGCTGGCCTGCCTGCTGTTGCTGCTCGCGGCCATGATTGCGCCGGTCGCAGAGGCCCAGGCGGCGCATGCCGATGCCCAGCATCTTTCGGTGGATCTTGTTGTACCTGCCGAGCAGCTCGTCCAGGGGTCGAGCACCGAGGCGGGGCTTCATTTCACTCTCGAAAAAGGCTGGCACATTTACTGGGTGAATGCCGGGGACTCGGGCGAGCCGCCGCGTGTGCGCTGGACGCTGCGTGCCGGGATCACCGCCGATGCCTTCAAGTATCCCGCGCCGCAGCGACTGCCGCTTGGGCCATTGATGGATTTCGGCTACGAGCAGGCTGTGACATTTCCGTTTGCGCTGCACGTGGCTGCGAATGCTGCTACCGGTTCGGCAAGCCTTGTTGCAAATGTGGACTGGCTGGTCTGTCGCGAGGTGTGTCTGCCGGGGAAGGCGACGCTCAACCTCACGCGAACTGTGGCTGCCGCCGGTGCGGCCCCTGACGTCAACACTGCGCAGAAGGCGGTCGTTGATGCTGGGCTCGCCTCGCTGCCGAAACCGGCGCCTGCTGGAAGCGCGCACTTTGCGGCAGATGCGAAGACGTACACGCTTGCCGTAGAGACGGGGCATCCGGTTGCGTCGGCACAATTTTTCCCCCTGGACCAGACGGTAGTCTCCGACCCTGCGCCGCAGGTTTCTGCGCCAACGGCAAAGGGCGTGCGACTGACGCTGGTACGGGATGAAAACCAGCAGGGGAAACTCCCGGCGCTGAATGGCGTTGTGGTGCTCGCCGGAGGAGCAGCCTACACGGTAGCTGCGACGCCAGGTTCGATTCCGCCTCTAGTCGCAGTGAGCGCAAAGGCGGACGCAACCGGCCTCGTTGAAGCGGTGCTGCTGGCCTTTGCTGGTGGCGTTCTTCTTAACCTCATGCCATGTGTGTTTCCGGTGCTGTTCATCAAGGGGCTCTCGCTGCTGCAGTCTTCGCGCGAAGAGCGCGCAACCATGCGGACGCATGGCTGGGTCTACACCGCAGGCATCCTTGTCTCATTCTGGATTGTGGTTGCGGTGTTGCTGGTTCTGCGCGCGGCGGGGCATGGGCTGGGATGGGGTTTTCAATTCCAATCGCCTGTCTTCCTTGCGATGATGGCGCTGTTTCTCTTCTTCCTGTCACTCTCGCTCGCCGGGCAATTTGAGCTGGGGCTCTCCCTGACGAGTGCAGGCGGCGGCCTGGCGCAGAAGCAGGGATACGCCGGTTCGTTCTTCACAGGTGTGCTCGCGATGGTCGTGGCCACGCCATGTACCGCGCCCTTGATGGGTGTGGCGATCGGCTACGCGCTCGCGCATGGCAGCATTGCGAGCTTCCTGGTGTTCAATGCCCTGGGGCTTGGGCTGGCGGTGCCGTATCTGCTGCTCGCCTACAACCCCGGCTGGACGCGTGTGCTGCCGAAACCTGGCGCGTGGATGGAAGTGCTCAAGCAACTCACCGCGGTTCCGATCTTTGCCACGGTTATATGGCTCGTGTGGTTGTTTACGCAGTCAGCGGGCGTGAATGCGTTGCTCGGTTTGCTTGCTGGATTTCTGCTGCTCGGTGTGGCTGGTGCGCTGCTGGGCCGCTGGCCTGCGCGAGGTGCCGCAACTATCGGTGCGGTGGTGGCGGTGGTGCTGGCGGCAGCGCTGCCGGTGTATGCAGTCGAGCAGTTTGGCGCGCCGCTTGGCGTAGCGGCGGTGGCGCAGGGAAAGGGCAATGCCTGGCAGCCCTTTACCGCGGACGTGGTTGCAAAGTACCAGGCCGAGGGCAAGCCGGTGCTGGTCGACTTCACCGCGAACTGGTGCCTCAGCTGCCAGGTGAATGAGCGCGTGGTGCTTGATCGGGCAGATGTTCAGGACCGGCTTCGCAGGAGCGGCGTGGCGCTGGTGCGCGCAGATTGGACTCGCCACGATGCTGCGATCGGCGATGCGCTCGCAGCGCTCGGGCGCAGCGGCATCCCAACGTACGCGCTCTACCCGGCGACGCCGAACACGCCGCCTCGCATGCTGCCCGAGGTCCTCACCCCGGGCAGTGTTTACGCGGCGCTCGACAGTTTGCAGCCTGCGAAAACTCCTGCTTCAGGGCAGTAGACACGCCTCAGAAAAAGTCGCATGGTGAGGAAGAGAAAGCGGGAGGAAACCATGTTTCGTTCGCATTCCATCATCGCCGCCGGGGTTCTGTTGCTGCCACTTGCAGCTTACGCAGTCAAGGTCAACTCGCCGGCGCCTGACTTCACGGCAAAGGACTCGCAGGGGCACGCCGAGACGCTCAGCCAGTACCGGGGTACGTTCGTTGTGCTCGAGTGGACCAACCGCGACTGCCCGTATAGCAAGGCGCAGTACGCGAGTGGCACGATGCAGCGCCTGCAGAAGGAGTGGGGCGCCAAGGGGGTTGTTTGGCTATCGGTGATCTCTTCTGCGCCAGGGCAGGAAGGCTACATGACCGCCCCGGAGGAAAACAGTTACCTCAAGCAGGTCGGTGCTGAGCCGCATGCGGTGATCCTTGATCCCGCAGGTGCGCTTGGGCATGAGTACGAGGCCAAGACGACGCCGCACATGTTCGTCATCGATCCGAAGGGAACGCTGATTTACGAAGGGGCGATCGACAGCCAGCCGACGACGGATGCGTCGGTGATCAAGGGCTCGGAGAATTACGTGAGCGATGCGCTCCGTGCAGCGATGAGCGGCCAGGAAGTCGTGAAGAGTTACACGCGTTCGTATGGCTGCAGTGTGAAGTACGCGGGCGAGTGAAACCCCGGATCCTTCGCTGCGTTCCGGATGACGGATCATCGGCCTGGGAGGACAAGCGGCTCAAGGTAGCGAGCAATTGGCCTGGGTGACGAGCGGCCTGGGAGGTCGAGCGAATCGCTCAGCGTTCGCGCAGCCTTCTGATCTCGTCCATGCGCTGGGCCAGCAAGCGTTCGCGGCCTTCCTGCGTGGGGTGGTAGTAGCGGCGATCTCGCAGGCCCTCGGGGAGGCACTCCATGGCCGCGACCTTGCCTTCTTCGTCGTGCGCATATTTGTAACCCTTGCCGTATTCCATCTCTTTCATCAGGCGCGTGGGCGCGTTGCGCAGGTGCAGGGGCACGGGTTCAGCACGCGTGGTCGCGACGTCTTCGTTTGCTGCAGCGAAGGCCGTGTAGACGGCGTTCGACTTGGGTGCGAGCGCGAGGTACACCACAGCCTGCGCCAGTGCGAGGTCGCCTTCCGGTGAGCCGAGAAAGTCCATCGTGTCACGTGCCGAGAGGCAGAGGTTGAGGGCCTCCGGTGCGGCGAGGCCGATGTCTTCAATAGCCATGCGGATGACTCGGCGCATGATGTAGTGCGCATCTTCGCCTGCAGCCAGCATGCGCGCCAGCCAGTACAGCGCCGCATCTGCGTCAGAGTTGCGGACTGACTTATGCAGCGCGGAGATGAGGTTGTAGTGTTCCTCGCCACTCTTGTCGTAGACCAGGGTGCGCTTCTGCAGTGCCTGCGCGATCAAGTCATCGGAGAGCACGCGATCACCGACTGCGGCGATCTGTGCGGCGGCCTGCAGTGCATTGAGCGCGTTGCGGGCATCGCCGCCGGTGTAGTTCGCGATGCGCAGGAGGGCTTTGCGATCGGCACGCACCCCGAGCAGCCCGATGCCCCGTTCGCGATCGGTGAGCGCCCGTTCCAGCAGCGCGACGATCTCGTCGTCGCTCAGCGCCTGGAGCGTGTAGACACGGCAGCGCGAGAGCAGGGCGGCGATGATCTCGAACGAGGGGTTCTCGGTTGTGGCGCCGATCAGGCGTATGGTGCCGCGCTCCACGTAGGGGAGAAAGGCGTCCTGCTGTGCCTTGTTGAAGCGATGGATCTCGTCGACAAAGAGGATGGTGCGGGAGCCGAACTGGGCTGCTTTCTCCGCGTCGACCATCACTGCCTTGATCTCCTTGATGCCGGAGAGCACAGCGGAGAACTCGATGAACGTGGCGCTGGTGGTCGCGGCGATGATCTTCGCGAGCGTTGTTTTGCCGACGCCGGGAGGGCCCCAGAGAATCATCGACGAGCTGTCGTCGGCTTCGATTTGTAAGCGCAATGGTTTGCCGGGGGCGATCAGGTGTTGCTGGCCTACGTAGTCGGCGAGTGTGCGGGGGCGCATGCGCTCGGCGAGTGGGGCATTGCGCAGCGTGGCCTCGGGCGTACCGCCGAAGAGGCTCATCGGCAGCCCGCATGGCGCTGTCGCGAGGCTTCGTACAGCAGGAGACTCGCGGCAATCGCAGCGTTCAGGCTTTCGACCTCGCCCGGCATCGGCAGCGTGATACTGCCGTCACATGCAGCAATCTGCTCCGGCGTGAGCCCGGAGCCTTCGTTGCCGATCCACAGCGCAGTGGGCCTGCCGAGTGCGACTTCGCCCGCCGGGTGCCCTGCGGACACAACCGCCGCATAGGAGCGGACGTCGTGCTCGCGCAGCAGCGCAGAGGCTTCCTCTGCGGAGGGGATGGCGAGCATGGGCAGCCGCAGCGCGGAGCCCGCAGAGGCGCGCAGGCACTTGGGGTTCCAGGGGGTGGCGGTGCCGCTTAGCAGGATTGCGCCGGTTGCGCAGAAGGCTTCTGCGGAACGCAGGATCGCCCCGACATTGCCCGGATCCTGCAGGCCTGCAAGCACCAGCACGAGTGGGTGGGCGCTCCCCAGCAGAAGCGAGACGGCGGCCTCGGGGGCGCGGACCAACGCCATGATCCCTTGCGAAGCTTCTGTAGCCGTGACGCTTGCAAATAGGGCGGGCGGCAGCAGAAGCCATTCCGGCCCGTCCACAAGGGTCGCGACGCCCTCATCGACCTCGCTGGCGCGGAGCGAGTCGGTGAGTGTCCCCGATAGTGTCTGGAAGGCGGCGTCTTCTTCGCCCTCGCGAAGAAAGATCGCAAGGGGCACGAGGCCGCTGCGGTAGCTCTCTTCGAGCAGGTGGAAGCCTTCCAGCGCAATCAGGTTCTCGTCCTCGCCCAGGCTGCTCTTTGCGGGACGCAGACCCGGGGGGCGCAGCACGGCAGCGCGCAGCGCCTTTACCCAGCGGTTGGCTGGACTCTGTACAATGCGAGTACGTGCTCGAAACCCTTTGTGCATCGAAGCGATTGTATCGCTGGCACGCTGGCTGAGCATGGTTTCCACGACTTCCCCATCTGCGGAGCGAACGTGTCAGCAGAGATTTTGCGCATGCATCCGGACGAGCCGGAAGCGGATCGCGTGCGGTATGTTGTGCGGTGTCTGCAGAGCGGGCAGGTGGTCGGCATGCCGACCGATACCTTCTATGGCCTTGCAGTCGACCCTGTAAATCTGCGCGCTGTTGAAAGCATCTACGAGATTAAGTCCCGGCTCAAGAACAAACCCCTGTCGCTCCTTGTCGCGACCGTCGAGCAAGCATATGAACTGGCCCGCGATCTTGGTCTGAACTTCGACAAACTGGCCGAACGTTTCTGGCCGGGGCCGCTGACCTTGATCGTGCGCGCCAGCTCACGCCTGCCGCTGCGTTCCACGGCGAACACCGGCAACGTGGCGATCCGCATCCCGGACGCGGCGATCCCGCGGGCGGTGGTGGAGGCATTCGGTCTTCCGATTACCGCCACGAGCGCAAACCTGCAGCATGCGCCGGAGTGCACGTATGCCAACTGCGTCCGCGACCAGATCGGCGACAGAATTCCGCTGATCATCGATGGAGGGCCCACTGGCCGGAGCCTGCCGACCACGATCGTCGATCTTTCGCAGGGCGATGGCAACTGGCAGATCCTGCGCGAGGGCGCCATCCCCACGTACGACATCGCCCTGGCTCTCGGTCGGTAGTGCAGGCAGAGGCGCCCATGGACGGTGAGGTGCAGATCCTGAGGCGGCCCCGCCGTCTGCACTGGGTCGCAGCCATCCTGCTCTTTGCGCTGGCTGTTTCAGCAGGCTGGATTGCCCATGTGTACTCGGGGATCCGCTACTACGCCACCCATGACGAGGCTGAACCAGCGGACGCGATCGCCGTGTTTGGCGCTGCCGAGTATGACGGGCGGCCTTCGCCTGTCTTGCGGGCGCGCCTGATGCATGCTCTCGGGCTGTACCGCGAGAAGCTGGCGCCCCTGGTGATCACGCTGGGCGGCGGCGAGGGCGGCGAGGCTCATTCGGAGGGTGGTGTCGGGGAAGATTTTCTGCTGGCCCGGGGTGTTCCGGAGCCGGCCATTATCGCCGAGACCCGCAGCCGAGACACCCGTGAGTCGGCGGCGCGCCTGGCGGATATCGCGCGCGGCAACAACCTGCACCGGATTATCGTGGTCAGTGACGGAACCCATCTGTTTCGGATTCGTGCGCTGTGCATGCGGGCCGGGCTGCAGGTGTTTACGTCGCCGCGCCCGGAGCTGATGCATCTGCCCCTCCGGCAGAGGATGGCGCGGGTGGCTCATGAGGTGCTGAGCTACACCGGGTGGCGGCTCGGGATTCTGCGCTAGCGCGCCCCGGCGAGCGCGGGAGCCCGCAGAGCCGTTGCTTCCACTTTGCTTCCACGTCGCTTCCGTCTCGCTCATGATGACAGGGCTTCCGGGTTGACAGGGCTCCGGGGTGACCCGCGCTTTCGAATCCCGTCCTCCAGGTGCTCGCTGTTTCAGCCTAGGAAGCGTCCGGCGACGAGCGTGCAGAGCGCAGCGCCGAGGGTTCCGAGGTAATTGACGAGATCGTTGTTGATCCAGCCCCGCCGCTCGATCAACTCGCCCAGTACGCTATCCAGGACGAATCCAAAGATCGCGCCTGCGACGACGCACCCCAGGACCGGCCAGGCGAGCGCGAAGCACCAGCGCCCGAGCAGGGTGATCAGGAGTGCGCCAAGTACGCCGGCCAGCGTGCCCAGCGGGGAGACGGCGCCGTCTGTGCCCGCTGGTACCTTGCGAAGCGTAAGCAGCATGCGCGGAGGTGAGGTGCTGAGCTGCCCCAGCTCGGAGGCGAGTGTGTCGGCTGCGGCCTCGCCGAGCGCGGCCAGCAGTGCAGCCTGGGCCAGCACCATGCCGTAGGGATTGATGAGGGTCGCGGCCAGTGCGGCGACCCCGAGGTTGGCTGCAACCTGCGAGGCGGTGCGGCCTCGCCTGCCTTCTGCGGTCCCTTGTGCCTCTTTGACGCGTCGCCCGATGCGCGAGGCGCCGAGGGTGAGCACGAGCATGGCCGCCAGCGGCCACAGCGACGAGTGGGGATATGCCGGGATCAGCGCGAAGCAGAAAGCCAGCAGCGCGCCCAGGGCGGCTGCCGCGGGAGTCGCGGCCCGGGCAGCAAGTACCAGCGCGGCAAACAGGAGGCTGACCAGGGCGCCGGTTGCCGCGAGGCGGAGCGAGGGAACGTCCACCAACTGAACGATCGCCTCCATCGCCGCGAAGGGGACCACGAGGAGAAGCACGAGCTTGGATTGCCAGTGAAGAGACGCTGCCGAGCGGTCGACGGACATGGCTTCATCTTCGCTCATCGGACGTACCAGGCAGTTCGACAGGGATTGTTGACCCTGCACTCTGGCAGGCATCGCGCTCTTACTTCTTTTCTGTATGCTAACCGACACAGCAGGCGGATCTTGCGCAGCGGTCTCGCGCCCAATCCAGGGCCAGCCCGGCAATCGTCACCCCAGACGCTCTGAAACCACCGTACTCGCACGAGGAAAGGTTGGGCGTTTGAGCGTTCATCTCATTAACCCCAGTGATAATTCGTTCGGAACAGCCGTGATTACGCCACGCTGGCTCTTTGTTCTGGCTGCCGCAACCCCCAAGATCGTGGGTGATCCGATCCTGGTCGATGAGTCGCTCGAGCAGGTGGACTATGACACCATCCAGCCGGGAGATATCGTCGGCATCAGTGTTCACACCGGCAACGCCCTGCGCGGCTATGCTGTCGGGCGCGAGGCGCACAAGCGCGGCGCATGGGTCGTGTATGGCGGCATCCATGCGACGCTTTTTCCGGAAGAGGTGCTGGAACGCGGAGCAGCCCACGCTGTTGTGAAGGGCGATGGAGATATCGCGTGGGGCAAGGCTGTGATGGACTGCCTTGCAGGGGCGCCCAGGCGGATCTACGAGGGCGGACGCATCCAGGGCAACGAGTTTCTGCCTGGCCGCTGGGACCTGATGCAGACCGACAAATATATGTGGGCGTCGGTGCAGACGATCCGAGGCTGTCCCAAGCATTGTTCCTTTTGCAGCGTCTGGCGGACCGATGGGCAGCAGCCGCGGCAGCGCCAGTTCCAGAGCGTGATCGATGAGATCGTCGACCTGCGTCGGCTTGGATTCCGGTTCATTGCGCTTGCCGATGACAACTTCTACCCGGTGACCCTGACCGACATGCGCCTTGCGCGGGAGCAGAACAACCAGGCCCGGATTGCGGAGCTGACGGCGATCCGCGACGAGCGCTACCAGCTGATGGCCGAGCTGGCCAAGCTGCCGAAGGACATGGTGTTTTTCACCCAGATCACGATGGAGGCCGCCGAGGATGGCGACTACCTGGACGCGATGCGCCGGGCCAACATCAAGGGCGCCCTGGTGGGCGTCGAGGCCGTCACTCCCGAGGGTCTCAAGGCCGTGTTCAAGGACTTCAACTACTCCGGCGACGCGCTTGCCAAGCAGCTGCAGACCTTCCGCAAGCATGGGGTGCATGTGCTGGGCTCGTTCATCTTCGGACTGCCCACCGACAAGCCGGCGACCTTTGACGCAACCGTGGAAATGGCCCTGAAGTCGGGCGTGACGTTTGCGCAGTTCGTGATGATGACGCCCTTCCCGGGTACGGTGGATTTTGCTCGCTGGGAAAAGGAGCAGGCCAAGGACCCGACGATGGTTGAGGAGGTCCCGATTACCCGCTACTGGCTGATCCCGACAGCGATCCGGCCGAAGATGTTTACCCCGCATCCGACCATGAGCTCGGACGAGATCAGGAACCGGACGCAGGGGGTGTGGGACCGCTTCTACGGCTGGAAGGCCGTCTGGGAGCGCTCTGCCTGCACTCCCAACCTGCGGGCGCGGGTGGCCTTCGTTTTCCTGTCGAAGCTGTATCGGCAGATGTACGCGGGTACCGGCATCTCGACAGACAGTGCGCGGCGCAAGAAGTCGAAGTCCACGGCGCGCTGGATGGCCAAGCAGACGAAGCGGCTGTTCCAGGCCAAGCCGATGCCAGAACTGATGGCCCCGGAATGGGAGGCGACGTACCAGTCGCCGGCCAGCCGGCAGGCCTCCGGGCTGGTGAGCATTGGCGGCCCGCGGGTCGCCGGGACCGCGTCCAACGGCGTGTGATTTACAATCAGCCAGCAGCAAGACTTCTGTGAGTTGAGAGCTTCTGTTTCGGAGCGCTGCCCGCCGGGCGCTCCAATCCGTAGTTGAGGGTACAAAAGAGTGCGAAGCATCGCAGGGCCCGTGCGCCCATGGCTTGCTGCCGGATTTGTGCTGGTGGTTTCAGCCGCGACCGTAGGCTGCGGCAATCGGTATCGTCCCGTTATCAATCCCGTAAACCCTACCGGCCCGGCTGGCGTTGTCTCTGGCGCCTACGCCGTAGCGCTGACCCAACCGGCGTTGCAGGCTGCGGCCTCCACGACGAATCCCTGCCCGGCCACCACGAGCACGACGACCAATAACCCGTATGCAAACCCCGCTGTTGCCACGGTGGTGGACTTTTCGGGGGACAGCGTGCTGGCGCAGGCGTCGATCGGGTACGGTCCGCTGACTGCCGCGATCGCCCCGGACACGGGGGAGATCTACAGCTTCAACTGCGATGGAACCATCAGCGGGGTACCGGTAAGCAGCACGCTGCAGCAGAACGAGGTCACCACGACCACGCTCTTCTCGACGACCACCACAACAGGTGGCGTGACCACCCTTGGTGCCGCCTCGATCCAGTCAAATGGCATCGTGCAGAACTCTGCGATCTATGTCGTGAACAAGAACCGCGACAGTATCGGCGCCCTGCAGATCACCGCAGTGGCTACGGCCCCGAGTGCGCCTTCGCTGCTGCAGGAGATCCCTGTAGCCCCGGCGGTGGTGGCCCTGTCGGGCGCGCCTTCGTCGCAGCGCGTGTACGCGATCAGCCAGGGTGCGGATGGCAGCAACGTGACCTGGGGCCAGTGTGCAACGCCGGGCACCGTCGCCACAAATGGCCAGGTGGACGGCATCGACGTGGCAACCAACGCAATCTCCAGCCGCATTCCAGTCGGGGTGTGCCCGGTTTTCGGACTCACGACTCCCGATGGGCTACGGACCTTTATCCTCAATCGCACTTCGGGCACCGTCACCGTGATCAACTCGCAGCAGGATGCGCTTGATACCGGCTTCACCAGCAACAGTGGCTCCACTGGCACGATCAAGGTGGGCGCCGGCCCCGTGTATGCGGCCTACTACCCAGCGAAAGCACTGCTTGTGACGGCGAACTACGATTCCGGAACGATCAGCTTTATCAACGTGCCGCTCGACCAGTACGGCAACGATGCTGCGGGCTTCGGAACTGTGCTCGCCACGGTTGCAGTTGGGTCTTACCCAAGCGCGCTCTCAATCCTCGGCGACGGAAGCCGCGTGTATACGGTCCTGCAGGGCGACCCGAACAACTCGGCCGCGAATGGTTCGATCGCCATCGTGAACGCGACGAGCTTCAACCTGCAGACGACGATCGCGGTGCCGGGCCACCCGCGTGTGATCGCCTCGACCTACAACAACCCCGAAGGCAAGGTCTATACCGTCGCTCCCGATAGTCAGCTGATGACCATCGTGCGCACGGACACGGATACCATCTCGGCACAGCTGCAACTGCAGGGATGCGGCGTGGACGTGCTGACCAACTACCAGTACGCAGGGCAGAGCAACATCGCGGGCTCGGCCGTCACCGCGGATACGCTCGTAAACATGAGCAACTCGCCCGGTTCCGGCGCTCCGTATACCAGCTTCGTGTGCCAACAGTAAAGACGCGTCTCGACAAACTGCTCGTTGAGCGAGGGCTCGCTCCCACCCGGGAGCGGGCCCAGGCTTTTTTGCTCGCAGGGCGCGTGCTGGTGAACGAGCAGAAACAGACGAAGCCGGGACTCTCCGTCGAGCCAAACGCCCAGCTGCGACTGCTGGGCGACGATCAGCCTTACGTCAGCCGGGGTGGGCTCAAGCTGGCGCGTGCGCTTGCGCACTGGGCAATCGATCTCTCGGAGCGAGACTGCCTGGACGTTGGCGCCTCGACAGGTGGGTTTACCGACTGCATGCTGCAGCACGGGGCGCGCTCGGTGCTTGCCGTCGACACGGGCTGGGGGCAGATCGCGCAATCCCTTCGGTCCGACGCACGTGTGCAGCTGATGGAGCGGACCAATGCCCGCCTGCTTGCCCCGGACGAGCTGGCGCTGGCGGCGTCGGGCCGGACGCTCAGCTTTCTTGCCATGGATGTCTCCTTTATCTCGGCGACACTGGTGCTCCCTGCGGTGCTGCGTGCTGCGCCGACGGTGCGCGAAGCAGTGATCCTGGTGAAGCCACAGTTCGAGGCCGGCCGGGAGTGGGTTGGCAAGGGTGGTATCGTACGTGATGCCGAAGCGCATGAGTTTGCGCAGGGGAAGGTGCTCGAGTGTGCACGCGCCCAGGGTGCCGCGGAGACCATGTTGATCGAGTCGCCAATCACCGGCACCGAAGGGAATCGCGAGTTCCTGCTTCATGCATGCTGGCCTCGCAGCTAACCGGTACACTGCCACTATGCGCACGATCGCCATTGTCTCGAAACCACAAAAGCCTGAGCTGGCCTCGATCCTGATCGACCTGGTCGCCTGGCTGCGCGCGCATGACTACGACCCGGTGCTCGATGCGATCAGCGGCAGTTACACGTCGATCGCGCCTGTGGTCATGCGAGAAGAGATTGGTGCACGCAACCCGGTGCTGGTGATCGTACTGGGCGGTGATGGCACGCTGCTGGCTGCATCGCGTGTGTTTGCACAGCTGGGCACACCGATCCTGAGCGTGAATCTCGGGTCGCTCGGTTTTCTCACCGAGGTGCGCCTGAGCGAGCTGTATGCAACGCTTGAAGCATGGTGTGTCGATTGCGGCTCAATGGAAGAGCGGTCCATGCTGCACACCGAGCTATGGCGTGGGGGCGAGATGATCTGCGCGCACGAAGCTCTCAACGATGCTGTGCTAAGCAAGGGAACCATCGCGCGCATGGGGCACTTCAGTGTTTCTGTCGATGGTCATCTTGCCGCAGAGTACCGCGCGGATGGTGTGATCGTGGCGACCCCGACAGGCTCGACAGCATACTCACTTTCTGCGAACGGCCCGATCCTCGATCCGGCGGTCGATGCGCACATAATCACGCCGGTATGCCCGCATTTGCTTACGATGCGGCCGCTGGTTGTTCATGGAAGCGCGCGCATCGCGGTACGCGTGGTCCCGGGAAGTGAGCCAACCTTTCTCACGGTTGATGGGCAGGAGTCGCAGTCGCTGCATGAGGGCGATGAGCTGCGCTGCTCGCGCTCTGCGCACAAGGTGAAGCTCCTGCGTGTGGGGCATGGCTCGTTCTACGACGTGCTGCGCACCAAGCTGAAGTGGGGCGAGCGCTAGTTACTGCCGCTCTCCACGATCCGCACGGAGCGCAGGAAGTCGTAATTGCCGGAGGGCTCAAGCGCGAGCGGGGAGAGGCGCCGGTTCACCACCGCGACTGTATCGAGGTACCAGAGATTCAGCACTGGCAGATCCGCGGCAAGCTGCTGCTGCACGGCTTTGTAGTCGGCGACCTGCACGGTGCGATCCGGGTTAGCGGAGGCGTCGGCGAGCAGCGCGTCTACATGCGCATTGGAATACGCGCCGCGGTTTGCCCCGTGCGGCGGCATGTTTGCCGAGCTATAGGCGTATGCCAGGATATCTGGCGCCTCGTTCGCTCCGATCCAGCGTGAGGGCGCCATGGCGAAGGCCCCCTTGGTGATATCCGCGTAGAAGGTCGCGAACTCATAGGAACGGATGTCGAGCGCGATGCCGATCTGTGCCAGCTGCGATTGCAGAACGGCGCAGAGCAGGCGATTGGCTTCGTCGGTGGAGCTCTTCATGACGATGTGAAAGCGGACCCCGCCTGCACCGCGGGGGTAGCCGGCCCCGTCGAGCAGCGCATTCGCCGTCGCGGGGCTATAGGGATGATGTGTGATGTCGCCGGTCCACGCCCACTGCTCGGGCGGCATCACGGCGTCGGCAAGGCGAGCGCGATCACCGTAGAGCGTGCGGATGATGAGCCTGCGGTCGATCGCTTCGGCAATCGCTGTACGCACGCGTATGTCACGCAGGTGAGCATCGCGAAGATTGAAGATGACATAGTTGATGGTGGTTCCGGGCGCATCTTCCACCTGCAACTTCGGGTCGCGCGCGAGGCTCGTCAACACATCGTTTGGCAGCGCATTCACTTCAAGATCTGCCGAGCCTTTCTGCAGTTCGAGCGCGCGGGTGATCGCATCCGGAACGACAGCAAAGCGAACCCCGGCGATCGCGGGAGCGACGCCCCAGTAAAGCGGATTCCGATGGACGATCACGTCCTTGTCTTGTTCCTGGCTCGTAAATGCGAAGGGGCCACTGCCTATGGGCCTGCGCCAGAAGGTGCGACCGCTGCCGTAAGGAACCACGCCGAACGCGCCGTCGCAGACATTCCACAGGAGACCGTTGTCGGGCTTCTTGAGATGAACAATGATCGTCTGCGCATCGGGCGCATCGACCGACTTCCATGTCTTGTACGACGCCGATTTCACGGTGGTGACGGTGCCGTCGCGTAGAGAGTCAAGGGACCATTTCACGTCGCGGGCCGTGAGTGGCGTGCCGTCAGCAAAGCGTACATCGGTGCGCAGATGGAAGATGTAGGTGAGCGGGTCTGGTGTTTCCCAGTGCGTCGCAAGCGCAGGCGAGATCCCGAACGAGTGGTTGCGACGTACCAGCGGGTCGAAGAGCAGGGAGTCGATGCGCTCCGAAGCGGCGTCGGTGCCGATGCGGGGGTCGAGATTGGTGGGGCTGCTCTCGATCAAGAGCGTGACGACATTCGGGTCGAGTGTCTGCCGGCCGCAGCCGAGGAGCAGCAGCACGGAGCCGAGCGATGCGAGCAGGAGCCTACGCACAGGTCACCTCGCCCAGCACTGCCGGCCGTGTTGCGCCTGTTGCACTCGGAACATTTCCCGGAAGCCGATGCCAGCTCATATAGGCGAGCAGTGCAAAAGCGGCTGCTTCTTTGGCATCGACCGGCATGGGCGTTGGCAGGCTTCGATCGGCTGTATCGAGAAGGCGCACGCCCTCGGGCAGGAGCGCATCGATCATGCGAAGCAGTGTCGGGTTCTTTGCGCCGCCGCCAGAGACGATGAGGTCGACCTCGGGCGATGGATTGCGCCTGATGACGAAGCGCCGCACGGCATTGGCGATCGATTGCGCGGTGAGCGCAGCGGCGGTGGAGACCGCGTCCTCCGGAGCCCGACTGTACCTGCTGCAGTTACGGATGAACTCTTTCGCAAACCGCTGGCCGAACTGTTCGCGGCCTGCGGAGCGAGGCGGCCCCTGCTTGAAAAATGGATCGCTCAGGATTTCTCGGACGACGGGCAGCAGCACTGCGCCACGCGCGGCGATGCGGCCGCCGCGATCGTAGGGCTTCTCAAAAAGAGTCTGCGCGAGCGCGTCCATGACCATGTTGCCGGGTCCTGTGTCGAAGGCCAGCGATGGGGCCCGACTCGTGCGCGGAGGCACAATGGTGAGATTGCCGATGCCGCCGATGTTCTGCAGCACGCGCGTCCGCTTTGCGTCGCGGTAGAGCGCCTGGTCGAGCAGCGGAACAAGAGGCGCTCCCTGGCCGCCGGCAACCATATCTGCGGGGCGAAAGTTGGAAACAACCGGAATGCCGGCTGCATCGGCAAGCATGGCCATCTCGCCGATCTGCCAGGTGCAGCGGAAGCGAGCGCCAGCATAGCTTTCGAGCGCAGCCTGGTGGTACACGGTCTGCCCGTGGCAGCCGATGAGCGCAACGTCGGAAGCCTGCATGGCGCGAAAGGCGGCGGCGTATGCGACGCCAAGCCGCCAGTTCAGGCGTGCAAGTTCGGCAGTGCTGATGCGCTCGGCGTCCTGTGCGGCGAGGATCGCCCGGCGCAGCAGCGCCGGAAAGGCAAAGCCGCGGTGGGCGAGAAGCTCGAGCGACAGGCTCGCTGCACGAGGACGCTGCGGACTGATGCGGACAATGGCAATGTCGATCCCATCGGCCGAGGTGCCGCTCATGATGCCTGCCACGGTCATCGCCGTGGGCTTTGTTGGGCGCTTTGTGGGTGCACTCATGCGTCCCCTCCGTGTTCAACAGCAGAGCGAAAGCGAGCGAGATCATTTTGCAACCGCCCCAGTTGCGACTCCGCAGCATTGCGTGGCAGCACAGGACGCAGCAATTGTCGCTTCTGCGCAGTGACACGGGTGCAGGCTTTCCGGATGATCGTCCGGAATGCGGACGAGTTTTCGGCCTCTGAAAGGACTGCCTCGTACGCTTCGAGAATCAGCGACGGCTCCTTGCAGATTTCGAGGAGGTCAGTGCCTGCGGTCAGCGCGAGCACCGCTGCTTCGCCGATCCCGGTATGGGTGAGCAATCCGCCCATCTCCATGTCGTCGGAGAGCACAAGTCCACGAAAGCCCATGGTGCGGCGAAGTGTTTCGGTGATCCAGAAGTGCGAGAGCGATGCCGGCTCGCTGCGTGCTTCCTTGACCTTCGGGTAGATCGCGTGGGCCACCATGATGATCGGCAGCTTGCGCACGAGTTCACGATACGGGGCGAGGTCTTCATCCCAGAGTTGGGCGTATGTGCGTGCGATGCGGGGCGTGGCGGTGTGCGAGTCCAACGTGCCGCCGCCGAGGCCAGGAAAGTGCTTGCCGCACCCGAGCACGCCCTGCTGTTGCAGCCCGGCGAGAAAGGCAGTGGCATAGGCAATTACATCTTCAGCCGTGGGACCGGCGACGCGGGTGCGCATCACGGCTTCTGATGCGGGCAGCGCGAGATCAAGCACGGGCGCGAAGGTGGTGTTGAAGCCCAGCAGCCGGGCAGCCTTGCCGATCATCACACCGTGACGAAGCGCGTCCGCGCGGCGCCCCGTCGCTGCGACCGCAGCCGGTGACGGAGTCGGGCCAATGAGGTCGCGGAGCCGGTCCACAAGGCCACCCTCCAGGTCGAGCGCACGCATCGCCGGGATGTGCTCGCGATCGCCGCGTGCGTGCTTCTCCGCGTCGCGCAGCAGGGTCGTGGTCTCTGAGGCCGCTTCAATATTTCTGCGAAAGAGGATGAAGCCGCCGGGGCGCATGAGTCGCAGCCACGCCTGCTCTGTCGCGCTGAGCTTCGTGCCCTCAAGTCCGACGAGAAACAGCTGGCCGACCTGGTGGCGCAGGGCAAGCATGCTCACGAGGAGGCCTTGCTGAGCCGCAGCTCTTCCTGCAGCTCCTGCAACAGATTCAGAGCCTGCAGCGGCGTGAGCGTGTTGACGTCAGTCTCTTCAATGCGGTCGACGATGCGCTGCGACAGCGGAGTGAACATGGTGAGCTGCAGCGGTTCAGTCTGGGGGGCGAGCTCGGCTGCAAGCTCATGGCGCTCGGCACGTTCGTGCGCGCGCAGCACCTGCCGGGCGCGGGTGAGCACACGCTGCGGCACACCCGCGAGTCGCGCGACATCGATGCCGTAACTCTTGTTGGCAGCGCCCGGCTCGATGGTGTGCAGGAAGACGATACCGCCGGGAGTTTCCTTCACCGAGACGCGTACGTTGCGCAGGTGAGCAAGCTGCTCGGCGAGCATGGTGAGCTCATGGTAGTGCGTCGCGAAAAGCGTACGCGCGCCAATGGTGTTGTGGATGTGCTCGAGCGTCGCCCATGCAAGCGCAAGGCCATCGAAGGTTGCGGTGCCACGGCCCATCTCGTCGAGCAACACGAGCGAGCGCGGCGTCGCGGTGTTGAGGATCGTCGCTGTCTCGGTCATTTCAACCATGAAGGTCGAACGCCCCTGCGCCACGTTGTCGCTCGCGCCGATGCGGGTGTAGACGCGATCGACGAGCGAGTAGCGCATCGAGGTGGCAGGCACAAAGGAGCCCATCTGCGCGAGGATCACGAGCAGCGCAGCCTGACGCAGATAGGTGCTCTTGCCGCCCATATTCGGACCGGTGATGAGCACGAGATTGCTTGTTGCGCTGTCGAGGTAGAGATCATTGGGGGTGAACCGCTCGACACCGACGCGCTGCATCATGGCCTCGATAACCGGGTGGCGCGCTGCCGCGGCTTCAAGCACACACGGCTCCCCCTCGAGCAGCTCGGGCTCGGTGTAGTGACGTTCCGCGGCGAGGTGGGCGAAGTTCGCGAGCAGGTCCACCTCGGCAAGCACGCCGCTGGTGGAGCGAAGGCGCGCCGCACTCTCGAGCACGGTCGCGCGCAAAGCTAGAAACAACGTCTTCTCGATTTCGACGGAGCGCTCCTGCGCGGTCAGAATGCGGTGCTCGAGCTCTTTCAACTCCGGCGTTGTGAAGCGCTCTGCATTGACCAGCGTCTGCTTGCGCTCGTAGTCGGCAGGGACATGCTTCAGATTGCTGCGCGTGATCTCGAGGTAGTAACCGAAGACCGAGGTGAAGCGAACCTTGAGCGACGCGATGCCGGTGCGTTCGCGCTCGCGGTCTTCAATGGCGACAATCGCAGCTCGACCGTCGCGGCTGTGTACGCGCAGGCTGTCGAGCTCCTCATGCACGCCACTCGCGATGACGCCGCCATCGTTGAGCGTCAGCGGAGGTTCAGGAACCAGCGAACGGCTGATGGCTTCTTCGAGTTCTGCGAGCGTGTCCATGCGGGCGCGCAGATCCTTCCACGTTTCGGCCTCGAGCGCTTCGAGCGTGGTGCAGAGCGCAGGCAGCGGTCGCAGGGACTGCCCGAGCGCGAGGAGGTCACGCGGGCCTGCACTCTCGAGCGAAACGCGTGACAGGAGCCGCTCAAGGTCGAGCACGCTGCCGAGTGCACGGCGAAGCTCCTCGCGTTCGATCAGGCGGCGGTGCAGTTCCGCGACTGCCTTGTAGCGCGAGCGAATGCGGGAAGCGTTGGTGAGTGGACGAAGAATGCTTCCCCGCAAGAGGCGCTTGCCCATCGGGGTTTGGCAGCAGTCGAGGCAGTGCGCGAGGGTGGACTCGGCGCCACCGTTGCGAAAGAGCGGCTCGATCAGTTCAAGATTGCGCACAGAGACTGCGTCGAGCTGCAGGTGCTCACCGCGCTCGAAGAAGCGGAGGCTGTCGACATGCGCAAGGGCGCTGCGCTGCGTATCCTGCGCGTAATGCAGGATCGCCCCCGCAGCAACGGCAGCCGCGGTGTGCCCGGCCAGGCCAAAGCCGTCGAGCGAGCGTGCTCCAAGCTGTCGCTCGAGCAGGGGGATCGCGTAGTCGGGCGTGAAGATCCAGTCGTCGAGCGTGGTCTTGGTGCGGACGCGGGCGAGCGCCTCGACTGCGGCGGGTTCCGAGGTGAGCAGGGGATTGCGCCCTGGGAGCAGAACCTCGCTTGCGCCGGCATTCAGCAGCTCGTCGGCACAGAGTGCTGCTGCCCCGACGCCAGTCCATTCGCTGGCGCGAAACTCGCCCGTCGAGAGGTCGAGCAGCGCGAGCGCGACCACCGGAACAGCGCCGCGCGCGCCGTCGCGCTCTGTCGCATAGACCGCGGACAGGTAGTTATTCTCGCCTGCGCCGAGGGCGCTGTCGGCGACCGTGCCCGGCGTGAGTACCCGCGTCACTTCGCGGCGAACGATCTTCTTTGTGAGCTTCGGGTCTTCCATCTGCTCGCAGATGGCGACGCGGAAGCCGCGGCGAAGCAGGCGGGTGAGATGCCCTTCGACCGAGTGGTACGGCACGCCGCACATGGGCACCGTGCGTTCCCGGTCGCGTGCAGTCAGGGTGATGGAAAGCTCGCGCGCCGCGACCCGGGCATCTTCAAAAAAGAGCTCGTAGAAGTCGCCCATGCGGAAGAAAAGCAGAGCCTCGGGGTTCTGCTGCTTGGCAGCGGTGTACTGCCGCATAAAGGGAGTTCGTGCGTCGACCGCCGCGGGGGCGTCGAGCGTCGGCTGGATGGGGGCATCACTCACGGGCACGCACAGGATACAGCAGCATGCTCCAAGACGTGGCTGTGTCGCGCTGAGGGAAACTGGATCCAGACGTAGAAAAGCCGCCCGTGGGCGGCCTCTCAGACGGAACGGAGCGAACTAGTCGCGAGTATCAGCATCCGAGCCATGCTGCTTCACCATCTTGTTGTAGATCCCGAGCAGCAGGAACGGCGCCGCCCATTGGCCGACGAACAATGCGTTTTCATCCTTGCCCTGTGTCTTCAGGATGAGCGAACCGATGATGGAGGCGAAAGAAGCGCCGAGAAAGAAGGAGCTCGGCAGCTTTGCGCTGTAGCTCTCCATCAACGAAGTGACCTGATCTTCCTGGATATCCCCTGCTTGTACGCGGTAATCGGACATTTGATTCACCCTCCGGTGCTTGTGTGCTTGAACGTTGTCGAGCGCGCCGCCAAGGTGTCGCTCGGCACACTGCATCATGCTGACAGAGTGAGAGATGAACACCCTTACTCTTTTCGTTGCCGCGCCGGGAGAAATACTTTTGAACCACCGCAGCAGGGCTGACCGGGAGAGCCTGCATTGGCCTCATCAAGGAGCAGCGTTCTCGGCGGAGAAGCGTTTTCGTATACTGGACATCTGGAAAGGTGCATGGAGCTGCTCTGGATACGCGGTGCGACAGCGATGTACGGAGCGGCAAGCCTGTGCGCCTTGCCGGCTGTGTTGTGGGGCCGCGTTCGTTTTCGAACCGCCTGCATGATGCTGGCGCTTTCAGCTGCCGTGTTGCAATGCGTTGCGTTCGCTGAGGCATTCGCCCGGACCCATCGCTTCGTTCCGGCCGGCGTCCACGAGGTCCAGGCTGCCCTCGGGCTGCTGGTCGCTTCGGCCTTTCTGCTGATTGCTGCCCGCTACCGGACCGTCTCCTTCGGATTGTTTGCCCTCCCGATGGCCTTTTTGCTGGCGCTTCCCTCGGCGCTCGGGCCGGATCGCTATACATTTTCCTCCCCCCTGGTGCGCGGCGGCTGGGTCGCGGTACACGTTGCGGCTCTGCTTACAGCCGACACGGCACTCGTGTTCTCACTGTTGGCCAGCTTTCTCTACCTGCTGCAGGAGCGGCGCCTGAAGGACAAGGCTGCTCCCGGCTTCTTCTCGTGGCTGCCGCCGCTTGAAACAATGGATCGCATTTCGCAGACAACACTGGTTCTCGGCTTCCTCTGCATGACATTTGGGCTCTTTGCCGGCTCGCTGATCGCGCAGGAGCGGGTCGGGGCGACCTACTTCCTCGATCCCAAGGTGCTGCTCTCCTTCGGCATGTGGCTGGTCTACGTCTTGATCCTGCTGGTGCGCCAGTCCAAGGGGCTGCGCGGGCGGCAGGCCGTCTATGTGTCTTCGATCGCCTTCCTGGTGGTTCTGAGCGTCTGGGCTGCGAATCTGCTCAGCTCCGTCCACAGGTTCTCGGCTCCATGAGGTTTCTGCTCACAGGCCTGAACCACCGCAACGCGCCCGTGGAGTTGCGTGAGCAGGTGGCCATCACCGCGGATGATCTCGCCGCGGCGCTCGCAGACCTGCGCGCGTGGCCTGACGTGCAGGAGGCGATGATCGTGTCCACCTGCAACCGGGTGGAGTTGTGCGTCGCCTACGCCGAGGAGGCCCCTGATCTCCTGCGGTTCCTCGCGGAGCGCTTTCCCGTGAATGCGCAGGCTCTGCGCTCGCACGTGTACCAGTTCCGCGATCGCGAGGCGGTGCGGCACCTGTTCCGCGTGGCAGCGAGCCTCGACTCTATGGTCGTCGGTGAGCCGCAGATTCTGGGCCAGGTGAAGGAAGCCTTCGCTGCGGCCAGGGGCGCAGGCGTCGTCGGACCGGAGCTGGAGCGGCTGTTGCAGTCGGCCTTCGCCGCGGCCAAGCGGGTGCGAACCGAGACGGCGATTGGGTCCAGCTCGGTTTCGATCGCAAGCGTGGCAGTTGACCTGGCGTTGAAGATCTTTGGCTCGCTCGCGGGCAAGAGGGTGTTGCTGGTCGGCGCAGGCAAGATGGGTGAGCTGGCGGCGCGGCACCTGCTTGCGCAGGGGGCCAGCTCGATTACGGTCACCAATCGTACCGAGGCGCGAGCTGAGCGGCTGGCGCAGAGCTTCGGTGGCCGCGTCCTGCCGTTTGGTGAGCTGCTTTCGGGTGCGGACCAGGCCGACATCCTGATCACCTCGACCGGATCGCACGAGTTTGTCTTCCGGCGGGAAGACGGGGTGCGCTTTCTTCACAAGCGCAAGGGGCGGCCAATGTTCTTCATCGACATCGCGGTGCCGCGCGATGTGGACCCCGAGATGAACAAGGTTGATGGGGTTTTCCTGTACGACATCGACGACCTGCAGAGCGTCGCCTCGGCAAACCTGCAGGACCGTTCGCGCGAGGCTGCGAACGCAGAACGGATGGTCGAGGCGGAGGTGGAGCAGTTCAGCCGGCGCACCCAGGTTCTCGATGCGGTGCCGACCCTGCGGGCACTGCAAAGCAGCGTGGAGGCAATGCGCCAGGCCGAGCTTCGCCGGGCCGCGGCGCGTCTCGAAGGGTTGACGCCTGCCCAGCGGGAGGCGGTGGAGGCGCTCACACGCGGGCTTGCGAACAAGTTTCTGCATGCGCCGCTGCAGGCGCTGCGCTCGGCTGCCCAGGATGGGGATGGGGAGCGGCTCTCGTTGCTGAAGAACACGTTTCAGCTCCCGGACGGGCACGAGGGTGCGGCGTCCGAAGTCGCTGCGCCGGCCCCGGAGACCAGCCAGCCTCGCATCGAAGAAGCACAGCCCGTGGAGCGTCGCTGATGCACATCCGGATCGGATCCCGTGGCTCGGCGCTCGCCCGCTGGCAGTCAGACCATATTGCCGCGCTCCTGCGGGAGGCTGGGCACGAGGTCACAATCGAGATCATCCGCACCACCGGCGATCGGCTGCAGGGCATCGCCTTCAACAAGGTAGGCACCAAGGGAATGTTCACCAAGGAGATCGAGGAGGCGCTGTCCGAGGGTCGCGTTGACCTCGCGGTGCACAGCCTGAAGGATCTGCCGACCGAACTGGACCCCGCGTTTGCGCTCGCCGCGTTGCCCAAACGTGCCGACCCGCGGGACGCATTTGTGTCCGACCGCTTTGAGAGTTTCGCGTCGCTCCCCTCGGGCGCTCGTGTGGGTACGAGCAGCCTGCGACGCCAGTCGCAGTTGCGGGCCTTCCGGAGGGATCTCGAGTACATCGAATTTCGCGGCAACGTCGATACGCGCCTGCGCAAGATGATGGCCGGAGAGGCGGAGGCCTGCGTGCTGGCCTGCGCGGGCCTCGATCGGCTCGGCAGGACAGCGCAGCTGTGTGAGCGGTTGTCCCCGGAGATCGTCTGCCCGGCCGCCGGGCAGGGTGCGCTCGGGATTGAAGTCCGCGCAGGGGATCACGCGGTCGCCGATGCTTTGCATTTCCTCGACGACCCGGACACACGCTTTGCCGTCACGGCGGAGCGTACGGCGCTTGGCGCGCTTGGCGGCGGCTGCCAGGTGCCGATCGGCATCTACTGCGAGCGTCATCGCGACCACTGGCAGATTACGGGCTCGGTGTCCGTGCCCGAGTCGGGTGCCGCGGTCCGCATCGCGTTGGAACACCGCACAGAAGAGGATCCCCGCGTCCTGGGTGGGCGGCTTGCGGAAGAGCTGCTTCGCCAGGGCGCGGGCGCGCTCCTCGCCCGCTAGCCATGGCCTCGGGGGCTCTCGCCGGGTGGCGCGTGCTGGTGACCCGCACTCGCGAGCAGAGCAGCACGCTGTCGCAGGCACTCAGAGAGCTTGGGGCGGAGGTGCTGGAGATCCCGCTGATCCGCATCGAGCCCCCCTCGTCCTACGCGGCGCTTGATGCGGCGCTCGCAACAATCGGTTCCTACGACACGCTGATTGTGACCAGCGCCAACACGGCAGCCGTGCTTCGCGAGCGGCGGCCGCTGCCCTGGCCGTGGCAGCCCTACACGGTTGCCGTGGGGCCTGCGACCGCACAGGCCCTCGCAACAGCAGGCTTGCGGGTGGATCTGGTCCCAACACCTGCGGTTGCAGAGTCGGTGCTCGCCGCGCTTGCACCCGGTGCCAGGGGAAAGCGCATGCTGCTGGTCCGGGCAGCTGTGGCGCGGGATGTTCTGCCGGATGGCCTTCGCGCCGCTGGCGCCGACCTCGACGTCGTCGATGCATACCGGACGATCGAGGCACCCGAGGCTGCAGGGCAGCTCGGCGAGGCATTCGGCGGAACGGGGCAGATCGACGCGGTGACGTTTACCAGCTCATCGACCGCCGAGCACTTCGTTCGGCTGCTTACGAGCGGGCGCGCAATGGAGGTCTTCAAGAGAACGGCGGCCTGCTCGATCGGGCCCATTACTAGCCAGACCCTTCGCTCGCTTGGCGTGGAGCCAGCGACGGAAGCTGCGGAACACACGGTTGCCGGATTGGTGAAAGCGATCGAGAGCTACGTCGCAGGCGCAGCCCGGGCGCGGCCATAGCCGAGCCCGGGCTGCGCTCCACAGGCTAGTCGATGGTGATGACGATTTTGCCGCCGGTGCCACCACTTTCGGCAAGCGTCGTCGCTTGCTGGATCTGCTCGAGCGGGAAGGTCCCCGCGATCGGAATGACCAGGCCACCACGGGCGACTTCGTCGGCGAGCTCATACAGGCGGGAGGCATCCGCCACAGCCATCATCGCTTCGACCCGGATGCCGCGGTCAGGCGCCTGCTTCGGCGGCCCCACCACCGTTGCATACACACCGCCATCACGCAGGGTCTTGATTGCATGCTCGCCCACCACGCCGCCAACGGTGTCCGCGACCGCGTCGAGCTCGTGGTAGTGCGCCAGCTCCTTCGGGTCATCGAGTGCGACCACTTCCTCCGCGCCGAGTCGGGCTGCTTCTTCCTTCTGTGAGGCGCGGACGCCAGCCACGACCCTCGCTCCCTTTTGCCGGGCCACATGGACTGCAACCCGCCCGACGCTACCGAGCGCGCCCGTGATCAGGATGGTCTGGCCGGCCTGCACCTTGGCTGCGCGCTCGATCAGCTGTGTGCCCGTCAGGAGAACCAGCGGCAGAGCGGCTGCCTGCGCGTAGCTGAGTGCGTCAGGAATGGGCGCCAGCGTGTCCCCCTTCGCGGTGGTGAACTCGGCGTACGTCCCACCGGCCCGCGCCATCACGCGCATTCCCTTCGGAAAGCCCTCGACCCCTTCGCCGATTTCATCCACCTCTCCTGCGAGATCGACGCCGAGGATCTCCGGCAGGTCGAGCGGAAAGCGGTCCTTCGCGGCGCCGGAGCGAAGCTTCCAGTCGATGGGATTGATGCTGGTGGCGTGCACACGCACGCGCACCTCGCCCGCGCCGACTGCGGGGATCTCTTCATCGTCTTCGAGGCTCAGCTGCTTCACGTCGCCATACGCATGCAAGATCACTGCTTTCATCTGTTGTGCTCCTCACTCGGTGAGATGCGCCGACAGAAATGCAGCGCTGTTCGTGCAGCTGCAGGCGCTACGAGCAGGGTGGGCGTCACGTGAGCCGGTCATACCTGTTACCATCGATTGAATCTACGTGTTGGAGCTGCGATGCAGGCGATACTTGCGCTCGAAGACGGGCGCATCTTCCGCGGTGAAGGCTACGGAGCCAGGACCGAGTGCTCCGGAGAGGTTGTTTTTAACACCTCGCTGACCGGATACCAGGAAATTTTCACCGATCCGTCCTATGCGGGCCAGATCGTTGTCCTTACCAATCCCCAGATTGGCAATTACGGAACCAACCAGGCCGACGCGGAAGCAAGCCGCCCTTACATCGAAGGACTCATCGTCCGCGAGTTCTCGACTGTCAGTTCCAACTGGCGCTCCGAGCAGGTCGCCGACGAGTACCTCGAACGCTACAACGTTCCCGTGCTTTCTGAGATCGATACGCGCGCCCTTGTGCGGCACCTGCGCAACAACGGTGTGATGCGTGGCGTGATCGCGATGTTTGGCGAGAACGAAACGCCTGACACCGATGCGCTTGTGGCAAAGGCCAAGGCGATCCAGAAGATGGATGGCACCGATCTCGCCAGCATCGTCAGCACCAAGACCGCCTACGAGTGGAAGCAGCGCAACGAAGATCCGTTGCGGCCCGGGATTGATGAGGTGCAGGGCGACTGCAACCTCCATGTCGTTGCCTACGACTACGGCATCAAGTCAAACATCCTGCACATGCTCGGTGCGCAGGGTTGTCGCGTCACAGTGGTGCCTGCGCGCACGACTGCGGACGATGTGCTCGCGCTCGCGCCGGATGGCGTCTTTCTGTCAAACGGCCCAGGCGATCCGGAGCCGCTGACCTATGCGACGGAAGCCATTCGCGGTCTCGCCGGCAAGACGCCGGTATTCGGGATCTGCCTCGGTCACCAACTGATCGGGCAGGCGCTGGGCGGCAGGACCTTCAAGCTTAAGTTCGGCCACCACGGCGGCAATCACCCGGTAAAGCAGCTGTCGAGCGGGCGTGTCGAGATCACAAGCCAGAACCACAACTATGCGGTCGATCCCGACTCGCTCAACGCGAATGAAGTCGACCTGACGCATATCAACCTGAACGACCAGACGCTGGAAGGCTTGCGCCACCGCACCATGCCGCTGCTGAGCGTGCAGTACCACCCCGAGGCAAGCCCGGGGCCGCACGACTCCCACTACCTTTTCAACGACTTCCGCAAGATGATGGACGAGTGGAAAGGGAAGTAACAGCGTTGCTTACAGATTGGGGAGAAACGGGGTAGCGAACAGGCTGCCCGTTTTTCTGCGCGCTCGGGAAAAAGACAACGTCGCCGCACGGCGGAACATGCAGGAGTGAAAAGAACAGATGCCACGTAGGAACGACATCGCCAAGATACTCGTGATCGGCTCCGGGCCCATCGTCATCGGGCAGTCCGCCGAGTTTGACTACTCAGGGACGCAGGCCTGCAAGGCGCTGCGCGCGGAAGGCTACGAGGTGGTGCTGGTGAACTCGAACCCGGCGACCATCATGACCGATCCCGAGCTCGCAGATCGCACTTACATCGAGCCCCTGACGATCGCGTATGTGGAAGAAATCCTGCGGATCGAAAGCGAGATGCTGCGCACGGAAGGGCGCGAGGGCAAGTTCGCCGTGCTGCCGACCGTCGGCGGCCAGACCGCACTGAACCTGGCAGTCGATCTTGCCGATGCAGGCATCCTCGACAAATACGGCATCGAGTTGATCGGCGCGAAACTTGAAGCGATCAAGAAGGCAGAGGATCGCCTCCTGTTCAAGGACGCGATGGCGCGCATCGGACTCGATGTGCCGAAGTCGGCGCTGGTCGACAACCTGCGCGACGGCCTGGAGTTCGCAACCAAGCTGGGCTTCCCGGTGATCATCCGTCCCTCGTTTACGCTGGGCGGCTCGGGCGGCGGTATTGCGTACAACCGCGAAGAATTGATGGAGATCCTCGCGCGTGGGCTGGACCTGTCGCCGGTGCATGAGTGCCTGCTGGAAGAGTCGGTGCTTGGCTGGAAAGAGTACGAGCTTGAAGTCGTCCGCGATCTTGCCGACAACGTCATCATCATCTGCTCCATCGAAAACATGGATCCGATGGGCGTACACACGGGCGACTCGATCACTGTCGCGCCTGCGCAGACGCTGACCGATCGCGAGTACCAGGCGATGCGTTCGGCTGCCATCGCTGTGATCCGCGAGATCGGCGTCGAGACCGGCGGCTCCAATGTGCAGTTCGCCGTGAACCCTGCAAACGGCCGCATGACAGTCATCGAGATGAACCCGCGTGTGTCGCGGTCCTCTGCACTCGCGTCGAAAGCAACAGGTTTTCCGATTGCGAAGATCGCGGCCAAGCTCGCAGTCGGCTACACGCTCGACGAGATTCCGAACGACATCACGCGCATGACCCCGGCATGCTTCGAGCCCTCGATCGACTACGTCGTCGTGAAGATTCCAAAGTGGCAGTTCGAGAAATTCCCGGAAGCCGACGAGACACTGAGTCCGCAGATGAAGTCTGTCGGTGAAGTGATGGCGATGGGCCGCACCTTCAAGGAAGCCTTGATGAAGGCGGTACGCGCACTCGAGACCGGCAAGCGGATTGGCTCGGAGAATCTCGATCCAAAGCAGCTGACCTACCGCCTGGTGACGCCGCAGCCCGAGCGTTTGAGTTACATCCGGTTCGCCTTCAGCCGCGGCATGAGCGTGCGCGAGGTCGCGCGGCTCACGTCGATGGATCCATGGTTCCTGCACCAGATCAAGGAGATCACTGACGCGGTTGGCGCCATCTCCGGCACGCCCTTGAACGAAGTGAAACCAGCACAGTTGCGGAAGGCCAAGCGCATGGGCATCTCCGATGAGCGGCTTGCCGATGGCTGGGGACTGCCTGGTATGGATGGCGTTGAAGAGGTTCGTATCGCCCGGCAGAAGCTCGAGATCAAGCCGATCTTCAAGCTCGTCGACACCTGCGCGGCCGAGTTCGAGTCCAGTACGCCGTATCTCTACTCAAGCTACGACGAAGAAGACGAAGCGCCCGCAACGAGCAAGCGCAAGGTGATCATCCTCGGCTCGGGCCCCAATCGAATCGGGCAGGGCATCGAGTTCGATTATTGCTGCTGCCATGCTGCCTTCGCGCTGCGTGAAGACGGCTACGAGACCGTGATGGTGAACTGCAACCCCGAGACCGTTTCAACCGACTACGACACAAGCGATCGCCTCTACTTCGAGCCGCTCACGCTCGAAGACGTGCTCGCAGTGTATGAGCACGAAGCCTCGGCCGGCGCTGAGATTGGCATGATTGTGCAGTTCGGCGGGCAGACGCCTTTGAATCTTGCGCTGCGCTTGAAAGCAGCGGGTGTGCCGATTATCGGAACCTCGCCCGAGTCGATCGACCTCGCAGAAGATCGCAAGCGCTTCGGCAAGCTGCTCGAGGATCTCGATATTCCCCAGCCGGCTGCCGCGACGGCTACAAGCGTGGACGAAGCCCTCGCAGGCGCGGACCGCGTCGGCTATCCCGTGCTGGTGCGCCCCTCGTATGTGCTGGGCGGACGCGCCATGGTGATCGCCTACGATCGCGCAGCCATCACGCGCTACATGGCAGAGGCCGTCGAATACTCGCAGGAGCGTCCCATCCTGATCGATCGCTTTCTTGAAGAAGCGGTAGAGGTGGACGTCGATGCACTGTCAGACGGCAACGACGTCATCATCGCCGGCATTATGCAGCACATCGAGGAAGCCGGCGTGCACTCGGGCGACTCGTCCTGCGTGCTGCCCTCGGTCGATCTCAGCGCCGAGGTGCTCAAGACCCTTCGCGAGTACACCCGGCGGCTTGCGCTCGCACTGAACGTAATCGGGCTTGTGAACCTGCAGTTTGCAATCCAGCGCGACAAGGTCTTCGTCATCGAAGTGAACCCGCGTGCCTCGCGCACAGTTCCATACGTTTCCAAGGCCACTGGGGTGCCGCTTGCGAAGATTGCGTCGCGTCTGATGACCGGTCGCACGCTCAAGGAACTGCTGCCCGAAGCGCTTGCCTCGGGTGAGGACCTCGGCACCGGCCGCCACTACTTCGTGAAGTCCCCGGTGTTCCCGTGGAACAAGTTCCCCGGCGTTGACGCGGTGCTCGGCCCGGAAATGCGTTCCACTGGTGAGGTGATGGGGGTCGCCGATAACTTCGGCGAAGCCTTCGCCAAGGCACAGCTCGCTGCAGGATTGCGACTCCCTGTTCGCGGCACGGTCTTCTTCTCGGTCAACGATCGCGACAAGGCACACCTGGTTCCGCTGGCGCAGCAGTACGTGCAGCTCGGCTTTGCCATTGTCGCGACAGAAGGAACGGCGGACACGCTGCAGGAAGCAGGCATGATCGTCGAGCGCGTCTTCAAGGTGAAGGAAGGCCGGCCGAACGTGGTCGATTACATCAAGGGCGAGCGCATCCAGCTCATCATCAACACGCCACGTGGCGCAGACACGTTCTTCGATGAGAAAGCGATACGCCGCTCTGCGGTGCAGCAGCGCATCCCGATGATCACCACGATGGCAGCTGCACGTGCAGCCGCCGAGGGCATCGCTGCGATGCAGGACAATACGGTCACTGTGTTCGCCATGCAGCAGCTGCATCGGGAGCGCGAGGCTGGGGTGGTGCGTGCTTAGTGTTCTCTTCGCTGCGCTGCTGCTCCCTGCCTTGCAGGCGCAGCAGGGAGTGCAACCACCCACGGCACAAATCTCCACAAACTCTTTCGTGTCGGCTGGTGTAGCGTCCCTGCGCGCTGGCCATCCGCAAGAGGCATTGACCTCACTCCAGCAGGCGATTGCTGCAGACCCGCAGAACGCGGCAGCCAATCTGCTCGCCGCCTCAGCAGAGATCGCGCTGCTCCAGCCTGCAGGTGCGGTGCGCTACGGTGAGCGCGCGCTGGCGCTTCAGCCGGGCAACTGGAAAGTCCACACGACGCTCGTCACGGCGTACACGATGCTCGGTGACACGGCGCACAGCGACGCAGAGCGCGCGATCCTGCGCGCAGCGCACAACAATCCTGCACTGCCCGAAGCGCACGAGACGAATGGCTTTCTGCTTGACTTGTTTCAGGCTGGCCGCTACCGGGTAGAGGCGGTAGAGTACTTCAAGCCGCTTGGTCGCTTCGACACGTACTACCGCTTCATCGTGCGCAACGCCGCGGGCGCGCATGTGTGGACGATCGAGATCAACAGCGATCCGCTCAACGAGGCTTCGTGGGCGCAGGCCTATCCAAAGCAAGCTGCCGAGGGGCAGCGTCAGTTCCAGATCGAGAGCGCGCAAGGCGACGTTCACGTCACCTACCGGACGTTCTCGGGGACGGCAGACTACAGCGCCTGCAAAGCACAAGTCATCCAGGTTCTCGACGCACAGGCCACACCTTTTCCCGGAGAGAGCCCGGGCAGGTAAGCGTCAGTTCAGAGTGACCGAACCGTCTACCTGGAGCAGCAGCGCGTCGCCCTGGATCGTCATTGAAAGCAGCTGCAGCCTGTTCAACTCGATCGATGTGCCGGACCGCGCGCCTGCGTTGTGCAGCATTTTCGTCACGAGTGCACCCGCGTCGACCTTGATGCTGCGAGGAACAAGCGCCGCGAGCAGCGGCTGCAAAAGCCGATCCAGATTGTCGTCGCTGGTAAGTTGCTCCACTCGCACATCTGTGAAGCCGATGTTCGCGCCCTCTGCTTCCGGCAGCATCGAGACCTGCGCATTGCCGGACCAGTTCACGCCGAGACAGCTTCCCCCGAAGTTGCTGCCAACTTTGCCGCTAAGGTGCATCTGGAGCACGATGCGGTTGCCGGTGAACTGCACATGCGGGTTCTCACCATAGAGAAAACAACCCGCGGTGTCACGCTTGCCACGCAGGTAGTAGCGGCCGTCTGCGTTGGTGAAGAGCTGCTTCACCAGCGCGCTCTGAAGCGCCTGCGGCCCGACCGACAGCTGGATGGCGTGGCTGACAAGCGGGCAAAGGAGCGCGGCGAAGAGAAGAAAGAGACGCATCTGCTGCGATTTTAGCGGCTGTTGAGGACCCCCGGGGCGCGCAATTTACAATCGAGGGATGCTGCTCGAGGGTATTTTTCCTGCTGCGACCACGCCGTTCCGCGCCGATGGAAGCCTTGCTCTGCGCAAGCTGGAACACAACATCGAGCGCTACTCAAAAACACCCTGCTCCGGCATCGTGGTTCTCGGTTCCACGGGCGAAGCCATCCTGCTCGAGGACGGGGAAGCGCGCGAGGCGCTCTCGACGGCAGCCGCCGCGGCAACGCCCGAGAAGGTGCTTCTCGCAGGTGTCGGACAGGGGAGCGCGCGCGCGACGATCCGCCTCGCGGAACACGCCGCACGTGCGGGTTACGATGTCGCGCTCGTGCGCACGCCGAACTACTACGCGCCGCAGATGTCGCCACTCGCAATGTTGACCTACTTTCGCACTGTTGCGGATCAGTCACCGCTGCCGGTGGTTCTCTACAGCATCCCGAAGTTCACGCACTATGATCTCGCTGTGGAACTTATCGCGGAACTCGCGGATCACCCGAACATCATCGGCTTGAAAGACTCGAGCGGCAGCGTGGAGCGGATCGCTGCGGTTGCTGCAGCGACGGCCGCGGCGCGCCGGCGCACGGTCACGGTGACAACTGTATTCACCGCTGTGACAGATCGTATGAAGCGCGCGGCAGATAACGTGCCAAGCAACCTGGTCAGCATCGGCGGCGATCCGGCATCGATGCAGCCGCCTCTATCCAGCCTGCGTACACGTACCCGCGAGCTTGGTTTTCAGATCCTCTGCGGTGCTGCGGACAAACTGCTCGGGTCCCTCGCCGCCGGCGCGACCGGAGGCGTCCTCGGGCTCGCAGCCTGTGCGCCGCAGGCCAGCCACGAGGTATACATCGCGTGGAAGGAAGGCGATCAGCCCCTCGCGGATGAGAAGCAGCGGCGCATCCTCGAGGCCTCACGCGTGGTCGTCGGAGGGCTCGGAATTGCCGGCGTGAAACATGCGTGCGACCTGAACGGCTACTTTGGAGGACGCCCCCGTCTGCCGCTGCTGCCCCTGAGCGGAGACGAGCAGGCAGAAGTGGTTCGCGTGATGCACGACCTGCGCAACTGAGTGACGAGAGGAATACCTCTGCATGTGCCACGCGCAACTCGCAGCCCCGGCCTCGCGTCTCCACGGGTTCCAGAAAGAATCTGAGGAGTGATCGTCAATGCGCTGGATCAAGCTGAGTCTCTTGTCTCTCGTTCTTTGCGGTGTGCCCGCTTCTGCGCAGATCGGTCTGTATGGAGCCTTCTCTGCTGCCAACTTCAAGACACCCAACACAGGCTGGCAGTATGGGACGACCTTCGGCATCTATGACAACCACTGGAAGATTCCGTTCTTCGCACTGGGCATCGACGGCCGCGGCACGGTTGTCGGTTCCGGGTCCACCAGCATCACAAGTGGGCTGGCAGGCCCGCGGCTTGTCTCGAAGCCGCACGTTCTGCCGATCATGCCGTATGTGGAAGCACTGGTCGGAGCAGGACACGCGCAGGTCGGACAGGGCTCTGCGGCGAACTCCCGTACGGAGCTCGAGTACAACTTTGTTGGCGGGGTAGACTACACAGTTTTCCCACGGCTTGACTGGCGAGTGGTGGATTTCTCCTACGGGGGGTTCTCCGGGTTTCCCAACACGCTGAACCCGCGCACGTTGAGCACCGGCATCGTTTTCCGGCTGCCGTGAGAAGCAGATTTTCTCGAGCGGATCAGAAACCGCTTTGCTACGATCAGCCATGCCTGCACGCCGCATTGTTGCCGCCGCCTTCTGTCTTCTGGTTCCCTCGCTGCTTCATGCACAGCAGGCGACAGCACCAACGCGTGCTATGCAAGCGCGCGTGCAGCGCTTCATGGGTGACACGCAGGGAGCATGGACACCGGAACAGCTCGCGACCATGGCACGCATCCGTGATGCGGCGATCAGTGATCCTTACGCATATGCAGAACTCGAGCACCTGACCGACAATATCGGTCCGCGCCTCAGCGGCTCGCCGCAAGCGCAGGCTGCGGTCGAGTGGGTCGCGTCGGAAATGCGCAGCCTCGGCGCAACAGTTTCGCTCGAGAAGACAATGGTCCCGCACTGGGTGCGCGGCGAAGAAACAGCAGCATTGACCGCGTGGCCGGGCGGCACCCCGGGTACCCAGCAAAAGATCGTTGTGACGGCGCTCGGTGGCAGCACCGCGACTCCACCGGCGGGGATCACAGCACCCGTTGTTGTGGTCGACAGCTTTGCTGCGTTGAAGGCGCTTTCGCCGCATGCGGTCGAGGGCAAGATCCTGCTGCTCAATCACGCGTTCGATAAGCAGCTGGCTGCGGAGGGTGAAGGGACCGCCGCCTATGGGCAAGCAGTCATTTACCGTGGGCTCGCGCCGACAGTCGGTGCACAGGCGGGTGCAGTTGCGGTACTTGTGCGCTCGGTTGGCGGCGCAGACTTTCGTCTGCCGCATACCGGCGCAACCTCTTACCCCGAGGGGGGCAACAAGATTCCAGCAGGCGCTGTCACCGCCGAAGATGCAGACCTGCTGGCCACGCTGACGAGGCAGGGAACGGTCACCATGCGACTGACACTGACGCCGCAGACCCTGCCGCATGTGCCGAGTTACAACGTCATCGCCGACTGGAAAGGTTCCGAGCATCCCGAACAAATCGTAATCGTCTCAGGCCATCTTGATTCGTGGGACCTGGGCACCGGCGCGATCGATGATGGCGCCGGCATCGTTGTGTCGATGCAGGCGATTCATCTGCTTCAGAAGCTTGGTGTTCATCCCAGGCGCACGGTGCGCTTCATCGCGTGGATGGACGAGGAGTCCGGCTCTGAGGGTGCAGCGACCTATGCGCAGGACCATGCTGCGCAGCTTAATGACCATATCGCAGCGATGGAAAGCGACCTTGGCTGCGATCACCCGATCGGCATCACCTTTGCCGGATCCGAAGAGCTTGAATCGTACCTGCGGCCAGTCGCCGAGACACTGGCGCCGATCGGGGCGACGCTCCTGACCAGGGGAGAAGACGCGGGCGAGGACGTCGCTGCGATCGTCAGCCAGGGGGTCCCGGGCATGACGCCCACGCAGGACTCGCGTTTTTACTTCAACTACCACCACACCGCCGCTGACACACTCGATAAAGTCAACCCGCACTTCCTCGCAGAGAATGCGGCGGTGATGGCAGTCGCGGCGTACGCGCTCGCCGACGCGGACGAACCTGCACCACGCCAGCCCGCAGATCACTAGGGCTTGTCCGGGGTAAACGGAATCTCCAGCGGGCCTGTATGCCCTGGGAGGTTGTCGATCAGCGAGGGCGACGCAGAGAGGCTCCTGCGTCCCCGCCAGATCTGCGAGCCCAGCGGCGTGCCTGTGCCATTCGCGATTTTATCTGCTCCACAGTCGAGTTCACACCGACACGGTCGATCGACGTAGGGAAGGACCGCGAGCACTTCTTGGTATACATTCAGGCATGCGTGTAACCCTCCTGCTCGCCGCGGCCTGTTCGCTCGCCCCGTTCTGTACCAACCTACCCGCCCAACAGACCCTTGATGCCACGCCGACGACAGTCGCGTGGGGCTACTATTCCGCGCATGCCAAGCCAGTCCTCACGGTGAAGAGTGGAGACACGGTAGTCGTGCACACGCTCTCCACGTGTGGGGATCCGGAGCGCCTCAAGGGCATGGGGATTGCCGCAGCCGATATCCCGCCTGACGTCACGGCGATCTACGATGCGAAGAACATCGACAAGGGGCCAGGCGGCCATATCCTGACGGGTCCGATCGCGATCGAAGGCGCAGAAGAAGGCGATGTGCTCGAAGTTGATATCCAGAAGATCAACCTCGATGTGCCATGGGCCTGCAATGGTTTCGGCGCGGGTCGGGGCTACCTGCCCGACGATTACCCGTACGGCATCATGAAGCGCATACCGCTGGACCGCGCGCGCATGGTCGCCGAGTTTGCACCAGGCATTGAGATCCCGCTGCACCCGTTTTTCGGCTCCATGGGCGATGCACCTCCCGAGTCGGCTGGCCGGTACAACAGCGCGCCACCATGGATGCATGGCGGCAACATGGACAACAAGGAGCTGGTCGCGGGAACGACGCTCTTTCTGCCGGTGCACGCCAAGGGTGCCCTGTTTGAAGCGGGCGATGGCCACGCGGGGCAGGGCAATGGCGAGGTCGATATCACTGCGCTTGAAACCATGCTCACCGGCACCTTCCGCTTCGTGGTTCACAAGGATCGGCATCTGCTGTGGCCGATGGCCGAGACACCGACCGCCTACATCACCATGGGCTTCAGCCAGGACCTGAACAAGGCCACCGAGATGGCGCTGCACAACATGCTGGCGTTTCTTGAAACAGAGAAACATCTGACGCGTGACCAGGCCTACCAGCTTTCGAGCGTCGCGGTCGATCTCGACATTACGCAGTTGGTGGACACGAACGTAGGCGTTCACGCCATACTGCCCAAGGCTCTCTTCAAAACTGCTGCCGCCGGAGGTGCGGAATGATCGCGAAGACGCTCGTTGCCCTGTCCCTCGCTCTGCCGCTCTGTGCGCTGGCACAGCAAAGCCCTGATCCGACACTGACACTGTTACAGAAGCTTTCGGAAGCGCCAGGGCCGCCGGGCGCGGAAGACCAGGTACGCGCAGTCATGGTTCCGATCATGAAGCCGCTGGCCTCGAAGCTGACGTACGACGGCATGGGTTCGGTGATTGCGCAGGTTGGTGACACCGGGCCGCGCATCATGATCGACGCGCATATGGACGAGCTTGGCGGCATGGTGCGGCGCATCGCGCCGAATGGCACGCTGACGATGCAGATGCTGGGCGGCTGGCTGGACCAGGCGCTCGTCGATCAACGCTGGATCATCCTCGGGTCCAAGGGGCCGGTACATGCAATCACCGGCATCCGCGATATTCATGTGCTGCCGGCCGAGGAGCGCACCAAGGTCTTTCCACGCGACAGCCTCTATCTCGACATCGGCGCGAAGGATGCCGCGCAGGCAGCAGCACTCGGCGTTGAGCCAGGAGACCCGATCGTGCCGGACTCGCCTTTCATGGTGCTGAACGGGACAGACAACTACCTGGGCAAGGCGTGGGATGATCGCATCGGCTGCGCGGTGCTGCTCGAAGCCATGCAGCGCATGGCGAAGCTGCCGCATGCAAACCAGCTGTTTTTTGTCGCGACAACGCAGGAAGAGATTGGTCTGCGTGGCGCAAAGACGGCAGCGGATGTGGTGAAGCCAGAGATCGGGCTTGCGATCGAGGGCGGCATCGCCGGGGATACGTTTCTGGGTCACCCGGAGGAAACGCAGGCCAAGCTGGGCGCGGGTCCCGGGATCTTCCTGTACGACTCAAGCGCGCTACCCAATCGGAAGCTCGTGGCACTTGTGAAGAAGACGGCGCAGGAGAAAGGCATCCCGCTGCAGCTCGACCTGGTGCAGGGCTATGGCGACGATTCCTCGGAGATGCAGGAGAGCGGCGGCGGCGCGCCTTCGCTCAACTTCGTGGTTCCGGTGCGCTACACCCACGCTCACAATGGCATCGTGAATCGCAGCGACTTTGACAAGATGGTCGACCTGGTGGTCGCGGTGTTGCAGCAGCTGGATGCGAAGACCGTTGCGCAGCTGCGGGACTTCAGCCCGGCGCAATGAAAAGAGGCGGCCCATGGCCGCCTCATCCTCTTGGCTGGAGCGCCGCTACTGCGCACGCCCCGGGCTCGGCTTTGCGCTGATCCGCACGCCCATGCCATTCAGAAGACTCCGTGCCTGCGCGCCTTCAGGCGAGGTCGGATAGCGCTGGATCAGTGCGCGCAGGTCGGCAATGCCAGCTTCGCGTTGCGAGCTTGCTAACTCTGCTTCGCCCTTGCGAAGCTCCGCGGCCGGAGCTTTCGAATTCCCCGGAAACTGTTCGAGTACAACGTCATAGTTGCGGATCGCGGCCGGATACAGGCCTTGCCGGTAGGCCACCTCGCCGAGGTAGAACGATGCGTTCCCGGCAAGGTCGCTGCCTGGATAATTCTTGACGATGTCAGCAAACTCGCTGGTCGCCAGATCATATTTCGCGCCGTTGTAATCCCGTAGTGCGCTCTGGTAGAGCTGCCCTTCGGGCGCAACGCCAGTACCTGTGCCACCAACATTTCCTGCGTTGGGAGCCTGCGCTCCGCCAGACAGCGGAACGTTGGTTCCATCGCTGCCAGCACCTTGCTGAGGCACTTGCTGCGACAGGGCAGCCGGCGCGGGCTGCTGCTGCCCCGCTGCTGCGGTCGCGGCACCGGCCGGCGGCGCGTTCACGTTCTGCATCTGGTTCTGAATCGTTGTGAGGCTCGCGTCGATCTTGCCCAGGCGCGTTTTCAGCTCATCGACCGAATCGTTCAGGCTCTGGATCTGTCCGGAGAGCGGATTGTTCTGTCCTTCTGCGTCGACCTTGGCCGAGAGCGAGGTCATCTGCTGGGTGATGCGATTGATGTTGTCGTTCGACTGCTCGACCAGGTGCTGTAGCACACCAAGCTGCTCGGCATTCGAGCGCTGCATCTGGTTGAGCGCATCCTGCAGCGCCTGCACCTGCGTCTGCAGTTGCACGATCTCCTTGGACACAGCATGGGCAGGGGTGGTGGGGACAAACAGTGCCAGCCCAAGCAGGGCAGGAATAAGAATCTTCCGCATAGAGCGAATCTCCTTTGACGACTTCAAGCGAAAGCCCGGTCGCATGGATGCGAACCGGGCTTCAGCGGGCACGATCGACCAGCCTAGCGATCCACCGTAAACTGCGCGCGGCGGTTCTGTTGATAGCAGCTCTCATCATGCTCGGTGCAGAACTGCTTCTCCTTGCCATAGCTTACTGTGCGGATGCGTTCAGCGCTGACACCGGCCACGACGAGCGCCTGCTTGGCAGCATTGGCGCGGTTCTCGCCAAGCGCGAGGTTGTACTCGGTCGAGCCACGCTCGTCGCAGTAGCCACCCAGCACAACCTTGAGACCCGGGTGCGCATTCAGGTACGCGGCGTCGGTTGTGATCACGGTCTGCGACGGTTGATTCACGTCGTAGCTGTCGTAGTCAAAGAACACGTCTTTCACATTCTGGTGGAAGGTCGCGTCGTCGACATCGCCTTCGTTCATGTTGTTGGTGTTCGCCGCGGTGTTGCCGGTGCCGATGGTCACGCGTGCCGTCGCATCGGCTGTGCCGCCGTCGCCGCGGGCGATCAGGTGGTAATTCGTCGACTCGGTGGGCTTCACAGTCTGCGTGCCCGAGGTGGCAACCGCGCCCATCCCCTCGATTGAAACGTCGGTCGCGCCGGTGGTGTGCCAGGTGAGGATCGCGCTGTCGCCTGCGTTGATCGCCGAGGGCGTCGCGGTGATGTCAGCGGTGGGCGCCGTGGCGCTCATGGCGGGCGGCGGTGGCGGCGGCGGCGAAGCCTTCTTGTGGCAACCAGCAGTCGTAAGAAGCACGGCGACGCCGAGCAGAGAGACAGGGATGCGGAAAGGGCCACTCATCGTACGGCGGACTAGGTTTGGCACAATGTTCTCCTTGGCAGCAAGTGCAGTGATGTTGCGAGGGCAGCGAAGGTTATCCTTCACTTTTATTTCAGGCTCCAGTTGGGTTGCGAGTAGCTGCCGCCGTGGGTCAGTGGCTGCTGCTCGGTCCCATCTGCCAGCATCGTCCAGATCTGCATGCCACCTTCTCCCTCGCGCTGAAAGGCGATATGCCGTCCATCCGGGGACCAGGTGGGGAAGTCATTGCGTCCCGCATCATGGGTCAGCTGCGTCCAACGGTGACTCGCGATATCCATGATGTAGATATCCTGGCCACCCGGAGCCCCGGGCCCGTACTTACGGTTCCAGGCAAAGGTCAAAAACTGTCCGTTCGGCGACCACGAGGGTGAGGTGGCATAGCCTCCATCGGTCATCCTCTGCACGTTCGCGCCATCGGAATCCATGATGTAGATCTGCGGCAGTCCGGTGCGGCCACTCACCCACGCGATCTGCGAGTTCGTCTTCGGATTCCAGCAGGGCGAGACATCGGGGCCGCGAAAACTGGTCAGCCGGTGCACGTCGCCACCCGACGTGTCGGAGCTATAGATCTCCGAGTCGCCTGCCGGCCGATCCGAAGAGAACGCGATCTTGGCGCCGCTGCTTGCCCAGGCCGGCGACAGGGTTGTGCCCGCTGGCGAATTGAAAGCGACCGGGCGGTTCAGCTCAAGCGAATACATCCGGATCGACCAGCCGTTCTTGCCGAGCGACGAGAAGGCGATCCGCGAGTTATCGGGCGAGGGATGCGGCGAAAGTGAGATGGTGCCGAGATGGGTGATCTGGCGCGGATTCGCGCCGTCGTAATCCATCGCCATGATCTCTTTGTTGCCGCTCTTCGCGGCGACATAGTAGATCGTGGTTTCGGCAATGCCTGGAATGCCACCGAGCCGCTCGATGATCTCGTCGGCGAAGCGATGGGCGATGTGACGCGCACTTACTTCGGACGCCGTGTCGTTATACTGCTTGCCCAGCACCTGCGGGCTCTGCGCGTTCTTGGTGTCGTCGAGAAAGCCCGTAACCGACAGCTGTCCGTTGCTGACGGAAAACGTTCCAAATGCCAGCATCTCGGCGCTCGACGGCGCAGCCGCCCACGAGGCAAGCTGCACATCACTCTGCGAACCCGGCATCAGCGGGGGAGCCATGCTCTTCGACACCATGTCGAAGATGCCGGCATTCTGCAGATCGCTGAAGAGGGTCGTATCGAAGGCGTTCTTGAGTGTGTTCGTCTGCGGGTCAGCAGAGCCAGGCTTGAAGTTGGCTGTGGCGATCCGAATGCGCTGTGCGCCAAGATTGGTGCCCGTGCGCACCCAGTCCTGAGCATGCGCGAGAGCGGACGTCCCAAAGCAAACGAGCATGGCGCTTACAGCGCCCAGTGAAATTCCGCGCATCTTCTTCATTTGTCTCAGACCTGTCCTGCGCACCGTTATCAAGCTGCTACGGCTTTTGACAATAGTACTGCACCAAAAGTGAGGAACCTGTGTATCCGCTGGGCAGGGGTCCAAAGGAGTCAACACGCTGCACCGCACGCACACACGAGGAGTCGAGCGAGGTGGAACCACTGGACTGCTGGACCCGCACGCCGCTTGGCGCGCCGCTGCGGCTCAGGGAGAATGTCAGGTAGACCTTTGCTCCTGAGGGTGTTGAAGAGTCCACCTCCTGCAGGTACCAGTTCTGCGAGATGCGCCGGTTGATCTGGCTCACATACCAGCCGTAGAGCGCGCCAAAGTTGCCGCCCTGGACCGTGGTCTGCGCGCCCGGGGTCGCCTGCGCCATCGAGCGGGGCACCGAGGCAGGCGCGGCCTCGCCATAGGTCGCGCGGTTTGTCGGATGAACCTGGTCGAGGTGAGAAGGCGCTGGCACCAGCGGGACATGCTGCACCGGCACTTTGAGCGGCCTGGTCTGTTCAACCTGCTTCTTCGGCTCCAGCTTCGGTTTCACCGGCGCTTTGACCGGGATCGGAATGGAGTCCTGCGCATCCGCACGTTCCGCCTTCGGCGCGGGTGGCGCGGGAGCAGGGCTGGGTGTCTGCGTCGCGAGCACCTGGTCGGTTGGCTTCTGATCCTGTGGCAGCGGGATCGCCGGGGCCGACGCCACCATCGTGGCCTGGATCGCGCCCTGTGTGTTGTCGTTGTTGCCCCATGCATTGCCATGGATATGCGCGATGATCACTGCCGAGATCGCGAGCGTTCCGATGACCGCGACATGCAGGAGCAGGGAACCGATCGCCGGCCTGCGAAACGGGTCCTGGTCAAAGTCGAACTCGGGTGGCTGCAGCGGCATTTACTTCTGCTCGATCGGTTGCGTCACGATGCTGATGTTCGTGATCCCTGCCTGTTTGACCGCGTCCATGACCGAAGCGAAAGCACCGAAAGGAACTTTCTCATCCGCGCGGAGATAGATGACCTGGTGCGCAGGGTCGCCGTTGGGTACGCGAAGCTTCGCGGGGAGTTCGGCCAGGTTGACCGGGGTTTCGCCCAGGAACACGCGCTGCTGGCGATCGATGGTGACCACCTGCCGTGGCTGCGAAACCTCCTTGACGGTATGGGTCTTCGGCACCGCAACCTCGATGCCCGACTGCAGCACCGGAGCCGTCAGCATGAAGATGACAAGCAGCACCAGCACCACGTCGACCAGCGGCACGATGTTGATCTCGCCCAGCGCCGTTTGTGTGTGGCCTTCTCTACTGGTGAATGCCACGGACCGGCTCCCGTTCTGCCTGCTCCTGGAGCCGCACATCCTGCCCCGGGCGCACACTGACTTCTTCGAGCGAGTTCAGCAGTTCACGCGCAAAGTCATCATTGCGCGACCCGAACTCGCGACACCGCGCCGTGAACTGGTTGTAGGCGATGACGGCCGGGACCGCAACGACGAGGCCAGCAGCGGTCGTGATCAGCGCTTCCGAAACGCCGGGAGCCACGGCCCGCAGCGTCGCCGAGCCGGCCGTGCCAAGCCCGTGGAAGGCGTCCACGATGCCCATAATCGTGCCGAACAGGCCCACATAAGTCGAGATCGACCCGATGGTTGCGAGCCAGGTCAGCCGGTTCTCAAGCACCGTCAGCGACTCGCTCGAGGCAGTCTGCGCCGAGCGCTCAAGCGCCGTGATGTTCCGCGGCGGACCACCGCCACCGGTCTGCCGCCGGTAGGTCTCGTAGACCTCATCGAACACCGAGACGAGCGGGGAGGGCTTGAACTGCTCGGAGACCGTCGCGATCTCCTGCAGGCGTTGTGCCTTCCGGAAGGCGCGCAGAAAACGAACACTCTGCGTCCGGGCCTTGCGGAAGGTCGAGAGCTTCCCGAGGATGATCGCCCACGAGTAGAGGCTCGCGAGCAGCAGCACACCCAACACTGCAAGCGCGATCGGCCCGGAGTTGGTCAGCATCTCGAGCATCGCCGAGCCGTTGTTCGCAACCGGTGGTGCGGAGGCTCCCCCATCCGGGTCGGCCTGGAGCAGGAGAGCAGCAAAGGTCAATAGATATGTCATTCGTAGGAATATGCCCGGTTTCACGTTAGCAGACGCCGGATACGGCAACCAAGTTGCCATCAGGCGTTTAGGGACGCATTACGGGTGTTCCGGCCGCGGCCTCTCTGCGAGGCAGGGTGCAGCGAGGTACCTCTGATCTCGCGTGGCCCCGGCCGCCACACCATCGATTCAGCGACGCCGGCCGCCCACCAACCAGAGCGCAAGGCAGGCTGCTATGCTGCCGAGTAGGATCCCATGCTCCTCGAGCTACGCGCGGAAAACTACGCTGTTATTGATCACGCGATCGCCACCTTCGGCCCGGGGTTGAACCTCTTGACCGGTGAGACCGGCGCGGGTAAGTCGATCCTGGTCGATGCGCTGGCCCTCCTCATGGGCGACAAGGCTTCCAGTGACATCGTGCGCCACGGGGCCGAGCGGGCCGTCGTGGCCTGTGTCTTTGAAGGCACGCCTGGCGCCGAGCAGATTCTTGAAGAGAACGGAATCGATCCTCAGGGCAACGAAGTGATCCTGCGACGCGAGGTCCTCGCCACCGGCAAAGGCCGCGTCTTTGTCAACAATCAGCCAGCGACGGTTGGCGTGCTGCGCCAGCTCGCTCCCCAGCTCGCACTGGTCCACGCACAGAGCGAGACCGGCGGCGACTTCGACGAGACGCAACAACGCGGCCTCCTGGACCGTTTCGCCGGGCTCTCGCAGGAAGCCGTGTCGCATCGATACCGGGAATGGCGCGCTGTGCAGACCCGCCTGCGCTCGCTCGAACAGGAAGAGCAGGATCGTCTTCGCGCACTCGATCTCTGGAGCTTCCAGCACAAGGAAATCTCGTCCGTAGCCCCTCGCGACAACGAGGACACAGAGCTTGAGTCAGAGCGCCGCGTGCTCGCGAACTCCGAGAAGCTCCTAGCCGCGGCGCTGAGCGCACACGACCTTCTCTACGAGGGCACCGGCTCGGCGGAGGCCGTGCTGGCCGCTGCGCTCAAGCAGCTGGAAGAACTGGCTCGCTACGACGAGCGCTTCCGCGAGCAGGTCTCGCAGCTGATCGACGCCCGCGCCGCGGTGAATGACGTGTCGGCTACGGTCCGCGACTATGCCGAAGGGGTGCAGAGTTCGCCGGATCGGCTCGAGGAAATCGAAGACCGGCTCGCCGCCCTCGACCGGCTGAAGCGTAAGTACGGCGCGACGCTCGCCGAGGTAATCGCGTATGGCGACGAAGTTGCCGGCAAGATCGCGGAGATCGAGAACCGGGACGAGATCGTGAAATCGCTCCGCGTGGAACTTGCCTCGGCCGAGAAGCATTACATCGCAGCAGCTGAAGCCCTCGCATCCGACCGGCGCGGGGCGGCGGCCAGGCTCGGACGCCTGGCCGAGAAACAAATCAACGAGCTGGCCATGCGCGTCCGCTTCGAGGTGCAGGTGCAGTCACGCACGGAACAGGCCGGCTGGCAGGGTCACGGCTGGGACACGGTGACCTGTCGCATCGCCACAAACACCGGCGAGCCGCTCAAGCCGCTGGACGAGGTAGCCTCCGGCGGCGAGATGTCCCGCGTCCTGCTCGCGCTCAAGGTCAGCGTGGAGGAAGGCGCGAGCGCCAGGGAGCGACGCAGGGCGCCGATGCCGCGGACGCTGGTTTTCGACGAGATCGACATCGGTATTGGTGGCCGGGCCGCGGAAGCGGTTGGGCAGAAGCTGAAAGCCCTGTCGCGCTCCCAGCAAGTGCTGTGCGTGACCCACCTGCCGCAGATTGCCGCGTTTGCAGACCAGCACTTTCTGATCGAGAAGAAAGAGAAGCAGGCGCGCACGACCACAAGTGTCCGGCTGCTGACCGTGGGCGAACGAACCGAGGAGCTTGCGCGCATGATCTCCGGCGCCAAGGTCACCGAAACCAGCCGACGGCACGCCGAGCAGATGCTGGCGTCGAGCCGATGAACCCGCTGCTTCGGTTTCGAAAGGTGCGAGGCTAAGAGTCGAGACGGGAAAACAGCTTCGCGACAGGCGGACGCGAGTCAACGTGGCTCACCTCCGTCGAGGAAGCGCCTCCATGCCGGGACGCCGGTACCCCTTGTGTTGCACAGCGCATAGTGCAAACCGCTACCACCCGGAAGAACCTACACGGTATACTGCGTGATGTGACTTCCACCGTCCAGATCACCCTTGCTCCGACTCGCGTCCCAGGCGCCAAGCAGATCCTTCTGCTCAAGCCGCGTGGCTTCTGCGCCGGCGTTGTGCGCGCTATCGACATCGTCAACATCGCTATCGAGACCTTCGGCGCGCCCATTTACGTGCGCAAGGAGATCGTACATAACAGTTTTGTTGTGAACGAGTTGGCGGCAAAAGGTGCGATCTTCGTTGAAGATATCTCGGAGGTACCCGAGGGAGCGCGGGTGATCTACTCTGCCCACGGTGTGTCGCCCGCGGTGCGTGAGGACTCGAAGCAGCGTCGGCTCAAGGTGATCGACGCCACCTGCCCGCTGGTCACGAAAGTGCACGTGGAAGCGATCAAATTTGCCAAGCAGGGCTACTCCCTGGTGCTGATCGGTCACCGCGATCACGATGAAATTGAAGGCACCCTCGGCGAAGCTCCGGATGTGACGCAGGTTGTGTCTACCGCCGAGGAGGTGAAGGTGCTCGAGGTGCCGGACCCGAACCGGGTCGCCTACCTGACACAGACCACGCTTTCGCTTGACGAGGCGCGGGACATCATCCAGGCATTGAAGGAGAAGTACCCCAACATCGCGGGGCCGCACTCGCAGGACATCTGCTACGCGACCGAGAACCGCCAGGTTGCTGTGAAGAATGTCGCGCACCAGGCAGACCTGGTGCTGGTCGTCGGCTCGACCAACTCCTCGAACTCCAATCGCCTTGTCGAGGTCTCGCAGAACCTGAGCACCAGCTCCTACCTGATCGACAAGGCAGAAGACATCCTGCCCGAGTGGCTGGAGGGCGTAAACACGGTCGCGGTGACTGCCGGCGCTTCGGCTCCCGAGGTGCTCGTGCAAGGTGTGGTCGAGTTCCTCAGCTCGCGCGGCTACGGCGATACGCTCGAAGTGGAAGTGATGCCAGAAAACGTGCGCTTTGGCCTGCCCCCTGAGATTGCTCAGGCTGCTGCTGCACAGGGAACCACCGGAGTCACAGCCTCGTAACAAAGGGAGGCTCTCCGGGAATCCGGAAGTGTGCAGCGGAGTCCAATAGAAGGCATGAGCACAATACCTCAGCGGGAACAACTCGGCGAGCAAAGTGGACGGCTCAAGTTTGGACGGCTGGACGTCGCACTCGATCGAGTGCAGACGTCGATCGGCCGTGTGCGGGATGCCATCTTCCGGAACCAGCATGCGGAGGGTTACTGGTGTGGTGAGCTCGAAGCCGATTCGATGCTCGAAGCGGACTATATTTTTGTTCACCTGCTGCTCGGCACCGGCGACGCTGGCCGCCTGCAGCGCGCGCTTGCCGAGATGCTGCGCTACCAGAACGAGGATGGCGGCTGGTCGATCTATCCTGGCGGTCCGTCGAATATCTCGCTCTCGGTCAAGTGCTACTTTGCCTGCAAGCTGATGGGGTGGTCGCCTGACGAGTCGCGGCTGGTTCGTGCCCGCGAGTGGATCCTTCGGAACGGCGGCGTGACCGAATGCAACACCTTCACCAAGATCTACCTGTGCTTTATGGGTCAGTACGACTACGACGCGGTGCCTGCCGTGCCGCCCGAGATCGTTCTGTTTCCGAACTGGTTCTACTTCAATGTCTACGAGATCAGCTCCTGGTCGCGCGCCATCCTGGTGCCGCTCTCGATCGCGTACGCGAAGAAGCCGTTCAAGAAGATTGCGTCCGAGCAGGGCATCGATGAGCTCTTCGTCGGCGGCCGGGAGAACGCGAATCTCCACCTGCGCTGGGACACCAAGAAGCCCGTCTCCTGGCGGAATGTCTTTCTGGGCATCGACCGGGTCATCCACTGGGCCGAGCGGGTGCACATCCGCCCACTCCGCAAGGTCGCCCTGCGCCAGGCGGAGAAGTGGCTGCTGGCACGGCTCGAAATGTCGGATGGTCTCGGCGCCATCTACCCGGCCATGCTGAACGCGATGATCGCGCTGCGCTGGCTCGGCTACTCGCTCGACGATCCGCAGATGATCCGCGCGCTGGATGAGTTCGAAAAGCTCGGTATCGACGAGCCCAACGGCACTCCGGACTACCCGGAGCCAACCTTCCGGATGCAGCCCTGCATGTCGCCCGTTTGGGACACGGCACAAGCGGTCTTCGCGCTGGGTGAGGCGGGTGTCGACCGCACCGACCCGCGGCTCCTGCGCGCAGTTGACTGGATGCTTTCAAAGGAAGTGCGCCACAAGGGCGATTGGGCCGAGAAGGTGCGCAATACCGAGCCGGGCGGCTGGTATTTCGAGCACAACAACGAGTGGTACCCGGATGTGGATGACACGGCGCAGGTGCTACTTGCGTTGAACAAGGTCGACAATCCGCGCGAGCGCTACCAGTACGACGTGGCAAAGCGAGCGATTGACTGGGTGTTTGCCATGCAGTGCCGCAATGGCGGCTGGGCCTCGTTCGACAAAGACAACACCAAGATGATCTTCCAGTACATTCCCTTCGCTGACCACAACGCGATGCTCGACCCACCAACGGTCGACATCACGGGCCGCGTACTGGAGACACTCTCGGTCTACGGCTTCACCCGCGCAGACAAACGGGTCGACAAGGCTGTTCGCTTCATCCTGAGCGAGCAGGAGACCGACGGGTCATGGTTCGGACGCTGGGGCGTCAACTATCTGTACGGCACCTACCTTGTGTTGCGAGGCCTCGAAGCGATCGGCATGTGGAATCACGAGCCCGAGATTCAGCAGGCTGCCGAGTGGATTCGCATGGTGCAGAACGCAGATGGCGGCTGGGGCGAAAGCCTGCTGAGCTACGACGACCCGGACCAGCGCGGCATCGGCATCAGCACTCCTTCGCAGACCGCCTGGGCAATCCTGGGACTGCTGGCTGCAGGCGATAAGCGCTCGGACTCCGTGGCGAAAGGTGTCCGCTGGCTGCTCGAACACCAGACCGAGGCCGGAAGCTGGGATGAGTCCATGGGAGAGGGCAGAAATCGGCAGGCGATTTACACTGGCACCGGTTTTCCACGGGTCTTCTACCTGGCATACCACCAGTATCGGGACTACTTTCCGCTGCTGGCACTAACCACTTACAAGCGGGCCATCGAGCGCGGAGACGATTGAGCGCAAGGCCAGGGCAGACAAAGCAGCTCTGCAAGAACCTTACAGCCGACCCACCGCAGCACTGAAGGGGTAAAGAGACTATGGCAGTACCCGTATCGCAGGCCTGGACCGTGGCCACCTACATCCTGAAGCAGAAGATGAGCGGCCGGAAGCGGTTCCCGCTCGTGACCATGCTTGAGCCGCTCTTCCGCTGCAACCTTGCGTGTGCGGGCTGCGGCAAGATCCAGTACCCGGCTCACATCCTCAAGCAGGAACTCTCACCGGAAGAGTGTTTCCGCGCGGTTGAAGAAGCCGGCACCCCCATGGTTTCGATCCCTGGCGGCGAGCCCCTCCTGCATCCGCAGATCGCCGAGATTGTGGCCGGCCTCGTAGAGCGCAAGAAGTATGTCTACATGTGCACGAACGCGCTGCTGCTCAAGGAGAAGCTGCACCTGTTCAAGCCCTCGAAGTACCTGAGCTTTTCGGTGCACCTCGACGGCCAGCGCGAACACCATGACTTCTCGGTCTGTCGCGAAGGCGGCTACGACATTGCGGTCGAAGGCATCAAGGCTGCGGTTGCCGCTGGCTTCCGGGTCACGACGAATACGACGTTGTTCGACGGCGCCGACCCGAACTCGGTGCGTCTGTTCTTCGACGAGCTGATGGAACTCGGCGTCGAGGGCATGATGGTGGCTCCCGGCTACACCTACGAGAAGGCGCCCGATCAGAAGCACTTTCTTGGTCGTGCCCGTTCGCGCCGGCTGTTCCGCGCAATCCTTTCGAACCGCAAGAAGAGCTGGAAGTTCAATGCGTCGCCCATGTACATGGAGTTCCTTATGGGCAAGCGCGAGTTTACTTGCACGCCCTGGGGCATGCCGGCATACTCGGTCTTCGGCTGGCAGAAACCCTGTTACCTTCTGCAGGATGGCTACGCCGACACATTCAACGAGCTGATCGAGACCACCGACTGGGCCAATTACGGTACGGAAAGCGGCAATCCCAAGTGCGCGAACTGCATGGTGCACTCGGGTTACGAGGCATCGGGCGCCTACTACACCTTCTCGTCGTGGAAGGGTTTTGCCGAGACTGCACTCGCAACTCTGTTCGCGAAGTATGAGGACCGCGGTGCGCTTGACCTTCTGAATGAGCCGGCGAAGCACACCCATGCCCCGCTCGTGCAGATCAGCAATCCCGTCCACACGCACGTCACCGTGGAACAGGAGACCTCGGTCCGATGAACCCGAACGAAGTCCCTAACTTTGGCACCGGTGTCGCGCCGGCACCTCCCACCGGAGCCGAGGAGATCAGCGGCAAGGGCATGGACGCCCACATCGATCCGGACCAGCTCGAGATCGCCGCGGGACGGGAACGCGAGCAACTGGAAGGCTGGATCCCGGAGCTGGCGACGGACGAAGAAAAGCGCGTTGCGTTTGAAAAGGCGTTCGATTATCGGGGCGATGTCACGCTGACCCTGCGCGATGGCCAGACGCTGAATGGCTACGTCTTCGATCGCCGGCTCGGCGACACCCTCCAGGACTCTGTCGTTCGCGTGATCCCTTCAAATGCACGCACCAAGGTCAACGTCGCCTACAGCGAGATCGCGGCACTGCAGTTTACCGGGCGCGATACTGCCGCAGGCAAGAGCTTCGACGCGTGGGTGAAGAAGTATCACGAGAAAAAGGCTGCCGGCGAAAAGAACATCGCGATCCAGCCTGAGACGCTCGACTAGCTCTCTGCCTGACTTCGTGCGATGCTCGTCCCTGTGAATCGCAGAACCGTTCTCTCTCTCCTCACGGCTGGCGCATGTGCGTCGGCCGTTTCCTTTACGCCGCATTCTGCTTGGGCGGACGCCGAGGATCCAATCGCCACGATCGAAGCACGCCATGGCGGCCGTCTCGGCGTCTTCGCACTCGATACCCAAACAGGACGCCAGCTCGCTCATCGCGCGGATGAACGCTTCCTGATGTGCAGTATGTTCAAGCTGCCGCTCGCTGCTGCCGTGCTCGCCCGGGTCGATGCCGGGGAGCTGAGGCTGTCGGACCAGGTGCCGTACACAGCCGGCGAGATCCCAGGTGTCGCCCCGGTCACGCGAGCGCACCTGGTCGATGGCAAGGGTTCGCTGTCAGTTGCAGAGCTCTGTGCAGCCGTGGTCGAGGTGAGTGACAACGGGGGAGCGAACCTTCTGCTTGCGAAGATCGGTGGCCCGCAGGGTTACACGCGCTTTGTGCGCGCACAGGGCGACCCGGTGACGCGGCTCGACCGGATCGAGTTGGCGATGAACACAGCCTCCGGGGATCGCGACACCACCAGCCCGCGAGCGTTCGTCGCGCTCACGCAGAAGCTCCTGCTCGGAGATACGCTTCATCCTGGGTCCCGCGAGCGCCTGCTCGGCTGGGTGTTGCAGTGCCAGACCGGAAAGGATCGTCTCCGTGCCGGCATGCCCGTTGGCTGGAAGATCGGCGACAAGACCGGGACAGGAGATACCGAGACCAACGACACGGCGATTGCCTGGCCTCCCGGACATTCACCTGTCATCGTGGCAGCGCTCTACAACGCCACAACGCCGTCCGCCGACGAGCGCGAAGCGGTTCTGAAGGAAGTTGGTGCGGTTGTAGGGAGATGGGCCGCAGCGGGGAGTTAGCTGGCGATCCTACAGCTCGCCATCGAAATTGGAGTCATCCTGAACGAAGAGGGACCAGCGATCCAACCTGCCGGGCACAGCAGGGGAAGCACGGGTCCCTCGTTCTGCTCAGAATGACGTCGTTTGAGGAGCGCGCTTACGCGCCTGGAGCCTTTGCTGCAAGGATCTCTGGCTTGTCGATCTCGGGCGGCTTGGCAAAGAGCTCTTCGGCCTTGGCAAACAGCGCCTTCGCGATGTCGCCGGACAGGTGTTTTTCCCGCGCGTCATGATCCGCAAAGGTGTCGAAGATCCCGTACTTCGATGGACCGATCTTCAGTGCGTACCAGGTGGTCGTCCCGGTCTCGGCCTGTGCCATCGGCAGGGCCGACTTCAGGAACGCTTCCACTTCGGCTTCCTTGCCCGGCTTGGCTTCGAGCTGTGCCCAGATTGCTAGCTTGTCCATAAATCCTCCGACAAATTGGGATGCAGCCCTTGGTCCGTACAATGACAAAGACCGATGAAAGTCTTCATTACAGGGGCAACAGGATTTCTGGGCGCGCACGTGGCGCGCGCGCTTGTGGCAGAGGGGGCAGCATTAAGGGTGCTGGTCCGGCCTACCAGCGACCTGCGCAATTTACAGGAACTGCGCGGCTTCGACACCGTTGTGGGCGATCTTCGCCAGCCCGAAACGCTCCGCTCCGGCCTGCGCGGCTGCGATGCCCTGATGCATGTGGCTGCCGACTACCGGTTATGGGTCCGCGACCCCGAGGAGATGTACCGGGCCAACGTCGAGGGCACACGCGCGCTGCTCGCAATGGCACGTGAGGAAGGGGTCGCCCGCACGGTTTACACCTCGAGCGTCGCGACGATGGGCTTCCAGAAGAACGGGATGATCGTCGACGAAGCCACGCCGGTCACGCTCGCGAACATGGTCGGCCACTACAAGCGATCGAAATATATGGCCGAGCAGGTGGCGCTTGAAGCCGCGCAGGCAGGGCAGCATGTGATCACGCTCAACCCGACAACCCCGATCGGCTCTGGCGATGTGAAGCCCACACCCACGGGCCGCATCGTCGTGGATTTCCTGAACGGCAACTTTCCCGCCTACATGGACACTGGGCTGAACCTGGTCGACGCCGCCGAGGTCGCGCGCACGCACGTTGCATCGCTGTCCCTGGGCCGGCCGGGCGAGCGATACATCCTGGGCGGCGAAAATCTCACGCTCAAACAGATCCTCGACAAGATGTCCACGATCACCGGTATCGCCTCGCCGAAACACAAGGTGCCCGTCACAGTCGCGCTGCTCTTCGCCTTCTTCGACGAGTGGATCACCGGCCGCATCCGTGGCAAGGAGCCGCGCGCGACCGTGGAGGCGGTCCGCATGGGGCAGAAGAAGATGTTCGCCTCCTCGGCCAAGGCGGAACGAGAACTGGGTTTCCGCGTGGTGCCGGTGTACCAGGCGCTGCGCTCGGCGATCGACTGGTTTCGCGCCAACGGCTATGCGCCCTCGGAAAGACCTGCCCGATGAAGCGGATCGGCATCATCGCGGCGCTCCCGGCTGAGCTAAAACCCCTGGTGCGCCAGTGGCCGCGTACGGACCAGGTGTTCATCGGGCAGATCGGCAATGCAGAATGCTTCGCCGCCGCGGAGGGCATGGGTGGTGCCGCGGCCACCCGGTCGTTTGCCGCCGTGCGCGAGGCCGCTGGCGTACTGGACACGGTCATCTCCTACGGGTGGGCTGGCGCGCTGACAGAAGCGGTGACAGCCCCGGACATCTATACCGTCGCCGAGGTGGTGGATGCGCGCACTGGCGAGCGCTTCGCTACTGATTCGCGACAGACCGGGCCCATGGCTCCCCTGCGGCTCGTGACGCTCGACCACGTCGCCCGCGCAGACGAGAAGGAAGCTCTGGCACTGCGGTACCAGGCCGAGTTGGTCGACATGGAGGCTGCGACGATCGGCCGCCTCGCTCGCGCGCATGGCCTTCGGTTCGAGTGCGTCAGGGGAATCTCCGACAACGCCGGGGATCGTCTGCCGGATCTCAACCGCTTTATCAACCCCGCCGGGCAGATGCGCATGGGTGCTTTTGTGCTCCACGCGCTGCTGCGGCCAGGCGCCTGGTCGCCGCTGATGGAACTCGGCCGCAACAGCAGGGAAGCCGCAGAGTCACTCGCAAGTGCGATGCCATACGTTTTGGGGCAGGTGAAGTTGATATCCTGATGATCATGGCATCAGCGACCCACATCGCTCATCGGCCCGCTGCCGCAGCAGAGATACCGCTGCCGGCGACGATGCAGGCCGCCGTCTATCGTGGCGTGGACGACGTACGCGTCGAAGACGTGCCCGTTCCGGCGATCGGCCCGGGCGAGGTGCTGCTCCAGGTAGCCGCCTGCGGCATCTGTGGCACCGACCTTAAGAAGATTCACACTGGCTCTCACTCCGCACCCCGCGTCTTTGGGCACGAGACCGCAGGCACCGTGGTGGCCGTCGGGGAAGGCGTCACGAACGTCGCACCCGGCGACCGCGCGATGGTCTTCCATCACATCCCGTGCGGCCACTGCTACTACTGCCGCAAGAAGACCTTTGCGCAATGCCCGACATACAAGAGGGTCGGCGTTACGGCTGCGTTTGAACCCTCAGGCGGTGGTTTCGCCGAGTACGTGCGCGTGATGGATTGGATCGTGGAAGGTGGCCTCGTGAAGATCCCCGATGGCATTCCCTTCGAGCAGGCCGCCTTCATCGAGCCAGTCAATACCTGCCTGAAGGCGATCAAGAATCTCGCACTCGAGCCCGATGAGACGGTTCTCGTCATCGGCCAGGGTCCGATCGGGATCATTCTCGCGGCGCTTGCTGCGCGCACGGGCGCCAAGGTGCTCACCTCCGACCTCTACCCGGAACGCCATGCGATCGCGGCCGAGTACGGCCTCCACCATCCGATCGATGCAGCGAAAGAAGATGTCGTTGCGCGCACACACGCCGAGAGCGAAGGCCGCGGCGCGGATGCCGTGATCCTCGCGGTTGCCGGTGATCCGTTGATCAAGGTCGCGATGAACGCTGCCCGGTGTGGCGGACGCGTGCTGCTGTTCGCGCAGACGCAGCATGGCGACGCCCCGGTCGATCCGGCCGCGATCTGCATGGACGAGAAATCCCTGATCGGGTCCTACAGCGCGTCAGTCGAGATCCAGGAGGAAGGCGCACAGCTGGTTTTCGACGGCTATCGCAGCGGATTCGATCTGACCAAGCTCATCTCCCATCGCTTCTCGCTCGCCGAGGCGGTAGAAGCCATCCGCATCGCATCGCACCCAGTGGCGGACTCCATGAAGATCTTCATGACGCCTCAAGGAGCGAATCGATGAGCCCCCTACTCGGCACACGCACCATGCAGGCTGCTGTGCTGTACGGCAGGGAAGACCTGCGGCTCGAAGAAGTGCCGCGGCCACGCGCGGCGGCCGGCGAGCTGGTGCTGCGTGTGAGCGCAGCGCTGACATGCGGGACCGACCTGAAGGTATTTCGTCGCGGCTACCATGCCCGGATGCTTCAGCCCCCTATTCCGTTCGGGCATGAGATTGCCGGCATCGTTGAGGAAGCAGGCAAGGGCGCGCCCTTTGCCCCGGGGGACCAGGTCGTCGCGCTGAACTCGGCGCCATGCGGACAATGTTTTTACTGCCGCGCGTCGCAGCCAAATCTCTGTGACGATCTGCTCTTCAACAATGGCGCCTACGCGGAGTACCTGCGCGTGCCGGCACGGATCGCAGCCAAGAACACGCTGCGCGTTCCGGCTCACCTGCCACTGGAACAGGCAGCACTGACCGAGCCACTGGCCTGTGTTCTGCTGGGTCTCGAAGAATCGAATGCGCGTGCAGGCAACACGCTCGCGGTGATCGGCGCTGGCCCGATCGGGCTTCTGTTCGTGCACGCCGCTGCACTCAGCGGCATCTCTGTCATCGCTGTTTGCAAGCACCCCGAGCAGGCCGCTGCTGCCAAGGCCCTTGGTGCGGCAGAGACAGTGCTGCTGCCGAAGGATGGAAGCAGCCCGGTTACGGCTGTGCGGACGCTGACCGAGGAATCGCGCGGCGTCGACATAGCCATCGAGGCGGTTGCCTCCCCTACGACGTGGGGCTGGGCTGTTGATATGGCGCGCAAAGGCGGCACCGTCAACTTCTTCGGAGGACCGCCGGCAGGCACTCAGGTGCAACTCGACACCAACCAGCTGCATTACAGCGGCCTGTCACTCCGGGCGAGCTTCCACCACACGCCTCACACTGTGCGCCTCGCGCTCGCGATGCTTGGCAGCGGCCGATTCCAGGCGAAGCGCTTTCTCACCGGCCGCGCCGGTCTTGGCGATGTTGTCACGCTGTATCAAACCATGAGCAGTGGTGCCACACGTGGCATCAAGACGGTTATCCTTCCCTGAGCATGGCTACACTTCCCATCGGGCACGATCGTGACGAACTCTTGGAGAAAGGCTGGGCTGCCCTCCCGGCCTCGTATCGTCCGCCAACCTATACCCCGAGCCTGCTCGAAGCACAGCGCTGGTGCCAGAACCTCACCGAGACGCATTACGAAAACTTCCACGTCGCCAGCTGGTTTCTGCCCGAGCGTTTGCGTACGCACTTCCACGCGATCTATGCGTACTGCCGCGTGTCAGATGACCTTGGCGATGAGGTGGGTGATGAAGCCCAGTCACTCGCCTTGCTCGACTGGTGGGAGACGCAGCTGCACAGCTGCTACGAGGGTCGCGCCACGCACCCGGTGTTTGTCGCGCTTGAGCCAACGATTCGCGCCTGCAATATTCCGATGGAACCGTTCGCGGACTTACTGGTTGCGTTTCGCCAGGACCAGACCATCACGCGTTTCGCAACAATTGAAGACGTGCTCAGGTACTGCCGCTACTCAGCGAACCCGGTTGGGCGCCTCGTGCTGTACGTTGCAGGCTATCGGGATGAGGAGCGCTTTCGCCTTTCTGATCAGACCTGCACAGCGCTGCAGCTTGCGAATTTCTGGCAGGACGTGCGCGTCGATCACGCGAAGGGCCGGATCTATCTGCCCGCAGCCGACATGGCGCGCTTCAAGGTGACCGAAGCCATGATCGCAGAGGGCATCGAACAAGGCGCTGCCTCAAAGGCAGTCACGGAGCTGCTCGCGTATGAGGTCGGCTACGCGCGTGTGCTGTTTGGGAGCGGGCTCCCGCTGATTGGCATGGTCGATCGCGAACTTGCCGTAGACCTCGATCTGTTCTCTCGTGGCGGCCTTGAGATCCTGCACGCAATTGAAGCGCACGGGTATGACGTCCTGCGTGCACGTCCCTCGATCAGCAAATCGCGCAAGGCTGCGCTGCTTTTGCGCGCGCTCGCGGGCAAGTACCTGCGCCGCCGTCTGAGCTCGAAGGGCAATCGCCCGTGACCATTCCCGAGGCCTACGCGGCGTGCCGTCTGATCGCACGCCGCGAGGCCAAGAATTTCTATTTCGCCTTTCTCGCTCTGCCCGCACCCAAGCGGAACGCCATCTGTGCGGTGTATGCCTTCATGCGCCGTGCCGATGACCTGGCCGACGATGAAACACTCAGCCGCCAGATCCGCCGTGAGCAGATGGCGGCGTGGATCGCGGACTGGCACCACGCCGCAGAGCATGGCAGCGACGACCCTGTGTTCCTCGCGCTCAATGACGCACGTCTTCGCTACAGGATTCCGTTGACGCTTCTCGATCAGCTTGTCGAGGGAACAGCGATGGATCTGCGCGAAGAGCATGACGCGAGTGAAACGTTTGCCTCCTTCGATGATCTGTATCGCTACTGCTACCTGGTCGCTTCCGTCGTCGGTCTTGTGTGCATCCGGATCTTTGAGTTCACCTCGCCCCAGGCACAGAAGCTGGCAGAGGAGCTTGGCATTGCATTTCAGCTGACGAACATCCTGCGCGACGTCCGGGAGGATGCGGAACGCGGTCGCGTGTACCTCCCGGTCGATGAACTCGCTGTCCATGGACTGTCACCGGAGTCGCTCGCCGCTGCTGCGAAGACCGGTAGTGCGCCTTCTGCCATCGTGCAGACGATGCTCAGGCAGCAGGCCGCGCGAGCGGCATCGTTCTATCGCTCCGGCGAAGCATTGCTGCCGTTGATCGCGCCGGACAGCCGCCCAGCACTCTGGGTGCTGATGACGATCTACCATCGGCTGCTTGGTCGCATCGAGCGCGCCGACTACGATGTGTTTTCACGGCGGGTCGCAGTGCCTACCTGGGAAAAGCTGCTCCTGCTGGCGCGTGGGTGGAGCCGGACGATGCTTGCCCGTTTTCGTGCCGCGCCGGCGCCGCAGAAACCCGTCCCTGCCATCCGTGTTGTCGCTGGCAAGCGTCGCAAGGTCGCTATCGTCGGTGCTGGTGTCGCCGGCCTTTCGGCAGGCTGCGCGCTTGCGGAAGCTGGCTACGACGTTACGGTTTTTGAGCGGCGCCCCTATGTTGGCGGACGCGCATCGTCATACCTCCATCCTGGCTCGGGCGAGGTGATCGACAACTGCCAGCACATCCTGCTCGGTTGCTGCACGAACCTGCGCGGCCTCTTCGACCGCGTCGGTCGAACCGAGCAGATCGCATGGACGCGTGCCATCACGTACATCGAGCCTGGCGGACGCCGCAGTGTCGTGCGACCCACGGCTCTGCCTGCTCCCTTGCAATCCGCTCCGTCCTTTCTGCGCGCAAGCTGTTTCTCCACCGGGGACAAGCGTGCGATCGCGCATGGCCTTCGGCAGTTTTACGGCGGCTACCCCGCCGACGTCCCGGGTGGTGAGCGCTTCCTCGACTGGGCGCACCGACATGCGCAGACCCCGGGCGCGATCAAGCGCTTCTGGGAGCCGATCCTGCAGTCCGCGCTCAACGAAGACCTGGACCGCATCTCGGTGCACTACGCCGGCAAAGTCCTGCGCGACTCCTTCCTCAACTCCGCAGAAGCCGGCTTCATCGGGGTTCCGCTTCTGCCACTGTCCGAGATGTATACGGGCGCAGCGAACTACATCCAGGCACATGGCGGCGCCATCCAACTACGCAACAGTGTCACCGGTGTCTCTGCGGTGGAGGGTGGCTGGCAACTTTCTCTCGGTGACCAGATGAGCGAGCGTTTCGATGATGTCATCCTCGCCCTGCCCTTTGAAGCCGTAAAGACCATCTCCGCGTTCCTCCCGGCCGGGATTGCAAGAGACAAACTGCAACAGTCGCTGTCACACTTCTCCCATGCGCCGCTCACCGGCGTGCACCTCTGGTTTGATCGCGAGATTACGGAGCTGCCGCATGCCGTGCTGCTCGACACCACGATCCAGTGGATGTACCAGCGTGAGAAGCTTCAGCCAAAACCAAGACTGAACCAGGGCAGTCATATTGAACTCGTCATCAGCGTGGCGCGGCAGCTTGTATCAATGACGCAGGCCGAGATCCTCGAGCTCGCTGTGCGGGAGCTTGCACTGTTCTTTCCGCGTGCGAGCGAAGCGAAGCTGCTGAAGGGTGTTGTGACCAAGGAAGTTCGCGCCACGTTCTCTGTTCCGCCTGGGCTCGACAACCAGCGGCCTGGTGCCACGACCGCATGGCCGGGACTCTATCTTGCGGGGGACTGGACCGACACAGGCTGGCCGGCCACCATGGAAGGCGCTGCGCGCTCCGGATTTCTTGCCGCGGAAGCAGTGACAGGAGGCGCGGAAACGTTCCTGATTCCTGACCTGCCCGCTACCGGCTTCCTTCGCTTCTTTGGCTAGAGCACATCGAGAGTGTCGGGAGGTTGGGTCCCGCTATGTTCCTCATGCATCCAAGGTGGAGCGATGCCTGAGAGACTCGCTCAAGGAGACCGCAGTTGCCGGCAGACGCACCAAATCCGAATCAACTTATCGAAAACCACGGCATCATCGGCAACATGCGGTCCGCTGCAACGATCTCTGTGGATGGCACGCTCGATTTTTTCTGCTTTCCCGCGTTTGATTCGCCCACCATTTTCGCGGCGCTGCTCGACAGCGAAAAGGGTGGCTTTTTCCGTATAGAGCCCTGTATAGAAGGCGCGCGCAATAAGCAGTTATATCTGCCCGACACCAACATCCTCCTGACGCGTTTTCTTTCCGAAGATGGCGTCGCGGAGATCACCGACTTCATGCCGGTCGAAGATGGAAACCAAGACTCGGCATATGCACACCAGATCATCCGGATGGTTCGAGTTATCAAGGGAACCATTCGCTTTGTGCTGCGGTGTGCACCGCGCTTCGACTATGCGCGCGCGACCCACAAGGCATGCAAGCAGGGCGATGCCATCTGCTTCCATCCTGATGTCGATCTCCCTGCGATGGCGCTGCACGGGACTGTTCCGCTGGAGATTGAAGACAATGACGGCGTGGCAGTGTTCACCCTTGAGAAGGGAAAGACAGCCTCGTTTGCTTTTGGCTCCCTGAAGAAAGAAGAGTCCGGGCCGAATGAACTACTCAATGAGAAGCAGATCGAGCGCTGCTTTGAAGAGTCCTCGCACTTCTGGCGTGAATGGATCGGTAAGTCGACCTACAAGGGCCGTTGGCGCGAGATGGTCAATCGCTCGGCGCTCGTCCTGAAGCTTCTCTTCTCACAGGAGCATGGCGCGACGATTGCTGCGGTGACCTTTGGCCTTCCGGAAAAGATTGGCGGCGAACGCAACTGGGATTATCGATACACCTGGCTGCGCGACTCGTCCTTCTCGCTGTATGCGCTGGTACGGCTTGGCTTCTCAAGCGAGGTTCGCTCGTACACGCGCTGGCTGCGCCAGCGGCTGACGGAAGGCCTGGGCGACGAGACCATGGATGGCCCGCTGCGCATCATGTATCGGGCAAGTGGCAAGAATCATCTTGAGGAAGAGTTCCTCGACCATCTCAGTGGTTACAAAAACTCAAAGCCAGTGCGGATCGGCAACGGCGCGAACTCGCAACTGCAGCTTGATATCTATGGCGAGATCATGGATGCCGTCTATCTCTCGAATAAATACTCCGAAGGCATTTCGAAAGACGGTTGGCGGCGAGTCTGCGCGTTGATGGAGTGGCTGCGTGATAACTGGGAGCGGCCCGACGAAGGGATCTGGGAGGTGCGCGGTGGCCGCAAACACCTGCTGCATTCCCGACTGATGTGCTGGGTCGCATTCGATCGCGCTATTCGACTCTCAGAGAAGCGCTCGCTCGATGCGCCACTGGCGGAGTGGTACCAAACCCGAAGAAAGATCAACGACGATATTCTCGATAACTTCTGGGATGAGGAATTGAACTCGTTTGTTCAGTCGCGCGGCGAGAAGGACATCGATGCAGCCCTGCTCCTGATGCCGATGGTGCGCTTCATCAGCCCGATCGATCCGCGCTGGCTGGCCACACTCGCACGAATTGAGTCCTGCCTCACCGAGGACAGCCTCGTCTTCCGCTATGCTGCAGGGTCCGACGGCATCGACGGGGAAGAAGGAAGTTTCAACGCCTGCTCGTTCTGGCTTATCGAATGCCTGGCACGTGCTGGCCAGCTTGAGAAAGCACGCCTGATGTTCGACAAGATGCTGGGCTACGCGAACCACCTTGGCTTGTACTCCGAAGAGCTAGGCAGCAGCGGCGAGCATCTGGGAAACTTTCCCCAGGCCCTGACCCACTTAGCCCTGATAAGTGCTGCAACTTACCTGGATCGCAAGCTCGATGGCAGCAAGGAGACCTGGAGCTAGCCTGCCCTAGCGCGTCAGCAGCGCAACGCCAGCACACACAAAAACCGCCGCGGCCCAGCGGCGCCGGTCAACATCTTCCTTAAGCACGAACCGTGCTGCGACTGCATTCGTGACGAATGTCAGCGACGCGGAGGCTGGTCCTATCAGGCTGACCTCTGCGTGGGAGAGCGCAAAAAGCAGGGAAAAGAAGCCACAGGCCATGCCGAGTACGCCGCCCAGAAAGCGCGCGTTCGTCACGACAGCTAAGCTTGCGCCGACGATGCCATGCTCCTTGCGGAGACCATCCAGATCGATCTGGCGCATCGCCGAGGCAATCAGCAGGTCTCCAATGGTTGCGAAGCTGACGATCGCAGCAATCATCGCAGCAACAGCCCAGCCAGAGGCCTCCTGGGTTTGTGGGATGACCGCCGCGCCTGCAAGGATCATAGTGGCGGCGCCTGGCTGGCCCGCAGAGTTGCGGCGCCCTTCCGCTCGCAGCGCTCGGTGTAGCTCTTGCCATTCGCAACGAAGCCAACGCCCATCGTGATCAGGAGTATGCCAAGCCAGCGCGAGGGCGTGATGCCTTGCTCATGCAGCCAGAAGCGCGACAGCAGCGCGATGATGACATTGCCGATCGATGTTGTCGGCAGAACATAGGTGAGATCTGCCCAGGAAAGCGCAGCCGTGTACGACGCGAAGAAGCCGATCAGCAGCACGATCCCTGCGCCAACATAGGGCGTCAACACTGCATGCAACAACTGTGCAGGATGCGCGAGCGAGACTGGACCGAGTTGCTTCATGCCGACGGACAACAGCGTGTCGCCGAGCGGCGCGGTGACGGCGACGGTCAGCAGGACCAGGTAACGCGGCAGCGTCATGGAAGAGTTAGCCATCGTCTCAGTCTGGGCAGTCCATCAAACGACAGGGTACAGCGGTGAAACACAAGCGCGGTCAGCTTCCGCCGACCGCGCTTCGGGACCGTGGCTTCGGCTTATGCGCCGGCGCCTACGACCTCACGGGACTCGCGCGCCTTGTCACTCTTGGTCTGTTTGACCATACGATTGCGCTCGGCACGAAGTTTCAGAAACGCCCTGGCTTCCACATAGAGGCGGGGCAGGTCGCGATTCACGATGGCCTTGTACACCACGCGGAACGCAGCCTTGGGGCGGAAGTAATACTCATCATAGAAGCGATGCACCATCTCGAGCACATACTCGGTTGGCAGACCCGGGTACTCGATGTGCGCGAGCTGGTGACCACCTTCATCGACCATCTTGGCCTCGTTGGTAATAAAGCCATGCTGCTTCGCATAGTCGTAGAACTCGGTGCCAGGGAATGCATGGGCGATCGAGACCTGGATCGTTTCCACATCCAGCTGTTTCGCGAAATCGATCGTGTTGCGGATCGACTCACGCGTTTCGCCGGGCAGACCAAGAATAAAGTCGCCATGGATGATCAGGCCGAGATCGTGGCAGTCCTTCACGAAGTCGCGTGCCCGCTGTACCGTGGCACCCTTCTTGATGTTTTTGAGAATCTGCGGATCGCCCGACTCGAAGCCGACGATCAGGAGCCGGCAGCCAGCTTCCTTCATCGCCTTCAGTGTGTCGCGATCGGTGGTCACGCGCGAGGTGCAGCTCCAGGTAAGACCCAGCGGCTTCAGCTTGGCGCATAGTTCAATGGTGCGAGCCTTCTGGATGTTGAAGGTATCGTCGTCAAAGAAGAATTCCTTCACATCCGGAAAGAGCTGCTTCGCATGCGCCATCTCTGCAGCAACATCATCGGTGGAGCGCTTCCGCCATGCATGGCCCGAAAGCGTCTGCGGCCAGAGGCAGAAGGTGCACTGTGCCGGGCAGCCACGTGTCGAGTAGAGGGCGACATACGGGTGCAACAGAAAGGGCACGTTGTACTTCGTGACATCGAGGTCACGCTTGTAGATGTCCGTCACCCACGGCATATCCGGCTTGTCGAGCTTCTCGACCTGCGGACGGTCCGGGTTATGGATGTGCTTGCCACTTGAATCGCGGTACGAGATGCCGAGGATCTCTTCGAGCGGCACGCCATTTGCAAAGTCAACAACAGAGAAGTCGAATTCGCGGCGGCAGATGAAATCGATGGCGGCGCACTCGTCGAGAGCCTTGTCTGTATCCGTCGTGACAGGCGGTCCAACAAAGGCGATCTTCAGATTCGGATACGCAGCTTTGACCTTCTCGGCAGCGCGCTGGTCGCCGGTCCAGCCGATCGTGCTCGTGAAGAGCACGAGAAACTCATAATCCTTGAGGATCTCGATCACACCGTCCCAGGAGACGTGATGCGGGTTGGCGTCAAGCAGCCGCGAGCCCTCGAGCATGCCCGCGGGATACGCAAGCCACACCGGGTACCAGTAGCTCTCGATCTCACGCGTCGCGGGCCAGCGTGAGCTGGCGCCGCCGTCGAAATTCTCAAAGGAGGGCGGGTTCAAAAACAGTGTTTTTAGCGGCATATCCGTATGAACACAAGTTTACCATCCGGGGTGCAGCCGCACGCGCTCTCGGCTGTGTAGCAGAGCGCGTACGACCGGGCGGGCTGCCCACCGCTCCCTCGAGGCTCGTTCCGGCTCACCCTGGGGCTCACTCCGGGATTTACTCCGGGGTGGCGCGCGGGTTGCTTAGCGCGGTGCGTGGTTGATCCAGGCGTCCAGGCCACCCGCCACCCGCATGTACGAGAGCTGCGCCTTCAGCAGCAGGAAATGCGCATCCAGTGCCTCGCTCGTGCGGCTGCGCTCCTCGATGCGTGCCTGCATCTCGTCGGCCGGGGTCAGGGGTGCGCCGCTCGTTGTCGCAGGGGGATGCTGTAACTGCAGAAGAACAGACTGCAGCTGCTGACCGGCAAGGGTCGCCTGCAGGTCTGCGATCCGTGCCTGGGCGCGGAGCTCGGCGAAGCTTTGCCGCAGCTGCACCACCTGCTCCTCTGCCTGTTCGCGCCCTTGCTCCGCCTGCGCATCGGCGTGTACCGCCTCGGCGGCAGTGCCGCGCGCATGGGCTGAGGTCGAGGCGTTGAAGAGAGGGAAGCTTATCTGTGCTGCGAGGCCGAAATTGTTGGTCTGAAAACTACGCTTGTAGTACGACTGGTAATCATTCAGATTCCTCTCGATGTAGTCGTAACTAAACCCAAAGCCTACTTGCGGGTGGTAGTTCTGACGCGCATCGCCGTGCGCCACATAGTGCTTGCTCACTGCGTTGCTGAACGCAGCGGCCACCCCGGCTGTGCGCTCCACGGGCAACGTATTCCCAAGCACAGGCGGCTCGGGAACAGACTGGGGCTCGGGCTGCAACTGATCCGCAGCCAGGCCGGTGAGGTCGCTCAGTCGCTTGCGCAAGACTGCAGCCTGCGCTTCGAGATCCAGCCGCTTCAGATCGGCCTGGGCCGCCGTCAACTCCGCGCGTGTCGCTGCGATCTCGCTTTCCACCCCGGCTGACACCCGGTCCTGCTCGATCGCATCGAGCTTCTCGGCGTAGCCCTTCTCCTCGTCAAGCGCGATCAACTCCTGCGTGATCGTATTCAGTTGCAGGTAGTCGAGCGCGGTGTCGAGTTCCACCTGGTCCAAGGCATCCTGCAGCCCCAGCGTTGCGGTGTGTAGGGCCGCACGGGCCGCACGAATGTAGTCGGGCTGCGAAAACGACAAGACCAGCGACTGGATCTGCGCATTGAACACGCTGGGGACGCCACCGAGAAAGCCATACGAGTAACCCGCGGACGAGCCGGCCATCAACGATGGCACATACGCGTCGCGCGTTTCGGAAAGCCCAGCCTCTGCCTTCGCGACATCGGCCTGCGCAATGTGGACCGAGGGACTGTTCCGCCTGGCCAGATCAACCGCGGTGTAGAGCGAGACCTGCGCGTGAGCAGCCGCGCTGCCCGCAAGAAGCGAGGCAGCCGAAACGAGGAGGAGACTTCGCAGACGAGCACAGCGGGTTGCAAACAGGGTCAAATGCTTCTTCTTTCTCGCCGCCACGCCTCATCCTTGTCCGCATGCGGAGCTCGCTCCACCGTAAGCCCTTGCAGGCAGCACGCGCTGCAAGCGATTTTACCCCGCAGCCGGTGGGTGCTCCCTTAAGCACCTTGATCCTCATGGTGCGGAGGCTGCCAGCCGGAAGCAAGCGTATGCGCCATGGTCAGCTCCTGCTGTGCACCCCTTTGGTCTCCGCTGGCGGCGAGCAGCCGGGCCAGCTGCGCATGCACCCGAAACGCAGGTGCTTCTTCGGACTGCTTTTCCGAGTCGAGATAGGTGCGGAGCAGCGCAATCGCTTCCTGCGGACGCTCCCTGCTGTGCGTCAACTCTGCCGCCGCAAGGACCAGCACGTCGTCATGCGCTGTATCGAGGGCGATGGCCTTGTCGAGCGACGCCAGCATCTCCGGGGTGCGGCTTTGCCGCCTGTAGAAGCCAGCAAGGTACACGTAGGTCTCCGGAGTGGCTCCACGACTGAGGGTCGCTGCCTGGAACTCGCGCTCGGCCGTCGCGAGGTCCTTGCTGTTCTCCGCCAGCTCGGCGCTGATGCCATGCGCAAGCGCGGGTGCCCAGGGGAGGAGCTGCCCGGCGAGGGTCACGGCTTTCGCCTGCCCTCCACCAAGAAGCCGTGGGGCACGCACGTAAAAGGTACCGAGATCGGCAGCCGCCTCGGCGTTGTGCGGGTCCAGCCGATACGCGGTCTCGAATTCGATGTGAACGCGCTTGGCGATGCCGTACGCCTTGAGCACCGGGGCCCGCTCCGCTCGGCGACCCAGCACCCGCCCAAGCCAGAGATGATAGTTGCTGCTGCCGGGAGCCAGCTGCACTGCCGTGTCACAGGGCGGCTCGGCTTCCTCTGCTCGCTGCTCGCTAAGCAGCACCCGGCACTGGAGATTCAAAGCGGCTGCATCCTGGGCATTCGTCGCGAGCACCTGGCCCACAACCGCCAAGGCCTCGTCAGCATGGCCTCGCTCGAGCAGCGAGACTGCAGGGTCCAGCGAGCCGGCATAGGCAGGGAGCACAAAGAGCCACAACGCGAGGGCAAAGCAAGGGACGCGCATGAAAACAGGATGACGGCACGGCGGCGGACGATGCAGCGGGTCTGCCCGGACTAGGGAACCACGCTCACCGCAGTCTTGTCCGTCAACGGCTGGCCCCCCAGGGTGCTGAGCGCGACCACGTCGCCTGGCTTGACGCCGGTGAGCACCTGCACCTCCGTGAGGTTCAGATTGCCCACGGTGACCTCGGAGCGCTTCAGAGATCCATGAACCACCTTGTAGACGTAGTCCAGCCCCTGCTCCGTGTGCAACGCCTCACGCGGCACCAGCAACGCGCCTGTCACGCTGTCGGTCGTCACCGTGACATCCACATTGGTATTCGGCAGCAGCCCGTCATGGTCGTCGTCGATCGAGCAGGTCACCTCGCCCACGTTGCGGGTAGTGTAGGTGATCACGGTCGAGGGCAGCCGCGAGATGTGGCCATGCCAGGTTTCCTTCGGCTTGGCGACCCAGGTAATCGTTACCGGCTGGTGAACGCTCAGCTTGCCGATATCCGGCTCGTCGAAGTAGGCCAGCACTTCCATGTGGTTCAGGTCGGCCAGCTGCAGCAGCCGGTCGCCCTGCTGTGCATACTCGGTCGCGGACGCCGAGAGCGAGTACACCGTTCCGGCAAAAGGAGCCCTGACCTGGCTCTTGCTGATTGCGTCAAGCGAGGCAGCTACGGCTGCCTGCGCCTCCGCGACCTCCGACTTCGCCTGGGCAAGGTTCGGCGAGTTCTGCCGGGCACCCTGCCGCTGCTCCAGAACCTGGAGGTTGGCCTGGTCACTCGCCAGCCGGCTCTGCGCCTGCGCGACTTCACTCGGGGCTGCTGCACCCTTTTGGGCCAGCTGCTGGAGTGTCGCGAGGGACTGCGCGGCGGCCTTCGCCTCGCTTCGTGCCTGCTCGAGCTGCCCGGTGAAGCTATACCGCTCTTCCGGCGCACCGCCCTGGGCCAGCGCCTGCTCGTTTGCCAGGGCGCCCGCAAGCGAGGCGCGCGCCTGAGCCAGCCGGGTCTGCGCGTCCGCGTCATCCATCGTCAGCAGGAGCTTGCCTGCCGGTACAACGTCGCCTTCGTGGACGTAAATGGCCTTGACCAGGCCCGGGAAGGGCGCGTGGGCTTCAAAGTTGAAGACTGGCTGCACCTTGCCGTTGGTCGAAACCGTGCTGCGGATGGCGCCACGAGATACCGTGTAGGCGCGAACATTCAGCACCGTGCGCGTGGCGATGTGGGCAAGATAGAAGACCAGGGCGACCACAAGGATGGCAGCGGTCCAGATCAGGATGCGGGTGCGATTACTCGGTCGTCCATTTGCCATGCATGTCTTCTCGGCATCGTGGGTGCAACGAGCCGTGTCTGAGTATAGCGGAGCGCTTCTTCGCGTCTCCCGGAGACCGGGGAGGCGTCCGGTAAACTGGACTCATGGCAACCGTGACTCCGCGCTACACCGATGAGCATGCAAAGGCAGGGCTCGATACCAAGTTCCCTGAAATCGAGACCTGGGAAAACCAGTTTGCCGGCTACGAGATCTTGATCGACGATCCCGAGTTCACCTCGGTGTGCCCCAAGACAGGCTTGCCGGACTTCGGCGTCATCCAACTGCGCTACATGCCCCGCCACCGCTGCCTCGAGCTGAAGAGCTACAAGGAGTACCTCTTCTGCTACCGGAACCTTGGCATCTTCCAGGAAAACATCGTCAACCAGGTGCTCGAGGACGTGGTGAAGGCTTGTGACCCGGTCTGGGCGCATGTACACGGGAACTTTCGCCCGCGTGGCGGAATCTCCACCCTGGTCGACGCGCGCTGGCCGCGGCCCGAAAAGTAGAAGGCGCTACTTCGTCGCTGTTGCCGTTCCTGCGAAGACAGACGAGCCGGTGTGTTTGTGGGCGCTCATCGCAGGATCGCGGAAGGCCGTTTTTTCCTGATCCGCAGAGAAGCCTGCCAGCAGCGCCGGGTTGGGCCGGAATTTCTCCGGTCCATCGTGGAACTGGCGGTTGTTGCTCAAAAGCATCACCGACTGGCCATGCACCGCGTGGATAACCCCACGCAGATGCACATCCTGGTCGCGGACCGCCTCGAGCGAACCGACCTCGCGCCGGTCGGCAGGGAAGCTGATGACCGTGAAGCGGCAGCGATCCTCCGGTACATCCGGGGCGCAGACATCCAGGTACCGGGTGCCGTCCGCGGCTTCTGCCACGGCAAACACATGGGCAGCCACGCAGACATCTTTGCCGGCCTGGCCCGCCGCCTGTTCCGGCGTATAGCAGGGACGTTCGGCCGCGAAACAGGCGGTAACCACGAGAAGAGGACCAAGCAGAAACATCAGGAGCAGACGAGCCGACGACATGGGAACACCTGTTTAGGAAGTGCCCCAAGTCTAGTGCGGTGCAAGTCTCTGCCGAAAGAGTACGGCCGTCACAAAAAAACAGGCGCCATCCCAATCCCAATCCCAATCTTGGACAGCGCCCTTATGTTCTCGGCCGCGCAGCTTCAGTGCACTTCCACGAGCGGCACAGCCTCGATCCCCGCTCCGTAGTGGCTGCGGACATACTCATCGAGAATGCGCTGGAAGTCGGTGACGATGGTGTCGCCGCGCAGCGTGGTGACAAGCTTCCCGTCCACATAGACCGGCGCCTTGGGCTCTTCAAAGGTACCGGGCAGCGAGATGCCGATGTTCGCATGCTTCGACTCACCCGGCCCGTTCACGATGCAGCCCATCACGGCCAGCTTCATCTCTTCGACGCCCGGATACTGCTCCCGCCATGACGGCATGGAGGCGCGAAGATAATCCTGGATCTGCTCGGCCAACGACTGGAAGAAGGTGCTCGTGGTGCGCCCACATCCTGGGCAGGCCGTGACCTGGGGCGTAAACGAGCGGATATCCAGCGACTGCAGGATCTGTTGCGCACACTGCACTTCCTCAGTGCGATCGCCGCCGGGCTTCGGGGTCAGCGACACGCGGATGGTGTCGCCGATCCCGGCGAGCAACAGCGGAGCCAGCCCGGCAGCCGACGCAACGATCCCCTTGACGCCCATACCCGCCTCGGTCAGTCCAAGGTGCAGCGGGTAGTCGCAGCGCGCGGCGAGCAGCGTGTAGACGTCGATCAGGTCGCGCACCCCGGAGACCTTGGCGCTCAGGATGATCTGGTCATGCCGCAGCCCGTAGCGCTCCGCTGCCTCGGCCGACGACAGTGCCGAGACCAGCATCGCCTCGATCATCACCTCACGCGCGGGCAATGGATCCGCGCGGCGAGAGTTTTGATCCATCATCGTGGTCAGCAGAGCCTGGTCAAGCGAGCCCCAGTTGACGCCGATCCGCACCGGCTTCTGGTACTCCACCGCCACTTCGATCATGGTGCGGAAGTTGTCGTCGTTCTTTCGCCCGATCGAGACATTGCCAGGGTTGATCCGGTATTTTGCCAGCGTCCGCGCGCATGCGGGGAACCGCCGGAGCAGCAAGTGGCCGTTGTAGTGAAAGTCCCCTACGATCGGTGTCTGCAGGCCGCGCTTGTCGAGCCCCTCGACGATGTAGGGAACAGCCTGGGCGGCCTCATCGTTGTTCACCGTCACCCGCACCAGTTCGGACCCGGCAGCAGCCAGCGCCGCGATCTGCTCGATGCTGCCCGGGATATCGGCTGTGTCGGTGTTAGTCATCGACTGCACCACGACGGGTGAGTCGGAGCCGACGCGAACGTTGCCGATCTCGGTGGTCACTGTTCTTCTACGCTGGATCTCAGGCATACAGACCTCACCTCTGATTTTACAGAAGGTGCCTGGATGGCGGAGGTCTACTGGTCCGGTGTGGGCGCCTTGCCGTTCTTTCCCACCTCGTCCTTGTGCTGGGCAAAGTAGGCTTCCTCCGTGGCAAGCAGCTTCTGCGCCTGCTCGCGGGTGGCATCGGCTGCGTCGAGTGCGGTCTTGCGGGCGAAGTCGTAGGTCCGATCCGGAACCGGCGCCTCGAGCGTGGGCGCCCACTTGTCGCTGCTCTCAAGGATGGCCCGCAGCGCCTTGCGAATGTCTGCGTGATCCGCGTCGTAGGTGTCCACATTGTCCGAGAGTTCATCCGCCAGCCGGGTGAACTCCTCGTAGCGGGCCCTGAGCTCCGCGGGATGGTTATTCTCGGTGCTGTCCGGGGTCAGCTCCTTGATCGCGGCCGCCCGCTCGTTCACGAACTTCAGAAAAAGCTTGATCCGCTCCATGGGGCGGTTGCCAAGCTCACGCACCTGGTCGGTCTGGGCACTCGAGAGGGTGTCCCGGTCTTTCTGGGCATACCCCGGGAGGCTCAGGAGGAGCAAAAGCAAGCCGCCAATGGTCTGGACCGTCAAGGCACGTCCCGGCATGCTGTTGCTCCTTAAAGGGCCTCTGCCGCGCTCAGGTCCACCGGGAGCCGATGTCCCGTCCGGCTGCTCTCGCGCGCCAGCTCGATCAGGCAGGCCACCGACCAGGCAGCACCGACCGTGACCGCAAGCGGCTTTGTGCCTTCGATCGCATCCCGCACATTTTCGTAGTACTTGCGGTAGTCGCCGGGCAGCGTCTGGATCGTCTCCGGCTTGCCGGAGGCCGAGGTCAGAACGCCCCAGGAGTTCGCCGGTTCTGTTCCGAAGCCCTCGTTGGCGAAGCTCAGGCCGTCCTTGAGCGCTGCCTCCTGCGGATCGAGCCCCCACTTCTCGAAGCTGCCCTCGGTGCCGTGCAGGGTGAAGCGCGCCCCGGGATGCGCCGCAACCATCGTCGAGCGCAACCAGACGCGAAGCCGCCGCAACTCGGGCCGAGGGGAGCGCTCGTAAGTGAGCTGGATATCGAAGGCGTCGTCGACCTGGGAGTTTGGCCGGACCGTGCGTACATCGGCCCAGATCGTGCTCGGCGAGCCAAACAGGGCGATCGCCTGGTCGATCAGGTGCGGACCGAGGTCGAACAGGATCCCCCCGCCAGCGGCCTGAGTCTCGCGCCAGGCATTCGGCTTGGGCTCTGGCCGGAAACGATCGAAGTGCGACTCAAACACCAGCGGATCCCCGAGACGCCCGCTATGGATCAACTTGGCGATCGTCTGGTAGTCGCCATCCCAGCGCCGATTGTGGTACGCCGAGAGAAGAACCTTCTCCTCGCGCGCCACAGCGGCCAGCGCTGCTGCATCTGCGCTCGTCAAGGTCAGCGGCTTGTCAACCACCACGTGGCGGCCCGCGCGCATGCACTGTTCCGAGATGTCGCGGTGCGCATCATTGGGGGTCGCGATGACGCAGACCTCGATCGACCGGTCGTCCAGCATTTCACCGACCGAGGAGAACACCTTGGTGTTCGGGTACCGCGAGGTCGCCGCCTGATTTCTGCGCTGCACGATGGCGCCCAGCTCCATTCCCGGAGTCTCGTGAATCACGGCTGCATGGAAGATCTGTCCTGCCAGGCCAAACCCGACAACACCTGCCCGAATTGCTTCGCTCATGGCTCTATTCTCGCACCGCGGCCCTGCGTGGGAACGCCTGGGGCAAAGAGAAAGGCGGTCCGGTTGGACCGCCTTTCTGTGTTGTTGACGCGACTACTGCACGTCGCCTGCTTCGAGGTGGGACTCGAGGAAATACAGCTGCTCCTCGGCTTCCACATCGAGCTGCTTGAAAAAGTCAGAAGTCGGCTCATCGCCGATCTCATCGATCTTCGACGAGGCCTCGCGCAGCGACTCGCAATAGCAGCCGAGCGCATTTGCCAGTGCATTCACATGCTCCATGCCGGCAGTCAGGTTCACGTCGTACTCGGGGATGCGCGAGCCCATGGCGGACTGGCGAACCGTTCCATTAGCGACGCCGCCCAGCTGGGTCATCCGCTCTGCGATGCCGTCGATTTGCGGGAAGATTGCGTCCGCCACGCTGTCGAATACGAGATGCAGCTGGTAGAAGTTGTCGCCCTTCACATTCCAGTGAGCGAACTTTGCCTGCGAGTACATATCCAGGGCTTCCGCGAGGCGCTCCTGCATGACTTCGACTGTCTTCTGCTTCTGCTCGTCCGACAGAGCGACGCGGTTCTTGTACATCTTCTTGTTGAGCTGGGTCGCCGGACCCGGGGCTCCCTGGTTCTCACGCTGCTTCTTCGACGGCATTTCCTTCACGCTTGACTGAGCCATATTCCTGTCTCTCCGTTTCAGTTGTGCTGCTTGGGCGGCGGTCTGGCCGATCCCACATCCTGTATCTTGCAGCTGACAAAGACTAGGATGCGCGTTTGCCGCAGAAAGCGCTCTGTGGCGATGCGATCCGGCGAAGCGCTACAATCCCGCTATGAATGGTCGTTATCAAGTGAGCCGCCTGGCCCAAATGGCTCTCATCTCGCTGATCGGGGGCATGGCGATCCATGCGCCTCTTGAGGCCCAGGATCGCGGACGGAAGTACAAGGCGCCGCCGCCCGTCACGCACATCGCGGTCACCGTCACCCGTGCCTCGAATGGCAAGCCTGTTGAGAATGCTGCGGTTATCTTCCACACCTTCCACGACGGCAAGGACCAAGGAAATATGGAAGTCAAGACCAACGAAGACGGCAAAGCCGCGATCGATGTGATCCCGATCGGTGACCTGGTCCAGATGCAGGTCTTCAAGACGGGCTACCAGACGTATGGACAGGCATTCACGAATGACCAGGAAACGCGCGACTTTCTGGTGAAGGTCAAACCACCCAGCGGGCAGTACTCGACTTACCAGACAAAGCCACTTGAGAGCAACGGGCAACAGTCCGTGACGCCGCAGCCGACCGAGGGCGCAGCCAAGCCACCGAAACCGAACTGACAGGGTCCGAACTGGCTGATAAGGTCCCGATACAAGGCCCGGGATACATGGTCCGGATGCAGGACCGGAAGAGCGGCTAGTTCAGCCCTTCGGGCGCAACCGCTGTTATGAGCAGTTGCTGCTCGCAGACCGCGAGTGGCCTGTTGAGCAACACTGACTGCGTGGTGCCCGGCGCTGCCACGGCGATACGGCTCACTTCGAGGCAGCTTGGTCCACTAGTCCAGCCGAGTTCGAAGCTTGCCTCGTCATGGCTGGCCAGCAGCACAAGTGGAGACGGGGCATCTTCTGCAGTGGCTTCGACCCGCGCTTCCCCCGGGTTGAGCAGCGTAGCTTGCATGGCACTTTCGCTGACCTGCTGGACCCGCACCGCTGCCAGCACAGATCCATCCGCACCGAGCAACGACACTGCCGGGAACCCGCCGAGCCGGCAGGCCTTGTCCGTATTTGCCAGCGTGAGACGCAGCGTGTGGTGCATGCCTGCGGAGCGGGCGCGTGTCTCGAACAGGGAAAGCTGCGCCGGCACGCAGTCCGGGACAGCATGCACATCCAGGATCGGTTCCCGCGTTGCCAGCTTCGGAGCCGAGGCTAAGACAGAGAAGGGAGCATTTGGCGCTGCGACGTTGTGCCCTCGCATGGAGGCCGGCTCGCCATCAATCCCGGGAGCGTTCCCGCGCGCCAGACCAGGGGCCTGCACCTGGTTGCACCCGGTACCCCCGGCCACCAGGAACGCCGCGCCAAAGGCGGCAAGCAGAACGCGTGTTCGGGAGCCGAGCGATGTCATAGAGCACCAGTGCAGGGCCTCAAAATTCCCCGCTAGTAACTAAAAAGATGACTGTTTTTCGGATAAAGTTGCTTAGCCCAGCCAACCTTTTGACGTCGCGGGCGTCGGAGCGGCATGGCGGAGACCCCTGTACCATGCAGGGATGTCGTCGCTTTCGGCTCCCCTGCCTCACTTCGCCCAGACCCTCCAGAACAGAACAGCCCTTGTCACCGGCGCTGCACGCCGCATCGGCCGGGGTATCGCCCTGGCACTTGCGGGCGGGGGCGCGGACGTCGCGATCACCTACAACCAGTCTTCGGCGGAGGCGGAAGAAACCGTCCGCGAACTCACCGCGCTCGGCGTCCGCGCGGAGGCGTTTCGTTGTGATCTCCACAGCCCGGAAGCGATCCAGTCAGCGGTTTCAAGCGCAGCAAAGTGGGGCGGCCGGAGCGGAGCGCCCCGGCTCGACATCCTCGTCAACAATGCCGGCGCCTTTGAAACAGCCGACCTCGCCGAGGTTACGGCCGACCAGTGGGATCGCATGTTCGCGACAAATACCCGGGCCCCCATGCTGGTCGCGCAGGCGGCGTTGCGGTGCCTCCAGGCAAGTGAAACCACCGGACGCATCATCAACCTCGGTTCGCTCGGCGGGCTGCATCCCTGGGCGACGCACGCCCACTACTGTGCCTCAAAGGCCGCGCTGCACATGCTGACGCAGACCATGGCCAAGACGTGGGCTCCGGGAGTTGCCGTGAATTGTGTGGCGCCGGGGATGATCGTGACGGGATCCGAGGCCGGGGAAGCCTATGCGCACTTCGTCGCAAAGACGCCGATGGCGCGCAATGGAACAGTTCGCGATATCGCCGAGGTGGTGCTGTATCTCGCAACCGCCACACCCTTCCTGACCGGGCAGGTGCTGGCAGTGGATGGCGGTCTCGGGCTGTAACTCACGAGACCGCTCTCCCGCGTACTAGCCGTCCAGGCCAACCCCGAACAGCCGCTTGAAAAATCCAGGCCGCTTGCGGGCTGCAAACGGCAGCGCTGCCTCATCGACCTCCGGGCCGTAGAGATCGCTGGCCTCCGGCTGCTCCGGAAGCTCCTCGCCATTGAACACGGCGAGCGGGTTCGTAATGCAGAGCCGTTCCGCGGTCCGCAGGCCGAAATTCTTCTTCACGTGTTCAAATCCGATACTCATGACCGGAGCGCGCGACTCCAGGTTATGCGCGTCGGTCGCAAGGAAGTGCACCCAGTTGCGCTTCATGAAGCGCTCGGCTGCTGCCTGCGCGGTGCGGCCAAACCGCCCGCTGAAGCTCGACGCGGTGACCTGCACCAGGGCGCCTTCACGAATAAAGGCAGCCAGGCGCTCCGGGTGGCGCTGCAGGACAGGGTTGCGCTCCGGGTGGGTGATGATCGGGCGCTGCTTTGACACAATCAGCTCATAGAGGCTGTCCGAGGTGCTCTCCGGAATGCTGGTGTCGGCAAACTCGATCAGCACGTACTTGCGGCTGTTGATGGAGTAGCGGTCGGGGTGATCGAGCGCGTCCTGGATGTTGTCGTACGACATGTGGAAGTCGCAGCCCAGCCCCAGCGTGACTTTGCCGCTCAGGCGCTCGCGAAGCTGGTCGACGAGGCCCTCGTTGCGCTTGCGGTCATAGGTGAAGCGGTCGTTCGCGTGAGGGGTGCAGACGATATGCGTGATGCCGTCATTTGCCGCCATCTCCGCCATCTTGACGGAGGTTTCGATGTTCTGCGGTCCATCATCCAGGCCTGGAAGGAGATGGTGGTGGATGTCGATCATGAAGCCTCCCTAAACCTGTGCCAGCTCGGATGTGTGGAGTGCGTCTACCAGCGACTGAAAGATGCCGAAGCCATCGGCGGAGCCGAGCAGCGCCTCGCTCGATCGGTCCGGGTGCGGCATCATCCCCAGTACATTCCGCCCCGCGTTCAAAATACCAGCGATGTTCTCAAGCGAACCATTGGGGTTACTCTCCTTGGTCACCTGTCCTGACGGGTCACAGTAGCGGAAGGCGATGCGATTGTCCCGCTGGAGCGCCTCGAGCGTGTCGTGGTCGCAGAAGTAGTTGCCTTCCATGTGGCCGACCGGCACCTGCAGCACCTGGGCCGCCCTGAGCCGGCGCGTGAAGATTGTGTCCGCGTTCTCGACCCGCAGGTGTACCTGCTTGCAGACGTACTTGAGCCCGGCATTGCGCAGCAGCGCGCCGGGCAGCAGGCCGCTCTCGCAGAGAATCTGGAAGCCGTTGCAGATGCCGAGCACCGGCCCACCGCTCTCGGCGAACCGCCCGACCGACTGCATCACGGGAGAGAAGCGCGCGATTGCGCCTGTCCGTAGGTAGTCACCATAGGCGAAGCCACCCGGAACCAGCACGGCGTCCACGCCCTGGAGGTCTGCCGAGTCATGCCAGAGCATCACCACCGGCTGCTGTGCAATTTCCGAAAGGACGTGGGCGGTGTCGTGATCGCAGTTGGAACCCGGAAATACAAGAACTCCGAACTTCATGGCCATAGCCTAGCAGCTTCAGTAACCAGCCTGACGACCTCTTCGCATCCTTCCGGCCTCGCAGCGACTCCAAGACTGCAGCTGCCGCGGAGCAGGCACAAAAGTCTCACAGGATGCTTCTGCTCCTGGGTCCACACGTGCCCGGGACCCGTCTTCTCTGCAGCAACAGAAGCAGGTCGCCATGTCCCTGTCGCCATCCACGCCGCCCGTCCGCTCCTCCTCCATAGCTCATGTAGCCTCGACAGCCGGCACCGCGATCGTGCAGTGGTGGCGTGCGGCCACGCTCGAAGGACTGTGCGTGGGTGCACTCTGGTGGGTCGGCCTCGCGCTCCTGCATGTGCCGCTCGCTCCGCTCTGGGCGATGATCGCAGCACTGGCCGCCTTTATCCCGCATTTTGGGGGGGCCATCTCCGTGATCGGACCGGTCTTTGCCGTGTTCGTCTCCGGGCATGACTACTATCGTCTCGGCCTCGTGCTTGGGCTCTACGCGGTGATCGTGATCCTGGACCAGTTACTGATCCAGCCGCTTCTGCTGAAAAAAACCACCCGCGTGCCGGTATGGGCGTCGATCCTGGCCCCGATCCTGCTGGGCATCATCATCCCGTTCTGGGGCGTGCTGCTGGCACCCCCGCTGCTCGCCGTTTTCTACGCGTTCCGTCGTCCGCGGGCCGAGACAACCCCGGTCGTCTGAAGCACTCCGCCGCCTGCACGCATCTTTTAGAGGTATGGAATACAGACAGCTTGGTTACTCCGGACTGAAAGTCCCAGTCCTCTCCCTCGGTGTCGCCACGTTCGGCGGGGCCAACGAATTCTTCAAGACATGGGGTTCCACGCAGGTCGATGAAGCCCGTCGCCTGATCGAGGTCTGCCTCGAGCACGGGGCCAATCTCTTCGATACCGCGAATATCTACTCGGTGGGTGTGGCGGAGGAGATCCTTGGCCACGCGATTCAAGGCAATCGCCACCGGATGCTGCTTTCAACCAAGGCCACCTTCCCCATGGGCACGGGCCCGAATGATGTGGGCTCCTCGCGACACCACCTCATCGAGCAGTGCGAAGCCAGCCTGAAGCGGCTTGGCACGGATTACATCGACATCTACCACATGCATGGCTTCGACGCGCTCACACCGGTAGAGGAGACCCTCGAGACGCTCGACACGCTCGTGAAGCAGGGCAAGATTCGCTACATAGCCGCCTCGAACTTCTCGGGCTGGCACCTGATGAAGTCGCTCGCCCTGAGCGAGAAGCACTCGTGGCAGCGCTACGTCGCGCACCAGGTCTACTACTCGCTTGTGGGCCGCGACTACGAGTGGGAACTGATGCCGCTCGGCCTTGATCAGAAGGTGGGCGCACTGGTCTGGAGCCCGCTTGGATGGGGTCGCCTCACTGGCAAGATCCGCCGCGGCCACCCGGCACCGAAGGACTCGCGCCTTGGTCAGGGCGGCGACAAGGGCGGCCCGCGTGTCGAGGAAGAGTACCTCTACACCGTGGTGGACGCACTCGAAGCGGTCGCAAGGGAGGCCGGCAAAACGATCCCGCAGGTAGCGCTGAACTGGCTGCTCACCCGGCCCACCGTCTCGAGCGTGATCTTTGGGGCGCGCAATGAAGAGCAGCTGCTCGGAAACCTGGGCTCGGTCGGCTGGACGCTGTCGCCGGAGCAGGTGGCGACGCTCGACAAGGCGAGCGAGCAGCACAAGACCTACCCATACTGGCACCAGGACGGCTTCCGCGATCGGAACCCACTTCCGGTTCCCACCGTCGAGTAACTCCTTCGAAATGCGGGCGCGGCGGCTCCTGCCACCGCGCCCTGCACGCTGCTTTCTACCCGGCCCCACTGCTATACTGGGCCGTTGTGACAGACGCTGCACACCCTCCGGGATGCAGCGGGAAGCAAGCAAAAGCGATCTCAGAATAAAAGAGGGTTCGATCATGTCCGGCCATTCCAAATGGGCGACCATCAAGCACAAAAAGGGCGCACTCGACGCCAAGCGTGGCAAGGCCTTCACCCGGCTCATCAAGGAAGTCACGATGGCAGCCCGCCAGGGTGGCGGGGACCCGGACGGCAATCCCCGCCTCCGCTCGGCAATCCTCGCCGCCAAGGCCGAGAACATGCCGGCCGACAACATCAAGCGCGCGATCCAGCGCGGCACCGGTGAAATCCCGGGCCTGACCTATGAGGAAATCTCCTTCGAGGGCTACGGCCCTGGTGGCGTGGCGCTGATCGTCGACTGCACGACCGACAACCGCAACCGTGCCGTCAGCGAGATCCGCCACACCTTTGCCAAGAATGGTGGCAACCTCGGGGAGCCGAACTCGGTGCGCTTCATGTTCACCAAGAAGGGTCTGATTGTCGTCGACAAGGCGAACGCGGACGAAGAGAAGCTGATGGCGCTGGCCCTCGACGCAGGCGCCGATGACATGGCGGATGAAGGCGAGACCTGGGAGATCACGACCGACCCCACGGTGTACGAGACCGTGGCGCAGGCTGTGCGTGACGCCAGGATCGAGACCATCGCGTCCGAGGTGACAATGGTCGCCTCCACCTACACCAAGCTTGAAGGCGCACCGGCCGCCCAGATGCTCCGCCTGCTCGAAGCCCTTGAAGACCACGACGACGTGCAGAACGTCTACTCGAACTTCGACATGGACGAGGAGATGGAAGAGGCTGCGCGCTAACCCGCCCCATCCCTGCATGCCCCCGGGAGAGCACGCGTGTCCTCCCGGTCTCCGCATCTCAAAGGCCGTTCTGCCATCTCCCCAACGTTTCTGGAGCCCATGAAGACTTCTGTTGTCGCTGCTGCCTCGTTGTTGTTTGCTGTGTCCGGTCTGTCAGCCTTTGCCCAGGGAACCGCCGCCAGCGGGAACGCCTCGCCCGCATCGGCAGCGCTTGCTACCGATCCGTGGGAGTATGGAGCGTTCTTCGGCAGCGGCTTCGGCACGGGAAATCGTTCCAGTTTTACCTTCGCCAACGCCGGTCTGCGCGTGGGCAAGGTGCTCACCGATCCGCATCTGGGCAGCATTTTTCGCGGGCAGTTCGAGTACGCCGGCGAGATCATGCCGTACTGGCAGTCCTTTACGCCAGCGCCCCACGTTCAGGAAACGACCTATGTCTACGGAAACCAGACCGGGCAGGAACTGCTGCCGTACAACGGCGGCACCTTCTCGGGCGTCAGCGTCACGCCGATCATCCTGCGCTGGGACCTGACCCCGACCAGGCATTTCGCCCCTTACGTGCAGGGGGCGGGCGGCCTGCTCTGGACCAACCACAAGTATCCCCCTGACATCATCGTTCCTGAAGGAGCGCCGGGCGGAACCAGCGTGTGGAACTTTACCCCGCAGTTCGGGCTTGGCTTTCATTACTTCGTCAAAGACCGACAGGCCATCGATCTGCAGGCCAGCGCGGTGCATATCTCAAGCGCCAGCCTTGGCGACCGGAACCCGGGCGTCAATGCGAGTGTGCAGCTGCAGATCGGCTACTCCTGGTGGAAGTAAGCCGCCAGCATCGCGCGTCTCGCGCGGCATAGGGCAGGTATGACGACGGCGTTGCTCGAATGCGTCCCGAACATGGCCGAGGGCCGGGATCGCCGCGTGATCCATGCGGTGATGCTGGCTATGAGGCTGCCGGGCGTGGTGCTTCTCGACGCAAGCATCGACCCGGACGCCAACCGTTCCATCATCACCATCGCCGGGCCGCCCGAGGCGGTCTGTGAGGCGGCCATTCGCGCAACAGGCGTCGCCTCGGAGCGCATCGACCTGACCCGGGCTCCCGCAGGGCACCCCCGTCTCGGCGCCATGGATGTGCTCCCCTTTGTGCCGCTCGAGGGGATCGACCTTCTGCAGTGCGCCGTGCTCGCCCGAGAAACCGCGGCATCCCTATGGGATCGCTACAGCGTCCCCTCATATTTCTACGAAGCCGCCGCGGCTCGCCCGGACCGGGTTCTCCTGGACGACGTACGGCGGGGCCAGTTCGAAGGCCTGCGCGAGCTGGTCTGGCGGGAGCCGGGGCGTCGGCCGGATGTTGGAGGGCCCGGGCTGCACCCGACCGCCGGCGCCACGGCAGTCGGCGCACGCCGTGTGCTCATCGAGTATCGTGTGCTGCTTGGGACCCCTGACCTGGGCGCTGCCCGCGCAGTCGCCCGCTCGGTCCGCGAGAGTGGCAGCGGGCTCGCCGGCGTGAAAGCGACGGCACTCCTGGTCGGGGACGCGGCGCAGGTGACGTTCCTGATCGCCGATCATCGCCAGGCAGGGATCGCCGAGGTCTACAGCGCGGTCGTTGAAGCAGCCCGGCGACACCGGATTGCCGAGTTCGCGACCGAAGTAGTCGGCTTGCTGCCCGAGAGTGCCTTCGATCCGGCAAGCGAGTGGGTGCAGCACCTGCGCACCTCGCGTCCGGAAGAGCAGATCCTGGAACATCGGCTTGCGACCCCACCTCCCTGGCCTGTGTCGTTGTAAGCGATGGAACCCGAAGTTACAACCTTCCGCTCCCTGCAGCTCTGAACGGAAAGTCGAAGCGTCTAAGATAGGGAATTAGGTCGGCGGGTGTGGTTCTGCCCGCGAGCGAGGTTGTTCACCATGGTTTCTTTCTTCTCCCAAGCCAGCAAGACACGTTTCGGAGCACGCGCGCTGCGCCTGGCCGTCGCGGCTGGTGCCTTTTCCCTTCTCTCCTTTTCGGCGCCCCACGCGTCGGGCGCGCAGCTGAGCGCGGAAGCCCGCGGTGCGATCCCCAAGGACATTCAGCAGCTGATCGTCGTCGATTACCGCGCCATGCAGAACTCCCAGGCAGCTATGGATCTGAAGGCGCGCGTTCTTCCGCCTGAGCTCAAGGATCTCGAGAAGGCGCTCACAACCTCGGGCATGGACGACAACCACGATATCGAAGAGCTTGCCTTTGCAAGCTTTCATACAGACCCCAACAGCGATAACTCCAAGATCATCGGTGTGGCCCAGGGCCAGTTCTCCGTGCAGGACATCCTGGCAGACTTTCGCAAGCGCAAGGTCAAGCCGCAGCTGCTGCGCACCAACAAGATGTACCCGATGGCTGGCAGCGGCATGCTGGTGTGCTTTGTGAACCCGACGACAATGGTGTTTGGCTCCTCTGATGCCATCAAGTACGCGCTCAACGCTCGTGACGGCTTCGCCCCGAGCATGCTGGCCAACCAGCCCCTGATGCAGCAGATGGGTCTTGTGGACACGGAGCCCCTGTGGAGCCTGCTCGACGGCAAGGGCACGCAGATCATGATGCGCAACGTCATGGGTCAGGCTTCGCAGCTGGCGGACTTCGACACCGTGCGCAAGAGCCTCGTGAGCTCACGCTACAGCATGAACTTCGACAATGGCGTCAAGTTCAGCCTGGCGGTCGTCACCCCGGATACCTTCACCGCGGCGACGATGTCCAGCATGATGAATGCTGCCGCGATGTACGAGAAGATGAGCGGTACCGGGGTCGAGAAGCAGGCGATCGACAGCACCGACATCAGCTCGAATGCCGGCACGCTGAACGTGAATTTCACTGCATCCGACAGCCAGTTCGCGACGCTGCTTCACTCGTCGCTCTTCCAGAACGTCGTCCACTAACGAGCAGATCTCGCAGAAAGGCTCCAGTCCCGGACTGGAGCCTTTTTGGGGTTCGCAGCAGGCCTAGAGGGTGCTCTTGCGCTCAAGGGTTCGCGCCGTGAGCACCACGCCGCCTTCGCCGCTGTGCAGCGTCATCGGAAACGCCAGCACATTCCAGACCCACTCCTCGCCTTTGCGCGGCAGGTTCATCAGGCCGCGGTAGGTGCGGTCGATATAGGTCTCGCGGGTGGTCGCGACAGTGGTGACGATGTCGCGCCAGTCCGAGGCGAGCTCCGGCATCTCTTCAAACATGTTGCGTCCGGGGAACCAGTCACGCGGCTGCTCGAGCAGGCGGGCGCAGGTTTCATTCACGTACTGCCAGGTGCCATGCCGATCGAGGATTTCAAGGACCACTTCCTCGCCGATCGCCATGCTGATGCGTGAGTAAAAAAAGTCCCGGGCATCGACCATCACCGGCTTCCCAAGTCGCTTGGCACGGAAGGCCCGCAGCGCACCCACCAGGTCTTCGACCGAGCTATGCCCCTTGAGCAGGTGCATGTCCTCGGGACCGCCGAAGCGTCGCTCGAGCGTGGCCGACAGGATGATGATCGGGACTTCGGGGTGCTGCTCGCGCAGCTTCATCGCGACTTCCGTGCCAAACTTGCCGGCCCCGAGATGGTAGTCGAGCACTGCGATGTCAATCGAGTGGAGCAGTGTCAATGCCTCCTCGATTGTTGAGGCAGTCTCGGTCTGGTAGCCGTGCTTGTGCAGAATGGTCGCGCGCAGGAGGAGGTTGTCGACCTGGTCGTCGAGCAGGAGAACGCGAATCGGCGTGTCCTCGGGGCTCGCGATCAACGCCAGAAGATCCTTGTCAGTCGGATCAGACATGACGTTGGTAGATGCGTCATCGGCTTACTTCTGATGCAAGCGATCTTCCGGTTCGGCCAGGAAACGCTCCAGTTTCTGCAGCCTGCGGAGGATCTCGGGGAGCCTCCCAAATCCCGCAGCCGCACGCAGCCACTGGCGGTTCGGCATCGCCGGGTAGCCGCTGACCATTTCGCCGGCAGCGACGTCATTCGGTATGCCGGATTGCGCGGTTGCGATCACGCCATCGCCGATTGCGAGGTGGCCGGCCACGCCGACCTGCCCGGCGAGGATCACGTTCCTGCCCACGCGGCTCGACCCTGCGAGGCCGACCTGCGAGCAGAGCAGAGTGTTCTCGCCGACCGATGATCCATGGCCCACCTGTACCAGGTTGTCGATCTTGACGCCCCCGTCGACCCGCGTCTCGCCGACACTGGCGCGGTCGATGCAGCTGTTGGCCTGGATCTCGACGCCGCTACCAATGACGACTCGCCCGCTCTGCGGGATCTTGAACCAGGCCCCCTCGGGACTTTTTGCGAAACCGAAGCCATCCGAGCCCACCACGACGCCGTTGCCGAGGGTGACGTCATCGCCAAGGGTCGAGTGCTCGCGGACCACTGCATGGGCATGCGCGAAGAAGCGCGCCCCGGTCGTGACCCCCTCGTAGATCACGCTGTGGGCGAGCAGGATGCTGTCGCGGCCGATCCTCGCCCGGGCGCCAACAACCACGTAGGGCCCGACATGGACGTTTTCGCCAAGCGCAGCAGTCGGATCGATCACCGCAGAGGGGTGGACACCAGGCGCGTACCGGGGCGCGTCATAAAAGAGCGCCACGGCCCTGGCAAACGCAAGGTACGGGTTTCGGATGCGCAGGGTGGGCACCGGCAGCGCAGGCGCGCCCGGCTCAACCAGAACCGCGGCGGCCCCCGTGCGGTGGGCTGCCGCGGTGTAGCGTGGGTTGTCGAGGAAGCTGACCTGGTCGGCCCGGGCCTGCTCCAGACCGGCGACGCCCCGGACTTCCATCTCTCCCGGGTCCTGCGGGGTTGCGGCACCGGGGACAAGCTCGGCGCCAAGCGCCTGCGCCAGCTCATTCAATGTCATGAACCTGATTGTATGAGGGCCGCCTAGGTCACTGCAGAAGCGAGTGAGCCACAGCCGGCTGCTGGTGGCTAGTAGCGTTCTTTTTGTTTCTGCTATCTAGCGAGAACTTCCGGTCATTAAAGCTTCCTAGAAGCATGTCCTGTGCTTCAGAATACTCAACTACGATCGCCCTGCTTGTTGTCTCCATTCCGATTTGTTGGCAGGCTGTTCAGTTTTCGCTCACCCGCGCTAGGGAAGCCAAGAACAGAGACTTCGATGCCTATCACGGTCTCATCCAGGCTATTGTCCAACCTTCAGATGGGCCCACCACTTTCGTGGACAGGCAATGCGCTGCGATTTATGAATTGCGGCACTTCAAGCGCTACTCCGACTTAACCAGGCGCTTTCTTACTGGCCTACAAGAGGATTGGGCGAGGAGCGGCGTTCTACACCCCAGACTGGCAGTCGAAATCAAACTTACTCTGGGAGAGCTTGGTGTCCAAGGAAGAGGCATTTGGCGAAGAGGCCGACTTCGCTGAAACCCTTACTAGGGTCAGCACCACTGGCGACGGCACCCGTGATCTGTTAAGCTCGCATTTTGCCTTCGCGGGTTCTCCGCCTACCGGCCATGGCAGTCTCTCCCGGGCGGTTCGGCGATCGCGGGGCTATCCTGAGCACCAACCGTCTGGACGCATGCCCGAATATACGTACCTGCTCGACACCCGCCTCAGCAAGGCCCAGCACCAGGTCTTAACAGATATACGCGACGCCGCCCGCTCCGCCGGCATGACTGTCTTCCTGGCCGGAGGCGCAGTGCGCGACCTCACTACCGGATCTTCCGTCCGCGATCTGGACTTCGCGGTGCAGGGAAATGCGCTCGACCTCCAGGCGGCCCTTGAAGCCAAGGGTGGCACGCTGTGGGGCAAGCACGAAGCCTCGCGCACACTCTTCTTCTGGTTCCCGGGCTCGGTCCGTGTCGAGGTTTCGAGCACCCGCTCGGAGACCTTCCCCAAGCCCGGCGCCCCTGTGTATACCTGGAGCGGCATCGTCGACGACCTCCATCGGCGCGACTTCACGGCAAATGCCATGGCGCTTTCGCTGAACGAAGGCTCACACGGACTGCTGCTCGACCCGCTGAACGGCGTTGCGGATCTCGAAGCACGGCAGCTGCGGCTGGTCAGCAACTACGGCTTTATCGAAGACCCATCGCGGCTGATCCGCGCGGTACGCCTCCGCCATCGCCTGGGCTGGACTCTCGAAGAGCGCACTGCGACCCGCTATGAAAACGCCAAGGAAGCCGATAACTTCGAAGTGATCTCGCCGTACCTGCGTGGGTACGAGCTCGAGAAGATCGCCGCCGAAGAGTCCGCGCTTGAAACCCTGCAGGCACTCGAAGCCGAAGGCTGGATGACGAAGCTGATGCCGAGCTGGACCACCGACAGCGTCGACACTGTTGCGCTCGAAGACCTCCATCGCAACCGCATCCAGCTCCTGATGCAGGGCGTTGCGCCCGACCTTTCCGCCGCTCATCTTGAGGTCATGACCGCGAAGATGAACCCCGCGGACCGTGACACGCTCAAGGGCATGATGGTGCGACCCGGCCTGATTGCGCAGTGGGAAGGCCTGGACGAAGCAGCAAAGAATTTCGGCCGCCTGGTCACGAGCAAAGAGAGTGCCGCGCCTTCCGCAACCTGGAAGCTGTTCCATAGCCATGCTGCCGAGCCGATCCTGTGGCTTGCACATACCCGCAAGGCTGGAACGGCGGCCGATGCGAAGTTCAAGAACTTCTTCACGGTGTGGCCGGAAGCCGCGAAGAAGGTTCCCGTCGCACTGATGCTCGAGATGCGCATCACGCCCGAGCTCCCGAACTACAACGAACTGCTCCACGAGCTTTTCCTGCAGGAGATCGACGGCAAGCTGACCACGGACGAGCTGATGCGCGCGTTCCTGGAGGTCTACTCGCCGCCCGCTCCACCGCCGCCGGTGACCCTGCGTCGCTCGCGCAGCAAAAAGTCGGACAGCAAGACCAAGAAGAAGGTCGCGTCCCACGATGCAGATGATGACGATGACGAGGATGACGACGAGGACGAGGATGACTCCCCAACGTCCCGCTCCTCCGATGACGACGACGACGACACGGACACGGACACAGACGATGAGATCGTTCTACCTGCCGATGATGACGACGACGAGGATGATGACGACGAGGACGAGATCGCTCCCGAACCGCCAGGTGGGGGCAAGAAGCTTGACCTCGACAAGGTAGACCTCGGCGCGGTACTCGGCAGAATCCAGGAAGATGTCGACGTTGACGAGGCAGAGGATGCAGACGACGATGATGAGGACCGTCCGGCACCTGCGAAGAAAGCACCTGCGAAGAAGGCAGCACCCCCGGCCAAGAAGGCCGCTGCTGCTCCGAAGCCTGCACCGGCAGCGGACAAGCCGGTAGCTGCGCCTGCAAAGGCCGCTGCCCCGGCGAAGGCACCGGCAGCCGCGAAGAAGGCTGCGCCCCCCGCGCCCGCAGCACCTGTCGCAGCGAAGAAGGCGGTCGCTGCTCCTCCCGCGCCCGTGAAAGCTGCTCCGGCAAAGAAGGAAGAGCAGCCGTCAGCAGCAAAGGCGGTTGTACCGGCCAAGAAGGCAGCAGCTCCCGCAAAGGGGGCACCGGCTCCAGTCAAGAAAGCACCAGCAAAGGCGCCTGCCAAAAAGCGCTAGCGACCATGGAGATGAAAAAGCCTGCCGGGCTGATGCCGGCAGGCTTTTTCATCGTGCACTGCTCCTCGCAACGAGAAGGCTCCGGTGGGTGTCAGTGTGAGACACATGCCTGCCACCCACCGGCGTGGTTCAGGACGTGCTCCGGTCGGCGAGCAGGATGCGCAGGTCGCGCAGGTTGTTCCCGGTCGGGCCGGTGATCAGCGCATCGCCGAGTGCCGTGAACAGCGGGCAGGCATTGAAGCGGGCGAGCGAATCCTCTGGTTGGAAGTGAAAGCGTCTTGCGCGCTCCACCGTGGTCGGGTCCGCCACGGCCCCGGCTGCCGGGCTGTTGCCATCGACCCCGTCCGATCCCGCGCTGAGCACTGCAACCGCATCGCGCTCCGACTGCAGATGCATCGCTGTTTCGAGCACAAAGTGCTGGTTGCGTCCGCCACAGCCGTGCTTTGCTCCCTCGATCCGAACCGTGACTTCGCCACTCGGGAGCAGGCAGACCTTTGGCCACTCGCGGCGCAGCTGTTCAAAGCGCTCCAGCAGGAAGCGGGAGGCACGATCGTAGGCCCAGTTGTCACAGGTGTTGTCGATGACGACCTTGTAACCAAGGGCCCGTGCCCGGTCGCGAGCGGCGTTGACGAAATCGTGATTGGACAGCAGAACGTCGAACTGCGTCCGCCCGAGATCAGCAGCCGTCGGGCTCGACACCGGGTTGCGCGCCATGGCCTGGAAGTATGCCCGCACGGTTGCCGGGAAGCGTGGCATCAGCTCCCACTTCTCGAGCACCGCGGCACAGTCGGCCCAGGTGGAATGATCCGGCAGCGTAGGGGACGAGGCCACGGTACCCAGCTCCTTGAGCGGCACATCGGCGAGCATCAGCGTGAGCTTCTCGGCCGAAGCCGCGGCCTGGGCCAGCCGCCCACCCTTGATCGCCGAAAAGTACTTGCGCACCGTGTTGATCTCGCCGATGTCGGCGCCGCAAAGCACGAGCGTCTCGTAAAAGGCGCGAACGTCTTCGATCGGGATCGTGCGGTCCAGCGGCAGCTCGCAGATCGCGGAGCCGCCGCCCGAGATCAGGAAGAACACAAACGTATCCGGCCCGGCGCGGTGGAGCAGATCAAGAGCTGCATGCGCGGACGCGACGGAATCTTCGTTGGGCAGCGGGTGCGAGCCCTGGTAGTAGCGAATATGTTTATGTCCGCGTTGTGGAACGGCCGGCGCGGAGCAGATGCCGTCTACGCGAAGCTTCGGGGGAAGCCGCGCGATGAATGCATCGAGCATGGGCACCGCAGCCTTGCCGAAGGAGATGATCTGCACGCGTTTCACTGCATCGAGCGACTGCTCTACCGGCGGAAGCACCGGCGATTGGCGTCGCTTCATGGTTCGCCCACTGAAGCTCAGGTGCTTTTCAAATGCGGCATCGATCGCGCAGGCATGCAGTGCATCCGTGAAGATCCCGATGGCGTCACTGCGCAGTCGGCCAAGCGCTGCCTCGGTGTAGCTCATAGGGAGACATCCTTCCGGACGCCATCAGCGGGAAGAGGAACGAAGTGTGCTTCCATCCACGCCCGCACTGTGCTTTGCATGGAATCGAGCTTGCCCTGAAAGAAGTGATCGGCACCGGTGATCCACACCATCTGCTTTTCGCCGGGTAGCGCATTCACCATCGCTTCGACCGGCTGCATGGGGCTGTACTCGTCGGCCGAACCACTGATAAACAGCTTCAGCTTCTCGCAGTGTTCGAGGAACTCGTAGGTGTACTGGCGATCTGCTGCCTGGATGGGTGTACCGAGCGACACAAGCCCCTGCACGCGAACATCGTCTGCGCCGGCGCGCAACGCCATGTGCGCACCGAAGGAAAAGCCGGCTGCGACGATAGGCAGGCGGTACTCCGCGTCGAGCCAGTCGAGGGCTGCGCGGACATCCTCCTGCTCACCGCGCCCGTGATCGTGCTCCCCCTCACTGCGGCCCGCACCACGGAAGTTGAAGCGAAGCACCGGGAGGCCAAGGTCGGTGAAGGTCTTCATCGCGTGGTACACGACCTTGTTATGCAGCGTGCCACCATGCAGGGGATGCGGATGGCACATCAGGACGCTGACGGGTGAGCTGTCGCCGGTTCGTGCGGAATTGAGCAGTGCCTCCAGGCGGCCTGCCGGGCCATGCAGATTCTCGATCGTGCGCACTCCACCTTCGCGTGTGCCTGCTGGAGCGAGGTCATTCGGTGTCATACCGCAATTGTAGGGCCATGCTGCGCAGCCCGGTGCTTCGCGGACTGCCTGCGATATGCTTGGGGGCGTGACCCCCGCAGAGCAGATTGAATCGATTGCGCTTCTTCGACGCCTCGTCGATGTTGACTCCACAACATTTGCAGAAGGGGCAGTCGGTTCGGTGCTCGCAGAGCTGCTGACCACTCGCGGCTTCCACGTCGAGACGATGCCAGTGCCGCAGCCTGCGGGTTCGGCAAACCGAGGCGCGCGGTTCAATGTTTATGCCGCCGCGCAGCTCGAGACGCCGGCCGTGGTCTTCTCGACGCATATGGATACGGTGCCGCCGTGGTTCGGCAGCCACGAGGATGAAGAGTGGGTCTACGGCCGCGGATCCTGCGATGCCAAGGGAATCATCGTCGCGATGCTCTTTGCCGCGGAGCAGTTACGTGCCAGGCAGATGCCAGTTGCGCTGCTGTTTGTGGTGGGCGAGGAACGGGACTCGGCCGGGGCCAAGGTTGCGAATGAGCATCCGAAAGGCAGCCGTTTCCTGATCAATGGTGAGCCGACCGAGAACCGTCTCGGCCTTGCGTCCAAGGGCGCCTTGCGTGCGGCGATCACGGCTACAGGAAAGATGGCCCACTCGGCGTATCCGCAGCTCGGTGAAAGCGCGGTGCACAAGCTCGTGCAGGCGCTGGATGCTGTGTTGAAGGTGCCGCTGCCAGAGGTCGAGGATGTTGGTCCAAGCACGTTGAACATCGGGCTGCTCGAGGGTGGCCGGGCGCCGAACGTGATCGCGGATCATGCGTCGGCACAAGTGTTGATCCGGCTGGTTGGACCTTCAGAGGACACACGGGCGGCGATCGCTGCCGCAGCCGCACCCTATGCCGAGGTCGACTACACGCTTGAGATCCCGTTTGTGCGGCTGCGTGCCGTCGATGGCCTACCCACGATGGTGGCTGCGTTCACAACGGATGTTCCGGCGCTCACCGCCTGGGGCGAGCCGCTGCTGCTTGGACCCGGGTCGATCCACGTGGCGCACACGCCCGACGAGCGCATCCGCAAACAGGAACTCTGGGATGCGGTCGATCTCTACGTGCGGGTCGCCGAGCAGCTCCTTGCGGAGTAGGCGCGCAGCCTAGTGAAGGTGCTCGCCTGCTTCGGCATCCACTGCCTGGAGAAAGGCCTCGAGCGACGCGATGCGTGGTTCCGCCAGTGCGCGTGTCGTCTCCAGGCGGATCGCCGGCGGCAACTCGCGCAGGCTCCTCTTCAGAAAGGCGATGACCGGCGTGAAGGTGGGGTAGCGTGTGTCGCGGCCGGTCTTGGCGACGGCGCGCAGGATGCCGATAGCTCCAAGTTGTTCAAGGATGTCTGCATCCCGCAGGATTGTCGCCTCGAGGCTCTCGGGCGTGTCCCGTGGCTGATGCTGCCCGATCACGCGAACCACAAGAGCAATCTTTTCTTCAGGAAATTCAAGCTCGCGCAGCAGAGGTGGCGCATACTGGCTCGCATACTCCACGTGATTCCAGCCGGCCAGCGCGGCTGGCTCTTCCGGACGATGACCGACGAAGACACCGATGTCATGAAGAAACGCTGCAGCGAAGACAATATCGTCGTCGTACACGAGACCTTTGCCGACGATGCGGGTGAGCGCATAGAGGCGCGGCTGATGTCCGAACTTATCAAGGGGGCGCGCTTGGTCTTCGAGGATGGAAGTTATACGCGAGCGGAAGGACTTGTTTGAGAACACGCCCCTAACTTACACCATTCCCGGTTTTCATGACGTGGAAAGCGGTTGTTTTTACCCTGATTGCAGAAGGGGTTCGTCGTTACTGAATCGTTACCAATTCGTGTCCTGGTTCGATAGGTACGAGCCACCCGCAATGGGACAATGAGAAAGCCGATTCGGGGATGAATGAAGTGGACCCAGCTACCACAGCAAGCATCTGAGCCAGTGATTCATGGTTCCGGAATGGGGTTCGGGGTATCTTTGGTTTGCTTAAGAAGCACGGAAACACAGCTGAACTCCGGGCGCAGTCGGGTACAGTCGGAACAGACACAGAGCGGTGCCAACCGCCAACTATCTCTTTGTCTTCCCGGCGAACCTGCTTGCGCTTCGCTCTTCCTCCTCGATCCGCCCGCGAATGTGCGATCGCGGGTCCGAATTGCCATCGACCTAGGAAAGTAAGCCAAGGGTTTCAAACGAAATGGGCACTTCAGAGTTCCTCAGACGCGGCGACAGCAGGGAACCACGGTCGGTACCGCACGTGGTGCGGCCGTTGAGCCAGCCGCGGAATCACGCGAGCCCTGCTCTCGCAGCCGCGGCGCTGATGATGTTCAATGACGTTCTCGTCACGTTGGGGGCTTTTGTCTTCGCGATCATGGTGCACGTGCTGGTGGTGAGTCACCTCACGCACTTCCGCGGATTGGCGGAAAGCCTGTCGCCGGAGATGTCGGACTCCTGGTACCTGCTGGGTTTCCTCCTGGTGCTGCTCTTCGTGCTCCGCCGCTACGGTCTGTACAACGGTGTTCCGGATCGCAGCGGAGCGCATGAACAGCGATTGATCGTGCAGGCCTGCCTCACGGCCGGAGTGTTGCTCTGCGGCTGGCTTTACCTGATGCATAACCTTGAGGTCTCCCGGCTCCTGGTGATCGTGCTGGTCGGCACAACGGCCATAGCGCTGGGCATCCGGCGGGCGATCTGGAGAGCAGTGCGGTTTGCACGCTACGCGAAGGGCGTCGAAACCCGCAATGTTGTGATTCTCGGAACCAACCAGCTTTCTTTTGCCATTGGCCAGCAGATCGAGGATGACTACTACCTCGGCTACCGTCTCTGCGGTTTCCTGCATGCACCGGGAACCACGGACGCAGCCGAAGTGCCGCCTGAGCGGATCCTCGGGAATATGGAACGTCTCCGCGAGCTCACCCGTCTCCACTTCATCGATGAACTGGTGATTGCGCAGCCCTGCCCCATCGAGACGGTCATCAATCTGCTCGAGGAAGCCCACGATGTTGAGATCGACATCCGCGCAATGTCTGGCTTCTACGGGGAGCTCGCACACAATGCGCCGGTGGAGTATCTGGGTGCCTACCCAATGGTGGCCCTACACCGGCGTAATCCGCGATTTGTCGCCTTCTTTATGAAGCGCGTCGTGGATATTGTGCTCTCGCTTGCGGCGCTGATTGCGGTGTTCCCGATCATGCTGGTCATCGCGCTCGCAGTTGTGATCGACTCACGTGGCCCGGTCTTCTATGTGTCGGAGCGCATCGGCAAGCGTGGTCGCGTTTTCCCGTGCTTCAAGTTCCGTACCATGATCCGGGACGCGGAAGCCATGAAGCGGGAACTGGCCAAGCACAACGAGCGCGACGGCATTCTCTTCAAGATGACCAAGGATCCGCGGGTCACCAAGGTCGGCCGCATCCTGCGCAAGTACTCGCTGGACGAGCTGCCGCAGTTCTTCAACGTGCTGCGTGGCGAGATGAGCATCGTCGGACCTCGACCGCCGATTGCAAGCGAGGTTGCGCGGTATGCGCTCGAGCACTTCCGCCGTCTCGAGGTGCTGCCTGGACTCACCGGGCTCTGGCAGGTGCAGGCGCGGCATGACTCTTCCTTTGCCCGGTATATCGCACTTGACACAGCGTACGTGGAGAACTGGAGCTTCTGGCTTGATCTGAAGATCCTGTTCCGTACCGCCCAGGTGGTTATCCGGGGCACCGGGACCTAGGCAGCTCCGGAGCCCCTCGGTTGGAGCAGTCTCCGGTTGTATGCAATCATGGGTGCACCCTCCCGGCACCTCCTGAACTGTCCGTGCACGGGCGGGATTCTCTCCCCCGCGAGGACCCCGGCTTGACCCTTCCATGCCGTTCTGTGGCCGCTTTGTTCGCCGCCGCGACGCTTGCTCTTTCCTCACCCCTCTTTTCGCAGGAACACCCACCCGCAGAGCCGGCGACTCACGCCGGCGACGCTGCGCACCCACCCGCGCAGAAGGATGACGTGCCACCAGTGGAGCGTTCGTCCGTGACCTCGCACCAGATCACCCTGGGCGGCCGGCAGATTCACTACACCGCGACTGCGGGGACCCTCTTGATCCGCAATGATGAGGAGAAGCCGTACGGTTCGATCTTCTATGTTGCCTACACCGAGGATGGCGCAGACCCACACACCCGGCCAGTGACTTTTCTGTACAACGGTGGCCCTGGTTCTGCGTCGCTGTGGCTGCATATGGGGTCCGTCGGGCCGATGCGCGTGATCACTGACTCGCCCCAGGCCACCGGTTCCGGACCGTACCAGGTGGTCCCCAACCAGTACTCGCTGCTTGATCAGTCTGACCTCGTGTTCATCGATGCGCCGCTCACCGGCTACTCGCGCGCGGTAGGCAAGGCGACCCCGAAGGACTTTGCCGGCGTCGACCAGGACCTCCATGCGTTCTCGAAGTTCATCGAGCGCTACATGACGGTAAACAGCCGTTGGAACTCGCCCAAGTTCCTCTTCGGCGAGTCGTATGGAACGACCCGTTCGGCGGGCCTGTCTGCCGTGCTCCAGGAGGACGGCGTGCAGCTGAACGGCATCACGCTGTTGTCCTCGGTGCTGAACTACAACGCATCAACCGGCGCAGGACTCGAGGTCAGCTATGTGAACTACCTGCCGTCCTACGCAGCGATCGCTTTTTATCACAAGAAGCTCCCGGAGATGCCCGGGGACATGAAGGCGTTCGTGGAGCAGGCGCGGGTGTTCGCGCACGGTGAGTACGCCGAAGCGCTGGCTGCCGGGGACACGCTGCCGCAGGCGAAGGCAGACGAGATTGCCGAGCAGCTCCACCACTTCACCGGGCTCTCTGTCGAGTACATCAAGCAAGCCAAGCTGCGCATCACTCCCTCGCGCTTCCGCAGGGAGCTCCTGCGCAACGACGGGGATGTGCTGGGCCGCTACGATGCGCGCTTTGAAGGGACAGAGTTGGACGATGCCGGGGAGACGCCTGACTACGATCCCTCGGATACCGGGATCTCCGGGGCCTATGTGGGTGCACTGCATGACTACCTGACCCGCGAGCTGAAGTACGACTCGACAGAGGAGTACCGACTGAGCGCAAACACGATCGGGGAGTGGGACTGGCACCACAAGCCGGCCGGCAGCTATAACGCGCGGCCACAGGCACTTCCTTACGTTGCAGGGGACCTGGGGGACACGATGCGCAAGAACCCCAAGCTGCAGGTGCTCTCGGCGAATGGGTGGTTCGATCTCGCAACGCCCTTTTTCGAAACGGAGTACGAGCTGAATCACATGATGCTGACGCCGGCATTGCAGCGCAATGTGCACTTCACCTACTACCCGGCTGGGCACATGGTGTACCTCAATGTCGAGGCATTGAAGCAGATGCGGGAGGACCTGCGCGGCTTCTATGCACAGGCGGAGAAGTAGAGATGTCTATTGATTTTGGAAGAAAATCTGTGTAAAATCACAGGATATCGCGCAGAGTTGAGACCAGCAGTATGGAGCAGACCTGCGTACGTTAGGGGCGTGAAACGCGCATGGCAAAACGTCGCGGAAATCCAAACTGGGGGAAGCCGGAGCCGATTGGCCCGGTGGTTCCTACTGTGACCTCATTCGAACAGGTCGTCAAGGAGTTCAAGCTGACCCCCGATCAGTATGAGCGCTCTACCCGCTTGCGGGAGTGGGCGCGGCGCAACCGAAACTCGAAGTACATCCCCGAGGCGCTGCTTGAGGCCTGGGGTTTCGAGATCGAGTCGACGCTGTAGTTTGCAGGGACCAAGTGACAAAGGCTGCCTCTGGGCAGCCTTTGTTGTGTCCGGCAGACCCCGCACAACATCCAAGTAGCCGAGAATACCCATATGGCAGCTATCAAGGAATCTCCTTTCACCACCGTCGAAGGCGCGCTCGAAGAGTTTCGGGCGGGACGCATGATCGTGGTCGTCGATGATGAAGACCGCGAGAACGAAGGAGACCTGACGCTTCCGGCAGAGTTTGTAACGCCAGAGGCGATCAACTTTATGGCGAAGTTCGGCCGCGGCCTGATCTGCCTGACGCTGACCGAAGAGCGTGCAGACTACCTGCGTCTTGGTCCCATGACAGCCGCGAACTCCTCCCGGTTCGGCACAGCCTTTACCGAGAGCATCGAGGCGCGCGAGGGAGTCACGACCGGTATCTCGGCTGCGGACCGCGCACACACCATCCAGGTTGCGATCGATCCGAACTCCACGGCTGCCGATCTGGCGCGGCCAGGACACATCTTTCCTCTGCGGGCGCGCAAGGGCGGCGTGCTGGTCCGTGCCGGGCAGACCGAGGCCTCGGTCGACCTCTCGCGAATGGCAGGGTTGCAGGCAGCCGGGGTGATCTGCGAGATCATGAACGACGACGGGTCGATGGCCCGCGTTCCCGACCTGGTCACCTTCTGCGAGACGCACGGGCTGAAGATGCTGACCGTCGCGGAGCTGATCCGCTACCGGCTACAGCATGAGCGATACATCCTGCGCGTCGCGGAGGCGGTGCTGCCGACGGCGTACGGGGACTTCCGCATGATCGCTTACGAGAACGAGGTGCATGGTGGCGAGAGCCACCTGGCCCTGGTACGGGGAGAGGTGGCGCAGCCTGGGGAGCGGGAGACGCCGGTTCTGGTGCGGGTGCACTCGCACTGCCTGGCAGGCGAGGTCTTTGGCTCAACCCTGTGCGACTGCCGCAGGAGCGTGGAGCGCTCGATGCGAGCGATTGCCGAGGCCGGGCGCGGTGCGCTGATCTACCTGCACAACGGCAGCCGTGGGTTCGAGATCGATCCGACGCCCGCGCTGCTGCCGGGAGCTCTGGCTGCGATCCAGCTGCATCGCGATACGCACCGGGATGGCCGGGGCGCCGATGCGCACGAGGATCGGCATGGGCGCATCCTGCGGCAGGTTGGGCTGGGAGGGCAGATCCTGTCGGACCTGGGTATCCGGCGTATCCGGCTGCTCTCGAATACCCGGACGCACGTTCCGGCGCTGCAGGGCTTTGGAGTCGAGATCGTGGAGCAGGTCGCGATCCCGGACTTTGCTCCGCTGGTGCGTTAAGGGGGAGCGAGCACTGCAGGTCCTTCGTTTCGCCCGGGATGACGCAGTCTTAGTGAACCAGACCCCGGCCGCACCTTGCTGGCCTCCGCTGCTAGCCGAGGACCGGGGCCTTTACGGCTGGTGTCAGCGGGCCCGGGAGCATGGACAGGTAGCCGCGCTCGTTGAGCGCATTCTGAAGAGCCCCGGCGGTGGTGAACTGGATCGCATTCAGGCCAATGGACTCAGCGGCTGCGATGTTTTCCGGCTTGTCGTCCAGGAACAGGGCCGCGTCCGGCGCGACGCCGAGTTTTTCACACGTGTAGCGATAGATCGCCGGGTCTGGCTTGGCAATGCGCAGCTCGCAGGACCAGGTGTGGTGGTCGAATCGGCCGAGCCAGCCGAACTCCTGGCGCATAAAGCGAAGCAGCTCTTCGCCCATGTTGGACAGGATGGCGGTCTTGAAGCCCGCATCCTGGAGCGTTTGCACCCAGAGCAGCATGGTTTCGTTCAGCGTGCTCCACATGAGCACATCGTTCTCGATCAAACGATCAATCTCCGCTGGCGTGAGGTCGAGGCTGGCATCCTCAGAGATCTTCTTCCAGAAGGTGGTACCGTTCAGGTCGCCGAGATCATAAGAGTGCCGGTATCGCCAGTAGTGCTCATGAAACCGGGCATCGTCCAGGCGGGTGATCTGCTTCAGGGCTGCTAGCGCCGCTGGTTCCTGCGCCGTACTTAAGACCATGCCGTAGTCAAAGATCACTGCTTTGATCGCTGCCATCTGAACCCTCGCTGTGGCTATTATGCGGGACGGCGAGCCGGGTGGAAGAATGGGATGGATGTTCTCGGAACGAACGAACTGGGGTGAGGGGGTCAATGAGCTTACCCGTGCCGTCGAGCAGCGGCAGGCAGCGGGCCTTCCGATCCTGGACCTTACGGCGTCAAACCCGACGCGCTGCGGCTTCGCGCTCGATGCTGCGCGCATCCTCCCCCCGCTCGCCGGCCCTGCTGCCCTGGTGTATGAGCCGATCCCATTCGGACGCCCTGCTGCTCGTGAGGCGGTCGCACGCTACTACCGGGAGCGGGGTGCTTCGCTCGACACCGCCGACCTCTGCCTCACCACCAGCACCAGCGAAGGGTACAGCTTTCTGTTCCGACTGCTTTGTGACCCCGGCGATGAGGTGCTGATCAGCACGCCCTCTTACCCGCTCTTTGACTACCTGGCCCGGCTGGATGATGTGCGGCTTGTGCCGTACCCGCTGCTCTACGAGCACGGCTGGCAGGTGGAGCCCGGGGCAATCGAAGAGCGGATCGGGCCACGCACCCGGGCGATCGCGGTCGTGCACCCCAACAATCCCACCGGTCACTACGTGAGCGCGGCGGAGCGCCTGGCGCTGGAGAGGATCTGCCTTCGCCACGGCATTGCGTTGATCGTGGATGAGGTTTTTCTCGATTACGCATGGGCTGCGGAGGCCATCCCCGGCACCTTCGCCGCCGGGGCACACGCGTTGACATTTGTGCTGAGCGGGATGAGCAAGATCGCGGCGCTGCCGCAGATGAAGCTCTCATGGATTGCCATCTGCGGCGAGGAATCGCTTCGGGGAGCGGCACGCTCGCGCCTGGAGGTGATTGCCGACACTTTTCTCTCGGTAAATGCGCCTGTGCAGGAGGCGCTGCCCAGCTGGCTCGGGAACTACAGCGGTCTGCAGCAGCAGATTGGGCTCCGGGTGGAGGCGAATCTGCTGGAGCTTGACGGGCAGGCAAAGGGAACGGCGCTGACGCGGCTTGCGGCCGAGGGGGGCTGGTATGCGGTGCTGCGTGTCCCTGCTGTTGAAACGGATGAAGCGCTTACCCTGCGCCTCTTCGCGGCCGAGGGTGTTCTGGTGCACCCCGGTTCGGCATTTGGATTTCGCGACCGGGGCTGGCTCGTTGTGAGCCTCCTGCCCGAAACGGCGGTGTTTGCCGCCGCTCTGGCCGGAGTGCTGCGGGTGCTGAAAGAGCCTTGCTAGTTCAGGAAGGGGTTGGTCTCGCGCTCCTGGCCGATTGTGGTCTCGTCGCCATGGCCTGGAACGACGATCGTCGACTCCGGCAGCGGCATGAGGCGCGTATGGATCGAGCGCAGGAGGAGCCGTTCGTCGCCGCCGGGCAGATCCGTGCGGCCGATCGACCCGGCGAACAGGGTGTCGCCAGCAAAGAGGATTTTCTGTTCCGGAAACAGAATGCAAACGCTGCCTTCGGTATGTCCGGGGGTGTGCAGGATCTCGCCCTTGAGCATGGCGAGACCGACCGCCTGCCCCTCGCGCAGGATCTCATCGGGGGGTTGCACCGGCGGCGGTGTGGTGAGTCCGATCCAGCCAGCCTGCATGGGCATCATGGCCAGCAGCGGCAGATCGCGATCGTGGAGCAGGATGGGAGCGCCTGTCGCCTGTTTCAGGGCCAGCGCGCCGCCGATGTGGTCAATATGGGCGTGCGTGATGAGGATCTGCTTCAGTGTGAGCTTGAGTGCGTGGAGCCGACCCAGCAGGAACTTCGGGCCACCGGTGTCGCTGAGTCCCGGATCGATCACGATCGCTTCGCGGGTATTCGGGTCACCAAGAAGAGTGCAGTTGCATGCGAGTAGCCCCACGGGGAAGGTCTCGCGTATGTATGAAGTCATTCCCGTATGGATACATAGAGGAGGAGCCATGATCAACCCGGCGCGATTGCATAATGGATACCATGGCGATTCGAAATGAATGGACAGAGTGGCACCTGACACCGCAGGGCTGGCAGCGCGGCTCAACACGGGTGCAGGGCAAGGGAAATACATGGGCGGATGAGCCCGAGGAGCGGGTGCTCTCCTTTGTGTACAAGGAAGTGGAAACCAGCAGCATGCCAGGGGCGCAGGTGAGCTCCGAGGAGACCTGGCGTTCGAAGACAGCAACTGACATTGATGTGCTGCTGCGGCAGCATGGCGCGAGCCCGCGGCATCTGTAAACCCGTCGAGCAAGACGAAGCGGGAGGCCATTGGCCTCCCGCTTTTTGTCTGCTGCGACTTACTTCTTCGCTGGAGTGGACTGGGTCGCTTTGGTCCCCTGGAGCACCGAGTGGCTGGCGCCCGCGGAGCGTTGCAGCAGGATCGTGAGGCCGATGCTCGTGAGCATGAACGCGATCGCGCACCACGTGGTTGCCTTCGACAATACGTTGGCTGCGCCGCGTGGTCCGAAGGCCGTCTGCGAGCCCTGGCCGCCGAAGGCGCTGGCGAGATCTGCGCTCTTGCCTTGCTGCAGGAGAATAATGCCGATCAGGAACAAGCAAAGAAACACGTGGATCACGGTGATCAGGATGGTCATGGGGCTTGTTCCTAACGTGGTGCGAGGGGTTCAGAGCATTTTGGTGCGGAAGGGGGGACTTGAACCCCCATGCCTCTCGGCGCCACCCCCTCAAGATGGTGTGTCTGCCATTTCACCACTTCCGCAACTGCGAGGAGCATCCAGGCAGTCTGAGGTTGACCGCGCTCCGAAGCTGAGTATAGCAAACCAGACCGGGCCGGCAAACTCGCGCTATGGTGCCGGCGTTGCAAGCGCCGCAGTTACGGCTGCCTGGGCGAGCGGCGCCATCACTGCAAAGCCGGCTGCATTGGGGTGCAGCCCATCGGCTGAGAGCTCACGCCGCAACATGCCTGCACTGTCCACCATGGCGGGGTAGTAGTTGAGGTACACAAGGTGGTTGGCGGCGCAGTAGTTCTGGAGCCACGCGTCGAGCGCGAGGACAGATGCAATCGGCCGATGCGTGAGGGCATCGGGAAAGATGTAGTTGCTCACCGGCGTCACGGAAGAGAAGACCAGCCGGATGCCGTTGGCGTGGCTGAGCTGCGCCAGCATGGCGTAGTCGGCTTCAATTTGCGCGAGGGTTTCCGGGCCGGTGTTGCCGGCGAGGTCGTTGGTTCCGGCGAGCAGGACGACCACTGCAGGATGGAGATTGATCACGTCCTGCCAGTACCGCACCAGCATCTGCGGAGTGGTTTGTCCACTGATGCCGCGGTTGATGTAGTTGCGGCCGGGAAAGTACTGGTCCAGGTGCCAGCCGTCGGTGATGGAGTCGCCAAAGAAGATCACGCGCTTCTCTCCCGGGGCGGCCGGAGGGAGCGCGGCGTCGGCGGCGCTGTAGCGGCTGAGCTGGCCATAGTCGTTGACCAGCCGCTTGTAGCGGTCCAGTTCCTGCTGCTGCGCCTGCATGGGAACGGCGGAGATCCGGGCCGGGTCGATCGGCTGGGCGGGTTGTTGCGCCAGGAGCGGCGCAGCGACGCTGAACAGGGAGGCAAGCAGAAGCGAGCGGGGAACTCTCATGGGGCGACGCTACCATCCCGCTCGTTGGTCGGCAATGCCGGAGGACAAATTGCGGCGCCACTCAGCTCTTCTGGTAAGAATGAGCTCATGAGTGCCTTTGACGTGGCCTCCATCTTCATCACGATCGCGGCGCTGCTTTCGTTTGCGAACCACCGCCTGGTGCGCGTGCCCCCGGCGATCGGTATGACGCTGCTGGCGCTGCTGCTGGCGAGCGTGCTGCTGCTGGCCGGCAAGATCGCCGGCGTGGACTCGACGGTGCACCCGGGGCGCATCATCGCGCTGGTGGCTGGTATCGACTTCAACCGCCTGGTGCTGCACGGCATGCTCGCGTTTCTGCTGTTCGCCGGTTCCATCCAGCTGGATGTGGTGAACCTGCGCAAGCAGCAGGGCACCGTTCTTGCGCTCTCGGTCGTGAGCACCGTGGCTTCGATGATCCTGGTGGCGCTGCTGTGCCGGCTGCTGATGCCTGCGCTTGGTCTTCCGCTGTCGCTCGGCAGCGCGCTGCTGCTGGGAGCGATCCTGTCGCCGACCGACCCCGTGGCGGCGCTCGCGATCCTTCGCCGGGCCGGCGTTTCCAAGGCGACCGAGTCGCAGCTTTCGGGCGAGGCGCTGTTCAACGATGCTGTCGGTGCGGTGCTGTTCATCACGCTGCTCGAGACGACCCAGGGCGGGCACCTGCCGGGCTTTGGGAGGTTTGGATTGCTGCTGCTGCGGCAGGCTGGTGGCGGCATCGTGCTGGGGCTGCTGCTGGGCCTGGTCGCCGCGGCGATGCTGCGTCTGACGGAGGCCTACCGGACAGAGATCCTCCTCACGCTGGCGCTTGCCATGGGTGGGTATGCCCTGGCCGATGCGATCGGCGTGTCGGCGCCGCTTGAGGCGGTGGTCTCAGGCCTGGTACTGGGTGGCAGGCTGCGCACCGCGGTCTTCTCCGAGCGTGCGCAGGATTATGTCGACAAGTTCTGGGACCTGGCCGACGGCATCATGAACGCCGTGCTCTTTCTGCTGCTCGGGTTGGAGCTGGTGGTGATCCCGCTGCATGTGCCATTCCTGGTTGCGGGGCTGTGCGCGGTGCCGCTCGTGCTCGTGTCTCGATACCTCAGTGTGGCGCTGGTATTCCTGCCCAAGATGGGCATGTGCAAGCGACTGGGGGCGACGCTGACGCTGATGACCTGGGGTGGCATGCGCGGGGCTCTCAGCGTGGCGCTGGCCTTGTCGCTGCCCAGCCTGCCGGAGCGGGGACTGATGCTGACCATCACCTACGTGGTCGTGGTATTCGCGATCGTGGTGCAGGGGCTCACGATCGGCAAGCTGGCACACCGCCTGGAGTCACGAACGCTTCCCGGGTCGAACGCGCTTGCAGAGGGCGTGCGCTGAGTACCGCATCGATCCCGGGGGCCGTGGATGGGCTGGGAAGCGGTCCACTCACCGAAGCGGCGCTGCAGCAACATGTCCGGCCACTCTTCAGCCGTGTGCTTGCCGGCGAACGGATGTATCTTGCCAATCACTCGCTGGGCCGTCCGCTCGACCAGATGCAGACGGATGTCGCTGAGGGCACGGCGTTGTGGGCTGATGCGATGCGCGACGCGTGGGCGCCATGGCTGGCCGAGGAGCAACGCTACCGGGCCGTGCTGGCGCAGCTGCTCGGTATTTCGCGGGCCGACCTGGTAGTCCCCAGGGTCTCGGCCGGGCATGCGTTGCGTTCGGCGCTGAACACGCTGCCCCAGGGCGCGCGCGTGCTGACGACGCGCGGGGAGTTCGCGTCGGTCTCGGTGGTGCTCGGGCAGTATGCGGCACTCGGGCGCATCCAGCTGGAGGTGGTTGAACAGAGCGCCCTGTGTGCGGCGGTCGAGCCTGAGCTCGCGCTGGTGGTGGTGTCCCATGTGTTCTTTGCGAGTGGCAGGGTCTACTCCGGCCTGGAGGAGCTTGCCGCCACTTGTACGCGCCATGGAGCGAGGCTGCTGGTTGACTGCTACCACGCGCTGGGTGTGTTGCCCTTCGACTACAGCTCTCTCGGTTGCGACTACCTGATTGGCGGCTGTTACAAATATCTACGCGGTGGGCCCGGCGTCGCTTTTCTCGCACTGTCTCCGCTTGTGGCAGCGAAGGTGCGCCCGCTCGACACAGGCTGGTTTGGAGCAGAGCCTTCGTCCAGGGGAGAGCCGGGCCTGAGGCCGGGCGGCAATGGCTGGCTCGAGGGAACGCCCCCGGTGTTTACCTACTACCAGGCACGCGCGGGGCTGGCACTGACCGCTGCGGTCGGTGTGAAGCGGCTGCGCGCCTACTCGCTTGCACAACTCGGTCTTTTGAAGGACCTGCTCACAGAAGCAGGCATCGCGAGCGAAGGAGCCGACGAGCAGCATGGTGCTTTCCTGACGGTTGCGCATCCAGACGCAGCGGCCATCGTTGCGTCTCTCAACGAGCAGGGAATCATCGTGGATGCGCGCGAGGGGCGTGTGCGCCTCTGCCCCGACATCCTGACCACCCGCTCGCAGCTGGAGCAATGCGCGCGCGCGCTTGTGGCGAGCATCGCGCATTCCGCAAGAGCCTGACACGAAGCAACACAACACCTGTCACGAAGTGGCCGTGAGCCGCGCAGGTGGTTTGGTCCCCTGTTTTCCTCAGGCAGGGGGAGTGTTCCTCAGGCCCCGGCGCGCCTGTGGCCTGCTCGACCAGGCGGACTAAAATAGGAAAGTCCCCATGGCTGAGTTCACACACCTGCATCTCCATACCGATTTCTCGTTGCTCGACGGCGCTTGCGATATCGACAAGCTGGTCAAGCGTGTCCAGGACATCGGGCAGACCGCGGTTGCGATCACCGATCATGGAAATATCTACGGCGCAGTGCACTTCTTTGAAGCCGCGAAAAAGCAGGGCGTCAAGGCGATCCTCGGCTGCGAGCTGTATGTATGCCAGAAGGAAGATCACCGCGCAGACCCCCAGGGGGATGACTACAACCACCTGCTGGTGCTTGCAGAGAACGAGGAAGGCTACCGCAACCTCGTGCGCATCACGAGCGAGGCGTCGCTGCACGGCTTCTATCGCAAGCCGCGGATCTCGAAGAAGTATCTCGCCGAGCATGCGTCGGGGCTGGTGGGCTTCTCAGGCTGCCTTGCGGGTGAGTTGTCGCAGCACCTGATGAAGGACAACTACGAGGGCGCCAGGCGCACCGCCTCGCAGTACCAGGACATTTTCGGGCGCGGCAACTTCTTCCTCGAGATCCAGGACCAGGGCCTTGAACTTGAGAAGAAGATTCATGCGGATCTGTTTCGGCTCGAGAAGGAGCTGGATATCCCGCTGGTCGCGACCAACGACAGCCACTACCTGTGCGAGGACGATCACCATGCGCATGAGGTGCTGTTGTGTGTGCAGACCGCCGGATCGATCCATGACCCGAAGCGCTTCAAGTTTGACTCCGACCAGTTCTATGTGAAGACCGCGGACGAGATGGAGCGCGTGTTTTCGCATGCGCCCCAGGTGGTCAGCCGCACCATGCAGTTCGCGGAGCGCTGCAACCTCAAGCTGAACAAGGTGGAGAATCCCTTTCCGGAGTTTGCGGTTCCAGCGGGACACACGATTGACTCTTACTTCGAGCAGGTGTGCCGCGAAGGCTTTCGCAAACGGCTGGATACCGCCGTGAAGCACCTGCAGGACAAGGGACTTTTGCGCTCGCCGATCGGCGACTACCACGCACGGCTTGAGCGCGAGATCGAGTGCATCAAGGCGATGAAATTCCCAGGCTACTTTCTGATCGTCTGGGACTTTATCCGCTATGCGCGCGAGCAGGGGATTCCGGTTGGGCCGGGCCGTGGCTCTGCTGCAGGCTCGCTCGTCGCGTACGTCATGGAGATCACGAATATCGACCCGCTCCAGAATGCACTGCTGTTCGAGCGCTTTCTGAATCCGGAGCGTGTCTCCATGCCGGATATCGACATCGATTTCGACATGAACCGCCGCGGTGAGGTGATTGACTACGTCACGCGCAAGTATGGCCGCGAGCAGGTAGCACAGATCATCACCTTCAACACCATGGCCGCGAAGGCTGCGGTGAAGGACGTGGGACGCGCACTCGATCTGCCCTACGGCGACGTGGATCGTCTTGCGAAGATGATTCCCGCAACGATCGGCATCACGCTCGCACAGGCGCTCAAGGATTCGCCGCCGCTACAGGAGGCCTACGACAAGGACCCGCAGGCGCGCGAGGTGATCGACACCGCGCTGAAGCTTGAGGGCCTGGTGCGTGGAGCAGGCGTGCATGCCGCCGGTGTGGTCATCGCGCCGCGTCCGCTGACCGACCTGGTACCGTTGTCCCGCTCGAAGAACGACGAAATCGTGACTGCCTACGACATGAAGGCGGTCGAGAAACTTGGACTGCTCAAGATGGATTTTCTTGGGCTGACCACGCTGACGGTCATCGACGACTGCCTCAAGCTGATCAGGAAGAACACCGGCGAAGTGCTCGACCTGGAGACGATCCCACTTGACGACCAGGAGACCTACGAGAAGGTCTTCCATCGCGCGCTGACGTCGGGTGTCTTCCAGTTCGAGTCGGGCGGCATGCGGGACGTGCTGCGGCGTTACAAGCCAACGTCTGTCGAGGACCTGACCGCGCTCAATGCGCTGTATCGCCCGGGTCCGATCCAGGGTGGCATGATCGACGACTTCATCGAGCGCAAGTGGGGGCGCCGCAAGGTGGAGTATGACCTGCCGCCTATGGAGTCGATCCTCCGGGAGACACTGGGCGTCATCGTGTACCAGGAGCAGGTGATGCAGATCGCGAACGCGGTCGCCGGCTACTCCCTGGGTGAAGCCGACCTGCTGCGTCGCGCGATGGGCAAGAAGAATCTCGAGGAGATGACGAAGCAGCGCGAACGCTTTGTCACCGGCGCAGCAGAAAAGAAATTTCCCAAGGACATCGTCACCCGCGTCTTCGACCTGATGGAGCAGTTCGCCGGGTACGGCTTCAACAAATCGCACTCGGCGGCGTATGCGCTGCTCGCGTATCACACGGCCTATCTCAAGACGCACCACCCTGTCGCGTTCATGGCGGCGTTGTTGACGTCGGAAATCTCGAAGCCGGAGAACGTGGTCAAGTACATCAAGGAGTGCCGCGAGCTTGGCATCGGTGTGGAGCCGCCGGATGTGCGCTTGTCGGACGCAGACTTCACGCCGAATGGCAATGCAATCCGCTTCGGGCTGACCGCGATCAAGAATGTCGGGCGCAACGCGATCGATTCGATCCTGGACGCGCGCCGCACGCTTGAGGCCAAGGGCAAGAGCTTTGGATCGTACTGGGAGTTCTGCGAGCAGGTGGACCTGCGCCTGATGAACAAGCGCGTCCTTGAGTCGCTGGTGAAGGCGGGGGCGCTTGATTCCTTTGGCCGGCGTTCGCAGCTGGTGGCCGCGGCCGACAAGGCGATTGAGCGTGCACAGAAGGCCCAGCGCGACCTGGCAAGCGGCCAGCATGGTCTATTCGGCATCTTCGACGATCAGCCTGCACACTCGGCCTCGTCCGACGCGCTGCCGAACGTGCCGGACTGGGACGAGAACGAGCGGCTGCAGTCAGAGAAGGAAGTGCTGGGCTTCTTTGTTTCAGGTCACCCGCTCGACAAGTATGCGGACAAGCTGCGGAACCTGCCGGGCGTGGTGGACACCGCGACTGCGCTTGAGATGAAGCCAACGCCTCCGCCGACACGCCGGGGCGAGCGGCCGGAGGGCGAGGTGCAGATCGCGGGCGTGATCGTGGGGCTCAAGGTGGCGAAGTCAAAGCGCTCCGGCGAGCTCTATGCGCAGGCGCAGCTTGAAGACACGGTGGGCAAGATCGACCTGATCTGTTTTCCCAAGGACTACGCGCTGCTCGCCGAAAGCCTGAAGATCGAGGTACCGGTGGTGGTGCGCGGATCGCTGCGCGCAGAAGAAGAGGCAGCGAACAAGCTCTGTCTCTCGTCGATCCAGCCGATCGAGGACCTGAAGGTCCGCCTGCCCAAGAACCTCCGCATCAAGGTGCAGCTCGATATTGCGAGCAACAAGATGCTCGAGGAGCTTCACGGCATGATCGATGCAGCGCCCGGTCCGGGCCGGGTGATGATCAATCTGGAGCAGCGTGGCGAGTACTGCGTGGTGCTTGAACCTTCGGGCCTCCAGGTCGCCGCAGACCGCGCCTTTATTGAGCGGGCGGAAACGCTTCTGGGCCGGGGCGCGGTCCAGGTGATGGACTAACCGGCACAAGCGTGGACGGTCGATTCCGTGCCGCCTACAATGATGGGAACGATGGCAACGGCAGAACAGCGAGAGACCAAAGCAGCGATGGTGGAACCGAACGCAACCGCTCCGGCAGGCGTGACGCCGGAACGCTGGGCAAAGACCGAGCTTGCCCGGCACCCGCAGCGGCCTGACCCGCTGTTTTTCGCGGACGCGATCTTTACGGACTTTGCCGAGATGCATGGCGACCGCGCCTATGGAGACGACGCGACCGTGCGCTGCGGCATGGCGCGTTTCGATGGCGAAGAGGTCATGGTGATCGCCAACATCAAGGGGCGCACCACCAAGGAGAAAGTCACCTACCGGTTCGGCATGCCGGATCCCGAGGGATACCGCAAGGCCCTCCGCGCGATGAAGCTGGCCGAGAAGTTCCACCGCCCGGTGATCGCGTTGATCGATCTGATGGGTGCAAACCCGGGCCTTGGCGCGGAAGAGCGTGGGCAGGCTGAAGCCATCGCCCGCAATCTGCGCGAGATGTCACGGCTCAAGGTTCCAACGATTGCAGTAATTACCGGCGAGGGTGGTTCCGGCGGTGCGCTCGCGCTGGCGGTCTCGGACCGCGTGCTGATGCTGGAGAAGTCGATCTACTCGGTGATCTCGCCCGAGGCCTGCGCCTCGATCATGTGGCGCGACGCAGGCAAGCGGGCGCAGGCGGCCGAGGCCCTCAGGGCGACCGCGCACGACGCAAAGGCGCTCGGTTGCGTCGATGCGATTGTTCCCGAGCCGGCAGGTGGCGCCCACTCGGCGCCTGAGGAAGCAGCCCAGCTGCTCGCTAGCAGCCTGCGCACGCACCTGCGAGAGCTGCAGCAAAAGCCTGTGAGCGAGCTCGTCGAGGAACGCTACGCCAAGTTCCGCAACATCGCGCAGTTCTATGCAGGCTGAGGCGCGCCTCGGTGGCTGACTGGAGAGAGCTGCACCAGGCACAACTGCGCGCAGAGCGGAAAGAGCGGAACGCTCGCCGGCTTCGGTCTTTCGTGTGGTTTGTGCTGGCCCGGCTTCTACGCGGTGTTTGCGCAGCAGCTTTCCGCCCGCTTCGCCATGGTTGTCGCCAGTGGCCCGGTGTATCCCTTTGCGGCGCGTCTCTTCTATGTTCTGTTGCTTCTGGGCGGCTTCGCTGCGATGGCCGCCGTGGCCGAGCGGAACACCCCTGCACTCGAGGCGATCGGTCTGCCGCGCCGGCCTGGTGTCGCCGCGGAGTGGGGCCTGGGCGCGGCGCTCGGCTGGGGCGCCGTAGTCGCGTGTGTTCTGCCGGTGGCGCTCCTCGGTGGCCTTGTGGTCTCGTTGCGGTCGCACTCTGCCAGCGTCATCACAGCGCTCGCGATCGATCTCCTTACGCTTCTTGCTGCAGCCCTTGCAGACGAACTGCTCTTCCGCGGGTACCCCTTTCAACGGCTGATCGACGCGATCGGTCCAACATTTGCCACGCTGCTGATGTCACTCCTGTTCACGCTGGGACGCATCTCTTTCGGTGCAAGCAGCTCCGGTTCCGTCGTCGCAACCATGCTGCTTGGCGTTGTTCTGGCGATGGCCTACCTGCGCACCCGGGCAATCTGGGTGAGTTGGGGCCTTCATTTCGCCTGGACGGCGACGATGGCGGTCCTGTTCGGCCTGCCGGTCGGCGGCCTGACGGATTTCGCACCGGTGGTCTCGACCTACAGCAGCGGACCTGCGTGGCTGACCGGCGGCGGGGATGGGCCCGAGGGTTCGGCAATGGCGTTCGCCGTGTTGCTCGTCCTGCTGGTGATTCTGTACCGGGTTACACGAGAGCTCAAGTACCAGTGGGCGACGCCTGAGATCGTTGGCGCGGGGCTGGCTGTTGATCTCGACGGCGCGTCGAAGCGGCAGCATGACGCTGCGATGGGCCCGGCAGCCGCGGTGCCGGAAGCGCCGCGGCTGGTGCAAATCCTTCCGGCGTCGCACCCGGCGCCGCTCTCTCCGCGGGCAGGCGGGGACTCCGACCCGCCGGACGGCCTCCCGAAGTAACCCCTTCTGCCCGCAGGCTTTCCAAGACCAGGGCTTTCGCTTCCGTGACTACGATTGTGAGGCTTCCCCTTGCACCGGAGAAGTGAACGGGTGCATGCTGATGTCGTCAGCCCGAGGAGGGCGCTATGCCTCCGGCACTACACTTCTGCCTTTCCCGCGTTCTCATTGCTGTTGTTGCTGCTGGATCCTGCCTCGCCGTTCTTCCGCGAGGGAGTGCCCAGGTGTTTACCGTAAGCACGGAGCAGATCGAGGGACGCTTCCTCCAGTTTCAGCCGACGCACGTCGAGCTCCCGAAGATGCATGCCGGTCCATTCACACTGGAGGGTCTCGAGCGAACACTGGCGTCCGAGCAGGGGTACGCCATGCGCCCCCTGCCGCTTGCGAGTAAGGGGCTCTCTCTGGTGGCAAACGGGACGATGACGCCCTCGGGTGCCGAGTATGTGGAGGAACTCAACCAGAAGGGGATCTCCTCGCATCCGGGCGACAAGGTGATGGTCACCAAGATCACGTTCAAGAAAGACAAGCTGATCCTCGAATTCAATGGCGGCCCGGACCTGCCGCATAAGTACCTGCGCCACATGCAGGTCGGCGTCGGAGGGATCTCCCCGGTGGTCCAGGACCACGGCGAACAGGCCCTGGGTTCCCGGTTGACGCTGTTCTTTCCGGGCGGCGTCCCAAATGTCACGGGCGATGAAGTGAAGGCGCTGGTTGCGCCGATCGTTGGCTTCGGGGAGCGGAGCCCGGCCGAGGCATATGCCGAGACGCTGCCGCCCTTTCTGAAAAAGGCGATCCTGGACCACCGCGTGCTGGTCGGGATGGATCGCGACATGGTCCTGCATGCGGTTGGTTCGCCCGCGCAGAAGGTCCGCGAAGAGGACGGCGGCCACCTGTTCGAGGAGTGGATCTATGGCACGCCGCCCGAGAAGACGCAGTTTGTGCGCCTCCAGCACAACAGAGTCACCCGGATCGAGGATGCGGCTGTCGGCACGAGCCCCATTGTGCGGGCCAGCAATGAACTGGGAGACTACTGGCAGACGCAGTCCGGGATCGGGCGAGGCGAGCGCGAGATCAAGGAAGGCGACCAGACCGCCGCCGACAGAGCTGCCCAGGAAACCGCCCCCGGAGCACCGCCCACCTTGCGGAAGCCTGGTGAGACGCTGCCCGCGGATAAGAGCAGCCAGCCTTCCATGCAGCCGGTCCAGTTTCCTCCCACGCCTCCTGCGCCGCCGAAGAGCTCCAGCCCCTAGCTCCCTCGTGTACGATAGAAAAAGTGCATTTGTGCTGCCGGCTTGGGCTCCCTTGCGGTTGAGCCTCCTGGCACCAGGCACACACTCTCAAGAGCGGATGAGGAACTGGCATGGCGAAGATTGCGAAAACTGCTGACCGGAAAAAGGTCATGGACACCACCAAGAGCACGGATTGCCCGAAGTGCTCCAAACCGACACGGATTGTGAAGCGTGTGAAGGACCGCGAGCGCGGAACGCCAGGCGGCGTGTACATCTCGTGCTCAGCCTGCGAGTTTCACGAGAAGCTGTAAATCGACTATAGAGACGTAGAAAAGCCCGGCTTCAGGCCGGGCTTTTGTCGTTTTCGCCCGGCAGTGCGTGGGCTATTTCGGACAGGATGCCGAGGTACGCCGCAGCCGGCGCGGCAGCGGCCGTGATCGGGCGGCCAATGACCAACTGGGTCGCTCCGGCGCCGAGCGCATCGGCTGGGGACATCACGCGCTGCTGGTCATTCTGCGCTGCGCCATGCGGGCGGATCCCTGGCGTGACCAGGTAGCTCTCCGAAAAGGCCTGCCGCAGTGCAGCCGCTTCAAGTGCCGAGCAGACGATCCCACTCACCCCATTGTTGTGGGCGAGGGTGGCGAGCCGGAGAACCTGGGCCGCCGGCTCTGTGCGTACGCCTGTTGCGGCGAGTTGCGCGTGGTCCGTGCTGGTGAGCACCGTGACGGCAAGCAGCCGTGTCGACGTGCCGTGAACAGCCCTGGCAGCAGCGTCGAGCATGGCGGCCCCTCCCGTCGCGTGGATGGTCAGCAGTGCCGGCTCAAGCGCCAGGAGCGAATGGACCGCCTGCGCAACCGTATTGGGGATGTCGTGCAACTTGAGATCGAGGAAGACCTCGTACCCCTCGACACGCAGCCGTTCCACCAGCGAGGAGCCCGCGGCGTAGAACAGTTCGAGCCCGACCTTGACCCAGCGTGGACGGGCTTCCGCAGGGACGGTTTGGCGCAGATTGTCGAGAAAGGTGAGTGCGGCAGCAGAGGAGGGGAAGTCGAGCGCCAGGATCAGGCGCTCACGGGCTTCCGCAAGACTCAGGGGGCTGGCTGACAGCGCTAGTGACCCATGATCGGAAGCGGGCTCTGCACGGCAGCGAGCTCCGTTCCGTGATTCAGGATGTCAAGGCGTACCTTGGCGGTACCATCGAAGCCGAGAAAATGCGCAGCAGCATACGACAGATCGACCACCCGGCTGGCCAGGTAGGGACCGCGATCGTTCACGCGCACCACTACCGACTTATGGTTGACAAGGTTGGTGACCCGGATGAGCGTGCCCAGGGGCAGGCTGCGGTGAGCGCAGGTCAGGTCTGTCATGTTGTAGTTCTCGCCGCTGGCCGTCGCATGACCCTGGAAGCCACCACCGTACCAGGACGCGAATCCAACTTGGTACCAGTGTTTCTTCTGGGTCGGCTGCGCGTTCGCGGAGGCAGCCGCAATATTGGGCGCCTTCGCCGACGTTGCGACGTTTGCGCTTGAGAGTGCTAGCAGACTCGCCATACCCACGCCGGCGTAGGTCGAGAAGCGACGTGCCCGGGACGTGTGATGGTTGGTTTGTTTTGTCATATGTCTCCCAACAAATTGAAGCAGATCAAAATCTGTAAGTCAAAGCACAGACGGTACTTAGAAGAGGCCTCTATGACCATTTCTCTGACCCAAAAGGGGTAGAAAAGGGGGTAATCGAGCATTTGTGGCGGTACCGTGTATTTCCTTCCCGGCGTCCCTATCCTATTCGGCTTGAACGCCTTGACCCGTGAGCTGTGCAATCCTTGCATAGCAAATCGGCTGTAGCCGGAGTTTCAGTTTGGCAAAGATGGTTACCAAAACTAATGTGTCGATCGCCGGCTTCGACCCCTCCTCGGGAGCAGGCTTCACTGCCGATCTGAAGGTGTTTGCCGCCTTCGGCCACTACGGAGTTGCCTGTGCGACGGCGTTGACCGTGCAATCCACTCTCGGCGTGCGCAGCTCGTCCCCGGTTTCAGGGGCCTATGTCAGCGAAACGCTCGATTGCCTGTCCGAAGACCTTCAGGTCTCAGGGATCAAGATCGGCATGCTGGGCAGCCGGGCTGTTGTTGAGGCCGTCGCAGACTGGCTCGGTCGCATGCGGAGCGAGCAGCACGGCATCCCGGTTGTTGTGGATCCGGTTCTTCGCTCGAGCTCCGGGGCCACCCTGCTCGACGAGGATGCGCTGCCTGCCTTTTGTGAGCAGCTTCTGCCCCTTGCGACCGTGATCACGCCGAATCTTGCCGAAGCAGCACTGCTTGGCGGCAGCTCGGCGGAAGCCCGCGACGCCGTGCCGGGCCTGGCCGCCGAGCTCCAGCGGCGATTGCGCGATACGGCCATTGTGGTCACCGGTGGCCACCTCGATCACCATGGAACACCGGACGACTACCTGCTGCTGCCGGGCGCCTCCGCAGGCACCTGGGTACCGGGCGAGTGGGTCGATACCAGGGCGACGCACGGCACCGGCTGTGCGTTCTCCTCGGCGCTGCTCTGCGGCCTGGTGGAGGGCCGAGGGCTCGAGGATGCTGTCCGGGGGGCAAAGCGCTACGTGGAAGCGGCGATGCGCGCCGCCTACCCGGTCGGCCACGGGCGGGGGCCGATGCACCATCTGTACCCTCTATCTTCCGGACAGTGAGGCTACGGGGTCTCTCCACACGTCACAATGGTGTGGACGGGAGTATCGAGTGAAGCAAGGGGTGAAGCGGAGAATCGTTTCGGCAGTGGCATGCCTGGTGTTCGCCGCAATCGGAGCAGGCGCAGAGGTCACCACCGATCCGTTGAACCGGACGCCGGCGGTTGAGCAGGCATTCGATGCGTTTTACGCGATGGACTATGACACCGCGCTGCAGCACTTCGAGCGCATCAGCCAGGAACACCCGCAGAGTCCGCTGGCAACCGACTTCATCCTGGACGCGACGATCTTCAAGGAACTCAACCGGCTCGATCTTCTTGACACGACCTTTTACGCCAACGACGGCTTTCTCACGGGCAAGCATGTTGTGGTCGAGAACCCGTCTGTTCGCGACGAGGTGAAGGGGCTGGTGGATAAGGCCGTTGGCCAGGCAAATGCGCTGCTGGTCCGCAATCCCAATGATCTGCATGCGCTGTATGCACGGAGTTGGGCGCGCTCCCTGCTCGCTGCCTACACGGCGCTTGCGGAGCGCAGCTTCCCGGCGGCTTTGCGGCTGGCGATCAGCGCCAAGAACGACGACCAGGATGTGCTGCGCAAGGACCCGAACTACATCGATGCGAACCTCGTGGTCGGCAACTATGAGTACGTCGTGGGTGCATTGCCGCTCTCATTTCGCCTCCTGATCGGGGTTGCCGGGATCTCCGGATCCAAGGAGAAGGGCATGGCCATGCTGGAGCAGGCGGCGGCTCATGGGGTTCGTACTTCGGTCGAGGCGCGAACCTGCATGATGCTCTTTCTGCGGCGCGAGGCGAAGTATGGCGAGGCGGAGAAGGTTGCGGAGAGCCTGGCCACCCAATACCCGCATGACTACCTGTTTCAGCTCGAGGTTGCGAACCTCCAGAAGGACGAGGGATCGGCATCGCAGGCGGTCGCGCAGTACCAGCGCGTTCTCGGGGAGGCGCAGCAGCCCGGCTACTTCCACAACGCGCACCTGGAACTCGCCTACTTTGGCCTGGGGGATACGCTGCGCGGGCAGAAGCAGTACGGGCCGGCTGCCGCGGCGTACCGGAGCGCGGCGTTCATCGCGACGACCAGCCCTGAGCTGAAGCAGCGCTGCCTGCTGGCAGCGGGAAAGTCGTACGACCTGATGCGCGATCATGCAAAGGCGGTCGTCAACTACCAGGACGCGGTCGACGCGGGTAGCAACACGGCGCAGGGCGACGAGGCGCGCAAGCTGATCCGCCATCCGTTTGAGGGGGATTGATCTTGGGACGGAACCGGCCGCATGATGAGTGCGTATCCACTGAGTACCGAGGAGAGTCGCCCTATGTTTTGCGCGCGCTGTGGAAGTGAACTAAGTGGAAGTGCACGGTTTTGCTCAAATTGTGGTGCCGCGGCGACAGCTGAGGCGGTCGGCAAGAATGCGTCGCAGAGCGCACAGACCACATGGGCCGCGTCGGGACAGATGCCGGTCGATCCTGCCTGGAACGCGCCGCAGCCAGTGCCCTATGGCGATGTGCTGACTAAGCTGCAGCGGCCACGCACGCAGCGCATGGTAGCGGGCGTCTGCGCCGGGCTTGCGCAGCACTACCACTGGGATCTGACCTGGGTCCGTGTGCTGACTGTTCTGATCACCGTCTTCTCAAGTGGCGCAGGCCTGGTCGCCTACATCGTCTTCTGGATCGTCATGCCGGAAGAAACCTGGATGCTGCCGGCGAATAGCGGTGCATCGGTGCCCCCGGTGATCCAGCCGCGGGCCTGAGCGCCCGCTCCGCTTGGCAAGCAGGGGCCGGGACGCTAGGCTCAGGAGGTGAGTTCTTCTTCTGCCAGCACCCGGCCCTTCCTTCGTCCGAAACCAAAAGACACGCTCCACTGCGAGGGGATTTCTCTCGAGAAGCTCACCCGCAAGTGGAAGACTCCACTTTACGTGTACTCGGCCGACGCCATCACGGCGCGCTACCGCATGTTTGCGGAGGCATTTGCCGGACGGCCGCACTTGGTCTGCTATTCCGTCAAGGCCAATTCGGCTCTCGCGATTCTGAAGCTGCTTTCCGGGCTAGGCTCCGGCTTCGACATCGTTTCTGGCGGGGAGCTGGAGCGGGTGCTCGCGGCGGATCGCCGGGCCGCCGCGCGGGTCGTGTTTTCTGGCGTGGGCAAGACGGCGCCCGAGATGGACCTGGCGCTCCGCGAAGGCATTCGGATCTTCAACGTAGAAAGTGAAGAAGAGCTTGAGCTGCTGGCCGAGCGTGCCGCGAAGCGCGGGGTACGTGCGCCCTTTGCCCTCCGGGTAAACCCGGACGTCTTCGCGGACACCCACCCCTATATCTCGACCGGCATGAGTGAGCACAAGTTCGGGATCGCCCTGCAGGATGCACCCCGGCTCTATGCGGGCGCGCGTGGAAACAAGCGGCTCGAGGCGCGGGGAGTGAGCGTACACATCGGCTCGCAGATCCGCGATGCTGTTCCGTTCGGGGCCGCCGCCTCGCGGGTGGCGGAGTTGTTCCGCCAGTTGCAGAGGGAAGGCGATCGAACGCTGCAGTCGATCGATATTGGTGGAGGGCTTGGGATCGAGTACAGCGAGGCGCAGCAGTGGGATCCCGTGGCAAGGGTCACAGAGTATGCGGCACAGGTGAGCGCGGCGCTCGGAGGTGCGCTGGGCGAAGTCGACCTGCTCCTTGAGCCAGGACGGTTCCTGGTAGCCCAGGCCGGTGCGCTCCTCACCGAGGTGATCTACACCAAGCAGAACGGGAACAAGCGCTTCGTGATCACGGACGCGGGCATGAACGACCTGATCCGACCCTCGCTCTACAACGCCCACCATGCGATCGAGCCGGTCAAGGCCCCGGCGAAGAAGCAGGCGCGGGCAGTGGTCGATGTGGTCGGGCCGGTGTGTGAGAGTGGCGACTTCTTCGCACGCGAGCGGGAGCTGCCGACATTGAGGCGTGGGGACCTGCTGGCTGTGCTCGATGCGGGGGCATACGGGCTGTCGCTTTCGTCGAACTACAACACGCGTCCACGGCCGGCCGAGGTGCTGGTGCGAGGCGGAAGGGCAGAGCTGATCCGCAAGCGCGAGACGGTGCAGGAGCTCCTGCGGCCTGAGAAGGTTTAGCGAGGCGCAGCACAAAGAGAAAGGCCGCCTCAACGAGGCGGCCTTCTTTGCAAAGCGTGGAGCTAGTTCAGGATCGAGTGCACGGACGCGAGGGTATCGGACCCGGTGGACTGCTGCAGACTCTTGCTCGAGGCAAGCGCGGCACCGTCTGTCCCGTTCGGACCGAGCCCCAGCTTGATTAGCGCGCGTGAGTCGGGCATCAGCTTGGTCTGCCAGCCGTTGTCGCCCTGGAACTTCTGCATGGCAGCTTCGGTATCGCTGTCCCACTCACCGGTCGGTTCGCCGGTCATGTAGTTCTTGCTGATCAATGCAGTTTGGATGGCGCGGGTACGATCCGGGTCGATCTCGCGCTGGCCGGGGACCCAGTGGGCCATAACGGCAGCCGCATGATGCTTGCCGTGGCGGGTGGTCTTGTGGTGAGCCGAAGCCAGGACGCGGTGCGAACGGGAAGCGAACGCCGGAGTCAGGGCGAGCAGGGCCGCAAGGCCGACACACTGTACCGCTGCGATCCGTGAGAAACGAAATGCCATTGAAACAACCTCGAAAAAGTAGTTCGAGCTGAAGCCCGAGTTGGCGCCGTCCGAGTCATGAGCCCGGCCCGGGGGCTCGAGCTATTCCGTGAGGGTATATCGGCTCAGTGGAGATTGCAATTTGCGAATGGTTCAGGCCTTCCTGTATTTCGAAGGCCTGAACCATTTTGGTCACAGTTTCATTGTGACTTACCGTGGTTACGGAAGAGTTCCACCGGTAAGGGTTGTGTTGTGTCCAGCCCGCGGCAGAGCGACTTCAAAGACCACGTCGTCCCCGGACTTCAGGGTCGCAACGATGGCATCGTACTCAGCCTTGGTGTGGATGGGCTTGCGGTTGACCGACTCGATGATCTCGCCTGCCCCGATCGGCGGGTTGAGTTCGTCGGCGAAGGAGCCCGGCTTGACCGCCTGGATCAGCACACCATGGAAGCCGCTCGGCGCATTCGCCGGCAGATCCGTGACGGTGAGACCAAGCTTGCTCTCGGAGGCATTCGGCCCTGGATTATCCGGCGAGCCATTGTCGTTGTCACCCGGGGTCAGTGCATTCACGGTGGTGGATCGATCTGCAATCGTCACGGTTGTGGTCATCTTCTGGCCGTTCCGCATGTAGCCGATCTGCACGGTCGAACCTGGCTTGCGTGGCGAGATGTTATCGACCAGGTCGTTGCCCGTCTTGATCGGCGTGCCGTCCACAGAGACGATCACGTCGTTGGCCTTGAGGCCAGCCTTGCCTGCAGGGCCGGTCGGGTTGACCATGCTGATCAGCACACCGCTTGTGGCGCCGTACATCTTGGCGACTGCGCTCGTGATGCTCGGCTGGAACGAGATGCCGATTGATCCACGAACCACCTTGTGATCTGGCCCGATGAGCTGGTTATAGACGTTCACGACAGTGTTGGCAGGCATCGCAAAGCCGATGCCCATGTAGCCATTGGACTGGGTGTAAATGGCGGTATTGACGCCAACAACCTCGCCGGCCATGTTGAGCAGCGGACCACCCGAATTGCCGGGGTTGATCGCGGCGTCGGTCTGAATGAAGTGCTGGAACTGACCACCCACGCCCTGGTCGATCGTGCGGTTTTTCGCCGAGATGATGCCGGCGGTGACGGTCTGCGACAGGTCGAAGGGCGAGCCGATCGCCTCAACCCAATCGCCGACCTGCGCGGCGTCCGAGTTGCCGAGCTTGACCGTGGGAAGCGAATGGCCGACGTCGATCTTGATTACGGCGAGGTCGGTGTCCTTGTCGACGCCGACTACCGTGGCGCGGTGGCCCTGGTCATTCTCGGGGTCGGTGGTCAGCTTGACGTAGATGCGGTCTGCCTTGTCGACCACGTGGTTGTTGGTCACGATGTAGCCGCGCGCGTCGACAATGAACCCGGAGCCCAGTGCGCGCCGTTCCTGGTCCTGACCGCCACCCTGGCCACCCGGAACCCCGCCGAAGAAGCGGTTGAAGAAGTCCTGGAGGCCGCCATTGTCACCGCCTGGCCCGGCGCTGCCGCCGCCATTGTCGTCATCGTCATCGCCGCCCTGTCCGCCCTGTCCCTCCTCGGGGCCCTGCGGGGACATTCCATGGGGCCCGCGCTGCTGCCCGCGGCGGGCGGTCTTCTGCTCCTTGGGGAGCGTCTCGGTGTTGATGTTGACAACAGCGGGGCCGACTTCCTTCGCGATCTGAGTAAAGGTGGTCGAGAGGTTCTTGGGATCGGGGATGCGCAGCGGTGTGGCATCGCGCGTGTCAATTGCCTTGTCCTGGCCATGCACGCCATGCGCAACGACCGAGCCGATCAGGATACCGGCGGACAGCGTAGCGAGAATGGTGAATGTGGATGCCAGTCGGCGAATCCGGAATGGTTGAAGTGGAGCGCTCATCTCAGGTCTACCCTCGTACCTTTCTTGAATGGGTCAGCCATTGTTCAGAAACTATGCATTTGAGCCCGGTGTGTGTGTGGCGCGTGTGGCTCGGGCGCTCGCGCAACAGGCTCTCTCAGTGTACTGGTGCGCCGCCGGAGACCAGACCACGGGCGTCTGTTTCGGGCAATGGGCGTCCTTCGCATCTCCGGGGTTAGACGTCACTCGCCGGGAAGGGTCTCAGGCGGACTTTCACAGAGTGGAGCCGCCTCGTGCGCGGTGGGTTGCACGCCACCCGAAGGAAAGAGTCCGGAGACAAGGATCGCAACGAGCACGAGCGCTCCGCCGGCCAGCGCTCGACCGGCGAGGCGCTCGCCGAGCAGCAGGAACGAGGTTGCTGCCGCGAAGACGGGCTCAAGCGCAAAGATCAGAGCGGTGTGGCTCGCAGGCAGAAATCCCTGGGCCCAGCTCTGAACAGAGAAAGCAGCCGCGGTCGCGAGCACGGCCGCGACACCCCAGGCCACAAAGAAGCGGGGTGTGGCGTGGAAGGAGGGATGCGGCTCGAAAAGCGGCAGGGTCAGCGCCATCACAACGGCGGCGACGGAGATCTGCACGGTTGCGAGCGCCTGGTACGGGACATGCAGGGAGCCGTGGGCGAGCGACAGCAGGTGCAGCGCAAACGCCGCGGCACAGCCGAGGGTGAGGAGGTCGCCGCGGCTCATCGAGGTGAGCGACCAGGGTTCGCCCGCGGGGATAGCAAGCAGGCCAAGCCCTGCGAAGCCGATCGCTGCACCAAGAAAGGCGGAAGGTCCTGGACGGTGCGCCCCCGGCGCACGCAGCAGGCGAGTGAGCGAGAGAAAGGGTACGAAGATGACCACCATGCCGGTCAGAAACGCCGACTTCGAGGGAGTGGTGAGCTGCAGGCCGGCGGTCTGCAGCTGGTAGCCCGCGGCGAGCAGGACCCCGGCAAGGATGCTCACGGTCCAGGCAGAGCGGGGAAGCCCGTGCAGCGACCGGCGGTATGCCACCAGGAGAACCACGGCAGCGAGCAGCATGCGCAGCAGGTTGAAGAGCAGTGGGGAGACGTCCGCGAGCGCTGCCTTGACCAGCACAAACGTCGTTCCCCAGACGAACACCACGGCGAGCAGGAGCAGGTGGGCCAGGGTTTCGCGCCGCACCGTCAGGCCCTCCCTTCAGAGACGGTCTGGCCGTCGACCACCGTGCGCAGGACCCGGAGAGTGAGGAGTGACTTTGGATCCTGGTCTGCTGCTGCGAAAGGGTCGTGATCGAGCACGATGAAGTCCGCAACGCATCCGGGCGAGAGCCTGCCCTTCCAGGACTCGGTGTACTCGGCGTATGCGCCACCCTGCGTCGAGGCGTGCAGCGCCTCGGCGAGGGTGAGTGTCTGCTCCGGGAAGAAGGGGTCGCCGCCGGTTTCGCTCTCCCGGGTGATCGCGGCGTAGAGTCCGCGCAAAGGCGAGAGTGGCTCCACCGGGTAGTCGGTCCCGAAGGCGAGAGGGACACCGGCGGCTGCGAAGCTCCGCCAGGCGTAGGCGAGGGAGGCACGCTCCCTGCCGATGCGGTTGGTGACCCAGCGCGCGTCGGTGAGCAGGTGCGCGGGCTGCATGGAGGCGATGGCGCCGAGCTCCCGCATCTCCCGGAAGCTTTGCTCGGTCCCAAGCTGCGCGTGCTCGACACGGAAGCGGCCGCGGCTTCGCGGGTGCGCCGCCTTTACGGCGGAGAAGGCGGCGATGGCCATGTGGAAGGCGCGATCGCCGATCGCGTGGAAGCCGAGTTGGAAGCCAAGCGCCGCCCGTTCCAGCGCCATCGCGATCAACGTGGCCTCCGCGTAGAGCGGGATGCCGGTGGTTTCCGGCGCGTCGGTGTATGGCGCGAGGAGCGACGCGGTGCGCGAGCCGAGCGAGCCGTCCAGGAAGGCCTTGAGCATTGTGGTGCGAAGGAATCGATCGCTCGGGGCCTCCTTGCGGCGTGCTTCCAGCTCCTCGAGCGAGGCGTGGAACGGCAGCCATTCGCTCACGCGAAGGGGCAGCTCCCCGGCAGCATGGAGTGCACGCAGCGCGGCGAAGTCCTCGTCGGTCGAGTTGTCCTGCACGGAGGTGATCCCAAGCGCGAGGGCGGAGGCCAGGGTGGTGCGAAGGTCCTGTTTCCGCTGCGCGAGCGAGGCTGGTGCAATGTGCTGCTCTACCAGCAGGCGTGCTGCCCGTTCGCGGAGGATGCCTGTCGGCTCGCCGTTCTGATCGCGGTCGATTGCCGACCCTTCTGGCGCCTCCGTGTTGCGGGTGACGCCGCCGAGGCGCAGGGCGGCGGAGTTTGCCACCGAGACGTGGACGTCAGTGCGGACAAAGAGGGCCGGCCTGTCGCCCGTCACGCGATCCAGGTCGTGGCGGGAGGGCAGCGGAGAGCCAGGCCAGCAGGTCTCGTCCCAGCCGCCCCCGGTGAGCCAGCCTTCGCCGGTGCCGGCTGCCCTGGCGATGCGTTCGAGGGCCTCGTGGAGGGAGCGCGTGCCGCCCAGATCGACCTCACGAAGCAGGCGTGCGCCCTCACCCAGGTGAAGGTGCGCGTCGTTGAAGCCGGGCATGGTGAAGCGGCCTTCGAGGTCCACGCGCGGGGTGCCTGACGCCGCGTGCTGCGTGGCATCGTCGCCGATGGCGAGGATGACGCCGTTTTCGACCAGCAGGGAGTCAACGTACTGCGGATCGGGGCCGAGCAGGCCCTCGCCGGTCAGGATGCGGCCGTTGGTGAAGAGGGTGGACCGGGGATGTTTGCTGGGCACCGGGCGAGTGTAGCAGCGTTGCCGTGTCGGTCAGTCGCCGAGAGCCACGTCGTAGGTGGCGGCGTCTTCTGTGGTTTCGGGGGCATGGCACTCCGCCAGAGCCAGCAGGAGCAGCAGGATGCGGCGAAGTCCAAGGTCGCGACCTTTCGCGTCAAACCACTCGCCCGTGGTGTGAATACCGCCACCCTCGCCACCCGCGCCGATGCTGAGCGCCTCGACCCCGAGGGAGAGCGGAATGTTTGCGTCCGTCGAGGCCGTCCGCAGTTCGGTGCGCAGGCCCAGGTGCCGGTCGACGGCACGGAGCAGGGAGAGAATGCGCGCATCCTCTGCGAGCGCCGCGGCCGGCCGGTCCCCGATGGTGCGGATCTCGGAACGGAGAACGTGCTCGAAAGGAACACCAGCGTTGGTGGCAAGTACGGCGTCTTCGACTGCGCGGTGGAGCTCTACTTCAAGCCGCAGCACTTCATCCGGGTCGGTCGAGCGCAGGTCGAAGCGGGCCGTAGCATGCGCAGGAATCGCGTTGATGGCAGAGCCGCCTTCGATCGTGCCCACGGACCAGGTGCTGCGCGCAGCATCGCGCGGCGAGGAGAGCGTCTGCTGGCGGCGCTGCATACGCAGGATCGCGTCACTGAGGGCGATGATCGGGTTGGGTCGTGCGGCATCGGTCCAGGAGTGGCCTCCAGCACCGGTGATCGTGACCTCGAAGCGTCGGGAGCCGAGTGCCCCCGTGACGGCAGTGGTTTGCCCGGCGCCATCGAGCACCAGGTGGGCGGCGATGCGAAGCCGCCAGGAGGCGTAGCGGTAGATATGGCGCACTCCGCGGAGATCCCCCTCGCCCTCCTCGCCGACGTTGCTGAGAAAAAGAACGCGGCATGGCGTCTGGATCGCACCATGGCGAAGCGCGGCAGCCAGGGCGAACAGGGCAGCGAGACCGGCTCCGTTGTCGCAGGCCCCTGGAGCCTCCAGGCGATTTCCGGTAAGCACCGGGCGCAGGGGCGTTGCGGCTGGGAACACGGTGTCCATATGCGCGGAGATGAGGATGATCGGCCGCCTGTCCTCGGCTTCGGGACGCCCCGCAAGGGTTCCGAGCACGTTGCCGGCATCGTCCTGGTGGACATCAGCAAGGCCAAGTTCCTCGAAGTGCGCGGCGATCCAGCGTCCGCGCGCGGCCTCCTCAAAGGGCGGAGCGGGGATGGTGATGCACTCCTGCTGCCAGCGCATGATCTGCTGCTCGTGGAGATGCAGCCATCCCAGCGCGGCGTGTACGGCGCGCTGCGAGGCGATCTGGCCGACCTGCGAGAAAGCGGAGGGTGCGTCTTTCATACGGCTGTGGTGCTGTGATGCTCAGAGCCCTGGCTGTGTGCCGGGTTGGGCACGTCGGGGTATTCCACCGAGTGTAACCACAAGCCGCTGGCCGGTGCTGTTGCACCGGCGGCGAAGCGAGCACGTGCGTCGAGGATTGTCAGCATGGAAGCCGCGCTGCGATGACCGCGACCGACCTCGAGCATGGTGCCGACAAGATTGCGCACCATATGGTGGAGAAACCCGGAGCCGGTGACGCGGTAGACCAGCATGTCCGGCGAGGGCTGCTCCCATGCAGAGTGCAGCAGGGTGCGCATGGTGGTGCGCGTCCCCGCCGCAGGAGAGCGCGTGGCCTGATCGGGATCCTGGGCCTGGAATGAGGCAAAATCGTGCGTGCCGAGCAGCGCCGCCGCCGCCCTTTGCATGGCATGGAGATCGATGGGGAAGGTGAAGGAGTAGACGTAGGGGGCAAGCCACGGCGGGCACAAGGCTCCCTGGAAGACGCGGTACTCATATGTTTTGCGAAGGGCAGAGTGACGCGCGTGAAAGCCTGGCGCAGCCGGGGCTGCGGAAAGCATACGGATCGAGGGCGGCAGGATGTTGTTGAGCGCGCGGGCAAGATTCCGGGGTGGGATGGGCGCGCGCAGCGGCACAGAGGCGACCTGCGCCAGCGCGTGTACGCCGGCATCGGTTCTGCCGGAACCCTGTGGCAGGGTCTGCTCCCCGGTGACGCGACGGATCGCACGCGCGAGTTCACCCTGCACGGTGGTGCGTCCGGGCTGCACCTGCCAGCCATCGAACGGGGTTCCGTCGTAGCACAGTACAAGCTTCCAGACCTGGGGAGATGCGGCCTCGGCCATAGCCTGAGGGTATCGGATTCTGAGCCTTTCTCCCGGGTAGCGGCATCTGTTGGCTGGGTTATACTCGCGGGTGACCTCGACTCTCGGTGAAGGGCCACGCGCGAACCAACACTCTAGAAGCCCCACAGATAAAAGGACACGGATGCACCAAGGCAGTGCTGGCGACGCAGAGAAGCAGACGCAGAAGAAATCCTCAGGGGCATTGCGAGCGCTCGCACTAGTTAGCCTCCTTGCACCGCAGGCGCTGATTGCGCAGCCCGGGCTTCCGCAGGCCGCGCAACAAAATAGCGGGGCCGCCGGGCAAAAGGGAACCACACCCCCGGCAGCACCCAGCACCGACACTATCGAGAGCGGCCTGCCCCCCGAGCCGAAGGTGAATGACACGCAGCCGCTCTTCATGCGGCCGACCTCGCGTGACTTCACACGTCCCCGCGGGTACTTCTGGAACCCGATTGCGCCTTACACTGCAACCACCGTCGAGCCGCCACGCTTCACCAACGGCGTGCACCTGAACGACCTGGTACGCAACGGCAAGCTCTATCTCAGCCTGAGTGACGCGATCATCCTCGCGCTGGAGAATAACTTCGACATCGCCATCCAGCGGTACAACCTCAACATCGCAGATACAGACCTGCTGCGCGCGCGCGCGGGTGCAACGCTGCTGGGTGTGAATGCCGGACTGGTGGAGGGCACGATCGGCGGAGCAACCGCTTCGCTCTCCTCTGGCGGCGGCCCGGGCGGCACAAGTGTCAGCTCGAGTGGTGCAGCGACAGGATCCTCCGGCCTGGCGCTCACAACGAATGGCGGCGGGCCTACACCGGAGCCGCTTGATCCCGTCGTGACGGGGCTGATCGAGTTGCAGCGCGAGAATACCCCGGAGCTCAACACGCTCTTTACCGGGACGCCCGTTCTGAATGAGAACGAGAACCAGTACAACTTCACCTACACGCAGGGCTTCCTGACCGGCACGCTGGCGCAGTTCACCTGGAACAACAACTACATCACGGAGAACAGCCCGCTCGCCGGCTACAGCCCTGCAACGCAGAGCACGATGAACATCCAGTTGACGCAGCACCTTTTGCGCGGCTTCGGGACCGGCATCAATGGACGCTTCATTCTGCAGGCGAAGAACAACCGCCGAGTGTCGGATTCGGCGTTCCGCCAGCAGGTGCTCTACACCGTGAACCAGGTGGAGAACATCTACTGGGGCCTGGTCAGCGCGTACGAGGATGTGCAGTCGAAGCAGCGCGCTCTGAACCAGTCCACCCAGTTGCAATCGGATGATGAAAAGCAGTTGGAGATCGGCACGCTGGCTCCGCTCGACGTGGTGAATGCGAAGAGTGCCGTCGCGACGGATCAGCAGGCACTGGTCTCCGCCAGGAGCACGCTCGAGTATCAGCAGCTGGTGATGAAGCAGGCGATCTCGCGCAATCTCGAAGATCCCCTCCTGGCGAATGCGCCAGTGGTCCCGACCGATCGCGTGAATCTTATTGAGACACCCGAGGAGTCGATGTCGGTGGATGACCTGGTGCGTCGTGCCGAGCAGAACCGGCCCGAGATCGAGCAGGCGCGGCTGGCGTTGCGGAACGATGAAATTACGCTCAAGGGCGAGAAGAATGGCATGCTGCCGACACTCGATGGCTTCGCGTTCTATGGCGGATCAGGGCTGGGTGGTTCGGAGAACAAGCTCTGTAACACGCCGCTTGCCGCCGAGTTTGGAAGTTGTATCGGCCTGGCGCCACAGGTTCCGTTTGGCTCCGTGGTGCAGAATGCCTTCAACAATTCGTCGCCCAACAAGGGTGCCGGTCTGTCGCTGACGATTCCGATTCGCAACCGGCAGGCGCAGTCAGAACAGGCTCGCTCCGTACTTGAATACCGGCAGGAGCAGATGCGCCTGCAGCAGTTGTATGTGCAGGTGCGTATGCAGGTGATCAACTCGCAGTTCGCACTCACGAACGACCGGGCCCAGGTCTCGGCTGCGGATGCAGCGCGCGAGTTCGCCTTTCAGAGTCTTGATGCCGAGCAGCGCAAGCTGAAGCTGGGCGCGTCGACGACAGCAAATGTGCTGCAGCAGGAGCGCAACCTGGCGACGGCAGAAGACAACCTGATCAATGCGCGCGCGACGTACGCCAAGGACCGGGCGCAGCTCGACAACATCCTAGCGGATACGCTCGATAAGTACGGCATCAGCCTGGGCGATGCTGTAACCGGTACGGTCACACAAACGCCGAACATTCCGGGGCTGCAGCCTGCTTCGGAACAGAAGGACCCCACGCCGAGTCTGCCTACTCCTGGGCAGCCCGGGGGGAGCCCTGCAGACGGGCTGAACCCGGATGGGACGCCGGTAGTGCCGAGACCGCCAGCACCACACGGCGCGTCTTAGCGGGCGGGGGCCCGGTCACGGGCCCCCCGTTTAGCGCATGGCGATCGCGTCGAGCAGGTTGAAGAACTCTGGGAATGAGATCGCCGCAGATTCTGCACCACGAATCAGTGTGTCTCCCGTTGCACGAAGCCCCGCGACCGAGAAGGCCATCGCAATGCGGTGGTCGCCGCCGGAGTCGATCTCAGCACCGTGAAGTTGCTGGCCTCCCGGCACATCGAGACCATCCTCAAACTCCTCAACCGCGGCACCCATGGCGCGCAGGTTCTGCGCGACGAGGGCGATGCGATCCGACTCCTTGACTCGGAGTTCCTTTGCATCGCGGATGCGGATGCCATCCTGCGTGTAGGGAGCAATGGCCGCCAGCACTGGCAGCTCATCGATGATCTGCGCGGAAAGCGCGCCGGAGATGACTGCGCCCCGCATGCCCGCCTCCGGCGCATGCATCTGCACGGTGCCCACCAGTTCACCATGCTGCTCTTCGAGATTGAGCACGGACAGCCGACCGCCGAGCGCGGTGCAGACATCGAGCAAGGTCGCGCGCGTGGGATTCATGCTGAGCAGGTCGAAGATCAGCGACGAGCCCGGGAACAGCAGTGTGGCGCAGAGGAAAAACGCGGCCGAGGAGAGATCGCCTGGCACTGTGGCATCGATGCCCGTGAGTGACTGCCCACCGCGAATGCTGACGCTGTCGAGGGTTCGATCGAGCTCCGCGCCAAAGGCAAGCAGTGCGAGTTCACTGTGGTCGCGGGTGCGCACGGCCTCGCGCAGAATGGTGGTGCCCTCGGCCTGCAGCCCCGCGAACAACACAGCTGTTTTGACCTGCGCGCTTGGCGTGGGCGTGGTGTAGTCCGTCGCCCGAAGCTTTCTGCCTTCAATCACCACCGGCGCGTGCCCGTCGGTGAGCATGATGTTTGCGCCCATGGCCGCCAGTGGCTTGCGCACGCGCTCCATCGGGCGCCGCGTCAGTGAGCCATCACCAACGAGCGTGAAGCTGCCTGCCTGCGGCGCGAGCAGACCCGAAAGCATGCGCATGGTTGAGCCGGAGTTGCCGCAGTCGAGTGGCGTTTTCGGTGCCTGCAGCATGCCGCCGGTGCCGGTGATCTCAACCACGCCCTCCGAAGTTTTCGCGACAGTTGCGCCAAGCGCTTCGCTGCAGCCCAGGGAGCTCCATGGGTCGGCGCCGGTCGAGAAGTTCGTGAGCCGGGTGGTGCCGCTCGCAAGTGCCGACAGGAGCGCGTAGCGGTGGGAGATGCTCTTGTCGCCAGGGAGCTGGACGCTGCCGGCAATACCCCGCGCAGGCTGGATCAGGCGGGTCTGTGTGGCTTGGGAAGAATCGTGCAAGGCTGCTCCGCGAATGTTGGTTGAGGGTCACCCTCATGGTAGCGGATTCGCTTCAGATCACCTTCAACACGAGCACCGTCTCGTCGTCGAAGCGCTCGGCATCGCCCTGAAACTCGCCGACCGCGGAGAGGATCAGCGAGGCAAGCGCGCTCGCACTGGCATTGCAGTTCAGGCGGACAAGCTCGATCACGCGTTCGATGCCGAACATCTCGCCACTGGGGTCTTGCGCATCGGTGATGCCATCGCTGAGAAAGATCAGCGCGTCTCCAGGGCGCGTTGCGAGCGAGATCTCTTCATACTTCACGTCCGGGAAGAGCCCCAACGGAAAGCCCTCGGCCCGCACTGTATCGATCGTCCCGCAGTCGGGGCGGTGGCGATAGAAGAGCGGCTGGGTGGCACCTGCATTCGCGATCTGCAGTGTCATGTTCTCGTCGTTCCACACGGCATAGAGCATGGCCACGTACTGTGCAGAGACATGGCGTTCCTGCAGCGAATCATTCAGGAGCGAGAGCATCTCGGCCGGACCGAGGTGACTGCTGCCGCCGGAGCGCATGATGCCGCTTACCAGCGCTGCATAGAGCGCAGCCGGTGCAGCTTTGCCGCTGACGTCGCCCAGCGCAAACGCGGAACTGGTGTTGCTGTAGCGCAGAAAATCATAGAGGTCGCCGCCGATCGCGCGTGCGGGAAGAAAGCGCGCAGCAAACTCGGCATGCTCATGCTGGGGCACGGTGTGGGGCAGGAGGCGCAGTTGCACCTCGCGAGCCATTTCGAGATCGTGCTCGAGCCGTTGCTCCTGCTGGGCGACGCGTTGGTAAAGCCGCGCATTTTCGATCGAAATGGCGATCTGCGACGCCAGCGTGGTCAGGGTGCGCTCATGGTCTTCGTTGAAGTAGTTGGAGCGGGTGTGCTCCAGATCGAGTACGCCAATCACGTGGCCCTTGTAGACCAGCGGCACGATGAGTTCGGAACGCGTCTCGCGATTCTGCATGTAGTAGCGCGGGTCCTTGCGAACATCGGGAGAGTGGATGAGGCGGCCACTCTCAATCGCTTCGCCGACCAGGCCGCGGCTCACAGGCAGCCGCTCGTGCACCTCGATCGGCTCGCCGAAGCGTGTGGCAAAGCGGCTCTCGAGCACTCCGTCGCTCTCGTCAATAATCCAGATCGTGAAGAACTGGAAGTCGAGCAGCCGCCGCAGCAGCTCGCCAAGCCGCTGAAAGAGCGTAGGCAGGTCAAGAATCGCGGTGAACTCCTGCGCGATGTCGTTGAGCACGCGCAGCGTCTGTGCCTGCCGCGCAACACGGGTATAGAGGCGTGCGTTCTCGATCGACTGCGAGATCCGCGAGGCGGTGAGCGTGAGCAGGTGGAGGTGCTCCGGCCGGAAGTAGTTGAGCTGCTCGCTCTCGATATCGATAACGCCGATGAGCTTGTTCTTGACGATCAACGGGACGGCCAGCTCGGAGCACACATGGGGATTGGCGGAGATGTAATCGGGAGAACGGCTGACGTCATTGACCAGCATCGCCTGCCGTGTCTCGGCGACCTTCCCGACGATGCCCTGGCCGATGCGGAGGCGCAGCCGCTCTGCCTCGGCTTCATGGCCGATCTGAAAGCGCATGTGCAGGTCGCCCGTGCGGTCGTTGATCAGAAAGATTGCGAAGATACGGAAGTCGAGTACCGCACGCACCAGCTCTGCTGTCTGCTTCAACAGCGTACGGAGGTCAAGCGTGGTGCTGAGGGTTTCGGCGAGGCGGATCAGAAACTCGGTCGCTGCCGGGGCGCGACTGGACTGCGGTACAGCGTCACGCAGGGGACCAGGGGTCGAAGACGAGGGAAGGGAAATGGCGTCGGCGTCGCAGGAAGCGGAAGGCTCCGTGCCGCCCAGCGGATTGTGCTCGCCTGTGTCCACTCCTCTCCTTGCCAGACCCGGACTGTGTCGCCAGCGAAACCAGCTAGCATGATATCGTGAACGTCTCTTAGCTGACGTCTTGGCTCCCGGCCACCACTCGATATGCATCCAGGATCGCAACAGACGCGCTCGCGCCGATACGGCTCGCGCCGGCCAGCGTCATGCGAACCGCATCGTCGAGCGAGCGGAGACCGCCCGAGGCTTTCACGCCGCAGCGATCGCCCACCGTCCTCCGCAGCAGGGCTACGTCGTCCGCGGTCGCGCCTGATCTCGAGAAGCCGGTGCTGGTCTTGACGAAGTCTGCTCCGGCTTCCAGGCACAACCGCGCCGCTGTTTCTTTCTCGGCGTTGGACAGGAGGCAGGTTTCCAGAATGACCTTGAGGATGGCGCCCTCGCCATGCGCGATCTCCGCGAGCGCGCGCATGTCAGCGAGCACGACCTCGTGGAGTCCGGAGCGCAGCGCGCCGATGTGGATCACCATATCGAGGTCGAGCGCACCAGCGCGTGCGGCTGCGAGCGCTTCCTCTTGCTTGGTCGCCGGAAGCGACGCCCCCAACGGGAAGCCGATCACCGTGCCGACGCGGACGCCGGTGCCGCGTAGTGCACCTGCGACGTCGACGATCCACGCCGGGTTCACCATGGCGCAGGCAAAGCGGTGCTCGCCGGCCTCGCGGGCCACGCGAAGCACTTCGTCGCGGGTCGCGTCCGGGCGCAAGAGCGTGTGATCGAGCGCCGAGGCAAGGCTCGCCCTTGTCGGAAAGCATTGGAGAACGTCTTCCACGGAGACGGTGGACTTCTGTTCGGTCGCGGTGGCAGATGCGGTGTCGACGTACATGCTGAGCCTCGGATCAGTGCGGTGCGACCAGTTCCTCGGGCATCAGGCAGATGTCGGGGAGGTTGCGGTACTGCTCGGCATAATCCATGCCGTAGCCAATGACGAAGTGGTTCCGGATCGTGAAGCCGACGTAGTCTGCTTCGATTGGCTGCAGACGCCGCTCCGGCTTGTCGAGCAGAGCGGCAAGCTTCAGGGTGCGCGGGTGGTGCTGGCGGAGGATCTTCTGCAGGAAGGAAAGTGTCAGGCCGGTGTCGAGGATATCTTCCACGAGGATGACGCTCTTGCCCTCGATCGACTCGTCGAGGTCCTTGATCAGTTTGACCTGCCCGCTCGAGGTGGTGCCTTTGCCGTAGCTCGAGACCGAGACGAAATCGAAGGTGCAGTGCGTGTCGATCGCGCGCGCCAGGTCGGAGAGGAAGATAGCTGCGCCCTTCAGTACGCCCACCAGTACGATCTGCTCCCCGGCGAAGTCACGGGAGATCGCCGCTCCGAGCTCTGTGACACGCTGCCGAATCTGGTCGCGGGAGTAGAGGACCGGGAGCTGAACCGCTGCGAGAGCATGAGCCATGCGCACTCTTCCTGGGGGTCGCAGCTGACAAGCGACTCCACATATTCAGGATAATGCGAAAGAGGCGAAGGCGCGGCGTCTATACTCGGGGGGACGACCCATGCTTCCTTATCTGCACATCTGGCGCTTCAACCTTCCGACATTTGGGCTCATGCTGGCGCTGGCGGCGTTTTTGGCTGGGGTCATTCTGGACCGTAACCTGCGCCGGTACCGCGTCGATGCAGATGCGGTCGGCATCATTGCGATCGCGACGATCGCGGGAGTGTTTGGAGCAAAGCTCTGGCATGCCTTGCAGGATCCTGTGTACCTGATCCATGATCCTGCGGTGCTGCTGGATCGCGCAGGGCTTGCCTGGTTTGGCGGCCTGGTCGGCGGCATCGCGGCGCTGCTGTGGCAGGCGCGCGGGGCGCACCTGCGCAGCCTCACCATGCTGGATCTCTGCGCACCTTCGGCTGCGGTCGGCTATGGCATCGGCCGGATCGGCTGCTTCACCTCGGGCGATGGCGATTACGGGATCGCGAGTAACCTGCCATGGGCGATGAGCTTCCCCCACGGCATCGACCCGGTGGACTACCCGGTCCATCCCACTCCCTTATACGAGTGCATCGTTGCCCTGGCGATCGCTGTCTTTCTCTGGCGACGCAGCGCGCCTGGAAGCGGAAGGCTGCTTCATGCCGGGCAGATCACCGGCGAGTACCTGGTCCTGAGTGGCGTAGCGCGCTTCCTGGTGGAGTTCATCCGGATCAATCCGCGGATCTACTTCGGCATGAGCAATGCCCAGGTAGCGAGCCTCGGCAGTGTGCTCGTCGGCGCTCTGATGATCCTCTACGCCCGACGGCATGCGATCGCTGCGATCACGCTCCCGACGCGCGAGGCTGCGGCCGAACCCGCCGCGAGGTAGTTTCCCGGCGCCTCTGTGAACCAAGTTGGGAATCGCGGCATTGCAGCCTGAACAGCGAAGGCAGTTCCGCCGATAGCATCCGTGCACCGGAAGATATGAGTGCCACGGAGCTCTCTCATGCCTGACTACCTGACACGCTGCCTGCACGAAGTTGGTGCGATTGCTGCCCGCCTGGACCCCGCCCGGATGGACCGTATGGTGCAACTCCTCTGCGATGTGAGGAACACCGGCGGGCGGGTTTTCTTTCTTGGCGTTGGCGGTGGTGCCGGCCACGCCGGGCATGCCGTGAACGACTTCCGCAAGATCGCAAATATCGAGTGCTATGCGCCTTCCGATAACGTCTCGGAGCTGACCGCGCGCATCAACGACGACGGCTGGGAAAACTGCTATGCGGACTGGCTGCGTGGCAGCCGCCTCGGCGCGAAAGACGCGGTCTTCGTGTTCTCCGTCGGGGGCGGTTCCGTCGCGAAGAACATCAGCATGAACCTGGTGAACAGTCTCTTGCTCGCGAAGTCGGTGGGTGCGCGCGTGCTCGGCGTCGTCGGCCGCGATGGCGGGTACACGGCGGAAGTCGGGGATGAAGTGATTGTCATTCCGACCCTCTCCGACGACACAGTCACGGCCCATACCGAGTCGTTCCAGGCAGTGGTCTGGCACATCGTGGTCTCGCATCCGAAGCTGCGTGCGCGCGAGATGAAGTGGGAAAGCTCCGCGGACGGGTGGCAGCTTGGAACCCGCGCCAGCTAGCAGGAGAGCAGCCTTTCTCGATCGTGACGGAGTGATCAACCGCAACTGCTTTTACACGGATACAGGCTGCTGGGAGTCTCCTCGCACGCTCAGTGAGTTTGCGCTGGTCCCCGGTGTGCTTGTTGCCCTTGCCAGGCTTCAGGCGGCGGGCTACCTCCTGTTTCTCGTTTCGAACCAGCCGAACCTTGCCAAACGGAAGACCTCTCCTGGGGAGTTCCGTCGCATGCACCGCGCCATGCTCGAAGAGTGCAGGGCGGCTGGCGTGGTTTTCACACGTACCCTTTACTGCTTCCACCATCCTGCGGTTACAGGCCCGTGCCTCTGCCGCAAACCCAGCCCCCACCTGCTCCATCGAGCCGCGGTGGGACATGAGTTATCGCTGAGCGATAGCTGGATTTTTGGGGACCGCGTCACCGATCTCGAGTGTGGACGCGCCGCTCGTGTGCGCACGGCCTGGATAGATACGGGCGAGCGCGAAGCTCCACCAGATCGCTCCCTGTATGATCTGCGGGCGAGCAGCCTTGCGGCTGCTGCAGCGCTTCTGACGGATTGACTCGGCTGTTACGACGCAGCGACTGATCCGGCCTCACCGGTGCGCGGAAGGCTTGGAATCCTCGCAGCCGCAGGGCCGTCGAGGGTGAAGCCAGCCTGCACGGCGTCTTTGTACAACATGCGCACGGTCTCGAGCGAGAACTGCGTCAGGTCCTTGCCGAGCAGTGGAAGCTTCGCGAGGATATCCGGCGTCGCCGTAATGATGTGCGTTCCTGCTTCTTCCGCGTGAAAGATATTCAGGACCTCGCGCGTGCTGGCCCAGAGCAGCTGTGCAAGCGGTCTCTCCTCGAGCAGGAATCGTGCGCGTTGCATCATCGGCACAGGATCGACCCCGGTGTCTGCAATGCGACCGGCGAACACAGAGACGATTGCGGGCGTTCGTGGGTCAAGCGCTGAAGCGACCCGGCCGACCTGCTCCATGGTCATCAGGGCCGTGACGTTCAGCGCGATTCCATCTGCGGAGAGTCGTCGCACAAGGGGCATCGTGGAGCACCCCTGTGTGTTCGTGATGGGAATCTTCACGTAGACGTTCGCGCCCCACGAGGCAATGAGTCGCGCCTGACGCTCCATCCCAAGTTCGTCGTCGGCGAACACTTCAAACGAGATCGGGCGATCTGGAATCGCCTGCAGCACGGCGCGCGCAAAGAGTTGAAAATCCTTCACGCCTGCCTTGCGCATCAGTGTGGGGTTTGTCGTGAAGCCCTGGATCCAAGGCTTGGCGTACATCGTGAGCAGACTTTCAATGTCGGCTGCATCGCAAAACAGTTTCACTTGCAGGTCGCTGCAAAGGTTCATCGCGGGCCTCGTACGTCGTCAGGTTGTGGGTAGTGGGTCTGTTGTCGACTGTAGGTTCCGCACCGCCGTTGCGTGGGGTGGATCGAGTTCCAAGCTGTTACGAAAGTCCCTGCGCCGGGAATAGGAATGCAGACCATCCGAGGTAAGTCGCCGTATGCTGCATGCACTATCCACTTTGTTTTGAGTGCAGGGAGCCAGTGCGCGCGCATTTGCGCGCCGGCATTTGCTACCGTGCCGTCTTTCGGGGAGAACCGCCTTGAACGTGATTTCCTTTCCTGCTGCGCGACGTGAGGCTACGACTCACCGCGCGTTCTTTGTTGTCGGGGGCGCCGGATTCATCGGGAGCCATTGTGTTGATCATCTTCTGCGCGCGCCAGATCTTGCGGGCAAGGTCACGATCTATGACAACTTTTCTTCCGGGCGCGCGTGGCACTATGAAGATCACGAGGCAGACCCGAGGCTGCACGTTATTCCCGCAGAAGTCGGCGATCCCGAGCAGCTGCGTGCAGCCATGGCAGGACACGACGTAGTGATTCACCTTGCTTCGAACCCTGACATCGCCCGCGCTGCCAACGAGCCCGAGATCGACTTCTACCAGGGCACGCTGTTGACCAACAACGTCGTCGAAGCGATGCGCCGCTCCGGGGTCAAGCGGCTTCTCTATGCGTCAGGCAGCGGCGTTTATGGCGAGCTTGGCGCGACGCCGGTAGCGGAGAACGACGGTCCGTTTCAGCCTGTGTCGACCTATGGCGCAAGCAAGCTCGCAGGGGAAGCCTTGATTGCGAGTTACTGTGCAATGTTTGGCCTCGAGGCTCGTGCATTTCGGTTCGCGAACGTCGTAGGACCGAGACAGACGCATGGTGTGGGCTTTGACTTTCTGCGGCGGCTGCGGCAGGACCCTGGAACCCTGCGCATCCTCGGCGATGGCGAGCAATCGAAATCGTACATTCACGTGCTCGACGTTGTCGCAGCGTTGATGCTTGTGCTGGACGCCTGTCCTGATCCGTACCAGGTTTTCAATGTCTCGCCCGACGACGCGATCACCGTGCGCGAGATTGCCGACGAGGCAGTGGCCTGCCTCGGGCTCGAGCAGAAGCCGGTGTATGCCTGCACCGGCGGTCCGCGCGGATGGAAGGGGGATGTGCCGGTGGTTCGTCTCGACAGCACCCGCCTGCGCGCACTTGGTTGGTCGCCGCGCTGGACGAGTCGTGAAGCTGTTCGTGCGGCACTCGACTCGATGCGCGAGGAAAGACGGGTGCTCTATGCCTGAAACCATAATGCCCCCTGTTGCACTGCTGGCTGGCGGTCTTGCGACGCGGATGCGTCCAGCGACTCTGAATGTCGCGAAATCGATGCTGGTCGTTGCCGGCGAGCCCTTTGTTGGGCACCAGTTGCGCTTGCTCGCAGAGCAGGGTTTCCGCGATGTGGTGATCTGTTCCGGTCATCTCGAAGAGCAGCTGCGCGACTATGCAGGGGACGGCAGGAAGTGGGGCTGCCGGCTTCGCTATTCGAGTGACGGAAAGCCCCGGCTCGGAACCGGGGGCGCCTTGCTGAAGGCGCTGCCGCTGCTTGGCGAAAGCTTTCTCGTGATGTACGGGGACAGCTATTTGCCGACGGATCTCAACGCTGTCTGGCGCGCGTTTGTTGCTGGAGGAAAGCAGGGCCTGATGACGGTCTATCGCAACGAAGGGCGATACGACCGGAGCAACGTTTGCTTTGAGAATGGCGTGATCCGCGCCTACAGCAAGGAGCAGCCGTGCGACGTCATGCACCACATCGACTACGGGCTAAGCTGCTTCGAGAGCGCTGCGCTTGAAGCCTGGTCGGCAGGCGCGTGCTTCGATCTCTCCACCGTCGTTCTTTCGCTACTGGAGCAGGGACAGCTTGCGGGCCTCGAAGTGAACGACCGCTTCTACGAAATCGGCTCGGCTGTCGGCTTCGCAGAAACAGACGAGCTTCTCCGCAGACGCGCGACACTGCGGCACGAGAGGTATGCATGATTATCGCGAAAACACCGCTTCGTCTTTCGCTTGGTGGTGGTGGGACCGACCTGCCCTCGTACTACGAGAGCTACGGCGGCTATGTGGTATCGGCGGCGATTGATAAGTACGTCTACATCACGGCGAACCGCTCGTTCGCGCCTGGCTACATCCTCAAGTACTCGCAGCAGGAAGAAGTAGCGACGATTGACGAGGTGAAGCACGCGATATTTCGCGAAGCCCTTCGCATGCACGCGATGCCGGACCACCTGGAGTTGACGAGCGTTGCCGATGTGCCCGCAGGGACCGGGCTCGGCTCGTCGGGAGCGTTTACGGTCGGGCTTCTCCATGCGCTCTATGCTTTCGGGAGAAAGCATGTGGCGAGTGAGACGCTGGCGCAGGAGGCCGTCGAGATCGAGATGCATCGTCTCGCGCAGCCCGTGGGCAAGCAGGACCAGTACATCGCTGCCTATGGTGGCTTGCTCTGCCAGGAGTACCGGCGCGACGGCTCCGTTGGTGTCTCGCCCCTGCCAATTACGCCCGAGAGGCTTCGGGCGCTCGAAGAGAGCCTGCTGCTTTTCTTCGTCGGCTCCACGCGCAGCGCGTCGGCGTTGCTGCAGGAGCAGAAGAAGCAATCGGAGCAGGGAAATGGCCGGATGCTTGAAGACCTCCACTTCACCAAGAAGCTCGGGTACGAGATCGAACGGGTTCTGGTCAGAGGGGATATCTATGGTTTTGGTGGGCTGATGCACGAGCACTGGTTGCGCAAGCGTTCGCGCACCGAGGGCATGACCTCGTCCCGCGTGGATGAACTGTACGAACTTGCGCGAAGCAATGGCGCAAGTGGCGGCAAGCTGGTCGGCGCTGGCGGCTGCGGGTTTCTGCTGATGCAGACCGAGGACCGACGGCGACTGCGACGCGCGATGAGCGAAGCAGGGGCGGCGGAGATGGAGTTCCGCTTCGACTTTGACGGTTCGGTGATCCTCCTCCGAAACTGAGCGGCCACTGCTTTGGTAGGCTCAGTGCATGGAGCTGATCATCAATGGGCAGGCGCGCGAGCTTGCAGAACTTGCAGATGGAAGCACGGTAGCCGACCTTGTCCAGGCGCTCGCCATGCAGGCAGGACGAGTGGCGCTGGAGCAGAATGGTGTGATCGTTTCGCGCGCGACCTGGGCAGAGACTGCTCTCAGGTCCGGAGACCGGCTTGAGATCGTGCACTTCGTCGGTGGCGGCGCTCTGCTCCGAGAACGGTGAGGAACGCGGATCTTCCGCGCGTCTCACCGGGAGCGACGTCCGGGAAACGCGATCCCCGCGCCCACTCAGCGTGTGCCGTGCCTATCGGGTGAAGGCAAGCAGTGTAAACAGGATCAGCCAGAAAACGCCCATCGCGTGCCAGAACCAGGCGACACAATCGACCAGGATTTGACGCTGTTCGACGCGGCGCAGGCGAAAGAGGCCCGCTGCACCGACGGCTAGCAGGGCGACGCCGGCAATGATGTGCAGCGCGTGGCTACCGGTTAGCACAAAGAAGAAAGCGCTGGTTGGGCTGGTCGCAAAGCGAATCCCTTCCTGGCCGAGTTCGCGCCACGCCATCCAGGTACAGCTGAGATAGGCGGCACCCAGGGCAGCCGTCGCGGCGATCCATGGCCAGGTACGCCTGGCCATGGGGCGCCCAAGACCGAGCCACTCCTCGATCACATCCATCTCGCGAAAGAGCTGTCGCCGGCCGAATTCCATCGTCACGGAGGAGAGGATAAGGAAGCCGGTGGCAAACCAGATTGAGGTCGGAAGAACGAAAGGACGCCAGTCGGCGATGTAGTTGTCAGCCGCGTCGAAGTGGCCGCCGCTCTGGCGCACAAAGAACGCGCTGATCAGCGAGAGAAAGAAGATCAGATCGGCAGCCAGGATGAAGGAAAGGCCCAGCCGGTAGCGCTGTAGCAGTTCACGGGGTCCGCGGCCGCGAAGCCCGTCGTCGCCATTGTCCCCATCGCCTCCGCCGCCGGTCGGGCGATTACGGAGCGGCGGCCTGCCACCGAAGCCCGGATCCTTGCGGTCCTGCTCGGTATGAGATGGTCGGGGAGTGTAGGTAACGGGCATGGGCGGCTGCTCCCTGTGCACCAGCTTACTCGCTTGTGACGAAGCTGCCAGCCCTGTGTTTCACGAAAGCTTTGCTCTGCTCACCGGGCAGTGCAAGACGGGAAGTTACCCAGCGACCAAAGACGCGCGGACCTTGTCCAGGAAGTAGCGATGGACGCGGGTGTCCTGCGAAAGCTCAGGGTGAAACGTCGCTGCCAGGAGGTTCCGCTGCTCGACCAGGGTGGGGAAGCCATCGCGCTCGGCCAGGGTGCGGACCTCTTCCCCGACACGCGTGAACCGCGGGGCACGGATGAAGACCATCTCGAGTGGCGGCCCGCCCAGCTCGGTTTCGCAGTGGAGGATGGCGCTGTCATTCTGGCGGCCATAGGCGTTGCGCTCCACTGTCGCGTCAAGCACGGCCAGGCTCTGCTGCGCCGGGTGCAGGACCTCGCTGGCCAGCAGGATCGACCCGGCACAGGTACCGAAGGTCGGTCGGCTCGCGGCGAAACTCTGCAGCGCCCCGAGGAAACCATCGCGTTCGAGGAACTTCAGAAAGGTCGTCGATTCGCCGCCCGGAATGATCAACCCGTCTACCGTTTCGAGTTCCGCCGGCTTGCGCACCAAGACGACAGTCAGCGGCGCGCCGTCTGTGCTTGCCGCCTTGCGAAGAGCCGCGACGTGCGCCGCGTAGTCCCCCTGGATGGCGAGGACTCCTATCCGGACCGGGCGTCCCCCGCCTTTCGCTGCCGGTGTCAGAACGGGTGCGTTAGACCCCACGTGTCTGCATCAGGTTCGCGGTCTCAAGCGCGGCGATGGCGAGGCCCTTCATGGCGCCGGAGCACTCGGCTGCACACTCGGCGACGATGGCTGGATCGTCGTAGTGGGTGGTCGCGCGCACGATCGCGCGGGCGCGCGTCTCTGCTTCTTCCCGCGGGGCGAAGGTGTAGGAGTCGCTCATGAAGATGCCAGAGCCGACAAAGACGGCTTCCGCGCCAAGGTGACGGACAAGCGCCGCGTCGGCCGGGGTGGCGATGCCGCCAGCCGAGAAGTTCGGCACTGGCAGCCTGCCGGTCTGCGCCACCATCCGGACGAGCTCATAAGGGGCCCGGAAGTCCCGCGCTGCGACAAACAGCTCCTCTTCGCCAAGAACGGTCAGCCCGCGCATATCTTTCACGATCTGGCGCATGTGCTTGACGGCATGCACGACATCGCCGGTCCCTGCCTCACCCTTGGTGCGAATCATGGCAGCACCCTCCGCCACACGGCGAAGCGCCTCGCCCAGATCGCGGGCGCCGCACACAAAGGGCGTGGTGAAGTTGTGCTTGTCGACATGGTGGACTTCGTCGGCCGGGGTGAGGACTTCGGACTCATCGATAAAGTCGACGCCGAGCTCCTGCAGCACCTGGGCTTCGGAGAAGTGGCCGATGCGACACTTTGCCATCACCGGGATGGACGAGGCAGCCATGATCTCGCGGATGACCTTGATCGAGGCCATGCGCGCGACGCCACCTTCGGCGCGGATCTGCGCGGGAACACGCTCGAGAGCCATCACCGCAACTGCGCCCGCCTTTTCGGCGATCTCTGCCTGAGCCGCATCGGTGACGTCCATGATGACGCCGCCTTTCAGCATCTCCGCCAGACCAACCTTCAAGCGTAAGCCAGTGCCCGTGTTGCCCTTGTAGCCATTCTGTTCTGCCATCGCGCGACCTTCTTTCCTGGTGGTTCCCTGTGACTGAACCGTTCTTCTTAGTCTAAAGCAGTCTGTTCCTGGCCGGTGTCGGCAGCCTGCATCTTGGCTTCGCGCGGCACAGCACGGCCCCAAAAGAGACTCCCCGCCGGCAAGAGCGGGGAGTAGAGGGGGAAGTAGCAGCGGTTTTTAGAAAAGCAGCTTGAGCGCGAACTGAATCTCGCGCGGGTTGTAGTAGGGTGCCGTACCCGTGACTTCGCCTACACCAGGCGTGTTGAGAGCGGCATTCGGTACGGCGTAACTCGGCGTGTTGCTGACGTTGAAGAGTTCGGTGCGGAACTCCAGGTGCACCTGCTCGTGGATGGGGAACTCCTTGAATCCCGAAAAGTCGAACTCGCGGAAGTGTGGCCCGTGCAGCGGGTTGCGTTCCTCGTTACCCGCCGTGCCGAAAGCTTGCGGGGTGAAGGCAGCGACGTTGAAGTACTCGGCGTTGTTCGGATTGGAGCGGGTGATCTTTGCAGACACGTTCGGGCGATCGTTGGTGGTGCCCGTGTTGATCTCCGGGTCGTTGTTTTGCACGGTGAAGGGCAGACCGGACTGCCAGCTCACAATGCCGTTGGTCTCCCAGCCCCCGGCGACTGCTTTCTTCCATCCCCGCAGGCTCTGCCCGAAGGGCAGGATGTAGTCGAAGAAGCCGGCGACGCGGTTGCGGATGTCGGCGTCCGAGTTGCCGTAGTCGTACGTGCTTTCCTCGGTCGGGATCAGGCCGAGTCCCGCCTGGTTGTCCTGATTCAGGTCAGCGGCATTGTCCATCATGTGCGCATAGGTGTAGTTGACATTGAAGCTCAGCCCATGGGTCAGGTTGCGCTTGAAGACGACCTCGAGCGCGTTGTAGTAGCTCACGCCGCGGCTGTAGAGGTCGGTAATGCTGGTGATGTTCGGGAACTGCGCGTTATAGGGCCGCGCCGACTGGAGCGTGGGCTCGGTGGCGCACACCGCAGCGGACGCCGTGCAGAAGTCGCTATAGTTGGTCGCCGAGGGACGCGGCACGTCGATGTTGGGGATGAATTGGGCCAGATGGCGTCCGTAGTCACCGGCGTAGGTGAGCGAGACCGTGTTGGCGCCGAACTGCTGCTCGTAGGTCAGGCTGGTCTGGTAGATATAGCCATCGCGGTAACCGGAGTCGATCGCTCCATTGATCGCTCCGCTGGGCGACGTGATCTCTGAGGTGAGATAGGAGGGAACTGGCAGACCCTGCGCGATGTTGTACTCGGGAGCCGGCTGGAAGTTGTAGACGAAAGGCTGGTTCTGGCGATCGCCGGAGGTGCCGTAATTGTCCGGAAAATACGAGATGCCAAAGCCTCCGCGGAAGACCGCCTGGTGCGGCAGCGAAAGGTCGAAGCCGAAACGGGGTGCGATGTTGGTGAAGGTGGTCGGAACGTCGTCCTGCGCATTGACGCCGTTCTGCCCGGCCACCAGCATGGTGCCAGTGGTGAGGTCCGGGTTCGAAAGACGATCGTGCCGCTCGGTGAAGGCGGTGAAGACGTCATAGCGCACGCCAAGATTCAGGGTGAGATTCTGTGTCGCGCGCCAGTTGTCCTGGAAGTATGCGCTGGGTTCCCAGGTGCGGTACGAGACTGGAAAGAGCTGGTTGGACCGCTGGGCCGTGTACGCAACGCCCTCGAGCATCGACACAAGCGTGCAGGTATCAGCAAGCGCGGTGTTGCATGCGGCCAGGGTCCCATTTGTGACCTGGCTGTTCGCGTATGTGTCATTGAAGTTGAACGCACCCGCGGCGAAGGCACTCTGAATATTCGTCGCCTGACGCCGGATGAGTGAGCCGCCCATCTTCATGTTGTGGTTGCCCCTGTTGACTGTCAGCGAACCATTCCACTGGAAATTGTTATCCAGATCCTGGAGCGGCAGGTACTCGCCGTCGCCTACAGATCCATACCCGCTGGGGATGAACGGGGTCAGGAAATTCGATGTGCCGTCTACATAGTTTGCGCCGGTGAGGCCGAACTGCGTCGAGAGGGCATTGCCGTAGTTCAGCGGGAACGAAGCATTGTTGATCCGGGTGTAGCCGGTCTTCAGCTCCAACAGAACGTTGGGATTGAAGATGTGGGTGTAATCCACATCGATGTTCTGCTCCTGCTGCTGCGCCGTGCCGTCTTCCCCGTAGACATAGCCACCCGGGAAGATACCGTTCTTCTCCGGGAAGGGGCCGGGCGTATCGGTGTTGGTGTTGTTGATGGAGTAGCGGGCAAACATCGAGTCGTTCGGGCCAAAGTGCTGATCGACGCGAGCGTCCGCCAGCCACTGGTATTGCACCTGGTTTGGCGAGGACTGAAAGTTGTTCGAGAACAGGCCGTACTGGGTCTGGTTCGGGGTGGGATAGAGCTTGAAGTAGTTCAGCGCGATCGGGCTGAGGGCCGCGGCCGGCAGCACCGGTCCACCGGCATCGGAGAAGTTGCCAGGGTTTGCCTCTTCAAAGGCTGTCGGGACGGTGGTGTTGGTAGGATCGCCCTGCACCCGGCGCAGACCTTCAACGTCCGCGAAGAAAAAGGTCTTGTCTTTGACGATCGGTCCGCCGACCGAGCCGCCGAACTGGTTCTGGCGGAACTCGGGCTTGGGACCAATGGTCGAGATGACACTGCGAGCATCCAGTGCGTCGTTGCGCAGGAACTCGTAGGCTGACCCATGGAGCTGGTTGGTGCCGCTCTTGGTGATGATGTTGATCACGCCGGCGGCCGTGCGACCGACCTCGGCGGTGTAGAGGTTGGTCTGGACGCTGAACTCCTGAATGGCATCGATCGACGGGCGTACGCCGATCACACCAACAATCCGGTCGTTGTTGTCGAGGCCATCGAGCTCTTCGTTGTTCACGATGGTGCTCTGTCCGTTGACTGAGACCGCCGAGGTTTCGCGCCGATCATCAGGGCGGGAGCCGGACGCGATCGAGTTCGCCGTGCCGGAGTTGGCGCCGGGAACGAGCTGCGCCAGGTTGATGAAGTTGCGGCCGTTCGTGGGCAGGTTCTCGACCTGCTCCTGGGTCACCGTGGTGCCGACAATGGCGCTGTCGGTCTGGAGCGCCGGGGCGGCGCCCGAGACCTGCACCGAGGTGACCGCAGCGTTTGCCACCGGCATCTTGATGTCAACGCGCTGCCGCGCGCCCGCGTTCAGCTGGATGCCGGTGGCTGTGCTCTCGGCGAAGCCAGGGGCATCGACCTTGAGGGTGTAGGTGCCGGTGGGCAGCAGCGCGAAATCAAAGTCGCCGGACTGGCTGGTGGTGAGATCGCGTGTTGCCTGGGTGCCGGTGTTCGTGATCGTCACCCGGGCGTTTGAGACGATGGCGCCAGTGGAGTCTGTGATGGTGCCGACGACGTCGCCGGTGACGCCCTGCGCAAGCGCGCCGGTGGCAAAGAGGACGAGGCTCGAGGCTGCCGCAAGGCGGGCCTGAGTCTTCTTGGGTATCGATAACATGAAACCTCGAAGAAAGAAGAACGCGGATCATACGCGCATTCTTTTGTTGCTGGGGGAGCCTGCGCGGTTAGACCGCTCGTCAGGTTCCAAGGGAGGTGAGGGGAGTCAGCGTCGGGTCGGCTGAGGGTTCGCGGCCTGGATAAAGGTGTCTGGAACCCGTCCATTATTAAAGTGGTGCTACCACTAAAGTGTCAAATGCGACACAACCTGTGGTGACTAGTGTTTGTGCTCTGGCTGGCGTTCGATTGCGATGAACAGAGCCTCCCCGCGGGCCAAGACCTTGCCGGCGCTGTCCTCGAGCGTCGCCGAGCAGAAATGCTTGCGCCCCTCGACGCGATCCTGCTGGCCGCGTAACGAAAGGGTGACGCCAAGCGGCGTGGGTCGCAGGTATTCAGTCTCCATCTGGCGGGTGAGGGCCATGATGCCAGCGCCGTGCGTGCTGGCGTGGATAGCCTTGCTCATCGCCTCGTCCAGGATCGCAGCGATCACGCCTCCGTGGACGAAGCCGTGCGGTCCCTGGAAGCGCCTGGCCAAACGAAGGGTAGCGGTGACGCTGTCTCCGTCGAGGAAGAAACGCATGCGCATGCCGATGCGGTTCTGTGCGCCACAGCCGAAGCAATTGTGCTGGTCGTCGAACAGGAGGGGTTTGCGTGGAGAAACAGGTGCCTTCATGGTGACTGCTCCAGCATAGCGGAACCTGCCCGGGCCACTGTCTTTAGGTAGCCCCCTTGGTATAGTGAAGTAACGATGGAAGCCGTTGCGCAAAAGACGTTTTACCTGGAGACCTTTGGCTGCCAGATGAATGCCCATGACTCGGAGAAGGTCATCGGGACGCTGCAGCAGCAGGGATACGCGCAGGTGGACACAGAAGCTGCTGCTGACCTGATTCTTTACAACACCTGCTCGATCCGCGACAAGGCCGAGCAGAAGGTCTTTAACCGGCTCAACGACTACAAGAAGCTGCACAAGCAAGGCAAGCGCTTTGGGGTGCTCGGCTGCGTCGCCCAGCAGGAAGGCGAGCGCATTTTCGAGCGTGCGCCCTATGTTTCGCTCGTTTCCGGCTCAGCGAGCTACCGCAAGCTGCCGGAGATGCTGGTCCAGCTTGAGGCAGGTGGCACCCGCATCACCGGGCTTGACGATCGGCAGACCGATGAGACGTTCGTGACGGAGTTCACCGCCCGCTCCAACCCTCACCGCGGCTACATCACGATCGTTGAAGGTTGCGACAAGTTTTGTGCGTACTGCGTGGTGCCGTATACCCGCGGCAAGGAGCGCTCGCGAACCTCGGCCAGTGTGCTCGAAGAAGCGCGCAAGATGGCGGACCTGGGATACACCGAGATCCAGCTGCTGGGTCAGAATGTGAACTCGTACCGCGATCCTGAGGGACGGCTGAGCTTTGCCGATCTCCTGGCTGCCGTGGGGCAGATTGCCGGCATCCGCAGGGTACGGTTCACGACCTCGCATCCGCGGGATTTTACGCCCGAGATCGTGCAGGCGATCGACGCGTTCCCGACGCTTTGCGACCACGTTCACCTGCCGGTGCAGAGTGGATCCTCGCACGTTCTCAAGCTGATGGCCCGGGAGTACACCCGGGAGTGGTACCTGGAGCGCATCTCCTGGATCAAGGCGGCGAAGCGGTATATCAGCCTGACAACCGACATCATCGTTGGTTTCCCTGGCGAGACCATCGAGGACTTCGAAGACACGATTACCATGCTCGCCGAGGTGCAGTACGACGCCGTGTTTGCCTTCAAGTACTCGCCCCGCCCGAATACGCCAGCCATTACGATGGCTGACTCCATCCCCGAGGAAGAGAAGTCGCTGCGGCTGCAACTCCTGCTCGATCGGCAGCGGGAGCTACAGCGGGTGAACTACGGTCGACAGATCGGCGACACCCTTGAAGTGATGGTTGAAGGGCATCTCAATGCTCGCGGGCAGCTTGCCGGGCGGACGACGCAGAACAAGACCTTGAACTTCACGACGACCCAGCCGATCCTTCCCGCGCCGGGTTCCTATCTCTCGGTGAAGGTGACAGCGAGTCATCCCAACAGCCTGGTCGGCGAAGCGGTGCAGGCCTAGCTCGACGCGGTCCGACAGCGGGAAGGAGTCCCGATGGAAGTTGAAATGAAGATTCGCGGCCTGATGGTGGACCCCTCCACCCAGCAGCCGATCGTGATCCTGAAGGATCTCAGCGGGAACACGGTGCTGCCGATATGGGTAGGGCTGTTTGAGGCCAGTGCGATCGCGCTCGAAGTCGAGAAGGCGGCAACCCCTCGACCCATGACGCATGATCTCCTCCGGAATATGATTCACGGATTGAATGCAACCGTTGACCGGGTGGTGGTGTCTGAGCTACGGGACGATACGTTCTTTGCCGTGATCTGGCTTCGCCAGGATGGCGAGATCGTCACAGTCGACGCACGGCCCTCTGACGCCCTGGCTCTTGCCCTGCGGTCCGACTGCCCCATCTTTGTGAGCGAGGATGTGCTTCGCACGGCCAAGGTCATCCCGAGTCCCGCGGACCAGGCGAGCGCGGAAGACCTGAAGAACTGGCTTGAGAACCTCAACGATGAGGATCTGGGCCGTTACAAGATGTAGCAGCACCAGCCGGGTTGCCGCACTTGCAATGGAATGCAGCCTGCGATCCGTACGATGTGGAATTGAATGATGGCTGCTTGTTCTGCTGCGCCGCCTGACAGGATCCGATGAGTCTCCGACGTATTGCCAAGCTGTTCGCTGCCCAGAACGCCAGCCAGCTTGTGGTTATTCTGCAGCAGTTTTTGCTGCCTCCCGCGTTCATCCACATGGTGGGCATGCAGCGGTACGGGCAGTGGCTTGCCCTGAGTGCCGCCATCTCCTACCTCGGCACCTTCAACTACGGTCTGCAGACGTATACCAACATGCAGATGACGATCCACTACAACCGTGGTGAGGTTCAGGAGTGCCGCGAAGTTCAGTCTGCCGGACTGCGCATTTTGCTCGGCGCCTTCTTCGGCGCGGCGGTTCTCCTGCTGGTCATCTTCTTGGTCCCGCTGACGACAATGCTTCGGCTGTCGATCTCGCCGCTTTCCGCGCATGTGACGCTGTATCTGCTGGGTATGCAGATCATGGCCAGCATGTTGTTTGGCTTTTTCTCCGGTTCCTACATGGTCTTCGGGGAGGCACACCGGGGAGCGCACTGGGGCAATCTGAACCAGCTGCTTGGCATGGGCGCCATCGTGAGCCTCGTGCTGTTGCGCCAGCCGTTTCCAGTGATTGCGGCTGGGCAATTGGTCGTGACGCTCTCGCTTGCCTCCTTCCTGGCCTTTGACCTGACCCGCCGCTGCCCGGATATCAAGCCAAGCGTCCGTTACTGGCGCGAGGGCTCGCTAATGTCGACGCTCAAGCCGAGCGCGCAATACATGCTGCTGGCGAGTTCGCAGCTGCTTTCCTACCAGGTGCCGGTGTTGCTGATGCAGCGGTTCCTGGGACCGGACATCGTGGTTGTCTATTCTGTGACCCGCACGATCTACTCCATGAGCCGCCGCCTGCTCTATCTTGTTACCAACTCGCTGAGCGCCGAGATCACGATGATCTATGGCCAGCAGGACTGGAAGCGGCTGCACAAACTCTATGCCCTGTCGGAGCGGGTGGTGCTGCTGATGACTCCGCCGATCACCTTTGGCTCGATGCTCGCGACGCCACTCCTGCTGCAGCTCTGGCTGCACAAGGGGAATGTCTTTCGTCCAGGCGTATGTATCGTGCTGGGCTTGATGGTCTCAATCCTGTCGATCAAGGAACACAAGTACCAGTTCCAGTTCTCATCGAATAAGGTCGCGTCGATCTCCTGGCAGACCCTGTTCGCCTACGGCATGACCAGCCTGGTCTCGATCCCTCTGCTCCATCAGTTCGGCATCCAGGGGTACCTGGCGCCTGCGCTGCTGTCGGAGACGCTGCAGCTGTTCTACCTGTTGCACCTGAATGACAAGCTCTTCCAGGGCGAGGCGGAACTGGACCACAAGCCGGTGTACCAGATGCTCGGCATCATGGCGGTCTGCACGGCCATCTTCTTCTGGCCTATCCTGCACATCCGCTCCACCCCCTACTTCTGGCAGGGTGTGATCGCGGTGACGACGACGGTTGTTCTGACAGCGTTCTGTTACTGGATCTTCCAGGTCGACGAGCTCAGGACGATGCTCTGGAGCAAGCTGGCCACCCGGGTCCCGGCGCTCGCGGGCAAGGGTGGCGCAGCCTAACATCAGCCTGATTCAGGGCAGCAACGACGCGCCTGCTTCATTGAGGCCCGCGGCCACCATCGGAGCCAGGACCTCGGGGCGCAGGTGGTCATGCCACCAGGTGAGACTACGCCGCCGCCATTCCTCGAGTGCATCGACATTTCGAGCGAACTTCTCAAGGATGCCGCGGATCTCGCGCCAGTGATCGACAAGAACGATCGGCGCCCCGGGGAAGAGGTATTCGTCCCTTGGCAGAGGGTTCGCGACAACAAGACATCCGGCGCGTAGCCCTTCAAATGCGCGGAACGAGTCAGCCACCGAGCCGCGGGGTGCCACACAGATGCGAGACTGCATCATCTTTTCAGAGTAGCTGCTGTAGGCGCTGCCTGCTTCGGTCTGGTTGGCGGCGATGTTGCCGAGATCCATGGTCCACTGCCCCTCACGCTGCAACTCCGTGAGAACCTGCCAGATCTGCATCCGGGCCTCACGCTTCGAGGACGAAAGGTAGTGCTGGTAGCTGCCCTTGGGAATGTCGTAGCTGGCCTGCCCGGCGAAGAAGATATCCAGGGGGCGATCTGCCATAGCAATCTGGGGGACCTCCTGCTGGCTGTGGTACCCGAGTGGCAGGCGAATGGTTTTCGGCTGGCTGCGTACAGGCGCCGGCAGCCCGGCTTGCGCAGCGAGGGCGCGCCTGGAGCGAAGGTTCGTGTAGTGGTCGCGCAAGTACTCAAACGTCAGAACGGCTTCGAGCTTGCCCATGCCCAGGCGTGGCCGATATCCGAGGAATGGCGTGCTGTAGAGGTTCCGCAAAACCGCGCGCACCTGCCGCCCGTAGACCGGCACCTTGCAGCGCTCTTCCTGCAACATCACGGCGACCACATTGCGGCCATACTTCGGGAGGAAGTAAGCCTCCTTGGTGAAGTAGAACTGCAGGCCATCCGCCTCGAGCAGAGGCAGCGCTTGCTCGAGGATGTCATACGGGTAGCGGAATTCGGCGGGGATGCCGGGCTGCCAGGGCGGAGGAGGGATCTCCCGGAGTCCGGTTCCGCCCGTGTAGGTGCTATCCATGAAGAAGCGGTGGGTCACTGGCGCTGTAATCCTTTTAGGCGACCGAGGCGCGTTGCTTGGGGAGCATCTGGGTCAGCGCGTCTTCATAAATGGTGGCTGCGGAGACCCGCTCCACGGTCGCCTGGCCGGCGATGGCGAGACTCTGCCGCCGCTCTTCGTTCTCGTAGAGCGAGAGCATAGCCTGTGCCAACTGCTCGACGTTGCCTGCATCGATGACCAGCCCGTCGACGCCGTCGGTAAGCAACTCAGAAGCGCCGCAATTGCGGGTTGCGATGCTTGGGACGCCGTTGGCCATCGCCTCAAAAAGGGCCATGCCAAACCCATCGTCGACACTGGGAAGCACGAAAAGATCACACCGCTGGTAGAACTCAGCGATGTTCGGAATGTACTCGATGATCTCGACGTTCGGCGTCTCACGCAACAGTTCGGCAAGCTTGGGAAACGGAGAGAAGTCACTCGAGGTGCGGAGCAGAAGCCGGGCATTCGGGAGATTGAGCTGCTTCCATGCCTCAAGAAGATAGAGGTAGCCCTTGCGCAGCGGATTGCCGCCGAGCACCCCAACCGTGAACGGGGTGTTGCGCTCCAGATGAATTGCACCCTTGGGCTGGGCACGGCCGAGTAGAGGCGCCAGCAGGAGCTTGGACTGAAGGTGCTCAGGGAAGGTGCGGCCGGAGTAGTGCGAGGGAACCAGGATCGTATTGGCGATCTCATACTCCGCCAGCTGGCGGTCGCGGAACCAAGTGGGCTGCGCTTCGTAGACGGCGCCAGCCTTCTCGGACTCGCGTCGCATGAGGTCCTGCTGGAAGTCCACAAACGGGCACGCGCGATCCAGAACGAAGGTCGAACCACGCCGGCGCGTCGCCTGGCCAGTGTGAAAGGACTGGGTAGCAAACCCGATGACCACGTCGGAGCGCGGCATCACCATGGCCACCATGCGGTCCCACCAGTCGATCCCGCGCTGAAACGCGGCGGGCACCAGCTGTAATTTGAAGACCTGAGAGATGATTTCGACCGGGGCTGGCACAATGTGCGTTCGAACCGCGCTGTCCAGGTGATGGAAGTACTTGCGCGGAGCGGTCGACCAGATATCGACGTGATCAACGTGCTTCCGGAGCGCATTCGCCATCTTTGTGACGTGAAATGGCCGCACAACAGAGATTGCGACGTTCATGGGTTGATCCTAGCATGCGGCTCTGGGCAGAATGGCGGGCCTGCGCAGGCCTACACCCCGATGATGTGCACCGTCACTGAGGGTGCGATGTGCTCAAGCCAGAGCTTGCGAGCCGTGCTCACATGCTCTTCCGGGCACTCCATGAGGAAGAGGTTTGGGGCGATCTCGTAGACGCGTGAGACGGCCTGGTTGCAGCAGGCGGCAAGCTTGCGCTGGAGTGAGTAGATCCTCATGGGGAAACCTCCCGATTCGTCCGGTCGAAATACGCAGCATCTCCTGTTCTCCAAACCACTCATTCTGCTGGAGAAAGGGCGATAGCTGGGAGCATCTCGATTCGTGGGGCGAGCTTACCGCGGTTCGTGGAGTAAACGCAGCAACAACCATGCGACGCTTCGTGACGAAGGTAAGTGCCCGGTTGTGGCATGCCTGACACCTATGAGGGCAAGCACCGAGACGTTGCTTGATGTAAGGTTCTCCACGAGGAAATGCATGAAGAATCCTGGATTCGTTCTCCTGCTGGCAGGTCTCGGTTGCGCGAGCGCAGTTGCGGAGGCTCCCGCACACCCGGCTCACCCCATTCACGTGGTCCTGCTCGATGGACAAAGCGGCGGCCCCTACCATGACTGGAAGCTGACGACGCCGGTGCTCAAGAAAGAGCTTGAAGATACCGGGCTGTTTACAGTCACCGTCGCGACAAGCCCGGAGAGCGGTGGGGATTTCACGCACTTCGATCTTCCGCTTGCGGACTGCCAGGTGGTCGTCTCGAATCTTGACTCGCCGGACTGGCCGGCAAAGCAGAAGGCGGAGCTCGACGAATTTGTCAAGGGCGGCGGGGGCCTGGTGGTGGTGCATGCCGCTGACAACGCGTTCCCCGGGTGGCCTGCCTATAACGAGATGATCGGCATCGGTGGGTGGCGCGGGCGCAACGAGACTGCCGGTCCGATGTGGTATTACGCAGATGGCAAGCTGGTCTCGGACAAGTCCTCTGGCAATGCAGGCTCGCACGGAGCGCGGCTTCCATTCCTGGTCACCACTCGTGATGCGGAGCAGCCGATCATGCGCGGGCTGCCGCACACCTGGATGCATGGCGCGGACGAGTTATACGCGACGCTGCGGGGCCCGGGCAAGAACATGACCGTGCTTGCGACGGCGCACTCAGACCCTGCCAACAAGGGCACCGGCCACGACGAGCCCATGCTGATGGTGCTGCGCTACGGCAAGGGCAGGGTGTTTCACACGACGATGGGCCATGACGTGGCCGCCCTGAGTGACGTCGGTTTTGTGACAACGTTTGATCGAGGAACCGAGTGGGCTGCGACCGGCCGCGTCACGCAGAAGGTCCCGGTGGATTTCCCGACTGCCAACACCGTCAGCTTTCGCGTGGATCTCGCCGAGATGGATCCTGCGTTCCTGAAGGGGGCGGCCGTAACGAACAGTTTTGATCCAGCAGCTGAACAGGCGCTCGCGGCTATGCGGAAGCGGGCGGATGAATTGCACATCACAGGCGTCGCGGTGGTCTCGTACTTTACCGGCGACACGATCCAGGGCTGGACCTCCCGCATGAGCGTGGTGGGTCGCATGAAGGATGCTGCCACCTGGAAGGACAAGGGCAACAACCTGATTGGGATCGCGTACGGGAAAGCTGCCGAGATGGCGGATACGCTGCGGAACAGTGGCAGCGGCGTACGGCCGCCGATGACTGGCGAGTTCGGATGGACCGGGGGCGTGATCGCGCATGGCAAGAGCGGGTACCTGATCGCTGCGTTCAGCGGCGGCAAGTCGGAGGATGACGTGCAGGTCTCGCAAGCTGGCGTGGCTTCGCTGAGCGGCTCGTCGCTGTAGCGGCATGGTCTGCCACCGAGCAGGGTCTCGAGGGCGACGGCAGGGTCACTGCGGAAAAGCGCGCACGCTATTCGTCCCTGCGCCCCCTTTGCCGGGCTGCTTGCGCCGCTCTCGCAGAGCTGGTGGGTTCCGGTCACGGAGCGCCACGCTCCGCCGGCTAAATGGGCGGTCGCGAGTCGCCGAGGCCCGACCAGAGCGAGAGAGCCTGCCTGCGGAGCCACGCTGGCAGAACCTGCGACCGTGCCTGCTCATGTGGCCGCTTCTTAGGAACGCGGGGCCGATCCGGGTAGCGGAAGGGCGGCCGATCCCGCCAGAGCGCTTGCAGGTCGGGGAAGGCGGCTCCAAATTGGGTCGAGCGTCGGCATGCTTCGTTTTGCCCTGGTTGCACTTTCTGTAATGTCAAGGGCAGGGAGTGGGGCGGAAAAAAAGGAGCCTTGCGCCATGTCGCAGCCGAGACTTCGCAGGATGTCGACCTGAGCCTGGGTCTCGACACCTTCCGCAATAAGTTTCATGCCGAGGTTGTGCCCGAGGACAATGATGGTCTGAACGATCTCGTGGCTCTCCCGGCTGTGCTCTACCTCCGAGACGAACGCCCGGTCGATCTTGAGGGTGCGCATCGGAAAGCGGAGCAGGTAACTAAGCGAGGAGTAGCCGGTTCCAAAATCGTCGAGGCTGAGGGAGAGGCCAAGGTCGCGCAAGGACTTCAGGACCACGGCGGAGCGTTCCGTGTCCTGCATGGTAAGACTCTCGGTAAGTTCGAGCTCGAGCTGCATGGCAGGCAAGCCACTTTCCGCAAGGGTGTCACGCACCAGCTTGACCAGGTTGGCCTCTCGAAACTGACGAGGCGAGATGTTGACGCATACGGCCGTCCTGGGGGCGAGCAAACCATCAGCAGTCCAACGCTGCATCTGCACACAGGCTTCATGCAGGACCCAGGCGCCCAGCGGCACGATGGTGCCTGTTTCTTCTGCCGCGGGAATAAAGGCGTCGGGCGGAAGCAGCCCGAGAATGGGATGCTGCCAGCGCACGAGTGCTTCAAAGGCAGGGACGTGCCCGTGGGACAGGTCGATGATCGGTTGATAGTGCAGGGTGAACTCACACTGATCGACCGCGCGCCTCAGGTCGTTGTGCAGGCGGAAGAGGTTTACCGGCGAGTCGTCGCCAGGTGCGCGATTGATCTCATAGCGCGCCTTGCCGTCTGATTTTGCCTTGTACATAGCGGCGTCAGCTGCTCGCAGGATCTCGGTCACATCGGTCTGCGCCCCATCGCTGGTCGCGATCCCGATGCTGACGGTCGCATAGATAGCCTGGCCGCTAAGTCGGAACGGAACCTCCATGGACCTTTGGATTCGTCGGGCGACGCGCACACCATCACGCGATTCGGCGTGATCGTCGAGGAGGATGACGAACTCATCGCCCCCAAGCCGTGCCACGACGTCGCGAAGGTGACGATTGCGCCGGCGCTGTTCACAACGTGGTGCAAGCGATGAAGCTTCTGTCCGCACAGCTTGCAGGAGGCGCTCTGCGATCCCGATGATCAGCTGATCGCCGGGCAGGTGGCCGAGACTATCGTTGATCAACTTGAAGCGATCAACGTCCACGAAGAGCAGGGTAAAGGTGTAGCCAGTTTCTTCGCGGGCCTTCTGAACGCTCTCCGCGAGTCGCTTGATGAAGAAAGCGCGGTTGGGAAGGCGTGTCAGGAGATCCTGCTGAGCCTCGACGGTGAGTGTGTCCTGCAGTTGGAGGATGCGATGGCCGACACGCAGGCGAGCTTTGAGTTCCTCTGGATTGCAGGGCTTGGTGAGGTAGTCATCCGCGCCGGCTTCAAGGCCGGCGACCACATCGTTGATCCCTTCGCGCGACGTCAGAAGAATCAGGTACACGTAGGGAACTGACGTCGCAGCGCGTACAGCCTTGCAGACTGCAGGGCCATTCCGGCCGGGCATCTCCCAATCGATTACGGCCATCCGCGGCCCGTCTGCAGCGGTCAGCAACTCGATCGCGGCCTCGCCATTGTCGACACAGAGAACGTCCGTGCCGGCGCGCTCGAGCGCCCGCTGCAGCAGGCGGGTTGAAACCGGATCGTCATCCGCGATGAGCACCTTCATCTTGCAGCCTCGTGGAGGTAGGCTTCTAGGGCCTGCTCGGCGGCATGCACTTTCTCCTCAAGAGAGTCCGCAACCAACGACACATCGGACGCTGAATTTCCTTGTGCCGTCCACTCCAGTTGTTTCGCCTTTAGGACAGCTTCGCCAAAGGACATGCTGAGCAGCATGCCCTTCAACGTATGCGCGCGTGCTGCCAACTGCGGCAGATCTCCGGCAGCGCCAGCAGCGCGCAACGCGGTCAGCTGAAGTGGGAACTCTCGCTTGAAGATCGCGAGCGCTTCCTCGAGTAGTTCGCGATCCTGTTCCACGCGCGCCAACAACTCGGGGATGTCGATCCTGTCGTCTGCCAGGCCACCTGCCGGCGGAGACACTCCAGCGCCGCCTGCCGCAGCTGGACCAGCCTTCTTGCCGTTCATTGTCACAGAGGAACTCCTGCCTACTTATCGGCACAGACGAAGAATTGTTTACTGCTTTCCCGAAGCACGCGATTCCGAGCAGATTACGCCAAGGCCGCTCAGCACATGGTCGAGTTCAGCTGGGCGCAAGGGCTTGGCCAGGTACCCGTCCATGCCGTGGGTGAGGTAATGCTCTCGGTCGCCCTTCATCGCGTTTGCTGTGACTGCGAAGATGGGGATATGGACACCGGTTCCATGCTCCTGGTGACGGATGTGTTGAGCGGTCTCGACGCCGTCCATCAGCGGCATCTGGACATCCATCAGGATCAGATCAAAGCTCTTCTCGTCCAACCGTTCGAGGACCTCGCGGCCGTTTGAAGCGAGCGTTGTGCGGTGTCCCCGTTTCTCCAGCAGGCGGAGCGCGAGTCGTTGGTTGACCGGGTTATCCTCAGCCACCAGGATCTCGAGCGCGGCGGAGGTTGGAACAGGCGGCGGAAGTGCGCCGTCGGAGCGTCTCGCAACGGCCGTCACCCGCGAAGGAAGCCTGCTTCCCGCGACAGCGCGAGCGACGGCTGCCCTGAGATCCGATTCGCGGATTGGTTTCAAGAGATAGGCAGCGATGCCTAGCTCCTCACATCGCGCCACATCTTCGCGGTGGCCAGCCGAGCTGAGCATCATGATCGTGGGCGCATCCAGGCGCAGCCGACGCTTGACCTGCTCGATGAAACCGAAGCCATCTGTCTCCGGCATGTGCATGTCGGTCAGGATCAATCGATATGGGTCCATTTTGCCCATGGCACGCGCAAGCTCCAACAGTGCTGCCTCGCTGCCGTCTACCGAGCAGGTGCGCAAGCCCCATCGATCCAGCATGCGCTGCAGGATCGTGCGGTTCGTTCGATTGTCGTCGACGATAAGCGTGTGCAGTCCCACGAGCGCTTCGGATTGTAAGTCTCCCTGTCTCGTCACCCTGTCACTTACCGCGTCGCCGAAGACTGCGGTGAAGGAAAAGATGCTGCCGCGTCGCGGTTCGCTCGTCACCTGGATCGATCCACCCATGGCGTGAATCAGGCGTGAGGAAATCGTGAGACCAAGGCCGGTGCCCCCGTACCTCCGGGTCGTCGAGGCGTCCGCCTGGGAGAAGGGTTCAAAGATATGGTGCAGCTTGTCCTGCGGGATACCGACGCCCGTGTCCGTCACTGTAAAGCGAAGGATGCGAGCACCTTCGAGCACCTCTTCCACCATGACAGAGAGTGCGATTTCGCCGACCTGCGTGAACTTCACGGCATTGCCGACGAGGTTCAGGAGGATTTGTCGAAGCCGGGTCGCATCCCCGGAGACCGCAGCCGGAACATCGGCGGCAACATCGCAGAGCAGCTCCAGACCTTTCTCATCGGCGCGCAGAGCAAGTGTCTTCAGGCTCAGATCGACGCATTCGCGCAGGTCAAACGGAACGATCTCCATGTCGACGCGGCCGGCTTCGATCTTGGAGAAATCAAGGATGTCATTGATCACGGTAAGCAGCGAGTCTGCCGAGATTTTCACCGTTTCGAGATACTCGCGTTGTTCAGGTGAAAGGTCAGTCAGGAGCGCGAGCTCGGTCATCCCGAGCACACCGTTCATGGGGGTGCGGATCTCGTGACTCATATTCGCGAGGAACTCGCTCTTGGAACGGTTCGCGGCCTCGGCGGTGTTTTTTGCCTGCTGGAGCACGGCATCCCGCTCACGTATCTGCGCGAGCATGTTGTTGAAGCCGTCAATCAGCTGGCCGATTTCGTCGTTATGTTCTCGTCGAACAGAGACGGAGTAGTCCTTCAGAACGGAGACGCGACGCATCGCCCCTGAGAGCCGAAGTAGTGGCCGAGTGATTGAGCGCTGCAACCAGGAGGCCAGAAGCAACGCAAGCAGCAAGGCGGCGCCTGCGACCAGCGACATCAGCTCCAGAAAGCGTGTTCGCCGCTTCGCTTGCTCTGCCAACTCGAAGCGGAGATATACCGTGCCGATGTGTTCACCAGACAGGGTGATGCCGCGGAAGACGACGAGCGTGTGCGAGTCGGGGAAGTAGCTGCTGTCTCCTTGCACGGGAGGTGGCACGATCTCCCGGGTTGTTCCGGCAGGGGCGTAGAGGGCGAAAGGAACACCGCGCCGATCGTAGATGCAGGCTTCTGCGATGTGGTTTTTGTAGTCCAAGGCTTGCAGTACTTCCCGGGCTGATTTCGCATCCTGGAAGGTGAGCGCGCCCGTGCTGTTTGCTCCGATCACTTCAGCGAGCAGCCGGATATCTTCGGCAGTGGTGTGTCGATAGGTATAGCTGTCGTACGTCAGGGCGCCGAGACAGACGAACAGGAGTGCAAGGCTGGTCACTCCGGTAATGATCCAGCGAAGTTTGGTGGCGATCGAGGCTGCGGTGTCTTCCCGCAGCTCGCGGAGCCAGTGGATCGATACCTGCTTCTCCAGGTTCATCGCGTCACCGTCGCGATCTCCAGCAGGTGGGAGCTGATCGTCAGGCCGCTGTGTTGGGCTGCGGTAAGATCGATCTCGATCTTGATCCGGTTCTGGACAGAAGGGAGGCCAACCACTGTGCCATCGTGTGCAATATGTCCATCGCTCACGGTCAGAAGGCCCACCCGGTTCGACGGCCCAGGCACATCCCCGGCGCGACGGAGCAGCGAGTCCGAGGCATAGAAAACGCTACAGCCATCGAGGCGTTTGGTGCTCTGCACCTGGTGAACGACCACGGGGTGTCCCGCCACTTCCTTGCCATGGGTCAATGCATCAAGGTCGCCGACGAGGTTGTCATTCGCGGCGACGCAGAAGACGAACGGGGATCGCAGATCCACATTTTTGTCCGTCGGCCAATCGATGAACTTGGTGAGGTTGTAGAGCATAAGGGCGCGCACCTCCTGCTCATCGGCACCGGCGCTCTGGCCGAGCGAATGGATGGGATTGGTTAGGAGCAAGGCACCCGCGATCGACGCGAGCGTGTTCCATCTGCGGATACGCGCCGGCAGAGGCATGGGTGTCAGAAGCTCCAGACTGCATTGAAAAAGGCACTCCGCGGGACCTGGGATCGGATGCTGTAGCCGTCCCCGGGATCAAACTCCGGGTGACGCGCGTCCAGCAGATTTGCACCGCCCGCGCTGCACTGGATAGCTTCGGAAAGCTTGAAGGTGACTTGGCTGTCGAGCCGGTTGAAGCCGCGGACTGAGGGGGCACCATTTGCCAGAGGACGTTCCAGCCGAGAGACCGAGTAGGTGGACGAAGTCAAGGCCCAATGGCGTGACAACGACCAGGTGCTGCGCAGGTCCAGTGTGTTCGTCGGCGTGCTCCAAAGGTCCCCTTCTGGAGCGGGCTGGTTGCCTGGCAGGTAGCTGTGATTGTTGAGCCAGCCGTAGCTCGCTTGTATGCGAAGACGAGGAGCCGGGTTCCACGAGAGTGCGGCTTCCAGGCCGTGGGTCCGAGCCAGCATGGAGTTGGTGTAGATCGTAGGAACGATGACTGTGGGTTCAGGAGTGACGGTGACGTACGGGGCGAGAACTGGTGTGTAGCGCAGGCTGCTGTAGTGATTGATGAAGCCGGCCAAATCCAGTGAGAGAACGCGGCCTAACTGCTGCCGATAGCCACCCTCGTAGGCGATCACTACTTCGGAGTGGAAGGCTGGGTTGCCTTGCGCGAGCACCTCAAGAGGGAGTGGACCGGGAGAGGGTTCCGGTTCGAGGAAGTGGAGATCCCGGTCCTGCACGGAGGGAGTTCTGACAGCGCGGGAGATCGCACCCCAGACAGCGTGGCGAAGATCCGGAGTGTAGATGGCGCGCAGGTCGGGCTGGATCTCGAAGCCAGTGTAGGAGTTGTGCTGGAGCTTGAAGCCGCTGGTCACGACCAGCTTCTCCGGAAGCAGCGAGTAATCGTCTTCGAAGAAGAGGCTTAGCAGGCGGTCACGATGTGCGTTGTGCACGAATGGGATGGGGGCGCCGAAGATGTGATCGGTTGTCAGCCGAGCGCCCAGTCCCCAGATGATGTCGTTGCGGTGGAGGGCGGCCAGGTGATGCTGAAAATCAAGGTCGTACGAACGCTCGCGCCCGTTGCCGGCAAGTTCGCCGTGGCGCTCCTGATTGAAGTAGCCCTGGAGGGCAAGGTCAGAGCTGATGAAGCGATGTTCCCAGCGTGCCAGCGAGTAGCCGCCAGAGGTGGTCACGGCGTTGGTTGCGATCACAGCGCCCGTGGGGGTGAATTCGTACACATGTTGCTCTTCGTTGCCTCGGTAGATGTCGCCCTGAGTCGTGACAGTGTCCTGTTGATCGGGCTGCCAGTCGAGCCGGCCTCCACCCTGGTTGGTGTGCCCCTCGTCGTGTGCCGACAGGCCTGCATCTGTGAGGAGAGAGTTCCGCTGGAGGTACTTTTCGTAGCCGCGGTACTGGACGTGATCGCCGATTTGTCCGCCGTAGCGAAAGCTACCGTCGTCCGCGATCCGCCCGCTCTCCACGGTGGCCCGAGTGCCCGCTGTTTCCCGCGCTTTGCTGGTGATGATGTTGATAATGCCGTTGACCGCGTTGGCACCCCAGAGCGTTCCTCCAGGGCCGCGGATGACCTCGATGCGGTCGATGTCGCCGAGCAGCACGTCATTCTGATCCCAGAAGACGCCCGAATAGATCTCCGAGTAGATGCTTCGTCCATCGACCAGCACGAGCATCTTGTCGGCAAAGCGGCTGTTGAAGCCGCGGGCGCTGACCGCCCACTCGTTGGCGTAGACCTGTGCGACCTGCATGCCGGGCACCATGCGGAAGAGCTCAGGCAGGCTCCTGGCGCCCGAGTTGCGGATATCTTCTTTCGTGATCACGTACACGGCGGCCGGGGTGCGGAAGAGCTCCTGGTCCTTACGGGTTACAGAGCTTACCTCGATCTTGGTCAACTCTTCGAGGCTGAGCTGCGACAGGTCGCGGGTCCGGGGTGTGTCCGAGGCCTGCTGCGCGCCCGCAGATGGCAAGCAGATGATCGGCACAAGCAGGCACGCCTGCATCAGGAAGTACGTTCTTCTTGGAATGGTTCTTGTTTCCACTGCGCACTCCGGCGTCGATCATCCCGCTGGAAGGTATCCCTCTTCCAAGCTGAACCGGAGTATCGGCAGTGCCCGGTTGCATCTTCAGCGTTTACTCTCCTCTCCCCGAGCATTCCGGCACCACGGTAATCTCCACGGCTTCTATCGCTTGTCATCTCGCGGCAACCTTGCTTCTGTACAGTGCCCAGACGGGGTGGGTTGTGGGACAGACTGGTGAAACACTCGTAGCAGTCTTTGTTGGTCTTGTTGTGCTCGCAGTGTTCCTCTTCGTGGAGCACCCCAACCATCCTCGGAGTGCGCATGTGAGGGACGGGCACCGGTATGGCTTTACGGGCGCCTATGCACGCGCGCACCACTCGCATGCACGCCTCGAAGAAGGCGGTTTCCTGAAGGATGGCTGGCGACGATAGGCTCGCAGCGTGCGCTGTATGGCACACGTACACTCGTGCTATGAGCGACGGGAGTGGACGCGTGATGGGGCTGGATGTGGGGAAGGCGCGGATCGGGGTCGCGCTCACCGACCCACTCGGCTATACCGTACAACCGCTCCTCACAATCTGGCGGCGGAGCAGGGGTGAGGATCTGCGCAACCTGGTGCGCCTCCTGCAGAAACATGGTGTGAGTGCCATTGTCGTGGGGAACCCACTTTACCTGTCGGGTGAAGTCAGCCCGTGGGCAGCCAAGGTGCACGTGTTCGTGGAGGAGCTGCGCGAGCGCTGTGCAGTGCCGGTTCATCTCTGGGACGAGCGGCTGAGTACGGTCGCGGCCCACGAGATCCTGGATGAGGCCGGCCGCGGCCGGCGAGATCGTGTCGGCATCATCGACCAGGTCGCCGCGACGGTGATCCTCGAGGGCTGGCTGCAGGGGCGTGCACAGGCGAAAAGCCGTGACGTGGCAGGGCAGTCAGGGGAGTGCTGAAGCCCTAAGATAGGTTCATGCCCGAGGCGCAGGACGACCCCCGCATTTATTTCGCTGCCGAGCGCACCTTTCTCGCGTGGCTTCGTACCGGGCTTGCACTGATGGGCATCGGTTTTGCCGTGTCCCGCTTCGGTTTGTTCCTGCGGCAGATACAGATCGGCCAGAGTGTGGCGCAGCAGCACCCTACCGGGGTTTCCGTCCTATCCGGGGTCGTGCTCGTGATCCTCGGGGTCGTCGTCAATGTTTCCGCGGTCGTCAGCCACGTTCGCATCGTGCACCGGCTCCAGGCTGGCACGTGGAAGCCGCGCGTGTCGGCCGAGGCGGTGGCGCTTGCCCTGCTGCTGGCAGCGATTGGTGTCGGCATGGCGGTGTTTCTGCTGGTGCTGCGGTGATTGAGAACTTTCGACTGCGTGTGTTTCGCTCGGTCGCCCAGCATCTCAACTTCAGCCGTGCTGCTGAGGAGTTGTTGTTGACGCAGCCGGCAGTAACGCAGCAGATCAAGGCGCTCGAAGAAGAGTTTGGCGTGCCGCTCTTTGATCGTGGCGGGGGGCATATCCGCCTGACAGCTGGTGGCGCTGCGCTGGTCCCTTATGCCGAGCGATTGAAGGAGATTTCGGCAGAGGCGATGACCGCAGTCGCCGAGGCTTTTGGAGAGCAGGCAGGCGACCTCGCGCTCGGGGCATCGCAGACGATTGGCCAGTATCTGCTGCCGAAGATGGTCGCAGGCTTTCTGGCAAAATACCCTCGCGTCCGCGTGACAGCGTCGAGCGGCAACACAGACGCCGTGCTCGACTCGTTGCTCGCGCGCGAAATCCAGCTTGCCATGATTGAAGGTCCGGAATTACGCAAGGACCTGAACATCGAGCCATTCATGGACGACCGGATGGTGCTTGTGGTGCCGGCCAGCCACGAGTGGGCGGGCCAGGATGTTGACGTCTCTGCGTTCAAGAGTGAACCGCTCCTGATGCGAGAGTATGGGTCTGGTTCGCGGCGCGTGGTGGAGCAGGCAATGCAGGCCGCTGGTCTCAAGCTCAGAGAGCTACGTATCCAGATGGAGCTCGATTCGACGGAAGGGCTGCTAAGCGCGGTCGAGGCTGGTCTTGGGGTGACGTTTGTCTCGCGCTGGGCGGTGCGGAATCAGCTCGCACTTGGCACGCTGAAGCTCGCGCGCGTCCCTGGGATGCAGCTCTCGCGACACTTCTCGCTGGTCCGCCCGGCTGGACCGGAGCCGACCGGGAACGCTGCTGCCTTCCGGACGTTTCTGCAATCCTTCACGGTGGATGCATTCCCGGAGTTGCCTCAACAGGCGGAGAGCAAGGGGTTCCCCCCAGGCCGTTAACTCTGTGCGAAAAGCTGGGGCGGGTGGTCCTCTGCCTGTCGAGGGATCCGCATCGTACAGCCATGTCTACTGTTTACGACGCCATCATCGTTGGTACCGGTGCAGGTGGGGGCACGCTCGCCCTCCACCTGGCCAAGGCCGGCAAGAACATCCTGATCCTCGAGCGCGGCCCATTCATGCCGCAGGAGAAGCTCAACTGGGATACATCCGCGGTCTTCCTGGATAACCGGTACCACACGAAGGAGACGTGGCAGGACAAGGATGGCAAGGATCTGCATCCGCAGCAGGCATACTTTGTCGGAGGGCAGACAAAGGTGTACGGGGCAGCGATGTTCCGCATGCGGGCTGAAGATTTCGGGGTGATCCAGCACCAGGGTGGAATCTCACCGGCGTGGCCAATCTCCTATGCGGACCTGGAGCCGTATTACACGCAGGCTGAGGAGTTGTTCCACGTTCATGGCGATCTTGGGACAGCGCCTGCGAAGGATGGCGGCTTCGGGAGCTCGTTTGATCCAACCGAGCCGTTCCACTCAAAGAGGTACCCTTATCCTGCGCTCGCCAATGAACCACGCATGCAGACAGTCGAGGATGATGTTCGCAAACTTGGTGTCAATACGTTCCCAATCCCACTTGGGTTGAAGCGCAATGAGAGCGACCCGCTTGCCTCGAAGTGTATCCGCTGCGACACGTGTGACGGGTACCCGTGTCTCGTGCACGCGAAGTCTGACTCCGACATCAACTGCATCCGCGAGATCATGCACCTGCCCAATGTGACGCTGATGACGAACTCCCGTGTGACCCGGCTTGTGACGAACAGCGCCGGAACTGCAGTCACTGCAGTCGAAGTGATTCACACGGGCACGGGAAAGCCCTATGGAGCAGGCAAAACTCCTTCTGAAACAGAAGCTCCCCCAACGACGGACGGCCAGACTGTGACGTACGCGGCCGGGTACTTCTGTATCTGCGCGGGCGCGGTCAACTCGGCAGTGATCCTGCTGGCATCGGGAAATGACAAGCACCCGAATGGACTAGCGAACGGATCCGACCAGGTCGGTCGTAACTTCATGTACCACCAGGCAGACGCGCTGCTGGCGATCAGTACGAACCGGAACGAAGACGCATATACGAAGACGTGGGGAACCAACGACTGGTACCACAAAGACAGCGACCCCAGCTATCCCTACCCGCTGGGCCAGGTGCAGCCGGTCGGTAGCTTTCACCACGAGATGATGAAGGGCGACGCGCCGCCGCTCACTCCCGGCTTTGTGCTCGAAGGCATGAAGCATCACGCGGTGCCATGGTGGTTGACGACCGAAGATCTTCCGGCGGCGGAAAACCGTGTTACGCTGCACAACACAACGCCGCTTAGTGTGTCGACACAGCAGCCCGGCCTGGTTGGTCCACATCCCGCTGGAGACACGGGAAGAACAAACGAGTCGGAGCCGGTGAGCGTGGCTGCGCCGAAGCGAATCCAGTTGTCGTACACGCCGAACAACGTGGAATCGTTCACCCGACTGAAAGACCGATGGGTGGATACGCTGAAGAAAGCAGGTCACGCGACCACCTCTGTTCCGCTGCATGCGTACTTCAAGAAGCGGATCCCGATCGAGGGGGTGGGGCATCAGAATGGCACCTGCCGGATGGGCAGTGATCCTGCGACGAGCGTGTTGGATCCGTTCTGCAAGGCACATGAGCTCGATAACCTGTATGTCGTCGATGCGTCTTGTTTTGTGTCCGCGTCTGCAGTGAATCCCTCGCTTACCGTGATCGCGAACGCGATCCGGGTAAGTGAACACCTCCTACAGGAAAGATTGAAGTAGGGCGGCTGCCAGCCGCCCTAGCCTCAGAGGCTTCCTGCGTTACGAAGCATGCCGCCGTCGATAAAGTGGGTGCTGCCGGTAATGTAGGAGGCCTTGTCCGAGGCGAGGAATGCCGCGAGGTCTCCGACTTCTTCCGGCTTGCCCCAGCGATTCAAGGGGATCTCGGCGAGGATCTGATCGTTCAACGTTTTGTCTGACTCCACGTCTGCGTCGATCGGCGTGTAGATGGCCCCGGGTCCGATGTTGTTGACTGTGATCTTGTGGGGTGCGAGCTCTACCGCGATGGTCCGCATCAGCATCCGCAGACCGCCCTTGGTAGCGCAGTAGGGTGCGTTCGTGAGCTGTGGCAGATCTTCGTGTATGGACGAGATATTGATGATGCGGCCGCCATTGCCCTGGGTGATCATCTGCTTCGCCGCCGCCTGTGCGCATAGAAACGGGCCGGTGAGATTGACTGCGACAATCTTCTCAAATTCGTCGAGGGGATAGTCGACGAAGGCATATTTCTTCTCGATACCCGCGTTGTTGACCAGGATATCGAGCTTACCGAATGTCTCGACTGTCTTCTGGACCAGCATCTGCACGTCAGCCTGCTTGGAGATATCGGCATCCACTCCGATGCACTTGCGACCGAGTTTCTGCACTTCATCGATCGTCGCCTGGGCTACGGATGCTTTTCCTACGTAGTCGACGACGATGTTGGCGCCTTCCCGTGCAAAGGCCAGGGCGATGCCCTGCCCAATGCCTGTACCTGCGCCTGTGACGATTGCTACTTTACCTTCCAGTGTCATAAAGCCCTCTCACGCCTGTGATGCGGATCCGGAGGTTCGCGCGGGGGCATCCTTTATGAAGCATCCGTCGTTGTCGCGTAGGGAAGTGTGACGGTGAAGACGGTTCCGGTGTGACCGGGTCGTTGACTGCTGCTGACCGCGAGCGTGCCCTGGTGACGTTCGATGATCTCCTTGCTGATCCAGAGTCCGAGGCCGGTGCCCCCAAAACCCTTGGTGGTGAAGAAAGGCTCGAAGAGACGCTGCCTGGTATCGAGACTCATGCCGTCGCCGGTGTCCGCGATGGTGATCATCAATGCCCGGGTTCCAGAGCTCCAGATCGTCCTCTCACGGCTTCGCACCACCAACCGGCCACCCGTGGGGTGCATGGCATCGATGGCATTGCCGACCAGGTTGTTGAGTACTTGCCGTATCTCTCCATCGAAGCAGAGGATTGGTGTCTCCGAACGCTTGCGCAGCTCCACAGAAACCCCGGAGTTCACGATCCGTCCCTGGTGAATCGCCAGGACACTCTCGAGCAGCTCCTTGCAGGTAACAAAGCGCCGGTCCGTTGCCTGGCGGTGGAAGCGGAGCGTCTGGTTTGCGATTGCGGACACCCGGCGCAGCTCCCGTTCAGCGGTCTCGAGATAGCGTTGTGCTTCTGAGAGCTCTTCACTGCTCTGCGCGAGATAGAGGAGGTTCGTGACTGACTCCAGCGGATTGTTGATCTCGTGTGCGATCGAAGAGGCGAGCCGGCCCACGGCGGCGAGCTTTTCGTTCTGCACCAGGGCGCGTTCGGCCTGCTTGAGCAGCGTGATCTCGACGGAGGCAACGATGATGCTGGACACCTGACCCTGCGCACCGCGAACCGGCGCGAAATCCACCTGGAAGAAACGCTTGATCCCCGGGCTTCCCGGTATCTCTCCTTCCACGATGCTGCCGATGACGGGCTCTCCAGCGCCTGCCCTCTCCAGGTCCGCCGCTACTTTTTGGGCATCAGCCGCATAAGCCAGCACACTGGTGCCAACAACCTGTTCTGCCGGTATGTCGAGAATCTCAGCGAGCTTCGCATTGACGCGTAAAAAGTGGTAGGTCACGGGGTCGACCATGCCAAGGGCAATCGTCATGCCATCGTAGATCGCTTCGAGTTCAGCGTAGCTTTCCTGGACCTGTGCTTGGAGCCGCTCGCGTAGCTGTTCTGCAGCGCGGCGCTCGGTGATGTCGCGGAAGACGAGAACGACACCGGCGACGCTGCCATCTTCCTTGCGGATCGGTGCAGCACTGTCGTCGATGTGCGTCTCACGTCCGTCCCTGCTGAGCAGGATGGTGTGGTTTGCCAGGCCAACGGAGGTACCGAGCCGCTTAGCTTTGCTCACCGGGTTCTCACGTGAGAGGCGCGTCGCCTCGCTGATGATCGAGAACACGTCTTCAAGCGGCCTGCCCCTTGCCTCGCGAAGCGGCCACTCCGTAAGCGCTTCTGCGACCGGGTTCATGCTGCGGATGTGGCCATCTGCATCGGTCACGATCACAGCATCCCCGATGCTGTTCAGCACCCGCTGGGCCTGCGCCTCGGAAGCACGGAGGCGTTGCTGTGCCAGCACGGCTTCTGTTTTGTTCTGAGCGAGATTGAGCACGCCTAGGATCGTCCCGTCTGCTTCATAGAAGGGGCTGTAGCTGTAATCCCAGTACATGTCTTCAAGAACCCCGTTGCGAAGCAGGGGCAGGAACACGTTGGTGAAATTTACTGGCGCGCCCGTGTGCAGTACTTCGTGCAACTGCTTTTCCACGGCTGGCCACACTTCTCGCCAGACGACGCGGGCTGGCTGGCCAAGCGCCTGCGGGTGCTTGCTGCTGAGAAAAGGAAGCAGGGCATCGTTGTAAATCTCGATCATCTCCGGGCCGACCAGGAGCTGCATCGGCACGCCCGCCGACAATATGATGTTTACGCTTGCTACCAGCGCCTGGCTCCAGGATTCGATCGCACCGAGAGGTGTTTGGGTCCAGTCTTTGCCCCGAACGAACTCGGCCATGGTTCCCGAGGCGTGAACTCCGGCGTTCGAGGAAGAGCTCCCCTCCCGAGGCACAATCCGGCGGGCAGGACGATTTGCAGTCATTAACAAGAAAGATCACCCAGATGCGGAAGAAGTTGCAACAACGCTGGTCAGATGATCTCTACGGAGCGATAACTATCGTGTTCTTGAGGGTCGGTTCACCCACGCGAGAGCACTCTTCGCCGTGAGGTCCTCTGCGCTGTGCTGTCCAAGAGGGAGGACACAACTCCGCCGCCCGCGAGCGAACATCAAATGCCACTTTGTGCCGAAAGTAATTTAGACGCCGAATCTTTTCACTACAGCCAGTCGCAGTTCTGCCGATAGTTCGCCTTATCTTCTGTGATGAGGAGTACACGCGGAGCCGAGAGTATTCAGAGTTCTGGGGTGACCTGCGCCGGGGCGAATTTCAGCGCGGCCGCTTTAAGCGCCTCACCCGAAAAGGTCAGCCCTTGTGGCTCTTCGCTACTTACAATCCTCTTCTGGACGCCAAGGGGCAGGTAAGTGGCGTCATCAAAGTCGCAACAGACATCACGCGCCAAGTGCAGATGGAAGAGTCCCTTCGGAAAGTGGCGACGGACCTCGACGGACAGAGTGAAGACATCGCTCGGCGTTCGGCAAGCGTCGCACAGGGGGCACAGGCGCTTGGAGCCACATCGGAGGAGATGAATGCCTCCGTCGAGGAGCTGACGGCCTCGATCCACTCCATCGCGCAGAACGTAAAGCATGCGAATACCTTGGCGCAGGGAGCTCGCAGTGATGCAGATCAGGGTCTGAAGCTGGTCGATCGATCGATCGAAGCAATGGATCTCATCAGTCGTTCGAGTGAGGACATCGGGGAAATCGTCAAAGTCATTGGTGAGATCGCGTCCCAGACTAATCTCCTGGCATTCAACGCAGCAATCGAAGCAGCAAGGGCCGGAGAGATGGGCCTCGGGTTCTCGGTCGTGGCCGACGAAGTGCGGAAGCTCGCGGAACGTAGCTCGCAGGCGGCGCGGGAGATCACCAAGCTGATCCAGGAGTCCGTAAAGAGGATCAATGCAGGGAGCGATACGTCACGCCAGGCCGCCGAAGCATTTCACAAGATTGTGGGGGGTGTTGCGAAGACGACGGAAGCGATATCCGAGATCTCCGCGTCTGCTGAAGAACAGCTGATCGCAGCCCGCGAGGTAAGTCGCTCAATCCAGCACGTAACAGAGCAGACGGAGCAGTCTGCTGTGGCGTCTGAGGGCATCGCGGCAGCAACGAGAGAACTGCGCGCAGCCTCTAAGCAGCTTAACGGAAGCCTCAGTCATGCGGAGTGAGCCTGCACCAAGCCGGGACGTGCAGGTTGGGGATCGTGAGATCGAGCCGGTGCTTCAAACGCTCAAGTCGCTCACCGGCATCACAATCCCCATACAGAAGAAGCTCATGGTGGCTTATCGCTTGAAGAGGCGAATGGAAGAACTCGGATGTAGCGCGCCGAGCGCCTACTTGGCACTTCTGCGGCGCGACGGCGATGAGGAGCAGCAATTCATCAATCTTCTCACCACAAATGAAAGTTCGTTCTTCCGCACGCCGCGAGTCTGGAAGTACTTCGAAGAGGTTTGCCTGCCGCTGTTCTACGCAGGGCAGGACAGCAGGCCAATGCGGATCTGGTCAGCGGCTGCGTCCACCGGCGAAGAAGCCTACTCGATCGCTTTAGCCTGTCTGAACTTTCAGGTGCGCTCCCCAAGCTTTCGATTTCACATTCTGGCTACTGATGTCGACACGGAAGTCCTTGCTAAAGCGGAGGCAGGTCATTTCTGTAGCCGCCGAACTGAACGGCTCAGCGCTCTCTACCCGGAACTGCTAAAGAGGCATTTCCTGGCAAAGGGAGATGGCCATCTGGTAAGCCCATTACTGAAGCGCGATCTGCAATTTCGCAGACACAATCTTATGGAATCGCCACGAGCGTTTCCGCAACAAGACGTCGTGTTTCTTCGGAATGCGTTGATTTACTTCCAGGAGAAGGAGCAAATACGCATTTTGGAGCACGTAAGCCAGCTGCTTCGACCCGGGGGACTTCTCATCGTCGGTGAGTCCGAGTCTCTCGCCAGCCTTGGCACTTCATTCCGTTTTATAGAACCTATGGTCTACCGAAAGGGGGAGTGACAGTGCAGGTGCGTGAGGAATGCAATATCAAACGGATACAGCACGTGCGGATTGGGGAGATCCGTGTCGCGACCGAGGGGGTTCTTCGAGCTTCACTTGGGTCTTGCGTTGCCATTGGGCTAGTAAACAAGAAGACTGGGGTGTGTGGGTTGGCTCATTGTCTTCTTCCCACTGCTCCATACGGCGATGAAAGCCGAGATGCGCGGTACGCGGACAGGGCGGTGCTGAATCTCCTTGAAGCAGTGCAAACAGTCGCTCGAGAGCGCCGCTTCCTGCGTGCGTTTCTTGTTGGCGGAGCGCGAGTTCTGCCGGATGAAGGCAGTATTCCTAGGTTGTGCGTAGGCGAGTTGAATATAGTGGCTGCTCGCAGTGCGCTCGAAGCACAGAACCTCGAGTATCTAGAACTCGAAACGGGTGGATTCGAGGCATGTTCTGTCGTTTTTGACTGCACAACTTTCGAAGTAGAGGCGAATCGGATCGTACATGAAGTGAAGGGCAGAAGGAGGTCGAAATGAGTACTCTGACTGGCAAGCTCACTGGGGATACGGTCACGAGAAAAGTCTACGGGACGTTTCACCTAGGGAGCGATGAGTACGCGATTGAAATGACGGACCTTCAAGAAGTTGTGAATGCTCCTGAAACCCTGCAGCTCATGCCGCTTGCCCCGGAGTACGTTCGGGGGCTTTTTAGCCTCCGGGGAAGAGTCCTTCCTGTGGTTGATCTTGGTCTTCTACTTGAGATCGCCCGAACGGAATCCCCGCAGACCCTGAATCGCCGCATGGTGGTGCTCCGGCAGGGCGCAGTGCGGCTAGGGGTGCTCTTTGATGCGATCGGTGAAGTGCTCCGCGTGGCTCCCAGAGAGCTCGTCGCGCTTGAGTACGCACAGGCGCAACAAGGTGGGAGTCGGCCCCCCGTGAGCTCTGTAATCTGTCGTGACAATGGATCCCGGATGATTCAGGTTCTTGACCTGGGTGCCCTGCTGCAAATCAAAAATTTACCTATCATCGAGGGCACAAAGGATCAACAAGCCGAGGAAAACGTCTCGCATCGTCTTCGAGACCTCTATCGAGAGAAGCTTATCGGCTTTCGCGTTGCAGACTTTGTCATGGCTATGGAAATGAAGTGCATTGCAGCAATCGTGAACAACAAAGGAAAGCGGCCAAGTCCCTTTCGCTCCAACTTATGCGAGTCAATCATTATGTATTGCGGTCGCATGGTGCCGGTCGTGGAACTCGGAAAGCTGCTACACCTTCCCTGCGACGGGTCTTCACAGCGCATCCTGGTCTGCAGGCTGGGGGAGGAGCATGTTGGCTTCGAGGTCGACGACGTTACCAGCATCATTCCGTACGCTCGCGAACGTGTGCAGCCTGTTCCTGTGCTCAGCGACTATCGTTCTTCGGTCTTTCGTGGTTGTTTTACCGACCGGGACGGCTGCGACTTTATCGTTCTGAATGAAGAGGGAATACTGGCAGGAGACGAGATTGCAGAAATCTCGGTTGGGCATGCGCAGACAGATCAAAAGCAGCAGGCAGCCGAAGCGCAGGCTGTTGCAGCACAGATGTCGCTTCTCACATTCCGGATGGGCAAGTTGTATGGCTTGCAGCTACTGGATGTTCTGGAAGTACTCGACGCCCCGAAAGAATTCGCCCGTGCTCCAGACATGCCGGACGCTGTTCTCGGTGTGTTCAATCTTCGAGGGAGCCCTATCTCGGTCCTGGACTGCCGGGCGCTGTTTGATCTTGAACCCTCTCGGGACCCGAGCCGTGCGAATCTGCTTATTTTCGAACACCGGGCAAGACGCATCGCCATGCGCGTGGATGCTGTAGAAA
>OZ240685.1:1750000-3027500 GCA_965199135.1 Acidobacteriaceae bacterium | reverse complement strand
TCTTGTACAGGGAATGGGGCTGTAGCTCAGCTGGGAGAGCACCTGCTTTGCAAGCAGGGGGTCAGGAGTTCGATCCTCCTCAGCTCCACCAACGTGTGTTGTTTTGCTCGAGAGCTGTCTGAAGTTTGCTGTCACTGTGTTTCCGCGAGGACGCCAGAGGATGCCAAGCTTTGGGCAGAGACGTCAGGATGAAAGTTCTGGTGTTGAAGTTCAAGCCTAGAGGGCGACTGCTTTGCCGTAAGAGGCAGCAGTGGATGTTTGACAACGAAATCGATTGGGTAAATATATTACAAGGCTGAGCAGCGCCTTGGTGTTGTCCCGCGAGGGGCGACGCTGGGGGCTGATTAGTGTTGAGTGTCTTTAGGATATGTTTCACTGCAGGGCCTGATAAGACGCAGGTCGTGCAGGTGTAAGTCATATATGGCGATATGCATAGAGTGCAGACGGCAATGCTGCATGGAGTTAATTCTATGGTCAAGCTACTAAGGGCGCACGGTGGATGCCTTGGCAGAAACAGGCGATGAAGGACGTGGCAAGCTGCGATAAGCTTCGGGGAGCCGCACACAGGCGTTGATCCGGAGATTTCCGAATGGGGAAACCCTTCTGAGTGAACCTCAGAAATGACCCACTGAATACATAGGTGGGATCAAGCGAACTCAGGGAAGTGAACCATCTCAGTACCTGAAGGAAAAGAAAGAAACCTCGATTCCGATAGTAGTGGCGAGCGAACTCGGAATAGCCCAAACCCGTTCTATTTCGGTAGCACGGGGGTTGTAGGGTCCGCACCAGTAGAGTTACCAATCTTCTCGATAGTCGAAGGCTTTGGAAAGGGCCTCCATAGAGCGTGACAGGCGCGTAGACGAAATCGATGAGGACTCGAAGCGGATACCTGAGTAAGGCGGGGCACGTGAAACCCTGCTTGAATCCACGGGGACCATCCCGTAAGGCTAAATACTCGTTTCTGACCGATAGTGAACCAGTACCGTGAGGGAAAGGTGAAAAGAACCCCTGTGAGGGGAGTACAAAGTACCTGAAACCGTGTGCCTACAAGCAGTGGGAGGGCTATGCGCGCAAGCGAATGCCTGACCGCGTGCCTATTGCATAATGAGCCGGCTAGTTATTCTTGTCAGCAAGGTTAAGCGTAAGCGAGCCGAAGCGAAAGCGAGTCTGAACAGGGCGTTCAGTTGGCAGGAATAGACGCGAAGCGGGATGATCTACCCTTGGCCAGGTTGAAGGTAGGGTAAAACCTATTGGAGGACCGAACCGGTGTTTGTTGAAAAAAGCTCGGATGAGCTGAGGGTAGGGGTGAAAGGCTAATCAAATTCCGTGATAGCTCGTTCTCTCCGAAATAGCTTTAGGGCTAGCCTCGGATGATTTGCGGTGGTGGTAGAGATCTGGATGGACTAGGGGGCTTTCCGGCTTACTGAATCCAACCAAACTACGAATGCCACTGACAACCAGTCCGGGAGTCAGACTGTGGGGGCTAAGCTTCACAGTCGAGAGGGAAACAGCCCAGATCGTCTGCTAAGGTCCCAAAATTACAGTTAAGTGGGAAAGGAAGTCGGAACGCTCAGACAGCCAGGAGGTTGGCTTAGAAGCAGCCATCCTTTAAAGAAAGCGTAATAGCTCACTGGTCAAGCGGTCCGGTGCCGACAATACAACGGGGCTAAAACTGTATACCGAAGCAGCGAATGCACACTTTAGGGTGTGCGTGGTAGGAGAGCATTCTCAACTGCGTAGAAGTCCGACTGAGAAGACGGATGGAGCGTTGCGAAGAGACCCTGCCGGCATAAGTAGCGATAACGGAGGTGAGAACCCTCCGCGCCGAAAGTCTAAGGTTTCCTGAGGAAGGTTAATCCGCTCAGGGTTAGGCGGTCCCTAAGTCGAGGCCGAGAGGCGTAGATGATGGACATCCGGTTAATATTCCGGACCTCCCAACACTCGTTTGACGATGGGGAGACGCAGAAGGATAAGCAGGGCCTCCTATGGCTATGGGGCTTGATGCACGTAAGGCGGTTTACTTAGGCAAATCCGGGTAGACATAACGCTGAGGTGCAAAACAGTAGGGCGTATGCCTGAAAGCTGCTGATTCCACGCTGCCGAGAAAATCCTCTAAGGAGAGTTGTTGGGAACCGTACCCCAAACCGACACAGGTAGACGAGGAGAATATCCAAAGGCGCTCGAGTGAAGGCTTGTTAAGGAACTCGGCAAATTAGACCCGTAACTTCGGGAGAAGGGTCGCCCCGTTAGCGTGCAAGCGCGAGGGGGCCGCAGTGAAACGCGTACGGCGACTGTTTAACAAAAACACAGGTCTCTGCAAAGTCGAAAACGACGTATAGGGGCTGACTCCTGCCCGGTGCCGGAAGGTTAAAAGGAGAGGTTAGCCGCAAGGCGAAGCTTTGAATTGAAGCCCCGGTGAACGGCGGCCGTAACTATAACGGTCCTAAGGTAGCGAAATTCCTTGTCGGGTAAGTTCCGACCTGCACGAATGGAGTAACGATCGTACGACTGTCTTAACGAGTTGCTCGGCGAACTTGTAGTACCGGTGAAGATGCCGGTTACCCGCAGCTAGACGGAAAGACCCCGTGCACCTTTACTACACCTTAACTATGAATTATGACGTTTGCTGCGCAGGATAGGTGGGAGGCTTTGAAACCAGGCTTTTGGGTTTGGTGGAGCCACCGGTGAGATACCACCCTGTGAGCGTTGTGATTCTAACCTGCTCCCGTGATCCGGGAGAGGAACATAGTTAGGCGGGTAGTTTGACTGGGGCGGTCGCCTCCTAAATTGTAACGGAGGCGCGCGAAGCTACTCTCAGACTGTTTGGAAATCAGTCGTCGAGTGCAAAGGCATAAGAGTGGTTAACTGTGAGACCTACAAGTCGAGCAGATGCGAAAGCAGGCCTTAGTGATCCGGTGGTTCTGTATGGAAGGGCCATCGCTCAACGGATAAAAGGTACGCCGGGGATAACAGGCTGATCGGAGCCAAGAGTTCATATCGACGCTCCGGTTTGGCACCTCGATGTCGGCTCATCGCATCCTGGAGCTGTAGAAGGTTCCAAGGGTTAGGCTGTTCGCCTATTAAAGCGGTACGTGAGCTGGGTTCAGAACGTCGCGAGACAGTTCGGTCCCTATCTGCTGTGGGCGTAGGAGATTTGAGGAGGGCTGTCCTTAGTACGAGAGGACCGGGATGGACGAACCTCTTGTGTTCCAGTTGTCCTGCCAAGGGCACGGCTGGGTAGCGAAGTTCGGTTGTGATAACCGCTGAATGCATATAAGCGGGAAGCACGCTCCAAGATGAGATCTCCCTGAAGGGCCCAGGAAGACCACCTGGTTGATAGGTTGGAGGTGGAAGCGCAGTAATGCGTGCAGCTTACCAATACTAATCGCCCGTTCGGCTTGTCCATAGAATTAACTCTGTGCACCAAAGCATCAGAGCCAACCTCGATGGCACGCAACACAAGCCTTGAACATATACGCGCAACACAAAGCAACAACCCAATCGATTTCGTTGTGAGCCATCACGCTCAACAATTTACCGGTGACCATACTGCGAGGGTCCCACCCGTTCCCATCCCGAACACGGAAGTTAAGCCTCGCTGGGCCGATGGTACTGCACGCGCAGGTGTGTGGGAGATTAGGTGATCGCCGGTAATAACCTCAACGCAACAAGCCCGCCCAAAAGGCGGGCTTTTGCTCGTCCCGAGAAGCGTCAAATCCTCTACTTCAAGAGACTCTGGATGAATTTGGAGGGCGAGCCATCCCTGGGATCAACGAAGTGAATGTCGTCCGGAGCACGAGGTGGTGTGTCAAAGGCCAGGAAGACTACCGGGCCTTGCAGGATTTCAGGTTGAGCGTGCACGAGAGTCCGGGGAAAACACAGGAGATGCCCAGGACCAAAGTTTGCTGTGTTGCTTGCCTCACCCATCCAGAATGTTCCCCGGCCAGAGAGCACGTAAAGATGCTCATCGGATCCAACGTGGTAATGCGCTGGTGTGGGTCTGTAGACGCGGAAAAGACGCGTACTTACATCGGAGTTGCGGGTGAGGTACTGGTCGAGAAGAAGCGAGTCCGCCTCGTCGGGAAAGCGAGCGGCAAGAGCATGAAGGTCAAAGCGCTCTCCATGTTTTGAAGCTGACATAGCTCCTTCCTTTCTCATCCTTGGCCGTCGTGCTGATGGCTTGTTGCACTTGGCTGCGAGGGGAAACTCTCTGCTTCGGAAATCTGCATCCTATCGAACGACACGGCATCGTTGTCACAGGAGAATTCACATGAGACGTTTGATTTTTTGGGCAACGATCGCCTCAGGCGCTGCAGCAGCGTACCTGATGTACCGGCGTGGGGAATCTATCCCGAATATCGCGAAGAAGGCTGTACGGGATCCTTTTGGTAGCCTGACCACGGAAGTAAAAGCGGCGCTCTAAGTTCAACCTCTATAAAAGGGAGGTATCGGTAAAGGGCCTCTCTTTCACTGATTGCCTTGCCTTCTTCTCACACTCAGGGCAGTCGGCTCCCAGAGTTATCGAACCCGAGCAGCTGACCCTGGCAACTGATACTTAGAGCTTCTTCTCCCCTTTCGAAAGCGGCCCCAGCCCGACACACGAGGTGTAGCGTATGTATGTGAGCTGCAGCTTAAACAATAGCAGCCTCAACCCTCTCGTGGATCTCCTGCTGCTTGCCTCCTCGCGGCTCTGATAAAGGCGTTCGCCTGCCGTGCTGTCTCAGTCGGGGAAAATGGTTTTGGACGCAACAGGGTGCAGCCGATGCAATGCGTTCGGAAGGGTCCTGGCTTCGCGAACAGGATGTGGATCCCGAGTCGGGCCCTTCCGGGCCGAGTGATCAGGAGATGCCTTAAAAGGCGTACTTGGTTGCGTAGTAGTAGTAGTTGCTGCACGGCTGACTTAGGTCCCTGGCCGACTGACGTGCCCCCAGTTTTCAGAACCATTCAGAAATGGAGAGTCGCGGTTGAGGTTTGGCTCCGCGCTCGTCTCGTAGCCTAACGCTCGCCGGAAGGCCTGCGGCGTTCGGTAATCCAGGCTGCTGTGCGGTCGCTCGCAGTTGTGGTCTTCGTGCCAGAGGGCCAGCGTAGAACGAACGTCGTGAGAGTGCGGAACCAGCAGGCATTCAGGCACTCATCGCGGAGCCGGCTAGTAAAGCCTTCCACGGGTCCGTTCGGCATGGGCCTGCCAGGTTGGATATGGACTAGGCCGATCTTCCAGCCCTCGGCCCAGCTTAGCATCCTGTGCGAAGTGAACCCCGGTCTGTTATCCGAACGCACGTTTTCCGCCCGGCCGCGCTCTCAATCAGTCGCTCCAGCATTCGCGTCACGCGACCGCTGCCCAGGCTTGTGTCGGACTCCAGCGCCAGGCACTCACGTGTGAAGGCATTCACCACGCTCAGGATCCGCACCATGCGCCCGGTCGCCGGACCATCGGTGTATGAAGTCCAGGCCCACTGTATCAGCCGCGATTGGCCTGCAGGCTCCCGTATCAGCCGTTTGCGCTTCTTCCGTCTCACCATCAGCTTTTCTTCCACGTACAGCTGGTACACGCGCTTCACGTTGACCTCGTGACCCCGCCGGCTCAACAGCGCATGCAGCCGTCGATAGCCGAACCGAGGCTTCTGCCTGGCCAGCTTCACCAACTCTCCAGGCAAGTCCACGTTGTTATCCGAACCGCCGCCTGAAGCTACTGGTGGCGGAACTGAGTCTGCACGGCGGTAGAGATTGCCGGGGGAGGTCAGTGATCCGGATGTCCCGCTTACCAGGCCAGACGCGGCGGCAAAAACTCTGCAAACAGATCATCGTAGAAGGGCTTGAGAGCCTGGAGGTCTGGTTTGCTGTGGGCTTTCGAGTAGAGATCGTATGGATTGAACTTCTGCACCCACGGGAGCATAGCTTGATCCTTATCGTTCTCGAAGTACTTGTACGCGCCTTGGCGGTGCCAGGGGTAAAACGAGTGGAAGCGAAGCATGTAGAGGGCTTCATCCGGCAGGTAGGGCTTCATTACCTCGGCAATGTACCCGTCATGTCCAAAGGACAAGTGGAGGTTCTCGAGACCACAGCCCGGTTCGTAGATGCCGTATTTCGTCTGATATTCGGGCCGGAGGCGATCGGGATTTACCTGGAAGTACTCAGGGAAAACGATCTGCTCGGACCACGCGCAGCCAACAGGGAAAGTATCGCCAACAACGCCCCATTGCGGTTCGCCGTAGAGGCACAGGCACTTCCCAAGGTCATGAATGAAGCCAGTCAGGACCATCCAGCGGGGATGTCCGTCGTGGCGGATCGCCTCGGAAGTCTGGAGAAGGTGCTCGATCTGCGTGAGGTCGGTATCGGGATCGCTGTCATCGACGAGCGTGTTCAGGTACTCGGCAGCCTCCCAGATGGTTTTTTCCCCCCGTGCAAGGCCAAAGTATTCCTGCTCCTTGCCGAGGACATACTCGACCGTTTGCCTCTCGTGGTTCTGCCGGTAGAACTCAGCAACGCCGGGAGTGGCGGCCTCGTCGTACTGTCGAAAGTCGCTCTCTGCTTTGCCTTCCTGGTAGCGACCTTCGAGGAAGTCATCCCAGGCATCCAGGCTTGGAAGAGGGTTGGAGCCGGCTGCTGCGCTCATGATCATCTCCTGCGTTAGCGGTAACCTAGCAAGCCTCTGTGTGGTTCGGCAAGCGGGAAACCTACGGAAACGAAAGAAAGTCGCTATTTTCCAGAAGATTCCTTTTTAGGAGAAGTTGGTGACTCGGCGGAGCACCCAGGCGCAGGCTCCGAGTGTGGCAAGCAGGGTGACGGCCAGCGCCGCAACCCAGCCCACATGGATGGGGATGGCCGGACGGGCGGCCTGGCTTGCAAGCGCGACGAAGATTCCTACTCCTGCAGCAACGATCAGGTAATCCCACCAATCCCGAACGGCTGGCCGGGAGTGGCTGCCTGTGCCCTCGTACTCGGCGAGAACATGCGCGTAGTCGAGTCCGTATCGAGTGCACTCCCTGGATAGTGCGTCCCGCGCAGAGACGTGCTCCCTTGGGCCTGCGGCGGCCATGCTGATGGATAGAGCACCAAGCATCATGATGAGTGAGCCAGCGATGACCATCACCCGTTGTGACAGGGGTGCGTGTGCAAGCTCCCCGAAGACAAGCGCGGCCCAGGCCAGGCCCCATAGCTGATTGGTGTTGGCCAAGGGGATGCCGCGCCCGATGCCCAAGTACTTGGCCGCGAATTGCTGTAGGAGATCGCCGACCACCCAGACGAAGCCGCCTAAAAAGAGCCAGAAGAGGACGGGTCGGACAGCTGCAGAGGTAAAGACGGCGGCATGGGTGCCTCCATCCAGGGCGAGCACAAGGCCCATCATGGTTGCCAGTTCGCCGACGGTGAAGACCGTCACGAAGGACAGGGGATTCATCCCGCTGATGTAGGCCTTGCGGTACGGAACGTACATGGTGCCCCACAACAGACTGGCGCCCAGCGCAGCCAGGATCCCCCGATGGGCATGCGGGTGAGCTCCGCTCCGGGCATGGATCGTGCTGTACCCAAGCAGAACAGCCGCCGCGATGATGGCGAGCGTACCCAGAATGACACGAAGGATGGTTTGTTTTGAAGCGCCCCGAAGCTCACCGAATAACAGCCAGCCCCACAGGATGCCGAAGAGGGAATTGGCATTCCACAACGGGAAAGCCACGGCAAGTCCCACGTCCCGAACAGCAAAGACAGTGAGCGTATTGGCGACAGACCATAGTGCCCCCGCGAGCACTGCCCAAACAATCAGGTGCTTCTTTCGCAGCAGATCCGAAGCAACGAACCGTGTGCCCTTCAAGAGGGTGGGAAGGGTCCATCGAGCTGTAAACACCCCACCCACCATGCACAGGGAGATTGCGAATGGGGAGAGGCCAGAGTTCACGAGTTTGGTTGGCGCCTCGGCCGCGCCAAGCCATACACCAGCGCCCAGGCCGCACGCGACACCGAGGCGGTGCAGCGTTCTAGGGGCTGCTGGTTTCTTCTGAGGCGCTTCTGGAGTGCCAGGGCGATCGACGGATCTCGCCATCAATGCAGCTCATAGAGCAGCGTGCAACCGAGAATCAGTACAGCCGCCGGAAGAAGAAACTGAACGTCGGTGAGGATCAACCATGCAGTTCGACAAGCGCTCATCGATGCCTCTCCTGTCAGGCACTCTGAGGAAGCCCGAAACTGCACGCTATCGAGCGCAAGGCCCAATGGTCAAGCCGGGGCATTGGCCTTCGGCCGATAGCTCAGGCTAGCTGCACATGGGGAGGCCCTGGGAGCACATCGATACTTCGTTCCGTCTGAAGGCAAGCCGGCGAGGAGACGTAGAAGCAGCGCCTGGTAGATCAGCAAGCATGGCCTGGTCGGCCAGCGCCCACACCTGGCAGCGCTCCTCGTCGCAGACCTCGTCTGGCCCGGACAGCGGATCTCCGCAGCAACGGCATGCCGTGTTCCTCGTTTGCATCCACCGGTTGAGAGTTGCTACTGCTGGTTTCCAGATCACGCTTCCACCTCCTGGTTTCTGCCGAAGCATCCCGGCCCACTGTGTACCCACTTTAGTCGCAGATGTCGTCCCTGGGGATCGCCCGTCCGTACGCACTTTGTGAACGGGATTTGCCTTTTAGTTTCGTTTTTCTAGTTACCGCGGCGAAGCATCCTGAGACGATGTTGGTGAGGCATCGCTGATAAGAGCTTTATCGACAGAAACCAACATTCCTGTAGAGCCAGGTTAGAGCCACAGGCGTATTCTCTAAAGTCTGATAACACATATTCTGTGTTGCCGGGTTGTAAGAGCAAAGCGAAACTGTCGTAGCTGTGCAAAGCCAAAATGTCGCCGTGCGTCCCTGTTAGCTGGGACTGTGAGGCGACGGATTGGGCTGGGTACAGATGAGCAAGAGAGACCTGCAACGTATCGAGGTTTTGACCGAGGTGTTGGCCGGTCGGCGGACTACGGAGTCAGCCGCGGGCGTGTTGAACGTAAGCCTTCGGCAGACGCAACGTCTGCTGGCAAGATATGAGGACGGCGGCGGCGCGGCGCTGATCCACAAGTCGCGTGGTCGTCCCGCAACCAACACGTTTAACGTCGGCGTGCGTGACTACGTTCTGGAGCTGTTGCGACAGAACTACCGCGACTTCGGTCCAACGCTTGCCTCCGAAGCTCTGTTGGAACGGCATAGTGTTGAGGTTTCCCGTGAGACGCTGCGCAAGTGGATGGTCGAGGCCGGGCTGTGGCTGTCCCGCAAGCAGCGCCGAACCTTCCACCAACCTAGGCTGCGACGCGAGAGCTACGGCGAGCTGGTCCAGATCGTTGGCAGTCAGCACCGATGGTTCGAAGGGCGTGGCGAGCCCTGCACGCTGCTGGTCTTCATCGACGACGCGACCAGCAAGCTGATGCAGTTACGGTTCGTGCCCAGCGAGAGCACGTCATCCTACTTCGAGGCCTTGCAAGGCTATCTTCAGAGCCACGGCTGTCCTGTTGCCTTCTACTCCGACAAGCACTCCGTCGTCCGCATGAACCGCGATGCCGCAGGCGGTCAAGGCATGACCCAGTTTGGACGCGCGTTGGCAGAGCTGAACATCGAGATCCTGTGTGCGAAATCCAGCCAGGCGAAGGGCCGCGTGGAACGCGAACAGAACGTTGCAGGACCCGCTGGTGAAGGAGCTGAGGCTTGCCGAGATCAGGAGCGTGGAAGCGGGCAACGTCTTCCTCCCTGCGTTCATGGAGCGCTTCAAGGAACGCTTCGCGGTGATGCCAGCGAAGCCAGACAACCTGCATCGCATGGTCCACTTGCCGACCCCGCGGCTGACCGACATCCTCTGCCATCGCGAGCAGCGTTACCTCAGTGCGCAGCTCAGCTTCCACTACGACCGCCGGCAGATCATCTAGAACGCAACAAGACATCGGAAGAACTTGCTGGCAAGTACATCGATCTCTATGACTACACCGACGGCACGCTTGAGGTCCGATGGAAGGGCATCTCTCTTCCCTATCGCGTTTTCGCCAAGGACCAGCGAGTCAGACAGACAGCGGTGGTCGAGAACAAGCGCCTCGGCCACGCGCTCTCGCTCGTCAGGGCGCAACAGGATAGCAAGCCCGACGTCAAGGTTCTGACGAACAGCGAAAAGGACGGCTACAAAAAGCGTCCGCGCCATGTCTACGGCCCCGGTCACATCGAGTCGAGTCGTCACGTTCGCCGATCGCCGAGAGCCAAACGCTAAATGCGTGATCCGGGGCTACTATGAGCTATGAGCGACGCAGCAGTCGTAACGGTTGCACTTCTCATCTTCTCCAGCTTCATCTGTTCCCTTGGCTGGGTAGCTTGGAGAGCCTTCACGCCACGTGGGTTTGCACTCTATTTCTTGATGTGGGTATGCGGCGCATTCGCAGCCTTCTGCGCCCCATATAGCACTTGGCCCTCCTCAGCTCCCCGGCGGCATGCGGACGGGATTATCACTTGGATCGTCGATCACAAGGAGGGTAAGTGGGACACCTACACCTTTGGGTTGGCTCGTCCCCGTGAGCCAGACCTGAACCTTCAAGCATCTGCAACGCTACCCTTCTTCGCTAAGCAACGCGACCTCGTCGAGGTGACATACCTGGACGAAAAGGCTAGCGATGGGTACCCGCGAGCAATCGGATTTCACGTTCTCACCGGTCCACGTGCTGGCTCTAACGACTGGGTTAGCGCTGATTGGCTGGGGCCTTGGCTAGGCGTTCTCCTCGGACCACTATTCGGCTTCGCAGCACTCCGGAAGGCTTTCGACTACAAGAGAAAAAAGGGCCAAGACGTGCCGGAATCGTCTCACGTCTCTCGTGGAGTCACGCAAATCTAAGCCGCTGCGAAAAACGGTGGAAATGACGGTCTGCGGAAAGCATGGAATACGGACGATAGAGCTGTCCGTCTCCCACCCTTACCACAGCCCTTGGAAATCACTTCGTAATTTCATACATTCCCACCGCACCGCGACGATGAGGTATAAACGACAAAATCGCTTTGCACATCCAGCGTCAATTTAGCTTTGCAGCAACACGGGTTGTTGCGGCGCGTTAGAAATGTCATGGCCTGGCCCGATAGAAATGTCAGGGTCTAAGGATGGCATGGATTTCTATGAGCGAGCGCGATCTTAAGCGGATCGAAGTGTTGAGTGACGTGAGGACGGGACGTCGGACGGTGGCAGCGACGGCAGCCGTGCCCGGTGAGCGGCAGGCATATCGGTTGCTTGCCCGGTATGACGCCGGTGGTGCCGAGTTGATCACAAGGCATGCGGCCAGACGTTGATCCAGAGCGCTAACGACGGCATTCAGGTCCAACTTTTGTTCGAACCGGCCGGTTTGCAACACCGGTGCAGAGGCTATGAGGCCTATCAGCTACTCCAACCTGAGCGCCGGATGACGGAACAGAAACTCCCTCTTTGGAATGCAGGATCTTTATCCGCGAGAACATCAGCTTTTACATTGCCGAAGGTCGTGTCCGGCTTGTGCCGAATGCCACCGTAGAAAGCCTGAATGATTTGCTCTTTGAAGTGCGGAGTACGTGGGAAGAGGCTGACTACAGCCTCTCTTTCTGCGCTGCTGAATTCGTGATAGGTCAGTCCCAGCACGTCCATCTCTACGCCGGCCGTAACCAGTGCAATTACAGGGTCCATATATTGGGGTATTCCCGGTGTAGTATGGAGCGCGATCGCGGTCCATACCTTTCGAGCCTCTTCGACCGGAACGCGCCGTTCCAGCAGGAACGATTGCGCTGCGTTTGCACCATCCACTTCGAAACGATCCTTTTCGCTGCTGTAGGAGGGCATCAGTCCGAGGTCGTGAAACATCGCCCCTGCGTAGAGAAGCTCGGAGTCAAATACCTTCCCCCTGGCGCGTTCCTGAAATAGCAGCGAAACAGTGGACGCGCGATGAGTGGTTGAAGAGCAAGGACGTTTCTGTGTCTTGGATGAACTCGGTAATCTCACGCGCAAGCTTTGTGTCTGGTATGAGCAAATGCACGTCCTTCTGTTCCGGCTTCGTCATCGGATCTCCTATTGTCCAACCTATCGGCCGCGATCACCGCAAGTACGTGAACCGGCTAGCGTGATCAAGCTGATGCTGAAGTTATTAGTGTTCTTGCAACTGTGGCAGGTTACTTGTGGCCATAAGAAGGTAAACCTTTCGCACTAGCAATCAGATATGGTCAGTCACATTCCCAGCCGGCTGCGTTCTCCGGGACCTTCAGCTAACGTGGTGCTCTGGCGGTACACCGAGGTTCTGTTCGATCATGCTTGCGATGGTTTGCAGAAGCCTTGGAAACGGGCTCATGCTTGTGTGTGTCAAATGAGGCGCTCCAGCTACGGTCACGGCACCAATGACCTGCTCACCCTCCACACCTGTCAGTAGTGTTGGTCCCCAAGGGTTCTCCAGTGCTAGAGCAGATCCATTCGCTTCGCCGTGTTGAACTCCGAGGTTTGAAACCAGGCCTTCTGACGTGAAGTGATCGATCATGAACTCCGCCGCAGACACCGGACTCAAGCCACGATGAGCCTCGTCCACGATAGCGTTGCCCAGCATTGCGAGCACTTCTGGTGACTCATATCGCTGGAGTTCAGCTTTCAAGTTGCGTGCTGTCTTCCAAAAGTCAGCTGGATCCTCGGGAAACGCATGCAGTACCGCAACCGCAATCGCGAGGACTGGTGCGTTCCCCAGCCCGACCACTGGCCTGAGATCCATAGGTGAAAGCAGCCGCACGTTGCTGTCCTTCCACCCTTCAGCACAACTGCGACCCGCAATCACGAGAGCGGCGCAAGAGCGCCCTGAACCGTGGTTCCGTTCGAGCGTGCTGCCCGGATCAAAGCAGCCGTCTGCTCTGCGGGAAGCTTGAGGATGGAGATCTGAGGAACAGTCCCGGCTACCCGGAGGTCTGGTAAGGGCGCGAGGGCTTCGGTCTCTCCGCTAGTTCCACGTTGTTTCCAGAAGGCGGCTGGTACCCCTGCTAATTGCTCTGAGGGACCAGATAGTTCTTCAGCATCGGGGAATTCACCAGCCATCACCCGAAGCAAGTCGCGCACTATTTGAGCTAGCCCAATACCATCCATGATCGCGTGGTCAAAGGTCAGGATCAGAGTAGACCATTGTGGCTCAGTCAAGAGCACGCCACGAATAAGTGGCAAGTCCGAGGCTTCGAATGGCGAGGCCATCTCGCGGGCTATCTCACTCTGCAATGTAGAGTTCTTCCCTTCCACGACACGCAAAGAAATCTCACCGGTGCCTGCTTCAAAAGCGAGAACACCATCAGAACGTCTTCGAACTCCGACACGCAACATTTTGCAGCTAGACTGAAGGACGTTAAGGCCCCTCCGCCAAGCCTCGAAGTCAGCTTCTCCGCGTATCTCGGCGGCGAGGGAGAAATGAATGGGTGTTGCGCGCCCTTAATGCCAAAACAGCTCTTCGAGGGGGCCGAGCTGCCGTGTCGAAAATGCGGAGTCTGCACCAAGATGGTCTGTCATCGAGTCACCGCGATCTGTCTTCCCAGCCGACGCACGAGTCGGCATCTGCTAAGCCGCGGACTGGAGCCTGAGGTCACAGTAAATGTTCCGCTTACTTGCTCCCGAGTCACGACGTTTTGCCTCTAAGAGACTAAGCATGGCGACGCACCTCTGGAGTTCGGAGCGGACCGCCATGCCCCATATAGAAGCGAGTGACACCTGAGTCGGCCAGGCGGTTCAGCTCTTCACGCACGGCCTGGGGATCGTCCTCAAAGGGAGGCCTGATCGCCCGCCCAGTCTGATGACACCTCCGATCAAGATGCCGGAAGCCAGCAGATCTCCAACCAAGGCCTCGTTACTCTCAAGCACGACAGAGATGGAACCCTTCGTGTGACCGGGCGTGTGCAGTATGGTGCCTTCCAAGCCGAAACGCGAAAGATCATAGGAATCATTTCCGGAAAGGATGACATCAGGCTCAAAACCCTTGTAGTCCTGGTGCGGCAGCGGGGTTTTCAGAAAGTGTCTACCGACGTTCCCCGTAGGACAGAATGTCATCTGCTTCTCACGTCTGTAGTAGGGCAAATCGGCTTCATGCGCGATGATCGGAGCTGCCGACCTTTCCCGCAGTTCGGCCGCCCCACCGGCATGGTCTACGTGGGCGTGAGTGATCACAATACCTTCTGCGCGACATCGGCGGAGATGTCCGCCGCCATGCCTTCCGTGGGCCAGGCGAGCTTTGCCTCTGGAGTCCCACTGAGGCTGTCTGCGATTATCTGCTCCACGAGCTCTGCCGAGGGTGTCCGCGCGCAAAGAAAACCAATGGTCTGCAGCACGGTCTCGCGGTTGTCATACGCATGCATCTGTTGCTGCTTCGCCTCATCAGGCATATGAGCCGGTGTAGGGGTCGCTGGCGCTACAGGAACCAAGCCTACGAGACCTTCTGGTCGGCGCGACGCCACAAGCTGCGCTACTTTGCCTCCCATCGAGTGTCCGACGAGAACGTAAGTGCTGAGGTTGAGCTGCTTGACTAAAGCCATCGCTTCGTTTGCGAGAGCGCGGATGGAGTAGCCATCGCTGGCCGCACCGGAGTGGCCCAGCCACGCATATCGTACGTAACCACCTGGTGGTCGGAAAGCAGTCGGGATGTGACGGCGTTCCATGTGCGGTGTGATCCTCCCCAGTAATGCAGGAAGACAAGTGCCGTTTCCCCCTGTCCTCGGACCTGAACGTTCAGGGCAACGTTGTCGATTGTCAATTCCATAAGCGATCCTCTCTGAAACGCTTGATTCTGAAACGTGTTGCTCGACGGACCTTGCCAAGGCTCAGGAAGCAGGACATCCATCATGAAGAAGCTGGGCCGCGCGAACAGTGTTGTCGCCGAGGCGTGGATGGGAGGCGTCCTTGCCGTAGCCTCTGAGCCGCGTATATCGCAGCACGAACTCGTAGCCTGGCTCTTGAATGATCTGGCCCAGGGCGGAAGATCCATCCTCATCGGCAATGCCTTCCGTCATCGCCGCAGCGATGTAATAGGCGACCCCTTTGCCGTAGAAGTCGACTTGGTACACAAGCTTGTATGACACTGGATGCGGTGCCTGCATGCTGGCGAGCGAAACCTCCAGCAGAGCGGCGCTGTCGGAACGATGTCCGTTGTAGTAGAGCCATTCGAGGTAGACGCGCTTTCCGGTATCGCTGGTGGAGTCCTTCAGCAGTTCGTCACTGCCGACGTACATGGCTGTGCCTTCGTTCCGCAGATCCATAAAAAGCTCCGCCGCATGTGAGCAGAATTGGCCGCGGGTGACATCTGCAGGCCGCGTCAGGCCTTTTGCCCAATGGTCCGTATCTTCCTGATATACCGCTCCCTGCACACCGTGAAAGGCCTCGTGCATGGTGACCTGCTGAAGCATGGGCATGTCGGTGTTGAACAACATGTTCACAAAAAAATCTGAGCTTCCAAAGGCGTATCCACCGCCATCGCCTCCCGCGACGATAAAGCCATGCATCGTGAGCGCCTCGGGTTTCGAAACGAATGGATGGATCCGATCGCGAATCACTCCATCGAAGCCATGGTCAATCTGATCGAGCAGCAGCGATATGACAGCAGAGGATGACTTCACTCCGGCGAAGTTATAGTGCGCTTCCTGTGGGCTGCCGGCTGGCAGCCCGTGCGCGGCTGCAATGAGGGCGTGAGCGAACTGCTCGTCAGTATCGGCCTCTTCCAGTTCGCGCATCTTCTTGATCATCCCTTGATTGCCATCGAGCCTGGCGATCTCAATGGCCTGCTTGAAGTCGAGGTTCGGATCATGAAGCGCTTTCAGCACGGCGCGAGCCGACGCCGTGTCGAACCGGATCTGCTGCGAGATCGCGGGGGACGCAAAGGAAAGCGCGGTCACAGCCAGTGCAAGTTTTCTGAACGTGTGTTTCAAGCTGTTCATATACATCGTGGCGCTCCCTTGGGGCGGACGCAGCGACAATGGCTCTGCTGAGAATGCAGCCGCGCCCGCGATCAGGCTGTCAGTTACCGATGGAATCTGCCGCTGAAGCGATGATGTTTGCAACGGCCTCAGGGTGAGTGACGAATGGGCAGTGACTGGATGCGACGGACTGCACGGTGGCATTCATGCGCTTCGCAAAGAACTCCTGCGCGGTCGGGGGAATCATTTGATCGTCCGTGCAGACCAGATACCAGGACGGAAGGGATCTCCAAGCGGGCGTGCCCTGCTGGTCAGCGAAGGCGACAACACTGAGAGGCTTCTGAACCGCAGCCATCACGGCAGCCTCATCGGCAGTCGCACCACCGGCAAAGACCTCGTGGAACTTCGTACGGTCGATCCAAAGGAACCCGGAAGCGTCAGGCCGGACGGCTGCCGAACCTGCCGGAGGAGGGCCTTGTTTGGCGACCGATTCTAGGCTTTCACCCTCGTCCAAGCCGAACGCTGTGAGGTAGACGAGAGCCTTCACATTGGAAGCGACGCTGGCCACACCGGTGATGACCGCGCCGCCATAGGAATGGCCGACCAGGACCGTAGGCTCGGTCTGATTGGCGAGTAGCCGGCGAGTGACTTCAACGTCATCTGCCAGCGACGTTAACGGAATCTGTGCCGCCGTGACGGTGTAGCCCTTTGCCTGCAGCAGAACGATGACCTTACTCCAGCACGAGCCGTCAGCCCAGGCACCGTGCACCAACGTGATGTTCCCCTTTTCGCTCATAGATCCTCCAGTAGCTTCTTCGGTAGGTAACAGAACACGCCCTCTGCGGGTTCGGTGTCACCTGGCTGATCCCTAAGCTAAGCGTCACGGAGAAGTGGCAACAGACCACTTGCGGCCAAAGAAAGGTAGCCCATTGGGGCTAACCGTTGAAAAGGCCGCTTGGCGTCGTCGGTAGGCTCTGAAGGGCTACCCGACCATGCCCCAAATGGAACTAGTGACAACTGCAGTGCACAGCTAGCTTGATCACAGGTTCCCGCAACGCTAGGTCGTGTGAGAGCGCGAGTGGGATGGACCTAAGGAGCTTGCCACTCAGAAATCGAACCGTTCCCTACTACTCGTTGGTGCTGCTTTCGCACTGAGCCTCTTACCCCTACCTTCGTTTGCGCAGTCTGCGACTCAGCCGATCCACAATATCGTGCTCGTGCACGGTGCCTGGGCTGATGGTTCCAGCTGGGCCAAAGTGATTCCGTTGCTGGAGCAGAAGGGTTTCCACGTGACCGCTGTTCAGAACCCCCTGACCTCATTTGCGGATGACGTTGCCGCCACTAAGCGGGCGATCGACGCACAGGATGGTCCGGTTCTTCTCGTCGGCCACTCCTATGGCGGCGCTATCATCACGGAAGCGGGTAACGACCCCAAGGTTGCAGGTCTGGTCTACGTGGCTGCCTTCGCTCCTGACACTGGCGAGTCTTCGGGTGGCCTTGCAAAGCCGTATGGACCCACGCCTGGCGTCACGGAGCTTCGGCCGCTGGCGGATGGCTTCCTTGTTCTCTCGGACAAGGGCGTCCAGGAAGATTTCGCCCAGGATGTTGCCGATCCGGAACGCAAGCTGCTGATCGCCACTCAGGTTCCCACGCAGGGATCTGTGCTGGGCGCTCCGATGACCGCCGCTGCCTGGCGTACGAAGCCCAGCTGGTTCGTGATCGCCTCAAACGATCGCATGATTGCGCCAGAGCAGGAACGCGTCACCGCGAAGCGCATGAACGCACGCACCCTGACTCTGACAACAAGTCATGTGCCCATGCTCTCAAAGCCCGCAGAGGTTTCTGCATTTCTCAGCGAGGCCGCACTCGGGAACAACAACCCCACGCCTCCCGGAAAATAGGTTCAAGCCGACGCGGAAGCGTCGGCTTGTTCTCTTTTCAATGGCACTCAACGTGGCAACGCTTTGACCGGGTCCATGAGAGCTGGATCAGTTCCCATGGACCCGGTTTGCGCCACAGGCACTTAGCCTGCGATTGGTGACGTTTGGTGTAGCGATGCCTATGAACCATCTAGGTCGAGTGCAGTCATCCACCGCGCGTCGGTACGCGGCAGATTGCGCGACTGTCGCTGTGGCTCTTCTCTGCGGGATTGCCAACATCTGGTAGGCGGCGCGCATTCCGCCGGGCGAAGCGGATTACGTTGTCCTCGGCAGTTCTTTCGCGGCGGGGCCCGGCGACGGACAGCGTGCTGCCGGGAGCTATTTTCCCTGCGTGCGTTCCAGCGAGAACTATGCGCATCTTTTCGCGCGCCAGGCCGGTCTGAAGTTGAAGGATGTGACCTGTTCGGGAGCGACCACAAAGCACGTTCTTGAGGGTGGACAGCTTCTGCAACCCGCACAGCTCGACGCAGTGCGTGAGAACACGAAGCTGGTCACCGTGACCATTGGTGGAAACGACGTCTTGTGCCTGGGCAAGCTCGGAGCATGAGCATGCACGAACGCCGCCGCCGATGTACCCCGTGCTGCACGCTGGACTGGGCTGTGCCAAGGCAGTTCCGAGGCGAAGGTGGAGCAGGCGTTTGCCCGCGCAGATGGTCGCCATCGTGAAGCAGGTCCACCGCCGTGCGCCGGCTGCGCGGGTGGTCTTCGTCGACTACACCAATGTACTGCCGGACTAGGGTACGTGCGACCGTCTGCACCTTTCCAAAGCGGGAGCTGAGGAGGGACGGCGTCTTGCCGCCGTTACAGCGGGAGCGGCCCGGAAGACGAACTCCGGTCTGGTACAGGCATCGGAGATCACGCGCGGTTATGATGTTTGCTCCGCTGAGCCTTGGGGTCTCTGGCTCCCAGTTTCCAGAGGGCTTTCTTACGTTTGGTGCGGCTCCGCTCCACCCTAGGGAGACGGCCATGCAGCGCATAGCGGATGAATTTACGCGACAATATATCTCGTCCAGTTTGAGTCGGCACGCCGCCGCGTGGGAGGAACATCCTTCGCTTGTCGCCGCCGATAGATGGATGAGCGAAGCTCGACCGACGCGCGCTTAGACTGGTCAGCAATCCACATTCAGCTAGCGATGCAGAACACGGACTCGTCACGTGGGGTACAAGCCAATCGATTCTCCTCTACACCATCCACACGCATTGGCGTGGGGCTCAGAGGTGTGATTGGATGATGATCCGGCGACCGTAGCGCCTCGCATCAAGTGAGTAGGCACCTGGACCGAGAAGCAGCAGGCAAATAGTGAGAACTACGTGGAAGGTGCCATCCGTTATGGGCCAAAAACCGAGGTTCCCGGTTGTTCCAATCTGGATCACGATGCTGATGGCGCACAATATGGGCGTAAACAGGCCAACGCAAAGGAGGCATACGACGGGAGTCAGGACCACAATTCTTGCAGCGATTGGAAGGCCGGAGTTCGTGGCTGCGGCCGCTTGAAGGAGTAATCCCGCCACGCACAGCCTGAGCAACAAGAGCGCGACACCGGCTGCATGAGCCGGAAACATTGAGAAAAGTCTTTGCACTATTGAAGGCTAGAATGAGAACCGTGCCTTCGCGAGCCCCATCGGGAACTGCTTACAGTAGCCCTTTCGGGCCAAGCAGGTCAACCATCGGCGTCGTAGGATCATTGTCAGCACGATCAAATGAAGTGATGAGGGCAATGGCAAGATGAGCACACCAGCTCCAATCACGATTCTCACTGTCGACGATCACCCCTTAATGATGGCGGGCATAACCGGGGAGATCAATGCGCGCCCGGACATGAGAGTCGTTGCACAGGCTACCGATGGTGCGGAGGCGTTGCAGATGTTTCGTCTTCACCGGCCGGACGTCACGCTGATGGACATAAGAATGCCGAACGTCAACGGGATCGACGCCGTCACCGCAATCCGGGCAGAGTATCCCCGCGCGCGGATCGTGATCCTCACCTCCACGGCGGGGGACATCCAAGTCTTGAGGGCCTTTAAAGCCGGCGCCGTCGGGTATTTGCTCAAGAGCCTATTGCGCACAGAACTAATTGACACGATCCGTTCGGTGCATAGTGGCAGGCGGAAGATTCCACCGGAGATCGCCCAACTGCTCGCGGAGCACGCAACGAGTGACGCCCTCACGGGAAGAGAACTGGATATCCTGCGAGGCGTCGCCAAAGGTCAATCCAATAAGCTGATCGCAAACGACCTGGGTATTGCCGAACACACAGTCAAAAACCACATCAAGAGCATACTCTCAAAGCTTGATGTTGGTGATCGGACAGGGGCCGCCATCGCCGCCCTACGTCGCGGCTACATCGACCTTTAATTCCTGACCCTCTACTAAACCTGCGTGTTCTTCAGCTTTGTAGGCCAGTTCCAATGCGTCTTGCGCGAGCCGAGTGCGATTGCTGAGGGAACCTGTACATCGACTTCTGTCCCTGCACCATCCTGACTCCACACTTTGAGCGTCGCACCGATTATCTTAGCCCGCTCTCGCATTCCCGTAAGTCCAAAGTGACCTCGACGGCCACCCAAACCCTGAACAGCTGCATCCACCCCTTCGCCATCATCCCGAATCCGCAGTCCGACCGTTCGGATCTGGAAGCTTAGTTCCACCTCGATGGTTTTCGCTTGTGAGTGCTGAAACGCATTCATTAATGCTTCTCGACCAATGAAGAAGAGTTCCCGGCGGACGGCGGGCATGATCGGTTTAGCGTGGCCCTGGCGAATGATTCTATAGCGAATCGGAAACATACAACTGAGTTCCTCGCAGACTGTTCCGAACGCCTGCTCAAGGTCCTTATTTTCCGAAGCCCGCTCGCGAAGGTCCAAGACGAGCTCCCGACCTTCCAGCATCACCTGGTCCGATTGCTTCAAAATCTCTTCGAATACTGGACGGACGGGTTCATCCGGCCGCAGAGCGGAAGTTCCCGTCTGGAAGCGAAGCAATATGCCTTGAATACCCTGAAAGAACGTGTCGTGTAAATCACGGGCAATCCGCTCACGTTCTGAAAGCCGCTCCAAGAACCTCGCATCTGCTGCGCGGCTCAGATATCTCACACGTGTGAGATATGCCGACCAAAGTAGCGAAATCGCCAGAAACGCGATTAGAAGCGTGAACCACAGCATTTGGTAGAAGTGTGGGGCCACTGAAAAGCGAAACGCTGCTGTAGTCGTGGTCCATGCTCCAGAGGCGTCGCTGGCGCGCACCTGAAAGGTGTATGAGCCGGGAGGCAGGTTCGTATAAATCGCTTCCCTTCGCGTGCTGGCCGCTTGCCAGTCCTTGTCGAACCCCTGCAACCGATACCTGTACTGGATCTGCTGGGGATGCAGAAAACTCAGTGCGGCATAAGTGATGTCGATGTTCTGCGTGCCGGCAGGCAGGGTGTTCTGGCCGGTTGAGGTGATCACTTTTCCGTCAACGGTAAGCGTTTCAAGAACGATGTTTGGGGAAACATGTCGAACTGCCAATTGCTTTGGATCAAGCCTTTGGGGAAAGCGGTTTGTAGCGAACCACAGGTCGCCGTTGGGTGCGGCAAGGCTGTTCGGCGTAAATGTCGCGGTACCGGGAAGCGCTCCTTCAGAAGCATCGATCAAGCGGGACTGGATCTTTGCTGTGGGATCCTGCAGCCAGCGGGAGAACTCCTGTTGTGGGATTTCCAGATATCCTGTTCCGGTTCCCACGAAGATATCTCCGTAGTGGCTCCGGACTGGGTTCAGCAGCGAATCGAAGATCAATCCATTGTGCTGATCCAGAACGTAAGTCTTTCCGCCCCTGGTCACAAAGAGCCCCTCTGGACGTGATGCGATGATGTTCCCCTCTACCCGAAGGAACCCATTGAACTGTGACCTGCCGACTCTCTGCGCCGAGACGTCTACCGTGTCCGCGCCGGCAGGTACGTGGATGGGAGGCAGACCTTGAGCACCCAGCCACATGCCACCTTCCGCATCCGGCTCCATTGCTGTTACCCCAACCCCATACTGCCACGCGAGTTTTACTACACCTTTTGTAGAGAATATAAGGAGTTCATGATTGTTCGCGCTGACCCACATACGACCTTTGAGATCTTCTCTCATCAGGACGGTGACACCTACCGGCTTTCCGTCGGGCCTCAGCAACTTACGGAAAGCTGTTCCATCGAAGACATAAAGGTCTTTGTCGACACCCACCCAGATACGGCCCAGATGATCTTCGGCCAGCCCCGCCACCGACTGGCCGGGCAAGCCATTCTCGGGCCGGTACGAATGGATTTGCCCATTCTCCAGCACGTCGAGCCCACCTTCGTTGCCCATCCAGACTCGGCCCGAGTGGTCAGCAAGGATGGAACTGACACCATCCGCTGTCAGACCCTCGCGAGTGCTCCACGTCTCCACTAGCGACCTGTGAAGCTGATCCAGACCCGCCGAGGTGGCGACCCAGATGGATCCTTCGGCATCCTGAAAAATGTCTCGCACATCGTTTGCAGAGAGCCCGTCTGCGCGATCGAACCGGTCGATCTGGATGCCGTTGATCCGCTATAAACCTTGGTCCGATGTCCCGACCCACGTCGCCCCTTCTCTATCAACAACAATGGGTTGAATGTCTGTCGATTTCGTCAGGCCCGGCAATGCCGGAGCGGTACGCCAGATCCCGCCGGCACGCGAGAGCAGCGTCGGCAGCTTTCCCGCCGTATGCGAAGAGGCCCACATCACGCCGGAACCGTTACTGCTTAGGACGTTCACTTTACGCGTGAGCGACCTCTCCGCTGCTGATTGTGGAATGATTACGCCACGTTCGCGATGTTCAAGAGCACTCCTATCGCTGATCCATATGCCGCCTTGGTCATCCTGGCCAATCGTTACGCCATATGGAAGCGCGGAGTGCTCCCAGCATTCAAAGTGCCCGGAGCGCAAGACGCATGCTGGTCTGTCTTTGCTGTTGTAGGCTACGGCCGCCCATATCTCTCCTGAAGTGCTCTGCATAAGCTGTTCAATTCTGGGGCCGCGCACGACTTCTTTGATCTGGCCAGCACGCTCTTGAAATACACCTCCGACGGTGCCGATCCAAAGGGAGCCGTCCCGGTCTGCCAGCAACGAAAGGATGAGCGGGGTGCTACCTGAAGGCAGCGGAACTTCTACGAAGCGTTGTCCGTCAAAGCGATACAGCCCGAAGTCTGTCCCCAGCCAGATGTACCCGTCCTTGGTCTGGGTCACCATGGTTGGCATCCCCGGCAAGGTACCGTCTCGCAGCCGCCATGCCGTGTGGCTGAGCTGCGAGACATGCACGGCGCTGTTTTGCGCAGAGAGACAGGACCCGGCCAACAGGACGTACGCAACCACGGTTGCGATCAACAGCTTGAACGTGCGACGGCAGGCGTCGATCATTGGGTTGTCAAAAGACGTACAAAACGGATGAGCGTGCGCTGGCCTCCAGCCTCTTGACGATGCGACTTCTGACGCGCACCACCGACTTCTTTGCATAAACCATCCCTTGTTCGGTCTATGTTACCCCCCTCCTCCCGGTTCGCGTGGCCCGAAAGGGCCAGTACGCGTTCGAAGTGCAACTGGCATGCAGGACGCAACAGACACCCGGCCAACGCCATTCGTTTGGTAGGAATTGACGCATGTGTCGACCGGCGCGCACGTTGTTCCGGCCGACCCCGATCTTGCTAACTCTAATGAGCTAGCTGAAGAGGGTAGATAGAGACTGTTCCCGGGAAGAAAGCAACACTACCCTGTCAGCAAGGATGACCACTGCCACATGTGTTCACCTTGCTCCGTCCACTCGGTTACAAGGAGAGAACTCATGCCAAGACCGCACGAATGTCAGGCGAGTGTTCGGAGAGACGTTCGAACCGCGGTGCACATTCCGCGGCAGAAACGAACGAAGCGCCAAGTGCGACTTTGCCGTCCCGTCGAGAACAGGCCCACGTATCGTCATCGAATCAAAAGGGTACGGAGCGACAGGCTCCAAGATGACGGACGTGATCGGCGACATCGAGAAGATCATTGCTGCAAAGAGGTCCGATACAGCACTTCTACTTTTCACCGATGGGCTTACGTGGAAGCAAAGAGCCAACGATCTTCGCAAGCTCGTTGCATCCCAAAACATCGGCGACATCACTCGGATCTACACGTACGCCATGGAAGCTGAGTTCGAGGCCGACTTGCGGCTGCTAAAGCAGGAACGCGATCTTTAGAGCAGAAGGCATCACCCAACAAAACTCTACTGATCGCGTGTTCTGCGCGAGTCAATCTCGTCTTAATCTTTGAGAGTCTCTTCCCGTCGTAGCCTACGGGGTGTCCTCGACCGGGCGCACCGCAAATCCGGTACTGCCGGAGCTGAAATACCGCTGCCGCATCCAGAATGCGACATTCACGAGGCCAATCAGGGGGGGAACCTCGATCAGCGGCCCGACAACGCCCTCAAATGCCTCTCCCGAGTTCAGCCCGAAGACCGCCACGGCCACTGCGATTGCCAACTCGAAGTTGTTCCCAGCCGCGGTGAAGGACAGGGTTGCGGATTGCGCATAGTCGGCGCCCAGCTTCTTGCCCATCCAGAAGCTCACGAGAAACATAATCAGGAAGTAAATAACGAGCGGGATGTCGATCTTTACCGTGTCGAGCGGCAGACGGACGATCAGATCGCCCTTGAGCGAGAACATGACCAGGATGGTGAAAAGCAGCGCGACCAAGGTCAGAGGGCTGATGCGCGGGACAAAGCGTGTCCGGCACCACTTCCCTTGGGCCGGATCAGGACGAAGCGGGTCAGGAAGCCGGCCACCAAGGGAACACCCAGGTAGCCGTTTGCCTTGAGAAGCTCGATCCGGCGCTCTTCCGCGCGAGGAATGCAAGCCGAGCCCACCGGCCCATTGTCGTTGTGCAGGCAGCCGCCGCGCAGCTTGATGCTCTCGCCGTTGATCCGCAACCCTTGTGCTGCGCTGATCTCGACCGTGCGTATGCCGGTCGAAACCTGCGCCGTGTCCAGTACTTTGTCGCCTTCGTGAACCACGACCTCGACGCGGCACAGCCGAGGGTTCTCTGAGGACCAGAGGCGGGGGTGCTGCACCTCTAGAGCAATCAAAGCCACCGCGCTCCCGTTGGCAGCAACGCTCAAGCGATGGGCCGGTGAAGCATGGTGCAGCCCCTGGTCGTCGACAAGGCGAGCGGCCACCTGAACCGTTCTCGGCCTCGACGCGCGATTATCAACGGTTGCTTCGACCTTGAGCTGTGCAGCGTCGGCCGTAGCGCTTTGCGTCCACACGAAAACTCCGTGCGTAGCGATGCTCTGCTCGCCACGAACCCGCAGCCAAACCTTGCGGAAGATCCCGGAACCCGAGTACCAGCGGCTGTTGCGGCCCGCGTTGTTCACCTTCAGGGCCAGGATGTTCGCGCCGGGCTTGAGGTGCTCCGTCACGTCATAGGCGAACTCCGTGTAGCCGTAAGGATGGTTGCCCAGGTGCGCGCCGTTGATCCAAACATCGGAGTCCATGTAGACGCCTTCAAAGCGCAGCTCGACCTGGCCGCCTGCCGGGGCGTGCGGCAGATCGAGCGTCTTGCGATACCAGCCCACGCCGCCCACGGTCCATCCGGTCGCCGTCTGGCCTGCGCTCCCGTACATGTCGAAAGGGCCGACGCGCACCGGCCTGTCATCCTGGGCCCAGATGGTGCCGGGCATACACAGCGGCGGCGCAGGGAGATCCTCAATGCTCCAATCGTGGGGTACTGTGACGGATCGCCACGAAGCGTCGTTGAAGTCGCTGGCCGATGCCCCTTCGGCATCGCCGTGGTGAAAACGCCAGCCAGCATTCAGAAGCTGCGGCCGCGATGCGTTGTGCAGAGCGTCCGCCGGCCAGGCATCCGTTGTCTTGGATTGGTTCGCATACGCTTCGATCGGCGTTGCCGTGATCACCGCGGCTCCCAGCAGCCCCTGCATGGCTTCACGTCGCGTCCATCTCTTGCTCATTTGCCTCCGCAACACCTCACTGAAACGTTTACTTTGCGAACCATACGCATCGGCGAACACGATCGTGAAGGCTCGATGAGCGCAAAACGATGCCCCATTCAACCCACGACGCGAGAAGCATCTGTGCCGTTGAGACTTGGCACAGATGTGCTATGTCCTCGGGCGAGCCAATCGTGTCTGCCGGCTTGTACCATGCTTTAAGGAAGAATCGGCCCCGGAGGCTCGCTCCTCCTGCTTGCGCGAGATGAACCGACACTGGACACACGAAGCTGGGGGAAGAACCGCTTCACAGACCGCTTCACAGACCTGTGCGATGACCGCGCTGCTGTTCCTCTGTACCCTCAGCTCCGTCCTCTTCGCCCAGCAAGGCCCGGCTCTTCCACCCAGGGTCAAGTACACAAGTGCAGCGTCCATCCTTGCCCTGCCGTACGACGTAGCGGCGCAAGAAGGCATGGCACGCGTGGTCGGCACGGTCACCCTTTCGAGCAGCCTCGGGCTCGTCGTTCGCGATCGCACAGCCGGGCTGTGGGTCGACCCCGACGGCACCCGCACGCGATATCAATTGGGTGACCGCATCGAGGTCATCGGCACGGTCGGTCCCGGCCAGTACTCGCCACGCATTACAGCACCGCACATCCGGCTGCTGGGCAAGGGTCCTCTGCCGGCGCCCACCCAGGTCTCCTACCGGCAGTTGAGCAGCGGGCAGCTGGATGTGCAGTACGTGTCCATCAAGGGCACCATCCGCGCAGTGAACTCGCGCAGCAAGATCGCCGGCCTGGAAGGAACCGCGTTCTCGATCATGATGCCCGAAGGCCGTGTGGACGCGATCCTCACCTCGCCGCTCGAGCGACCGCTTTCCGCGTTCTTCGACGCACGAGTCCGCGTCAGCGCAACGGTGATGGATCGCAAGAACGACAACATGCAGGCCACAGGCGTCGTTCTCGCCATTCCAGGCCCAGGCGCGATCGAGATCCTGCCGCCGAGTCCGCCCGACCCGTTCGAGACGCGTCTGCTCAAGATGGGGAGCCTCATGCGCTATGGCTCCGGAACAGACTACTTCCACCCCGTGCGTGTGCGGGGCGTGCTCACATTCTATGATCCGGGCAACAGCCTGGTCCTGCAGGATGGTACGCAGGCCCTCGAGATCTTCTCAGCCGACGCTCTCCCGCTTCGCCTCGGAGACCTAGCTGAAGCAGTGGGCTATCCTGGGCCCGACGCCACGGGCCCGGTCTTACGAGACGCCGTGCTCCGCCCGCTTCGCCACGGCGTTCCGCTCAGCCCCGTGCCGCTCGACCTGCTCAACACCCCTTCCAGCAAGTACCGCTTTTGTCTCATCAGCACCGAGATGCGGCTGTTGCGACTGATCGATGAACCGGCGCGCACGCTGCTGCTTCTCGAACGAGGCGATCAGGTCATCACGGCGGAGCTCGGCGAGCGAAGTACAAACCCTCCCGCCTCCCTTGTTCCCGGCACGGCGGTCCGCGTGGCTGGCATCAACGTCCTCACGGGAGAAACCGGCCTGACCTATGGCACGGCGATCCAGTCCGAGCTGCTCCTCAGGAGCCTCGCTGACGTGCGCGTGGTACGCCCGGCCTCATGGTGGACCTCAGCCCGGCTCGCAAACCTTTCGATTGCGCTTGGAGCTGCGGCGGCCGTCATTCTTGCGCTTCTTCTCTATGTCCAGCTCAAGCGATGGAAGATGGAAACCGTTTTGCACGAACGGGAGCGGCTGGCGCGAGACATCCATGACACCCTCGCTCAAAGCTTTACAGGCATTGGCTTTCAGCTTCAGGTGATCCGCAGGAGTGTCGCCAATCGTGAGGAGAGCGCCCTGCACCACGTGGATGTGGCGCGCAAGCTGGTCCAGTTCAGCCACCGTGAGGCTCGCAAGAGCCTAGCGCCTGTTTCAGTGGCGTCGACCCTGGGCACCGACTTACTCTCCTCGCTGAAGGGCTGTGCAGAGGGCCTCACGGGCAGCGGAAACATCGCGATTGAGACAAGCACCTCGGGCGTGCCCCAGGCGCTACGCCCTCCAGTGAGCGAGCAACTCTTCCACATCGGCCAGGAAGCGATTGCGAATGCCATACGCCACGCTGCTCCAAACAAGGTCACCGTCGGTATCCAGTACCGGCCGAAAGGTGTTCAATTGAAGGTAACCGACAATGGCCGGGGGTTTACCGTGAGTGGCGATCTGCTGGGCTTCGGTCTCCGAAGCATGCGCAAGCGTGCCTCAGAGATCTCCGGCGAGTTGGAGATCGTAAGTACGCCCACAGCTGGGACATCTGTATCGGTGACCGTGCCGATTCGAGAAAGACGCAGCCTCACACAGTTCATCGGCGCGTTCGTTCACCGAGTGAGCCGATCCCTGGAGAACACACTTCATGCCAAGAGCAAGCGCCCCTCCCATCCGCATCCTGATCGTTGACGATCATCCAGTCATGTGTTCCGGGCTGTCCAATCTGCTGAACGGGCAGGAGGGGATGGTGGTCATCGGCACCTGTGGCAGTGGATCGGAAGCCATCAAGCTGGTCAGCACTTCCCACCCTGACCTCCTGTTGCTGGACCTGCGGATGCCGGGCATGGATGGCATCGCCGTGCTGCATGCACTTCAGGCCTCCGAGTCGACCGCGAAAGTCGTTGTGCTTACCAGCTATGAGCAGGATGAGCTCATCTACCAGGCCATCCGGGCAGGGGCTCAGGGCTACGTACTGAAAGATGTTGCCGAAGCAGAGCTGATTGCTGCGATCACGGCGGTGCATGCGGGCAAGCGCTACATTCCTCTCCATGTCGCAGCCAAACTCGCCGACCGGATGATGAGGGCCGACTTGACCCCGCGAGAGGTGCAAACCCTCGAGCTGCTTGCCAAGGGCTTTACCAACAAGCAGATCGCTTCAACCCTGAATCTGAGCGACTATACGATCCGCCATTATGTCAACAACATCATGGACAAGCTCGCCGTCTCAGATCGTACCGAAGCTGTGGCGATGGCCTTCCGCAGTGGCCTGTTGCCGAATCAGGAGCGCAACCCATAGTCGCTTAGCGCTTCTCGCGCCCAGGGTCGACGAATCGCTTACGGGAGCTAATCGCCTGGGCGCTCGCTTAGCACTCGCAAAGGATCTTGAGGCAGGCTCACTAAGATCAGGCATCGTCAGCGGCAAAGGAGACCGCGCGTATGCCCAAGCCAGCCAAGAAGCACGCCGTCCACAAGGTTGTTCTCCGCCTGCCGGACCTGGATCATGCGAAGTCTTCAGTGTTGAACAGCTTAAGTTCCCCGCGTTCGAGGCGCAATTACAAGTTTGCGATGGAGCAATTCATCGTCTGGTACTGTTCCGAGCCTAGGCTTGCCCTGCATCGAACGGTTGCCCTTCGCTTCCGTCTTCACCTGGAATCACTCGGACTAGCCGCGGGCACCATCAACCAGAGACAAGCGGCGGTCAGAAGGCTCGCCTACGAGGCGGCAGATTCGGGTCTTCTGAGCCCGGAACTTGCCGCTGGCATCAAGCGAGTGAAAGACGTAAAGCAGCTCGGCTCCCGGTCGGGCAACTGGCTCATCCGCGAGCAGGCCCGGCTGCTGCTTGGAAAAGCAGACGGAGAAGGCTTACGAAGCATCCGTAACGTCGCCATGCTGTCGATCCTGCTTGGCTGTGGTCTGCGCCGAGTTGAGCTGTGGGGACTCAGAAAAGAAGACATCCAAATCCGACAAGGACACTGGGCCATCGTGGACCCTGTTGGCAAAGGCAATCACGTTCGAACCGTCCCGATGCCGATCTGGGTCAAGGACGCCGTAGACAGGTGGCTTGCGGCCCCCTCGGTAACGACGGGACGCGTATTCAGGGCAGTGAGCCGGCACGGCAAGGCCCTGGGGACAGGCATCTCGGAGAATGTCGTCTGGTATGTAGTCAGAAAGTGTGCTCAGCGTCTAGAGCTCGATCACTTGGCCCCTCATGACCTCAGGCGAACGTGCGCAAAGCTCTGCCATGTGAATGGCGGTGAACTGGAGCAGATACAGTTCCTCTTGGGGCACGCCTCCGTTCTGACCACCGAGCGTTACCTCGGTTGCAAGCAGAAGCATCTCAATCGCCAGCGTTGCGCCAAAATCGGCGTACCTGGTCTTGACGGCTCTGGTGCAAACTCAGAGCGTCGATGGGCCATTCTTCCAAGCTGTCTGTGATCACGCAGCAAGGACCGCATTCCACACAGAAGGCGCAGTCTGGTCTTTGAGGCGCAGCTTCCTGAGTGAGAACTGATCCTTGCGGATACGGTGAAGCAGCTCGATGCCTGCGATCGTGGTGGCTGCAGTGGTAAAGGTCTTGAACCCGAGCATGGGCCTGGTCCGAGACTTGATGCCTCGATGGTCCTGTTCTATCAGGTTGTTCAGGTACTTCGAGGACCGCAGCATGGTGCGCCTCCATCGTTTGTCCTCATGCGGCAACTCGCGCACTGCTCGGTGCGAAGCAGCATAGCCGTCAAACGTAATGCACACAGGTGCCCGGCCCTGTGTGAGAAGTGCTTTGCGCAGGAAAGCTTTGGCTGCGGCTACATCGCGGTTCGGACTCAGGCGGAAGTCTACAGTCTGACCCTCCCTGTCGACGGCGCGATACAGGTAGACCCACCGCCCTCGAACCCTCACGTACGTTTCATCCACTCGCCAGGACCTGCCAGCCGGACATGCGAAGCGGTTCCAGCGCTTCTCGAACTCCGGAACGTAGCGCTGGACCCTTCACAAGATCGTGGTGTGCGCAAGATGCAGACCACGTTCCGCCAACATCTCGACCAGGTCACGCAGGCTCAAGTTGTAGCGTAGGTACCAGCGAACGCCCAGAACAATGATTTCCCAGTCGAAGTGCCGCCCCGCAAACAACTCCGTCATGCTCTTCAATCCCGCCATCCGCCAACACCTCACCTACAGAACCCATAGAGGACTCTAGCCCAAGCGGTTTTCACCAGAGCCACAAGGAGTAGGTTTTCATGATGTCCTTTACTTTTCCGAGGCATTAAACGGGGAGCTGGACTTTACGCGTGCGCAGGCGAGCCGAAGGGCTCAAACCAAAGTCAATCGCGCATGTGTTTCAGGTACAGCGCCTCAAGGTCACGGTGACCAATCTCAGAAGCGTTGATCACCTCCCGCAGAGTGCCGTGCCGCATGATGCCCAGTCGCGTGCCTGTTTCTTTCGCCCGAAAGAGATCGTGTGTGGCCATCAAAATCGAAACGCCACGCTCTTTCATAGACAGCAACAAGTTGCTGAACTCATTGGAGGCCTGCGGGTCGAGTCCGCTCGTGGGTTCGTCCAGAAGCACGTTTGTTGCTTGGCGTGCAATCGCCAGGGCAATACCCACTTTCTGCCGCATACCCTTAGAGTACATTCGGACCTGCCGTCGATGGGCGCTCTCTTGCAGGCCTGCCTCCTTGAGGAGCGCCCTCAAGTCCGCTTTTGCGAACGACCTGCCATTGGCGCCGAGAGCGGCGAGATAGGCAAGGTTCTCAAGTCCTGTCAGATGGCCGTAGAGTGCGACCTGCTCTGGGATATAGGCGAGTCTTCGCTTGCTACCGATAGGGTCTTTGGAGACATCGGTGCCGTCGATCAACGCAGCACCCTCTGTAGGTTCGACGAAATTGAGGAAGAGATTAATGGTCGTACTCTTCCCCGCCCCATTGGATCCCAGAAGACAAAAGATCTCGCCCGCATCGACGCGCAGGTTGAGTTGATTGAGCGCGACGGAGTTGTCGTACCGCTTCGAAAGATTGCGAGCTTCCAGCATGGGGGTACCTCACTTCACACAGGTTTAAATCGAGAAAAGAGAGAGACCGAAAGCAGGCACAAGGCACATACAAACAGGGCGATGCACGAGGTATCGGTCAACAAGATGTGAATCGTCGTCCGGGTAGATTGTTCGTTGTAGTGGAATATAGGTATTTGCGCGTAGGCGGTCGCGTCCATGGGTGTCTTCTGAAAGATCCGAGGAACGAAAAACTGTCTCCACCGCACCAGGAACTCTTGAAACTGGTTCAGGAACCCCCAGTAACGGCGGTCTCCTGAACCCGCGGCGTCTTCCATGGCCATTTGCATCGTGGTTGCCGGAGAAAAACGACTGAATGCCGTGATCCACCGATCCCGCTTGTTGCGCTCCTGTTCGAACGCGGCGAGAACGGGACGGACCTTGGTCTCTGTCACATCCTGTACCGCAACCGATGTGGCGTAGTAGTCGCTCATCGGGCTGTCGGAACTTTCACCGCTTAGCTCTGGGTGGTCATGGAAGTAACCGGCGAGGCTTCGATCCCCGGCAGTTGTGGCAGCAGCCGAAGCGCGGCGGTACGCCTGCACCATAGCGATGCGTGACGGTGCGGGGTAGAGGGCGCTACTGACGAGTGACAGCACGCCGGGCCACACGATGACCACGGCAATCCATAGGGTGAGCAGCGAAAGCGACGCGGTTGCTGCGCTGCTAAGCCAAAGATTGACGACTAACGCGGCAAGAAGCCAGAACAGCGTGTACAGGCAGAGGACCAGGAGCAGACCAAAGCACACCGGCCAGTAAGCCGAGGCCCCCGAGACGCTCCTGGATGTGGCAAGCGCCGCAAATACGCAAACGCCACACACGGCGATGGCCGCACAAAGTCGTACGGTCAGGCGCGACACGGCAAGAAGCGGAAGCGAGACGCCCTCTGATGCAAGGAGCGCGAGCGTACCGCACTCCCGTTCGGCGGCAAACAAATCGCGTGAAACCACCAGGAGGTACAAAGGCAACATTAGTACAAATACAAAGGCGGGATCGAATCGGACAAAGGAGGAGAACGCCGGATTCTCGATCTCATAGCGTTCCGTCAGCTCATACATGGGCCGAAGCGCTGCGCGGAGATAGGGCGGGTGGAGGTCGTCCTGTCCTGTCGCCAGAGCTCCCAGCATACCCGGAGGAAGGACTGCGTACGATCCACCGCTGCCTCCAGCGCCACCAGCTACGGCCGGGCTGGCCGGATTGACGAAGTAGGACGCTTTTCGCGTACCGGCCAGGATTTCCGTGGCCCTGTATACAGCCTTGGCCCGGCCCGGCCCTGCGCAGCGGCAGCGATTGTTGCGTCCGTCCGTGCTTGCCTTCGGTGCAAACTGGTCGTTCCATTCCAGACCGCGAGCAGACCGAGCAATAGCAGTACCGAGGTGGCAACCATGCTCACTCGACTCCGCAGGAACGACCATACTTCCCAGCGCAAATAGTTCATGAAAGTTGTCATAGTAGCCTCAGGTTGCGAACGGAGGTTGCGAAAAGAAAGACTGCCAGCGTTATCTGCAACAGCAGGAGCAGAAAGCTCGGCGTATGCGATCTCAGCACGGCACCAAAGCTGATTGGCTGATACTCGAAAGCGGGCACAGAGGCAAACACCGAACGATCTGCCATGTACCCAGCTTTGAGCCCGTGATTGGCTTGATCGGCATTCATTGCCTGCACAAACGATTCACGATAACGATCGGCGGAGTCGCTGAAATGGAGGTAGGCCGCAAGGTCAGTCCCGGCGATTACGGAGGAGAGCTCCTGCACGGTGACCGTCGGGTTGACGCCTCCGAGCCAATCTGCCATTCTGAGTTGCGCGGTAAAGAGTCTGCCCAGTGCGTTTGCACTGCGCCGGTAGACCGCGGTGGAGTGAGCTTCTTCCCTGCCAAGCCATACGCCTTCCCAACTTACCGGCAGCTCCTCAACCTTGCTGACGCGATATTGCGTAAGCAGCGCCTGCTTCGCCTTCTCTTCTGATCCTGCTGGCATGGTGAGCTCTGCCGATACCTCTTTCTCTACGTCGAGCCGAGAAGGGCTCGGCTGCAGATGCCGTACGGCATCTGCGGTCATAGCCGGGAGAATGAGTACAGCGACGATCCAGACACAGAGCAGGCCAGCAACTGCACGATTTGGGTCTCTCGACCATGAAGAGACGGCGAGAGCGACAAGAAACCCATGCCAAGGCGTAGAGCCCGTACAACACCCCGAGTGCGAGTAGCCGCGCCAAACTTCCGCGCAAGCCGCCGGCATCGGTCGCTATCAACATCAGCATCAGCAGCACCGCGGGTGGCGCCAGCAAGGCCGCCACCTTGAGTGCCGCACCTAGGAGCTTGCCCGCGCCAAACGCTGCATGCGTCATTCCCGTGGCCAGCATCTGCCGCAAGGTGCCATTCGCCCGGTCGCCAGCAACGGAATCGTAGAGAAGGCCGCAGATCAGGAAGGGCACAAACATGAGAACCAGCTTGCTCACACTCAGAGAACCGAAACGTGCCGAAGAGGACTCGTCTTCTGCCGGCCGGAACAGCGATGTGTTCTGACGGTGTGGCTCCATGAAGATAGCCACGCCCGTGTAAGGCAACACCCCAGGATCGACCATCGAGAGCAGGGTGACAGGCTTGAAGGCGTACATCCCGTAGTGCGCCGCAGAATGGGGATCTTTACTTCCCTGATCGAGAAATTGTTCGTGTGTCTCTTCGGCTGCCGCGATCTGCTGTGCGCGTTGCGTCCGATATGCATGCTGCGTAGATGCGACGCAAAGCACAGTCAGTAAAGACATTAACACGAGGGCTGCCCAGAAGCGTCCTTCACGCGTGGAAACAATGAAGTCGAAACGCGCAATCCGTAATGCATGCCGTATAAACATCGCATCCGTCCTTTCATGGCATCCGTTCTGCATCGAAGGGCTGCGTGTTGCGCTTTAGTAGGCCACCTTCAGTGAGAACTGAATCTGGCGGGAACTCCCGGCTGTTCGGTTGATCAAACCGAAGCCGGAACCGAGGATGGTGTTGGAAGGCAGGCCGAGGTTTGCGACATTGAAGATGTTGAAGAACTCGGCGCGGAACTGGACGTCCACGAGCTCACTGCCGGACTGTCGTCGTCCGACTGGGGTGTCCTTGACCGCAGAGATGTCGAAGTCGTAGAAGGCCGGCCCTCGAAAGGTGTTTCTTCCCAAAGTCCCAAAGCGGCCTCGGTTCGGGCCGGTTCCTCCGGCAACATTGACGGGAATAAAGAAGAATGACGCGTTCGCATCGCCACGGCCGAAGTAATCTTCACGGCGAGAACGGGCCGTCGAGAGCACCGGCTGAGCGATCTGGTCTGGTCGATCTGCTCCAGATGAACCGTACCCGGTCTGCTGAATGCCGGAGTACACCGTAAACGGCAACCCGCTGCTGATCGACGACACGTTGATAAGCTGCCAACCCTCGACGATCTTGCGATTCACTCGATCGAGTAAGTGCAGAGAATTGAACGGGAGCCGTTGCGCAAGACTCAAGGAAAAAGAGTGTGCGATGTCGAACGACGATGGTCCCCGTTCCGAGTGCGTATTGAGCGGGTTCTGCGGGGCAGACTGGGATACAGCACCGACCGAACTCGTGGCGGAGGTACCGCTCACCGAACTCGTATCGTCGATCGACTTACCCCATGTGTAGCTGGCCTGGACGCCGGGACCGCCATGCGGAGTCTGCCCGGAGGCGGAAAGCTGCAGAGAGTTGTAGCTGGAGTGAGAGATCGGGCTGATCTCACTTTCGGTACCAAAGCCTCCGACCGGAGTGCCCGCTTGATTGAACTGTGTAAACGGAGCAAATCCGTGCGTGGCACCCGCATAGGCATTCGGAAACGAAACGCGCGGCAAATGCGACGCGGCGGTTCCCACATACGAAGCCGAAGTCGTCACATTGCCCAGACTCTTCTCCAGTCCGAGCGCCCACGTTCCAAGCAGGGCATTTTCCAGCTGGCGACTGATACCACTCACATTGAGCGGCGCCGCTTCACCGGAGAGTGCGGCAAGGTCCGTTTCCAGCCGCACGATGTCAACAACCGTATTGGCAGGAACATCTTTTGGTGCGTAGGTTGCGTAAATATCCGTACCGCCCGGGGTGTACACCCGTGGTATCTGAGAGGGTTCGATCTGAAAGCCGTAGGGCTTCTGCGCCCTCGGGGCCGCAGTGACGAGAGGATAGAAGACGAACGGAAGACCGCCGGTGAGGTAGTTCGTTTGCCAAAGATTGGGTGGAATCGTGGTCAAAGCACCCCCCGCATGGGCGATCAGACCGTGGCTAAGCCGGTAGTCCACCTCGATCCGTGGAGCCCAGTCGTTTGCATAGGTGCGGTACCGTGGCTCTGGGTTGATAAGGAATACTTGCCCCCGCTGGCCGTGGGGTAGAATCCCGAGTCTCGATGAGATCTGTCCGAAATGGGGGTGTAGAGCTCAAAACGCAGACCGTAGTTGAGTGTCAGCTTTTGCGAAACCTTCCAGGTGTCCTGCAAATAGGCTTCATACGAATCCCGGTTGTCCGCCGCAGGGCCAATCTGCGATCCATTGGAGAAGTACGAAGGTGCGACTCCCCTGGTGTAGGTAAAGGGACTTCCAGTGAGCAAGGCCGACAGAGTGTCCGGCAGAGCGTCGCCCACATGGATATTGTGGGTTCCACTCTGCGAGACGATATCGACAGGAGAGTAGGAGGTTCCTCCGCCGAAATCGTATTCGCCGTTCGGCGCCAGCCCGAAGTAGCTCGAGTCGCGGGCCAACCGTACTTCTCCTCCCGCTTTCAGCGCGTGATTCCCGACCACCCAGACGATGTTCTCACGCAGTTGGAAAAGGTTTGTATAGGATCGAGTGACCGATCCGCCCGGTGCATTGAACGGTTCAAACAATGCATCGTTGAACTTGATCGCTGGATCGGTCTGGTTCGGCGTCGTAAAGGACGGCGTAGTTCGGATACCCGAAAGCGAGGTCTCGAAGCTCAGCTTAGGAGACGCGGTATGGGCCCAGGTCACAACACCGCTACGCTGCCGATCCGTGTACTTGACTCCAAAGCTCGGATCGAGCACGGTCTGATCTGGATTGGTCGTTGGTCCGTCAAGATTGTCGAAGGTCATCCGACCAAAAAAGTGGTTTTTGGGGCCGCGCTGATCATCCAGCCGGACTGAGAACTGATCGGCATCCGTCGACACCTTTGAGGAGGTTGCAAATGTGTTCGCACCGAAGGTTCCCCCGGGGTCATTCGGTAGCGGATAGCGCGCGAGCACCGCAGCGATGCCAGCATCTACAGGTACCGTCAGTGTGTCGCCCGGGAAGGCGGAGGTGTCGATGCCGGAGCGTTGCTGGGCGGTCGGGACGGAGAGAATCTGCGTCGTCCCCAAGACCTGCCGAAAACCCTGATATTCGATGAAGTAGAACGCGCTATGCCGGCCATCGTACAAGTGCGACAAGTAAAGCGGGCCTCCATTGGTGAAGCCAAATTCGTTCCGCTTGAAGGGAGGTATTCGTCTTGGGTTTGCGGGTGAAGAGAAGTCGAAATAATTCCGCGCATCGAGAGCTGAGTTCCGGACGAATTCATACACCGACCCGTGCAGAGCATCGGTGCCGGAACGCGTAACGATGTTCGTGAACCCCGACGCTCCCCGGCCGATCTCTGCTGGCATCACCCCAGCGAGAGACTGGATTTCGAGCACAGCATCGACGTTGAAGTTCGTGAAGGTGCCGCCTCCCTGTTCGGGGTCGCTGATATCCGCTCCGTCAAGAGCAAAGGTCGCCTCAACGCCTCGCTGCCCATTGATTGCGAACTGCTCTGTGAAGTTAGCAGCACCACTGGGGTCGGCAGCTGTTCCAGCGGCAAGTAGCAGCAGTTGGCTGAAGTCCCGCTTGTTCAGGGGAATTTCACTCACCGCCTTGCTTGAAAGCTTCTCTCCGCCAAGAGCACCTCTTTCCTGAGACGCATCCACAATGACATAACCATCCGCTCCCACGGTGAGCACCACTGGCACTCCTGAGGCGTCGGGAAAAGTTAGCGGCGGTACACACCGGTAGATGTACCCGCCTAAACGCACATCCAGCCGATACTGGCCCGTCTGGATGCCTGCAACTGAGAATGAACCATCGGGGGCAGTCTTCGCTGTAAGGTGGTCTACGCCTCGCGTCAGTTCAATTGTTGCGATTCGATCCGAGGGGCGCGCACCTACCTTAAGCACGCCGGACCATGTCTGAGTCGATACTTGAGCAGCAGCCATGGGTACGAGCATCACGCCCACCCAACATGAAGAGGCGAACAGGACACGGTTTTCCGTGCTCCGCAAAACTTGAAAACGAGAAAGCATAGAGAGTCCTCGTCAGCGGATCGAGCCGACTGAGTAAAGAGAACGTGCGTGATCCAAGTACATAAGGAGCCAGTCCTCATGAGGCCGCAAACAACACCATCACCCCGCGCGAGCTGCACCCAACGTGCCCCGCATCGACAGAATCGTTGGTGTGAACGACTCACGCGAGGGTGCTTGCCACAAGCGAGCGCATGCCCATGTGAGCGAGCCATGCTGCTGCGTATAAGAACGCGTCAGCGACCGTGCTGCTCAGAGAGCGGTGACTGGAGGAGGTCCGCGGTTCTGCCGGGATCGGTCACGCGAAACGCGTCGCTTGCATTCGGCTTGGGGGACGCATTTCGGGTGACTAACCCTTGGGTTCCAGTCAAGCAGGGCCAGGTCCACGGCTGCCAGCGGATGCGGGGATGCGGGCGCTTCTGAAAACGGGGCCCAGGGGCACTTCTCAATAGGCCCCCTGAACTTCGCATCTTGGGAGGTCTCCCTAGACTGCTGGCTCAGAGCCATCATGCAGTGATGTTTGCCCTCTTGATGGCAACATGCCGGAAGATGGCTCTCGCTTGTTGATCCTAATGCGAACAATGGCGCTGCCACCAACAAACAGAGCGCTACCAGCACTAGGATGGACAAGATGCGTTGCACTTGGAGAAGTATTGCACATGCATACGCAGTAGCGATGGCGGGCAAGACTAGGTCACTGACTTTCCGGAGTGGTATGGCGATTTCGGAGAGAGCACAGCGAGTCAGAGAAGCGCTTGAGCAGGTCGGCGTCGCCACGCCCGCGCACAAGAAGCCGCGTGAGCTGTCCGGGGGCGAAGAGCAGCGCGTTGCGGTCGATCGTGCGAACGAAGAAGCGCAACGAACGAGCGCAGCGGCAGCGGGTGGCGCAGGGATCGGCGCTGCGACCGAATCAGAAATGGTCGATGGACTTCGTCGCGCAGCGGCTGCCGGATGGCCGCTGGATCCGTGTACTGACGGTGATGGATCAGTTCACACGAGAGTGCGTAACACTGCTGGCGGATAATATGCTGAGCGGCGAGAAAGTGGCCGCTGCGCTGGACAAGGTGTTGCTCGATCGCGGCGCTCCGGAGTCGATCACTGTCGACAATGGAACCGAGTTCACAAGCAAAGCGCTCGATCACTGGGCACGCACCAACCAGGTGCATCTGGACCTTATCCGTCCAGGTTGCCAATGGAGAACGGCTTTATCGAGAGCTTCAATGGCAAGCTGCGCGACGAGTGCCTGAACGTGGAGGTGTTTTTTTCACTGGCCGATGCACGTCGAAAGCTGTATCTCTTGCGCCGCGACTACAACCATCATCGGCCGCACTCGGCGTTGAACGATCGTAGCCCGGCGGAGATCGTTGCCAACTGGGTCGCTCTGCTTCGTGTTCCGGAGCTAGCTCCGGAACACGAAGACTCCACCCTGTTGCTTGAGTCACTCACTTGAGTACAGTACCCACAAAGCCGTCCGTCAACACGGGCCAAATCGACTATAGCTTTGTACCGCAGCATGTTAGCACTCCTCCAAGTCTCGTTGAATGGTTGCATACACGTCAGGGAGTCGCGAAAGATCATGGGGTACATAAAGCCGCTCCACACAGGTCTTTGCTGCGAGAGCGGCAAGGTGCGACAGTCTACGCGCTGGAAAATCACGAAAGTGTGGCGAGGCGAAGAACGCTTGAGTGCGGAACTGCGCATGTGTGCAGAGTGCCGCGCAAGCTGTTGCCCCTTGTAACGCCTCACATGTGCCATCCGCGTCAGGACTCGCGCGCTCGAGAAGGTATATAGCCTTCACATCATGGTTGCGGTGGCACATTTGCGAAGTGAGCGCGCCTAGGCATTCAGGCTTTCGGAGAAAGCGCACATACGGGATAGTAGGCACTGCCGTGCTGCTAAGCGTATGTACTACAAGGTGTTCGTCGGCAACAAGGCTATGGCCCTGGTCTATGTAGTGTTTCACTAGAGTTGACTTCCCGGTTCCGGATGGAGCAAGAAAGGCCACTATGCCTCTTCGCACTTCCACCGCCCCTGCATGGAGGATCTCGGCTGCGCCAGTCAGCAAAAGGTGAAGCGGCATAATCTTTTGCAAGAACCAGTAACGAATCTGAGCCAAGGATGCTGTCGGCGTAGTGGTGCACAGGACGGTACTACGTCCACGCATAAGCGAAAAGCGCAACATGTTGTCGATCTGGATGTGTATATGTGGACCCCTGAGAACTACTGACAAAGATCGACCCTGGGACTCGTAGGCGCGAGTAAGGGTCGCCACATCTGCTAGCTGCACCACATTTCTATGCTGGAGCGCCACTGTCGGAAACACAGGCGCGGTTTCCGACAGTGTCCCTAGATCAACGGTGCTTGTAACCGCAGCCCCGTAAAGCACAGGGCATTAGGCGACTACGACGATCGAGAGGAGGACCAGCTGATCTTCATCTCTGGTCAGATCGTTAATGTCGCCATGTTCAATCAGGAGGGGGCATGAGTATTGTTTCTTTGCTCCTTTAGGGTCAAGGCTGTGTGAGGATTCTTCAGGCATGTTTCTCATGAGTAAGCTCCGTAGTGTGAGTGTGAAATCGTCAGGCAGTGGTCTCACAACGATCGTCGAAATGCGAGATGATGGATATGCAATCCGAGACCGCTTGGGCTAGAGTCCTCTATGGGTTCTGTAGGTGAGGTGTTGGCGGATGGCGGGATTGAAGAGCATGACGGAGTTGTTTGCGGGGCGGCACTTCGACTGGGAAATCATTGTTCTGGGCGTTCGCTGGTACCTACGCTACAACTTGAGCCTGCGTGACTTGGTCGAGATGATGGCGGAACGTGGTCTGCATCTTGCGCACACCACGATCTTGTGAAGGGTCCAGCGCTACGTTCCGGAGTTCGAGAAGCGCTGGAACCGCTTCGCATGCCCGGCTGGCAGGTCCTGGGGAGTGGATGAAACGTACGTGAGGGTTCGAGGGCGGTGGGTCTACCTGTATCGCGCCGTCGACAGGGAGGGTCAGACTGTAGACTTCCGCCTGAGTCCGAACCGCGATGTAGCCGCAGCCAAAGCTTTCCTGCGCAAAGCACTTCTCACACAGGGCCGGGCACCTGTGTGCATTACGTTTGACGGCTATGCTGCTTCGCACCGAGCAGTGCGCGAGTTGCCGCATGAGGACAAACGATGGAGGCGCACCATGCTGCGGTCCTCGAAGTACCTGAACAACCTGATAGAACAGGACCATCGAGGCATCAAGTCTCGGACCAGGCCCATGCTCGGGTTCAAGACCTTTACCACTGCAGCCACCACGATCGCAGGCATCGAGCTGCTTCACCGTATCCGCAAGGATCAGTTCTCACTCAGGAAGCTGCGCCTCAAAGACCAGACTGCGCCTTCTGTGTGGAATGCGGTCCTTGCTGCGTGATCACAGACAGCTTGGAAGAATGGCCCATCGACGCTCTGAGTTTGCACCAGAGCCGGTTTCGCTTACAGGAATGGCGTTCATTCCAGATCCTCGCCAGAGATCGATCCGATCCGCGAATCGCTTATAGGAGCCGTCGAACCTTCAATTTGGCAGTAGCCTATTGCCAAATTGCATCGGACCCAAGAATCCACGTGTTCCGGGAAGGCCTTACAGCTCATCTGAAAGATCCTGGGCTTTGTCAGGCTCCGATCGAAGTTTGATCACCACCTCTTTCAGATCCTCGACGCTCGCGGCGAGCGTGCGCATTGTGCTCGCTCATTGTGGCGATGCCTATCAGCCTCGAGCAATACGACCAAGCAGCTTGCGCGCAGCTACAACGTCGGAACCGATGCGGGTCTCGAACTCGCCTTCAAGGTCCAGCCCATTACAAATCTTGTTCAGCGCGTTTGAACGATGCTCAACTCGTCGAGTGTCAGTTCTAACCGAATGGTCGGTGCTGTGGCCACAGTAACCAGTCCACTATGGCCGCTGGAGAACTCACGCTGCTCGACCACGACCGCTTGGCCACTCTCGAAAGCCCACGCCTCGTCATCGGGCTTAATTTCGGGGATCCGGAAGACTGCTGGACTCAACAAATGAGCACATATCGGATTCCACACATCGGTACCCTCGTCACGCAAAGGGACATAAATGAGTTGAGTCTGCATAGATAGGATCGTAGCAGTCTGCAGCGTTGGTTGTGCCTTGCTGAGCTGCTGATGCTGCTATAGCTCTCGGGCCGCGCTTCTTGTAGCCGGTCTTTCGCTGTTGGTTATGATCTTGGTCGCAAGCCGCAGCTCCTTCACAAGCCGGTCCTGCAGCGTGCGGTTGGCACTTTCGACGCGGCCTTGGCCTGACTTGAGTTCGCGCACAGGATCGCGATGTCGAGCTCGGAGAGAGTCCGGCCGAACTGCGTCATGCCTTGGCCTTCCTTGGTGTCCTGACGGACGACGCAGCCATTCCGAAGGGTCTGTATGAGCGATGGCATCGGGCAATCCGCCCAGTTGCGCATAGGTCGTATGACCTACATCGTTTCTCGCGCTAGCGCCATGACCGTTCACCCTCTACAGTGAAGATCACCAACAAGCGTCCGCCGCTTGATTTTGCTTGGCAGGCACACTCGTGAAGACTACATACCGGCTCCGCTACCTGCTCGCTTTCTGGCTATTTGTGCTCAGCGGCGTTGCATTTCTCGATCGCACCAATGTCTCGATGGCGGGTCTCGCGATCAGTGCAGAGTACGGGCTTGGCGACCAGCGGCTTGGCTGGATCTTTAGTGCATTTCTGCTTGGCTACGCAGCGTTTCAACTTCCGGCAGGCTGGCTGGCGGCGCGCTATGGCCCACGCCGGGTACTCACCCTTGGCGCACTGTGGTGGGGCGCCACCACTGCAGCGACGGCGCTTCTTCCGTCCGGGGCTTCCGACGCAGTGCTCTTGCTCATCCTGATCCGTGTCATGCTCGGCGCGGGCGAGGCGGTCATCTACCCGGCTGCGAATCAGTTCGTCGCGCGCTGGGTGCCAGTCGGCGAACGCGGAGTCATCAACGGGTTGATCTTCGCCGGCGTCGGCGCAGGCAGCGGCCTTACGCCGCCGTTGCTGAACTGGCTCGTGGCAGATCACGGCTGGCGCGCCGCATTCTGGTTCAGTGCGGCGGTTGGTGCCGCTGTAGGTGTGGTGTGGTGGTTCATTGCACGCGATGCGCCTGAGGATCACCCCGCAGTCTCTCCTCTTGAGCTCGCAGAGATCATCGGCACAGCAAGCAGCCCGGCCACGCTTGCTTCGGTCACAGCTCCAACACGGACGCCCATACGCTGGGGCTCTATTTTTCAGCGGCGCGACCTTCCTGCACTCATGGTCGGCTACTTTGCCTTCGGCTATGTCGCTTGGATCTTCTTCAGCTGGTTCTTTCTCTACATGGTTCAAGTACGGGGCTTCAACCTGAAAGCAAGCGCGCGTTATGCCATGCTTCCCTTCCTGTCGATGACTTTGTGCTGCTTGTTGGGCGGCCTTCTAAGCGACCATCTCACGCGCCGCCACGGCCTGCGAGTCGGTCGCTGCTACGTGGCCTCCGCGGCGCTCGCTCTGACGGCGGTCTTTCTGCTCTTCGGATCGCAGGTGCACAGTGCGGCCTGGGCAGGTGTCATTCTGGCGCTGGGCGCAGGAACGCTCTACCTTTCGCAGAGCTCTTTCTGGTCTGTGTCCGTCGACATCGCTGGCCGGAGCTCTGGACTTTTCTCGAGTGTGGTCAACATGGGCGGGCAGATCGGTGGCGCTGTCACGGCCTCGCTGACACCTTGGATCGCCCGACACTTCGGCTGGACCAGTTCCTTCGGTGTCGCCGCACTGCTGGCGTTACTCGGGTCGGCCTGCTGGCTCCGTGTTCACCCAGAGCTCCCCATTGAGGGTGGGCGGAACAGCGTGAGCGAATAAGGCGCTACAGGATCTGACCTGCGGCCACTCAGGATCGCGACAAATGCTTTAAGCTCTTTCCCACGAGGGTATGCTTCTGTTGCCTCTTCACTCCCTGCGGGGTCTCGATCGTTGCCAAGAGAGGAACTCTCTCGCGAGAGCCTGCTGCTTTTGCGCCGTCGCCCTGCTCTGCGTTCTTGGCACAGTACGCGCTTCCGCGCAATCGCTTCCGCTGCGCCTTTCCGAGTACCAGAAGCAACAGTGGCAGGTAGAAGATGGTCTCCCCTCGAACAACATCCGCATGATTGCGCAAGAGCCGGACGGCATGCTCCTGCTCGCCACCTCGGCGGGCCTTGCCAGCTTCGATGGGCTGCGCTTCCAGTCCACTGGCGATACTCTAGGCGGCGAAGCAGCAAACGCGATCCTGTTCGATCCGAGTGGCACACTGTGGGTCGGCACCGATGGACGGGGCCTCGTGCGCATTGCAAAGAACAGCTCACCGCAGTATCTCAGTGAGGCTGCAGGTCATCCTGGCGAACGCATTCGAATGCTCCGCGCTGCGCCGGATGGGGCCATGTGGATCGCAACGCAGAATGGCGTCGAGATCTACCGGGATGGCCACATGGCGATACTGCCGGTCGGAGGCATGATTTCAGGTGACCTGACACAGGTTTTCGCAGAGGGCAGCTCGGCATCGGAGACACTCTTTGTCACTTCAAGCGGCCTGTATGTATCAGCCGCCGGTACAAATCAGGTAATCCCGATTCCCTCCTCTGCCGGCGCAGCAACGGCGATCTATCGCGACCACGATGCGCAGCACTGGCTGGGCACGACGCGTGGTGTCTTCGAGCTCGCACACGAAGCAGCAGGGTGGCGCGTGGGCGCGAGGCGCTTTGCGACTGAGAGCCCGGTGACCACGATGCTTGACGACCACTATGGCGCGCTGTGGGCCGGCACTCGTCGCAGTGGTATTTACCGTGCCAGCGGAGATGGCACGGAACACTGGACCACGGCCCAGGGACTCGCCGATGATGGTGTGCGCACCCTCGCCTTTGATGATGAGGATGATCTATGGATCGGCACACTCACTGGTGGCCTCACCCGCTGGCGCGAAGGAACCTTCGCAGCATACGGCCGCGAGGAGGGTTTTCCCGCAGGCTATGCAGGGCCTCCCTTCGCGGACAGCCATGGTGCACTCTGGCTGGGCACATGGGATAAAGGCCTCTTCCGCAAACAAGGCGAGACGCTCACTGCGATGCCCCTTCCCGGCAATCCACGCGAATCGCCCATCCGCGCCATCACCGAAGCTTCCGATGGCGATATCTGGATTGGCACATGGTTTCACGGGGTCTACCGCTACGATGGACATCGCTTCAAGGGGTACCTGCTCGGCACCGAATCGCCGGGCAACGCAGTCAGTACGCTTCTTGCCGACCGCTCCGGCGGTCTTTGGGTTGGCACTTACAACGGGCTCCTGCCCTATCCTTCCGGAACGCCCATCGCCGGGACACAGCCTCTCCTGAGCGGTCATCTGATCAGCACGCTCGCGCTTGATGGCGATGGGTCCGTGTTGGCCGGGACCCGGAGTGGTCTCTTCCGTATCCGCGACAGTGGCAGATCGATCACGGCGATACGACACCTAAGCAACCCCTACGTGCTCTCGCTCTTTCGCGATCCACTCGGCACGATGTGGGTGTCGACGATGGCCGGAGGACTGCAGCAGGTCGACGGTACGAACGCGATCAGCGCGCCGCATGGATCGATCGGTGCGTTGCCGCAGATCCACTCGGCTGTTGCGGATGCAGATGGCCACCTGTTGTTCGGCACCTCGCGCGGCATTCTGCGCGTCCCCGTCTTCTCGCTGCACCAACTCTTCGCCGGGCTGCAGCCTTCGCTCTCCATGCTTCTGCTGGACAAGAGCGATGGCCTTCGTTCCTCCGAGTCGAGCGGCCTCTCGCGGCCCCTCTCCACGCGAACCGCGGATGGCACCCTCTGGTTCTCCACGACGGGTGGTTTTGTGCACACCACGCCGCTTGCTAAGTATGCGGGCGCATACCTTCCCGCTGCCTGCATTCGCGGGTGGGCGCTGTCGAACAATGCGGATGTGGCGGAGCTCACACGCGGGGCGAAGGCGATCCTGAAACCCGGGGAGCCCGATCTGCTGCTCTTCTTCTGGGCAAAGCGCCTCTCGGACGCAGCGCGTGTGGAGTTTCGGTACCGACTCGTTGGGTACGATCGCGCATGGACAGTGACGCGCGCACGGGTTGCGCGCTACCGCTGGCTACCGCCCGGCCGCTATCGCTTCGAGGTCCAAGCCCGTGTCAGCGATGGTGACTGGACCTCTGCGCTGGCAAGCCTGACCATCATCCAGGAGCCGCACTTTTACCAGACGTGGCTCTTCGCGGGCACGTGTCTATTACTCGCCATTGCTGCGCTTACGTTTCTTATCCGGCTGCGCATTCGTATGCGCATTCAGCGCGTCAAGGGTTCCATGGGAATGGTGCTGGAGGAGAGAAACCGGATCGCGCAGGAGTGCCACGACACGCTCATGGCTGGTTTCGCCGCGATCTCTTGGCAGCTGGAAGCGACAGCAAAACTCTTCCGCGACAGTGGTGACGAGGCTACACCTGCAGCGCGCTCGAGCGAACTTGCGCGCAGCATGGTGATGCTGTGCCAGGCAGAGGCACGTCGTATTATCTGGGATCTGCGCGACAGCGACGAAGTCACAGACTCTCTGTCGCGTGCACTCAGCCGCATGCTCGAGCGCAATCACATTCGCGAACAGGTCGATGTTCGCCTCAGCGTCTTGGGGGAGGAACTGGCGCTCGCGCCTGGCTGTGTCCATCACCTCACCCGCATCGTGCAGGAAGGGACTTCCAATGCGGTGAGACATGGGGGCGCAGATCTTGTAGAGATCACGCTCCTCTACACGGCGGACTCGCTCGAGCTGCGGGTCCTTGACAACGGCTGCGGCTTCGCAGTGCATGAGCAACAGGCGGCGAAGCTTGGTCACTTTGGGATGGCCGTGATGGAAGAGCGAACCCGGAAACTCGGAGGCACTCTTCGCTTCGAAAGTGACAGCGACGGGACCGAAGTGTTTGTGACGGTTCCCTTCCACACCATGGCTCGGACGGCGCGCGCCGAGACGAAAGAGGAGGTCGTTCCATGGATCGGCTTATGATGTCGCAGCGATGTGACCGAACGCGTCGCAGAAAGAGAGTCTCTGGTTGAAGAACATCTCCGTGCTCCTGATCGAAGATCACTTCCTTGCGCGCATTGCATTACGCTCCGTGCTTTCTGGGCACACGCAGATCACGGTAATCGGCGAGGCAGGCGATGGCGAGCATGGGATCGCGCTGTACCGCACACTCCGCCCCGATGTGGTGCTGCTCGATCTACGCTTGCCTGGGATCAGCGGCTTCGACGTACTCGTGCGCCTTCGGAAGGAGTTCGCCGATGCGCGCATCATTGTGCTTACCAACTACCGCGGCAGCGAAGACGTTTATCGCGCAGTTCGCGGGGGCGCCATGGGATATCTGAACAAGGACGCAAGCGGCGAGGAGTTGATTGACGCAATCGAGACCGTGCAGCGCGACCGGCGCTACCTGCCGCGTGTTGCGCTCGATCGCTTGGCCGAACGAACCTCCATCACCGATCTCACGCCGCGCGAGACCGAAGTGCTCGCGTGCATTACGCAGGGCCGATCGAACCGCGAAATCGCGGAGCAGCTTCACATCGCCGAGAAGACGGTGCGCATTCACGTGAGCGCAGTGCTCGAGAAGATGGGCGCACGTGACCGCACCCAGGCGACCATTTACGCGCTGCAGCGTGGCCTCGTCCACCTCGACTAACCCAGTGCAATCCATAGTGCAAATGTCCTAGGGGAAATCACGCCTTCTGGCCGATGGACATTCTCGCCTCCATCCGCTCGAATAAGCACACTCCGTTGCATCCTGTAACGCATACTTTTCCCTCTGCCTGCAGGCCTGTCTCGCTCGAGATACGTACGACTGAAAGGACGCCCGCCACGATGAGGAACCGTTTTCTTCCCGTTCTCTGCCTGATGCCTGCGCTTGCACTCCATGCCCAGGTGGCCAACAACACGGCGCTTGTCGGCACGATCACCGACTCGGCAGGCAATGTGCTGACCGGCGTCAAAGTCACAGCAGTCAATGAAGCGACCAAGGTCGCGTATCCCGGAACAACAAACGGCGAAGGCTATTACTCCATCCAGTTTGTCGAGCCTGGTACCTACACGGTGAGTGTAGAGCAGCCCGGTTTCTCGAGCGTCTCGACTCGAGGCGTGATCGTGGAACTCAATAGCTCTGCCCGCACCGATGTTGCGCTCCCCGTGGGGTCTGTAGCCACCGAGATGAACGTGACAGCCTCGACGCCAGCGCTCTCGACAGATGATGCGTTGCTCGGTGCAACCATCGATAAGACTGAAGTGAAGAACCTTCCGCTCAATGGCCGCCATGCCATGGACCTTGCCGCTACGGCGTCCAACGTCATCATCGGGCCGAAGACCTCGTTCACCGGCAATCCTCCCGGGGAGGACTTTATCGGTGCAGGCACACGCGAAGTTACGAACTCCCTTACCCTCGATGGCATTACCATCATGAACAGCCTTATCTCTACGTCCCCCGTTTCGCCGAACCCTGACGCGCTCTCAGCAGTGCAGGTGCAGACCGGCAACTACACGGCACAGTACGGCGCCTACATGGGTGTGCACATCAACATGGACACGCTCAGCGGCACGAACGCGCTACATGGCACCGCGTACGACTATGTGCAGAACACCGCCCTTGATGCGAAGAGCTGGCTCTCTCTGCCTACTGCCGCCACGCCGGTGCTGCACTACAACCAGTTCGGCGGCGTAGTAAGTGGCCCGGTCTTCCTGCCTCACTTGTACAACGGACGCGATCGCACCTTCTTCATGGGATCCTATGAAGGCTTGCGGCAGGTCTCGCAGTCGACCACCATTGCGACGTTCATGACCGCGGCCGAGCGCAACGGCGACTACTCCGCCCTGAGCAAGCAGCTGGTCAATCCCGCGACCGGGATTGCTTACGCGAAGAATCAGGTCACGAACATCTCGCCGATCGCGACGAAACTCATCAGCTACATGCCGCTGCCAAATCTGCCCGGCGACATCAACAACTACAACGCCACGGTACCGATCAACATACAACAGAACCAGACACTCGATCGTGTTGACGAAAACATTGGTGATCGCGTACGCCTCTTTGGCCGTTACAGCTGGCAGCGTCTTTTCTATCTCAGCGGCTCGGTGACTCCGACGTCGAACGCGTACTCCCCGACGACTGACTCCAATAGTGCTTTCGGCTACACGCAGATCATCACGCCCAACTTCATCAACGATTTTCGCTTCGGGTATAACAAGCTTTCGACGGATGTCCTCAGCTATTTCGGTGCGAATAACATCCAGGGGACGACGACAAATCTGGGCATCCCCGGCTTCACTGATCTCGGCAACCCTGGGCTGCCAGACATCAACATCACCAGCTACCAGGGGGTGGGCGCTGATGGTACGAACTGGTACCAGGACGATCGAACGCTCCATGGCTACGACCAGATTTCCTACACGCGTGGGCCTCACAACATTATGGCTGGCGCAGATATCCGCAAGATGGACATAGGCCGCGCTGCCCAGAACACACCACGAGGCGCCTTCACTTTCACCGGAAACTACTCCGGCGATGCCTCGGCGGATTTCCTCACCGGCTATGCGCAGACAGTTGTAACACCCATCACGCAGATCAAGGGGTCGGTTGCTGAGTGGCGCGATGGCTTCTTTGTCGAGGACAACTGGCAGGTCTCGCATAAACTCACTCTGCTCTACGGTCTACGCTACGAACTGCCAACCGTACCCTACAGTCTCAATGGCTACGCTCGCATCATCAACCAGAGTTACACCGCGCTGATCCCGGCCACCACTGCAGCCAGCGGCGCTACCTATACACCAGATCCCGGTTTCAAGTTCATCGGTCCGAATCACAATCTCTGGGCGCCTCGGCTTGGCATCGCATACCGAGTCACAGACAAGATCGTCGTGCGCGGTGGAGGCGGCATCTTCTATAACCCGAACCACTTGAATGCCTTCACGCTCGCCACAGGCAATTACCCACTCGCGAACTCCTTCACCTACAGCGGAGCCCCAAGCGGCATCGGTAGCCTTACGTTTACCAATCCCACAGGCACGGGCGCGCCAACAACCTCTTGCGTTCCTGGCACGCTCGGCTGCTACACCACGGCGTTTACCGACAACTACTACCTTCCGACCCCACGCATGTACCAGTGGAACCTCGATACAGGCCTGGAGCTCTGGCACAACGCCGCCTTCGAGCTGCAATACCTCGGCTCGAAGGCAATCGATCTAGATCGTTCCTACTATCCGAACCAGCCTCTGCCTGGCGCTGGCGCTGTGAACCCACGGCGCCCGCTCCAGAACTTCGGCCAGATACGCCAGATTCAGAACGATAGCTTCTCGACTTACAATGGCTTCAACGTCATCCTGCGTCAGCGCCTGACGCACGGGCTCGACGCCAACGTCAACTACACCTGGGCGAAGAATCTAGATACATCGAGTGATGCCAATGGCGGTGGCACAGCGATGATTCAATACGATCTCAGGGCGGACTATGGTCGGTCAAACTGGGATATCCGCAATCGTTTCGTCGCGTCGATCGACTACTCGCTGCCTGCACTTACGCGACTCAATCCCCTCCTTCGCTCCGCGCTTGGTGGCTGGCAGGCAAACACGATCATCAACATCCAGAGCGGCCTTCCGTTCAACGTGAGCATTTCAAATGATCGAGCTAACGTCGGCGGCATCGGCACCCAACGGCCCAGTTACGTTCATGCAGGCAGCAATGACTGCAGCCGCGCGACGCGCACCGTCTACGCCAATGCAACAAGCTGTATCGACACGAGCGCCTACACGCTCCCTGCGCTCTACACCTTCGGCAACGTGCACCGCAATGACCAGGCAGGCCCCGGTTATGTCAACACCAACCTTTCGCTCTTCAAGAACTTTCCCGTCTTTGAGCGGCTCACTGCGCAGTTCCGTGCCGAAGCCTTCAACGTGTTTAATCATCCGAGCCCCAGCAACCCAAACACGACGCTCGGCGTAGGTACGCTGAACGCGAATACCGGGCTCACTAGCTTTGCTGCGAACAACTTCGGCACTGTCACCTCGACGCAAAGTACGGCGCGTATCTTGCAGCTAGCCGGGAAGATCAACTTCTAAAAGCAGCCACGTTGGATACGGTGAGAAGACAGACAGACGACGGCCACCGCACAGGGTTTCAGATGTTGTGTCGTGGTCGTACGAAAGGATCGACGCCATGCGTTACGCCACTGCCCTTCGCCGCATTGTTGTGAGCTGCGTACTCGTATCGTTCTGCGCAGCCGCTGCGACCTGGAGCCTCGCCGATGAGCCTCGCACCGCCGGACAGTACCGCGCCGACCCATCACAACTGCTCGAAGGTTACCGCCACGTCGAAGTCGCATCCGTCTCTGACGCCATTGAACAATTGCTCCACAAGAAGCAGTACATGTCGCATCGCATGACCGCTCTCTTTCCAACCAAGTTTGCTGGGGTAGCCATCACTGTCAAACTGAGCAAGGCCGAGGGTGCTGGTAGCGCTGCACTGAATGGCATGCTCGATGCCATTGACACGGGCGGTCCTGGCTCGGTGTACGTGATGGAAGTGGACGATGGTGCGGACATCGCCGGCATGGGTGGCCTCATGGGGACGGCCATGTCCGCCCGCGGCTATGCGGGAGCAGTCGTTGATGGCGGTGTGCGTGATGTGGCGCAACTCAAACGGATCCAGTTCCCCGTCTATGCGCTCGGTCCTGTTCCTTCAACGTCGGTGGCGCACTACCGGTTTGCAGGTGCGAACATAGATATCCGTTGTGATGGTGTAGACGTTCAACCCGGGGACATCATTGCTGCGGACCAAGATGGTGTCGTTGTGGTGCCCAAAGCAAACGCCCCGGAGATCCTCGTACGCGCGCAAGAGCTTGATAACTCTGAGCACTCCATGTACCCGTACATCGAGAAGTACCACTCGATCGTGGAAGCCGTGAAGAAGTTCGGCAGAATCTAGGAACCACAAGGACGCAGATGCATCGCCAGCCACTCTCTCGCCGCGCTTTTCTTGGCCGCACCCAGCTCGCCCTGGCCGCAGCTACGCTCTCATGGGACCTGCCTGCGTCTGCTACCGCAACAGCTACCGAAATGCAGGCGGACGACTACTACGCGAAGCTCGGCGTACCCCCCATCATCAACGCCGCTGGCACGTACACCTATCTCACGGCGGCGGTGATGCCGCCGGAAGTCCGGCGCGCTGTTGAGCTCGCCGCGCATCACCCTGTTCGGCTGAAAGACTTGCAACGCGCCTCCGGTGAGTACCTCGCGAAGAAGCTACGCTGCGAGGCTGCGCTCGTGAGTTCTGGCGCGTCCGCAGCGCTTACTCTCGCGACAGCTGCATGCGTCGCAAAGGCGAACGGCTTGACGCCAGAAGCCATACCTCAAGGCGTGGCTGGCCGCAAGAACCAAGTGATAGTGCAGAAGGCGCACCGGTACGAGTATGACCACGCAATGCAACTCTGCAACATAGAGATCCGCGAGGTGGTTACACTCGACGACTACCGCGGCGCGATCTCGGACCAGACGGTGATGACCAACTTCTTCAACGCCGCGGAAGAGGGTGAGATCAGCCGGGAGGACTGGCTTTCCGTGGCGCACACACATGGCGTGCCCTGCCACCTCGACGCCGCTGCGGATGTTCCACCGATCGAGAACCTATGGAAGTACACCGCCATGGGGTTCGATCTTGTCTGCTTCTCGGGTGGAAAGGGTATTCGCGGTCCGCAGAACGCCGGTCTGCTGCTCGGTCGCAGAGACCTTATCGCTCTTGCAGCCGAGAACAACAACCCGAACAGCGATGCGGTGGGTCGCGGGATGAAGGTCGCCAAGGAGCAGATTGTCGGGATGGTCGCCGCGATAGACTGGCTGCTCGCCCAAACCGACGAAGGGATGCAGGCGGAGTTCCATCGCACCACAAACGTCATCCGCGACGCTGTTTCAGATGTGCCTACGATGGAGTCGCGCATCGTCGTTCCTCCGATTGCGAACCACGTTCCGCACCTTATCCTTAGTTATGACCCCGCGAAGCTCGGGATCACACCTGCCACTGTGGCAGAACAGCTACGCCGTGGGACCCCATCGATCGAGTTGAACCCTGCTACTGGCACCAACGGCCGAGGCTTCAATGCGGACGATCATTCCATCATCCTCTCCACCTGGATGCTGCAACCAGGCGAAGAAGTTATAGTGGCCGAGAGGCTGCGTGCAGCCTTGTTCACAACCCCAGCGAGGAACGCATGAAACAGCAAAGCAGACGAGCACTCCTAAAAGGTGCAGCCACCACGGCTATAGTCGCCGGCACTGCAGCCACAAACAACGCGCTGGCCGAAGCCCAGCCAACTTCCACTCCGCACAAAAGGAACTACGGCTTTGGAGCCAAGTTGAAAGCCGGTGATCCCCCGCCACTGTTTAATTCCACGATCTCCTATGGCAACCTGCTCTTTCTTGCGGGCGTAGGTTACCACGAGCCAGGCACAATCCAGGAGGCTACGAAGCACGTTATCGATGAGCTCGAGAAGAACCTCGTCGAGGCCGGCTCGTCCCTGGACAAAGTCCTAAAGGTCAACGTTTACCTGAACGATCTGAAAGACTACGCAGGCATGAACGAAGCCTACAAAGGCCGCTTCGGCAACATGCCCCCGGTACGTACCACCGTCGCTCCTGCAGGCGGCGTTCCCGGAAACTCGCTTGTGGAGATCGACTGTATCGCCTACATCTAGGCTCTTGCACTGGCAAGAGTTCTGCTACCGCTCGCGCCACCGAAGGAGCGGCATGGATCCTGACGCGCCCCTTTCAAGCAGCCCTTCGGCGCGCCGAGCGTTGCCGCTGCCACGATCCTCCAATCCTCTGGCGAACACACAACAGGCGCCTTGCGCCAACCGGCTTTCGTAGCTTAGAGGCCTCGAAGCACAACTTCTCTGCCGCAGTCGGTGTCCGCATTCTGCAAGCTGGGATCGCGAGTGGTCTCTCCGACAAGGCAGGCCTCGGAGCGAACGACTTGAGCACCGTCGGAGCCAGCCAAGGTAGCTTCATCGTTGGCGATGGTCAGCAGCAGCGTCGCTTCCGCTAAGCTGCGCAGCGGATCGCCAGAATGGCTGAGACCGGTAGCGTTCCGTCGTTACCGGATGACCCGACTGGAGGCGTTGTGAACGCTCCTACCGTGCGGCTAGTTCCGCGAAGCCGATGCGAAGCGGCAGATCGTCCTTTGCTTACTGCAGAGCAATGGTCTTCTCACGAGAGCCTTGCGTCTTTACATCGAGCTTCGTGGGGGCAACATTCCACCCCGAGATGACCACCGAGGCGAGACCCTTGTGAGAAGCGGGCCATAGCGTCGCAGTGAGTGTTCGCTCTTCGCCTGGCATAAGCGACACGTAATTGTCGGACCAGAATACTGGTTCAATGGCTTCGCCCTTGCTGTCAAGCGCCCGTAACAATACCTGGAAGGCAAGCGCTTGCGAGTGGTTAGAAAGATGGATTTTGGTCTCGTGCCCATCTGCGGAGTAAGCCACCGTGCTGCTTAGCGTAGCGGAAGGGAGAGCGCGCAAGTCTGTCAGCTTTTCGTAGGTGAGCGCCGGCGTGTGCGTGTAATCCGTCTTTGCCCAGTTGAACGTGGTAAGTGTCGAAGGCACCCAGTAGAAGTTCTCACTTGCGATCTTGCCCGTCTGATCAAGCAATCTGAGCTGGACGAAGGAAAGCTGTGTTCCGCCGCTCCCAAAAGCAGAGTCGGGAATGGACAGCACCTTGTTGGAGGAGTCCGGGCCTGCATTGACCTCGGCATCTCCTGAAAACACTGGGTGAAGGTGGACGTCAAAGACACGCGCTGTAGCATGCAGCCGAGGCACCGCATCATAGGTGCTGTTAACAACAAAGACGGTGTGATCGTCGTAGGAGTACTGGATGTGGACTGGCTCGCAAGCCTTTTTAGCCCCGAAGTAACCACCCGCTGCGTCGAGGTAGTAATCGAATAAGTGCCAGATGGTAGAAGGCCATGCGTTGTTCAGCATCCATTGCACAACGCCGGTGGAGATGTACTTGTTCCGCGAGTATGCTTCGAACATGGCACGTTCGCCGTCATACGCCATAGCTTGTGACATGCGTTCGTAGTCTTCCAGCGAGTCCGGCGTTCCATACGTCTCCGTCATTGCGCCATCGAAGACGCTTAGCTTCTGGAAGCCTTCCCCGCCATTGTGGAAGTTCCACTCATCATTCTGCGGCCAAAGCTTATCGGCGGGAAGAAACTTACGCAGGCTATAAACAGATGGGATAGCAGGGCCCGGACTCGTCTCAGTGTTATAGCCGAAGGCTCCCCCGTGCTGTGTTTTGTCGACGAGCCAGTACGAAGGCGCGACAAAATCGTAGGGCCCGGACATCTTGACACCACTTGGACCTGTAACTGTGGTTACGGTGGAGTTTGCAGAGGAAAGCGTCGGGTTGGGCCAGTGCGTGTCTTCTTCGATGCCGAGGTACATCCTTTCTATATCCGGCGGAGGCGGGTTATCGCTTCCGTTCAACCAAACGAATAAACTCGGGTGAGAGCGCAGTCGCAGCATCTGCGAGTGGAGAGACGCTGCAGCGACAGCGCGAGTGTCCGCAGTCCACTTATCCCAGTGTTCCCACTGATCGCAGCAGCACCAGCCCGCCATGACGAGCACCCCTTCCTGGTCAGCCAGGTCATAGAAGTCCTCTGTCTCGAGCTTGCCCTCGAGACGAATGGTGTTGAGCCTCAGATCCCGCACCAGCGCAAACTCCTGGCGCAGGCGCTTGGGATCCTCGCGGAGCATCATGTCCTGCGACCAACCACCACCTCGAATCAAAAGGGGTTTCCCGTTTACGCGAAAGAGACGAGAACCCGTCGGCGTCAACTCGGAGCTAATTTCACGGATGCCGAACTTAATTTCCTTGGTATCGGAGACCGAACCCTTGATAGCGAAGCTCATGGACAGCGGATGAAGTTGTGGTGAACCCATTCCATAGGGCCACCATAGCCCTGGGTTCTGCACGGTTAGTTGTGAGTACTGCTCTGGCGTGAAGACAATCGTCTTCCGCTCTCCCGCCTGTAGCTCAACAGGTTGCTCCAGGTGTAGTCCGAGCAATTTCACAGAGGCCACACCCTGGACCGCTGCGGCCGACGTATTCGAGACCTCTCCATATACCGTCAGGTTTGCTGCTCCGGGCGAGCTAGTGCTGAAGTGTGTGGTAACCATCGGCGCCGAGAGCGTTACGGGACCGGTGCTCTCGAGCGTCACGCTGCCGTTGATTCCCATGTCTTTGTCGGGGGGGGCGGGACTCCAGTCAACCCAGTTGATGCCTAGGTCTGTCTCTGTAGGCGCAAAGACCTCGACGGCAAGTACATTTATCGCGCCCGGCTTTGTTAGATGTGTTGCGTCGAAGGTATACGTCCTATAGGCGCCCGCGATGCTCTCTGAATCAGCAAGCAGCTTCCCGTTCAGCCAGATGTTGGCGCGATAGTTGATGCCGCCGAAATGCAGAGCCAGGCTTCGCCCACGGTCGCTCGCAGGAATGTTGAAGGTCTTCCGGTACCACCACGAGCAATGATACGGACTGGAGGTGGACATCGGTAGATTCGAGAAATTGCCGCCTACGGGGTAATCCATTCCTGGCAAGTTGCGCAGGTTCATCCCGAAGAATGGATCGGGAAACACCCCGGCAGCGACCTGCGCTGCGAGTACGGTTGAAGGAACAGAGGTCTTGTAGGCGTGCAACGGCCTGTAGGAGACGCTTGTCTGTTCCGTACCGGTCGCCATGCCTTTGCAACCAGACTCGAGTGTCCACCCCTCGTTGAGTGAAGTCGTCGACGGGGTCACCCGCTGCGCCAGCAGTTCACCGGACACACAGAGCAACAAGAGGCATAAGCCCGGAATTAATCGCATCTCTCTCCTCCCAAGCGCAGGCGGTCGATCTACTCATCAAGGCACTCTCAGAATTGAAAACGAGACGCTACCTGGAACTGCCGTGGTGCATTCACGTTTGCAGTGATGGCTCCAAACTGCGAAGCATAGGTGGTTGGATCACTTTCCACGTTGAATATGGACGGTACGGCCGGTCCAGCAAACTGCGCCTTGTTCGCTATGTTGAAGCTGGAGACCTCGAAGCGCAGGTTCTTGTCATTACCGAAAGTGAAGTTCTTGAAAAAGGTCAAATCAACATCTCGCGCACCCATCGTCCGCACATGGTCCAGGTAAGCGGGCGCCGTCCCCGCGACAAAGGGAGACGCAGGCAAGGCGAAGCAGAGAGGGCTGAACCACTGAGCAGCGGTCCGGGAAGCGTTCTTCCCGGCATTGCAGGTCATGTCTGCGCGTTGGGTAAAGTAGGAAGGAGTGATGCCCGAAAGCGGGGATGCGATCGGAACGCCGGTACTCACGTAAACGATTCCGTTTGTCGTCCAGCCGCCAAGCGCGGCATTTGCGACGCCATGCAAGGCAAGAGCACGTCCCTGACCTATCGGCAGGTTGTAGGAGGCCTGCCCGGTGAACTGATACTTCACATCCTGAGGACTGACGGACCACTCAAGGTTGAGATTTCTCCAGTCCTGTGGTGCGCCTGCATGCGATCCGACAAAGCCAAGAGGCGGATTTCCATCATCCGACATCAACTTGGCCCACGTGAAGGACGATAGGACGCTGATGTGATGGCTGAGCCGCTTCTGCAACTTCGCTTGAAGAGAACTGTACTCGGAGTCTCCACCCGGGTAACCGTGCAACACAACGCCGTTCCCTGCACCGTAGCTGCCATTGCCGAACTGAGGATACGCCTGCAGGGTGGTAAAAAGCGGCACGGTCGGAGATCCATAGTTGGCGTTTGTCGCCGGGAGGATCCCTGCGAGGGTATTCGGCACCATCGTATTCATCAGCGCTGTGCCATATTGCCCAATGGTCCCGAGGCTAAGCTGGTTCAGATCGACTGTGCCAAGTGGCAGGAAGAGCCCGCGGCTGCCCACATAGGCAGCACTCGCAACGATGCCGTGTGGAAGTGCATACTCAAGGCCCAGGTTGAAGTTGTAGGTGGTCACCGTACGCTGCGAGTGGAAGACTGTATTTAGGGTCGTGCCCAGATTGTTGGTGAGGCCAGCAGGATTGCTGACCAAGGGGACAACACCTTGAGGGAAAGGATTGCTCAACGAGTAGGGGCCCGTGGAACTCGGCGCCAAGCTTCCCGATGGAGCGTTCGCGCAAAGGTTTGAACCATTCACGGTGGTGTTGCCGAAGGCGGTATAACAGGTGGAATTCCAATTGGTCACGGACGAAAACCCGTCGCTATCCTGCGCGGCACCGGCCACCATCGCTACGCTGGGTCCATAATAGAAACCGGCGCCTCCGCGGACTACAAAGTGCGGACGAGCCTGCCAGGAGAATCCAAGCCTAGGGCCAAAATCATTGAGATTTGTTCCCATTGGCGAGCGATTGCTACCCGTTGCATATTCCTCAGCACCCTGAAATTCCACGCCATTCTCACTTGCACTCGCAGCCGGGTCGAAGTACTCGAGACGATTGTGCCGTTCTGTCCTTCCACCAAAGATGTCCCAGCGCAGGCCTGCGGTGATCGTGAGCGCCGTAGTCGCATGGAAGGTATCTTCGACGAACCCAGCGTAGTATGGGCTCGCCTCTGCCACAAACAGGTCCTTGGTGAAGTTGGTGTCTTCGACGCCGGGAGCCTCGCCAACACCGACAAGGAAAGAAGCAAAATCGCTGCCCCCGACGCCAGAGGAAACCTGCTGATCCGTCGCCGAAATATCGAAGTCGTAGTTTCCCGATGGAGCGCCCGGCTGACCCACGTTTAGGAAGCGCTTCATATACTCTGCACCCAGGCTGATCTCGTGCTTGCCGATCACCTTGGTGAGCGTCGCATTCACATCACTGTTTTCACTTGCGTAGACGAACGTGTTGTAGTTCGCTGTGCCCCCTACGCCGCCTCCTACATCGGAGAAGAGGACATACGGCAGGGTCTTATAAACCTCCTGCGCTCCGAGTGCCGCGGGAAAGCCAAGGCTCGTGAGGTCGTACCCGTTCTGCGCTGGATCGCCGCCCTGGTTCTCGAAGTGGCGGGTGAAGGAGTAGCGCAACTGCAGCGCGGTGTTGGGGTCAAGTGTGTAATCGTCAGCGACCAGTATGTTTCGCCCGTTTGTGATGTTCTGCGCATAGTTCGGGTCCCAGGCGTTGCCGAATGCATTGACTCCAGAAGTAAAGAGGCGATCAAAAGAGAAACGACCGAAGATCCGTTGCTTGTCGCTTAACGCGTAATCCAGACGAACATCAAAGCGATGCGCTGTGGTGGGATCAAGACCTGGAACGTACAGGTTATTGATCGCTCCGTTCGTCGCTGCATCGCAGGTGGTCGGACTTGGCGCATTGCATTTCGGAAACTCGGAAAGGAACTTCAACGCAATGGGGTTGGGATTGGGGATCACATTGCCCGCAAAAGGCTGTCGTGTTCCATCCGCGTTGTCTGGAACGAGCGGGTTGTAAATCGTGAACGTATCTGCGGAGAAATCTCCTGTGCGTTCTGCAGTCGTTGGGACGGTGAACAGGTTGGACCCATCGAACTGCTCCTGCTGGGTAGCTTCGTAATCCCCGAAGAAAAAGAACTTGCTGTGCAGGATCGGGCCGCCGATCGAGCCGCCTTCCTGGTAGCGATGGAAAGCGGGCGCTGCATTCGGGCTGCCACTGGCAAGCTGGTTCTGCTTATTGAAGTAATCATTGGCGGCCAGCACATTCGGGCGGATATACACAAAGCCGTCGCCGTGGAACGCGTTTGATCCTGCCTTGCTCGCGAGACTGATGACGCCTGCGCCGCCGCTCTGGAAAGATGCCGGCGTATTCTGGGTCTCGACGCGAAACTCATCTACGTCATCTTCCGGGATGTCGAGCGCGGGAATGATGGCTGCGGCATTGTTCTCTGCGACGCCCAGAGGGCTGCCATCCACCATGTAGTACACCGAACCTTGGATCGCACCGTTGATGGTGTAGGAGGACACGTCGACACCAGGGCGTCCCGAAGAAATGTTTGTAATTGCGAAGGAGCTTGAAGAGTTCGGCGAACCATTCGCTGGCGTGACCCCAGCGCTGAGTTGCACGAGGTCGTACACGTTTCTTGTGAGAAGAGGAACACGGTCGATCGTCGCCGCCGAAATAAGTTGACCCACAGTAGAGCTGCTCGCATCAATAAGGTCTTCTGCAGCGTTCACCGTGACCACATCATTCGCACTGCCCAGATGCAGCACTATGTTTGCTGTACTCACCTGATCGACATCGACCTTGATGTTGCTTTCAATCACCGACTCAAAGCCTTTCACCGTGGCAGATAGCTGATATGTACCTGGATCGAGCGAGACAAAGGAGTAAAGACCAGCCGCGCTTGTAGCACCCTCGCGCGAGATTCCAGTGGCCGGGTTGGTCAGCTTGACCTTCGCTCGCCCGACCACGGCACCTGTAGGATCGGTCACTGTGCCACTGACCCCTCCGCGCCCAGCTTGGGCCAGCAAATACGGCGTGGCTCCAAGAACACACAGTAAGGAACAAAGCAGGTGTGACGCTGCCGAGTGCGGGCGGCGTGACATGTGGCGGATCTCTCCCATACGCTTGCCTCCAACCAAGTAGTGGCTCTGTCTACGTTTTTGTGACAGCGTTCCATTCTCGCCTGAAGACCTCAAGGCGGGATCGATACGATGCGTGCCGGGCCACCCGGGTGAAGCAGGCGCTTCACCCGGGCGGTCGTTCAAACGTTTCAGTACTCGGATAATTCGCTTGTGTGAACGCCTTGTCAACAGAAAACTGAACCTTGGGCTTTCGCTTTCCCAGGAGGCATGTCTGGCGTTATCGGCGACATAGCCGCGACTTATAACGTAGGTAAGTTAGGCTTTAGAGCAGCAGTCGATCCACGCGCAACTAGAAGTGGATCAGTGAGCCAGTGGTGCGCCGGCAGCATCTCGCCTGCATGCATTGCTTCGATGCCTTCCAGGAGGCGGCCTGCCGCTGTCATGCCCATCCCCTCCATCGGCTGCTGAATCGTTGTCAGCCCTGGAGTCGAGAATGCTGCCATTGGGATATCATCAAACCCGACGATAGAGCACTCTTGAGGCACGCTCCTGCCGATCTGACGCAGCCCACTGATCGCCCCTAGCGCAGTAAGATCGTCAAAAGCCACTATGCCGGTGATCGCTGGGTTCAAAGCCAGCAGCTCAGTAGTCAATCGCCGTCCTTCCTGGAACCCAGCGCCCGGGTCCGAGGAGTTCGGCAGATCGACCACGCTGCTTCGTCGTATTTTAATGCCATGCTCTCCAGCGAAGCCTGCAACTCCGGTCCAACGCTTCTTGCTGTCAGGCAGGGCGGCCGGCCCGCGCAGCACGGCTATTTCGCGATGGCCAAAATCATAGAGGTGCTTGAACGCCAGGTAGCCGCCACGCTCATTGTCGACCATAACTGAGCTCATGGAACCCGCGTACATCTTCTGGCCGACCACTACCGTGGGGATTCTCTCCTGCTCGATGACAGCGAGTGGCTTGATGTCCACGAATAACCAGTTGGCGACGACGATCAGACCTTCGATCCGCCGCTCCAGCAACATGCCGAGGTACCTTTCAAATTGCGTCAAATCGTTCTGTGCGTCCATGATGATCGGCAGATAGCTCGTTGGGCGGAGAGCATGATGAATGCCCTTCAGGATGAGCGTGCAGAATGGATCGGCGATGTTGAAGACCATGATCCCGATGATCTGGCTTCGCCTGCTGCGGAGCGAGCGCGCAAACGCGTCGGGCCGATAGCCGAGGGACAGCGCTGCAGCCCGGATCTGCTCCTTGGTGCTGACCGAGACGCTTTGTGCTAGCGGCGCATCGTTCAATACGATGGAGACGGTCGAGATGGAGAAGCCGCTTTCCCGCGCTACGTCCGCCAGCGTGGGGCGTCCCGAACTTCGACTGTGTCTTGGCACACTCAGCCCTCCCTTTCAAGAACTGCGCGATTAGTAGCACAACTGTTCTACGCGATTCAAACTATGCTGCACGTTCGGAGAGAATCGTGGCTAAGCCTAGACTTCGCTACCAGCAGCAGGGGCGCTTTGCCGAGTGGGTTCAGTACCAAGAGACCCTTCCATGGATGTGTCTGCCACCTCGGGGATGGTGTGGGTACATCGCACCTGTGCACGTTAAGAACAGATTGAACCGTCTTAAGACTCTTGCGAGAACGTATGAGAGGGTTGGGCCTGAGGAGGGCCCGTCTTCAAGGGTTTTTTGAAGCACGTTTAGCGCAAGCTGAAGCTCCGCGGACGACCTTGATGTCGCTCCGGAAGACATTGCGAAGATGGACAGCGGCGTAGCCAGGATCGTGCCAGCTGCTCTCTCAAGATGGCTGACGGAAAGCCTCGCCAAGAGGATGGGAGGATTTGCGGGAGTGGAGCCGCAGCATCTCGAGGCCGGTACACATAGCCTCCCCGTTCGACGTACCAAAGAGTGTCTCAGAAATGGGTGGCGATGAGACGAGGGCTTCAGGATCCACGTTCTGCTTGTTCTGGGGGATGATGGATTCTTGCGAGGTCCGTGGGTGCCTGTTTGCTGCTCAGGGTGCGGTGGCGCGCACTTACGGACTCTTCGCTTTGCCGTCCTGTCGCTGTGGGGCGACAGTGCAGAGGCCCACTCCGCGACTGCTGGCTTTAATCTGCAAGCAATGCCTGAGCAGAGGTCAACCAGCGTTGAGCCCATCCACCAGAGCATTCCGGTACGCGCGAATCGCAGGGATGAAGCCGAGCAAGGTCCCAGCGCTTACTGCGGCAAGCAAATAATAGATGACGCGTGACGAGACGCCAACCATGGCCAACGGAATACCATAGTGGGTTTCCACCGGGATTCGTATCGCGAAGAGCACGGCATACGCGGCGGCTAGCCCAAGGGCAGCGCCCGCAGTACTGATCAGCGTTGACTCCAGGATAAACAACAGAAAGATCTGCCCTGCATGCAGCCCGACAGTGCGCAGGATGGCGATCTCGCGGCGCCGCTCGTTGAGCGAGGTGTAGAGTGCGGTGAGCATTACCAGCAGACTTACCACAAGCACTGCACCGCTGATCAGCGAAAGAGCCACATCCGCCGCACTGAGTACGCCCCACAAATCTTCCAGTGTGTAAGCAGGAATGATAGCCGTGAGAGGCTCTGGTCCATAGGTGTTGATCTCGCGCTGCAGGAACAACGTGCCGACGCGGGATCTGGTACGCAGCAGGAACGCACTAATCGTTCTGATGTGCAGGTCAGACTTATGTATTTGCGATTCGGGAATGGCCTGCAGCGGCGGCGCTCCAGAGGTCCAGCCCAGGTGCATTGCCTCATCGCCCCATAACGTTATGTAGATGGCGCGATCAACGGGCGTTGCCGTCTGCTTGAGAATGCCGACCACTGTGTACGGGTCGGCGGTGTGTTGCAAAAAGCTACCCTCCAGGCCATGGCTGAGAACAAGCTTCTGCCCCAGGTGGTAGTGCAGCTGCGCGGCGACCGCGCTACCCAGTACCGCTTCGAAGATGCCCTCCGGCCGCACACCGCCGGCGAGCTCAAGGCTGCGATTGCCGCGGTAGCGGTAATGCTCATAGAAGTTGTCATCCGTTGCGACCACGCGAAACCCGCGATGGCTATCACCTAGCGAGAGCGGAATCGTCCACAGCACCGCGGGATGGTGAGCAAAGTGCTCATAGGAAGCGTAGGAGATCTCGTTATTCGCGGTGCCTATATGGAAAACCGCATAGAGCAACAGCGGCAACGACCCGCCGCGTGCTCCTACGACGAGGTCGGTCTGGCTCAGCGTACCCTCAAAACCTACCTGCGCTCCTTGTCGGATGCGGTCTACGCCAACCAGCAGCATCATGCTGAGCGCGATCGAGAAGACCGTTAGGAGGCTCGTGAACTTACGGCTTAGCAGCGAGGCATAAGCAAGGCGCAGGATCATCACGCGCATACCTCGGCGATATCGCCGAGCGCGACACGTTCATCGAAACGGCTCATCAGCGAGCGGTCGTGGCTGACAAAGAGCAGCGTCGCTCGCGCTTCATCACAGACCTGGAAGAGGAGCTCCAGAAAAGTGTGCTGACGATCGGTATCAAGGGAAGAAGTAGGTTCGTCCGCGATGACGAGGCCGGGTTTGCCGATGACCGCGCGCGCAATGGCGACGCGCTGCTGCTGGCCGGTGCTCAGCTTTTTGACGTTGCGGTCAAGATAGGCGGCAAGTCCCAGATGGCCGACCAGACGCTCCACTTCTTCTGCGACCGTGGCGGCAACGATCTGCTTGCGCCTGCACGCATGGACATGGCACGGGAGCGCCACATTCTGGCGCACGGTGAGGTAAGGGATCAGGTTAAAGCTCTGGAAGATGTAGCCCATCTGCTCGCCGCGTAGCCGATCGCGGGCGGTCATCGAGAGCTTGGTTAATTCGTTGCCAAGCACCAGACAGGTGCCCTGCTGCGGCTGAAGGATCCCGGTCATCAGACCGAGCAGCGTTGTCTTTCCGCTGCCGCTCGGGCCATACAGGAACAGACGTTTGCCTGCTTCTACCTGTAAGTCATGTACACGCAGCACAGGTTTCTGCGGCTCGTACCCAAATACAACATTTTGTAGATGGATGGCATGGTTGCTCATCTGCAGCTCCGCTCTTTGAAAGGGTGCGTTCCCGTACCTCGCAGTATTGATTCTCTTGGCGGAAGATGCACGCAGTGACCTGCAATTGTATTTAGGAGGAAACCGGGCTTATTCATGCGTCTCGCTTATTGGGGTTGGTACGGAACAACGCTCTCTCCGGAAAGATCGTAGGAGACTGCACCGTAGGGGCTCTGCACGGTGGAAATGTGCAGCATCCCCGTGACAGTAATCGGATCTGTAAAGGTGACCTGTATCTTCGTGGTCTTGTTCATCTTGACGTAGACGATCTGGTTCGGCGGCGGAGGTGGCACGTGGATACAGGCGCCCGCATAAGGCACGAGCAGAAACTCAGTGACTGAGTCGAGATCATCTTCCAACGGCACCATGAATCCCGGAATACTGACGCGCTTGCCCGCAAGCTGCACCACGGGCGCTTTCTGCTGCGACATGGGCGCGGTGAGACTGAGCGTCTGCAGCATCTGCCAGCTCACGATCGTGGGCGCGGGGTCGGCTGCGAAACTTCTGCTCCTGGCTTCGATCCAGGCGAGAGCGCTGCACACTACTCCTCGGCATACAGCGCGCCGCCCTGGGCTGAAAAGGCTCGGGATGTTCACGGAACTTTGCATCGTTCCTCCAAACCGCGACCGCTTGCTACTGCTGCGGAGAGAGCGGCTTGCGCGGGGTGATCTGCTCGGATAGCGGTGGCCGTGCACGGAACTCCGTCCAGTGACCAGCCATTTGAGGATTGCTGGATGCATGCACATCATCCCACGCATCCATAGAGATGCCGTTCAGGTCGTATACGACTTTGCCTGCACGCAGCGTCAGCTGGCATTCCAACCGGGTGTCGCTTGTCAGGCGCGTGTTGTCCATATCGGTGAAGCCGAACTTGCCATGGTCTTCACTCAAGACTGCCACATCGGCGGGTGCTCCTACAGAGAGGTTACCGAGTTGCGGACGCTGTATCTCCTGTGCTGGATGCCACGTGGTATCGGCAACCACCTGTTGTACGGTGAGCCCCATCGCCATGAACTTGCTCATGACATTCAGCATGTCCTTGGTACTGGAGTTCATGCTGTCCACATGCAGATCGGTCGAGAGCGAGTCCGGTAGAAAGCCTGCCTTGATGAGTGGAATCGCCACCCGAAAACGAAAGCTGCCGCCACCTGTACCTGCGTCGAAATAAATGCCGCGCTTTCGTCCAAGGAGCAGCGCCTTGGAAGGACCGAGCGTCATGACATCCTGCTCGCCGCGCAATCCGGAGTAGACATGCGTGTAGATGTCGCCCGGACGCAGATACGTAGCCAGCAGGTCGTAGAGTGGTCGCTCGATGCGATTCGCGCCGTAGTCGATCATCACGGGAATATTTGCGATCCTGGCGGCCCCGATCGCCTGGAGGTACGGAGTCCACTCGGGCCCGGTAAAGTGCGCACTCTTGATCCCAATGATGGTATCCGGATAGCGAAGGGCCATGTATCCGGTTGGAACCATTTGCATATCGTCCAGGTTGTTCTCGAAGCGCGTCCCCCGCATGCCTGCGCCCACAATGTTGAGGAATGCTAGGACGCGAGTCTCTTCTCGGTCGATGATGTGCTCTTTAAAGTCCTCAAAGTTGCGCCAGCCGGAGCTCCCTGCATCGCAGATGGTGGTGACTCCATTGCGGAAGGTGAAGCCGTCGGGCCAGATGCCGTAATCGCCCGCGTAGGAATGCGCCTCGCCCGTCGAGGCATAATCATGCGTATGAAGATCAATCAACCCTGGCGTGACGTAGTCGCCCGAGACATCAATCGTTTTCGCTGCTTGCTTTGGATCAAGGTGTCCGCCAACTGCTGCAATCGTTCCGTCCTTGATGGCAACGTCCATCACGCGATCAATGCTGTTCTTAGCGTCGATCACGTGGCCGTTCTGTAGGAGCAGGTCATACGGCAGAGGGTTCGGCAGCGACGGCGGTGGACCCACACGGGGTACGCCGGCCGTGGAACCAGTTTGTGGTACAGGTTGCGGCAGACCCGTCTCCTGGTTTGGTCCCTGGCCGGCTGCTGAAACCGGGAAGCAGCCTTTGCACTGCGACGGCCCAGCCGGGCCCTGCTGCTGGTAAGCATTTGCACTCACTGGTACCGAGGTTTCCGGCGCCGGCTGCTGCGGCTGCGGTGCGGGAGCGCGATCTCCGGTAACGGGAGTTTGCGCACCGGCTGCTGCACACAATGCCGTGGCAAGTACCGCGGAAGTGAAGATCGATCGTCGCTTAACTATCACGCTGAACACTCCCGAAGTTTCTGAAATTGGATTGCAATGTTCGCAGCAGCCTCCGGTTCCTCTCAAGCGGTCAGGTTCTTGAACCGGCGCTGAAGATCTCAACGAGACGATCGGCAATGATCTTGTCCTCGCCCGGCTTCAGCTGCCACACCGCGAAGCCGAAGGTCTGCGGATCGACAGGAGGATCCTGCGATGGGGGCTTCTCACCGCCGGGACGCGGGCCCTTCGGGTCATCGGAATGCCGCCCGCGCATGCCGCTGACACCGGCGCCCATGCTGCCGATCCCGAGCGGACGCGTGTCGGCCAGCTGTTGCATAACCTGCCTGCCAGTAAGGGTGAGCTTCGCGGGATCGATACGCCAGGTGTACTTCGGCGTCACGTTGCCCAGCGCCTGCGGATCAAATTCACGCGGAAGCGCTGTGACGCCAAATCTCTCTACGGCCTCTGTTATTGTGTGCGCACGATCGTCGTACATGCGCAGCGTCTCGGGATAATTCTGATTGACGAAGATTTCGAGCGCCTTCAGCAGGCCGAAGATTGTTTCTTTGCCTACTTTACAGCAGCGCCCAATACGATCTTCCTGAGGACTCATGTTCAGGAGTGAATAGCGAATAAGGTCTTCCCTGCCGATCAGGATCCCGGAAGCCTGCGGACCACAGATGTCCTTGCCGCCGCTGAAGGTCGTCAGATCGAAACCTAGTGCAGGATACGTCCAGAGTCTTTCAACCGGAGGCACATCTGCAGACGCATCGTTGAAGGTGTATATGTTGTGCGCCCTTGCGATGGCGACAGTCTCGGGCCCGCTGACTTTGCCGCCGCCCGACAGAATGTTGGTGAAGTGGATCGCTACGGTCTTAGGATTAATGGCGTTGATCATCTGGTCCCGTGTCTCCACCTCCACGAGCGTTGCACCTGTCTGGCGGATCTGGTGGTCGAACGGGTACCGGTGGCTCTTCTGGATAATCACCTCGTTCCGTGGAAAGCCGCTCACATCTGGAATGACCTTCATGCGCGACTCGTAGTCCTCCGTCATCATGCCCGAATAGCCGACGACGAGCGCAGCGGCTGCACCACCCGTCACAAGCCCGGTATAGCCTGCGGGCGACTTACACAGCTTCGCAATGAACTTGCCGGCTGCAATCTCGAGCTCATCAATCAGCACGAAGTGCTGATTGCCTAAGCGGATCAGTTCCATCACCTCAGGCTTCATCACCGAACCGCCCATGACGGTGATGGTGCCGTTGATGTTGATCAGCGGAGTGACGCCGAGCTCGGCATAGATGTCTCCGCTTGAGCCCAACCCGCTGGTGATAGGCACAATGGGGCTGCCGTCTCCCGAGTGCAAGGTGTGTTTCTTGCCGAACATGGCGGCAGCGTCAAGCTTGGCCGGCGCGAGCAGGCCGCCCGTTACGGCGCCAAGTGCGGAGAGAAAGGTGCGACGGCTCCAACCGGAAAAAAGGCTCATGCGTAAACCCTCGCGAAGTGTTGAATCACTTACGCTATCACTGGCGGCACGACACGCGCGCTGCCGATAGTTTGGATGGGCCATCTCCGCTTCCGTGCATGCGCACGATGGAGCATGCCTCAGCTGATATATGTACGAGCAAGCTTGTGTGAGCGCGTCGTACAGGATCTTGCTGGCATCGTTCCCTGCATCGGGAAAAGCAGGACATCGCACACCAGCCAAGCCGGCTCCGATCTTTGAAATAGCGTGCACCTATCTTCATGCCGGCGGAAGACCTTGTCATCGGTCAGGAGCCAGAGGCGCATCTAGGTCAAATGTCCGATGCGCCTCTTTACGTGTGAGAAAGGGGGCTGCTCCGCCGAGTAGTGACACGACATCGCCGAACTATCGCCGTCTCGTAGGAGCTGTGGGTGCAGCGTACGGGGCCTACCTGACGATGGGGCCTCGGTCTGAGCCCGCGAATCTACGCTGTAGACTCTGTCATGAGCGGCTTGCTTGTAGCTGGGGCAGTACCAGGATGCGCATGATCTCGAGGTCAGAACGGGCAGTATCAGCGGCTTTCGCTCGTTGCGAGAGGAAACGCCGTAATGCGGAGCTTCGCCGCGGCGTATGGAATCAGGGTGACCGTCTCGATCGGCCCATCAGCATCAACAGAGCTCTGCGGCACCGGTGCGGCGACCCCCTCTTCTGCGCGCCACGAGGAAAGCCTTCGTGCCTGCACCTTCAACTCCACAGGAGGTTCCTTCCGGCTGAAGGGCACAGCACCCATATCCGAAAGGGTTTCCGTGATCGTTTCAGCCGATACACTAGTCCCGAGTTCAAGGGCATAATTCCATTGCGTCGCAGGGTAGATTTGCCAGTCCGCCGTCAGCCCGCGGTCCCGGAGCTTCAACCAGTCCTCACCAATGCCATAGGAGAAGACCAATGGTCCTCGCTCCACGGCGACGGAGTCTTGAAACCAGCGGGAGATACGCGGCTGCATGGGAAGCGTAATTTCCACTACGTCACCATGCTGCCACCATCTTGAAAGTCGCGCGAATGCTCCGGGGGCTGGCGTCTGCTCCTCTTGACCGTTCACATGGATCGTGCTTCCCGCTGCCCAGGCGGGAATACGTAGCTGCAGCGGAAAGACAGTGGCGGATTCCGGCTGTATCGTAAGCCGGATGCTTCCGCGGAACGGATAGTGTGTCTCTTCCATGACGTGGACTCGCACCCCACGTATCACGGTGGTTACTTCGGAAGGTGCATACGCCGCAGCAACAAGCCCATCGTCCGCGGACTTCATCCAAAGGCTTGCTGCGAACTTCGGCCATCCTTGATGAAAGTTCGCGGTGCAGCAGCCATAGTTCGGTTCGAGTCCAAATAGGTTCGACTCTGGCCCATCGGTCGTCCAGGGCTCACGATGCAGGCTACATTCCACCTGGTTCGGTTGCTGATTATACTGGTGCGCCCACATGTCATCCGTAAGCGTTCCCGGTAACGCATTAAACGCAAGCTTCTCCAGACGGTCGCCGAGAGTCGCGTCGCCGAGGATACCCAATGCCACTTCAAGCGAGAACATTGTCTCGACAACCGTACATAGCTCTGATCCCTGTGAGGGATTCGCACCCGCCAGGTGCTCATCACAGGAGAACATACCGTTTGGAAGGCCATGGTACCTGTCCAGTTCGGCTATCATCTGCAGCACGGCAGCCCGATCGTTCGCGGAGCCGGAAACTATCGACCACAAAGGCCCCGTCTTTAACGCTTGACCATTGTTGACGCCGTGCGTTGCGAGCGCTCTATCTTTGAGGCCGTTTCCTTTCACACCCAGATCGAGCTCTCCCGCGGTCATGCGCATCGTGTATCGGAAGTCTGCAAAATCAGCAATCCAGTCATATCCCTGCGCATGCAGCAATCGGCAGAGTTGTAGGAGGCCTGGATCTCCGTTGCGTTTGTACAGCCACAGAATACTTAGAACCTCATCCTGCCACCGAAAACGCCCCCAATCCCGCAGCGGGCGCTCCGGGAGCGCTGCAAGTTGATAGCGGAAGTAGCGCTCCATCAAGGGAATGACCCGCGGATCGCCGGTTGCCTCCTGGTACTGGGCTAGGACCTTCAGCATAACGATGCGCGGCCACCAATCGTCATTGGTGCGTGGCCCAAACATCCCGCTTGGTGTCTGCGACGTGAGTGTCCAATCGATATAACGTTGAGCTTTCTCCTTGAGCCCAGCATCATTAAGCAGGTAAGCGAGCGGGATAAGTCCGTCAAGGTAGTAGGGTCCTCGCTCCCACGATTCTCCGGTGCCGCCAAGCCAACCGCTATTTGGGCCTACATCTGGCCAGGTCTCGTCGAGATGGCCGCTCAGCCCATTTGCCTGGATTTCCAGCTGCGTACGGAGCCAGCCCTGGGGGCGTACCGCGCCAAGAGGAAGCGGGGTGAAGACAGGGGGCAGCGGCAACGAGAGCCTATCGTTCGGTACACCGTGTCGTCCGTCGCTGGTCGCCGCCCAGACAGGGTGAGTTGACGTTTGCCAAGACGTGGCGAGTGTAGCAATGCCGAAGTCCTTGAGAAAACGCCTGCGGGACAAAGCGATCAGCGACAAGAAAAGGCCCTCGACATAGTCGCTATGCTACGCGTCTGGTAAGGTCCTCGTAAAATCAACAGCATTGCGGCGGATCGGAGCGCTGATTGCTACCAAGCGCATCGGCTGCCTAGTAATTAGCGTCGGAGGCAGAAGCGCGGCCGTAGCGATAACGCTTTCTGCCTGCTCGACGTTCGATCAAATGGACTGGGTAAGCACGCGATTTAAACGCTGCACGAAGATAGCCGGATCTTTGAGTGGCACTCCTTCGAGTAGCAGCGCTTGATCAAAGAGGAGCCAGGCGGCGTCTTCCACCTTGCTGTTTGCAGGATCGGCAAGTAGCTTCTGGATGATCGCGTGGTCAGGATTGATCTCAAGCGTGGGCGTCGGTTCGGGGATCTCCTGCTGGCCCATGGCACGCATCATCTGGCGCATGCGAGCAGAAGGCTCGTCCTCATCCGTGATGATGACAGATGGGCTGTCTGCCAAACGGCTCGAAACGCGCACTTCGTTCACTGCATCGCCGAGCGTCAACTTGATCTTCTCCAGCAGCGGAAGAAGCTCCTCGTTCTTCTCAGGCGATGACTCATCCTTCAGGTCGTCGCCGGTCGCCGACCTATTTACGGCCTTGAGATCTGTTTCACCGTACTTCGGCACAGAGGAGAAGACGATCTCGTCGATATCATCATCCAGAACAAGGACCTCGATTCCCTTCTTCTTATATAGCTCGAGCAGAGGAGAGTTGCGGAGCATGCTCTCCGAGCCTCCGGTGATGTAGTAAAGCGTTTTCTGCTCGGCTAGCATGCGTCCCTTTGCTTCGGCGAGCGAGGTGAAGCCTTCCACCTTTGTGGACTTAAACCGCACCAGGTCAAGAAGCACCTCGCGATTTGCGTAGTCTCCATACACGCCCTCCTTCAAGGGGCGGTTGTACTCAGCGATAAAGGCCGCGTACTTTCCCTTGTCATTGCTGGCGATATTCTTCAGCTCAGTCAGGATTTTCTTGACGCTCGCTGTCTTGATGCTTGTGAGTACCTTGTTTTGCTGCAGGATCTCGCGGGATACGTTGAGTGGTAGGTCTTCGGAATCAATGATGCCGCGAACGAAGCGCAGGTACTGCGGCAACAGCTCCTTCGAATCGTCCATGATAAACACGCGACGCACGTAGAGCTTGATGCCACCCTTGTAATCTGTTTGATAGAGATCGAGCGGCGCCTTCGCCGGGATGTAGAAGAGCGTGGTGTACTCGAGGGTTCCTTCTGCACGTGTGTGGAACCAGAAGAGTGGATCTTCGCCGGCGCCGGTCAGAGACTGGTAGAAGTCTTTGTAATCGTCCTCTGTCAGCTCGGACTTGGACCGTTGCCACATCGCCGAGGCAGCGTTGACCTGCTCAGTCGTGCGTATCTTTTCTGATTCTTTCCTCTCAGCATTCCATTCACTTTTGTCATAAGTGAGAAAGATCGGAAAAGCAATGTGGTTGGAGTACTTCTTAACAATCTCCTGGAGGCGCCAGGAGTTCGCGTACTGAGCACCCTCCTCGTTAAAGTGGATGAGCACGGTCGTGCCAGCGACAGAGCGAGCGTCGGGACCTGTCGCCTCCTCGAGGTCAAAGCCGGTTTTGCCATCTGAAGTCCACTTGAATGTCTTATCGTCGCCCGCTTTGCGGGAGAACACTTCAACCTGGTCGGCCACCATGAAGACAGAGTAGAAGCCGACTCCGAACTGTCCGATCAGGTTGGAATCTCTTCTGGCGTCCCCGGAGAGCTGCGAGAGAAAGTTCTTTGTTCCAGACCGGGCGATGGTTCCGAGGTGAGCCACCAGGTCTTCTTGGTTCATCCCGATCCCGGTATCGGAGACGGTGAGGGTCTTGTTGTCTTCGTCCAGGGTGAGGTCGATCCGAGGAGAATCGATAGCCTGACCCACAAGGGCCTTGTACTTGTCGTCGGTGAGCGTGAGGTGGCGCAGCTTGTCAAGCGCGTCGGAGGAGTTGGAGACGAGTTCGCGGAGGAAAATCTCCGGATGCGAGTAGAGCGAGTGAACGATCAGCTGCAGGAGCTGACTTACTTCTGTCTGAAATTCTTGCTTGGCCATGGCATCTATGATTATTGCGAAAAATGGCCTCGGCGGGAAGTCGGGCGCTGCGAGGCCTTCAATCTTTCGAGATCGAGGGCCAGCCAGGTGCTCGGTGCCGAACCGACCGGCCCGTCTGCGGCTCGGAAATGCGCTCGCTCACGATCGTGCATTGGGAAGAGTGTCCGGCGCGGCTTTCGCTCCCGAGCAGCACTTCAAGCGGCTCAATACCAGCTCCCACCCTCGTGGCTCGCGCGCGATCACTGGCCGCATCTTCTCTCGATTCAGCAGAAACTCACCCGCAGCCTCGGTGCCTGCGCTGTTGAGACCCTCGGTGATGAGGACGTGCCCGGTACCCGACAGGTTCGGCAGGTAGGCGATCACTTCGTAATATGCAGGCACGCTTGACCTATACAAGGCGCGTGTCGAACCTACTGTGACGCGGCGCGTCGGTCTGCACCGGCATACCTTCCTCTCTAATGCTCCTGCACACGTCACAGGAAACGCCGCTCGCTGTCTCGACAAAGGACCAGGCTCAGAGCTCCAGCATTTCCTCGGCGGAGAGGTGCATGTCGTCTCCGCCGACGGAGATCCAGGGCGTAGGCCACTGCGCAGGAGGCTGGAACAAGCGCGGCGAGTACACTGTCTACTTCGACGTGCAGCTTGACTTCGCAGCGACGGCTACTGAAACCTGGGCGGGCAAGGGTCTGTTCAGCGACAAAGATGCCCAGATAGATGAGGACCAGGCGCTGGGTGCAAGCTTCGACTTCGCTGCGCACAAGGGCCAGGTGCTGAGTGCGAAGGTGGGGATCTCCCTTGTCAGCGCCAGCCAGGCGAAACAGAACAACGATGAAGAGACACCATCCTGGAACTTCGACGCTCTGAAGAATGCGGCAAGTGCGAAGTGGGATGATGCGTTGTCTGCGATCGAGCTGAAAGGAGAATCTGCGCTCAAAGCGCACGCAGGTACATCCAGCGCTTTACCACACGATGCTGATGCCTGCGGATCGTACAGGCGAGAATCCTTACTGGCCTACCTCGTATCCGGAGCATCCGTACTATGACAGCTGCTATCATATGTGGGACACATTCCGCAGCTCGCCGCCGCTACTCACGTTGATCGCACCGGACCGCGAGCGCGATCTCATCCGCTCGCTCATCGACATCTATGAGCACAGCGGCTATATGCCAGACGCGCGAAGCGGCAATGATAGCGGCCGAACCCAGGGCGGCTCCCATGCAAATCTGATGGTAGCCGACGCGTTCGTCAAACGAATCAAAGGCATAGATTATGCGATGGCTTACCAGGCCATGCTGAAAGATGCCTCTGTGCCTCCGGCAGACGCCCAAAAAGAAGGTCGACGCGGCCTACTCCACTCCAACAGCAAGGGGTACGTGACGCTAGCGGATGAGAGATCGGGCGCGCGCGCACAGTGGAATACGCCTATGACGACTTCGCGATCGCAGAAGTCGTATCATCCATTTGATGCAAGGGTGTTTGCGAAGCGAGCCGACAACGGGCAGAATCTGCGGGATAAGAATTTAATGCGCGAAGGTTCACGGCCTTCTGCGTCCTCGCAATCCTGATGGTTCGTTTGCAGCGCCCTACTTCGTCAGGCGGGGCACTTGGCCGGACTTCTTCTACGAAGGGGATTTGTGGACCCGCTCCATGTGCGCCCCGCAGGATGTTCGCAAGCTGATCGAATTCACTGGTGGCGAAGAAACTTTTGTGCAGCGGCTGGATAAGATCTTCTACCGCCAGCGCTTCGATGTCACAAATGAACCGGGCTTCCTGATTCCTACTCTGTACGACGGGGCGCTTCGGCCGGACGAAACTGCTCACGTGATGAATGCTCTTCTTGAAAAGGCACCACCGACCAGCATTCTGGAATCCCGGGGGAGCGATGATTCCGGCGCAATGTCAAGCTTGTTCGTGTTTAACTCGCTTGGCTTTCATCCAAATGCCAGCCAGCCTGTCTATGTGCTGGGCACGCCGGGCTTCACGGACGCAACACTCGCGGTTGGCTACGGTAAAAGGCTGCACATCCTCGCTCGTAACTTAGACACAGACACATCAACCGCTACGTGCAGTCTGTAACGCTCAATGGACATCCCATCGACAAATTGGCTGCGTCACGACCAGATCGCGGGCGGCGGTACGCTGACCTTCACCATGGGAAGTGCGCCGAATGGATAAGGCACGACGGTCCCGCCCCGTCTCTCTCGGATCCACAATCCAACGCGTGCAGCATGGCCACAGGGGACAGCAAGCTTTATTGACGGAGAGGTCTACTCATTCTTACTCCTCCCGTGGGTCGACTTCCCTGCTGCTGGGGCGTCCGGTTCCAGCCCTATCCGCTGCTGCATGGGGCGGATCTCAGGATTGGCCATGAAGCTCTTCCAGACCAATCCCGTGCGTCCATTCTCAATCATCACAGTCTGCGGAGCCTGGTTGAGCCCCATGGTGATTCCGGAGTACCAGTTGTCTGTCTGGTTGAAGGCGTCGCGAAAGCCATAGATGTCCCACAGGTCTGCGCCAAGATCACGGTACCAATGCTTGATCGCCGCCAGCGAAGCCTCAGGCGTATACGCATAGCTGCTGACAGCGCCGGTAGGCGCGACTGTGCCGTCATCTGTAACAAATGGCTTGTACTCTTCATAGTGGTCTTTTGGTCCATCGACAGCGGTCAGCCCCCAGCTGTCTGCGCCATACCCTTGGAAGTGACCCGGGTTTGCAACTGAGTAGGCGCGGCTCACGAGAGCCTCGTTGCGGTTGTTGTCGAAGTACTCTGAGTACTTGTCGTGGAATCCCCTGGGATCGTAGCCCAGATAGGAATATTGCGTGAAGAAGAGGGGGCCAGGACTTCCCTCTACATACCCCTGTGTGAGTGGAATGCCGAAGTACGTGTGATGCAATCCGTACGGCTCACCGGTACCTTCGCGCGTATAGCCGGTCCAATACAGGCTGGCCGGAACTCCGTGGGTCGGCGAAGCGATCGCAAGGAGATAGGTGATCATGACCTCATTCCATCCCTGAAGCCGGTTCGCGATATGAAAGGAGTAGTTCGGCGACCAATGCCAGTAGAGCGCATCTTGCTTGGGAGTCGCACGAAACCAATCCCACTCCACCCCACCCCAGAGCTTCGTGATCCTGGATCGTAACTCCTCTTCCCCTGCATCCTTCCCCGAGAAGTACTGACGCGCAGCGAGAAGGCCCTCCATGAGAAAAGACGTTTCGACGAGATCCGCGCCATCGTCGTAAATGCCGAAAAGTGACACGACGTGACCTGTCTTGCCGCTGAGAAAATGTGGCCACGCGCCATGGTAGCGGTCTGCTCGCTCGAGAAACGTTGTGATCTGCAGAAGTCGCTCGACTGCCTGCGCCCGCGTGATGAAGCCTCGATCGACAGCGACCGTCATCGCCATAATGCCGAAACCACTTGCTCCAAGCGCGATGATGTCATCCGCGCCTGGCTGTGATTCCCGCGCCATCCCGGACACAGGCTCCGCCGCGTCCCAGTAGTAGCGAAAGCTCGCGTCTTCCACCATCGTCAGCAACTCGTCGTCGCTCATAGGGTGTGTACTGGCTTCGGCTGTGCCACTGGTGGGTGATTCGGCAAGTGTCGACGTACGGGTTGAAACCTTGTAAGTCGCTGTGAGGTGAGGATCACCGATATAGTCAGAGTAGAGCGTGACTCCAGGGCGCTGGACTCCGATAGCCTTGAATGGGCTGCCGTGGATCGATCGGTATATAACATACTGCGCGATTGCGGGATCATCGACGCCCTTCCAGGTAAGCAGGATGTGCCGCTCGTAACCACGCGCACTAAGTGCCAAGGGAGCGCGTGGTCGAGCGCTCTCCTGCTTCCCCTCGATGCGTATGTCGTCTACGTAAAGCGTATGGGGAGCGTCATCTGCTTTCCCCTGGCTCACGATCACTGACCCAAGCCGACGCGGCGCAAAGGGCTTCAGCGACGTGCTGCGGAACGCATCCAGAGGTATGGCGACGCGTGTCCAATGCTTTGCTGCAAGGCCGGACGTAAATGCACCAAGTGGTCTCGGTGCGGTGTGGCCGTCATCGACATCGGCGAGGGCTATATACGGCAGCTGCGCTCCTTTGATTCCCTCCTCGCTCCACAGCCAGAGATACATCGTGTCGCCGGCCCACTCGATCAAGCGATTGCGCCACTGGTACACATCGAGTTGCACGTCCCATCCACCACTCGGATGCGACTGCCACGTGAGCTTCAACGCATTCGGCCCGCTGATGTACTCGCTCGTTTCGAGGGGCACTTTGCCATCCACAAGCTCCAGCGTACTTGGCTCGGTCACCGTCCCCTTGCTGTACGGGTACGAGCCTCGCGCCAGGCTGTTCTCAAAAAACACTTCCTGTGAGTAATGTTGGTCTGCCCGAACTTGCGGCACGCATGCGAAGGCTGATCCGGCCAGGAGGCAGCATCCAGTCCTGAAACGTACGTTCATAGTGGTTCCTTTGCCAGAGTTCTACCGCAAACGGCGCACCCTTGAACAGCCGTCTGCAACTTACAAGGTTACAGTTGGAAGCGAACAGGGGCCGTGGACTCGCGAACCACGAGCGTAGGCTCCACTTCGCGATGGATGACATCACGCTCGTTGCCAAGCGTGATCTTGCGCACCATGGCTTCTGCTGCCGCCCTTCCCATCGCATGCAGCGGCTGTTTGATCGTGGTCAGCGAGGGGTTCTGAAACGCAGCGGACTGGACATCGTCAAAGCCCACCACCGACACATGGCGCGGTATCTCAAGCCCTTTTTCTCGTAACGCCCGGATCGCTCCGATAGCCGAAACGTCATTGAAGGCAAAGAGTGCTGTGAAGCGCGCGCCCACAGCAAGCAGCTGCTTGGTTGCGATGTAGCCGGGTTCATGGTTTGGCGCATCGCCTGCAAGCTGCACCTGGAGCGTGGGCCTCAGTGGAAGCCCAAGCAGCTTTGCGGCTTTTGTGATGGATTCCCAACGCGCCGCTGTATCCGAGCTGAAGGGCTGCCCTTTGATGAAAGCGATTTCTCGGTGCCCAAGTGCAAGCAGATGCGTCAGCGCGAGTTCAGCCGCGCGGTCGTGGTTGAGCACAATGTTTGTGGTCCCGGGCACAGCGATTGGACACGAGATGGTGACCAGCGGCAGCGAGCCCGGGTACTCGAGGAGGCTGTCGATCGCGACGATGCCATCGACCGCGCGCTCATCCAGCATGATCTGTGAGCGCTTGATCACGTCCTTCCTGTGGTGATGGCTACAGAGAAAGAAAGCGTAATCCGCATCGAGCAAGCCCTGCTCAAGACCCGCCAGCACCAGGGTGGCATACCCCTCCGAGATCTCGGGAACGAGTACCCCAACCGTCATCGAGTGGCCTCGCCGCAGGGATCGAGCGACGCCGTTGGGACGGTAGTTGAACTCACGCGCGGCCGCGAAGATGCGCTCCTGCGTACTTTGGGGGATGGATTTCGCTGCCGGGACCTGATTCAGGACACGGGAGATAGCTGCGGGAGACAGGCCCAGGTGTGCGGCAAGGGTGGCCAGTGATACCGCCGCTCCTGTGTTGGCGCGGTTGCGAGCAGCCGTCATGCGTACGGATCCAGGAGGAGCGACATCCTCCGAGTGTGCCACATCCTCTAACACCTTCCGTCCATGGATTGGTTGACAGCTGTTTGCTGCATAAGGCAATCTTCTCTTCGATCAAACGTTTGCCTAAACAGGAAAGTACCACGGCTGCCCCCGGCTCACGGTGCCTCGTGTTGACTTTCAAGCAAACGCCGATCAGGAGGCTTTATGGCAGCGAACATCCTAAACCCGGGGGCGCAAAAGAAGCGGATGAAGCAAACCGTTCTGCACCTCACCCTGCTTGCGGCAGCTACGGCGGCCCTGAGCACCACCGCTCAGGCTCAGTTTCGGGCGTCAATCCAGGGCACCGTCAGTGATCCGAAAGGGAGCGTCATCAGCGGCGCGACCGTGACGCTGACCGACACAGACACCGCTAAGGTCCTGACCTCCACCACAAACGGCAGCGGGGTGTACAACTTCAACGCGCTTGCCCCTGACCACTACAAACTCTCTGCCACGGCTCCTGGCTTCCAGCAGCAGACGATCAGTGATCTGCAGATCATTCCGGAGCAGGCCAACTCGGTCAACGTGCAGATGTCGGTCGGTTCGGCAGCGACCAGCGTCACTGTCACCGGCGACCAGGTCGCGCTCCTCGATACCGAGACGCCGAACATTGGCGGTTCCATCGACTCGAATCAGATCCAGCACCTTCCCTCAGCGGGACGAGATGTCTTTCAACTGGTACAGCTTGCCCCCGGAGTCTTCGGTGATGGATCGCAAGCCGCAGGCGGCGGCACTTCAACCCTGCCCGGCTCCCAGGGCCCTGGTGGCACCACAAGCAGCAGCGGCATCTTCGCGACCGAAAATGGCCCGCAGGCGAATGCCAACGGCGGCCAGTACGAGACGAACAGCATCCAGATCGACGGCATCAGCACAGTGAGCGCCGTGTGGGGCGGCACCTCAGTGATCACGCCGACGGAAGATTCGGTAGGCAGCGTCAAGGTCGAATCGAATGCCTACGATGCTGAGAATGGCCGCTTCAGCGGTGCCGGCATCCAGATCACCTCGAAGACTGGCACCAACCAGTTTCACGGGAGCCTGTATTTCCGTGCCAATCGGCCTGGCTTGAATGCCTACCAACGCTACAACGGGCCAAGCAGCTTCAACTCCGGGACGGCAGCAGAGCGTGGGCTTCTGCGTGACACGGAGCGAGCCAACCAGATCGGCGGCAGCGTCGGTGGACCTATTCTGCACGATCGCCTTTTTGCTTTCTTTGCTTACGAAACCCAGCGAAACAACGCATCCAGCACCAGCACGGGGTGGTATGAGACAGCAGCGTTCCGCGCTCTTGCGCCGAACGGCAGCGTCTCGTCCAAGTACCTGAGCTTCCCAGGGGCAGCAGTCGCCGCATCCTCGGTCGTCAACGAAACGTGCACTCAGGCCGGCTTCACCGAAGGCGTGAACTGTCGCACGATTCCGGGCCAGGGTCTCAACCTCGGATCGCCACTCAATCAGCCGCTTGGCACGCAGGATCTCACCTGGCAGAGCACCACAAACCCCGGCATAGGTGCAGGCCTCACCAACACCCCGGACATTGCGCTCTACAACACGGTGAATCCGACCTCGACCGTCGCAAGCCAGTACAACGGGCGACTTGACGCAGATGCGACCAAGGCAGATCACCTCGCCTTTGCAATCTACTGGGTGCCGCTGACCACCACCGACTATGACGGCACAGTGCGTTCGTACAACCTGTACCACCACATGCAAACCAATGATGCCTATTCGGTGATCTGGAACCATGTGTTCTCGCCGACGTTTCTGAATGAGGCGCGCGCGAACGATGCAGGCTGGCGCTGGAATGAAATCTCCACCAACCCGCAGGAGCCATTTGGGCTTCCCCAGGATCAGGTGGGCGGTCTCGCGAACATAAGCGGATCGAGTGAGTTGGCGTTCTTCGGTGCACCTGGACCCAGTGTCTTCAACCAGCACACCTACACGTACAAGGATGTTGCGACCAAGATCGAGGGCAATCACTCAATCAAGTTTGGCGGAGACGTCACACGCTTGTACTACCTGAACGATCCGACGTACTCGGCACGCCCGAGCTACACCTTCTACAACATCTGGGACTTCCTGAACGATGCGCCGAATAGCGAAAGTGGCAGCTTCAATCCTGCAACCGGAACGCCGACTACCAATCGGCAGGACACGCGCGAAGATCTCTACGGATTCTTTGTGCAGGATGACTGGAAGGCGCTTCCGAACCTGACTGTGAATATGGGTCTGCGCTACTCGTACTTCGGCCCTCTCTCCTCCAAGGAGAACAACCTGAACCGCGTGGTGCTGGGTACGGGCTCGACAACGTACACCGACTTATCCATTCATCAGGGCGGCAACCTGACAAAAGCGCAGAAGCTGAACTTCGGTCCGCAGTTCGGGTTTTCCTATAGCCCGACGATGTTCAACAACAAGGCAGTGATCCGTGGTGGCTACGGGCTAAACTTCAATCAGACAGAAATTGCCATCAGCGGCAACGCCGGCAGCAATCCGCCGAATGTTCTAGCCGTTGCCTACAACAGTGGCTCGCCGGCGGCAATCAATTCCCGCATCCAGTACGGCGTTGCAAGTGATGCCTACTCGCTGTTCGGTTACCCCGCGAACACGAATGCCGTTGGCGGGTTCAACGCAGCAAATCTACCAACAGCCGGTGGCGCGTTCATCACCGCTTTCCAGAACACGCAACCAACGATCTACACCGAACATTTCTCGCTCGACACTCAGGTTGATCTCGGGCACCAGTTTGTCGCGACCGCCGGCTACCAGGGCAGCCTTTCGCGCCACCTGATTGTGCAGAACTTCTCCTATGTGAACGCCTTCGCGTCTGGGCAGGCACAGAACCCGCTTGTGCAGAACATCGACTTTTACGGCAATACGGGTCACTCAAGCAACAACTCGCTGCTGCTCGGCCTGAAGCACCAGATGTCACACGGCATCATGTTCGACGCGGAGTTCAACTACGCGAAGACCATGGACACAGGTTCAGGGCCCTACTATGAAGATCCGTACCCCTACCAGCCGGGTCTCGCCTGGGGACGCTCAGACTTCAACTATGGCAAGGCACTGAAGCTCTACGGTCTGTGGCAGCCGGTGTTCTTTCACGGAAACAATCTGCTCAACAAGACCTTCGGTGGCCTCGGAATCAGCGGGATCTATAACATCCACACCGGGTTCCCTTATACGCCGACATACAACGTGCCCGGCGGAAACCTCTACTACGCCGCCAGCGGCTACAACAATCTCCGGCCTGCAGCTTATCTTGGGGGCGCTGGGCACAACACCGGTAACAGTGCCTTCGAAGATGGCAGACCGAACCAGAACTTCCCGCTGAATGCAGCACTGGCCAGCGGAGGAACGACCTCGGCATACTTCGCGAACCCGGTTGCTCCTGTCGCGCAGGCGAACGGCTTTGCAGACGGGCTGCCTACCCTGCCAGGCGTAAGCCGCAACTCCTTCACGGGGCCCGGCTACCAGGATTTCGACGGCACGGTGACCAAGTCCTTTGGCTTGCCGAACGCGAAAATCATAGGGGAGAACGCAAATATCGAGTTCCGCGTAGACGCATTTAACCTGTTCAATCAGATCAACCTAGCTCCGAGTTCGGTTGTGACAAACTACCTCTTGTCGGATTTTGGACAGGCGACGGCTGGTCTTTCGTCGCGTATCGTTAACATCCAGGCCCGCTTTAGCTTCTAAACTGGAGCGCGTCACAGCAGGAGGGTGCCCGATCTGGCGCACCCTCTTTGCACAGCATCTGTCACCATTAACATGTCCAATAAAGAGGACCACCAAACGATGATCCGCACCCGCTTGAGCCTTGTCACCTTCGCGCTGCCACTGTGTCTCGCAGCAGTGCTCGCTGACAGCCCGTTCGCTTCTGCGCAGGAGCAGATCACGATCGACGCCACGGCGTCGACAACGCCCTTTCCGCACTTCTGGGAGAAGACCTTCGGCTCCGGCCGCGCCATTCTCTCACTGCGCTCGGAGTACCGCAACAATCTCGAGACCGTAAAGAACGCAACCAACTTCGAGTCGATCCGCTTCCACGGCATCCTCATGGATGAAGTCGGTGTCTACGATCCTGACCGCGTCGTGCAGAACCCCGGGCTCGCCGCGGAGAAGGTTCAGGACAACTCGCCCTATAACTTTTTCTATGTCGACGAGATCTACGACGGGCTTCTGGCAAAGGGAGTGAAGCCGTACATCGAACTAAGCTTCATGCCGAAGAAGATGGCTGCTGACCCGAACAAGACACAGTCTTTCTTCTACCACCCGGTAGTGTCGCCTCCGAAGAACTATGACGACTGGGACAAGATGCTCGCAGCCTTTGCATCCCACCTCGTCGCACGGTACGGCATCGACGAAGTTGCCAGCTGGAAGTTTGAGGTGTGGAACGAGCCGAACCTTGATTTCTGGGGCGGCATGCCTCGGCAGTCGACCTACTGGGAGCTCTACGACCACACGGCTCGCGCCATCAAGTCTGTCTCGCCGCGCCTGCAGATTGGCGGGCCTTCAACCGCACAGGCAGCCTGGGTTGGTGATTTTCTCGCCCACACCAAGGCTGGCAATGTCCCGGTCGATTTCGTCTCGACCCATGTCTACGCCAACGACACTGCAAAAGACGTGTTGCATACCAACGAGAATGTGCCGCGCGACCTGATGGTCTGGCGCGCCGTCAAGATGGTCCATGAAGAGATCCTGAAGTCTCCCTATCCAAAGATCCCGCTCATCTTCTCCGAGTACGGACCGAGTTATGCGAACGAACCGAATGTAAGCGACACCACCTATGTCGGTCCGTGGCTTGCAAACAACATCCGCCTCTGCGATGGCCTGACAGACACGATGGCGTATTGGGATTTCTCTGACGTCTTCGAAGAGCAGGGTGTCGTGCACACGCCGTTCTACGGCGGCTTCGGGCTGATTGCCGCAGATTCGATTCCAAAGCCGGCGCTGAATGCATTCGCAGCGCTGCACAAGCTGGGCGAGCAGCGAATCCGCCTCAGCTCCGAATCCGCCCTAGCGACCAGGAGCAGCGACGGTTCTGTTGTCGCCGCATTGTGGAACTATGCACCGCCGACGGGCACAGGCCCGACCTACACGATGCCCGCGGCAACAGCCGGGACGGCAAAGACCTTCCACATCCATTTCGAGCACGTCTCGCCAACTGCGTCCGTCACGATCTACCGGGTCGATGACACGCATGGGAACGTCCTCGCTGCCTACGACGCCATGGGCCGGCCCAGCGGCAATCCAACGCCGGCGCAACTCCAGAAGCTGCGCGCCGCTGGCGCAATGGCCGCGCCTGAGCAGATGAGTCTTTCTGGCGGAACGCTGGAACTCGCGGTGCCCGTACATGGCCTGGCAGTCGCGATCGTGAAGTGACCGGGGACAGAAGCCCCAGCTTAGCCGCTTCGGAATGGCTCCAGTACTTCGCGTTTGCGGTCGCAGGAATCGGCTGCGCGCTACCGGGCGCTCTGTTGCCGGCGATGCTGCGCGCCTGGCACCCCCAGGATCGTCGCGCCGGGCTGCTCTTCCTGATGATCTCCTGCGGCTCCGCACTCGGAGCGCTTGCACTTGCGCGAAGACTGAAGCATTCCTTTGTTTTAGGCTTTGCGCTGATCACTGTAGCCGCTATCGGCTGGAGTCGAGCGACGACGGTTCCAGGACTCTTCGGTTTCTTCTGGGGCTTCGGGCTCGGCATGGTCATGACCAGCATCAGCCTGCTTCGGCAGCATGCAGGACGATCCCTGGCCGTGCAAATGGTGCGCTTGAACCTCCTGTGGGCCCTCGGCGCATGTTGTTGTCCCGCGCTGATGACGCATGCGCTTCGCGCCTCGTCCCCCAGGGGTGTCTTTGTCGCGTGTGCTGCAGCCTGTGCCCTGCTCACCCTGGCCGGGCTGCTGCTGTTGCCCTCCGTCGTGCGGCAAACCAGCTCGCAAGCCGTGTCCATGCAATCGTTCGTTCGCGAGCAGTTCGGGCTCGCACGCGTACCTCTGCTCCTGGTCCTCGCCACAGTGTTGGCCACCGGAATAGAAGCGTCCGGGGGAGCGTGGCTCGCGACCTATGCCGAGCGATCTCGCCATGGAACAGTGATGGTGATCGCTGCCCCAACTGCTCTCTGGGCTGGTCTGCTGGCGAGCCGGGTCCTCGGTTCGCTCGCCGCGGCCGGCCCGCTTCTGGATCATGCGCTGCGTGCGCTCCTGGTGCTCGTCGCTATCGCCGCTTTCGGACTGTTACTACCCTTCGCGGTCACCTTGCTCCTCAGCGCTTTCCTGCTGGGCTTCGGCCTCGGCCCGGTGTATCCAAGCCTGCTTGCCCGGGTCATGGCATACCGAAGCAATGGCGCTATTTTCTTCCTGTGCGGCGTTGCTTCGGCCGTGCTGCCGTGGCTGACCGGGGTCCTCTCGACACACTATGCTTCGCTGCGCATGGGGCTCCTGGTGGCAACTGCCGGCTCGGTGCTGCTTCTCGTGAGCGGGCTTGCTGTAGCTCGTGAGGACAACGGCGGCTTTCGCAACGCGACCTCTACCTCGCCGAGCTAAACCCAGCCACCGTCGATGACATAGCTCTGGCTCGTGATGGCAGAGCTGTCGTCCGCGGCAAGAAAGAGGACCAGTCGTGCGACCTCTTCTGGACCCAAAATGCGCTTCAGCGCCTGGTTGCGCAGGATCTCCTCCTTGTACTCCGGGGTAAACCAGAGCTGCTGTTGCCGCTCGGTGAGAATGGCGCCCGGCAGCACGCAATTGACCCGGATGTTGTCCGGCCCAAGCTCGTGCGCCAGGGTCCGCGTCATGCCGACGATGGCTGCCTTCGCCGTCACATAGACCGGCAGCTTCACCGAAGGGATGATCCAGCCGATCGAGCTCATGTTGATGATTGACCCGCTTGCCCGCTTTCGCATTCCTGGCAGCACGGCCTGCGTGGTGAAGAACTGGTGTTTCAGGTTGACCGCGAGGATGCGATCCCACAACTCCGGTGTCACATCTTCGATCGCGTGCCGTGTGTCGTTGCCGGCGTTGTTCACCAGCACGCTCACTGGTCCGAGTTCTCGCTCGACGGAGTTCATTGCCGCGGTGATCGCGCCGACGTCCGTGAGGTCGCAACGACGGAAGTGGACAGAAGCGCTATATCGATCCCGGAGCTGCTCAACGAATGCTCCAGCAGCATTCTGCTGCACGTCGAGGAAAGCGACATGCGCACCCTGTTCGGCAAAGGCTTCAACGATGGCTGCCCCGATCCCGCTGGCGCCACCAGTGACCACCACCACGCGCTCTCGTAGGCTTGGGTACCTGGCGTAGATGCTTTCCATGACGAACCTCTCAGGCTTCAACGTGCCGGCTCACCCAGCAGATGTGCAACTCTCCCAGCGCTCGCCCGTGACCACGGCGTATTCGATGCCCAGCCAAGGAAGAGGATGACGGCTCCACACAGGACCATAATCCACCAGATCGGATGGGTGGCTTCGGTGAAGTTCGAGCCATGCGCATGGCTTGTACTCACCACCGTTCCTGCGATCGCAACGCCGAGCGCCGCGCCGACCTGCCGACTGGTGGAAGCGACGGCTGCCGCGACCCCTGCCTGGGAGAGTGGCATGCCTGCCACTGCATTGTTCGCGATTGCCGGATTGACCATCCCGATGCCGATTCCGAAGAGCACGTAGGAACTGAGCAGGAATGCAAGCGACGTGTGTTCGGTCAGCTGCGTCAGCATCAGCGTGCTCAGGAGAAAGCCCGTCCCGGAGACCAGGAGAGACGGACGTGTGCCACGGCTGCCCACGAGTCGCCCTAAGAGTGGCCCGCAGATCGTCATCATGACTGCAAGGGGCAGCGTGCACAGCCCGGTGTACAACGCCGAGAGCCCACGCACCTGCTGCAGATAGAGCGCATTGAGAAAGAGAAAGCTGGCGAAGGAGGCGAACGAGGAAATGGCGAGCAGGGTTGCACTGCTGAAAGGCACACTGCGGAAGAAGCGCAGGTCGAGCAGCGGCTCCTTCCTGCGTGGTTCGTAAACCAAAAAACCGGCGAGGGAGAGCACAGAACCGCAGAACAGGCCCGGGATTTCGACCGAGGTCCAGCCCCGGTGCGGCCCTTCGATGACCCCGTACGTCAGGGCGGCAAGCGTGAGGAAGAGCAGCACCTGGCCTACCGGATCAAACGCGCGGGCACGCGCAGCCTTGGATTCCGGCACGTACATCGCGGTAAGGATCAGTGCGACAAGCCCGATCGGCAGGTTGATCCAGAAGATCGAACGCCAACCTACTGCCTGCGTCAGCGCACCCCCAATGATCGGACCGACCGCAAAGGAGATACCGGCGACTGCTCCCCACACTCCGATCGCTCGGGCTCGACCGCGTGGTTCCCGGAAGGAGTTGGCAATAATCGAGAGGGCGACCGGGTTCAGCATGGAGGTCCCCAGCCCCTGGATTGCGCGGAATGCAATCAGGCCCTCGATGTTGGGCGCAAGGCTGCACAGGAGCGACCCGCCCGTGAACAAAAGCAGCCCGATCTGGAAGACGCGGCGGCGGCCAAAGCAGTCCGCCAGCGAACCGGAGAACATCAGCAGGCTCGCAATGACGAGAGTGTAGGCGTCGATGATCCACTGCAGTTGCTGCAGCGTGGCATGAAGATCATGCTGGATTGCCGGAAGTGCGACATTCACAATCGTGACATCCATGCTCGAGAGCAGGAGGCTCAGGCAACAGATCGCGAGAATCAGGTTGGGTCGACTGGATCGCTCTGCATGCTGCCCAGGGAGGGTGCTGGTTGTAGCCATGTCTTAAGAATGCCTTGTCGGCCGACTGAACTCGCAGGAAAATGCGCTCCGGTCTCTTTGCTTTCGGCTGCTTGCATGGAGCACACTGCCTCTATGGGCACCAGCGCACCACTCCTCCCCATCCTCCAGGCGACGCCCCACCTCCACGAAGGCTTTTCAGAAGCAGCGGCTCTCGAGTCCCGACTTCGGGCCACCGTGAAGGGCGAGGTCCGCTTCGATGCCGGCTCGCGTGCTCTCTATGCGACGGACGCCTCCAACTACCGGCAGGTGCCGATCGGGCTGGTGCTCCCTCGGGATGAGGAGGACGTTGTCGCCACTGTTCAGGCGTGTCGTGAATACGGTGCGCCAGTGCTCTCCCGGGGCGGCGGAACCTCGCTCGCCGGGCAGTGCTGCAATGTCGCCGTGGTGCTCGACTTCTCGAAGTACATGCACGGGATCATAGCCCTCGATCCACTCGGGAGGCGCGCCCGCGTGCAACCAGGTATCGTGCTGGACGCGCTCCGGAATGCTGCCGAGCAGCACGAGCTCACCTTTGCCCCGGACCCCGCGACACATTCGCGCTGCACTCTCGGCGGCATGATCGGCAACAACTCCTGTGGTGTGCATGCCCTGATGGGCGGCAAGACCGTCGACAATGTCGAGTCGCTCGACATTCTTCTGTATGACGGAACCCGCATGCAGGTTGGCGCAACGTCTGAGCAGGACCTCGCTGCGATCATCCAGGCAGGTGGCCGCAAAGGAGAGATCTATGCGGGCCTCCGTTCGTTGCGAGATCGGTACGCCACGCTCGTCCGCGAGCGGTTTCCAGATATCCCGCGACGCGTCTCCGGATACAACCTCGACCAGCTTCTGCCGGAGAATGGCTTCCACGTGGCACGCGCACTCGTGGGCAGCGAAGGCACCTGCGTCACGATTCTCCAAGCGACCTGCGAGCTCAAGCAAAGCCCGCAACACCGTCGACTTGTGGCGCTGGGCTTTGCCGATGCATTCATCGCCGCAGACCATGTCCCTGCGGTGCTCGCGCTCAAGCCCATCGGTCTGGAAGGTTTCGACGGCGTCCTTGTGGACTTCATGCGTCTGAAGAAGCTGGTCGTCGACGATGTTCAACTCCTGCCGCCGGGGCGTGGATTTCTCTTGTGCGAGTTCGGTGCCGACTCGCCGGAGGATGCGGATCGGCAGGCCGAGACGCTCTCCCGCCTTGCAGCAGAGTTCGAAGTGACTCCGACGGTTGCGCTCTACACCGAAGCCGAGGCGGCACGGGTATGGAAGGTCCGCGAGGCCGCGCTTGGTGCTTCGGTCTATGTGCCGGGTGAGCCAAGCGGCTGGGAGGGCTGGGAGGACTCAGCAGTACCGCCAGAGGCGCTGGGCGCATACCTGCGGGAGCTGTTCACGCTCATCGACCGGTATGGGTATCGTTCCCCGATGTACGGTCATTTTGGCCAGGGCTGCGTGCACCTCCGCATCTCCTTTCATCTCACGACCACCGAAGGCGTCGCCAGGTATCGCGCTTTCATCGACGAGGCCGCCGACATCGTCCTGAAGTACGGTGGCTCGTTCTCAGGCGAGCATGGGGATGGTCAGTCGCGCGCCGTGTTGTTGCCAAAGATGTTTGGGCCGGAACTGATGTCCGCTTTTCAGCAGTTCAAAGCACTCTGGGATCCGACCAACCGCATGAATCCCGGAAAGCTCATCGACCCGGTCCGCGTCTACGAGCCGACCGAGAATCTTCGCGTCGGCCCGGAGTACAAGCGCGCGCAGCCTGCCACCTGGTTCAGCTATGCAGGCGACGGCGGTTCCTTTGCAGAAGCGACGTCGCGCTGCGTCGGTGTGGGCGCCTGTCGCAAAGTGGACCATGGCACCATGTGCCCAAGCTACATGGCCACTGGTGAAGAGAAGCACTCCACCCGTGGCCGCGCCCACCTGCTCTGGGAGATGCTGCAGGGCACGATCCTCAAGGACGGCTGGCGGAATGAGGCCGTCAAAGAAGCACTCGATCTCTGCCTTTCCTGCAAGGCCTGCAAAACCGAGTGCCCGGTCAACGTCGACATGGCCAGTTGGAAGTCGGAGTTCCTGGCGCACTACTACGAAGGGCAAAGTCGTCCACTGAGCCACTACGCCTTCGGCTCCATGGACCGCTGGGCTCAACTGGCCTCGCTCTCACCCGCGCTCGCGAATCTGCCACTCCGCGTCCCCTTCATGGAGAAGTTGATGAAGCAGGCACTCGGCGTGGCGCCTCAGCGAAGGCTGCCTGCGTTTGCTGCGAGAAATTTCCAGCAGAGTTTTCGCAGGAATCGCGCTGCCGGCAACACCAAACCCGTGTTGCTGTGGCCGGATACCTGGAACAACTACTTCCGTCCGCAGGCTCTCTCGGCTGCAGCAAAAGTGCTTGCTTCCGCGGGACACACGGTCCGGGTGCCTCGAGGACACGTCTGCTGCGGCCGCCCCCTGTACGACTTCGGCTTCCTTGATAAGGCTCGCGAGTACCTGCAGTCCATTCTTGATCGCTTTGCCCCTGAGATTCACGCAGGTGTGCCAGTGGTCATGCTGGAGCCTTCGTGCGCCAGTGTCTTCCGCGATGAACTGTTGAAGTTCTTTCCCACCGACGAACGAGCGCAGAAGCTGAGCCGGCAGACGATGCTGCTGGGTGAGCTGCTTGTGCAGCGTGCACCCGACTGGCAGCCACAGAAGCAGCAGGGGCGGCGCATCATTGTGCATGCGCACTGCCACCAGAAAGCGCTGATGTCAATGAAGGAAGACATGAGCCTCTTGGGTGCGACCGGGGCATCCGTCGAACTGCTCGATTCCGGCTGCTGCGGGATGGCGGGACCATTCGGCTTTGAGAAGAGCAGCTACGAGGTCTCGCAGACGCTCGCAGAACGGGTGCTGCTCCCGGCTGTGCGATCAGCGGGCGCGCAGGACGTCCTTGTCAGCAGTGGGTTCAGCTGCCGTGAACAGATCGCGCAGAACAGCCCGCGCCGGGCTGTGCATCTCGCCGAGGTGCTTGCTGGAACATGCTAGCGACCGAGGCAAACGCAACGTGCTGCCACTAGTCTAAGCTTCTAGGGACCGTCCGCAGAACAGCAGCCTCCGCGGATGATCTATCAAAGCAGAGTCAGGATGATCCATCTCGTATGCGTCGACGCGAATTTCTCAAGACCACCAGTGCCCTCCTTGCAGGAGCGGCAATAAGCCTACGCTCCTCGTTTGCTGCAGAGGCGCCAGCAGGCGGCCGCATGGTCCTGCCTATGAACCGGGGCTGGCGCTTCAAGGCTGCGCAGGTCGACGGTGCGGAAGGCGCAACGTACGATGATTCAGGGTGGGACGCGGTCGTGATCCCGCATACCAATATACGTCTCCCGTGGCATAACTTCGATGATCGCTCGTATGAGTTCATCTCGACCTATCGCCGGCGGTTTCGCTACCCGGCCGGAGCCGAAGGCAAGCGCGTGTTTGTGGACTTTGAAGGCGCCATGACCGCGTCGACGGTCTTTATCAATGGCGTATCACTCGGCGAATACAAGGGCGGCTTCACTCCCTTCTCGTTTGAGCTGACCCCGCACTTGAAGAAAGATTCTGAAAACGTTCTCGTAGTCAGGCTCGATTCGACGGAGCGTGCGGACATACCGCCCTTTGGCTACGAGATCGACTACATGACCTTCGGCGGGATCTATCGTGAAGTGTCGCTGCGCATCGTCCCCGAGTTATACCTGGACAACATTTTTGCGCATGCCTCCGACGTGATGAGCGCACCAACACTGCACGTCGACTGCTTTCTTGCCGGGTCTTCCGCAGCAAAGCATGGTCCTCTGACGCTGCACGTTGAGCTCCGTGACGGCGAGCGGGTCATCGCTACCGGGAGCGAGCGCGTCTCGTTGGCAGACACGCAGGATCCCGACGCCACAGATGATCCGAAAACGGCGGCTCCCGCCTATCTTGGTACCGAAAGCATCCTGTCTCCGCAGAAGCACACGGTCACGCTTGGGAACCTGCAAGGCATCGAGTTGTGGGACACAATGCACCCCCGCCTCTACACCGTCCACACTCGACTGTTGAGAGGTTCCGACCCGATCGATGAAGACACGCGAACGATCGGCTTCCGCGAGGCGATGTTTACCGATCACGGCTTCTCGCTAAATGGCAAGATAGTGAAGCTGCGGGGACTCGATCGTCACCAGACCTTCCCCTTTGTCGGCCAGGCGATGCCGGCGCGAGTGCAGCGGCAGGACGCAAAGATCCTGAGGCACTCTCTGCACTGCAACATCGTGCGTACCTCCCACTACCCGCAGTCCCGGCACTTCCTCGATTGCTGCGACGAGATCGGACTTCTTGTTCTCGAAGAGATCCCGGGCTGGCAACACATCGGGCCCGAACCATGGAAGCTGATTGCCATTGATAACGTTGGCCGCATGATTCGCCGTGACTGGAACCATCCCTCGATCATCCTCTGGGGCGTAAGGATTAATGAATCGCATGATGATCACGACTTCTACGTTCGGACCAATGCTCTCGCCCACGCACTGGATCCGTCTCGGCAGACAGGAGGCATCCGTAATTTCAAGGATTCAGAGCTTCTCGAAGACGTGTTCACGATCAACGATTTCGGGTTCCCGCTACGCGAGCCCAACCACCCGCGCTACCTCAATACCGAGTTCGTTGGCCACACCTATCCGGTAAAGACAACGGATGATGATGGGCGGCAGAGAGAACATACCCTCCGGCATGCCCGCATTCATGATCAACTCGCGTCAGACCCGAGATATGCAGGAGGCATCGGGTGGTGTGCCTTCGACTACAACACCCACAGCAATTTCGGCGCGGGAGACAGGATCTGCTATCACGGGGTGACGGATATCTTCCGCGAACCGAAGGCTGCCGCCGGCTTTTACAAGTCGCAGTGCGACCCCTCGGAAGAGATCGTGCTCGAACCGGCGTTCCACTGGGCCAAGAGCGACGAAGCGACAGAGTTTCGTCGAGCGGTGGTCTGCTCGAACTGTGACCACATCAAGTTCTATCTGCGCGAAAAGAGTATCCCCACGAACCCCTGGAAGCCCCTGGCGGAGCTCGATCCCGATCGCGAGGAGTTTGCCCATCTCAAGTACCCGCCGTTCCAGTTGGATATGAGGGTACTAAACGACAAGCGTTTCGACTTCGCATGGGGTGATCTCAGGATGGATGGCTACATTGCTGGTAAGCAGGTAATTTCGAGAACACTGTCAGGCAATGGTGTCGACAGCCTTTTTACACTGCATCCGGATGACATTGAACTCATCGCAGACGGCGCGGATTCAACCAGGATTGTGCTGCGGGTGACCGATGAGTTTGGCAATGTTCATCCATCCGCGAATGATCCGATTGTCTTTGAGTTAGAAGGCCCTGCAGAGTTGATCGGCGATAATCCATTCGGGCTGGTCGGTGGTACCGGGGCGGTGTGGGTACGAGCGAAGCAGGCGGAGGGTGTCGCTACGTTGAAGGCGCGACACCTGCGTCTCGGCACACAGACGGTTCAGTTCACTCTCGCCCCGGCCACTGCCGAGACGGTTTGAGCAAAGGCCTGTAGAGGACGCGAATCCACTACAGGCCTGGCCCTACGCTGCTGCGGCTCGATCCTACGCCGCTGTGGCTTGATCTAAGATGATGGCGAGACGGTCGGCATCTTCGTCGCTCTTGAGAGAAGCTATTGGCGACTGCTCTCCGAGCTCCGCAACCGGCTGGTGGAGCCAGGCTATAAGCGCTTCGTTTGTTCCGAACTTTGTTTTTGCATGCATCGCGACATCCGCCATGCGCAGTACGCTCAAACTGTCATTCTGGGTCAGTGTCCCGGACTCAGGGTGCTCCACGGCCAGAGAAACATCTGCTTCGGTGATGCCTAAGTCAAGCAGCTTCGGAAGAACAGAGGATGGAATTCCCCGCTTCACAAGGGCAAGAACGGCGTCGTCATCAGAAGCAGACAAATCAAGGGATTGAACGGCATCGACGTAGGAAGGCATGGGGGATCTCCTCGTTTCTCCGGGATTAGATGCGACCCCACCCCTTGCGTCTAAAACCTCTTTGCATCCTGCGATACAAAGCCAGGTCTCACCGACCCTTGACAATGATACTGTCTGGATCCTGGGCGTACTCGGCCCAGGATCCGTCGTAGAGTCTAACGTCTGTCGCTCCCGAGAGGTTTAGCGCGAGTGCAAGGGCCGCCGCCGTTACGCCTGACCCACAACTGGTCGTAACTGGTCGCTCGAAGTCTATTCCCTTCGCGGCGAAGATAGCCCGCAACCCTTCGGGATCTTTGAAGCGTCCGCCGTCTACAAGTTCGGTGTAGGGAAGGCTGATGGCTCCAGGCATGTGTCCGGAAGAAAGTCCCACACGTGGCTCGGGAGAGGCACCGGTGTAGCGTCCCTGGGATCGGGCGTCCAGCACCTGGCCACCGTCCCTTAGTGTCTGCCGCACCTCTGCCAACGTAGCCACCCCTCTGGACGCGGGGGACGCGATGAAGCTTGCGGGACAACGTCGCACCTCGCCCGCATCGAGAGGCAGGCCTGCCTCGCGCCACGCTCTGAGCCCACCATCGAGCATTGCAACCTTGGTCGCGCCCATCGTGCGTAGCGTCCACAAGGCGCGTGGCGCAGCGAACAGGTCGTGCTGCTCGTACACGATCAATGGGCTATCGTTCCCGATGCCGAGAGCAGACATCTGTCTGGCAAACTGTTCCGGCGAAGGAAGCATATGTGGCAGCGCGCTCGAGTGATCGGAAAATTCCTCTATGTCGAAGAAGCCGGCACCCGGCAGATGAGCTTCCAGGTAGCTCGCTCCCGGGGAGATCGACGGTGAAGTTCCGGGCGGTGAAAGCGTCGCATCGAGCGCGATGGCTCCAGACGTTCGAATGAGTTCCGCGGCAGCGCGCGGCGACAGAAGAAGATTTAGCATGCGTAGTCCCCAGACTATGGAGTGGTGACGGCGCTTAGCGCGCGATCTCGCGTCTCTCGCACGAGAACAAGGCCGACAAGGGTGAGCCCCGCAGAAGCACAGAGATAGTAGCCCACGTACTGCAGGCCGTAATGCTTCGCGAGCCACGTTGCGATGTACGGTGCCATGGACGCTCCAAGAATACCCGCAAGGCTGAACGCCAGCGAACTCCCGGTGTACCGCACCGAGGTGGGAAACAGCTCAGACAGCAGCGTTCCAAGCGGCCCGTACGTGAATCCCATCAGCGTCAGGCCAATTGCCATCATGCTGCAGGCGCCAGCTATTCCTGCCTGAAACAACGGCGCCAGGAACAGACCGAAGATGCCGATCGCCATCGTCACAACGATCATCACCGGTCTCCTGCCTCGTTCCGCGATCCACGATGAGATCGGTATGCCAGCAGCAAAGCAGAAGATACACGCGAGCTGGATCAGCAGAAATGTGCCGCGACTGTAGCCCAAGGCTGTGGTCGCCCACGAGAGTGTGAAGACAATCATGAGGTAGAACAGCACAAAAGTCGAGAGACACGACAACACTCCAGCGAGCAGTGGGAGCGCATGGTGGCGCAACACCGCGAGGATGGGAAACGAGTGCTGCTCTCCCCGGGCGATCGCTTCCTCAAAGATGGGTGTCTCTGTAATCGTCAGGCGCACATATAAGCCAATCAACACCAGCGAAGCACTCGCGAGGAAAGGCAGTCGCCAGCCATAGCTGAAGAATTGACGATCCGTGAGGATGCGAGAGAGCAGCAGAAAGGATCCTCCTGATAGCAGGAAGCCGACCGGCGCGCCGAGCTGTGGAAACATGCCGTACCAGGCGCGGCGTCCCGGCGGTGCATTCTCGATTGCGAGAAGAACGGCGCCGCCCCACTCTCCGCCAAGACCCAGCCCTTGCCCAAAGCGGCAGAGGGCCAGCAGCAGCGGCGCAGCAATCCCGATCGAATGGTAGGTCGGTAATGCGCCGATAGCGACCGTAGACGCGCCCATGGTTGTAAGTGCCAGAACAAGGGTCTTCTTTCTGCCGATACGGTCGCCAAAATGCCCGAACAGAGCCGAGCCGACAGGGCGTGCGAAGAAAGCGATACCAAAGGTGGCAAGCGACGCGAGAGTCGCTGCGGCAGGGTCTGACGTCGGGAAGAACAGCCTTGGGAAGACCAAAACAGCCGCAGTCGCGTAGATGTAGAAGTCGAAGAACTCAATGCTGGTGCCGATCAGGCTTGCTAGTAGCACCTGGGAGGGTCTATTCACCGCGCGGAGCTGATTCTCTCCCATCGTCTTCGTCATCTCTGTACCAAGTGCACCCATGGAGTTTCCCTTCTGTCCAGTAAGAAAGACGATACTGTCTCGCTCTTCAATATGGCAGGCTGTTCATCTTCTATTCAAGCCCTGTTCATGTTGTCTGCCCTACTTTCTAGCCATGTTTAAGAAAGAATTTGTGTACCGGTCTGGCACGACACTAGCCTGCACTTTCGCTTTACTAGCTCCCTTCGCCTCTGCTCAATACGAAAATGGCAGCATAACGGGGACGATCCACGACAGCAGCGGTGCGGCAGTGCCCAACGCCGCCGTCGAAGTGACGAACCTGGCGACTTCCGTTGTGACGCAGAGCACCACAAACGGATCCGGCGATTATGACGTGCCTTCTCTCCGTGTGGGTCAGTACACGATCAAGGCTTCGGCTCCCGGGTTTTCCTCCGCTGTTGCTGAGAACATTACGGTCTCCGTTGGAGCGCGCCAGCATATCGATCTCACGTTGAACGCCGGTTCCACGTCCACCTCGGTCGAGGTGAGTGATGTCACGCTGCAGCTGGAAACCGAGACAAGCCAGCGCGACCAGACGATCACGCAGTACCAGTCCGAAGCTCTGCCCCTCGTAAGCCGCAACTACTCCGACCTTCTGGGACTGGTCACCGGCGTCCGTCAGGCACCAAGCGCTGCAACCACCAGCTCCATCAGCAGCCTCGTGCGCGAAGGCGCCTACAACGTCAACGGACAGCGCAGCGTGTTCAACAACTTTCTGCTCGATGGCATGGACAACAACTCCTATGGCGAGAGTAACCAGGGTTTTGACAACCAGATCATTGCCATCCCTCCCGACTCGGTCGCTCAGTTCAGCGTCGTAACAAACAATGAAAGCGCAGAGTATGGGCGTTCCTCCGGGGCCACGATCAACGTCGCCTCGGCCAGCGGTTCGAACAGATTTCACGGGGTTGTGTATGACTTCCTGCGCAACACAGACCTGAACGCCGCAGGCTACTTCAAGCCGCTTACCGTCAGCAATCTCGGCAAGTCGATCCCGTTTCAAAAGCCCACCTTCAATCGTAACCAGTTTGGTTTCAATACCGGCGGTCCCCTCCTTCGGGACCGGGCTTTCTTCTTTATCGACTACGAAGGATTTCGCCAGAAGCTGACGCCTCTTTCCGTACTCTCGCTCCCAAGCGAGAACGAGCTGAACGGCATCCTGGTCACCAATGTGCGCAACCCGTTGACCGGCGTAACCTACAAGGCAGGGCAGCCGATACCAGCGGCGGCAATCAACCCGCTTTCCGCGCAAATTGTGAATGATTTCAAGCAGATCAGCGGCCTCCCCAACCAGGGCCTCCCCTCCACTGGTCTCGCGAGCAACGATTATTCGGTACAGGCGCCCTTCAGTGACAACTCCGACAAGGGTGACCTGCGCCTTGACTACCAGCAAAGCCCTCTCAGCTCCTGGTTCCTGCGCATCAGCGATCGCAAAGAGACCGGCGTAAACAATCCGACGATCCCGCTTCCCCTTGACGGCCAGACGAACGGAACGATACGCATCCTGGATCAGCAGGTTGCCCTGGGTTACACGCACCTCTTCGGCTCGAACAGGATCCTCGATGCGCGCCTGGGTGTATCCCGAACCAAGGCTGGTAAGTACTCGCTCTCGATCGGCGACAACGCTTTTTCTATCCCCGGTCTGCCGAACAATCCGGTCGTCTCCGGCGGTCTCCCCTCGACATCGATTACAGGCTTCACAGCATTCGGTCGGCAGAGCACCAATCCCCAGTGGCAGAACCCAGCGCTGGTGGACCCGAAGGTCAACTACACCTGGGTACGCGGAAATCATTCGCTCAAGTTCGGTTACGAATATGAACACCTGTGGGAAGCCGTCAACGACAACAACCCGCTGTATGGCTCCTTTAACTACGGGGGTGGCTACAGCACGGTCACCGGCTCGACCGCGGTGACGGACAACTACTGGGCAGATTTCCTCTTCGGCCTGACCAGCACCTACTCGCTTGCAAACTACTACGTCGCGCATCTTCGCCAGACACTTGACAGCGCCTACGCCCAGGACGACTGGAAGGTGAGCAATCGACTGACATTAAACCTGGGTGTCCGCTGGGAGTACGGGTCGCCCTACTCCGAGCAGCACAACAACATTTCAAACTTCGACCCGGCCACCCAGACGGTCTTGACCGTCACCCCTGGCGCGGTCGCCGGCAACGGCATCACCCCGGTCACTGCAAGCGGCGTATATGGACACACGCTGGTCAATCCTGACCTGGATGATTTCGCGCCGAGAGTGGGCTTTGCCTTCGCGCCGGATCCACATACCGTGATCCGCGGCGGCTTCGGGACAAGCTACGTGCATTACACCCGTGCCGGCTCAGGTGACATCCTCGCGATCAACGCTCCGCAGGCGCAGTTCGCCACGGTGAGCCAGATCACGCCAACAGCGGCGAACCAGTGTGCGACACTGCCCTCCCAGATCATCGCGGTGGGCACGACTACGCCCAGCTGCTATGCGACTTCGAGCCAGGGTTTCCCTTCTGCCCTCGCAACAACCTTCAACAAGGCGACCGACAACGTCACCTACATCCCGAAAAATACCCGGGACAGCTATGTCGAGAACTACTTCCTCAGCTTGCAGGAGCAGGTCTCGAAGAACATCGTCATCGACATCGCCTATGTCGGCAACCATGGATTGAAGCTGCAAGGCTTCCTCAATGCGAACCAGAAGAATCCCTCGCAGGGGTTTACCCGCCCGTACAACAACTGGCCCAGCGATATCACCGAGGCGCGTAACGGTTTTGGCTCCAACTACAACTCGCTTCAGGCGCGGTATGAACAACGTGCCGTTGGCGGCTTAACGTTGCTGAACTCCTTCACATGGGAACATGCAATCGACAATGCCAGCGCCTCCCTCGAAGGCAACACGCCTTCACCGCAGGATGGCAACAACATCTCGGCCGATTACTCGCAGTCGGATTACAATCTCCCGATCGCAGATGTCACGAGCCTCGTCTATGAACTGCCGGTGGGTCATGGACGGCCGTTCTTGACCAACAGCAATGGCGTTGTGGATGCAGCGCTGGGTGGGTGGCAGGTAAGTGTGATCAACACCTCAGAAGCTGGCACACCCTTCAATCTGACTTACACGCCGAATAGTGCGACCGCGGTCTCTCAACAGATCTCCGCAACATACCGAGGAGCCAACGAGTACCGGCCGAACGTGGTTGGGAGAACACTGACGCAGGGTCGCTCTGCTAAGCAGGCGAATACGGGCTACCTGCAGTATGTCAACCTGAGTGCCTTCCAGCTCCCTGCGACCAGGAATGCTTCAGGAGCGTTGCTGAGCCCCTTTGGTGATGCTTCGCGTAACCCGGCCCGCACACCAATGTTCAATGAAACCGACTTCGACTTGAACAAGAAGTTCAGCACGCCCGTGGAAGGAATGAAGGTCGAGTTCCGCAGCGAGTTTTACAACTTGTTCAATCACACGAATCTGTATCTGCCCGCGGGCGGCCTCGGCGGCACACTTGGAAGCACGCCGAGCAGCGGCGGTGTAATCTCAAGCACCTATGAACCGCGAATCGTACAGTTTGCGCTGAAGTTGATCTACTAACCTGGCTTCACATACACAGCAAGGCTCCTACGTAAGCAGGGAGCCTTGCTGTTTGGTCCTCTATGCGGAAGCCGGCAGCGCTTCCCGCCGAAGATGCCCCGCAAGCCGTACGGCAAGCGCCACGATCATGAGAGTCGGATTCGCGTGGCCACTTGTGGGAAAGACAGAGCTACCGGCAACATACAGGTTGCCCACGCCAAATACCCGGCCATCTGCGTTGACGACGCCATATTCTTCAGTAGCGGCCATGCGGGTCGCCCCGATTGGATGGGCAACGTCGCGGAAGATCGCAGCGCCGGGGTCCCTGCGGCGAACCCAGTCCACCATCTGCATTCGCGGTAGACCCAGGTGCGTCATCGCGGTATCAATCCCGTGGGCAAGGCGCAGCACGGTCTCACGCTCCAGTGCGCCAATCTTCCAGTCGATCTGCGACAGCGGAATGCCAAGAAAGTCACGCGTTTCAGAGAGACGAATTCGGCTGTTTGGATCGGGCGTCTGTTCCACCAGCACATCCATTTCGATCTGCTGGTATCGCCGCGGCAGCGGGCTCCGACGGACGAACCTGTTCCATGCGCCCTGGAGAATCTGGTCCGCATGCCTCAGCGCGACCGCGCCCAGCGGCAAAGGATTCCGGGGACGCCTGCGGCGTTCCCGTCGCAGCGCGTGCCACACATCCGACTCGTGGAAGTGCTGTGTCACCCAGGCTGCACAGTTCAACAGCGCCTCCCTCTGCTGGATCTCTGGTGCCAGCGTAAGACCCCGCTGCAACCGGACACCTGAGCTATGGCGGAGCAGAAAGAACTCGTTGCGAATCGCGTTCGCCGCAGAGGCGTCGAACCTGCCGATCACTGTGCGTGGATGGTCCATGAAGAAGCGACCCACCAGCCCTTTTCGATTCCCGATGCCGCTTGGTGCGACCTGGTTCGAGGCAAGCAACAGACGTGCATTCTCGATGCCACCTGCGCAGAGAACAAACGTGCGGCTCTCGATCGTATGCACGATGCGCTCGGGTGTCGAAACCCGAAGTCGAATCACGCGACTTCCATTCTCGTCCGTCACAATCTGCGTGACAGTCGCATGCGTCACTACGCGCAGGTGCTCTCCCGCAAGGCTCCCGAAGCCAGTGCCGAAGCGCACATGATCGGCACTGGAGGTCTGCCTGCTGAACTGCCAGAACACGGAACGGAGCCCAGCTTCTTGTGTATCAAAGCGCGTTGGCAGTTTCAGGTCAGCAAGGAGTCCTGGGTCATAGTCCATCGGCGCAAGCCCGAGATAACCCGCCGCCTGTTGCAATGGTTCACGGAGTTCTTCGTGGGTGATTGGCCATCCCGAGAAGGGCACCCAGGGCCGCACAGCGAGATCCATGGCGTCCAGCGTGGTGCAGCGACCAGACCAGGTGTGCGACGATCCGCCAAGCACGCGATTGCGAACGAGTCGCTGGTCCATGACACGCGCCTCGCCCACACTTTCTATCGCGTTCAGGTCCGTCGTAAACGGCGCCTCCTCGGCCTCTGCCCCACTCTCGACCACCAGGACGCGGAATCGGGTCTGCGCGAGTTCCGCGGCGATGGCGAAGGCTGCGGGACCACTTCCGACGATGCAAACGTCGGCTTCTAATGACTGCCCTGGTGAAACACTGCGAAGGTCAATCATCTTCATCGTGTCATGCGCCTCTTGTTCTGTGCTGCAGGCCCCGCCCCCCGGAGGGGAAGCTGAGGCTGGTACGTTGGTAACTTAAGTGTAAACAAGGACGAGGGAGCAGCCTCGGCAGGCCGTCCGGAATGTCACGTGGCGCGTGAAGATCCTGCGAGTTCCGCGGTACCGCCGGTGACGATCTTCGGTCACTCGCTTTTTCCCCCTCGTGGCAGGAACGAAGTATGCTGGTCGTGGACTTCGACCACCTGGAGTGTGCGGGATCCACTTTGGCGCAGCGCCGCTTTACCGGGAGATCAGTTTGACCGACACAGCAACAGAAGAGGTGCGCTCACTCAGCAGCACCCGCACCGTGGCCACCAGCGCCATGTGGAATCTCATCGGGCGCGCTGGGCCGATGGTCGTTGCGGTCATCATTACTCCCTACCTGGTCCACGATCTTGGACCCTCGCGCTGGGGCATCTTTACCATTGCGCTATCACTCATTGGCATCTTCAGCATTTTCGATTTCGGCGTTGGCCGCGCGCTGACACGCGCGATCGCCGAACTGATGACGGAGAACAAGGCGGAAGAAGCGGCCGTCCTTGGCCGGAGTGGGCTGGCGGCTCTGACCGTACTTGGCCTTGCAGGCGGCGTGATCATGACGCTGCTCGCGCGTCACTGGGTGAACAGTGGCCTGACCATTCCGGCGAACATCCATGACGAGGTCCTCGACTCGATGTATGTTCTCTGTGCCTCGGCGCCCATCGTGCTGCTCTGCTCCGCGCTCTGGGGCGTCATCGGAGCCTTTCAGGAGTTTCGCGCCGCGAACCTGGTCAACGTGCCAGTCATGGCGATGTACTACATCGGGCCATTGATCATCCTGCACTTCTTCAACAGCCTGGTCGCCGTGATCGCCGTTCTCGTTCTCTGCCGGGTCGTGACGACGTTCTGCTACTGGCGCATCTGCATTCGCGCTCTTCCGCAACTCCGCCACGCCCGCTTCAGCATGGAAGCACTCAAGCCCGTTCTGCGCATGGGCGGATGGATGACGGCGTCGAATATCACCTTTCCGATCCTGACCTACATGGATCGCTTCGTAATCGCGTCGGTGCTCTCCGCGGCAGCTACCGGCTACTACTCGACTCCCTTTGATCTGGTCCTGCGTTTCACCATCGTGCCCGTTGCCATCATGAGCAGCGCCTACCCGGCGATGGCTGCTTCCTATCGCAATGACCCTGCAAATACGCAGGCCATCTTCCGGCGCAGCTTCCTCTCGGTCACAGCAGTGCTCTTCCCTGCCTGCCTGCTGTGTGTTGCACTCAGCCACTTCATCCTGGCAACGTGGCTGGGGCAGGACTTCGCCAGCCACGCTGCCGTGGTGCTGCGATGGCTTGGTGTTGGCATCCTGCTCAGCAGTGCCGATAACGTGGTCGCCGGTCTGCTCGACGGCATCGGCAAGGCAAGCATCAACGCCAAGTTCTCGATCACCGAGTTGATTCTGTACATCCCCGTCTTGACGCTGCTGGTCAAGACGACCGGCATCAAAGGCGCAGCGATTGGCTGGGCTGTGCGCTGCTCGCTGGATCTCGGCTGCCGCCTGTGGCTGGCGCAGCGTTACTACGAGCCACTCCGCCCGGTGGCGCTCGCGTTGCTTCCCGTGATCCTGGGGGTATTTGCGGTGCTGCTGGGTACGGCTTTCAGCGAAGGTACGCGTCTTGCCCCGGTCGTCGCCCCTGCCGGTGCCTTGCTGGTCGCTGTGTTGCTCTGGCGCTCGCTCACCGCAGAGGAGCGGCTCAGCTTCTCCTCGTTTGTCGGGCGCAAACTGCACTTCGCGCGCTGATCGCTCGAGCGCGCTGCTCGACCGACGTATCCATTCCACGCCAGCTCACGTGCGCAACTGCATCTCCGATGGAATTCCGCAGAACCACTCCTTCAATCGCCTCGGCATCGCGGCCGACCACGGTGATCGACGGAACCATGCGTGTTTGGCCGTCATTCTCCCCGCGGCTGCTGTTGCCCTGCAGATCTAGCACGCTCTAACGCGGCAACCACCGCCATCCGGAAGTGCGTCGCGGCTTCGGCAGCAACGGTGGCGCGACCTCCATCGCGCGTTTCGACTGGGGACCGCTTCCGGAAGCGCCGGGCTGATCCTGCGCCGCAGTCGTTGCAGCAGAAGACTGGTCAGCAGGATCCGGCAGGCAAGTACCAGAGACTTGTTGGTTGGCATTTATAGAGTTACCGTGCCGCGCAGATTGCGCCGCTTGCGCCATCCGCCCTCGCGCTGCTGCGATCCCGGATGATGCACTTGGGTTCGACAAGAAGAGCCCCGGACTTCAGAGATACGAGGAAGCCTGCTGGACCTCAGCCAGGCTCATCGGCTGCGCATCAACTCTTTTTCTCCCCTGTGCATTCTGATCCCGTCTCGCGCCCGAGAGATGCAGAAGCAAGGCCAGTGCAAGGACAGGAGGCAGGGGCAGGATCATGAATGGCAGTGCATCCAGAAGCGAAGACGGTCCGAAAGCAAGATCGCCCACTCCGGAGATGATTTCAGCCAGGAAGCTCCAGATAACCAGCGAAAACGCCGCCAGGCGCATCGCACCGGCCACCCGGCTGGCTGGTCTGGATCTCATCAGCACAAGCAGAGCCGGCAGCAGCAAGACATCGTTGTAAAGCATGGGAAGTATGGTCGGCAGAACCGCGACGGTAACGGATAGTGCGAGCGCGATAGACGCACCAAAGGCGTCGTCCTGGCGAGAACAGCGGCTCATCTTCCATAATGCGAAGCTGCTGCATAGCAGCAGTGCCACGCCAAGCAGTTTTCCGGCAGCGGGGCCAAGAAACTGTTCCAGCACTGAAGTGTGCCCCGGATAATGTGCGTAGGCCCAGGCAGCCTCGCGCCAACCGATCCACCACTCGGGTCGAAGCCACCATGCGATCGCCTGGAGCAGCCCGCTGGCGAGAACGAACGAGACCAGGAAACGCCAGACACGCTGCCGGGTAGCCCAGAGCGCCAGCCAGAGCACAAGCGGCCCGACAAGCTGGGGTTTGATCATGGCCAGGGCCAGCAGGACACCAGCTGCTATCCCGTGGTCTCTGCGTAGCAGCCAGCAGCCTGCTGCAACCAGCACCGCCACGACCATCGTAGGCTGTAGCAGGCGAAATCCCCAGGCCGCCGGCCAACTGCCAAGAAAAAGCAGCGTCACAACCCCCATCTGGGACCTGGTCGCCTTGGCATTCACAGCACTCATCCACACAGGCACCGTGGCAGCGGTGAGCGGGAGCATGCAAAGCAGGAAAACGATGCGGGCGTCGTGGAACGCGAGTATGGCGAACGGCGCAAACAGGACGGCTGTCTGTGCCGGGTAGGCAAAGCGCATCACGTCCACATGATCAGAGGGGCGAAGTGGATGCCCGTAGTACTGTGACTGGATCTGCCGCGTAGTCTCTGCGGAATATGGGTCGCCGTGCGCAAGCAGCACACGGGTGCCGACCCAGACAGGTACAAGGTCCGCCTTGGCAAGAGGCATCCCGCGCCCAATCACGTGCAGGTGAACCATGGCAAGCAGGATCACCAGCAAAGCGCCCGCGACTGCAAGGATCCGGCGGAGGGAGGAGCATTCGTGATCTTCCAGATTTCCCTCCCATCGAGACGGCGCGATCCGTTCCTGCCGAGATCCTAGCGGCTCTTTCCCTCAGGAGCCACGTTACTGCCGCGTCGGACGGTCCGGTCGAGGAAGCTCGCAGGCAGCGTCATTCCAGAGGGAGTTTGACGCTGCATCTCAGCAAGAGCGCGCTGTATCGATGATGCCGAGGAGAACCATGCGACTGAAGCCGCTCAACCAAAATGAACTCACCCCGGAGCAAGAGGCGCTGAACCAGGCCATGCTCGACGGAGTCGAGAAACACCTGCATGGCTTCAAGAGCCAGGATGCAGCTGGGGCACTGATCGGTCCCTTTCCTGCCATGCTGCACTTCCCCCAGTTTGGCAAGGCAGCATGGTCTGTCTTCACTGCGCTCTCAGAACACACGACCCTGCCGAAGAACGCGCACGAGGTCGCCATTCTCGTCGCTGGCGCGCGCTTTCACTCCCGTTATGAGCTCTACTCCCATGAGCGTGTCGCCGCGCAGGCCGGACTCAGCGCCGCGAAGATCGCCACAATCTCAGCCGGCCAGCGCCCCGCAGACCTGCTGGAAGAGGAATCGATCGCTTACGACGTGGCCGCTGTGCTGAGTTCTGGCGGCCAGTTAGGAGACACCACTTACGCCGAGGCAACCAGGGTCTTCGGAGCGCATGGCACCGCGGAGTTGTTCTACCTGGTCGGCTGCTACTGCATGATCTCAGTTCTCTTGAACGGCTACGACGTTCCCGTGCCGGAATAGAGCCTGCTCGCTAATTCCGGACCAGTGAGGGGGCAGTCATGCCCTTTAACACGGCCGCCACACAGTTGCGTCCGGACGCTTTCGCCCGGTAGAGCAGCGAGTCCGCTTCGGAGAGCATGCTCTCCAGAGAACGAGCCGAAGCAGAGCTGATCACCCCGAGACTCACGGTGGCATGCACCGCCGGCATTGCCGGCGAGATGAGGGTAGCGGCTTCCGCAAAACGGCTCCGGATTCGCTCGGCTACCAGCAGGGCGCCATTCACATCGGCCCCGGGCAGCAGGATAATGAACTCCTCTCCTCCGATGCGGCCGATGCTGTCGCCACGGCGCAGGCAGCTTTCGGCAACGCGTACAAACTGCTGGATCACCTGGTCTCCCGCAGCATGGCCCCAGGTGTCATTCACCTGCTTGAAGTGATCGATGTCCGCCATGATCAGCGACAGTTCCTCCCCGTCGCGAACCGCACGAGCCAGGGAGCGCTCCGTGGTCAGGAGCAGCTCTCGGCGGTTGAGGCACCCCGTCAGGTCGTCGTTGCACGAGGCGTAGGTGAGTCGATGGAACAGCGGGCGGTAGATGATCAGTGCCTCGAGCAGGAGCGTGACGAGCATGCCCCCGGTGAGCAGCGTCATCAGGTGCCGGAGGTGCAGGGTCTCTGCTTCGGCCTCGGCCTGATACTGCTGTACAGCAAGGTCTAGGGTGTTTGACAATGGACCGCCCACCGCGACGCGCATGGCTGCAAGATCCGCGTCATCCATGCCGATCACGGGCTTCAAGAGCAAGGAGCGGCCATGCTCCAGGAAGGTATGCACCTGCAGACTGAGGCCACCCTTCGACCCGAAGTACAAGTTGCGCAGCGCGGTCGAGGTCGGTGCTTCCACATGCAGCCGGACACTCCCCGTTTGAAGAAGCGTCTCTACATCACCCATGCGGGTCAGCGCTCGCTCGAGCTCTTGTCTCCCATTTCTCGTATCGACACTGCCATCGGCGATCTCGTCGGCAAAACGGGTCATCCGCTGCGCCAGCATCCGCTGCCGTCCTGCGAAGTTCACTGTGGAGGCTGTGAACTGCTGGCCGGCGACGATCTGCTGCAGCAAAACGTGAGAAATCAGCGCGAGCATCGCGATAAAGGCAAGCGCAAGAATGTAACTGATGGTGGCCGACGCGGGGAGCGAATACCGAGCAACACGGCTCTTTTGAAGCATTGCTTTCAAATCGAAACTCCTTTCGCGCCGAGCATGACCAGAAGGTGTGATACGTTCGCATCTCACGATCCGTTGAATCCCTCAGAGCTTACGGCATGTGTAAGTGTCTTACTCCTGCTATCTCGTTTTACGAATTACCGAGGTGCGAGCTCCCTCTCAGGTAGAAATGACGCAATGGCTCCGATTCTGCAGGACCCAAGCGCCCTCGCTGCGCCCCGGTTTGCACCGCAAACCACCATTGTCATCGAGTGAACAAGGGTAATCTTCAACGCCCGTTAGGATAGTGCTTGTTACTAGAAGGGATTTCGTAGTGTCCATGATGGACTGGCTGTTCGCTGACCTGCAGGTGCCGAAAGGCATTCAAAGCCACATCGAGAAGGCGGAGCACTCCTGGTGGCGGGTGATGTGCCTCACGGGTGTCGATTACTTCTCCACTCTCGGCTACCAGGCTGGCATCGCATTCCTGGCGGCCGGGGTGATGTCCCCGGTGGCCACATTTGTGCTCGTTCTGGTGACACTTCTCGGGGCGCTGCCCGTGTACACCCGCGTCGCAAAGGCGAGCCCCAGTGGCCAGGGGAGCATCGCCATGTTGGAAAAGCTCTTCCCTGGATGGGCCGGAAAAATGTTTGTGCTCGTCCTGCTGGGCTTTGCCACCACAGACTTCGTCATCACGATGACCCTGTCAGCAGCCGATGCTGCAGCGCATTTCATCCACAATCCGTTCACGCCGTCCTTCCTGCAAGGCCAGATGGCGGTGACGCTTGTTCTTCTTGCCATCCTCGGCGTCATCTTTCTCAAGGGCTTCAAAGAGGCGATCAACATCGCCGTGGTGCTTGTTGGGATTTACCTGCTCCTCAACGCGGTCGTCACGGTCAGGGGGGTTGCGGAGGTGCTGCACCATCGCGTGCTCATCACAGAGTGGAAGCGCGCCCTCGTGACCCAGCACGGAAGTATCCTCTCCGTTGTCGCGCTCTCGCTTCTGCTGTTCCCAAAACTGGCACTTGGCCTTTCGGGATTTGAGACCGGTGTCGCTGTGATGCCGCTGATCGAAGCTCCTGATCTCCCCGGACGCATTCGCAATGCCAAAAAGCTCCTCGTCTCGGCAGCATTGATCATGAGCGTGTTCCTGATGGCGACCAGTGTCATCACGACTTTGCTGATTCCTGCGAGCGATTTCCGCGAGGGTGGTATCGCGAATGGGCGCGCGATGGCCTACCTCGCCCATCGCTATCTCGGCAATGGATTCGGCACCGTGTACGACATCAGCACGATCCTGATCCTGGCCTTTGCCGGAGCCTCTGCGCTTGCGGGCTTGCTCAACCTGATCCCCCGCTACCTTCCGGGCTTTGGCATGGCGCCGGAGTGGGCGCGCGCGTCGCGCCCGCTTGTGCTTGTCTTCATGGCTGTTGCTTTCTCAGTGACCGTTCTCTTCCACGCGGACGTCGATGCCCAGGGTGGCGCCTACGCTACCGGTGTCCTGTTTCTCATCACCTCCGCTGCATGCGCAGTGACGCTGGCAGCGCGCGGTGTGCTTACCCGATTCGTGTTGGGCCTGATCGCACTGGTCTTTATCTACACCACCGCGGTGAATGTTTTCGAACGGCCTGAAGGACTCAAGATCTCCTGCATCTTCATCCTCACCATGCTTGCCTTGTCGCTCACTTCCCGGGCATTCCGATCCACGGAGTTGCGCATCACCGGCGTACATCTGGACGAAGAGGCCTTGCGTCTGCTGAGCCGAGACACCAATCGCACCATACGCCTGATCGCATGGAACCCGCGTACCTCGGCCGGAAAAGACCGCAGCCATGCTGAAACAGACCTTCGCAAGGTGCATAACTTCTCTGCGAGTGAGTCAGTGTATTTCCTCGAGGTGGAGCGGGGCGATGCTTCTGATTTCAGCGAAAAGCTGAACATCAGCGCACGGGAAGAAGACGGAGGGATCGTCCTCTATGCCCGCAGTGCTGTCATTGCCAATTCCATCGCGGCGCTGCTCATCCACCTCGAACAAAGCACTGGCTGCATTCCGCACGTCTACTTTCACTGGACAGAAGTCAACCCGGTGATCAATGTGCTGCGCTTCATCTTTCTCGGGGAGGGCGATACGGCTCCTCTCACCCATGAAGTGCTGCGCCGCGCGGTCAAGGATCCCGAGCGGCGGCCCGCTGTGCATGTAAGTTAACCATGCCTGACTCGATCGTCTATCGGAGACACGGCGATCGCGACGAGCCTCTCGTCCTCGTCGTAAAATCCGGCGGAACGAGGTGGTGATGGAGAGCGAGCGCAACTGGCCTGCAGTGCTGATGGACCTTCAGGGTTCGCTCCGGTATGACCTTCGTTTGGACGCTTCTGCCTATCTGATCGGGAGATCGCAGGATTGCGACTTCGTGGTCCCTCAGGCTCTCGTCTCCCGCCGCCATGCCGAACTCGTTCGCTCCCCGGAGGGGTGGATTCTTCGCGATCTCGAGAGCACGCACGGCACGTTCGTCAACGGACAGAAGCTCTCATCCGCCCTTCTGGAACAGGGTGATGTCATCCAGTTCGGCCCGGACCCTGCATCGCAGTTTCGCCTGGTCAGCGAAGCAGCGTCACCTTCTCAGCCGGCGAACGTGGTGGCGGCTACAGCGGAGGGCGCGCGTGACGAGTTCGCTAAGCTCAACTGGTACTGCAGTGTAGCGAATAGCCTGAGCGCTGCAGAGAGTACAGATTTGGTGCTTGAAACCCTGCTCAAGACCACTCTCCAACTCGCCAGGATGGAAAGGGGCTATGTCTTTCTGAGCGACGGAGAGGGGCAGCTGCGCTTTGAGGCCGGCATGGATAGGGCCGACCGGAGGCTTGACGACTCCGCGACTCTCTCCCAGACGATCATGAAACAGGCTATTGCGGGCCGGCAGGACTTTTTTCTAAGCGACACCCTGACGGCTGAGTCCACAAGCCTGCCTGAGAGCATCGTGGCGCACAACATTCGCGTGGTGCTCTGTATTCCCCTCTGGCAGGCAGACAATGCGGTAGCCCGAACAGCAAGGCACAAGTTACTTGGCCTGCTCTACATGGATGCCAGCTTCAAGCCTGATTTCATGTCCGATGTGGATCGCGATCTGCTCGGGATGATTGCGCGGGAGGCAGCGGTCCTGGTCGAGAATGCCCGGCTGCTTACACAGCAGGAGAAAGCCCGTCGCGACCAGGAGGAGTTGCGGATCGCAGCCGCTATCCAGCGAGGCCTGATGCCCACGCACCTTCCAAGCCTAGACTTTGCCACACTGGAAGCGTTTAGCCAGCCATGTGGAGAGGTCGGTGGCGACTTCTTCGACGTCATCGAAACGGCCCAGCAAGTCGCCGTCGTGCTAGCTGATGTGTCCGGGAAAGGTATTCCGGCTGCTTTGCTTGCCTCCACCCTCCAGGGCCTGCTCTATGTGCAACTTCAGGCCCGTGCCTCACTCGATGAGATAGCGAAATCTGCGAACGACTTCCTGTGCAAGAAGGGGGGTGGCAAATACGCGACGCTGGTCATACTCCGGCTCTCCGCAGGTGGCATCCTGGAGTACATCAACTGCGGACATGTTCAGCCCAGGGTCTGCGACCCAGGCGTCGGGAGTCGCAGGCTTGCCGAGTCCAACGTGCCGGTCGGCCTTTTCCTTTCGGCCAAGTACGTCGTTTCGACAACCTGTCTCAACCCCGGTTCACGTGTCCTGTTAGTCAGCGATGGTCTAACAGAGGCGGAGAACGCGCGAGGCGAAGCCTTCGGTGAGGAGCGCCTAGATGCTGCTGCTTCCCTGCTTGATGGAACAGGAGTCGCGAACGAGGTTCTCCGTTTTTGTCAGACCGTCGCCTGGATGGATGACTGCACAGCAGTTCACATCACGTACTCCGCGGCAGGCGAGTCCGGAGCAACCGACAGCTACTGCGGCGTGCTGGAACAGCCTGGACACTTGCCAACATGCATCTGCAGCGTCGACGACGACGAGGGGCAGACGAGCCGGTAATTATGCACGCCCTGGCTTGTTCCAGATGCGACGCTTGCTGCGGACCCGGTCAATCCGCCCTGCTGCAATGGGTGGATGTTCGTCAGGAACGAATCACCATTGCTCGGCTGCACCTGGAAGCCCTGATCTGCCTGCGTGGCGGGCATCCACTGGACAGCAGTGCCGGGGGAAACCTCCTGCTGCTGGCCCGCGGAACTGACGCTGCAGGCTTTTACTTGAAACACGACCGTCGTTGATGACGGCGGTGGGGGTGGCGCGGATGCCGTATGGGTATGGCAGCCCGGGGTCAACAACCAGCACATCAGAAAGACTGCGGTAGATAGCTTCGATCCTGCGTACAAGACGGCACCCTCTTCCTCTTCCTCTTCCCAGTAGAACGTGCTGCTCTGCAGATATTCGCCCGTATGCAGCAGCACCCGCGAAGACCATTTGAACTGCTCGAACTTCCGCTTGCCAGAACATTCGTTCTGATTGGGCCTGGTGACTACACAGCTTTGTGTACGCCGCGGAGCTATGCGTGATCTACGAGTGCTCCGTAGCGAGGATCTTTGCGAAATGCATCCATATCAGGTGCCATTCCATCGATCTCGTAGTGCGTAGCTCCTCGCTGCAGACAACGCGCCACCACCGACAAGGCCTCGTCTCGTCTTCCCAGGGCCTCAAGAGCACGCGCTTTGTAGAGTTGCGTGTCCATTGCGTCACTGGGGAGAGCATCGCCGCGGCGCAGCGCGGCCACCGCGGCAGGGATCTCGCGAGAAAGCGCGCTGGTCAGGGCGAGCAGTACCCAACCCGGGCCATCCTCGGGGTTCGTCGTAAGTCCATCCTGCTGGACTGCAGAGGCTTTCCGGTAGGCGGTGAGTGCCGGTGTGCTCCCCCGTCGTATCGAACTGTAACAGTCGCCAAGCTCGAGCCATCCTGTTGGATCCGAGGGGTCCAGTGCGACACACGACTTTGCAGAGACAAGCGCCTGGTCGTAGTTCTTGGCCATACGCTGTCCTGCGGCCATCGTTCCGGCGGCAAGTGCATTGGGAGCCAGGGCCAGGCTCTTGGCTGCGTTCTCAAGAGCCTCTTTGATGTTCCCAAGAGCAAGGTAAACCGAGGCGATGTTGTTGAACTCGAGCGTGACCCTCGGAGCACCTAGGCTCGCCACACGGAACATGGCGAGCGCCTCTTTGTACTTGCCCTGGTCACTGTACACCGCGCCGAGTTCATTGTAAGTTTCCCAGTAGTTCGGTCGCTGCTTTAACACGCGCGCAAATGTCTGCTCAGACTCCTGCCAGCGATTCAGAGAACCGTAAAGTGCAGCTTGCTCATGAAGCAGCCTGTAGTTTGTCGGATCCACGGAGAGGCCGCGTCCCAAGGTGCGCAGTGCGCCCAGCGCGTCCCCTGTCTGTTGAAGCACCAGTGCTTTGGCCAGGTAACCATCTGCCAACGTGGGCATCAGCGTGAGCGCTGTGTCGTAATTTCGCTCGGCAAGGGCAAAGGCACTTGCATCGCGCCTGATGACTCCGAGCCTTCCATAGGCGAGTGCAATCTTGGCGTAAGCAAGCGCGTAGCGCGGATCAAGCTCCGTCGCTTCTCTATATTTCGAGATCGCCTGTTCCAGGCCGGCATCGTTTTCAACAACCCTGAGTGAGTCTCCTGCCTGCAATGCTGCATACGCCGCGGGCGAAGTTGTTGTGGACGCCGGGGGGCCGCCAGCGAGGTATTCTTCTCGAACATCAAGGAGGCGCGCTGCTGCATGCACGGCGCGGTGTGGCAACGACGGCTCCTGCCCCGCTGCGCACATCACTTCTTTCTGCCGCAGAGGTCCTGCTGCATCCGGGTCCAGCAAAGAGAGCAGGCAGGCAGTCTCGTCTCCACGGCGCTGCGCGCTGATCGCAAGCACAAGATTTGCCCCCACAGAGTCACGCACTGCGCGCAGCTGGTCGCGCGTGTCGCCTCCTGCCTTTTCAGGAACAGTCACTGAGAAGTTATGATCAAAGGCTTCCGCGCGGGACAGCTCCAGTTCAAGAGCGTCCACCACGCCGGAGAGCAGGCCTGCAAGGTGGGATTCTGCTGTCCGGGGCCACGCGAGCACGGCGACAAACCGCTTCAGAGGGAGAGGGTGGAAGATGGTCTCAATCGCTTCTCGCTCCCAGGTCATTGCAGCAGCCAGGGAGACAGCGGCTGCTGTTCCAAGCCCAAGGAAGGTACGTCTTCTCACCGTAGGCGATGCTGCTCCGGCGTGCGTCTCCTGGTTCGCAGTGAATGGCTCGCTCACCTCGCGAAAAACAGTGCAGCGGCGACCAGGATCATCCGCAAGCAAGGCACGAACCAGCGCCACAGATCGCTCCGGCAGGCCACTCAGCTCCAGCTTCCTGTTCACCACTGGCGTGAGCGAACCAGGCTTCAACGACGGCCGCTCGCCGGTAAACACCTCGTGGAGCAGCACTCCAAGCGCAAATAGGTCCGTCGCTGGTGAAGGCACCTGCCCCAGCAGAAGCTCAGGCGCGAGATAGCCTGGAGTACCAGCGAGCGCACGTGTCTGCAGCGTCGCATCTGTTTCAAAGATTCCAGCTAGCCCGAAGTCGGTGATCCAGAGATGAAGAGCTTTGCCCCGGCCATCGACGATAACATTGTTCGGCTTGAGATCACGGTGCACCACACCAGCTTCATGGATAGCGCGCACCCCGGAGATCAGCTGCTGCTCGATACTTAAAGCATCACTGACTGGCAACGGCCTGCTCCCCGCGAGGCGGGCACTCAGGGGTTCTCCATGGAGTAGCTTCATGGTCAAGAAGGCAAAGTGAGGCGTATGTTCGGTGCACTGGAAGATGTCATAAATCGGACACAGGTTGGGGTGGCTGATCTCGCGCGCCAGCAGGACTTCTTTCTGAAACCTTCTCCGCGACTCGGGATCGCTCGCGATGTGCGGGAGGACGATCTTGAGTGCGATGGAGACATCCTGCAGCATGTGATCGCGCACTTCATACACCTCTCCCATGCCACCCCGTGCAAGAAAGCGAACAATCGAGAAGCGGCCATTCAAGATGGAACCAAGCTGGAACAGCGAGGCCACTTCTTCGCAGGCCGTGTGGCGTTCCTCTTCGGCCTCGGGCAATCCTGGCTTAGGCGCCCCCGAAAGCTCCTTCTCTGAAGGAGCTTGGGCCTCGGACTGGTTTGTACGGGCAAGCAAAAGAGGCTCTCCGGCTGAGCCTTCACGCAGCGACGCATGGTAATCAGGATCTCGGCTCATTGTGCCTGCTTTGTCGGAAAGTGAGCGGCGCTCCGGTGCTCCTAAGTGTGAGCCAACGTGTGGGGAGATGCAAGCATCGCAAACCCGTTCCATCCTACCCTTCACACCTATCTGGCGAGATAGCAACTACGTAACTTGTGTCTCGTGGCACGGAATCCTCCCTTGAACTCCAGGGTGACTTCTCCTGCAACCACCATGGACCTCTGACATGTGACAGTTGCTGCGGCCTGCCAGCGTTGGCGTGTTGTCAGAAGGAGATTCCGCTCCGTCCTCGTGATTCAATGCTCCGCCTGCATCCTAGTAAGGCAATGATCACGTCCATTACTCCCGAGCAGGACTGGCTGAAACATCTTGCATCGCTCCCTTCATGGAGTCCAACCAATCAACCCATCCTGGTCGTGGTCCCTCACCCGGATGATGAAACACTTGGCGTAGGCGGGTTGATCGCGCTCCAGCGGCTTCACAGAGGCAAGGTCACGATTGTTGCCGTGACGGACGGAGAAAACGCCTACGCCGACATGCCCTCCCTCCGTGAGATCCGGGAGGGGGAACAGGTGCGGGCTCTTCACTGCCTTGACGTGGATGAATCGTCGATCGTTCGTCTTCGCCTCCCCGACAGCAACGTCGCTGCGCACGAAGCCTCGCTCGAAGAGCAGCTCTCCCCGATGATCACAGAGGACACCATTCTTCTGGCGCCCTGGACGGGGGATTTCCATCCGGATCACGAAGCATGCGGTCGCGCTGCCGAACATCTCGCTCAGAAGAAGGGACTTCGCTTGATGTTCTACTTTTTCTGGACTTGGCACCAGGGCACACTCCAGACCATAGACGGCTTACCTCTGGTGCGGCTCGAACTGCCGGTTGCGTTGGTCGAGAAGAAGCAGCAGGCGCTGCTTTGCCACCTTTCACAGCTTGAGCGCGAAGGGGGAGAGGCCATTTTGCCGCTCGATCTCCGGTCGCCCTCAGGCCGACCATTCGAGGTGTTTCTTCCCCTGCATGCAGCATCAGGACCAGCCAATGATAAGTGAGGAGCGCGAACTTCTTCTCCGCCGTTTCATTGATCTGTGCAGGGAGCAGCCTCCTCTGCCAGGTCATGGAGCTACCGCCGAGCGGCACAGGCGCTTGTTTGCAGTGGCGCGCGAAGATGTGGCTCTCGCGAAGTTGGTGGAGGCGCACTGGGACGCCGTCAGCATCCTTGCCGAGGCGGGAAGATCTGCAAAAGAGGGCGCGCGTTACGCGGTCTGGGCCTCTGAGGCACCTGGTCGGGAGCTGGAACTCACGTCCACGCCGCGCGGGGGTGCGCTTAGGGGAAGCAAGATGTTCTGCACGGGGGCAGGACTTGTCGATCGAGCCCTGGTCACCGTAAGTAAGCCGAGACGGCTGATGGTCGAGGTGGATCTCATCGCCAACCACTCATCGTTACACTTCGACGCTTCCAATTGGCAGACCGAAGCTTTTCGCGAGACGCATACATCAACACTTACCTGCGACCACGTCGCTGTCAATGATGAGGATATTCTTGGCAGCGAAAACTGGTATGTTGATCGTCCTGGATTCTGGAATGGTGCGTGTGGACCCGCTGCCTGCTGGGCTGGCGGAGCGGCCGGCCTCCTGGACTTGGCACTTCGGAGCAAACGAAGCGACCCACACACGCTTGCCCACCTCGCTGCGATTTCTGCTGATGTGTGGGCCATGGAAGCGGCGCTGACTGCAGCCGGCGCCGAGGTTGACAGTGCTCCTTTGCACTATCAACAGGCGCAGATTCGAGCTCTCACACTGCGGCATGTGATCGAGCAGTTCACCGTGGATGTGCTTACGCGCTTCGCTCGCGCATATGGGCCGTATCCTCTCTCCATGGATGCAGTGAGCGCCCGGCGCTATCAGGAAACCGAACTCTACGTGCGCCAGTGCCACGGAGACCGGGACCTCGAACACCTCGCCAATCTTCTGCGGAACGGGTAAAACCTTTGCTGAAAGCCTGTCGCTGATCGCTGTGCCCCCCCAAATTCGAAGTGCACGGCGGCCAGCGTAGGCAACTTCCACCCACCGCACAGGGCAGCCACTGAGCATACAAGCCCTCGCCCACCACGCTGCCCTGCCCGTCTGTCTGAACGAAAATCCGTCGCGTGTGTGCTGCTTGTTGTACTCTTCTCCGGGGCTTCACGGCACGCGTTTTGATGAACTCACCTCCTTTCCAGGTCGACAGGCACGGCAGCTTCGCGTGGACGATTCCGCTGAAGGGCCTCGTGTGCCTTGCCGCTTGTGTCCTGTCGCTGGCTCATGCAGGCGGACAGACGTGGACAGCCGATAACGGCAATGGCACCTTCACGAATCCACTCTTCTTCGATGAATTCTCCGATCCTGACCTCATCCGCGTCGGCAAAGACTTCTACCTTACTGGCACGACGATGCACGCGATGCCCGGCCTGGCGGTTCTTCACTCCAGAGATCTTGTGAACTGGGACTTTGAGTCCTACGCGCTTGACCAGCTTGATCTTGGCCCTGCGTACAGGCTGGAGCACGGCCAGAATATCTATGGTCAAGGTATCTGGGCACCGTGTCTCCGCTACCATCGCGGTACCTTCTACATCTTCAGCAACGTCAATGGGGAAACGACGCAGCTCTTCCGGGCTTCGGGTGCAAAGGGCCCTTGGACGCGCACGCCCATGAAGCGCAGCTTCCACGACCTGTCTGTTCTCTTCGAGGATGACAACCATGCATACATCGTCTGGGGCTACCAGGAGATTCATCTCGCTCAACTTACTCCCGACCTCACCGATATAGTCCCAGGAAGCGAACGGCTCATCTTCCACCGGGGAGATGGTATAGGTGAGGGCTTGCACTTATACCGGGCGAAGGGCTTCTACTATCTCACAAGCGCCTGGTATCTCGGGGTGATGCATATGCCGGTTGCGCGGGCGACTCACCTGGACGGACCCTGGGAGGTAAATGAAAAGGTAAGCAGTGGCGAACAGTTTGGTACCGTGCTGGGATATCGTCTCAGCTCTTTTCGCCCGCCGCTCGATTCGCCCAAGCCCTACACCGAGCTTCCGCCGGACCCTTCTGCCATCGGGCGACTCGCAATGCATCAAGGTGGGATCGTCGACACACCGACCGGAGAATGGTGGGGCTTTTCGATGTTTGAAGGCAATGCTCTCGGACGGCTCACTGCTCTCTCACCAATTACCTGGAAAGATGGCTGGCCTTACTTCGGGCTCACCGGAAATCTCGGAAGAACCCCTCGAACCTGGATCAAGCCACATACTGGCACCACTGAGAAGCCTCATGCACCCTACGTCCGAAGCGACCAGTTCAGTGCTCGGTCGCTCCAGCCCATCTGGCAGTGGAACCACGTGCCCGTAGCAAACCGTTGGTCTCTTGCAGCGCGTCCCGGCTTTCTCCGACTGCACGCTCTCATGGCGACAAGCCTGTGGGACGCGCGAGACACATTGACCCAGCGCGCCATCGGGCCCATCTCGATCCCAACTGTAAAGCTTGATGGCGCAGGTATGCAGGATGGGGACGTTGCCGGCCTTGCGCTGCTTATCCAGCCTGAAGCATGGCTCGGCCTGCGCAAGCGCAAAGACAATCTGGAGCTTGTGCAGTTTGACGGGCAGACGCAGCAGGAAGCACGGGTGCCACTCACTTCGGCACAGGTGTGGCTTCGCGTCTCCTGCGATTACCGAACACAGCTCGCCACCTTCAGTTACAGCACAGACGGATCGACCTACCAGGACATCGGTTCACCATTCCGAACGGTGACTATCGGCGTCACCTTCCAGGGAGTTCGCTACTCGCTTTTCGCCTACAACACGCTGACGAACCACGGCGGCTACGCTGACTTCGACTTCTTTGACCTGCGCGAACCAGAACCGCACGGGCTTACCCGTGCTATCCCGTACAACCGCGAGATCGAACTTGCTAATGCGCCAGTCGGTGCGACCAGGAACGGCGGAGATGCCTCGCTAACAAACAGTGGGCCTGGGAGCTACACTGTGCTCAACCGGGGCCTGGGTCGTGTTGCCCTCAGAAGCGAAGGCAGGCTCCTCTCCGTCAGCACTGATGGAACAGTGACGCTTCAGCATGCATCAGCCGCAGACGCCGAGACCTTCCAGTGGATCGAAACATTTACCGGGGAGCTGACTCTCCTCTCACTCAGGACACATCGCTATCTTGCGCTCGATGCACAGAGCGGCAGACTAAATGCGAACAGCCCAGGTCCGGAGCCCGACAATCGTTACCAGGATCAGTTCAGGTGGACCGTGGTCACGCCCAATTCCATTCCTGGATCCCAAAAATGACGACGATGAAGGAGCATACATGTCTACGATGAAGTTCGTTCTGTCCTTGCTGATCCTGCTCTCTGTTGGTGCGTACGCTCAGGTGCCGACCGAGGTCCCTGCACCAGTGGCAGGTGCAAAGCCGGTCACGGTGGAGCACATCAAGATTCATGGCGCTGCGCTTGAAGGAAACCTGGAAGGGGATGCAGTGGACCGCGATGCCCTGGTCTTTCTCCCGCCAAGTTATGGGATTGATCCTACACGCCGCTACCCGGTCCTCTATGCCCTTCACGGCTACTCCATCGGCGCGGAGCAGTGGTCGCATGAGATCCATGTGCCTCAGACGATTGAGGGCGCCTTCGCAGAGGGCAGCAAAGAGATGATCGTTGTGCTTCCCGACAGCAAGACTCTCCACAATGGATCGATGTACTCCAGTTCCGTCACCACGGGCGATTTCGAGAGATACATCTCTCACGATGTTGTGGCCTACATGGATGCTCACTACAGGACCATTCCCGACCGCATGAGCCGAGGGCTTGTTGGCCACTCGATGGGCGGCTACGGGGCCACACGCATCGGTATGAAACACGCAGACGTTTTCGGTAGCTTGTACATCATGAGTCCGTGCTGCCTATCAGCGCGCCCGGCAGGTCCCGAGCTCAGGAATCTCGAAACTGCGGTGGCGGCGATGAAGTCGCCGGCTGACTCTGCGTCACTTCCCTTCATGGTCAGGGCGCAACTAGCCAGCGCAGCAGCCTGGTCGCCCGATCCTAAGAACCCTCCACTCTATCTTGATCTCCCCTCGAAAAACGGCGTCGTGCAGCCGGACATTCTGGCAAAATGGGCAGCGAACGCTCCCCTTGATTTCATCGATCAGTACGTAGGAAACCTGCGACAGTACCGCGCTATCTCGATCGACGTCGGCGACCAGGATGGCCTGCGGGTGGACACGGCGAGGCTCCATGACGTACTCGATAAGTACACCATCGTGAACAGCTTTGAGTTGTACAAAGGGACACACACGAGCGCGGTGGCAGTTCGCTTTGAGGATTTCGTGATGCCCTTCTTCAGCAAAAATCTCTGCTTCACGGCCGACTGCCGATAACGTGTATCCTCGCCACCCAAGCACCGCCTCGGTTTCTTAGCGAAAGAGAAAGGATCCACCTGTGCGCAATGATCACCCTATCGCCCGCAGCCTCCTGCTGTCCCTTGCTGTCGCAGTGTGTTGTCGTATCCCCTCTCTTGCGGCGCAGCCTGCAGAAGTGCACGCCACAATCGACGTGTCGCGAACTGGAGCCCCTATCTCCGGAAACCTGTACGGCCAGTTCCTTGAGCATGGCGGCAACATCGTCAATGCCAATGTATGGGCAGAGATGCTTGAAGATCGGAAGTTCTATAACCCGGTCACGTCAACACCTCCACCAGCACCGGTGACTCCCGGTGGAAGGCGACTGGCCCCGCTTCGATACTGGGCACCTGTCGGGGAGGCGGGCGCGGTGATCATGGACCCGAAGAGTCCCTACACCGGCGATCATAGCCCGCGGATTACACTCTCTACATCGACCAGGAACGGTATCTCGCAGACAGGTCTCGCAGTTCGGAAAGGCCGTAGCTACACAGGACGCCTGGTGTTAGCTGGAACTCCAGGTACCGTGGTCCGCGTGACGTTAACCTGGGGCGCTGCTCCATCCAGCGGGCAGACAGTGACTCTGCGGAAGATCACTTCCGCTTACGAGACCTTCCCTATTCACTTCCTTTCCGGGACGGATACTGAAAATGCAACCCTGGAGATCACGGGCACAGGGACAGGCTCTTTCCACATCGGCGCCGTCTCCCTCATGCCTGCGGATAACATTCAGGGCTTTCGGCCTGAAGTTATCGACGCGTTGAAGCAACTACATTCCGGCGTTTACCGCTTCCCGGGAGGCAATTTCGTCTCCGCTTATGAATGGCGCGATGCAGTCGGCGACATGGACAAGCGGCCGCCCATCTATGACCCGGTCTGGCATGCTGTACAGCCGAATGATGTTGGCACAGATGAATTCCTGACCCTTTGTCGTCTTCTCGGTGTTGCGCCGTACATCACCGTAAATGCTGGGTTCGGCGATGCGTGGTCAGCACGAGAACTGGTGGAGTACACGAACGGCGCAACGACGACGCCCATGGGCAAGTGGCGAGCTGCCAACGGACACCCGCAGCCTTACGACGTGAAACTGTGGGGTATCGGCAACGAGCCATGGGGCGATTACCAGATGGGCGCCATGTCCGTCGAGCAGTACGTGATCAAGCACAATCAGTTCGCGAAGGCGATGCGAAAGGTCGACCCCTCGATCACGCTGATCGCAGGAGGCGCCATGCCCGATGTGATGACCGGGGCCAATCAGTCTAAGCGCATCAGTGGAAAGTTCGTTCCCGACCTGCTCTCGGATGCAGACTGGAGTGGCTACATGCTCTCGCATACTCTGCAGAACATTGACATGCTCAGTGAGCATTACTATGCAAGCGATATGCATACAGATCTTACGCTCGAGAAGAAAGTACCCATCGGTCCACAGCCCCTGATTGAATGGGAGCGAGCGGCCGCGACGCAGGTGCGCGTCAAGTACGAGTACTACCAGGATTACCTCCGCTTGATCCCCGCCCTTCGCGCGAAGCCAGTTCCGATCGCCATCGACGAGTGGGCGTACATCGGAGCGCCTCGCAATTCGTACAAAGTGGTTCCCGCCTATGCGTGGGCGTTTCATGAGATGTTTCGGCATTCCGAGGTCTTCCAGTTGGCTGCATTCACGTTCGCAACAGCCATGATGGACGAGACCAGAACAGATGCCGTTCTCAACCCGACGGGTCTAATGTTCAAGATGTACAGCGATCATTTTGGGAAGATTCCGGTAGCAGTTTCAGGCGACTCCCCACAGCCCAAGCCACGCTTTCCAGCGGGCGGCGACCAGCCTTCTGTAAATCCCGGAAGCGACACGTATCCGCTGGACGTAAGCGCCGCTCTGAGCGATGACCACAAGACGCTGGCAATCGCAGTTTTGAATCCGTCAGACGCGGTACACAGCATTCACCTTGACTTCGCGGGCGCAACACTCGCAAGAGACGGTCACCTGTGGCAGATGGCTCCGGCGTCGGTGGACGCGGTGGTCGAGGTAGGAAAGAAAGCGGAGGTGTCCGTCGAGGATAAGACACTCGGCGCGATGCCGGATGTGTTGCAGATCCCACCCTTCAGCGTGAACATCTACTCCTACCGAGTACAGTAGATCGCCGCGCGGCAAAGAGCCGCAGAGAGGGCCGCGGAGAGAGTCATCGACTCTCTCCGCCACTTACTACTCGGAGACTTACTCAGGCAGGGTCTTTGTACCAGTGATTTCGAAGTGTCCCGTCACGGTTGGCGCTCCTGTCTGCGGCTGTCCTCCGCCAAGTGAGAGCGAATACGTACCGGGAGCGATGATCGGCTCGCCAGCCTCGGAGACCATGCTGAGATCACGGTCTTTCAGCTCGAAATGTAGTGTCTGCGACTGCCCTGGGCTTAGGTGAACGCGCTGAAATCCACGAAGTGCACGGTGCGGCGCGCCGGGTACCTCCGGAAAGCTCAGGTAAAGTTGCGCTACCTCATCCCCAGCTACTTTGCCAGTGTTAGTGACCGTCACGTCGGCGCTGAGTGGATCACCGGCCCGTACTGCCTGTGCTGGTACCTTCAGGTTGCTGTAGTCGAAGCTTGTGTAACTCAGGCCGTACCCAAACGAATAAAGAGGCTGGCCGTCGAAGTAGCGATAGGTCCTCCCTTTCATCGCGTAGCTATCGAAGGGTGGTAGCTGGGCTACTCCGGTGTAGAAGGTCACCGGCAGTCTGCCCGCAGGGTCGTTCTTGCCTGAAAGAGTTTCCGCTACAGCAGTGCCGCCCTCTTCACCCGGGTACCACGCATCCACAATCGCGTTTGCATGCTCCTTTGCCCAGTTCACCGCCAGGGCGCTTCCATTGGTCATCACAAGCACGACGGGCTTGCCTGTTGCCTTGAGAGCTTCGAGAAGATCCTCTTCTGGCTTCGGTAGGTCAATGCTGGTGCGATCGCCACCCTGAAAACCCGGCTCGCTCACCTGCATCTCTTCACCCTCCAGTTCGCTGGAGATGCCAAGCACCGCGACAATCACATCCGCCTTCTTTGCCGCTGCAATGGCTTCCGGACTCGGCGTCATATCCACTTTTGCCCAGACGAGCTTCGCCACAGGCTGCTCTTTCTCAGGAGGAGTGTATTCCACGTGGAGGGTCGCAGGCTTCCCTGCCTCGAGATGAACTCGGCCCAGCTTCGCCTCCGTTGGATCGCCCCCATAGGATGAGGTCACACTCTTTCCATTCAATCGCACGCGGAAGAAGCCGCTTGCCTTCAGACCCAGGTTATAGTCCCCTGTCTCCGGCGCGGTAAGTTGGCCGTCCCACTGGATTGACAATGGGCCGATGCCCTCCACTGCGGCAGGAAGCGGTTGGGCTCCTGCATCGAGCGTCGCTTCGTGCCCTTCCGCCAGCGGCTTGCCTCCGGTCACCGCATTGACGTCCGACATGTCCAGCTTGGAGTAGCTGACCGTGATGCCGGGCTTTCCATCGGCGCTCAGCCAGGAAGCAGGGACTGGCTCTGCATCATGACTGAGGAACTGTGTTCCAACTTCGTAGTGGATATGTGAGGCTCCAAACTCCTTCGTCATGCCCTCAAGGATGGAAACAGTGTGTGTGGGCGTTCCGTTGTAGTTGCCGAGAAGCACCTTGGTCTGCTTTGCCAACGGTCCAATCACCGCGATTGTCTGATTCCCCTTGAGTGGCAGCGTACCGTCGTTTTTCAGCAGCACCATCGCTTCATCAGCCAGTACCCGCGCAAGATCACGATGGGCCGGGCTGTTTAGTTCGCTACTGTCGATCTTGCTGTAGGGGTTCATCGCCGGCGGATCAAACATGCCGAGCTTCATGCGAGCCGTGAAGAGACGCACAAGAGCGGTATCGATCGACGACTCCTGCAATACCCCTTCTTTCACTGCATCGAGATACGGTTTGTAATCATGGTTGTCTTTCACCTTGAAAGTGAAGTCCACACATTCATTGTCCATACCACGCTGCAGGCTGATTGCTGAGGCCTGCGCCTGGGTTGGTTTGAAGTGGTGATTCCGATAAATGTCGACCACTGCACCACAGTCAGACACCACGTAGCCTTTAAAGTTCCACTTGCCGCGGAGCTGATCTTGTAACAGGAACTCATTCGCGCACGCGGGTTGGCCGTTGATACTGTTGTAGGCGCACATCACGGAGTCTGCTTTTGCCTCGGTGACTGTCGCGCGGAAAGCAGGAAGGTACGTGTCTACCTCATCATGCTTGCTCACAATGACATCTGCGGTGTGGCGTGTCGATTCCGGACCGCTATGCACCGCGTAGTGCTTGGGCGTTGATATAGCCCGGTAGTACCTGGGATCATCCCCTTGCATGCCGGTCACAAAGGCAACACCCATCCGCGCGGTGAGGAAGGGGTCTTCCCCATACGTTTCCTGGCCCCGGCCCCAGCGTGGGTCGCGGAAGATATTGATGTTGGGCGCCCAGAAGTCCAGGCCCTCGAAGATATCGCTCGACCCACCATGAGCTTTGAGTGCCATCTCGTGCTTCACCCGGCCCTCGACTCCGATCGCATCGGCCATGCGGTGGATCATGGCAGGATCGAACGTGGCACCGAGGGCAATGGGCTCCGGGAACTCGGTCGTTCCTTCGCGCGCGACACCATGCAGCGCTTCACTCCACCAGTCATACGCCGGGACACCCAGCCGCGGAATGGCCCGAGCCTGGTTCACGAGCTGGCTTGCCTTCTCCTCCAGTGTCATGCGGTGCACGAGGTCAGCAGCGCGCTGCTCAGGGGAGAGACTTGTGTCCTGATACGGCAGCTGCTGCTGCGCCTGGAGGACGAACGGGCTCAGGATGGATGCGGCAAGTAGAACAAGATGCTTTCTCTTCAATTTCATTGCGACTGGCTCCCTTTCAGGTCGGAATCATTCTGCGCTGTCAAAGGAATCCCCGCAAGTATTCGGTGAGAGACCCGGATACTCACAAAACGCAGTCGAGTCGTCCCCAGTCATTCCTAGGTGACCAACCAGACTTTGTGCGTGAAAGCACCACGAATCATACTCATGCAACGACAACGTACATCCAGCGCGGAGCTCAGTAGCCTCAAAGCACACTGACCCTATACAAAGGACATGTCGCTTGACTCAAGGAGCAGATCGCAGGGAATCGGGCTGGCGTAGCCTCCTCAAAGAAGCCTTTGCTGGAACAGATCGAGATCTGACAGCCGGCAACCTCAACCACGCGGTCATCGTGCTGGCTATTCCGATGATGATCGAGCTTGGCCTTGAATCGATCTTCTCTCTCGTCGACATTCTCTGGGTGAGCGTCCTCGGCGCCCCAGCGATTGCCTCCGTGGGGCTGACTGAGTCACTCATGACGCTCGCCTTCGCCATCGCCGCAGGGCTGAGCACATCGATCACCGCTATGGTGGCACAGAGGATCGGCGAAGGAGATTCTGACCGCGCTTCCATCGACGCGGTTCAGGCAATACTGGTCGGCGTCATCACTTCGATCGCCATCGGAGTTCCCCTCTTCTTTCTTGCTCCGAAACTGCTTCTCCTGCTCGGTGCCAGCCCGCCGGTGATTAAGGTCGGGTTGACCTACGCGCGCGTTACCCTTGGCTTCTCGGGCGTCATCATCCTGCTTTCGCTCAATAATGCAATCTTCCGTGGCGCCGGTGACGCAGCCGTGGCTATGCGGCTTCTTCTGATTGCAAATGGAATCAACGTTGTTCTGGATCCGCTTCTGATCTTCGGGATCGGGCCATTTCCGAAGCTTGGCGTAACCGGTCCTGCTGTCGCGACCCTCACCGGCCGCGGCCTCGCATTGCTCTACCAGCTCTTCCTCATGGGCAAAGGAAGCGAGCACTTCCGCATCCAGGCGAAGCACCTCAAAGTCAACGCTGGCGAGATGATCCGCTTCCTGAGGATCTCCAGCACAGGGATGGTTCAGTTTCTTCTGCAACAAGGGAGCTGGCTCGGCCTCGTCCGCATCGTCAGTATGTTCGGCGCGAGTGCCATTGCTGGTTACACCATCGCGATTCGTATCATCAACTTCATCACTCTTCCTTCAATCGGACTGAGCAATGCAGCGGGCACACTTGTTGGGCAGAGCCTCGGTGCCGGCACAGTGGATCGGGCACGCTCTTCTGTGTGGCGCACAGGGTGGTGGAACTTAGCCCTGCTGAGTATCGCCTGCTTGACCTTTCTGTTGTTTGCGAAACCTATCGTGAGCCTCTTCTCTCACGAGCAGCAAGCCGCTCCTGTGGCGGTGCAATGCCTGCAGATCTTCAGCATCAGCAATCTCTTCTTCGCCTTCAGTGCTGTTTTCATGCAGGCGTTCAATGGGGCTGGAGACACCATCACGCCGACGTACATCAACCTTTTCGGCTTCTGGATCATCGAGTTGCCACTCGCCTGGGTCCTTGGTCGCCACACACATTTCGGCATCCGTGGCGTCTTCTTCGCTGTCTTGTTTGCGCAAGTCCTGGCCCTGATGCTCAGTGGCTTTCTCTTCCTCCGTGGCAGTTGGGCGCACAAGCACGTTTAACCTCTCCGGTTCTTTCGCAGGTTTTCCCCCGAGGACTCCCCCATGCAGAACGCATCGATGACTGCACTTTCCGCGCGACCAGCATCCTCTACGCTAGAGACCAATATTCCCCTGCGCATGGACCGCTTGCCGTGGAGCCGCTGGCATTTGCGCATGGCCGTGGCACTTGGCATCACCTTTCTTCTCGACGGCCTCGAGGGCGGCGTCGGCGGCTCACTCTCTGGAGCATTGAAGTCGACGACCACCCTGCATTTCTCCGATGCGCAGCTCGGCCTAAGCTCAACTGGCTATCTTGCCGGCACGGTTCTGGGCGCATTATTCTTTGGCTATCTCGCCGATGTTTATGGTCGAAAGAGTCTCTTCTTCTGGACCCTGGCTCTGTACGTCTGTTCCACCGCTGCAACTGCCCTCTCGTGGAACCTGCTGACCTTCACCCTCTGCCGCACCCTCACCGGTGCCGGCATCGGCGGCGAATACACCGCCATTACTTCAGCTATCGACGAACTCATCCCAGCGAGAGTACGCGGTACGGCAAACCTGATCATCGGGTCCACCTTCTGGATCGGCGTCATCCTTGGATCGCTTGTGGCCGTCTCGTTCCTTTCCGACCGCGTCTTCGGCCTGCACATGGGCTGGCGATTCGCGATGTTGTCCGGCACTCCGATCGCGATCGTCGTACTCTTCCTCCGAAAGAACATACCGGAAAGCCCACGGTGGCTGCTGACTCACGGTCGCAGGGAAGAAGCAGAACTGATCGTGCAGGAGATGGAGACCACGGTCGAGCGCGAACACGGCCCGCTTGCTCCTGTACATAACACTGTCACGCTTCAAGTAAAGACTGGTAACACACTCGCCAAAGTCGCGCTCCTCTTCAACAAGCGGAATCGCGGACGGGCAGCCCTCTGCCTGGGATTAACCATGGCGCAGTCCTTTTTCTACAACTCGGTGTTCTTCTCGAGCACCCTGGTACTGCTTCGTTTCTACGGCGTTTCTGCTGCTCGTGCTGGACTCTTGTTTCTGCCTATCGCGTTTACCAATTTCGTCGGTCCAGTTCTCCTCAGCAGGCTCTTTGACAGCGTTGGCCGACGTGTGATGATCGCGCTGAATTTCTGCCTGACGGGCATTGTGTTCGCTATCTCAAGCACCCTGTTTCTCGGTCACCATCTCGGCACCATCGCTCAGGTCGCCTGGTGGGCTGCGTCCTTCTTCTTTGCGGCTTCTGCTGCCGGCTCTGCTTACCTCACGACCAGCGAACTGTTTCCTCAACAGATCCGTGCATCTGCAATCGCCATCTTCTACGCAGCAGGCACTCTACTTGGCGGGGTACTCGGCCCAGCGGTGTTCGGCATCCTTCTGAACCGGGGAGACCGGATGCCGATCTACTACGGGTATATGGCGAGTGCTTGCGTCATGATGCTCGCTGGGATTGCCCAGGCGATCTGGGGTGTCGCCGCTGAACGCAAGCCACTCGAAGAGATTGGATAAAGGCGGGGCTAGGACGAGGTACCGCTAGCCTGCTGCTCGTTGTGCGCGGCGAGAGCCTCCGCGAACCCCTTCGGCGCTCGTCCCACGCGTCGCCCGCTCGTCAACACTTGTAAGTCGGAGGTAGAGAGACAGCGGTTCCCACTCCGACGCAGCCGCGACCACAGGTCGTGATCCTCTGCATTCGCGAGGCGCGCCCAGCCGCCTGAGCGCAGATAGGCGTCCGCACGAACACCAAGATTTGCGCCATGAATATGGGGGTGGCTGCCATCCTCGTGCAGCAGGTAGGTCGTGCGAAAGAGGTCCCTTACTTGAGGGCTGTGCTCTTCGAACGAGTCGACGTCGATAATCCCGGCCACTGCATCGAAGCCCTGCTCCGCCAACGCGATCTGCTTGTGGAGCCAGTCTTCCGGAACTTGGCAGTCCGCATCTGTATTCGCGAGCCAACAATGTGCCCCGGCCGACGGAGCACGAGCCAGCGCCCTATCCGCAGCAAGCGCGCGAGCCGCACCAACACACCCTGCATCTTCATCAAGCACCACGCCATCGCCCGCGAGTCCCCTCATCGCAAGCTGCAATGTTCGATCCATGGAGCGGTCCGAGACGATCACCACATCACTGGTGATAAAAGGTGGCAGGATTGCCCTGGCCGCCTGTACGGAGCAGATGCACCGTCCTATCAACGCTTCTTCATCTCGGGCCGGAATAACTACCGCAACGTGCCACTTAGGATGATCGCTCATATTCCCTGCGCGGATGTGCGGGAAAGAGCGCTCGGGATTTTCGGTCCAGGGGTGACGCTTCCACGGACGCTTCCACGGAGGCTCGCACGGATACCCTGCATGGAGGCTCCCATGGAGGCCCTGCACGGATGGAGCGATTGCAGACGCGGAAACGCTTCGCAGACGATACGGGGGGGATATGTCATGCATTCTGGTAGATGCGAGGGGGCGCCCTTCGGGTTAATTCAGACTGGCTGCGTTACTTTCACAATGCAGCAACCGCCCGAGGCTCCCCGCTTTCGAACCCCATGCACGTTGAGCAGGAAGCGGTGATTGAACTTCCAGTGGCTTGCCGTGTCAGTTCGCATACCACGCGAGCTAGCATCGCGTGGTATGCGGTACCATACCCCCGTAAGGTATAAGGGCATCCACAATGGACAACCTCGACAAGGAAAAGCAGAAACTGGTGGCAAGGATCCGGCGCATACGCGGCCAGGTGGACTCAATCGAGCGCGTTCTGACAGCCGGCGATGACTGCCCAAGCGTGCTGATGAGGCTTGCCACAGTGCGAGGTGGCATCAACAGCCTGATGGCGGCAGTGCTCGAAGAGCATATCCGTCACCATCTCCTCTCCGCGAAACGAAACACCGCCACGAACGAAGAGTTGGCCGAGGACCTGATTGATCTGGCCCGCGCCTACCTCAAATAGCAGTTGCGGTACCGACCCGAAGCAGCGAACGTCAGAATTTAACACTGATTGACATGGAAAACACGGCCGTCACCGTAGGCTGAGAAGATTGGCTTGATCTCAATTGGAGGGCTGGATGGGGGTGTGGATGTCGATCTTTGCGGCGGCGCGGCGCATGTTGATCCGCGAAGCGGGAGAGAACGCATCGATGCCGACTGGACGGCCGCAGAGCACACGAGGGGTCGCTGGCACCTTGCTCATGCTGCTGGCAGCGTTGCCAGCATTCGCGCAACATGGTGCCCCGCCGGCCCCACTTCCCGATGAAGACCGCAGCTTGATGAAGCTGCTCTCGGACAAAGGCCTGCACAACATCGAGGACGAGAAGTGGAACGCCTACGGCCAATTCACCTACATCTCCAGCTGGAAACCATCCTTCACTGCCCCGTATACCAACCTGAATGGCAGCATCAATTCCCTTCTACCCACAGCCGAGCGGAGCTTCACCGGAACAGCGACGCTGTACCTCGGGGTACGACTCTGGAAAGGTGCTGAAGGCTATTTAGTGCCCGAGGTGATTACAGAACAACCGTTCTCGCAGCTCCGAGGCCTTGGCGGCGCTATTCAGAATTTCGAGCTGCAAAAAGGCGGCTCCACCGTACCGCAAATCTACCGCTCCCGCCTCTTCCTCAAGCAAACAATCAATCTTGGGGGCAAAGACACTGTAGCGGAGTCTGGTCCATTGCAACTGGGAACCCGCTACCGCAGCCGCAGACTTCTCTTCGCTGCAGGAAACTTCAGCATCCTTGATTTCTTCGACACCAACGCGTTCGATATCGACCCGCGGCAAGGTTTCCTGAGTCTCGGCTTCCTCACCTATGCCGCCTACGACTTCGCGTCCGATGCCCGCGGCTACTCGTACGGCGGCGTCGCGGAGTTCCGCTGGGATAACTGGGCAGCACGCTATGGCCGCATCACTCCGCCCAAGCTGCCCAATCAGCTACCTGTAGACTTCCGGCTCTTCAAGTACTACGGAGATCAGGTCGAACTCGAGCACAAGCACACCATTCGAGGACAAGAAGGAATGGTCCGAGCGCTTGCCTACCGCAATCATGAAGATATGGGGCGCTTCAGCGATGCTATCGCTGCGTTTGAAGCAGACCCTGCAAAGAATGCAACCACGTGCACGACCTTTAACTATGGATCAGGGAATGCGACTGCACCGGATCTCTGCTGGGCCAGAAAAGCGAATGTGAAGGAAGGCATCGGCGGCTTTGTTGAACAGTATGTCGGGCACGATATCGGCGTCTTTGCGCGCGGCATGTACTCGGATGGCAAGACCGAGGTATACGCCTACACATCCACGGACCGGTCTGCGACCGCCGGAGTGCTGGCGAAAGGCACCTCATGGTCGCGGTCCAAGGATGTCGCAGGAATCGGCAGCAATCTTGGTTGGATCTCCAACGTTCATGCAAAATACCTGGGCATGGGTGGCATCGATGGCTTCATCGGCGACGGAGCCATCACTGCTGCCGCCGAGCGTTCCCTTGATCTCTTCTACAGCGCCAACTTGGAGAAAATCTACTGGGTGTCAGGTGACTACCAACACATCTCCAATCCGGGATTCAATCAAGCGCGCGGCCCGGTCAATGTATTTACCGTGAGAGTCCATGGCGAATTTTAAGGCGGTCCGGAGCCACCCGGTACCACTCCTTGCAGCCGCGCTGCTGCTTCCCGGTGCTCGCGCGCAGCTGCAGGCACCGGGCTTTGCCGTCGAACGACTCTACCAGTCTGCTCCTGGTGCGGGCTGGTTTGTGATGGACGACCTTGCTATCAGCGGCGGCCTCGGCGGCGCGGTCTCTGCTGCATCGGGATACGAGCGCAACCCTCTCATCGTGACCTCCCCAGGCAGCAAACAGAAACTCGCCGTGGTTTCGCAGGAGGCGTTCCTCGATATCGGCGGAGCTGTCACCTACAACCGCTTCCGCGGGTACCTCAACCTCCCTATGCCGCTCCTGGTCACAGGCAAGAGTGGAACGCTCGGCGGATACCAATTCACAGCACCGGCCGTTTCCCTTGGAACCAATCCCGACACGATTTCGGATGGTCGGCTCGGCTTCGATGCGCGCCTGCTCGGCCAGCCAGGAAGCCACCTCCGCCTGGGTGCTGGCACGCAGCTGATCTTTCCGTCCGGCGCTCGTGCTGATTATGTAAGCGACGCTCGCTATCGCGCGATGTTCCGCTTCCTTGCGGCAGGTGACGCCGGCGCATTCCGCTACGCAGGTCAACTCGGCTTCCACCTTCGCCCACTCGACAACGCCCCGGTACCCGGCAGCCCCAACGGCAACGAGTTCCTCTACGGCATCGCAGGCGGCCGCAGCTTCGCAGGGCCGACTGGCTGGGCTGTAATCGTCGGGCCGGAGATCTTCGGACAAACCGCGGTGCACTCCTTCTTCAGCGGAGAAACCGGCACAGAAGCCCTGCTGACCGGGCGTCTCGAGCAGACCGGTACCGGGCACAGACTGCGCTTCAAGCTCGGCATGGGTCATGCCCTGCAACAAGACTTCGGGTCGGCTCAGTGGCGCGTGGTGTATGCCGTAGAGCTTTTCGGACACAAGTAGCGAGTCACAAGGGGAAGACAGCCGTCGGAGGCTCGTCTAGAACACGACTTTAAGCCGCGTGCCGAGAATTATCGAGGAGTCGATTCGCCTCGTGTTTGCGGGATTGCGCACCCACTCCAAGTCTGGCGAGAGCTCAAGGCTGTCGGCCACCTTGAGCCGGTAGAAGAACTCTGTGAGTTGCTCGTGCCGCCCTGGCTGTGCTGGCCGTGTCCAGGTGGAAGCCGCGCCGAACAGGTCGCCTTTCCGCCCGAATGGAAGCACCTGCGCCAGGCCCGCCGTGCTCACCTGCTGCACCGTGGTGCCGGACTTCGTATCGAACCCGAGCCGACCGAAGGGCATCCAGTGATTCAGCAAACCGTCCAGCAGATGTTGGTGAAACTCCCAGTCGCCACCTACGCCGATGCCGTGACCATGCCCAAGTCCGGGCGGATTTTGGTGGTAGAGAGCCACGCGCAGATCGCGACCGCCCTCACCCTCAATGCCGCGCTTCCAGCCACCTTCAATCCCCTCGTAGTAGCGCCCATCAAACAGGGTCTGCGTGCCATCCCACGGTTTCGCCTTGTTGTCGATGGCGAGCACATGCGTATAGAAGCCATTCGGCGGCCCAATCTCCAGGGCCAGCCCAGGCGCGTAGGTTCCGAGTGCATTCTGAGCGGCATCTCCATCGAACGGCCCACCCAGAAACTGTGAGGTTTCATCGTTATTGACCGGGCTTAGTCCGATGTGTTGGTTGGGGTGCAGCTTGCCCACGTAGAGCGCAATTCTCTGATGATCCCAGGTCTGCTTGAGATACAGCAGGTTCACCATGATGGGTCGCTGAGCTCCGCTGCCTTGGAGAGAATTCGTGCCGAAGGTGGAGCCCAGAGAGTCGCTGAGATCCCACTGCTGGCTCTGGCCGATATTCGTTCCGGAACGCACCAGCAGGCTCAACGTGGTTTGATCCGGATGAGGCGCCTTGTTCCCAAAGCCTCCTTGCTGGTGAATCGTCCACACCGCCTGAAAGTCGAGGCGCCCGCTGATCTGATCATGCCGTGTATCCGGCGTGGTCACGGCATACTGCTCCAGCAAGGTGTACGAAGCCTTGAGCGCGAGATGCTTGTATTTGTCGAGCCACTGCTGCAGTTGGTCGGCCGGGCGAAGCAGCGGATCGAGCGGGTCTGGCTGGATCAGAGAACTGGGGCTGCGTGTCTTCGCGGCGCCTGTGTTGCCGGCCTGCTGGTTGGTGTCGCGCTGTGCTGCAGCGGGTGTGGCTGCCGCTGGCTCTGAGCCACTCTGCGCTGAGACGCCGTTCGTAGAAAAACACATGATCAGCAACAGCGTGGCTGCAGGTGCCCAACGCATGTGTCCCGGTCTCATCACCGACTCAGTTCGCCTTCTTCACTCATGCAAGCCTGCCCACTCGTCCGACCGGCGTGGTGACGGCCGGGGCGTGTACCTCCCGCTGGAGCCTACTGCACACGACCTCGCCAGCAAGGGACGCCAGATCCGCTCCGAGAAACAACAAAACCCGCAAGAAGCGGGTCTTGTGGGCACTGGTCGCATCGCCATTCTGTGGCGGAGAGACAGGGATTCGAACCCTGGGTACCCTTTCGAGTACGCCGCCTTTCCAAGGCGGTACATTCAACCACTCTGCCATCTCTCCGGCCTTCGCTCAATTTACCACAGCTCAACACGGCCGCGAGACCCTGCAGATGAAGCGGCCGCTCGCTTGTCAGACCGCATCCCTAGTGCTTAGAACCCGCGCCACTGCGACTCTTCGTGACCCATTCATCACGACAGAGTACCCTGACGCCATGCGATAGGCTCGCTCTGCGGGCCAAGGAGAAAATAGGTGCCGCAGCCAAACAAAGAGCTACTTGAGAAAATGGACGCCTACTGGCGTGCAGCGAACTACCTTACGGTCGGCCAGATCTACCTGCAGGACAATCCCCTCCTCGAACGCCCGCTTGTGCCGGCCGACATCAAGCCCCGCCTGCTTGGACATTGGGGAACCACGACCGGCCTGAACTTCATCTACACCCATCTGAATCGAATCATCTGCGAGCACTCGGTCGACATGATGTTCATCATGGGCCCGGGTCATGGCGGCCCCGGTTTTGTCGCGCAGACCTACCTCGAAGGCACCTACACCGAGATCTATCCCAACATCGAGCGCAGCAAGGACGGCCTGAAGCGGCTCCTCCGCCAGTTCTCCTGGCCCTACGGCATCCCCTCGCATGCGGCGCCCGAAACACCCGGCTCTATCCACGAGGGCGGCGAACTCGGCTATGCACTCCTCCACGCCTACGGCGCAGCCTTTGACAACCCTGACCTGGTGGTCGCCTGCGTGGTTGGCGACGGCGAAGCCGAGACCGGCCCGGCCGCCACGAGCTGGCACTCCAACAAGTTTCTGAACCCGCGCACCGACGGCGCTGTGCTGCCAATCCTCCATCTGAACGGCTTCAAGATTGCCAATCCCACGGTGCTCGCACGGATCCCCGAAGAAGAACTTTTCTCCCTCTTCCGGGGCTACGGATACGACCCCATCCTCGTCTCAGGCGACGAGCCGATGCCGATGCACGTGAAAATGGCCGCGGCGCTCGACCAGGCCTACGCTCGCATTCGAGAGATCCAGTCGGAGGCGCGCAGCAGCAAAGACCCGAAGGCCGGTGCCACACGCCCGGTATGGCCCATGATCATCTTCCGCTCGCCCAAGGGCTGGACCGGCCCCAAGGAAGTCGACGGCAAGAAGATTGAAGGAACCTGGCGTGCCCATCAGGTGCCGCTCGAAGAGGTCCGCACCAACCCCGACCATCTCCGCATGCTTGAGGAGTGGATGAAGTCCTACAACCCCGACGAGCTCTTTGATGAGCACGGCCAGTTCCGCAAGAAATATGCCGACATTGCCCCCAAGGGCAAGCTGCGCATGGGCATGAACGAGCACGCCAACGGTGGTCTTCTGCTCGAGCCACTCGTTCTCCCCTCGTTTCAGGAATACGGCGTCGCGATCGATGAGCCAGGCAAGACCAACGCCGAGGCCACTCGCGTGCTCGGCATCTGGTTGCGTGACGTGATGAAGGGCAATCTCCAGGCCAGGAACTTCCGCGTTTTTGGCCCGGATGAAACCGCTTCAAACCGCCTCGAGGCGATCTACAAGGTCTCCCCGAAGCGCTGGGACGCTGAGTACCAAGAGGTCGACGAGAACCTGTCGCTGGATGGTCGTGTCATGGAAGTGCTCAGCGAGCACATGTGCGAGGGCTGGCTGGAGGGCTACCTTCTCACCGGCCGGCATGGCTTCTTCTCCTGCTACGAAGCCTTCATCCACATCATCGACTCGATGTTCAACCAGCACGCGAAGTGGCTGAAGGTCTCCCGAGAGCTGGCCTGGCGTAAGCCGATCTCCTCGCTCAACTACCTGCTGACTTCGCACGTCTGGCGCCAGGACCACAATGGCTTCTCGCACCAGGATCCCGGCTTCATCGATCACGTCGCCAGCAAGAAGGCAGAGATTGTCCGCATCTATCTTGCTCCCGATGCGAACTGCCTGCTCTCGGTGGCCAATCACTGTCTACGCAGCCGCGATTACGTCAACCTCATCATCGCCGGCAAGCAGCCCGCCCCCGTATGGCTCTCGATGGAAGATGCTGTGCGCCACTGCACCGCAGGGCTCGGCGTCTGGGCCTGGGCCAGCAGCGACGGCAGCTCCGGACCGGATGGTGCCGGCACACCGGGCGAGGAGTGTGACGTCGTCATGGCCTGCGCTGGGGACGTTCCCACCCTCGAGTGCATGGCCGCCGTCACGATCCTCCGCGATCGCTATCCCGACCTCAAGGTCCGCGTCGTTAACGTCGTCGACCTTTTCACCCTGCAGCGCCCGAGCGAGCATCCGCACGGCATTCCCGATGAGGATTTCGACCGCCTCTTCACCAGGGACAAACCTGTGATCTTCAACTATCACGGCTACCCGGCACTGGTTCACTCCCTCGTCAATGGCCGCACCAACGAATCCAACTTCCACGTGCACGGCTACCGCGAAGAGGGGACAACCACGAGCCCTTTCGACATGTGTGTGCTCAACCACATCGACCGCTTCACGCTTGTGCTCGACGTCGTGACCCGCACGCCCAAGCTGCAGCAGTTCCTAGCCGAGGCACAGCAGCAGTACTCCGAGAAGATCCAGGAGCATCGCCTCTACGTCTCGCAGTGCGGCGAGGACATGCCCGAGGTGCGGGACTGGAGCTGGGGCGCCGGCGGCAAGTCCGCCTACGAGGCCACAGGAGGAGACAACGCGTGAGCCAGTCCTCCGACGCGGCCATCCTCGTGCTGAACTCAGGCTCTTCCTCCCTGAAGGCGGGCATGTTTGTTCCCGCTCAGGGTGGTAACTTCGCCAACGAGCGTGAGATCCTCACGGCGCAGGCCAGCGGCATCGGGCAGGGGGGCGGCAAACTCTCGATCCACGATGAAGTGGGCGAGGAGCTTGCCGCCCAGGACCATCCGCTCGGCTCCCAGGAAGAGGCTCTCACCGCCATCGCCAACGCGATCCAGCAGCACGGGGGTGGCATAAAGCCGGTCGCCGTCGGGCACCGGCTCGTCCACGGCGGACCCAGGTTGCGCGAGCATACCCTGCTCACCGGCGAGGTGAAGAAGACGCTCGAGGCTTCGGTGCACTATGCACCGCTTCATCTGCCGTCCGCACTGCGGATCATCGACGGCGCAGAGAAGCTCTTCCCGGATGCGGCGCAGGTCGCCTGCTTCGATACCACCTTCCACCGCAACATGCCGGAGGTCGCGAAGCGTCTCCCGATCCCTGCCAGGTATGCCGAGCAGGGCGTTGAGCGCTACGGGTTTCACGGCCTTTCCTACGAGTCCATCGTCGGCCAGCTTGGCTTCGAGGGTTCTGTTCCAGAGCGCGTCATCATGGCTCATCTCGGCAGCGGGTCAAGCCTCTGCGCTGCCCTGCGCGGCGTCTCCATCGACACCTCCATGGGCTTCACCCCGACTGGCGGCATCCCTATGGCGACGCGAACCGGCGACCTGGATCCTGGCGTGTTGTTTTTTATCGCCCGCGCGTCCAATCTGTCGATCGATGCCCTGGAAAAGCTGGTCAACCATGAGGCCGGCATCGCGGCGGTCACAGGCGGCTCAGGTGATATGCAGGCGCTCGAAGCGGTTCTCACCTCGCCAGGGCACTCCGCGGCGGAGAAAGAAGCCGCCGCATTGGGAATGGACATTTTCACCACTGCTATCGCCAAGGAAATCGCGAGCCTGACAGTCTCACTTGGCGGCCTTGATCTCCTGGTCTTTACTGGCGGCATCGGCGAACACAGCGCAGCTGTGCGGGCAGCAGCAACGGCGCGGCTACGGCACCTCGGCTTCCGCATGGATCCGGATGCGAATGCGAGCAACGCCACTCGCCTCGGATCCTCCACAGGCAGGGTCGACATCCGCATCCTACCTGCGGAAGAGGACTTGACCATTGCACGCCACACGCGTCACTTGTTGGCCGCCACGTAAATGACTTTGGTATCGCCTTAGGCCTGTGTGGGGGTACCGGAACGACACAAAACAGCGACTCTGGGTATGCTGGAGATGGCGACCCCGGGGTCTGCCGGTTAAGGTTAAGCGTGGCCCAAACTCCATTACGTCTGCTCCACATCATCCACGATTTGTCCCCCGCAGGGGGCGGTCCACCGGAGAATCTGCTCCAGTTGGCTCATGGATATCGGGCAGTCGGCATGGATCTGGAAGTGCTTTCCATGGACGCACCAGACGCCGGGTATCTCAAGCGGTATCCCTTCCCCGTGCACGCCCTTGGCCCCACGGGCTCCACCTACGGCTACTCTCGGGGCATCCGGAAATGGCTCGAGGCGAACCTCGCCCGCTATGACGCGGTTCTGATCGACGGCCTCTGGCAGTACCCTGCACTCGCCGCCCGGATTGTGGCAGCCCGAATGGGTATCCCGTATCTCGTCTTCCCGCACGGCATGCTCGATCCGTGGTTTCGAAAGTACTATCCGCGCAAACACCTCAAGAAGCAGCTCTTCTGGTGGCTCGCTCAGTACAGGATCATGCGCGATGCGGGCCGGGTCATCTTCACGACTGAAGCTGAACGGGATAGTGCTCCACATACCTTTTGGCCGAGCCGCTGGCGTGGTGCTGTTGTGCCCCTCGGTACAAGCCGCCCGACTGGCAACACTGAAGTGCTGCGGGAGGCTTTCTACACGCTTCTACCCGCCGTCCGAGGCCGCCGGTTCCTGCTCTTCCTGAGCCGTATTCATGAGAAGAAGGGTTGCGATCTGCTGGTCGAGGCTTTCTGCGCCATCGCTGCCGAGCACCCGGAACTAGACCTGGTTCTTGCTGGACCTGACCCGGATGGCCTGCGCCCGGCGCTCGAGGCGACCGTGCAGCAGCGAGGTTTTACCGGACGTGTTCACTGGCCCGGGATGCTGCAGGGGGATGCCAAGTGGGGCGCCTTCTATGCCGCTGAAGCATTTATCCTCCCCTCCCACCAGGAGAACTTCGGCATCGCCATTGCAGAAGCGATTGCCTGTCGCCTGCCCGTGCTGATCTCCAACAAGATCAACATCTGGCCCTACATCACCGAAGACGGGACCGGCTTCGTGGAGAATGACGACCTGCCCGGCACTCTCCAACTCCTTCGGCAGTGGCTTGCGCTTAGCGCCGACCAGCAAAGAGCCATGGTTGCAAGGACCGACAGGTGCTTTGAGCGGCGATTCTCGATGAAGACCTGCGCAGCGTCGATCCGCGAGTTGGTCGAAGCGGCCATCGAGGAAAGAGCAGCTCAGCACCCGGCCGACCGCAGCCTTGCTGCCGCGAAGAGCTGAGTTAGCCGTGGAACATGCTCCAGACTTCATACGCAAGCAGCCCACCCAGCAACAGACCGGCATCAAGCAACAGGGCGATTCTTAAGCCACGAAGCGCACCCAGGCGTGAGGTTTCGTCCGTTTCCATTGACAAGCCGTCTCCGGGGTCGGAGAATAAGTCATCTTCAGCAGAAAGCTCGGGTTCACTGCCCACCCTCTCTTTAGGCGTAGACAAGGGAGGCCTCGGGACGCTTCCCTTCCACGGCGGCGTTGAGACGGGTGGTACTTCATGGAGACGTGTTGTTGGCGGGTTATTGGCGCCAGGTCGCATATATTTCATCCTCTCCGACATGAACCGTATCGGCGCCGGCCTCGTTTCCGCGATGCTTTCCCCATCGCCTTCGTGAACCTTATCTCATTCCGGGAAGCTCGGAGCCCCGTTCTCCCATTCTGGGTACTTCCGCGCAGTTCCCTTTGCACAAGGCTTGTTGCAATTTGCCTCCCTTGATCCCGGCGAAATCGTTCCGACCCTTTCCTTGACGCACCGGGAGCACCCTTCTAGATTGAAGGGAGACCAGGAAAAAGGTGACCGCCGCGTGTCTTCCGCCCCGCATTACTACTGGAACTACCTCCCGCTTCTCATACAAGGCATCATCGCCGTCGGCATGGGCTGCTCCATGGCCTCTGGATCGTGGCTGATCGGCAAACACCGCCAGAACAAGGCCAAACTTGAGGCCTACGAGTGCGGCATCCCTGCAGAGGGCGACGCGCGCGGACGCTTCTCGGTTCGCTTCTACATGGTCGCCATGTTGTTTATTTTGTTCGACGTGGAAGCCGTCTTCATGCTTCCCTGGGCGGTGATCTACCGACAGCTTCCCGCCCTTACCGGCTCACGGCTGTTCGGCTTCTGGGAGATCCTGGTCTACCTAGGCTTCGTGATGGTTGGGTTCTTCTACATCTGGAAGAAGGGCATCCTGGACTGGTCAGCAGACAAGGCGGACCTCTAAATGATCGAAGCTACTTACCTCGACAAGGACGCAGTGCTCTCCCAGATGTCCGACAACCCGGCCGTTGCTGCGCTCGGCAGCATGGTCACGGATGCCAAGTTTGACCGCAACGAGCTGACCATTACCATCGCGCCAGAAAATATTCGGGAGGCGGCCTTCACGGCCCAGCGTGCCGGCTACAACTTCCTCGAAGACGTCACGGCGGTCGACTGGCTACCAGCGGAACCCCGCTTCCAGGTGACGTACCACATTGTCTCCTACACCCTGAAGCAGCGTCTTCGCCTCCGCATCTTCGTCGACTCGGTTGTTGGCGGTGCGGACTCGATCGTCCCCGTCTGGCCCTCGGCCGACTTCTATGAGCGCGAGGTTTTCGACCTCTTCGGCATCCGCTTTCATGGCCACCCGAATCTTCGGCGCATCATGATGCCGGATGAGTTCGAGGGCCATCCGCTGCGCAAGGACTTCCCTGTGGAGGGATACCGCTAATGAGTGAGTTCACCGAAACATCATCCCTCATCGCACCACGCCCGGAGGACCCGACCAAAGACAGGACAATGATCCTGAACATGGGTCCGCAGCACCCATCGACCCACGGCGTGCTGCGCCTGGTCGTCGAGATCGACGGCGAGACGGTCCTCAAGGTCGTTCCCGATATCGGCTACCTACACACGGGAATTGAGAAGACCTGCGAGGCGAAGTTTTATCAGCAGGTAGTCCCGCTCACCGACCGCATCGATTACCTGTCCCCCATGAGCAACAATCTCTGCTACTGCCTGGCCGTGGAGAAGTTGCTGCAGATTGAAATTCCGGAACGCGCCCAGTGGCTGCGCGTCATGCTGAACGAGCTCACCCGCCTGAACTCGCACCTGGTGTGGTTGGGTACGCATGCCATGGATATCGGCGCATTGACGGTATTTCTTTACACCTTTCGCGAGCGGGAAGATGTGCTTCGTATCTTTGAGCATGTCGCCGGTCAGCGCATGATGACCTCCTACTTCCGTATTGGCGGTGTCTCGCTCGAGCCGCCGCTCGACTTCTTCGCCATGGTGCAGAAGTTCATCAAGCGGATGCCCTCGAAAATCGACGAGTACCAGAACCTCCTGACCGGCAACCCGATCTGGGTCGATCGTCTCCGGGATGTCGGCTACCTCAGCCCCGAAGACGCGATTGCTCTCGGTGTGACCGGGCCGCCGCTTCGCGCCTCGGGCGTGGACTGGGATCTTCGCCGCGACATGCCCTACACGGGCTATGAGAAGTTCCAGTTCAAGGTTCCGCTCGGCACCAAGGGCGACGTCTGGGATCGGTACGTGATCCGGCTGGAAGAGATGCGCGAGTCCGTCAAGATCATCCAGCAGGCACTTGACGGCATCCCGGAGGGCCCAGTCACCGCAGATGCCCCCAAGGTGGTTCTTCCTGATCGCGAAAAGATGAAAACCGAGATGGAATCTCTCATCTACCACTTCAAGATCGTGACGGAAGGGTTCCAGGTACCGGCAGGTGAGGTGTACCAGGCGATCGAGTCGCCCCGGGGCGAGATGGGCTACTACGTTGTCTCGGATGGTACGGCCAAGCCCTACCGGGTGCACATGCGCAATCCCTCCTTCGCCACACTGCAGGCCCTCGACACAATGTGTCGCGGCCGGCTCCTGGCAGACGTGGTTGCGGTCATCGGATCGATCGATATCGTGTTGGGCGAGATTGACCGCTAACCTCACCGACAGGCAGGTGCGGGAGGAGCTTTGGGTCTCCTTTCGCAGCCTTCTCGGCGCGTACCTCGCTGCGGCGTCGCTTGGGTCCGAGGTGCCGCAGGCGCTTCTGCTCTCACCCGAGGCTGGCAAGCTCCAGATCGTTGGGGTCCGCAACAGCCTGAAGCTCGAACTGGACGCAGAGAACGGTGTCGGCTACTGGTCGGTCCACGGGGCGCCGGTCGAAGAAGGTACGGCAGATCTCCTGGATGAGGGTGCGTTCCGGCTCCACCTCGATGCCACCTTTGACTGGAGCGGCAAGCCGGACAGGTTGGCGATCGACCAGGTTGCCGAAGCGCTTGCGATCATGGCAGTCTCACCCGACGCATAAGCAAAGATTGGATTGGGGAACGAACAGATGAGCACGGTAACGACAACAATCTTTTCGCCAGAACTCGCCGCCCGGCTGGATCACCTGGTGACGCTCTACCCGGTGAAGCGCTCTGCCCTCATCCCGATGCTGCTGTATGCGCAGGATGAGGTCGGCTACTGCTCGGATGCGGTAGTGGCGGAAGCTGCAGCCCGGGTCGGCATCACCGAACTCGACGTGCGCAACGTGCTTTCCTACTACTCCATGCTTCGCACCAAGCCGCTCGGCAAGTTCCACATCCAGGTCTGCACCAACATCTCGTGCATGCTGCGTGGTGGATACGAGATCCTCGACCACTGCAAGGAGAAACTCGGAGTCCACGAAAACAAGGGCGTTACGGCCGACGGTCTTTTCTCGGTCGAAGAGGTTGAGTGCATCGGCGCCTGCTGCTGGGCTCCCGCGGTGCAGGTGAACTACGACTACGTCGAAGATGTCACGCCGGCCTCGATGGACGCGGCAATTGAGCAGTACAAGCAGCAGGCTCGCCCGCAGTAACGGCAACGTTTCAGAACCACAGGGGCGCAAGCTCTGGAGGCACCATGTTTCTGGTTTCTCATCCTGACGAAGTCAAGGTCATCTCGTTCCGATTCGGCCAGGGCGCCGAGAAGATCGACAAATATATCGAGCTCGGCGGCTACGAACAGGCGCGTCGCGCCATTGACATGGGCCCCGAGGCGATCATCAACGAGGTGAAGGCCTCGAACCTGCGTGGCCGCGGCGGCGCTGGCTTCCCGACCGGGCTCAAGTGGTCCTTCGTGCCCAAGACCTCCGAGCGCCCGAAGTACATCCTGGTCAATGGCGACGAGAGTGAGCCGGGCACCTGCAAGGACCGCCCGATCTGCCAGTACGACCCCCACTCGATCATCGAGGGCACCATCATCGCTGGTCTCGCGGTCGGCGCGAAGATGGGCTTTATCTATATGCGTGGCGAGTACCGCTACCTGCTCGACATCATGGATAAGTGCATCGCCGATGCCTATGCCAAGGGCTTCCTCGGCAAGAACATCTTCGGCATCGAGGGCCTCGACTTTGATTGCATGTCGCACTCCGGCGCTGGCGCATACGAGGTCGGTGAAGAGTCGGCTCTGATGGAGTCACTTGAAGGCAAGCGCGGCGTACCGCGCATCCGCCCTCCCTTCCCTGCGGTCGTCGGCCTCTACGGCGGACCGACGGTGATCAACAATGTCGAGACCATCGCGAGCGTTCCGCACGTGCTGCGTATCGGCGGCGCGGAGTACGCAAAGATCGGCACCGAGCGCAACGGCGGGACGCGCCTCTTTGGCATCTCGGGTCACGTGGAGCGTCCCGGTGTTTATGAACTGCCGATGGGCTACTCACTACGCAAGGCAATCTACGAGGTGGCCGGCGGGGTGTTGGGCGGCAAGAAGCTGAAGGCCGTTGTCCCCGGCGGTTCGTCTACCCCAGTGCTGCGCGCCGACGAGATCGATGTCGGCATGGACTTTGATCAGCTGGCGAAGGCCGGGACCATGCTCGGCTCGGCGGGTATCGTGGTGCTCGATGAGACCGTGTCCATCGTCGAATTCGCCTTGCGAACGATCAAGTTCTACCAGCATGAAAGCTGTGGCTGGTGCATCCCGTGCCGAGAGGGTACAGACTGGCTGAAGAAAACCATCACACGGGTCTACCAGGGCCAGGGTGTGTCGAAGGATCTGGACAACATCAAGTACCTGGCAGAGAACATGATGGGCCGCACGTTCTGCCCGCTTGGCGATGCTGCCGCGATGCCGACGATTGGCTTCATCACCAAGTTCCGCAACGAGTTTGAGGCATTCCTGAGCGAAAATCCGCCCACACCCGGGCTGATCCTGCAGCAGCCGCCAAACCTCGTACAGCTCGCAGCGCACTAGAGGAAAGAGATCGCAATGGCTGAAGTAAAGACAGTAACGCTGACCGTCGATGGCAAGCAGATCACCACGCCTGCCGGCACCCTGCTCATCGATGCCTGCAAGTCGGTGGGCATCAATGTTCCCTCGTTCTGCTACTACCCCGGCCTCTCGCTCCAGGGCGCTTGCCGCATGTGCGTGGTGCGTGTCGAGAAGATGCCGAAGCTCCAGACCGCCTGCACCACGCCGGTTGCCGAGGGCATGGTCGTCACCACCGAAAGCCCCGAGATCGCGCAGTCGCGCAAAGGCATCCTTGAGCTCCTGCTCGGCAACCACCCGCTGGACTGCCCGGTCTGTGATGCGGGCGGCCAGTGCGAGCTGCAGGACATGACCTTCAAGTACGGTGCAGCCGAGTCGAACTATACCGAGGTCAAAAACCATCGCGAAGAGCAGCAGTGGTCGCCGGTCGTCTTCTTTGATCGCCCCCGCTGCATTCTCTGCTATCGATGCGTGCGTGTCTGCGGCGAGGGCATGGATGTCTGGGCGCTCGGGGTACAGAACCGTGGCTCCTCGTCTGTGATCGCGCCCAACATGGGCGATCACCTCGACTGCGAAGAGTGTGGTGCCTGCATCGACATCTGCCCCGTTGGCGCGCTGACGTCTGGCTCCTATCGTTACAAGACACGCCCTTGGGAGATGAATCACACCGCGACCATCTGTACCCACTGCGGTGACGGATGCAAGACCACGCTTGGCACCCGGCGCGACAACGAGGGCTCCGAGATTGTGCGCGGTGACAATCGCGACAAGAGCGGCATCAACGGCGACTTCCTCTGCATCAAGGGTCGCTACTCCTTCGATTTCGCGACCCGCGACGATCGCATCACCAAGCCGCTTGTGCGCAACAGCGCGGGCAGGCTCGAGCCCACCACCTGGGAAGTCGCGATTGACCAAGTCGGCCGGCGGCTGCGCGAGGTACGTGACAGCCGTGGCGGTCAGGCTATCGGCGTGATCGGTTCAAACCGGACCACGAACGAAGAAAACTATCTTCTGCAGAAGTTCGCCCGCATGGTGCTCGGCACCAACAACATCGATCACCACCGCACGGCAGACTACCCGGCCTTTCTCTCGGCCCTGGGCGCAGCGCGCGACCGCGCTGCCTCGCTGCGCGACTTCGAAACCGCGCCTGCCATGCTCGTGCTCGGCAACGACCCAACCGAGCAGCACCCGGCGCTGGCCTGGAATATCCGCACCAACGTCCGCACCAACCGCGCGAAGCTCTACCTCGCCAACCATGCTGACATCAAGCTCCGCCGCCAGGCCAAGGCTGCCCTGCAGATTCCGGCACACGGCTATGGCGCGCTGATCAGCTTCCTCGCCGGGCAGCAGTCCGAGTTCGTCCCTGACGACACCGCGAACAAGTTCCGCGAGGCGCTGCTCGCCGAAGAAAAGCTCGTCATCGCCTTCGGCGCAGAGTTCCGCGGCAAGGACCTGCAGGCCCTGGTGGCGTGGGCGCTCAGCCGTCCGAACGTCCGCATCGCGGCGCTTGGTGACTACGTCAACTCGCGCGGCGCCGCCGACATGGGCCTGCTGCCCGATTACCTGCCGGGTTATACCCCTGCGGCCCAGGGCGGCGTCTTCGCCGCGGAGTACGGTGCGTCGCTGCCAACGGCGCCCGGCAAGAACCTCGTCGAGATGATGGACGCTGCCGCCCAGGGCGAGCTCGGTGCGCTGTACATCGTCGGCTCGAACCCGGTCTCCCGCTACGGCATCGATCCGGGGTCGCTCGCAGGCACGTTCGTCGTGGTGCAGGATATGTTCCTCACCGAGACCGCAGCGCTTGCCGATGTGGTGCTTCCAGCGGCCTACCTCTATGAGAAGGCCGGTACGGTGACCAACACGTACGGTGACATCCAGCTTGTGAAGAAGGCATCGGACACGGCTGGTGTTCGCCCGGACTTCGAGCTGATCGTCCGCGTCGCCGACAAGATGGGCGCGAAGGCACAGTCGCTCGTGCCCTTCGGTAAGGGTCTGCGGGGCGACATGGGGCAGTCCCGTGGCGCGCAGTCCGGCGAAGCCGATCGCCATGGCGTCTGGCTTGCGGCGAACAACTACGAGCCGAAGCTCAGCCCGTTTGATCCGTTCGCAACATTCGACGAGATCCAGCGGCTGGTCCCCTCCTACGCGATCTCCCGCTTCGAGCTGTTCTCGGGGCAGGACAAGCAGGTACGCACCGACCTCGTGCAGATCGGCGCAATCGCTCCGGACCGCGCCGACCTGGTGCTTCCGGCCAATGACACCCTCTTTACTTCAGGTACACTGGGCCGTTACTCCCCGGTGCTGCACGAGGTGCTCGAGAGCCGGGAAACCGCTCCGACCGAAACAGCGGCAGACTAGCCGGTGAAGTTCGAACCAGTAAACGTACGAATGGAAGGCTGACGCGTGTCGACGATCCTGATCTTTACCCTGCTGAGTCTCTTGAAGATTGCCGTGGTGCTTGGCATCTACCTCACGGCCGTTGCCTACACGGTTCTTCTGGAACGCAAGGTCGTTGGCCGCATCCAGAACCGCTGGGGACCTTCGCGCGTCGGTCCCTTCGGTCTGCTGCAGCCCCTCGCCGATGGCTTGAAGCTCTTCCTCAAGGAAGACCTCCTGCCCACCGCTGTCTATCGCCCGCTCTACATCGTTGCGCCGATCATCGCGCTCGCCTGTGCGTTGATCTCGATTGCGGTCGTACCGTTCGGCGGCCCCACCAGCTGGCACGGGGTTGAACTCTTCGACGTTGCAGATGTCAATATCGGCCTGCTGATCATCCTCGGCATCACCTCTGTCGGTGTGTACGGGATCGCGCTTTCCGGCTGGGCTTCGAACAACAAGTACTCACTGCTCGGTTCGCTCCGCGCCTCGGCTCAGCTCATCTCGTATGAGCTCGCACTTGGGCTCTCGCTTGTGGGCGTCGTGATGCGCGCGGGTTCGCTTCGCCTCCGCGACATCGTCAACGTCCAGGGTGCGCATGGCATGTGGAGCTGGAACTTCTTCGGCGGCCTGCAGTTCGTCGCCTTCTTCATCTACCTGATGGCTGCCTACGCCGAGACCAACCGCACTCCCTTCGATCTTCCCGAGGCAGAGAGCGAGCTCGCAGCGGGTTATCACACCGAGTACTCTTCGATGAAGTTCGCGATGTTCTTCATGGCCGAGTACGCCAACATGATCACGGTCGGATGCGTGGCGACGCTTCTCTTCTTTGGTGGCTGGCTGAGCCCTCTCGGCAATCTTCTGCCGGCGAACTTCGGCGGTCCGATCCTCTCGGCAATCTTGCCGATACTCTGGTTCGTCTTCAAAGTGTTTCTGTTCCTGTTCCTTTACATCTGGGTCCGTGGCACGCTGCCCCGCTTCCGTTATGACCAGCTGATGGGCTTTGGGTGGAAGTTCCTGATGCCACTCGCCGTGCTCAATATTGTGGCCAGCAGCCTCTGGTTCGCTTGGCGCGCCCCACTCTAGCCCGCACTCCCCCGGGTAGACAACACCTCTGTCCATCCGGGTGATTTACAATTTGATTTCTTCAACTTCATCTGTTCAACACGGGGTGCAGTCAGACCTCACGGAACCAGCAGAATCCTTGCGAGCGATCGCGCAGTGAGTGTGGATCCAGAATGTACCTCGCCCTTTTCTTCATCTTCGCGGCCTTATGCGTTGCAGGCGCGTTGAACCTCCTGCTGCAACGTCATCCGATCAACAGCGCTCTTTCCCTGATCGTCGTCATGACCTCGCTTGCAGTGCTCTACCTGCTGCTGGGCGCTGAGTTTCTCGCCGCGGCACAGGTCATCGTCTACTCCGGCGCCATCATGGTCCTGTTCACCTTTGTGATCATGCTCCTCAATGCTGGCGAAGAAGATCGCTCCAAGTCGCTCAGCAAGGTTCCCTATGCTGTTGGGTTTCCCGGCGTCGCTGCGCTGATCTGCCTTCTTTCGTTCGTCTTCCTGCACAACCGGCTGGCGCTTGGCACCTCTGAACTTGGCGAAGGCCTGGTTACGACCACAGCGCTCTCGAAGGTCCTCTTCCGCGACCTCCTGCTTCCCTTCGAAGTCACCTCGGTCCTGATCCTGATCGCGATCCTCGGCGCCGTGGCACTCGCGCGCAAGGAGCCCAACTAGCATGAGCGTTCCTATCGCGTACTACCTCGTCCTCTCCGCGATCCTTTTCTCGATCGGCGCAGGCGCCTTCCTGATCAAGCGCAACATCATCACGATCTTCATGTCGATTGAGCTGATGCTCAATGCGGTCAACCTGGCCTTTGTCGCGTTCTCGCACCAGCGCCACGAGGTCTCCGGCCAGCTTTTCGTCTTCTTTGTCATGGTGGTCGCCGCGGCTGAGGCTGCTGTCGGGCTTGCCATCATCATCGCGATCTTCCGCGCGCGGAACACGCTCAACGTCGACCAAGTGGATTTGATGAAACTATGAACGGCACCCCTTCGCTTCACCTGCTCTGGATCCCGCTCCTGCCGTTTCTCGGCTTCCTGGTGAATGGCACCATCGGCCGTCGTCTCTCTCGTCCTGCTGTGTCCGCCGTCGCCCTGTTCTTCACCGCAATCCCGCTGCTGCTTGTTTTGAACATCGTCTTTCAGCTTCATGGACTCGCTCTGCCGCATACCGAGTATGTCGCGCCCTGGATTGTCGCAGGCGGCTTCCACGCAGACTTCGCGTTCACCGTTGACCAGCTCACGACTGTTTTCCTGTGCGTGATCACCGGTGTCGGCTTCCTGATCCACCTCTACTCCGTTGGCTACATGGCGCATGAGGAAGGCTTCTGGCGTTTCTTCGCCTACCTCAACCTCTTCATGTTCTTCATGCTGACGCTCGTGCTCGCAGAGAACTTCCTCCTGCTCTTCGTGGGATGGGAGGGTGTTGGTCTCGCGTCGTACCTGTTGATCGGCTACTACTTTGACCGTGACTCGGCAGCAAACGCCGGCAAAAAAGCTTTCGTCGTCAACCGCATCGGTGACTTCGGCTTCCTGCTTGCAATGTTCCTGGTCATCGTGCACTTCGGCACCCTGAGCTTTCATTCCGTGATGACACAGCTGGCCAACCACCCTGCGCTGCATGGCGGCTGGCTAACGGCGATTGCCCTGTGCCTGCTGGTAGGCGCTGCCGGCAAGTCCGCGCAGATTCCGCTGTATGTCTGGCTTCCGGACGCGATGGAAGGCCCCACTCCTGTGTCCGCACTGATCCATGCGGCAACCATGGTCACGGCCGGCGTCTACATGGTCGCGCGTGCGCACCCCATCTTCGATCGCTCCGCCTTCGCCCTTGGCACAGTGGCCATCATCGGCTGTGCGACAGCCTTCTTCGCCGCGACCATCGGCCTCATGCAGACCGACATCAAGCGCGTCCTGGCGTACTCGACAGTCTCGCAGCTTGGCTACATGTTCTTGGCCTGCGGTGTTGCGTCCTATTCGTCCGCAATCTTCCACGTGGTCACGCACGCCTTCTTCAAAGCGCTGCTGTTCCTCGCTGCCGGCTCGGTGATCCACGCGCTTTCGGGCGAACAGGACATGCGCGTCATGGGCGGTTTGCGCAGGAAAATTCCGATAACCTTTTGGACGATGAGTGCTGGTGTGGTCGCAATCTCCGGCATCCCTCCGCTTTCCGGTTTTTTCTCAAAGGACGAGATCCTCTATCAGACTTTCACCTCGACGATGCCAGGGGCCAAGCTGCTCTGGTTCGTGGGTCTGCTGACTGCCGGCCTCACCGCCTTCTACATGTTTCGTCTTTACTTCTTGACATTCTTTGGCGAGAGCCGTGCGTCGCTTGCGCACCCGCATACCCCGGAGCCGACCCACAGTCCCGAGGCCTCGAGCGGCATGGCAGAAGCATCGACGTCGCACGCGGCGCCACATGCTGCGATCCACTCCGCTGACCCGCACGGTCACGGCGGCCACGCTGCCGGCCATGGTCATGAGCCGCACGAGAGCCCCTGGACAATGCTTGGTCCGCTTGTGATCCTCGCCTTCCTGGCGGTTTTCGGCGGCCTGCTCGGCCTGCCGGGTGAAGGCAACTTCCTCCATAACTTCCTCTCGCCTGTGCTTGCGGTCGCCGGGGCTCCGGAAGCCCGCGAAAATACTGGCCTCGAGATCGGCCTGGCGCTTGTCTCGACACTCACCGCACTTGCTGGTCTGGCCGTCGCGTACTTCTTCTACATCGCCCGGCCGGCGCTCCCCGGGGAGCTCGCGAATCGCTTCCGTGGTCTCTACCTGCTGCTGCTCGACAAGTACCGCATCGACGAGCTGTACGACGCCGTCTTCGTTCAGCCGACACTTCGCTTCTCGCGCTACGTCCTGAGTACATTCGTCGACAACGGCCTGATCGCCGGTGCCGGCTTTGGCATGGGCGCGGGGGTACGCGGGCTTGGCTCGATCGCACAGCGTATGCAGGGTGGCAATATCCGCTCCTATGCGGGTTGGCTGGCGTTCGGCGCTGGGCTGCTGCTGGTGCTCACCTTCTTCGGCTTCGGAACCCACATCGCAGCGGCGACGCGCTAGCACTATGAACGGACAAGGACACACCTGGTGCTGAACGAACATATTCTCTCCATCACGACCTTTGTTCCCGCGATCGGGGCGATCATCATCGCCCTGCTTCCGCGGCAGGGCAAGGTTATCCAGTGGTTTGCGCTTGCCGTGTCACTCCTGACCTTCGCGCTGACCCTGCATCTGCCGGCTCACTACGACTACAGCCTTCACTCCTTCCAGTTTGTTGAGAATTACTTCTGGATCCAGAGCCCGAATATCCACTACCACCTGGGGATTGACGGCATCTCGCTCTGGCTGGTCGTGCTCACCGGCTTCCTCGCACCGCTCGGCGTCCTGGCCAGCTGGAATGCGATCGCCACGCGGGAAAAGGAGTTCTACTTCTTCTTCCTCTTGCAGCAGACCGCTATGCTCGGCGTGTTCGTTTCGCTCGATATCTTCCTCTACTACGGTTTCTGGGAGCTCTCGCTGATCCCGATGGCGATCCTGATCGCGATGTTCGGTCGCACCAAGGGTCCGCAGGCCGCGATCAAGTTCTTTCTCTACACCTTTATTCCGTCAGCGTTGTTCCTGGTCGCAATCCTCTACCTGTATGCGAAGACCGGCACCTTTGACTTCGTGGAAGTGCAGGCACAGCTTGCGAGCGGTCACCTCGGCATCGGCCCCGTCGCTCTGTGGTGGACTGCCTTCGCGTTCCTGTTCGCCTTCGCAGTAAAGGTTCCGGTCTTCCCGCTGCACGGCTGGCTCGCAGACGTCTTCCAGGAAGCGCCCACCGCGATGGCGATAGTCGTCGCCGGCAAGCTCGGCCTCTATTCGATCCTGCGCTTCAACCTCGGTCTCTTCCCTGCGCAGTCACGCGAGTTTGCACCCTGGATGATCGCACTCGCTGTGATCGGCATCATCTACTGCTCGCTTAACGCGCTGGTCGCCAAGGACCTCAAGCGCCTGGTGGCCTTCGGCACCATCGGCGCACTCTCCTTCTGCACGCTGGGGATCTTCTGCTTCTCGATCGCCGGCCTTGATGGCGCGGTCTACCAGACAATCAACGAGGGCCTGATCGGGGGCGCCCTGCTGTCGCTCCTCGGCATCCTCTATGAGCGCTACGGGACCAATGACATGCTGGCCTATGGCGGCCTCGCGGCCCGCCTGCCCTGGATGGTGACCTTCTTCGTCATCACCGGGCTCGCGCTCATCGGCCTGCCGATCCTGAATGGCTTCGTTGGCGAGTTCCTGGTGCTCTCGTCTGCCTTCGCCACGCACCTGGCCTGGGGCGTGGCCGCAACGACCGGCGTGATCCTGAGCGCGGCCTACCTGCTCACGATGATTCAGCGCATCTTCTACGGCGCGCAGACGGCGCTGGTGACGGGACGCTCCGGCGTCCGCGATCTCAACCTGCGCGAGCATCTCCTGATCTGGCCGTTCATCGTGCTCATGCTGGTGATGGGCTGCGCTTCACCCTACTGGATGAAGGCGATCACGCCCTCCGTGATGCACATCGCGGATACACCCGATCACCACGGACAGATGAACGACCGAACCGCAGCAACGGCAAACGCGGAGGCCCAGTGAACACGCAACTCCTCCGGATCCTCCCCGAAGTGATCCTCACCGTCACCGGTGTGCTGATCATGCTTATCGATCCAGTGCTGCGCCGCCACGGCAACAAGAAAAACATGGGCTGGCTCGCCGTTATCGGCACGCTCCTGGCGCTCTGGGCCTCTATCGAACAGCTGCACCTGGCGCCTGGCACCGCCTACTACAACACCGTGCAGACCGATGCCTTCTCGGCGTTCTTTCACATCCTGATCGCGGGGATCATCCTCGTCACACTGCTCACAACGCTCGACGTCGTTAAGGGCGACCAGGAGAACCTGGGCGAGATGTTCGCGCTGACCACCTTCGGCGCCGTCGGCTCCATGCTGATGACCTCCGCCGTCGAGCTCCTGCTGGTTTTCATCGCGCTCGAAATCTCGTCGATTTCGAGCTACATCCTTGCCGGCTTCCGCCGCAAGAGCGCCAAAAGCCCTGAGTCCGCGATCAAGTATTTCCTGCTCGGCTCCTTTGCGACCGCGTTCTTTCTCTATGGCATCGCGCTGATCTTCGGCGCGACCGGTACCACGCGCATTGGGCTCATCGCTGCACGGCTGCCGGGTGGCACCACACCGATGCTCGCAACGCTCGGCGTCGGCATGGTTCTGATCGGCCTGGGCTTCAAGGTCTCGGCGGCTCCGTTTCACGTCTGGACCCCGGACGCCTACGAGGGTGCTCCTTCGCCCGTGGTCGGCATGATGTCAACGGCGCCGAAGGCGGCAGCGTTCGCTGTGATGCTTCGCATCCTGTTCGTCGCATTCCCGTCGCTCTCTGCTCACTGGCAGCCGCTGGTCTGGTGGATGGCTGTGCTCTCGATGACGATCGGCAACCTTGGCGCGCTCAAGCAGCGCAATGTCAAGCGCATGCTTGCCTACTCCTCGATCGCGAATGCCGGGTACCTGCTGGTTGCCTTCACGGCGCTCTCACCCGACGGTATCGCTGCAGCAGCGTTTTATACCGTCACGTATGCCGCGATGAACCTCGGCATCTTCGTCGTGATCTCGCACGCCGGCGAGTACGACGACAAGCTCACCAACACGCAGGACTATCGCGGCCTCGGCTACCGATCGCCCCTGCTAGGCGGCGCAATGGCCTTCTTCCTGATCTCACTGATCGGCATTCCCTTCACCGGCGGCTTCTTCGGTAAGTTCTATGTCTTCGCCGCGGCGCTGCACTCGGGACTGGTCTGGCTCGCGATCATCGGCCTGATCAACTCCGGCATCGCAGCCTTCTACTATCTGCGCGTTCTGGCTGCGATCTACTCGCGACCAGCAGAGAATTCGCTCCTCGAGAGCATGCCTCGTATCCAGACGCCGCTGTTGTTCGCGATTTTTCTGTCTGCAGCTGCGACTCTGATGCTCGGCGTGGTTCCGGGGCGGGTCCTGAACTCGGCAAGAGCCGCTGCTGCGACGTTCGCCGTTCCAGAGGCAGCGCAGCCTGATCATGGAGCCGTCGCTGGTCCGGTGACTCCAGTGCAGGGGCCGGCCTCCCAGTAAACTTGCCCACTCCACCGAAGCGGCCAGCGGTCTTCCGCTGGCCGCTTTCTTCGGTGATCAAAGAGGAGCAACGGCGCTCCTCCGGCTGGGCTCTTCACGAACTCCCGTTCGCCGCAGCCTCGCACGCTCCGACACTTTCGGCCGTGGCCTGACCCAACCCGACTGAGTTGGAAGAACTACCTGCTTGAAATCCCCGGAATGCAGAGCCGGACCCTCATCGACCCGCTCAGCATCGAAGCCGCGGGAGGAGCGAGACACGGCTACGGCATGTGCGCGCCTGCTGCGACGAGGACGGCGTTCACTTGGCTTCAGCTAAGGTGCAGATCCCGTCGATCGAAGATCACCGCAGCCAGTGCCAGCGCAAACCCCGCGCAGAGCAGGGCTTCCCCTTCGGCCGGCCACGGCCATCCTGCAGATGCATGGGAGCCCAGGATGGTCGTAAACAGCCGCGAGACCCCACCCTTGCCTGAGCTTCCCCCGGCGAGCATCGCAGCAAGCGCGACGCCGGTGCCGCCGGCCGCGAGCAGCTGTGGCACGAGCACGGACAGAAACACCCCGATCGTGATGAGCAACACGCCGGCCACAAGCTCAGCGGTCGTCAAAGCAAACAGATTGTGCGGGTGTTGATGAAGCCAGGTCGAGAATCCCTTCGCATTGATCAGCCAGACCAGCACATAGCCGGCAAACGGAAGAAAGGCGCTCAGCGCAATGGCGACGAGGTACTCCGTCCGGCTTACGGCTCGTCCCAGCACCTGCTGTGCGCGGTGTGCGCGCTGCTCCGTGCCGAGCGTCACGCTCGCGCTCAAGCCTCCCAGGACCAGGCCGTAAAACAGCTCCTGCTCCAGGATCGCGGCGACGTCCTCAATTGCAGGCGTGCCCTGCTGGGTTGCGACCACAATGGCAGACAGAACAAACGGCCACAGCAGCAGAAGAATGATCAGGAGTCGATTCTGCCGAACCAGCGTCGCTGTTACCAGCCACACACGATGCACAACTCCAGCCATCGCCTGCCTCCGATCTACTCCTGTTTGGGTGGATGCGTGGAACGCCTCTGGGAGAACAGCCCTTCGAGCGTCTGATGTTCGCGGCCCACACGAATCAGCTCAGCCCCGGCCTGCCATGCTGACTCCAAGAAAGCTCTCTGCCCGGTCGCCGGTATACGAAATGTCAGGTCTCCTCGCGCACCCGGTACGGGATCCAGATCGAGTGCCGCAGAAGCAGCCTCAACAAACCTACTGTCCGGGCTGAGACCCCGCAACGTCACTCTTGTCACCTCGCTTTCACGAAGCAGGTCGGCCATCCTGCCGATCTCGAGCAGCCGCCCTCCCTCGAGAAATGCGGCGCGATCACATAAAAGCTCCACTTCGTGCAGTTGATGCGACGAAAAAAAGATCGCTGCGTCTCGCTCACGGGCTCGCTCCAGTGCTTCCCTCACACGTTGCACAGCCAGGGGGTCCAGCGCAGACGTGGGTTCGTCGAGGATGAGCAGCGCGGGCTCGGTGACCAGCGCCTGCGCAAGCGCCAGTCGCTGCTGCATACCGCGTGAAAACTTCCGCGCCTCCTGCTTCTCCGCAGGCAGGTCCATTGAGCGCAGCAGCTCCAGCGCTCGCGCGCGTAGCCCGGTCTCGGAACCTCGCCCGCCCTTGCTATTGAGCCTGGCGGCAAGCAAGACTGCATCGAGCGCCGTGCCCGCGAAAAAGGTAGGAGCATCCGGGACGTAACCCACCCTTGCCCGCGCCACACGGCCTCTGCCAAACGGTAAGCCTAGGATCTCTCCGCGGCCGCTCGTCGCGTGAAGGAAGCCCATCGCCAGGTGAATGGCGGTCGTTTTGCCGGCACCATTCGGCCCCAGAAATCCGAAGATCTCACCCGGCTCCACCCGCAGCGACAATCCGTCGAGGGCGATACTGCGGCCGTAGTGTTTGCTGATGTTGTCGAATAGCAAAGCGGTCGGCATCTCGCCCCTTGGATGTTCCCGAACGCAAGAAAGCCCCCGCCAAAGCAGGGGCTTTTTTACACAACGGAAGTGGGCTTACTTGACCTTGGCGAAGACGATGACCAGGGTAAACAGCGCGAGCGATTCGATAAAGGCGAGACCAAGCACGTAGAAGAACAGGATACCGGCGCGTGCGCCCGGATTCCGGGCAAAACCCTCTGCAGCTTTTGCCGCGGCGAGGCCCTGGCCGATACCACAGCCAGCCGAGGCAAGGCCCATGCCAATGCCGGCGCCAAGCGGTACGTAGGAGGCAACACCATTGCTGCCGGTCTGCGCCCATGCCGGCGAGGCCAGCAAGAGGACGGAAAGAGTCATGAACAGGTACTGTAGCTGCTTCATTCGATCGTTCTCCTTGTCGCTTCCTATACTTGAAGCTGGCAGTGGGTGGTTGACGTGGTCTCTGGGCCACGCCCTCACGCTGCTGCTCTCCCCGTGTGCCAGGGCGGAAGCGATGCTCCCCGGCAGGAATCTCTTACGCGGTTTCTTCGTCGTGTGACTGCGCCTGTGACAGATAGATCATCGCGAGCAGCATGAACACGTACGCCTGGATCAGCGCCACGCCAAAATGCAGTCCCAGGAAGACGATCGGCAGGCCGATCGGCACCAGCGAGAAGAACACCAGGGTCAACAGATCGCTTGCAAACATGTTCGCGTACAGCCGCACCGTGAGTGACAGAATGCGCGCCAGGTGCGAGATGATCTCGAGGGGGAACATGAAGGGCGCCATCCACCAGATAGGCCCCATAAAGTGCTTGACATACCCAACCGGCCCATTTGCCCGCAGGCCCACTGCGTTGTAGTACATGAACGTCAAAAGAGCGATGCCAAGTGGAACTTCCGGGCTGGCTGTTGGGGTCGGGATGCCGGGCAGGATACCAAGCAGGTTGCAGACCAGCACAAAGAGCACGATCGTCGCTGCGAATGGCATGTGCTGCGTGTGGCCGTGGCCGATGATCGACTCACCCTGGCCATCGACAAAGTTGTACACGCCTTCAGCCACGAGCTGTACCGGGCCGGGCTTCTCTACCTTGAGGCTTGCGCGCGTCGCGAGAAAGAACAGCACCAGCAGCACGAACGCCACGACTTCCAGCGTCAACGCGTGCGTGATCGGCGAGTTTGGATGTGCGGGATGGATCCCGAGATGGAGCAGGAGCGAGTCAATCGGCGCGGCAAAAAGGCCGTTGAGAAACTTGCTCAGGGCGTCTAGTAGAAAAAGCATGCTTCCCTTGTCGGCGCGGAGCTGGTTGGCTCCGGTTGAGTCGTGCAGGGTAACGCGCAATGCTTGCTAGGAACGAACGAGCCTGGCTGCCTCTACCGAGAGTGCGATAACCGCGAGCACCAGCCCACCAACCAGCGCAAACACTGAGCCGTGGAGAAACTTCAGGCTACCATAAAGCACGGCCGCGGCGACGATAAGGCGAAGGAGAAAGCCGACGATGACGCGTGCGCTGCCCGGCTGTTGCTTGTTGTCGAGCTTCGCCATGATCACGACCATCAGCTTCTGCCACTCCCACAAGCTGCTCACCGAGATCGCCGCACCCACCAGCAGCAGCATCGCTGTCTGCCAGCCTATGGCCACAAGCAGCACCACAAAGATTGCAGCCGTCAGGATCGCGACCAGCCGCATCGACCGCCGCATCGCCTGCTTCAGGTGCTCATCGGTAAACTCCGGCAGGGGCGCGCTGCTGCTCACGGGCGATCCCGCTCATCGGGGTTTGCGTACCCCGGACCCTTGGGCGCACTCGCGTCAAAGTCAGTTCCAGCGAGCACCGAAGGCTCCGCAATCATCCGGAACAGCTGGATAAAACCGGCGACAACGCCAAGCACCAGGCCCAGGATGTAGATCCAGTGCTGGTGCAGAAGCTTGTCCGCGCCTGCGCCCAGCAACCAGCCCGCAAACACGGAAATGGGCAGAATAAAGGCGAGTTGAGTCAGCTTCTCTGCCTTCACCAGCGCCTGCACGCTTGCATTCCGGGCGGGTTGTGGTTGCTGCGGGTCGGGGCTCATGCTGTTGAAGCCACTCTATCAAGTTCAGCGGGACCCGCGCTCTATACTGAGCCAGACCGCCCATAGAAGGAAACCAAGCAACGTGTTCGATTCAGAGTTTGAGCGCAATCTTCTCGCGCTTCGGGAGAGCAAGCTCGAGCAGATCGTAGCGCTCGGCCAGCAGGCCTACCCCAACAGCTATCGCGTGACGCACACCATACCCGCCATCTGGGAGGGCTACAACGACACCCCGGCGGAAGCTCTTGAAGCCGAGCGCATCGAGGTCTCCGTTGCAGGCAGGCTGATGACGATCCGCGCGCAGGGCAAGGCTGGTTTCGCCCACCTGCAGGGCGACGGCAAACGCCTGCAGATCTATGTCCGCAAAGACGCGGTCGGCGACGGAGGCTTCGCACTTTACAGGCTGCTCGATGCCGGCGATCACATCGGGGTTACGGGTTATCTCTTCCGCACCCGCACCGGTGAGCTCACAGTGCATGTCGAGACCATCACCTTCCTCACCAAGGCAATGCTCGCGCTGCCCGAGAAGTATCACGGCCTTGCTGATGTCGAACTCCGCTACCGCCAGCGCTACGTCGATCTCTTCATGAACACGGAACTTGCCACAGCCACGGTTGCAGATGAGCCGCACACCGAGCATGACAAGCACGAAACGCGGAGCGACCTGGAAGTCGCGGAGAAGCCCGGAGCAGGCATCCGCGTGCGCGATGTATTTGTGAAGCGTGCCCAGGTGCTGCGCGCGCTACGCCGCTTTTTCGATGGCCGCGGCTACCTCGAAGTGGAAACACCGATGATGCAGCCGATCGCGGGTGGCGCCGCTGCAAAGCCCTTCACGACCCACCACAACGCGCTCGATCTCGAGCTCTACCTGCGTATCGCGCCGGAGCTCTACCTAAAACGGCTGGTCGTGGGCGGCCTCGACCGGGTCTACGAGATCAATCGCAACTTCCGCAACGAGGGCATTTCGACGCACCACAACCCCGAATTCACCATGCTCGAGTTCTACCAGGCGTACTCGAATTACCACGACCTGATGGACCTGACCGAGGCGCTTGTCCGCTCTGTCGCGATCGACGTAAACAGCAGCACCAGGACCAGCTTCAACGGCCACGAGATCGATCTCGGCTCCTGGAAGCGCTACTCGATGCGCGAAGCGATCCTCGCATTCTGGCCTGCGGACGCTGGCGCTGCCCCGACGCCTGAGAGCTTCTCGTCGACCGAGGCCGTTCAGGGAATGGTGAAGCAGCTGCGCGACGCGCGTTTTTCGATCGACAGCAAGCCCGACGAGCCCGCTGGCAAGACCATTGCCACCATCTTCGAGACCGTTGCCGAGGATCATCTGATTCAGCCCACGATCATCTACGACTTCCCTCTCGCAGTCTCGCCGCTCTCCAAGCAAAAGCCTGATGAACCCGAGTGGGTCGAACGCTTCGAGTTCTACATCGGCGGCTTCGAAGTGGGCAACGCGTTCTCCGAGCTGAATGATGCAGCCGAGCAGCGCCGACGCTTCGAGCAACAACTCGGCGAGCGCGCCCGGGGCGACGAAGAAGCCCACGCCATGGACGAGGACTACATCCGCGCTCTTTCCTACGGCTTGCCGCCCACCGCCGGAGAAGGCATCGGCATCGACCGGCTCACCATGATACTCACAGGAGCCCGCTCGATCCGCGACGTGATCCTATTCCCGCTTCTCCGACCCCAGGCTGTTTAGGTCCCTGCCCCCGAGCGAGTTCAGCAGCGCTTCATCCATCGCGGTGCTGAACTCGACGCGGTTGCGCCCGTTCTGCTTTGCCCGGTAGAGCGCCTCATCCGCAGCATCGACGATTGACTCGAGCGTCGTGTGCGTCGAGTCAAGCCACGCGACACCGAACGAGCAGGTCACATACAACAGGTGGCCTCCATGGACGATCGGGCGTGATGCAATCGCGGCGCGAATCTCCTCAAGCCGCGAAGACCCATGATCCGGACGGAGCCCCGGGATCACGATCAGTACCTCTTCGCCGCCGTAGCGCCCCACCGAGTCTCCCGGCCGAAGCGTCTCGCGGAACCGTTCTGCGCACTCTCGCAGCACCGCGTCGCCGACCATGTGACCCCATCGGTCATTGATTGCCTTGAAGTGGTCGAGGTCCGCCATGATCACGCTGAGAGGGGTGCCATTCTCCATGGCCTCGCGCCGCATGCGCGCAAGAATGTCAAAGATTGCATTGCGGTTCAGCAGCCCGGTCAGCGCATCGCGCCTCGAAGTCTCGACCAGCTCGCGCTGCGTGCGCTCAAGCTCCGCCTTCTCCGCCAGGAGCTGCGCTGTCTGCCGATCCACCTTGTGCTTCAGGTTCGCCTCGCTGGTCTTCAATCGCAGCAGACTCAAACGCCATGAGAAGGCCGCGAGTACGAGCACCAGGAGCAACGCCAGCATCTTCGCCCAGTCACGCATATACCAGGGCGGCAAGACCGTGAACGAGTACTCGATCGGTCGGGAGTACGCATGCAGACGGCTGTCCACTGCCTGCACGCTGAGCGTGTAGCTGCCTGGCTGCAGCGAGGCGAAGTGGAGATTGCCGCCGCTCGCGGTCTGCCACTCGTCCTGGACCCCGGAGAGCCGATAGCGAAAGACCACGGCCCTCGGCCGCTTGTAGTAGGTCGAGAAGAGCTGCACCGAGAGGTTGGGGCGGCGGATGTTGAAGCTTGGGTGCTGCCCAGCGTGGAGCTCGATTCCTCCAACACGCACGTCTCGCACACTGATCTCTGGCGTAGGCACCTGGAACAGTTCTGCGGGTTGCAAGAGGTGGGAGATTCCGCCTGCCGTCCCAAACCACATCGACCCATCGTGATCTTCATAGACGCTTGCAGTGTCGGTGTCGTCCGAGATCAGGCCGTCTTCCTGCGTGATGTGGATCCAGCGAGCGCCATTCATGACATACACTCCCAGATCGCTGCCCACCCACAGCCAGTGCCGGCTGTCCACCAGCAAAAAGCTGATGTCGTCACTGCCGATCACATCCTCGCTGACCGCGTCAATCAACTGCAGTTGCTTCCCCACGGAGCGCAGATGAAGGAGCGGGTGAGGCATGGCGGCCTGGAGATACAGCGTTCCGTCCGGGGCGCCCGCGATGGTCGCGTAATCGATGCCTTTGATCCCGCGCGGCTGCTGGATGTGGTCCCACACCCCGTTCGTATACCGATAGATTCCGCCGAGCGCTGTGACCCAAAGGCTACCTGCCGTATCCTCGGTCATACTCCAGACGTTCTCCTGGGGGGCGCCCGGATCCTTCACCATGTGGAGCTGCTTCCAGCCGTCTGCCGCAGAGACGTACCCCACGCCATCTGCCGTACACACCCAAACCAGCGTCGGAACGCCCTCGGGCGTCGTCTGCGTGAAGACGCGGTAGACGAAATCGAGCGAGTCTGCCACGGTCCGGAGTTGTCCCGTCTGCGGATCAAAGACCGCAAGTACACCGTTCGAAGTTCCGGCCCAGATATGCCCGTCCGGACTGAGTGCGATGGTCTCAATCTCACGGAGTGGGTTGCTGCCACCCTGCGGAATGGCTTTTCCAAGCGCGCCGTCAAGCTGGTCCAGACCGTTGGTAGTCGCGACCCAGAAGCGATCCTGCTGGTCGCGAAGCATATTCCAGATCACGTTGCTGCTGAGCCCCTCCGACCGGGTCCAATGCTGCCAGTTGCCATAGCCCAGCCAGCGCCAGATGCCTCCACCGACCGGCGCGAGCCAAAAGCCGCCAGTCTTGTCGAAGAACATCTGCTGGACCTCGCTTGGAGGCAGACCGTTGGCTGACGTAAGACGCGTCCAAACTCCGTCCTTTAGCCAGGCGATGCCATCTCGCAGGTTGGCAAGAATCTCCCCCTGCGGATCCTCTGCCAGCATGGCGTAGCGGATCTCCGGGTCGCCTCCGCCGGAGGGATCACCGAAACGAGAGACCGCCCAGGTGGATGGCGCCAGCCGCAGCACATCACCCTTGCCCCGGGCCCAGATGCTTCCATCGTGCGCAATCAGCAGCGCGTCCCAGCTGTTCCGGGGCACGCCACGGTCCGCGCCCCATTCCGTCACGAGCATGGCGGAATGAGGGCCCGAGCTCGCAACCGGCTTCAACTCGCAAAGTTCGTTGCCGCAACCTGCCCACAAGGTCGAGGTAGCACTGTCGGCGACCACGGTGGAGAGGCTGCCCAGCACAGGATGGAGAGCCACCGTCGCGCTATCGAGCGCAGGGCTGACCTGCCAGCCCGTTCCACCATCCTCACTCGTGACCGCGAGCAGCTTCCGGCTCGACAGAATGTAGATAGCATCCGGGTCAGACGGCAGCGAGGTAATCGCAGCACTGTCGTTGAGCAGGAGGCTGAAATCGATGTCGGGGATCTCATGCGGAACCAGGTCTTCCTTGTAGTACACCAGCCGCTTCGTCCCCAGGATCCAGACGCGCCCCTTGGCGTCCACATGCATGGCGACGACGTTGCCATAGGCGGCGTCGAGGAAGCTGTCGATCCGGATAAAGTGGCTGCCGTCTGCCTGGAAGAGACCATTCTCTGTGCCAACCCACAGCACTCCCCGGTGATCCTGCACGATCGTGCTGGCATCCTGGTTGAGCAGCCCATCCGACTGGCCAAACTGAGCGAAGGTATAGTGTTGCGCGAGCGACGAGGACGCCAGCGTGGCGAAAGCCATCGTGATCAGCAGGACGATGAGTCCCCGCACCTGAACTCGTTTTACTTTCCGTCTTCCTCGCACAGCGCTCTCGCTTTCAACGCACGGTCTTCTTAACGGACCGTTCTGTTCAGCTTAGTGACCTGTCGGGCAGTTACCTACGGCACTTTGGCCGTCGAAGCCGCCACGCACCGACGAAACGAAGTTCCTTTTGTGTTATTGCCGGACTTTACGGGAGTGTTGCGGGAAATGCAACGTAGCATTGACGTTTCAACGCAACAGGAACCATGGTGTCAGCGGTACGTTACCGGCCGGGCGAGAAACAGGTTACTCCCCGAGCAGAAATCTGCGAGTCTCTGTAGCGCGTCCGCTTCTTTCATCACACTCGATCAAGGTAGCGCTCAACCTTGGATCCTCCTTGGCCTGTTCGAACCGCGCGGGCATGCCGGTGAGAAAGCGGTGCAGCACCATCTCTTTTTCGACACCGATCACGCTGGCGTAAGGACCGCTCATACCGACGTCCGTCTGGTAGGCGGTGCCCCCAGGCAACACCCGATCATCCGCGGTCGGCACGTGAGTATGCGTGCCAAGTACAGCGGTAACCCGACCATCGAGATACCACCCAAGGGCCGCTTTCTCGCTGGTCGCCTCCGCATGAAAGTCGACCAGGATAATGGGGGCCGTGATCTGTTTCAGCAACGCATCCGCAGTGCGGAATGGATCATCATTACTCGCCATAAATACACGTCCCTGCAGATTGATGACGGCGTACCGCTGCCCTCCTGCAAGGGTGCCTTCGTACCATCCGAATCCCGGTGTTCCCGCAACGTAATTCGCGGGCCGCAGCAGCCGGCGCGCGCGCGCATGGCTGTCCGAAGCAGCAGATTGCATGTACTCGATGATCTCGCGCTTGTCCCACACATGGTTGCCGGTGGTGAGGACCTGCGCGCCCATATCGAACATCTCTTCTGCGATCGCAGGCGTGACACCAAAGCCGCCGGCGGCGTTCTCGACATTGATCACAAGAAGGTCGACTGCTTGCTCTTCTAGTAAGGACGGAAGATGCTCGCGCACGATATGACGACCGGCATGGCCAAAGACATCTCCCACAAAAAGCAATCGCAAAAAACAATCTCCTATGCTGCGTGAAATGAAGCCTGATGCTAGCATGGCCCTGCCAAAGTAGATGGTGCGTGTGATCTGTTGTGGATAGACACCCGTTCCGGGAACGGATACGGTCAAGCAGTTATCAAGCTGGTGTAAGACGAGAGGTGCAACCGCAATGGCTACGAATACCCGTTTCGCAACCGGTCTGCACACACTTGTGTTGCTCGCCCGTAATCCCGAACAGCTGCAATCCTCCGAGACGATTGCTGGAAAACTCCAGACCAACGCAGTGGTTATCCGGCGCATCCTCGCGCAGCTCCAGGAAGCAAGCCTGGTTCGGAATCAGAAGGGACCGTCCGGTGGTTCGCAACTGGTACGCGCAGCCGGTGACATTACGCTCGCTGACGTATACCAGGCGATCCAGCAGCCTTCGCTTTTTCACGATGCCGCCGTACGCGGCGCCGAAGCGAAGAAGCTCACAACAGAACTACGCACCGTTCTTACGGAAGCCGAAGACGCCATGCTTGATGCCCTGCGCCAGGTGTCTATCCAGCAGATCGTGAAGAAGACCGGGCGCAAAAAAGTCTGACCTCACGCTCCCTCGATCGTGATCAGTACATCTCCGTTGGCCTCTATCGAGTAGGGGTACACCGCGACCTTCTCCGAGGGTTCATGATCCACCTCGCCGGTCGAGAGATCGAACGCCCACGCGTGCCAGGGGCAGATCACCTTGCCATCCTCCAGCCAGCCCTCGGCCAGCGGTCCCATCCGGTGCGGGCAGGCGTTGTCGAGGATCGCGATCCTGGCGCCATCATTCGCCACACATAGCTGCTTTCCCTCGCAGCTCATCTCCCGCAGCGCACCCGCTTCCGGCAGTTCCTCTGCCCCACACAGTCGAACCCGGCCCACTCGCTCACCCCCGCTACACTTTCCCTATGCTACCGGGAGCTCCACGATGACCAGAACACGCGCGAAAAAAACGGCGTCTCCACAAGGATTGAGAGGCTTGAGAAAAGCCCCGATCGAGAAGCTCCTGAAACCGCACGAGGTGCGGTATGCCCTGTTGACACTCGCCGGGCTGCTCTTCGTTGCGGCCTGTGTCGCCCTGTGGTCGATGTGGATCATCCTCAGGGCCCGCCTCCACCAGCCGTGAGGGATAGCCGTCGCGGATGGCCATAATGGATACCTGCACCATTGTTGATGCAGTGTTACAAGGCTGATTCCTTCAACCTAAGCTTAAAGGATCGCCAGTTTCCTGCTATCGGGAAAGGACATACCGGGAAAAACCTGGCTCATTGCCTCCCCGCCAAGAACAGCTTCTGTGATCTCTGAAAGCACGGTTCTGAAGTCCGTAGTGACCCTCAGGTCGCGATCATCATTCAGGCACCCTGGACCAAGCCCGGGCCAGGTACCACGAACAGCCCCGCCGGCGATCGGCGCGCCGAGCACCAGCATGACGTTGGCATGACCATGGTCTGTGCCGCCGGTGCCGTTCTGGCGTACGGTGCGCCCGAACTCGGACATCGTGACGATCACCACATCGTCGCCTTCATGCCCCATATCCCGCCGAAACGCAGCCAGGCTATCGCTCCACTCGCGCAGGCGATTCGCCAACTGCCCGTTGGACCCGCCCTGGTTCTGGTGCGTATCCCACCCGCCCATCTCGGCAAATGCGACCTCGACCCCAAGGTTGCTCTTCATCAGCTGCGCAATGCCCTTCATGTTGTCGCCGAAGGGGTTGCGCGGGTACGCAGCGCCATTTGCGGGTACGTAGTTGCCCGGCGCGGCCGACTTGAGCATCTTGATAGCGTCGAAGGTCTCGTTGCCCGTGCCATGCAGGACAGCATTGACCGAGCTCGCATACATCGCGGCATAACCGCCCGATGCTGCTTGCGAAGCCTGTGCTGGATCATGGAGTCCGAACTCCTGCACGTTGCCGATCGCCACCGCAGCCACTGGGCCCTGCAGCGTTCGCGGGACCGTACTGCCCATAGAGATGGCGCGGAAGGCACTTTCAGGGTCCTGCTTCGGCGCCATGCGGAGGGCACGGTTCAACCAGCCGTCCTGTGTGGACTTCACGCCCGGGGTACCGCTCTCCATGTAATCCTGCGCGTCGAAGTGCGAGCGCGTCGGGTCCGGTGAGCCACAGGCATGGACGATCGCCAGTTCCTTCGCATCCCAGAGTGGCTTGAGCGAGGCCATCGCCGGGTGCAGCCCAAAGAAGCCGTCCAGATCGATGACGTCTTTCTGCGGCACGGCTATCGACGACCGCATCTGGTAGTAGGCCGGCTCGCGATAGGGCACAACCACGTTCAGGCCATCGACCGCGCCACGCTGGAAGACCACTACCAGCCGCTTGCCCCCGCGCCTGAGCCCCGCCGTCTGGGCCAGCACCGCTCGCGTCAGCAGGGCTGGCACCATCGTGGTACCGATGACTGCCATTGCCCCGCCTCGCATAAAAACCCGCCGCGTCACTGCCATAACGCCTCCGGAGAAACTATCCGTGGTGATGGGAACGCGGCTTCTGCGAGGAAGTTGTGCTCCTCAGTACTCCGAGAGGGACTGAATGGCCCGGAAGATCCGGTCAGGCTGCGGCAGAATCTCGTCTTCAAGCACCGGCTGGTAGGCCACGAACGTGTCCATGCCGGCCACACGCCGCACCGGCGCATCCAGTTCGTCGAAGAGTTCATCGGCAATGCGCGCTGCGATCTCGGCCCCGTAACCCCAGCTCTGCATATCCTCGTGCGCGACAAGCACCCGGTTTGTCTTGGTGACGGAGGTCGCGATCGCTTCCCAGTCATACGGGCTCAGCGTCCGAAGGTCGATGAGCTCGGTCGAGAGCCCCAGCTCCCGTTCCGCACGTTGCGCTGCCTGCAGCGCGCGCGGAACAACCGCACCATACGTGATGATCGTGAGGTCCGTTCCTGCGCGCACCGTGGCGGCCTTGCCGAACGGGATGGTGTAGTCGGGGCCTGGATCGGTCGCGCGGCCATAAGGCTCGCGGTACAGCCGCTTGTGCTCAAGGAAGAGCACCGGGTCATCGCAGCGGATCGCGGTCCGCAGCAACCCGTTCGCATCCTGCGCATTCGACGGCATCACTACCCGAATGCCAGGGGTGTGCGTGAACATCACCTCGCCCGACTGCGAGTGGTAGATCGAGCCACCGGTCAGGTAGCCGCCAATGGGGCAGCGGATCACGAGCGGCGCCGAGAAGGTGCCGTTCGAGCGCCAGCGAAGGTTCGAGAGCTCGTTGCGCATCTGGTGCAAAGCAGGCCAGATGTAGTCGAAGAACTGGATCTCGACGACCGGCTTCATCCCCCGCACAGCATAGCCGAGAGCTCGCCCGACGATGTTCGCTTCGGCGAGCGGTGAGTTGAAGACTCGCTCTGAGCCAAAGGCCGTCTGGAGGCCGGCAGTCAGCTTGAAGACGCCACCTTTGCCCTTGATTTCGCCGGCTCGCAACGGGGCCTCTCGGCTTGCATCGGCCACGTCTTCGCCGTAGACGACGATGCGCTCGTCGCGACGCATCTCCTCATGCAGGCAGCTGTTGATCAGGTCGGCCATTGTCTTCGGCTTGGCGTCGGGCAAGGAGGCACGGGGCTCAACAACAAGCGACAGGCACGTGGGGTCGAAATCTTCGGAGTACACATGCAGCGGGATGCTCGCGATCTCTGGAATCGGCGAAACTACGGCGCGATCGGACGCTGCAACGATCTCGGCGTCAACCCCGGCTTCGAGGCTCTCCATGTCGGCCATAGCCAGAATGCCCTCGCGCAGGAGGCGCTCCCGGAACCGAGGCAGCGGGTCGCGGCGCAGGTCCGCCTCGATCTCCTGTGCGCTGCGGTAAAGCCGCTCATCGTCGGACTCGGAGTGAGAGTACGGGCGAACCACGTGGCCGTGCACAAACGCAGGACCATTGCCCGCACGGCACCACGCCACAGCCTCCGCCATCGCGGCGTAGCTGGCAACCGGATCGGTCCCGTCCACCTCGACAAAGAAAAAGTTCGGAAAGTTTTGCACGAGCCGCGAGATCGAACCGCCGGGAGTATTGACTTCCACCGGCGTCGAGATGGCGTAACCGTTATCTTCGATCACGTAGACCACGGGCAGCTTTTGATTGGAGGCGGTGTTCAGGGACTCCCAGAACTCGCCCTGGCTGGTCGAACCCTCGCCGATCGAGAGGTACACCACCTCGTCGCCGTGAAACGAGACATCCTTGAAGGCCCGGTAATCGCCGCCGTGCCGGGCGGCAGCGTCCGGGTGGCGCGAAAAGTACCGCCCAGCCTCAGCGCAGCCGATCGCGTGGAGGCACTGTGTCGCGGTCACCGAGGAGGAGGAGACGATATTCAGCCGGGGATTGCCCCAGTGGCATGGCATCTGGCGGCCGCCGCTCGAAGGATCTGCCGCGGCGCCCACCGCCTGCAGGAGAAGATCCTCCACCGTGGAGCCGAGTGTCAGGCAAAGGGCGCGGTCGCGATAGTAGGGGAAGAACCAGTCATAGCCCGGCTTCATCGCCATGCCAGCCGCGACAAGCAATGCTTCGTGCCCGGCACAGGAGATCTGGAAAAAGATCTTCTGCTGGCGCTTGAGCTGGATCTCGCGGTCGTCGGTGCGACGCGACAGCAGCATCAGGCGATAGATCTGAATCAGCTGCTCTCGAGTGAGACCCGCCCACTGCGAGTTTCCCCAACGGGAGTGGTCGGTGACGCTGCTCTCTGTCCCTTCGCTAGCCGGAACGACAAACTCACCCGCCGCCATTCAGTATCCTCCTGCTCGTTGCGCGCTGCTCCAGTCTATAACCCGGGCCCGTCTCGCCTGCTGGCCCCGAATCAAGATAGGGCCAGCGACGATCTCTGGCCCCGAGGCGGCCGGTCTAGTAGCCGCGCATCTTCTCCTTGACGCTCTTGGCCAGTTTTTCGATCTCTTCACTTTTTTTGACGACGCCGACCGAAAGCTGGTCCTTGTTGCTCTTCGCAACCTCTTCCTTGAGCTGCTGGGCCAGCAGGAAGAGCTTTTCGGTATCGGCGATGAGCTGTTTCTGGCGCTCGCTGTTGCGGCGCTCGCCCAGCTGTTCCTGCATAGCGGGATCATTCGCCGGCTCGGCCATACCCGGGCGATCGCCAAACCCGCGTGATGGTGCGGCATTGGAAGCATCCGGCATGGCACCCTGCAGGCTCCAGGCACACCAGGGAACCAGGAATGCAACCAGCATCGCACCAGAGAGAAGAGCCCGGGAGACCCCACCGGTGGCATCAGAGAACAAACGAGAGAGACGCCCGGCGCGTCCATCCAAATGGAACCTGTATCGCATGCTGCACATCCTCATCCCGGAAGAGAGAAACACTCGAATGCTACTCCTTTTCATCGCGGCGCCGGTAGCCGCGCAACACCACAGCTTTCGCGATCTCCTGTCCCCGGACAAGCTCTTCGACGCCGCGCAGCACCTCCTGATCGACGTCCTCCCGAAGATCCTGATCATCCTGCTTGTCGCCTGGATTCTGACCCGGGTACTCTCCTACTTCACCGACCGCATGGCCCGTGTCGCGGAACGGCATGCCGCTGCAGCCTCGCGCATCTCGCAGGCCCGAACCCTGTCCTCTGTCCTGCGCGCCACGGGCATCGGCGTGATCGGCTTCCTCGCTGTCATCGAGATCCTGCCGCTGATCGGGTTTAACCTTGGTCCACTGCTCGCCTCGGCCGGGGTCGCGGGTGTTGCGATCGGCCTTGCCTGCCAGACGGTCGTCAAGGATTGCCTCAACGGAATGCTGGTGCTGGTCGAAGACCAGTACAACGTGGGTGACGTCATCAAGATCGCCGGGCTGTCCGGCCAGGTGGAAGCGATGAGCCTGCGCAAGACCACGCTCCGCGATGGCGATGGCACCCTCTACATCATTCCCAACTCGCAGATCACCACGGTTGCCAATCTCACCCGCGACTACTCGGTCGCGACGGTGAACGTTGCTGTGGACTTCTCCGCCGAGCCCGATGAGGTGATGAGCGTCCTCAAGGAGACAGCCATGAGTGTGCGCACCGACCCGGCGTACAAGGACGCCTTTCTCGACGATCCGTCGCTTCTTGGCGTCGACTCGATCAAGGGCTCGCAGGTCATTTACCCGATCATCCTCAAGACCAAGGCGAACCAGCAGTGGGGACCGATGCGCGAGTTGCAGCGGCGCGTACGCATGGCGCTGATGGATCACGGCATGCTGCCGGGTGACCCGAACCGCGTCTACAACCGCAACGCCCCCCACTCACAGGTCACCGGCAACAACGACCATCACGAACCCGGCGAAGCCAAGCATGACCCGACCGCAGCTAAATCAACAGATGTGAACCCGTTTACTGGTGAGGGACTCTGACGTTTCTGTGCAGCGGCAGATAGGAGGCGAGCAGTAGTCTGGCAGCGTCGCTCCGGAGGCTCTATGTCGCTGCCCTTTTCCCTTGCACTGGCTCTTCTCTCTGCCGGCGGTCTCGCTTCGCCCGCTACCCAGATGGCGGACCGGCCCACCGGCGCCTCGCAAACCTCCGCGGCCCTGACGGCAAACCGGCAGTTCCTGATACTGGTGGACGGTGCCAACTACGGCGAGGCCTGGAGAGAGTCGTCACCGATGGTGCAGCGGGCAGTCACCGAGGAAAAGTTCACGCAGGCCACTGCCGCAGTGAGAGATCCGCTCGGCGCGGTTGAGAACCGGAAGCTCACCTCGGTCGTCTCCCAGACCACCCTGCCCGGCGCCCCGGATGGCCACTACGTCATCGCGGAGTACAGCACCACGTTCGCGCATAAGAAGGACGCGGTGGAGACAATCGTCTCGGCAGAGTCCGAGGGCGGGGACTGGCAGGTCGCCGGGTACCACATCCACTAAGCCCCCCAGAGACTGCGCACGGGGGATCGATGTACAACAGGAGCGATGAAGTTCGCCTCCCTCGCCTGCGCCGTCGTGTTCCTGAGCACCTCCTGCCTCTCACAGGAGACCGCAACTCTTTCCGCCACCCAGCGCGCCGGGGCAGCCGCTGCAGTGCTTCAGCACTGGTACGTGGATCGGACAGGTCTGTACAGCACGACCGGCTGGTGGAATGCCGCTAACGCCATCACCACACTCACGGACCTGATGCGTGCAAGCGGGACCCGCGAGTACCAGCCGGTGCTTGCCCACACCTTCACTCAGGCGCAGATCGTTGTCCCCGAAGCCGAGCAAACGGGCGCGCTCGCGAAGATGACGGGGGCGCCCGGCTTTCTCAACCGGTACTACGACGACGAAGGCTGGTGGGCGCTGGCGTGGATTGATGCCTACGACCTCACGGGTGAGCCGCAGTACCTCGCGATGTCCCGGTCGATCTTCGCGGACATGTCGGGTGGCTGGGACCAGACGTGCGGGGGCGGCATCTGGTGGAGCAAGGACCGAACGTACAAGAACGCAATCGCAAACGAGCTGTTTCTCTCTGTCGCAACACACCTCTTGGCCCGCGTTCCGGCAGCAGACCAGCCAGTGTATGCAAGCTGGGCAGAGCGGGAGTGGCGATGGTTCCAGGGCTCGGGCATGATCAACAGCGATCACCTGGTCAACGACGGCCTCACCGTCGACAGGACCGCCGGGACCTGTACCAACAATGGCCGCACTGTATGGACCTATAACCAGGGGGTTGTGCTGGGAGCGCTCGCCGAGTGGTCGGGGCAGAAGCATGACCCGGCGCTGCTCAGCGCGGCACGGACCCTCGCTGACGCCGGTCTCGTTCACCTGACCGACAAGGCCGGGGTGCTGCATGACGCGTGCGAGCCGGCGAGCTGCGGTGGCGATGCGCCCCAATTCAAGGGCATTTTCGTGCGTAATCTGAGTGCCCTGAACCAGGTGCTCCACGAGCCCCGCTACACGGCGTTTTTCGCGACCGATGCCGCGAGCGTCTGGACGACCGACCGCTCCAGGGAGAACGGTCTTGGACTGGTCTGGTCGGGCCCCGTGCTGCCTGCCGATGCCGCGACGCAAAGCTCGGCACTCGATGTGCTGGTCGCTGCCATGCCCGAGCGGCATGAGGGAAGCCCCGATCGCGCGCCGGTACTTCCCTCTCCACGCTGAGCGTTACGGCTGTCCTGCTGCACCCTGGGCAGCCATGGGCTCGATCGGCACCACCGGCAGGCTGATGAAGCTGGCATGCGCCGGCTCGTGCCAGATCCGCTCGGTCGCCTTCTGGTAGTCCTCGGGCTTCGCCTCGAAGATGTTCGTCACATACTTCTGCGGATTGCGGTCGTAGAGGGGAAAGAGCGTCGACTGCACCTGCACCATGATGCGGTGACCCTTGGCGAAGGTGTGATTCACCATCGGCAGCCCAAAGACATAGGCGTCGACGGCGCCGGGTTGGATCGCCTCCGGATGCTCGAAGCTCTTGCGATAGCGGCCGCGGAAGATATCGGTTGCAATCGGCAGCTCGTAGCCGCTCAGCTCAACGGGCGGCACGGTCCGGTCCGGCTCCACATCAATCAGCTTCACGGCCCAGTCAACATCGGTTCCGGTGGTTGACGCGAGGAGATGCACGACCGGCTCGCCCGACAGCTTCATCGGCTCGGTCAGCGGCTCTGTTTCGTACGTCAGCACATCCGGCCGTCCGTCGACAAAGCGTTGGTCGGTCACAAGCCAGGTCCGCCAACCCATCGAGTCACTGGCGTCCACAGGGCGCGGGCGGTACGGCACCGGCTTCATCGGATCGGAGACATACTCGTCGTACTTCCCGTTACCCGGAGCTGGCGGCGTGAACGAGAGAGTGTCGCCGGCGGAGAGATAGATCGGCTTCGACGTCACAGGGCAACCCTGCTCACAACTCTCCGGAAACACGTTCGGTGTGTCCCAGTGATCCGCGCCCGTGTCGTAGATCCAGACGGCGGGCGTTTGCGCAACCGGCGAGCCCGGCTTCAGGTACTGGTTGAAGAATGGCAGGAGCACATCGTGGCGCCATTGTGCGGTCGTGTCTGTCGCCCAGGTGAGCGAGCCGATCGAGCGGCCAGGGCGGTTCACCTGACTATGGAACCAGGGACCCATGACCAGGTGGTTCATGCCGTCCGGCGTTCCCTTGGCCTTGAGCGCCCGGTAGGAGTGGATCGCACCCCACATATCTTCCTGGTCCCACAGGCCCTGCTCCCACATGGTCGGCACGGTGAGCGGTTTCGCTGCGATCAGCTTGTCGAGCGCCTGGCTCTGCCAGAAGGCGTCGTAGGTCGGGTGATCAACCATTGTGTGCCAGTACGGCAACTGGTCGACGCCCTCGGACCTGGCGATCCCTTCGGCTGACCCGGCGCGGAGGTCGTTCGTGTACTCATCACGTCCTTCGTGCGGCACTTCAACCCCCTCGCCGCGCTTCGAAGTCTGCCCCAGCACGTAGTCGATGTTGGGCTGCCGGAACGCGCCGTAATGGAACCAGTCGTCACCCATCCAGCCATCGACCATCGGGCTCTCGGGTGCTGCGACCTTGAGCGCCGGGTGCGGGTTCAGCATCGCCATCACGACCGTAAAACCCTCGTAGCTCGAGCCGATCATGCCCACGCGACCATTCGACTCCGGGACGTTCTTCACCAGCCAGTCGATCGTGTCGTAGCCGTCCGTTGTGTCATCGGCTCCCGAAGGATTGAAGCCCGAGTTCACCGGCGGCGGGGTCATCAGGTACACGCCTTCGGAGCCATACTTGCCGCGCACATCCTGGTAGACGCGAATGTACCCGGCGTCCACGAAGACTTCATCGCTCAGGGGCAGCGCTTCGATCATGCGACCGCTCCGCGAGCGCTCTGCACGCATCGCTGCGTTGTAAGGGGTGCGCGTCAGAAGGATTGGCGCGTTCTTCGCGCCTTTCGGGATCACGATCACCGTGTAGAGCCTGGTGCCGTCACGCATCGGCACCATCACCACGCGCTTCTCGAAATCAGTCGGCTGCACCGGCGCCCGGAAGTCCGTTGCGAGGTCGTCGGCGGGCAACTTGGCCCGCTGTGCGAGGCTGGGGAGAGACGAAACGGCTGCGAGAACGGCAAGCAGGCAGAGACTCTTGGGTGGGTGCATGCGCTCCTTCGAACCGGGTGCCTGGGCACGCCAGTTTACTCATTCTGGGTTTCGCTGATTCTAGCCTGAAGGGCGCACAATCACGCCTCATCGAGTTGCGACTTCAAGAGTTTCTTCTCACGTGTCGGTTCAAGGCATGTCACCCCGCGACACACCACAGCGAAGCTCCAGGTCTGAGACAGCATCGGCAGGTGCGGGAGCGTCTCCGCAAGGACTGGCGGCAGGTTCTCTTCCGCGACCTGCTCACGGCGCAGCCGCAACACACTCTTGTTGATCCCGAAGCGTCCCACTGCTGCCAGCGCCAGCTCTCGCGCCTGCTCATCCTCGCCGACGATCACCACCTGCACCGCCGGCAACAGCAGACGCTCCAGAGCCAGGCCGTACGTAGCGGCATACAGTCCGAACTCTTCGACGACCCCGCCGAAGCACTCGAGCGTGTCCTCCGCGAGCTCGCGATACGTCTCGTTGCCGTTGAGCGCTGCCAGCCGCAGGAGCGCCAGCGCGGCGCTTGGGTTCCCGGCAGGTGTCGGCGCATCCTGCAGAGGCTTCCGTCTCGCGCCAAGCACACCCAGCTGTTCGCGAGCGCCCCCCTCGGTATCAAAGAAGCCGCCGGCGGCGCGATCGGCAAACTTCGCCACCATGGCTGAGGCGAGATGCTCGGCGGCCGTGTGGTAGCGAAGCTCCCCGCTCGCCTGCCATGCGTCCAGCAGCGCCAGCACCATTGCGGCATAATCATCCAGCACACCGGGAATGGGTTGCCGGGGCACATGCCCATCCGCATAGGCAATCACGTGGCGCAGCTGCTCCCCCTCGGCGTCCCAGCCTTCCGCGAGGAGCCGATCGAGCGTCCGCAGCGCGAAGGCGCGCGATGCAGGCCAGTCGAGCACCTCCGCGGCAGCCAGGTAGGCAGAGACGGCCATCGCGTTCCAACCCGTATAGATCGTGCGATCAATAAACGGGGTCTGCCGCTGCTCGCGGCGCGCCAGCAGCTTTGCCTGGGCAGAGCGCAGCAGTTCAGCGGCCTGCGCTGCGTCCATGCCGGCTGCCCCTGCGACCGCGTCGAGAGAACGCGTCACATGGAGCACACACTTCGCCGTGTTGTGGTGCATGTCGCCGACTTCACGGACATTGAAGTAGACCGCGGCCAGCCGCAACTCCTCAGGGGAACCCGCCAGCGTTTCTTCGATCTCGGCAACGGTCCAGGTGAAATAGTCGCCATCATCCTCGAGCGAGATATCGGCATCCTGCGAGGCGTAGAAGCCGCCGCGCTCGCGATCAGAGAGCGTTCGATCCATCCAGCGAAGAATGTCCCGCGTTACCCGAGCAAACTCCGGCTCCGCGAAGCTTCCAAACGCACGCGCATAGTTTGCGAGCAGGCCGGCATTGTCGTAGAGCATCTTTTCAAAGTGTGGCACCACCCAGCGCTCGTCGACCGAGTAGCGGTGGAAGCCGCCTCCGAGCTGGTCGTACACTCCGCCGTGAGCCATCGCTCTGAGCGTAAACACCGCAGCATGGCGGGCATCGGACGAGCCGGTACGCCCCGCAACGTCAAGGAGGAGATCAAGCGCGGCGGGATGCGGAAACTTGGGCGCGGTGCCGAAACCGCCATGCTCCCGATCGAAGTTCTCAAGTGCACTCGAGACCAGCGCGTCCACGATGCCCGGTCCGGTCGAGCCGGACCGGCCTGCGAAACTCTCGCCATGCTCGACAGCCTCCATCACATCGGTGGCTGTCCGATGCAGCTCGGCCCGGCGCTCGCGCCACACGCCTGCAAGCGTCTCGAGAATGCGCTGGAACCCAGGGCGGCCCTGCTGCTCTGTCGGTGGAAAGTACGTGCCGCCAAAAAATGGCCGGCCATCCGAGGTGAGGATCGCGGTCAGCGGCCAGCCCCCCTGGCCGGCCATCGTCTGCACTGCGGCCTGGTAGCGCGCATCCACATCCGGTCGCTCATCCCGATCCACCTTGACCGCGATGTAGCTGCGATTGATCACGGCAGCGAGCGCAGGATTTTCGTACGACTCGCGGTCCATCACGTGGCACCAGTGACACCACACCGCGCCGATGTCGAGCAGGATGGGCTTGTCCTCTCGCCTGGCGAGAGCAAACGCCTCGGGGCCCCACTCATGCCAGCGCACCGGCTGGTGCATGGCAGAGCGAAGGTACGGTGAGGCAGCAGTAGCAAGGGCGTTGCTGGGCGTTGCAGAGACCGGGTTCATGGCCTCGAGTCTATCGCCCGGAGCTACCTGCCCTGCACAAGCTTCACATTGCGGAACTTGATGGTGAGCAGGCCGTCCTTGTTATGCGCGCACACGCCGATGCCGACATACACCGGGTCGCGGAGGTCTACGGTCGACGTGGGCGTGGCGATCATCGAGCCATCCGGCGTGCTTGCATACGCGTGAAAAGTGTTCCCCGCGCGCCTGAGCCGCAGGTGTTGCGAGTGGCTTGCCGCCACCTCGGTATCGACGGTTGTGGCCCCAGGGGTCGCCCGGGACTGCGGATCGATATGGCCGTCACCATGAATCGCGATGTCTGCGTACGGCGCATCAGGCGCCAAGCTCTGGCGAAACAGGAGCACCGCCTTCTCCTTCGGGATGGCCGCGCCCGCCGGGAACTCGATGTCGGCGTCGAGCGTCGCATCGCCCGAGAGCCTGACCCAGGTGAAGTGGAACTGGTCGGCGCCGCCCCACATATCAGCGCCACCGCCAGTGACGGTGTACGTGCCCGTCTTCGGGTCGTAGATCGTCTTTCCAGGCATGGTCTCGCCGATGTCGGTTGAGCCCGAGAAGATCCCGACGGAGCCGCCGGTTGAGCGCTCCTGCGCGGAGGCACACGGGAGCAGCAGAAGAGAGCACAACGAGAAAACGAGAGCGACGCGGCGGGAAACCGGGTTCCACATATCGGAGCGACTATAGCGGACGCCTCCGTTCGCAGGCGAGCGAAAACGCCAGGATCCAGGTCTAAGTAACAGCAGGCCAGCCTGCGGCAGCCACGTATGATATCCGAAGGACGGCTATGACATCTTCTTCCACACTCTCCAGCCTGGACGACCTTGCGACAGGCCCACATCTCCAGGCGAAACTGCAGTTGATCGAGACCCGCGCGGCGCGCATCGGCATCGTGGGCATGGGCTATGTGGGACTGCCGCTGGCGTTGCTGTTTTCTGAAGAGCGCTTCGCCGTCACCGGCTTCGATATCGATCCAAGCAAGGTCGAAACCTTGAATGCAGCAGGGTCGTATATTGTGCGGATCCCGGGCACCGAGATCGCAGAAGCGCAACGCGCGGGCTTCCGCGCAACGGCCGACTTCGCCTCGGTCCGCGACATGGATGCCGTAATTATCTGTGTGCCGACCCCACTCTCGGAGCATCACGAACCCGACCTCAGCTACATCGAGCAGACCGCCGAAGCGATTGCGCCTCACCTGCAGCCGGGTCAGCTCATTGTGCTCGAAAGCACCACCTATCCCGGCACCACCGAGGAAGTGCTGATCCCCCTGCTTGAGAAGGGAGCGCCCGCCGCTCTCAAGGCGTTGCGGGAGCAACAGAACACGCCAGGGTTCTACGTCGCATTTTCGCCGGAGCGCGAAGATCCCGGCAACGACACCGTCGCTCGCCGCGACATTCCCAAGGTGATCGGCTCGTTCGGCAAGCCGGCCGGCGTGTTTGCTGCTGCGCTCTACGGCACGATCTTCAACCTGACTGTGCCGGTCTCGTCGCCTGCTGCGGCCGAAATGACGAAGCTGCTTGAGAACATCTACCGCTGCGTCAACATAGCGCTCGTCAACGAGCTGAAGCAGCTATGCCAGCGCATGGACATCGACCTCTTCGAGGTCATCGACGCGGCGAAGACCAAGCCTTTCGGCTTCCAGGCTTTCTATCCTGGTCCGGGGCTCGGCGGCCACTGCATCCCGATTGATCCGTTCTATCTCTCGTGGAAAGCCAAGCAGTTCGACTTCCGCACCCGCTTTATCGAGCTTGCAGGCGAGGTGAATGGCGCGATGCCCTACTACGTCATCGACCAGACGATCGAAGCGCTCAACCAGCGGCGAAAAGCTCTGAACGGCTCACGTATCCTGGTGCTCGGTCTCTCGTACAAGCGCGATATTGATGACCTACGCGAGTCACCCTCGCTGCCCATCATCGAGATGCTGCGCTCGCGGGGCGCGGACGTGCGCTACAACGACCCGTTTTTTGCCCGCGTCGGCCGCGGTCGTCACTACGACCTCAACATGGATTGCACCCCCCTCGACAATCTTGGGGAGTACGACTGCATTTTGATCGCAACCGACCATTCGGATTATGACTACGCGCGCATCGTCGACCAAGCACAACTCGTGATCGACACACGCAACGCAACCAAGGGCATCGCGAGCGAGAAGATCGTTCGCTGCTGAGTTACCCACCTGTGCAACCAGGAAGCGGTGGATCCGGGGCGGCTCTAGTAATCTGCTAGGAACATCGTTTTCTGGAGCCGACCTTGGAAGAGTTCCCACGCCTCGCCCGCCTGCCCGCATACGTCTTCAACATCACCGGCGAACTCAAGGCAGAGGCGCGCCGCCGTGGCGAAGACATCATCGACTTCGGCATGGGCAACCCCGATGGCGCCACGCCGAAGCACATCGTCGACAAAATGATCGAGGCTGCGCAGCGGCCTGAGACCCATCGCTACTCGCTCTCAAAGGGCATTCCACGGCTCCGCAAAGCCATTACCAACTGGTATGGCCGGCGGTACAACGTAGATCTTGATCCCGCAACCGAAGCGATCGTCACCATCGGCTCGAAGGAAGGCATCGCCCACCTCTGCATGGCGACGCTCGACCGTGGCGACATCGTGCTCGTGCCCAACCCGAGCTATCCGATTCACATCTACGGCCCGGTGATCGCCGGCGCGAACATACGATCTGTAGCCATTCACGATACAGATTCATTCCTTGCCGAACTTGAGCAGACCATCCCGCTCATGTACCCGAAGCCGAAGATGCTGATCCTCAACTTCCCCGCCAACCCGACGACCCAGTGTGTGGGCCTGCCGTTCTTTGAGCGCGTCGTCGCGTTGTGCCGCGAGCATGGTATCTACCTCGTGCACGATCTCGCCTACGCCGACATCGTCTTCGATGGCTATCGCGCTCCCTCCATTCTGGAAGTTCCCGGCGCCAAGGACATCGCCGTGGAGTTCTTCACGCTCTCGAAAAGCTACAACATGCCAGGCTGGCGTGTCGGCTTCATGGTCGGCAATCCCAAGCTGGTTGCGGCGTTGGCACGGTTGAAGAGCTACGCCGACTACGGCACCTTCACGCCCATCCAGGTGGCAAGCATCCTCGCGCTTGAAGGCCCGCAGGATTGCGTCGCCGATATCACCTCGATCTACCGCAAGCGCCGCGACTGCCTCGTCTCCGGGCTGAACAAGATGGGGTGGACGGTCGCTTCGCCGAAGGCCACGATGTTTGTCTGGGCGCCGATTCCGCCGGCTTATCGCAGCGGCGCATACCTGCGGGACGGCGCCGACGCGCAGCCACTCGGCTCGCTCGATTTCTCCACAAAGCTGCTGCGCGAGGCCAAGGTCGCGGTCTCCCCTGGGATCGGCTTTGGCGAGTACGGCGACGGCCATGTGCGTTTCTCACTCATCGAGAACGAAGAGCGCACCCGCCAGGCGCTGCGTTGCATGCGGCAGATGTTCCAGCGGGATGGTGTGCAGGAGCCTGCAACCGCGCAGGTTTGACGCGAAAGGAGAGGCACACGCGAGGTGTGCCTCTCCTTTGCCGAGCGCAGCACTACTGCAGTGCTGGTGTGGCCGCGCGCTTGATCAGGTTGGTCGTGGAGAAGCCTTCCACCGTCGGCACAATCTTCACGATGCCGCCCCAGCTCCGCACTTCCTTGGCACCGACAACTGTGTCTTCCACGTAGTCGCCGCCCTTCACGATGACGTCGGGCTTGAGCGCCTTGATCAGCTCGAGCGGGGTCGGCTCCCCGAAGACGATCACGGCATCGACCGCGGCAAGTGCTGCAAGGACGCGTCCCCGATCCCGCTCGGAAACAACCGGCCGCGTCGGTCCTTTTAACTCACTGACCGAGGCGTCGCTGTTGATCGCGACAATCAGGCGATCGCCCTGTCGCCGCGCGTCTTCCATCAGCGTGATGTGTCCGACATGCAGGAGGTCAAAGCAGCCGTTGGTGAAAACCACCCTCTGCCCCTCGGAGCGCCATGCATTCACGCGTGTCTGTAAGCGATCCAGTTCCAACAGCTTTTCCGATGCCTGGAGCTCGATCTCGGGCATCAGGCTCGTGATGAGTTCGTTGCGCGTGATCGGCACTGTGCCCACCTTGCTGACGACGATGCCTGCAGCGATATTCGAGAGCCGCACAGCGGCCTCGATCGGCAGCCCGCTTGCCAGCGAAAGTGCAAGCGTCGCGATCACGGTATCGCCCGCGCCTGAAACGTCGAAGACCTGGCGCGCCACGGCGGGAAAGATCTCTGTCCCCCCGGGACGAACCACGGCGATACCCTTCTCGCTGAGGGTCACGGTCAGGTACTCCAGGTCGAGTTCAGCCAGCATTGCAGAAGCCGCGGCCAGCAAAGGCTGCGTGTCCCTGCGTGCGATGCCGGTTGCGACCGAGAGCTCCTGCAGGTTAGGGCAGATCGTGGTCGCGCCGCGATAGCGCGAGAAGTCGCGATGCTTTGGGTCGACAAGAACAGGAATACCCCGCTTGCGCGCTTCCTCGATCACCACGCGACAGACTTCTTCGGAAAGAACACCCTTTGCGTAATCGGAGAGCACGACCGCACGCACATGGTCGAGTTCCCCTCGCACGCTCGCGAGGAGTTGCTGGTACTCGTCATCGGGATAGCCGGTCGTTGTTTCCACGTCAAGGCGGAGGATCTGCTGCTGGCCGCCCAGGATGCGCAGCTTCGACGTGGTCGGATGTTTGCAGGAGGCAAGCATCCCCGACACGCCAGCCTCTTCCAGGCATGCCTCAAGCGACCTGCGTTCTTCGTCCTGGCCGGCAAAGCCAACCAGCGTGACCTTGGCACCGAGCCCCGCGATATTCATCGCCACGTTTGCTGCGCCGCCTGGTTGTTCGCTGCGGTGCGCCAGCCGCACAACAGGCACCGGGGCCTCGGGAGAGATACGCTCCACATCTCCCCAGATGTAGCGATCAAGCATCACATCGCCAACAACAAGGACGCGCGCTTCGCGCCAGTCACCCTCGATGCGCGAAACAATCTGGTGCAGGTCGTCGATCATGCCTGCTTACCTTTCCTTGGTCGCGCCGCCCTGCTGGCACCACGCGAGCTCGACCCAGTCGCACAACATGTGGCCGCACAGGATGTGGCCTTCCTGCACCCGTGCCGTATCCTTGGTCGGCACGCAGATGCTTGCATTCGCCATGCCTGCCATCTTGCCGCCACCCTGCCCGGTGAACGCAACCGTGTAGGCACCACATTCTCTTGCGGCTTCAAAAGCCTGCACGACGTTCTCGCTGTTGCCCGAGGTCGAGATGCCGACCACGATGTCGCCTTCTTCCGCAAGCGCCAGCACCTGGCGGCTGAACACGTGTTCGTAACCGTAATCGTTACCGATAGCCGTCAGGATCGAGGTGTCGGTCGTCAGCGCCACCGAGGCAAGCGGCTTGCGCTCACGGCGAAACCGGCCGACGAACTCTGCTGCAAGATGCTGCGCATCCGCGGCCGAGCCGCCGTTGCCGCACCACAGGATCTTGTTGCCTGCATGAATCGCATCCGTCATCTCGCGCGCAATCGTTTCCAGTACCGACTGCTGTGCCTTCAGCTCGTCGATCACGCGCAGGTGCTCGTCGAACGCCTGCTTGAAGATTGCTTCCCCTGTCAACTCCGTCGTCGTCATGCTTCCTCTTTTTTCTCGACCGAGCCTTGATTGACGGGCTCTGTCTACGCGTCCGCGCGTTTCGCTATGATACTCCGTGTGAGTGCTGCTTCGAGTTACCAGGGTGTACAGACGGTCTTTCTGGATCGTGACGGCGTGCTGAACCGGAAGGCCCCGGAGGGCGAGTACGTTTCGCGTTGGGACCTTTTTCATCCCCTGCCTGGCATCAAGGAAGCCATTCGTCTGCTGAACGACAGGAAGCTGCCCATCTATGTCGTCACCAATCAGCGCGGCGTGGCGCTTGGCCTCTACACCACTGACGAGGTCGAGCGGCTGCATGCACGCCTCCACGAGGAGTTGCGCAGCCATGGCACGCACATCAACGGCTTCTTCTACTGCCCGCACGACAAGGGCGTCTGCGACTGTCGCAAGCCGCTGGGCGGCCTCTTCCACCAGGCCAGGCAGCAGCACCCGGAGATCGACTACACGACCAGCGTGATGATTGGCGACTCCCTTTCCGATATCGAGGCGGGCAGCCGCCTGGGCATGCACACAATCTTTATTCGCGGCGAAGCAGAGCGCCAGAAGAGCGGCGCCGAGCGCGCCACTGCATTAGCAGGGGCGTCCTGCGACTCGCTGCTCGATGCCGTTCACCTGCTGCTCGGACAGGGCTAGGCGACCGTCGCCGCGAGCGTCTCGCGAACGCCTTCTTCAAGCGGCGTAAACTGCAGAGCACACCCTGTTGCACGCAGTCCGGCGAGATCGGCTTCCGTAAAGTGCTGGTACCTCGCGACGAGCTCCTGCGGCAGCGGCACGTACGTGATCGGTGTCGCGCCCTCCACCGCCATCACTGCGCGCGCCACCTCGTTGAAACTGCGCGAGACGCCACAACCTGCATTCACGATCGCCTGGTACGTCTTCTTGCTGCCTTCCGGGACGCCGACGCCCGCGAAGAACAGATTCAACCTGCAGAGGTCGCGCACATACACAAAGTCGCGGCGCTGCTCTCCATCCGCATAGCCGCCCGAGGCGGCAAACAACCGTAACCTCGCTCCCACGCGTATCTGGTCTGCGAAGTGGTGGATCACCGACGCCATGCGCCCTTTATGCTGCTCGCGCGGGCCATACACGTTGAAGTAGCGCAGCCCAACCACCGAGGTTTCTATCGCGCCAAGCCGGATCTGCTCCCGCACGTACCGATCAAAGACCAGCTTCGAAAAGCCATACACATTGAGCGGCCTCTCGTTCTCGGTCGTCGGCGAACAATGCCCCGGTCCACTCAGTCCGTATACTGCGGCCGACGAGGCGTAAACAAGCGGCGCTCCCACCCTGACGGCAAACTGGAGCACTTCCTTCGAGTACGTGAAGTTGTTGTCCATCATGTACACGCCGTCATCGACCAGCGTGTCAGAGCAGGCTCCCTGGTGCAGGATCGCGTCGATCCGGTGCACACCCAACGAGCCCGTGGCGATCGCCCTCCGGAACTCACCCTTATCCATGTAATCGACAAATCGGGCACCGTCGAGGTTCGCGAGCTTGCGTGCGTCACTGAGGTGATCGACGACCAGGATGTCGGAGATGCCAACACCATTCAACTCGTGAACGAGGTTGCTGCCGATGAAGCCGGCGCCCCCCGTCACGATATACATGTACGAACCCCCCGTTCGGCGTGCACTAGCTGCGACCCGTCTGCTGCGCAAGGACGTGGCGGTATGCCGCCACGTATCCTTCGATCGCGTGCTCCATCGAGTAAGCGGTGACATTGCTGAGGCCAGCCTCCCGAAGCGCCGGAAGCCGGTGCATTTGCGCGAGGATCGTCTGCGCTGCCTCGGCGGGCTGGTCCGGGTTGATCAGGATCGCCGCGTCCCCCGCCACCTCGGTCATCGGCGCACGGTCGGTCGTGATCACCGGGCATCCGCAGGCCTGGGCTTCCAGGATCGGCCAGCCGAAACCCTCGTGGCGCGATGGAAAAAGGAGAGCAAGCGCGCCGCTGTAGAGCGCGCGCAACTCCTCGTTCGCGACATCATGAAGCTCCACAACATCCCCCCGAACCCCACTGCTGTCGACCACCCGGCGAAGCTCCCCGTCCCACGGCTTCCCTGCCAGGATCAGCTTGACCCCGGCAAACTCCGGAGACTGCCTCAGCTGCGCAAAGATATGGACCGCGGCCGGTCGGTTCTTGTACCAGGAGTTGCTGCCGATGTGCAGAAGGTATCTCTCGGCCGCGACTCCATGCTGCCGCAACACCTGCAGCCCTTGCTCCGGTTCGACAGGTCTGAAGTCCCAGTTCAGGGGATTGTGCACGACGGTGGATTCCGGACCGGTCCCGCCGCCAATCGCGCGCAGATCCTCCTGGGTCTTTCTTGAAACGCAGATCACGTACCGTGCGCGCAGCAGACCAGAAGCAATCCATCGTTGCAGCAGCCGTCCTGTCGCCCCCACGTGAATGCCTGCGAATCGGCCCTGGGCCGCGTACACGGCAAGCAGGTCATGACAGGTGATCACCGACGGTGTCCGCCCCGCGAGTCCGAGGTACATGGAGTTTGAGTGGTCACAGACATGAACGACATCTGCCGTGCGCGCCTGCGACCGCAGCGCACGCGGCGCGAATACGTACTTGTCGAGATACGCGATCCACTTGGCGAACGGAGCGCTTTTTCCAAAACGCGTCAGCAGCGGGGCAGGCGGATACGCGATCGACACCTGGTGTCCGCGCACCCGCAGCTCGCGCTCCAGCATCTCCGCATAGCGCAGCATGCTCTGCTGCCCGTCAGGCAAGTAATTCGAAATAAGAAGGATCTTCAAGGCGTGTGAGCAGGTTTCCAAGGGGGAGCGACGTTCGATCCAAACAAAGTGGGCCGGGATGAGCCGGCCCACGCTTCCAGCCTCATTGGCTGAACGGCAGCCTTACTTCGCCACACCTGCGAGCATCTGGCTTTCGATCCATTCGTAGGTTTTCGCCATGCCATCGCGAAGGCGGATCGAAGGTTCCCAGCCGAGATATTTCTGGATCAGGGTGTTGTCCGAGTTGCGGCCGTTCACGCCCTTGGGCGCGCCCAGGTTGTAGTGGCGCTCGAGCTTGATGCCGGCGATGTCTTCAACGATGTCGACCAGCTGGTTGATCGTCACGAGCTCGCTCGATCCCAGATTGATCGGCTCGTCGATGTCGCTCTCGAGAATGTCCTGCGTCCCCTTGGTGCAGTCGTCGATGTACATGAAGGAGCGTGTCTGGTGGCCATCGCCCCAGATCTCGATCTCATGCTTGCCACTCTGCTTCGCCTCGATGACCTTGCGGCACATCGCAGCCGGGGCTTTCTCGCGGCCACCCTCGTAGGTGCCCAGCGGGCCATACACGTTGTGGTAGCGCGCCACGCGGGTGGTCAGGCCAAAGTCTTCTTCAAAGTGACGGCACATCCGCTCGGAGAATAGCTTCTCCCAGCCGTAGCCATCTTCCGGAAGAGCCGGGTAGGCGTCTTCTTCCTTGAGCGCGACCACATCGGGGTTGGTCTGCTTCTCGCCGTTGTACACGCAGGCGGATGAGGAGAAGAAGAACCGCTCCACACTCGCCTCACGCGCAGCCATCAACATGTGCGTGTTGGTCAGCACGCTCAGCATGCAGAGCGCCTTGTTGTTCTCGATAAAGCCCATGCCGCCCATATCGGCAGCCAGCTGGAACACCACATCGGTGTTGTTCGCCGTGGTCTGGCAGTTCGCGCGATCACGTAGATCGAGCGACAGGTTTTCCACACCCTTCGAGGTCTGGTACCACTCGTCTAGCGGCTTCACGTCAACGGCACGCACAACATTCAATCCCTGTGCCAGCAAGTCCTTCACCAAGTGTCCGCCGATGAAACCACCGGCGCCACAAACCACGATCCGTTCATTTTTCAGCTTCATTATGGGCATCCTTATGCCGTAAAACCTTGTGCCGTCAACGCGTCGCCCTGCCTTGCGCAGCCGATTCTTTTCCAGCGGTGTCCGCGTTCCAAGACCCCGCGCTGGTCGGGGATCCTTGACGCGCCCCGGCTTTTTTACCGGGGTTGGCCCCAGTATCCTTGGCGCGGCAAGTCCGGGTCAAGGATACTCGGCCCTTCGTAACCAGATTGGAACAACGGCCGCGACCTACCGGTTCTGCCCCGGCGTGGCGCCCGCGGCCGCAAGCGGCGTGCGTGCAGCAAGGGCTTCCTGGCGCCCCACACTCAGGTACGTGAAGCCCCGGGCCGCCATATACTCCGGATCATAGAGGTTGCGCCCATCGAGGATGATCGGATAGCGCAGGCTCTGGTGCAGACGCTCCAGGTCAAGCTCTGCAAACTCCTGCCAGTCAGTCAGGATCAGCAGCGCGTCCTTGTCACGGGCCGCCGCATAGGCGTCCTCGACATAGTGCATAGTCTCCGACGGGGGAAGGAGCTCGGCCGTCCGCTCCATGCCAGCCGGATCAAACGCGTCCACCGTGCAGCCCTCGCGCAGCAGCATCTCGACGACTTCAATCGCCGGGGACTCGCGGATGTCATCCGTGCCGCCCTTGAAGGCGAGTCCAAGCACGCCGAGCTTCTTGCCGCGGAAGGTCCATAGCGCCGAGCGGACCTTCTGGAAGAAGCGACGCTTCTGCTCCACATTGATCTTCTCGACCTCGCTCAGCAGGCCAAACGGAATGCCACACTGCTCCGCGACGTAGCGGAACGCAGCCACATCCTTCGGGAAGCAGGAGCCACCATACCCGATCCCGGCCTGCAGGAACTTCGAGCCGATACGCTGGTCCATGCCGATGCCCTTTGACACCTGCTTCACATCCGCGCCTACCGCCTCGCAGATGTTCGCGACCACGTTGATAAAGGAGATCTTCACGGCCAGAAAGGCATTTGAAGCATGCTTGATCAGCTCCGCCGCCTTGGTCGAGACATGGAGCAGCGGCGGCAGCGCTTCAGCATTGCAATGACCGGGAACGCTGTTCTCCCACTCGTAGTAGCGGCCGCTGGTGAGCGGCTCGTAGATCGCGGACATCAGTGCCGCAGCCCGCGGCGAATCTGTTCCGACCACGATCCGGTCCGTGTGCAGAAAGTCAACGACCGCCGTGCCCTCACGGAGAAATTCAGGATTGGAAGCCACATCGAACAGATCCCGGGGCACACCATTGCGCTCGACTACCTTGCGGATCCACTCGTTCGTGTAGACGGGGACCGTGCTCTTCTCGACGATCACCTTGTACGTCTCGATGGAGCGCGCGATCTCGCTCGCAACCGCATCGACATAGGAAAGATCCGCCGATCCGGTGCCGCTCTGCGGCGTCCCAACGGCGATAAAGATCGCGTCGGCCTCCCGGGTCGCTGCACGGAGATCCGAGGTGAACGTGATCGAGCGCTCCCGGTGCCGGTCAAGGAGTTCCTTGAGGTACTCCTCGTGGATCGGCACCCCGCCCTCGCGAAGCATCGCGACCTTGCTCTCATCATTGTCGACGCACAGGACGGTATGTCCGATTTCAGCAAAACAGGCTGCGGCCACAAGGCCTACATACCCCGAACCAACAACGGCGATCGTGATGGAACTCTTCATGAGTGTTGGGGCTCCCCTTAGGAGGACTGGATTTTCTGCATTGTAGCGTGTTATCAGGCCACAGCAAGCGTTAACGGATCACCATGCGGCTGGAAGGCCCCTGGTTGATACTCCCTGGCAGGGGCCGGTTCCGCTGATCCATCTCTTCAAGCGTCGGGCGCTGGCGCCGCCCATGACTCTGCTGATAGTTCCGCAGATCCTGCTGGTAAATCTCCGAGGACTGGCTGATCGAGAGCCCGTGGGTGATCCGCTGCTCCTGGGCGCGACGCTCAAAGGCCTGGAACGAACCGGTGGCATGCTGTTCGGGAAGGGTGTGCAGATCCGGGTTGAAGCGGGTTCCCGGCGAGTACACGGTCCCATCGCTGACTGGCTTGAACGGAGAGTTGCTGAACATCGCAGGCGAGGCGAATGGCGAGCTCAGGTTGGTCATCTCGTCGGCCAACGCCGCAGTGCCGCGGGTGGAATCGGGAAAGCCATTCGAGGCAGGCGCATATTCCGGTGCCATCCCGAGAACCTGGCCCGGGCTTGCCGGTGCGGTGATCGGCGGCGTCTGGCCGTCGTCATACTGGAAGTAGATTTGGGGCGCGGAGCCACTCGCAAACATCAGCCCGGTCTGCGTGGTTGGAGAAGGCATGTCCCCTGTGATTCCCAGATCCCCCGTGTAGGCCTGGTTCGTCAATACCGGGTCAGTTGCGTAGTAGGCCGAAGCGATATCCCGCGACCCGATGCCGCTCAGGGCCTGGGTTGATCCGATGCCGCTCAGACTCTGGGTTGTTCCGATCCCACCGGTCCTCACCGGCACCTCGACGCCCTGGCCGGAAAAGCCATTCTGGGTATCTACCTGCGTCCCTGCGGACTGTCCTGAGAAGGCTGCGCGGCTTGAAAGAACGCCCGTGAATGCAGCCTGCATGGAACTTCCCCCGAAGCCGCTCATCGCGTTCGCGCGGGCAGCCGACGCCGCTTCGATGGCCGACGTACTGTTCCCGGGGTTGAAGCTGTGGCTGCGGCGTCCGCCAAAGTAAGGGCCCTGTGCTGCATAGGCAGCCTGTGCGCTCGATAGTGGATTGGTCTGGGGCGTGCTGTTGGCACCGGCCGACACCACTGCATTATCGATCGGGGACAGCGTCGAGCCCAGCACCTGGGAGTGTGTGTCGTCCGAGACATCGCTGTGGGCGTCCGGGTTGGTCAGGTTCGCCGTGGACGCGTCAAACGACGAGTTGAAGCCGCTGGTCTGCGAGTTGTCTGAAAGCGACTGGCTGAAATTGGGCGATAGCGATCCGGAGAGAGACCCCTGCGCCTGTGCCGATGCCGCTAACACGGCGAACGCCAGCATGGCGACAGGTCCGGCGACAGCAGAGCGAAGGTTGAATCGAAGTCTCGTCATAGGGTTGGTTATAGATTGACGTTTCGGATGCGGAACTCGGGCATCGACATGATAAACCAGACGACTGAACCAAAAAGAAGGCCATTCCGATAGATCAGGAAGTAGGACGTCACCGCGATCTCAGGCTCCAGCAGCGTGGCGAAGGAGGCAATGATCACAAAGCTCGAGGCAAAGACGGGCATCACCTCGCCTACAAATTCGAAGAGAGCCCGCACCATGATGACCAGGCCGAGGGGATAGAGAAAGATCCCCCAGATCCCGAAATCGACGGCGCCGGTTGTCAGAACCGAGTTGGCTTCGTCGATGTAGTTCGAACCGAAGGTCTCATTCGCAAGGCCTTCTTCACTGAAGAAAACATCCTTGTTGGGAAACAGGATCGACGGGATTGCCAGTTGTGCCTGGTTGACTAAGTCCTCGCCATGGGCGCCGGGCATGATGTCGGTGTAGCCCTCAAGCTGCGCCAGGAAACCCAGGATAAAGGTACGACGTTCCACATTGGCGGCAAACTGCTGCTTGATGTCTGCGTAGCTCTTCTCTTTTGCCAGCCGGAAGGCGGCTGTGATGCGCTGCTCGAGGGTCGGGTGCAGCATGCCGTAGCCCGCGATGCGCAGGTAGAAGAAGCCGATTGTCGCAAAGTACACGACCATGGCGAGAACACCGAGCAGGACGATCTTCTTGATTGGTGAAAACGGAACCTTGTAGCGTCCCAGCCGCAATCCCACGAGGGCCAAAACGATCGCGTAGATCATCTGCCGGCGGCCCAGCGGAAAGACCATCAGAAAAAGCAGGATGCTCAGACCACGGGTGTACAGCTGTGAGAACCGGCCCTTGATGTTGAGCGTGACACAGACGGAAAGCGCCAGCAGCGAACCCGACAGCCATTCGGAAAGACTCGCCAGGTAGCCGACGTGGCCGATATCGACACCCTCGCCCGCCGCGCCACCCATGAAGCCGGTAGAGCCTTTCGCAAAGGAAAGGCCCAGGACGATCGTTCCGAGTGTCAGGAACAGGACGACCCGATTATTGAAATGAAGCTCGAACTCTTCCCCGAAGATCGGCTTTTCGTAGAGTTCGCCAAGCGTCAGGAGCAGGGCCACCGACACACAGACCGAGGCGATGGCATGCGCCAGGTCAGGTGTGTTGATGTGCATGAAGTCGCCGAGCGTGTAGTCGCTGCGCGGCAGCGTGAACCAGGTGTTCGCCGTGCCGAGCCCATACGCCAGCCCCAGGGTCGCGCCCAGCACCGTGGAAACACGGAGCGGCGCTCGACGGCCGAGCAGGTCGAACATCAGGTAGGCGGCCACAGCCGCAAGCACACACGCCGCGACGATCAGGGAGAAGTCCGTTCCCGTCGCCCAGCAGATCAGTGCCGCCCCGAAGAGCAGAAGCGGCATGACGAAGAGGTAGCCACGGCGAAGCGGGATGTAGAGGGAGCCGAGGCGACGCGCCCTGGGATAGCGCACCAGGATGCGTCGTCGGTCCTGCACCACCGTAGCTGTTTGAATCATGAGGCTTCTCTGCTCTCGCTCTGGGTTCGCTGCGCCACGAGACTAGTGGACGTAAATGGCTTCGTTCGTGGCGAGACCGAACGCTGCCTCGGTGCCGCGGTAGAGCAGCGTCTTGCCGAGCGACGAAGGCACATACAGAATGTCGCCATCCGACATCAGTACATCCGCCTGCTTGCCGTACAACACATGCTTCAGATCGAGGTCCACTTCTTCCCGGCCTGCCGGCAGCTTGCGGATCAGCTTGGTCTGTGACAGCGCGGCAGTCTTGTTCATGCCCCCGGCGAGCGCAAGCGCTTCAATCAGCGAGAGCCGCTCGTTGTTGTCAACCAGGATGCCCCCCGGCCGCGACACGTCCCCGATGATGTAGACCACGCCAGCCTTGGCAACGATCACGGTATCGCCGGGAACGATGACAGGGTTGACCTGGGCATGGAGCGAGGCGGGCGTCGGCTGCAGAGCGATCTGGACCGGATGCTGCGGGTCGCCGCGGTGCACGATCGACACCAGCCGGCCGGCCGTGGTCGAGATGCCGCCGGCGAGCGACAACATATCGAGCAGACGCCGGGTGCCGAGCGTCGGGTAGACACCGGGCGAGCGTACCTCGCCGAGCACCGAAGCCCCCTGCGAGGCGAACTCGGTCTCGGAGACCGTGATGTGGGGGTTCAGGAGGAGCCCCTGTTCGCGGTAGGCATCCGCAATCGCAACCGCTGCCTGCTGGCTGTTCAGCCCGGCCACGTGGACCGGCCCAAGCACCGGCAGGTTCGCATCGCCGTCCTGGTTCACGCGAACGGCGGTGCTCAGCTCCGGGGTCTCGAAAACGACCACGTTGAGCAGATCCCCAGGGCCGATCAGGATCGACGGCGCCTGGTCGGGCGCCATCGGCATTGTCGAGGGGTCCTGGGAGGAGCTCTGCTGCATCGCAGGCTCCTGGGTGGGGGTGGCCTGGGTTGCTGCTGGCACCTGGGCCACAAGCATCATGCTGCCACTGAGAGCGACGAGGCTGAGCACGGCGGCTCGGAGAAGTTTACTGTTCCGCATCCATACCTCCGCCGTAGCCGGCACCGTAGTTCGAGCTGTAGCTGTAGTTGTAGCGCTTGGAGTAGGTGTAGTAGTTCTCGAGCCGGAGATCGACGTCATTGACGATGATTCCCTGGACCCGGGCGTTGACCCGTCGCATCTGCTCACGCACACGCATCAGGGCCTTCTTGCGAGTCACACCGGAGCGGACCAGGATGAAGCACGCATCCACCTGTGGCGCGATGCTGAGGGTATCGGCGACGGCCAGGACCGGCGACGTATCGAGGATGATGTGGTCGTACTCCGAGCGCCAGCGCTGCAGGAGCTCTTCCATGGAGCGGGAAGCCAGGGCTTCACCCGGGTTCACGGTCACCGGGCCGCGGGTGACGAGGGTCAGGTTCGGCAGATCCGGCAGCGGTGTTTCATAGGCACTGCCCTCTCCCTCGCGGACCAGCAGGGTCGACAGCCCGAAGCGGTTCGACGTGCGGAACTTCATGTGCAGCGTGCCCTTACGAAGATCCGTATCGACCAGCAGCACACGGGCGGAGCGCCGGGCAAAGGAGATCGCGAGGTTCGCGGCGCAGGTGCTCTTGCCTTCGGTTGCAAACGAGCTCGTCAGCAACAGGAGCTTCGGTTCGCGGTCCACGGCGGAGAGCAGGATCGAGGAGCGCAGCGTCCGGAAGCCCTCCGAGACATACGACTGCGGCTCGGTGTAGGAGATCAGGTCAGGCGCCACGCGGGACATTCGTTCTCGCTCGGCCTCCGCCGCAGGTGTTCCCGCGGCAGCCACACCCTTCTTGGCAGCAGGCTCGAAGTGAGGAATCACGGCGAGCGCCGGCAGACCAGTCACCGACTCGGCGTCGTCCGAGGTCCGGATCGTGTCGTCGATGGTTTCTGCGAAGAGCGCAAGTGCCAGGCCGAGAACCAGTCCGGCGCCCAGACCGATGCCGGCGTCATTCCGCTTCACCGGGAAGACCGGCAGGGCGGGCGTCGTGGCCTGGTCAACGATGTCGATCTGGTTTGCGTTCAGGCCAGCCGTGATGCCGGCCTCCTTGAGGCGGGTCTGCAGGGCGTCATAGAGATCCGAAGCAGAGTCCGCGCCGTGACGCAGGATCTGGTACTCGGCCGAGGAGCGGTTCTGCTGGTAGGCCTGCTGCTTGGCAGCATCCAGCCGGCCGCGCATCAGGTTCTCCGTCGAGACGGCGGTCTGGTACTCCACCTGGAACCGGCGCTGCATGTTGCCGATCTCACCCTGAATATCCTTGCGCACCTGGTTCAGCGAGGACTGCACTTCCTTGACCCGGGGCCAGTTCGGTCCAAACTTGGATTGGAGCTGGGCCTGCTGCACGGTCAGTGCAGCTTCCTGCTGCTGCAGTTGCGAGAGGGTCGCCGAAGGCGCGACCGAGAGCAGCAACTCCGGGTTGCCGGTCATCGCCATCCGGTAGCGTGCTTCCTTGACCACGCGGTCTGCCTGCGCTTCGGAGAGCTGCTGGTTGGCGATCCTGAGATCCTCGACCGTCAGGTCTTCGCCACTGCCATTCGGGTCAACGCCGATCAGGTTGTTCTGCTTCTGGTAAGTCGCCAGCTGATCCTGGGCCTCGGTCACCTGGCTCTTCAGGCTGTCGAGCTGCTTGGCCAGCCAGTCAGAGATACGTGTCGTGCCGGTGTAGCGGACGCGCAGGCTGCGATCCATGTAGCGATCCACGATGGCGTTCGCGATCAAGGCAGCTTCCTGCGGGCTCTGGTTCCGGAAGCGCACTTCCACGAGCTCGGTTCCAGGCTTGGTGGCAATCTTGGTCGATCCCTTGAAGATCGCCAGGATATCCTTGCGCTGCGAAGGGGTCATCTTGCCCTTGTACGGGTTCCGTACAAACACCTGGGCAAACGGCTCCTTGTGGTACAGGTCGAGCGAGTTGATCACGTCGAGCGATACGGTGTCACTCTGCATGATGGCAATCTCGGTCGCGGTGCGTTCCAGGCTGGCCTCGATGCCGCCTTCCTGCTCCTGCACCAGGTCCGAGATACCGATATTGCTCTGCTTGCCAACGTTGATATCGATCAGCGAGATCGCCTCGTACTGCGGGATCGTCGTGAGGATGTACACCGCGGCGAAGGCAAGGCCGACCACAATGCCGGCAAGGATCAGCCACTTGCGCTTGATCAGGATCTTGCGTATGTCGCTGGGCGTGATGATCGCCTGTTCCGGGGCAAGCAGCGGACTGGCCGCCATCTGCCGCTCGGGTTGGACTGCAGGGCCTTCCATCTTAATACGCTCCTTGAAGGTGGAACATGCTGCGATCGCTCTCACAGGACCCTGGGGCACCCGCAAAAAGGACGTGCAAACAGATCGTCTCGCAAACCGAGTTTTTTACAAAGGTTACCGGGGAGAGGGTCTGGAAGTAGGAATAAAGACCGGCGTACCAGCAGGAAAGAGACTCGACAGCGATCGCTTCAGCACGGAACAGGGGGTTCCTGTGATTGACAACGACACTGCCAAGACACCAGAGCTCGCGACGCGCGAACGGGGAAACGTGTTGCTGCAGACAATCCGCCTTTCACTGCGCCGCCCGGCCGAGAGACTCTGGTGCAGGCCAATCTGCCGGCGGGGATCGCGTGACAACCAATACTGCAGAGTGCACCGTTTACGGTGCAGCTCGAAGCTCTCTCAGGGTCGCCCTGTTCACGCCTAACTGCCTGATATGGGGATCTCGCCTTGAGTTCCACCTGAGTGTAGCCAAGTTGCCCAGAGCGGTCAAACAAAGTGGTGCGAATCCGTGCACCCTTGGTACCTATCGATGCATCATCCTTTTCCGGCGCGCCTCGGCCCCTTAGTTGGCCCGGGAGTAGAAGCGGTGCCGGTTTCCCCCGCTCTGCTTGGCCCGGTACATCGCCGCATCCGCCATGCTCCAGAGCTGCGCCGGCTCCTCCCCGTCGTCAGGAAACAGCGCGATGCCGATGCTGGCGCTGAGCTGGATCTTTCGCCCGTCGACGACGTGGGGCGCGCTCAGTGCAAACAGCAGATCGTTGGCGACGCGCTCCGCGTCGCGCAGGCTGCCGACGTCATCGAGGATCACCATGAACTCCTCGCCGCCGGTGCGGGCCGCCGTGTCGACCGAACGGAGACGCTGGCGAAGACGGTTGGCAACCTCGCGCAGGCAGCTGTCGCCCGCGGCGTGTCCGAGTGTGTCGTTGATCTGCTTGAAGCGGTCGAGATCCATGCAGATGATCGCGGCCTTCGCGCCACGGCGCATCGCCGAGGCGATCGCCGTTTGCATACGATCGTGGAGCAGCAGACGGTTCGGCAACCCGGTCAGCGGATCATGGTTGGCCTGGTGAATCAGCTGGGCATGCGCTTCGACCTGGGCCGTGATGTCTTTTGCAACCAGCAGGCGGCATTCCCGGTCCTCGAACCCGACCCGCTGCAACGTCACTTCCACAATGATCTCGTCGCCCGATCGCGCCTGAAAGCGCATGGAGGACGCACGCACCTCCGGGTCCGAGCCGCCCGGCGTGGCACGGCCGGCGGCGAAATCCTGTGCCAGCTTCCAGTTCATCTCCATCAGCCCTACTGGCGAGGTCTCATGCTCCGAGACCAGGTCGTTGATTGTCAGCTGCGACAGGTCCGACCTCGACCAGCCAAACGTCCGCTCCGCCGAGGCATTCAGCGCCAGCAGCTGCGTGGAGTCCTTGTCGAAGATCCACATGGGAAGCGGATTGCCGTTGAAGAGGTCTTTGTACTGCTTCCGCTCGCTCTGGGCGACGTGCAGCTGGTCTTCAAACAGGGTCACGATCATGCCAAAGGCGACCACCACCTTGGGCACGTTCCAGATCTCGGGCTCGACGTGGAGACTGGGCAGGAAGTGCTCGATCCAGATCCCGACGGGAAACACCGCGCCCCAGGCGAGCAGGCCGAAGGCGGTGGTCCAGACGCCGGCAGAGTGGCGCCGCAGGTCGTGCGCAAACAGCAGGGCGTAGGCGCAGAAGATCTCCATCAGGACCACAGCAATCGCGTCATCCCCCTGGTGGGCCACGAGCTCAAAGGAGCACCACTGCGAGCAGGCGAGGATCAGTGCGGTGCCCGGAACGGTCAGGCTGAGCTGGTCACGATGGAAGCGCCACAGAAACACAAGCGCGATGCTTTGCCCCAGCAGTTCGCAGCCGAGCGCGATGCCGATGGGATGCAGATCAAAGGCGATGGCGAAGCAGAACGCCACACAGGGCGCGGCAAGCCCGAGGATGACCAGGCGCTGCTGCGGCTTCATCCCGTCCGTCATCCCGGACAGGATGAAGCAGATGCCGCACAGACCCAGTCCCGAGATCGAGATGGCGTCGAACAGGTTGGAGAGCGTTGGTGAGGCCGGGTTCCAGAACAGAACCACGAAGTGGGCGATCGCACAGATCCAGCCAGCGATCCAGAACTTCAACCGACTTGAGGCACGTTTGCGATAAAGGGAGCTGAAGAGAAAGACAAAAAAGCCAAGAACAACAATGTTCAGAAGTGCTGTCTGTCGCATGGAGCCTCGCGCAGCGCTATATGATTTGGGCGCATTGGGGCAGCGCCTGTGCCTCCCTACAGTGGTGCTTTTCTTTTCTCTGGATCGTGAAGATGGTGGGCGGTGAGGGACTTGAACCCCCGACATCCTGCTTGTAAGGCAGGCGCTCTAACCAACTGAGCTAACCGCCCCCGTAACCCGGTTAAGTTTAGCAGCGATCCCCCGGCAGAGGCGTGGGAATGTTTCGGATTGGTACACTCAAGCGGTGAGCCGCCTGATCGTCAATGCTGATGACCTGGGGTATACCCCGGGAGTGGATCGGGCCATCCTTGCCCTTCACGCCAGCGAGGCGCTTTCCTCGGCGACCATGATGGCCAGTGGTGCTTCCCACCGACAAAGTGCTGCCCTGTTGCCGGAGCGTAAGCCATGGGTGGGCTGCCATGTGGTGCTCGTCGATGGCGTACCCTCGGCACCAGCCGGCGCCGTCCCTTCGCTGCTCTGCCCAGCCGGTACCGGCATGTTTCGGCCGAAGCTGGGGCGCTTTGTCCGCGACCTGCTGGCCGGTCGCATCCGCGATGGCGAGATCGAAGCCGAAGCCATCGCCCAGATCCGCAGCCTGCAGGCGCTCGGGCTGACGGTCACCCACGTCGACACCCATAAACATACCCACCTCTTCCCCCGGGTGCTTCGGCCGTTGCTGCGGGCAGCCCTTCAGTGCGGCATCCGGGCCATTCGCAATCCCTTCGAGCCTGCCTGGGCACGGTCCGCTACCCGTGCCGCTCCCCTCACGCGCCGCGTGGAGGTCGCGCTGCTGGCACAGTTCCGGGCCGGCTTCCTGCGGGAAGTGGAGCGCGCCGGGCTCCGCACGACCGCCGGCGCGCTGGGCGTGCTGGCCACGGGGACCCTCGGGGCGGCGAGCATCGAGGCGCTGCTCCGCGCACTGGCGCAGCACGGCGCGCCAGGCGATACCTACGAGTTGGTCTGCCACCCGGGCTTCCACGACCAGGCGCTCGACCAGATGCCGACCCGTTTGCGGGCTGCGCGCGAGGTCGAGCGGCAGGCGCTCCTCGAGGTCATTCCCCGCTGGACGGGTCAGAGCGGCCCACACGCGCTCGTCTCCTTCGCTGAACCGTGATCCCCATCTGCCACGGTCGGACGGGACTTTTGCAGCCAATCTCTCCGTCTGGTATCCAAAGACACAGCGCGAAACGGAGAGACGGATGAAGATTGGCATCACCTGCTATCCCACCTATGGTGGTTCAGGAGTCGTGGCGACCGAGCTAGGCATTGAACTCGCAGCGAAAGGCCACGAGGTGCACTTCATCACCTACCAGCAGCCCTTCCGGCTGACTGGCCGGGAACGCGGCATCTCGTATCACGAGGTTGCGGTGCCCACCTACCCGCTCTTCGAGTACCCGCCTTATGATCTGGCCCTTGCGACCCGCATGAGCGAGGTCGGCGAATACTACAACCTCGATATCCTGCACGTGCACTATGCGATCCCGCACTCGGTCAGTGCCTTGCTTGCCCGGCAGATGCTCGAGGCACGCGGGCGGCGACTTCCCTTTGTGACGACGCTGCACGGGACCGACATCACGCTCGTCGGGCAGGATCGCTCGTACCTGCCCGTCACCCGCTACGCGATCGAGAACAGCGACGGTGTCACCGCGATCTCCTCCTACCTGCGCGAGAAAACGCTGCAGGAGTTCGGCATCCAGCGGCCGATCGAGGTGGTGCCGAATTTCGTCAACTGCGACCTCTACATGCCGCTGGCACCCGGGGAACGCGCCGAAGGACGGGCCCGCTACATTGCGGACGACGCCGAGAAAATCCTGCTGCACCTCTCGAACTTCCGCCCCGTCAAGCGGGTGCAGGATGTCGTCGAGACCTTTGCCCGTGTGGCTGAGAAAGTACCCTCGCACCTGCTTCTCGTCGGCGACGGGCCGGAGCGCCCCAATGCCGAGTACCGCGTGCACGCGCTTGGCTTACAGAACCGGGTGCACTTCCTTGGCAAGCAGGATGAGGTCCACCGGCTGCTGCCGCTCGCCGACCTCATGCTGATGCCGAGCAAGCTTGAGGCCTTCGGGCTGGCAGCACTCGAAGCCGCAGCCTGTCGCGTGCCCACAGTCGCTACCAACCAGGGCGGCGTGCCGGAGCTGATCGAGGATGGCGTCAATGGGCGGCTGCTCCCGGTCGGCGACATCGAGGCGATGGCACAGGCGTCCGTCGAGCTGCTCAGCAACCCGGACGAGCTCGAGCGCATGGCACGTGCTGCCCGGCAAACAGCACAACAACGCTTCTGCGCCTCGCGCATCATCCCCCGGTACGAGGCTTTCTATGAGAAGGTCATTCGCGGCGAGCGCTAGGTCGCAGTGACGGTCCTCTCCGGCATGTGGAGCGTCACCAGGGTTCCCCTGCCGGGGCGGCTGGTGATCTCGAACCCGGCCGCATCCCCGTAGAGTACTTCCAGCCGCTCCCGTACGTTGCGCATGCCGATCCCGTTGCCGTCCTGGGTGAGCACGCCTGTGCGCAGCGCCCGCTCCGGTGCGATGCCGACGCCGTCATCTTCCACCTCGATCACGAACTTGCCGTCGCACAGCCGCGAACGCAGCGTGATCGTGCCACCGGAAATGCGCGGCTCCAGGCCATGCTTGATGCTGTTCTCCACCAGCGGCTGCAGGAGCATGCTGGGTACCGGCAGCTCGAGCGTGCCGGGCTCGATCTCTTTCACCACCCGCAGCTTGTCCGCCCCGAAGCGCACCACCTCGATGCCCAGGTAATCGTCGGTGAAGTTCAGCTCCTCGCGAAACGGCACGTACGAGTCGTGATCCTTGAGCAGCGCCCGCAGGATATTTGCCAGCTTCACGATGAGTTCGCGTGCCTGCTCCGGGCGCACACGGATAAGTGTGGCGATCGAGTTCAGCGTGTTGAAGAGGAAGTGTGGGTTGATCTGCCGCTGCAGCGCATCGAGGCGCGCCTCAAGCACCAGCCTTTTCTGTTCTTCGAATTTCAACTCGATGCGGATCGCGTTCCAGATCTTCAAGGGAATGCCAACAACCATTGCCGCACAGGCCCACACTGCCGCGCGCAACAGCCAGCTGGGCGTGTGCAGCGCGAACAGCTGGGTCGGGGCCTCGTGCGCCAGCCACTCGCGTGCGGCTTCAAGCGTGACAATCAGCAGCAGCAGCAGGATCTGACGATCGAAGCGCGGCTGGTGGAGGTTCCTGCGGATCCAGCGATAGATGCTGAGGTCGACAAAGGGCGAGAACGACCACACTTCCTCTGCTTCGACCAGCCTTGCAAACGAACCCGCGATCAAGGCCACGATCAGGTAAAACGGCAGCGTCAGGTACTCATGGTGAAAGACGGCGGGGATCGAAAACAGGATCGCGCCGAGCATGGCAGAGAGCGGCCCAAGCAGGACGCCGAGAATGATCGTCGTCTCGAACGAGATATCCGCCGCATAGAAATTTGGCACCGTGGTGCGCACCCATACGCCGAGCGCAAGCGGCACACATAGAAACAGGATCAGCTGCAGCTGCTGTTTCGGTCGACGATGCTCGGAAAAGAGCACACGCTGGAAGGAGCGGGATCGACCAAGCGCGCTCGACACGGCAGCAGCCACGCCAAGCTTGATCAGCAGGGTGATCAGGATGAGCTTCGGGTCGAGCACACCCCTACTCTACGCTTCGGTACCGGGTGCCCCGCAGGGGAAGCAAACCCCTGCTCGTATAATCAGGCCATGCCGTTAGCACGAGTCACCAAGGTTGCCGACACTGCCCTGCCGACGCGATGGGGTGATTTTCGGATCCTCGGCTTCACCGGCGAGCTGACAGGCCACACGCCCTGCGACGAAAAGCAGCCCGCTCGCCTCCTCGAAAAAGAGGAAGCAGTGGCGCTCGTGATGGGCGACATCCACAGCACACCGCCGCTCGTGCGCATCCATTCGCAATGCCTTACCGGCGACGTCTTCCACTCGCTGCGCTGCGACTGCAGGCTGCAGTTGGAACTTGCGCTCCGCTCGATCGCCGAGCTTGGTTCGGGAATCATTCTGTACGACCAGCAGGAAGGCCGCGGCATCGGGCTCATGGCCAAGCTCAAGGCATACGAACTGCAGGAGCAGGGCCGTGACACAGTCGAGGCCAACGTCGAGCTCGGTTACAAGGCAGACTGCCGCGAGTTCGAGCTGCAGGCGGCGATGCTCCACGAGTTGAAGGTCCCGGCAGTGCGGCTGCTCACAAATAACCCGGAGAAAGTCGCCGCCCTCGAGCGTGCTGGCATCCAGGTCGTCGAGCGAATCCCCGCGGTCGTTCCGGTGGAGGAAAGCTTCGAACGCTACCTCGCGGTGAAGCGTTCGAAGATGGGCCATCTCTTCGAGCCAGAACCAGCCGGCTCGGTAGAGCCCTAGTCCCGCGCGCGGCTAGTACTTCACAATCTGTGCAAAGGATTTCGCGTCGAGACTCGCGCCGCCAACCAGCGCGCCATCGATCTCAGGCTTCGCCATCAATGCTGTCGCATTTGCCGGCTTCACGCTGCCACCATAAAGGATGCGCATGCCATCGGCGACACCATCCCCGAGGCGTTCGCGTACTGCATTGCGAATGAACAGGTGCGTCTCGTCAGCGATCTCGGGGGAAGCCGTCTGCCCGGAGCCGATCGCCCAGATCGGTTCATACGCTATCACAATTGGCCCGGCATCTGCCGCCCTGATCCCCTCGAGCCCGATCTTGATCTGGCGCAGGAGCACGTCATTGGTGCGACCTTCTTCGCGCTCTTCCTGCACTTCTCCGATGCACACAATCGGCGTGACATCCTGCTTCAGCGCCGCGTGGAGCTTCCGGTTCACATCCCAGTCACTCTCGTGGTTGTAGTGGCGGCGTTCCGAGTGGCCGAGGATCACGTGGGTACAGCCCACGGCTTTCAGCATCGGCGCAGAGATCTCGCCCGTGTAGGCGCCCTCTTTCTCGGAGTGCATGTCCTGCGCGCCGACCACGACATTGGAGCCTTTGATCACACGGGCAAAGGCCTCGAGCGCCAGGAACGTCGGGCAGATCGCGATTTCATCACGGGTGTGCCCTGCTACCAGCGGCAGAAATTCTTCTGCGTAGGCACAGGACTCATCCGGGGTCTTGTACATCTTCCAGTTAGCTGCGATCAGCGGCTTGCGCGCGGTAGCGATGTTCCCTCTCCTGGCTGCGGTCTTCTGGTTCTCTTTGCGGGGAGCTTACTTCTCAGTGAGAGCTTCCACGCCCGGCAGCTTCTTGCCTTCAAGGAACTCGAGCGACGCACCACCGCCGGTCGAGATATGGCTGATGCCCTCGGCAACTCCCGCCTGCTGGATCGCCGCCACCGAGTCGCCACCACCCACAACTGTGGTCGCGCTGCTGTTGGCGGCCACAGCCTCGGCGATGGCAGTGGTTCCCTGCGCAAAGGCCGGCAGCTCGAAGACCCCCATGGGACCATTCCACACGACGGTCGCGGCCGCGGCAATCTCCTTCGTGAAGGCCTCCACGGTGTTCGGCCCGATATCGAGCGCCATCCAGTCAGCCGGGAAATCCCCGGTCCCGGAGAAGACCTGCGTTGCTGCATCCGGTGCAAAGCGGTCGGCCAGCACGTGATCGGTCGGCAGCAGAAAGCGCACGCCCTCCCGCTTCGCCCTCTCGAGCATCTTGCCCGCGAGCTCGACCTTGTCGGCTTCCACGAGAGACTTGCCGGTGTTCTGGCCCTGCGCCTTCAGGAAGGTGTAAGCCATCCCGCCGCCGATCAGCAGCGCATCCACCTTGCCGAGCAGGTTCTCGATGACACCGATCTTGTCCGAGACCTTCGCCCCGCCCAGGATCGCCACAAACGGCTTCGCCGGCGCCGTGGCACCCTCGCCAAGACCGAGCGCCTTGCCAAGGTAGTTCAGTTCCTTCTCCATCAGCAGCCCGGCCGCGGCCTGATGCACATGGTGGGTGATGCCTTCGGTCGAGGCATGCGCGCGATGCGCGGTGCCGAATGCATCGTTGACGTAGATCTCGCAAAGGCTGGCGAGCTTCTTCGCAAACTCTGGATCGTTTGCTTCTTCTTCCGGATGGAAGCGCAGATTCTCGAGCAGGAGCACCTGCCCGGACTCGAGCTGGCGCGACATTTCCGAGGCGATCTCACCCACGCAGTCAGGGGAAAACGCCACATTGATCTTCTCGCCGATGGCATGGTCGAGCAGGATACGCAACCGGTCGACCACGGGACGGAGGCTGTACTTGGCAGTCGGCTTGCCCTTGGGACGGCCAAGATGCGAGGCAAGAATCAGCTTGGCGCGCTGCTCGAGCGCGTACCGGATGGTCGGGAGAGTTTCGCGAATGCGGGTGTCATCGGTGATCTCGGTGCCGTCCTCGTTAAGCGGAACGTTGAAGTCCACGCGGATCAGGACGTGCTTGTTCTTGAGATCGAGGTCGCGAATCGAAAGCTTGGGCATGAAACCTATGGACTCCGGGAGTTAGCAGCAGGCGGAACAGAAGAAGGCGAGGCCGTCAGGCCCCGCCGGGTGTGTTACAGGCCCTTCGATGCGACAAACAGCAGCAGGTCGCGTACACGGCTGGAGTAGCCCCACTCATTGTCGTACCAGGACAGGACCTTCACCAGTTGGCCGACTGTCTTGGTCAGCTCTGCATCGATGATCGAGGAGCGCGAGTCGCCCCGGAAGTCCACCGAGACCAGAGGCTCGGTCGAGTAGCCCAGGATTCCCTTCAGCGGGCCCTCTGCCGCCGATTTGAGCGCCGCGTTCACCGATTGCACGGTGACCGGCTTCTCCGCCGTAAACGTGAGGTCGACAATCGAGACGTTGGGCGTGGGCACGCGCATCGCGAACCCGTCCAGCTTGCCGGCCATCTCCGGGATTACCAGCTTCAGCGCCTTGGCTGCACCAGTCGAGCTCGGGATCATGGACATCGCGGCCGCACGGGCGCGGCGGAGGTCCTTGTGCGGGAAGTCCAGGATCACCTGGTCGTTGGTGTAGCTATGGATGGTCGTCATGATGCCGGCAACGATGCCGAATGTCTCATGCATCACTTTCACTACCGGGGCCAGGCTGTTTGTGGTGCAGGACGCGTTGGAGATGATGTGGTGCTTGGTCGGGTCGTACTTCTCCTGGTTGACGCCAAGGACGATCGTGATGTCCTCGTTTGTTGCAGGAGCCGAGATGATCACCTTCTTGACCGATCCGCCAAGATGCTGGCAGGCCTTGGTCGCATCCGTGAAGTGCCCGGTCGACTCGATGATGATCTGGGCCCCGGTGGAGTCCCAATCGAGCTTCTGCGGGTCGCGCTCGGCAAAGACCTTGATGGTCTTGCCATCGATCGTGATGGCGCCCTCGGTCGCCTGGATATCGTTGGTGAGATTTCCGAGGATAGAGTCGTACTTCAGCAGGTGAGCCAGGGTAACGGGGCTCGTGAGATCGTTGATCGCAACGAACTCGATTTCGGGGTTTCCCAATGCTGTGCGCAGAACGTTGCGGCCGATTCGGCCAAAACCGTTGATGCCTACCTTGACTGCCATTGCGAAGTACTCCTGTCCTGAAAGTGCAAGCTCGATGCTAGCATCGCAAGCAGTCTCCTTGCGAGACGCGAAACCTGTACCCGGGTCTGCTGCAGATTGCACCAGGATTGCAGCACCCAAACAACCTGTGTACCATCCAAGGCATGCGCGATTGGTGGCGCGAAACAATCATGAGACGACGTGGAAAACGTGGACCGAACGACTCGGAATCCACAGGAAAGATCGGGCAGGAACTGCCCCAGGGCCACCTGGCACCGCTACGACCCTCGTACCCGGAGCGGCCTGCTCCCATAGAAACAACCCCCAACAACGAACCAGTCCTCGCCGAACCGGAAGGATCGTTCGCCGACGCCCCGGACTATGGTCCGTCGGATGCCTACGACGATGCGGCTGCTGCTGACTTCGACGCTGACGGCGACGAAGACGATCACGACGATGAGCCCGTGGGTGCGCCCTCAGCCGAAGTGCGGGACGAACCTGCCGGCAAGCTGGTGCACGAAACCCAGCCAGAGTCGCCGTCGGTTCCCCCGCCAGCAGCCCAGGCGGCCGGCCCACGCCAGCCACGCGGTTTCGTGGTCCTGACGATCGGACTACCCGGCTCGGGTAAAACCACCTGGTTCAAGCGCCGCGCGGTGCAGCCGCTCTCGAGCGACATGCTGCGCACCATCCTGTTCGACGACATCACGGAGCAGCGCTACCAGGGTCTGGTCTTCTCGACCCTGCGTTCGCTCCTGCGTGCCCGCCTCATCGCGAAGATGCCGTGGAACTACGTGGACGCCACGAACCTCTCGCCCCATGAGCGCCGCCAGTGGATCAAGATGGCGAAAAGCTTCGGCTACGACGTGCATGCCGTCTTCTTCGATGTCCCCTTCGAGGTCTGCATGGACCGCAATCGCCGCCGCGAACGCGTGGTCTCGGAAGAGGTCATGCAGAAGATGGCCGAGCGTCTTCGTCCGCCGTCCTTCAAGGAAGGCTTTTCGAAGATCACGGTCGTACGGGTGAAAGGCGCTGGTCCGTCGACCGCCGTGGCTGCTCCGGACGCGGGCGTTACGTCTGACGAGCCCGGCGCGCTCGACGACTAGGCGAACCGGGGCAGCGAAGGAGACGCGTGGCCGCAGCCATTGAGTTCTCGGGCGTTCATCTGAAGATTGCCGATGGACGCTCGCTGCTCCAGAACATCGATCTTCGCGTGGAAGCCGGCACGGTCACAGCGCTGCTTGGACGCAGCGGCTCCGGCAAGACGACGCTGTTGCGCATGGTCAACCGGCTTGCCGTGCCGACCAGCGGAACGGTCCGCGTTCACGGCAAAGATGTCGCTGCGGAGCGGGAAACTACGCTGCGCCGCGGCATCGGCTACGTGATCCAGGAAACGGGCCTCTTTCCGCACCTGTCAATCGCCCGCAACATCACCATGGTCCCGGAGCTCGAGGGCAGGCCGGCAAAGGGCTTCCCGGACCAGGTGCGACAGCTGCTTACCGCGGTCGGCCTCGACCCGGCGCGCTTCGCAACGCGCTACCCGCACGAGCTTTCCGGTGGGCAGCGCCAGCGGGTCGGTCTCGCCCGTGCGCTCGCGGCTGAGCCCGCGATCCTGCTGATGGACGAACCCTTCGGAGCACTCGACCCCCTCACCCGTGCCGAGATGCAGGACATGCTGCGCGGCCTCTTGGGGCGGCTGCGCGACCGCGGCAAGCCGAAGACGGTGCTGCTCGTCACCCATGATCTCGACGAGGCGATGTACCTCGCCGACCGAATCGTGCTGGTCTGTGATGGCGCAATCGAGGCTGACCTCACGCCGGCCGAGTTCCTCAAGTCACAGCGGCCCTCGGTCGCGGAGTATGTCGCTGCCTTTCACCGCGGCGAGCGCCGCGTGGGTGCCCGCGCGTGAACAGGCTTCCAGCCCTGCTGGCCGAGAACTTCCTCCGGGAGCACGCGACCGAGATCATCACGCTCACGGTGGAGCATCTCTGGCTCACCGGCGCGGCGCTCCTGTTCGCCGCTGGCATCGGCGTGCCGCTCGGGATCCTGCTGACCCGCTACCGCCGGCTCGCGAAGCCGGTACTCACGGTCGCGAACATCATCCAGACGATCCCGTCGTTGGCCCTGTTCGGCTTTCTGCTGCCCGTTCCATGGCTCGGGGATCGTGCATCGCGCATCGCGATCGTCGCGCTCACGGGTTATGCGCTTCTGCCGATCTTGCGGAACACGTATGTCGGCATCCGCAGCGTCGAGCCCGCGGTTGTGGATGTGGCGCAGGCACTGGGCATGACAGGCTGGCAGCGCTTGCGCAAGGTCGAGCTGCCGCTCGCCGCGTCGGTGATCCTCGCCGGCATCCGCACCGCGACGGTGACGGCAGTCGGCATCGCGACGATCGCGGCTGCGGTGGGTGCCGGTGGACTGGGAGAGTTTATCTTTCGCGGCGTTGCGTCGGTCGATAATAGGCTGGTGCTGGCCGGCGCGATTCCAGCGGCACTGCTCGCGCTCGGTGCGGACTCGCTCCTGGGCCTCGCAGAGAGCCGGATGAAGGTGCCGGGGCGTCAGAAGTGAAGCACCGGGCATGGTTCGCTTTGCTGCTGCTTCCCTTCCTCGGAAGCTGCTCCCCGCCGCGCTTCGACCGCCCGGTTATCGGCGCCAAGAACTTCACCGAGCAGGTCGTTCTCGGGGAGCTTCTGGCGCAGCACATCGAGGCAAAGACCGGCCTCAAGGTCGAGCGACGCTTCTACCTAGCCGGCTCCTACATCGCGCAGCAGGCGATGGTCTCGGGGCGGATCGACGCCTACGTCGAGTACACCGGCACCGCGCTCACCGCCATCCTCAAGCAGAAGCCGATCCGCATGGCCGACCCGGCACAGAACGAGGCTGCATCGCTTGAGGTGGTGCGCAGGCTCTACGCGCAGCGGTTCGGGATCGTGGCCACAGCGCCGCTTGGCTTTGAAAACACCTTTGCCATGATCACGCGCTCGGACGACCCCGGCTCGGGGTCAATCCACACGCTCTCAGAGGCGGTCTCGGCTGCGCCGAACTGGCAGCTGGGCGTCGGCTACGAGTTCGAGGAGCGGCCCGATGGCCTTCACGGACTCGAGAGTGCCTACGGCCTGCACTTTCACGGAGACCCTCGAACCATGGACCTGGGGCTCTTGTACCGGGCGCTCGCCGCGCACCAGGTGGACATCATCGCCGGCAACTCGACCGATGGGCCGATCGCAGCGGAACACCTGAAGGTGCTCGCAGATGACAAGCACTACTTTCCGCCCTACCAGGCCGTGCCGCTGGTGCGGGGCGCCGCGCTGAAGCACTGGCCGCAGCTGGCCGGGGCCTTCGCGGATCTGGCCGGCAAAGTCTCGGCCGACGACATGCGGGCGATGAACGAAGCCGTCGATGGCGAGCACAAGGATGTGACCGAGGTGGTGCGCGCCTTCCGCATGCAGCACGGGCTGTAAGCCGCCTGCTCGCCGTCATCGCAGAGCAGGAGCGAAGTGAAAAGATAGAAGCATGAGCACTCCCGGCCCTGCAGTCTCCCCGGAAAATCCGGGCCCCGAACCCTGGCTTCGCGGCACCCTGTCCCGAGTCCCCGCAGTGCCGCGCGCGGTGCTCCACGCGATCGCGCTCGCTGATGAAAACATCCGGCACTGGGCCCCGCAGCTTAGCGACGCGGAGATCCACGAGAAGCCATTCGGCCTCGCTCCCTTTGCCTTTCATGTGCGCCACATCGCGCACTCGCTCGACCGCCTGCTGACCTACGCCGAGGGCAACTCGCTCAACGTGATCCAGCAGGCTGCCCTCTCGGTCGAACTCGAACCCGGCATCGAGCGCGAGGCGCTGCTCGCGGAGTTCGGAAGTGCCCTGCGGGAGTCCGAAGCCCGGATCTGCGCCTTGCCGCTCACGAAACTTGAGGCCACTCGCGTCGTCGGCGCGAAGCGCCTGCCCACGACGCTTGGCGGCCTGCTCGTCCACCTGGCGGACCATACGCAGCGTCATGCAGGCCAGGCCGTAACCACCGCGAAGCTGCTCCTGGGCCTGCGCAAACGCTAGGGCCTGCTACTCTGCTCGCTGGGTCTCCCACGACGTGCCATCTTCTGACAACACGATGGACTGGAAGCCGCGCCACAATCCGTGGCTGATTGCGCTGACCGTCACCATTGCCACCTTCATGGAGGTGCTCGACACCTCCATTGCGAACGTGGCGCTCCCGCATATCGCCGGCTCGCTCGGCGCCAGCAGCAACGAAGCGACCTGGGTGCTCACGAGCTACCTGGTCGCAAGCGCCGTCGTGCTGCCGATTTCGGGCTGGCTCCAGAACCGCTTCGGCCGCAAGCGCTTCTACATGACCTCTGTCGCACTATTCACGGCCTCGTCGATGCTGTGCGGACTGGCTCCCTCGTTGCCGCTCCTGATCTTTGCGCGCATCCTGCAGGGTGCTGGCGGTGGTGGTCTCGCGCCAAGTGAGCAGGCCATCCTTGCTGATACGTTCCCTGTCTCGAAACGCGGCCAGGCCTTCGCGCTCTACGGCATGGCGGTGGTGGTCGCGCCTGCAATCGGCCCCACTCTGGGCGGCTGGATCACCGACAACTACAACTGGCACTGGATCTTCTTTATCAACCTGCCGATCGGCATCATCTCGCTCCTGCTGAGCTACCGCATGGTCGAAGATCCACCGTTTCTGCTCGAGCGTGGCAAGAGCGCGCGCGGCCAGTCGGTTGACTTCGTCGGGCTGGTCACGGTTGCCGGGGGCGTGGGTGCGCTTGAGTTTGTTTTCGACAAGGGACAGGAGAAGGACTGGTTTGGCAGCGACCTGATCACCAGCTTCGCCGTGATTGCGGCAGTGCTGCTCGTCTTCTTTGTCTTCTGGGAGTGGCAGCACAAGAACCCGATCGTCGACCTCAAGCTGCTGAAGATCCGGAACTTCGGCACCTCGGTCGGTCTGCAGTTTGTGCTGGGCATGGTGCTGTTCGGCTCGACCGTGCTGATCCCGCAGTTCCTGCAGGCCCTGCTCGGCTATACTGCCGAGCGCGCAGGCATGGCGCTCTCCCCGGCTGGCCTGGTCATGATGATGATGATGCCGATCGCCGGCAATGTCGTCGGGCGCGTCAAGGATCCCCGTATGCTCGTCGCCGGTGGCTACTTTGTCACGGCGCTCGGCCTCTACAACCTGACTCGCCTGGACCTCGATGTACCCTTCGGGACCGTGGTCCTGTGGCGCGCGCTGCAGGTTGCGGGCCTTGCCTTCGTCTTCATTCCCATCAGCACGCTGAACTATGTCGGCGTCCCGCGCGAGAAAAACAACCAGATCTCCGCGCTGTCGAACTTCGCCCGCAACCTTGGCGGTTCCTTTGGCACCGCCATGCTGACGACCTTTCTCGAGCGCACTGCGCAGACCCACCAGCAGACGCTTGCCGCGAATGCCACGGCAGGCGGCTACGCCTACGCCACCTACATCGCGCAGATGCAGTCCGCGATGCTGTCCATGGGGAAAAACGCGACCGCCCAGTTTGCGCAGGGGCAGGCCTACCAGGAGTTGCTGCGCCAGTCGAGCATGCTCTCTTACCAGAATGCCTTCTGGGTGCTCAGCATCGCGATCTTCTGCCTCGTGCCCGTCCCTTTCCTCATGCAGAAGCCGCCACGCGCCGCCAGAAGTGCCGGCAAGGCACTCGACCACTAGCCGCGTTCATCAGGTGTTTACGGGAGGCTGCTCCCCTGAAGAGCAGCAGCGCTTAAAATAAGAGATTGCGTTTTGCCGCGTGGCCTCTCGTGTGGGGCACGGCATCGCGTGTCTCTGCCCACCCGAGCGCGCGCCTATATTGAGGAGTAAGAATGCCAACATCGCTGAACTTCCGCATCGGCCTGGTGCAGATGCACTGCACGCCTGATCCGGATCAGAACCTTGAGAATGCCGCGGAGTGGGTCCGCAAGGCTGCCCGTGAGGGCGCGAAGGTCATCTCGCTGCCAGAGCTTTTCCGTGCGCAATACTTCTGCCAGCGTGAAGACATCGCGCTGTTCGATCTCGCCGAGCCTATTCCCGGCCCCAGCACCGAGCGCCTGGGCATCGTTGCGCGCGAAGAGAAAGTGACCGTCATCGCGTCACTGTTCGAGCGGCGGGCGCCAGGGCTTTATCACAATACCGCGGTAACCCTCGGGGTCGATGGCGCAATCACCAGCATGTACCGCAAGATGCACATCCCGGACGACCCCCTCTACTACGAGAAGTTCTACTTCACCCCGGGGGATCTCGGGTACAAGGCCTACGACACCGCTGTTGGCCGTGTTGGCACGCTCGTTTGCTGGGACCAGTGGTACCCGGAAGGCGCCCGCATCACCGCGCTCCAGGGCGCGAACGTCCTGTTCTACCCGACCGCAATCGGCTGGCACCCGTACGAGAAGGCCGAGCACGGCGCCGCGCAATACGACGCCTGGCAGACCGTCCAGCGCGGCCACGCCATCGCGAATGGCGTGTACGTTGCGGCGCCGAACCGCGTGGGCATGGAGCATGGCGACATCCGCGGCAATCGCGTCGAGGGGCCGGGCCTTGAGTTCTGGGGCGGCTCGTTTATCGTTGATCCTTTCGGCCGCGTCATCGCCAAGGCCTCGCATGACTCGGAAGAGGTGCTGGTGGCCGAGGTAAACCTCGCCGGCATGGAAGAGCAGCGCCGGAACTGGCCCTTCCTCCGCGACCGCCGCATCGACTCCTACCAGCCGATTGTGAACCGCTTCATCGACGCCACGACGCCTGGCAAGAACCTCGGAGACATGAAGTGACGGAAACGCTGCAGGGTACCCCGCGCGAGCACGGCTTTCGCATGCCGGCCGAGTGGGCGCGGCACGAGGCGACCTGGATCGCCTGGCCGCATAACCCCGAGGACTGGCCCGGTCGCTTTCAACCGATTCCGTGGGTCTACTGCGAGATCGTGCGGGCACTCGCACGGGTGGAGCAGGTGCACATCCTGGTCAACGACGAAACGGCTGAGAAGCGTGCGAAGAGCCTGCTGCGTCGCACCGGTGCCAACCTCGCGCAGGTGATCTTTCACCAGTGGCCGACCAACCGTGTCTGGACCCGGGACTCCGGACCGATCTTTGTCGCACGCGACGGCGAGCTTGCGATCACCGACTGGCGCTTCAATGCCTGGGCCAAGTACAACGACTGGCAGCGCGACGACCTCTTGCCTGCGCAGGCTGCCGAGCTGCTGCGGCTGCCCTCCTGGCAGCCGACCGTCACGGTCGATGGCAAGGAACATCGCATCGTGCTCGAAGGCGGATCGATCGACACCAATGGCGCCGGGGTGCTGCTGACGACCGAGGAGTGCCTTCTGAGCGAGGTGCAGGCACGCAATCCCGGGCTCGCCCGTGAGCAGCTGGAGCGGATCTTCTCCGACTACCTCGGCATCGACCAGGTGGTCTGGCTGAACCGTGGCGTTTCCGGAGACGACACCCACGGCCACGTCGACGACATCACCCGCTTCGTGGCCGAGAACACGATCGTGACTGCGATCGAGCCGGACACGGCCGATGAAAACCACCTGCCGCTGGCCGAAAACCTCGATCGGCTGAAGGCGGCGCGCAATCCGCAAGGCAAGCCATTCGTGGTCCGTACGCTTCCCTGCCCGGCTCCGGTGGTCTTTGACGGGCACCGGCTTCCGGCCTCCTACGCCAACTTTTACATTGCGAACGGGTTGGTTCTCGTGCCAACATTCAACGATCCCAACGATCGCATCGCCCTGAATACGCTTGCCGAGCTGTTCCCAGCGCACACGGTTTCGGGCATTTACTGCGGCGACTTCATCTGGGGGCTCGGCGCGCTGCACTGTATGACGCAGCAGCAGCCGGCGAGCAACAAAGGCACATAGAGGCCGTGGCAGCAGACGATTTGGAATGGCTAGGGACGTGGTATCAACAGCAGTGCAACGGGAAGTGGGAACACCAGAAAGGGATGCTGCTCGAAGCACTGAGCGGCGAGCCCCAGCCTGGATGGAGGCTGCGCATTGATCTGCGTGGCACGGCAGCAGCCGGCTCCCCTTCGCGGCACCTTGCCGTGTGCGCTTTCAAGGGCGCGTGGCTTCGCTGCAACCTCAACCAACAACAATTTGAAGGCGAAGGCGAGGAAGTTGAGGAGCTGATCGCGGTGTTCCGGCGCTGGATCGACTCACAGCCGCCGATCCTCGAGGCTGCTTCCGCTGGCTGAGGCCGCTTTTCTCCCCACCCGCGACGACCAGCGCATGCTGCTCGCCCTCGATCAGGCACGCCTGGCCGCGGACGCCGGCGAGGTGCCCGTGGGGGCCGTGCTGTTTGTCGGCGAGGAGTTCATCGCGACTGGACAGAACCGGGTATTGCGCGACCATGACCCAACCGCGCATGCCGAGGTCGTCGCCCTGCGGGCTGCCGGGCAGAGGCTTCGGAACTACCGGCTGCTCGGCGCCACGCTCTACTGCACCCTCGAACCCTGCTCCATGTGCGCCGGAGCGATGATCCACGCGCGCCTCGAGCGGCTGGTCTTTGGAGCGCTTGATCCAAAGGCAGGAGCTGCAGGGTCGGTGCTCTCGGTGCTCAATCATCCAGGGCTGAATCACCGGATGGTGCTCGACGGCGGGGTGCTCGCCGAGCCATGCGGTACGGTCTTGCGCGCGTTCTTCCAGGCCCGTCGGGCATAGAACCTACCCAGCAGCCTGGTCTCTCTGTCGTTCAGAATCCGGTCAGCCTGAACGAAGGGAAGGCTCTGCGGAATCGGAAGTTCACACCCCCACAGGCAGAACGCAGTCGTCCGGTATATCATCCCTCTTCATGGAACTCGTCGTATATACCGCCGTGTGGTGCCGGGACTGTCGAGAGGCCAAGCGCTTCCTCGAGAAACACAAGATCCCGTACAAGGAAGTTGACATTGAGAAGGTGCCGGGGGCAGCCGCTGAGGTCCTCCGTCACGTGGGCAAGCGCGCCATTCCGCAGTTCGTGATCGATGGCGTATGGGTACAGCCGTACCGGCCGGGCGAGGGCTTCCTGTACGAAGAGATGAGCCAGCGTTTCGGCGTACCGGAATAGCACCGTTCAGCAAGCGACGCTGCAGAAGATCGTCCTCCGCAACGCAGCGGGGGCCTGCTGCCGCTGCATCGCAGCGAAACCACAGCGCCCTCGCTTCGCTCCGGATGACAGCCTCGCGCCCGGGAACACGCTGCGGCCCGGATCCCCGTACCAGAGGCTGAAGGCTACGGCAGCTCGTTCGGCTTGATCACTACTCCCTGGCCGGCCTCGGCCAGCTCCTCACCGGCATCGTCCAGGATGGCGCGTGCATCGGCTTCATCCTTGCCTGCAACCTGCAGCCGCAATGGACCGAGACCCGGCTCCATGATGCGGGCATTCTCACCGGCCAGAAACACCTCGATCCCAGCGGACTCGAGGCGACCCCGTGCCATTTCTGCTTCGAGCGGCTCGCTGAAGCTTGCTACCGTCACAACTTCTTCCATGATTCCTCCTCAACAGACAGCGTACGGGCCGTTGGATGCCAAGTGTGGACTCTACAATGGGGGTTTGGAGAGGAAGACCCGCATTGATCCGACGGTACACGCGGCCCGCGATGGGCAAGATCTGGAGCGACGAGAACAAATACCGCAGCTGGCTGGCTGTCGAAACCGCGGCAAGTGAGGCCCTGGCCGAGGCTGGCGTGGTTCCAAGGGAAGCAGCAGCGGCCATTCGCGAGCGCGGTGACTTTGACCTGGCGCGCATCGAGGCGATCGAGGCCGAGGTCAAGCATGACGTGATCGCCTTTACCACGGCGGTCGCCGAGAAGATCGGTCCGGAGTCGCGGTGGCTGCACTACGGCCTCACCTCGAACGACATTGTGGACACCGCGCAGTCCTTGCAGGTCAAGGCTGCCTCGACCCTGCTGCGCGACGACCTCGTCGCACTCGCCACCGTGCTGAAAAAACGCGCGCTTGCATTCAAAGACACGCCCGTGATCGGTCGGACGCACGGCGTCCATGCCGAGCCGACGACCTTCGGGCTCAAGCTCCTGAACTGGTACGCCGAGACCGAGCGCAACATCGTGCGCTTTGACGCAGCCGCCGAGGGCATGCGGGTCGGCAAGCTGTCAGGTGCAGTGGGAACCTTTGGGCACCTGAAGCCGGAGCATGAAGATGCGATCTGCGCGAAACTGGGGCTCGCCGCCGCTCCGATCGCGACGCAGGTTCTGCAGCGCGATCGCCACGCCCACTACATCTCGACACTGGCCATCATCACGGCAACGCTCGACAAGATCGCAACCGAAGTGCGACACCTCCAGCGCTCTGAAGTTCGCGAGGCGGAAGAGTTTTTCTCCGAGAAGCAGAAGGGCTCGTCAGCGATGCCGCACAAGCGCAACCCGATCGCTTCCGAGCAGATCTCGGGTCTCGCCCGCGTCGTCCGCGCCAACGCGCAGGCTGCGTACGAAAACGTCGCGCTGTGGCATGAGCGCGATATCTCCCACTCCTCGGTGGAGCGCGTGATCTTGCCAGACTCGACCATCCTTACGGACTATCTCCTTGCGAAGACCACCGGCTTGATCGAAAACCTGCTGGTCTACCCGAAGCGCATGCTGCGCAACCTTGAGAGCACTGGCGGCCTGATCTTCTCAGGGCAGCTCCTGCTCGATCTTGCCGAAGCCGGCATGTTGCGCGAAGATGCGTACCGGCTGGTGCAGACGCATGCCATGCGGGCGTGGAAGGAGGATCTCGTCTTCCGCGATCTCGCTGCCGGGGACCCCGCGATCACCGGGCTGCTCTCGTCGGAGAGGTTAGCAAAGACCTTCGATCTCCATCGCCAGCTTGGCAACGTCGACGCCATTTTCCGTCGGGTCCTGGGTCCCGGGCAGTGAACGTAACCGTCGGTATCACAGGAGCCAGCGGGGCAGTCTTTGCGCAGCAGTTGCTCGCGCTTCTTGAACGCGATGAGCGCGTCACCGGCGTCCAGTGCGTGCCGAGTGAGAGTTCGTTGCGCGTGCTTGCCGAAGAGCTTGGACTGAACGGTCGGAACAACCTCGTCGAGAAGCTGCTGGGCGCGCCGTCACGGAAGGTCGAGCAACTGAGCGAGAACGACATCGGGGCCGGCATTGCAAGCGGCAGCTATCCCTCGGCCGGCATGATCGTGCTTCCCTGCAGCATGGGCACGCTTGCAGGCATCGCCAACGGCACAGCGCAGACGCTGATCGGCCGTGCTGCAGACGTCTGCCTAAAGGAGCGCCGGCCGCTGATCCTGTGCGTTCGCGAAACGCCGTTCAACAAGATCCACCTGCGCAACATGGCGCTCGCGGGGGATGCCGGTGCGGTGATCTTTCCAGTGATCCCGGCGTTCTATAACAAGCCCATCGACTCAACCGAGATGGCGCGGCAGTTCGCCCTGCGTGTGCTTGATCACTTCGGGCTGCCGCAGGCGGAGATGTACCGGTGGAAGGCGGACTGATGCGTCCTGCGCTTCTGCTCCTCCCCCTGATCCTGCTCTCGAGCCACCTGGGCTGCGAAGAGCCACTCCACAAGGGCAAGCCGATGAAGCTGTCACGCTTCTACAAGCCATTGCCTGCCGAAGATCCTCTCCAGGGCAATATCGTCCCGGTGCATGACCCAAGCCTCACGCGCCTGCCGGACGGCACGTACATGGTCGTCGATACCGACATCCCTTTTCTTCGCAGCGATGGCTATCTTGAAGAGCGCTGCTCGGGAGATCTGGGTGCATGGCATGGCTGCGGCTTTATCTTCTCGGAGATGCCGCGGTGGGTGCGCGACGGGTTTCCGGAAGCGAGCGGCCTGTGGGCACCGGAGATCGCATACTTCGGCGGCACCTACCACCTCTACTACGCTGTCTCGAAGCTGGGCTCGCAACACTCGGCGATCGGCCAGGCGACCAACGTCACGCTCGACCCGAAAGATCCACGTTACAAATGGGTCGATGCCGGCGAAGTGTTCGAGTCCGAGACCGGCGGAGACTTCAACGCGATCGACCCTGCGATCCTCGTCGCGTCGGACGGCAAGGTCTGGATGAGCTACGGCTCGTTCTGGAAGGGCATCTTCCAGCAGGAAGTCGACCCGCAGACCGGGATGCTCGTCCGGGGTGGCCGTCGCTACCAGCTGGCGGAGCAGCCCGTCGGTCTGAACGGAGCGATCGAGGGTTCCGCCTCCGTCGAACACAATGGCTGGTTTTACCTGTTTGCCTCGGTTGGCGTCTGCTGCGCCATTCCGATAGAAAACGACACCTACCAGCAGATTGTCGGCCGCTCCCGCAATGTGCATGGACCGTTTGAGGCAGAGGATGGCAGCAAACTTCTGAAAGGCGGAGGCACGATCCTGCTCACTGGCGATGCGCACTGGATCGGACCAGGTGGCGGCAGTGTCTGGCAGAGTCCCGACGAGAAGGAGACGCTGTTCACCTTTCACGCGCTCAATCGCGCCCACAACGGCGCACTCGATCTCTGGGTCGAGCGAATCGACTGGCAGGACGACTGGCCGGTGTTGGTGCCAGTCCGCTAATCCCTTACTGCGGGGTGGTCTGCCCTGTCGTCTGCCCCTGGGTAATGGCCTGGTGCATCAGTTCCTGCAACATCTGCTGGGGCGTCTTGACCTGTACATTCGCAGCAGGCGCAACCGTCGGCGTTGGCGCGGGATTCTGGGTAGGCAAACCAAGTGGCGGGGCCTGTGGCGCGAAGCCCTCGCTCTCGTCGTCGTTTTCCTGCGCAGCCTGGGTCGGCTGGGCGCCTGCGCCGGCCTCCGAGGCAACCACCGTGCGGGTCGAGAGCACGACCTCCCGCGGCGATCCATTTGGCTGCACCCCCGAGATCAGGACGTTGTAGCCCGAATCGTCGAGCAGCGCCGAGAGCACTTCCTGCGGCCGACCCGGCCCATAGACACCGAACACCCGCTCATCATGCACCAGCCCCTGGATCTGCGTGCCGGTACGGCTTTGCAGAGTGTCGAGGATCGAGCGCAACGAGCTGTTCGTTGCATGGATCGTGAGGAAACCGCCGTTGAACTCGATGTCGGGAGCAACAGGAGACTGGTCGAGCATGGAGGAGAGATGGGCGGTGGTTGACGGCATGGTGCGTCCTGGCGTGACTGCAGCCGGACTGCCCGTGGCCGTCGGCGAGGCCATCTGGGCCGAGCCCACCCCCGCGGCAAGGATCACTCCGGTAAGCCATTGCAGATGTCGCATCCGAACCTCCGTCCCTGCGTCAACCAGCGGTGCAGCTTGCCAGGAGCAGCGCTCTCTGTGTACTAGACTAGCAGTGCCCCTGCTTCGATAGCTTTCCATGTTGGCAGGGGCTTACGTCACTTTCGCTCCGGAGCAGACACCCCATGCGTCGAGCCCTCCTGTCTGCCGTCTCCGCTGCATGTGTGCTGGCGCCCCTATTCGCGCCGCGCCTGGCAGGCGCCGTCACCTGCACCACGGCTTCGGCGATGCAGGGCGACCAGCGATCCGCGTTGTTTGCGGCCGCGCACCAGGCCGGGGGCGACGTGCTCCGTGGAGACATCGCAGCGCTCAAGGCCAGCACAATCCCCTCGGTCGCGAGTAACTTCTCGGGCATCGCAGACACAGTCACGGGCCTCGCCCCGTCCCTTACTGGCGCCACGCTCACTGTCACCAACCTCTACGGGCTGAACGCAGGCGATCTGACCGGGAAGGAGGATGACGTGCAGTTCTTCTGCAGCGTTCCTGGCGCGCCGTTGCTGGTCACGGTTACGCTGAGCGAGCTGCCCAAGGGCGATTTCGCGCTGGCAGTGCTGCATGCGAACGGGATCAAGGCACCCCAGCAGTTCGCCCTGATCCTTCAGAACACTGCCTCCGGCACACCAGCCACCCCGCCACACTGGGAGCTGGCCGGCTTCTTTGCCCGGCCGCTCACCATGGACGGACACGACAGCGACTGGTTCTGGAAGGAGGCTCGAACGTTGAAGACCAAGGGCCAGCTCTGGAGCGCCTTCTTCTTCGACCAGACGGCCAGCTACCTGGCTCGGCCGGCAGACCTCTACACCAGCAATAACCTCGAAAAACTCAGCAGGGAAACTGCCTCGGTCGAGCCCAAGGACCTGCCCGGGAACCACCCCATGATGGTGTCGGCGGAGGGGCAAAGCTTCGCAGTCACCGGTCTCCGGGCTGATGGCTCGCTCGGCTCGCTCGACCTGCGCGTAGATACCAGGGTGCAGTCCGTTGCCGATCCGGTCGCCGCTCGCAAAGACGCACTCACGCTGATGGCCGCCCTGCTCCATGAACATCCCGAACTCCGCGAGAACTTTCACGGGCTGTGGGTATACGAAAGCACACCAACGGGTCAGACCTTCGCGGTTGAGCAGCCGGTCACCGCGCTACCATAGCGGCATGAGCTCGTCCGCGCCCAGACCGTTCCTGCAGATCGTAGCCGAGCGGCGCTCGACTCCCTCGTTTGAGACCACGGCGGTCCCCGACAACGATCTTGAAGCGATCCTGCATGCCGGCCTCCAGGCGCCTTCGAGCTATAACCTTCAGCCCTGGCGGTTCATCGTGGTCCGCAGCGCGGAAGGCCGCAGAAAACTCCGGGTCGCCTGCTTCAACCAGGCCAAGGTCGAGGAAGCAGCGGTGCTGATCGTGGCGTGTGGCGATGCTGATGGCTGGCGCAGTGGAGATCTGGAGGAAATCTTGCGGATGGGTCGCGAAGGCGGCATGCCGGAGAGCTTTCTTGAGCAGATGCGCAGCAATGTGCCGCTCTACCTGCGGGAACACCCGAACCTGAGCGCCTGGCTGAACCGGCAGGTGATGCTTTCCGTTGGAACGATGATGTGGGCTGCGGAGTCACTGGGCTACAACACAGCACCGATGGAAGGCTTTGATGGTGCCAGGGTCGCGACTACCCTGAAGCTCCCGCTCAGCTATGAGCCGATAGCGATGCTTGCGATTGGCCACGCGCGCGGGGTTGGAAAATACAACGGGGGCCGCTTCAGCATCGCGAGAACCGTCTTTGACGAGGAATATCCCCGTCCCCTCCGCCTCAGGCCTGGCAAGAACGCCTAGCCGCTCGGATGCACTAGGAGGTCGCGGATGCCTTCTCGAGACGCGCGCTCTGCACCGATATGGCATGGACGCGAAGCAGCGCAAACGCCGTGCGGCAAAGAGCGTGAGCCGCCAGAACGCCGAACGCAAGTGAAGCCGCAATGGCGCAAACGAGCATCGAGAGATTGATGATGTCCTGCATGGTCGACCTGGTCTCCTGGTAATCGGATGCTACTCTGGGCGCTTTTCCGTTGTGTTACGAACACGGGGGCGCTCTCGCTCTGGATTCTCTCAGACAAATCGTCCGATTGACCGCACAAAGCAGGCCGAAATACTCTGGGTAGGTACCTTTGGAGGTATCACACCGGGCTCTGCTCTCCCGGTGCAGCGTTTCCGGTTCCCAGGCATCCGATAAAGCTCATTCATGGCAATCACCCATATCTCCGTGCGCGGAGCCCGGCAGCACAATCTTCGTGACATCAGCGTTCGGATCCCCCGCAACACCCTAACGGTGGTCACAGGGCTGTCCGGTTCTGGAAAGAGCTCGCTCGCCTTCGATACCATCTACGCCGAGGGGCAGCGGCGCTATGTGGAAACCCTTTCGGCATATGCTCGCCAGTTCCTCGATCAGCTGGAGCGACCGGATGTCGACTCGATCGAAGGCCTGAGCCCCGCCATCTCGATCGAGCAGAAAACGACGAATCGCAGTCCCCGCTCCACCGTCGGCACGATCACCGAGATCTACGACTACCTGCGCCTGCTGTATGCCTCGGTAGGCGTTCCGCACTGCCCGAACTGCGGGCTCGCGATCTCACGGCAGTCCCTCGAGCAGATCACCGACCGCGTGCTGGCGCTTGCGCCGGGCGAGCGCGTGACCGTCTTTGCCCCCATCGTGCGTGGCCGCAAGGGCGAGTTCAAGGAGATGCTTGAGTCGCTCGATACGCAGGGCTTTCGCGCTCGCATCGATGGCGAGGTGCGGGATCTCTCCGAGCCCGTTGCACTCGAGCGCAGAAAGAACCACACGATTGAAGCAGTGATCGATCGCCTGGTGTTGAAGCCCGACATGGATCGCAAGCGGCTCGAGGCATCCATCGCCAAGGCGCTGCAGATGGCAAACGGACTGGTTGTGATCCAGGTACACAGCACCTCGGCCGACAGCGCTGCGCGCGAGCAGCTCTACTCGTCCTCGATGTCGTGCCCGAACTGCGGGCTCGACGTGCCCAAGCTGGAGCCGCGCTCCTTCTCGTTCAACAGCACCTATGGCGCCTGCCCGGCCTGCCATGGCCTCGGCTCGATCTACGACTTCGATCCGGCCAAGGTGATCGTCGACTGGTCAAAGCCGCTGCTCGATGGCGGCCTGGGGCCCGGCGCAGCGTCGCAGTACCTGCTCAAGCTGATTGGGCTGGCAGCGACCCGCTACAAGATCAACCTGAAGCAGCCGTTTGAGGCCCTGACGAAGAAGCAGCAGGACCTGCTCCTCTACGGCCCGGAGAAGAGCGACGGCGCGCGCACCGGCTTTCACGGCATCATCGCGTGGCTGCGCGACTCGCTCAATGAATCGCGGTCAGAGAGCTATCGCGAGTGGATGCTCGGCTACATGTCGGCCTCGGATTGCAAGGAGTGCGGGGGGCGGCGGCTTCGCCCCGAGTCGCTCGCGGTGCAGGTCGGCGGGCTCTCGATCGCAGAGTTCACCGAGATGCCGCTGGCGCGCTCGCTCGAAGCAGCGCGCTCGCTTGCATTTTCTGCACGCGACTCACTGATCGCAGAGCGTCTGCGTCGCGAGGTGGTGGAGCGGCTTGAATTTCTCAACGAGGTCGGGCTGTCGTACCTCTCGCTCAATCGCAATGCCGCGACCCTTTCCGGTGGAGAAGGCCAGCGTATTCGGCTGGCGACACAGATTGGTTCGCGCCTGCGCGGCGTCTTGTATGTGCTTGATGAGCCCTCGATCGGGCTGCATCAGCGCGACAACATGCGCCTGATTGCAGCGCTCGAATCGCTGCGCGACCTTGGCAACACCGTTCTCGTTGTTGAACATGACGAAGACACGATTCGCCATGCAGACTATGTGCTCGACCTGGGACCCGGCGCCGGCAAGCTTGGCGGCTATGTAGTTGCCGAGGGCAAGCCTGCAGACATCATGGCGGTGCCCGAGTCGCTCACCGGGCAATACCTCTCCGGCCAGACACCGATCATGCACCGCGGGGAGCCGCGCGAGCTCTCCGGCAAATGGATCGTGGTGGAAGGCGCACGCGCGCACAACCTCCAATCTGTCACAGCCAGGGTGCCACTTGGGGTGATGTCGGTCATTACCGGCGTCTCCGGCTCGGGCAAGAGCACGCTGATCAACGACACACTGTACCGCGCGCTCGCCAAGGAGCTGTACGGTTCGCGCGAAGAACCGGGCAAGTACACGCGCATCAAGGGCTTCGAGCAGATCGACAAGGCTGTACGCATCGACCAGTCGCCGATCGGCCGCACGCCACGCTCGAACCCAGCGACCTACACCGGGGTTTTCGCAGCCATTCGCGACCTGTTTGCCATGCTCCCAGAGTCGCGGGAGCGTGGCTACAAGCCCGGGCGCTTCTCCTTCAACGTGTCCGGAGGCCGCTGCGAGGCCTGCCAGGGCGACGGGCAGAAGCGGGTCGAGATGAACTTCCTGCCCGACGTGTACGTGCTCTGCGATATCTGTAACGGTCGTCGTTACAACCAGGAGACACTCGCGGTCAAGTTCAACGGCTACTCCATCGCCGATATGCTGGAGCTCTCGATCGCCGATGCGTTGCCGGTGCTTGCCGACATCCCGCAGGTCCGCAACAAGCTGCAGACCCTGGTCGATGTTGGCCTGGGTTACATCCATCTCGGGCAAGCGGCGACGACGCTTTCGGGCGGCGAGGCGCAGCGCATGAAGCTCGCGCGCGAGCTTTCAAAGCGCCAGACCGGCAAGACGCTCTACCTGCTCGATGAGCCGACGACAGGGCTGCATTTTGATGACGTGCGCAAGCTGCTCGAAGTGCTGCACAAGCTCACCGACCTTGGGAACACGGTGCTGATCATCGAGCACAACCTCGACGTGATCCGCAATGCGGACTGGATCATCGACATGGGTCCGGAGGGTGGCGAAGGTGGCGGCCGCGTCATCGCGGAAGGCACTCCCGCAGCGATTGCAGCCGTGCCGGAGTCGCACACTGGCTCCTTCCTGAAGCGCTACGTTGCGGCGGTGGAAGAAGTGCCCCTTCCGAAGGCACGCCGTGCAAAGACGCGCGCGAAAGAGCTCGTCCAGTGATGCCTCCTGAGGGTACAGAAGTCGAGCAGCTCGCGCCCGAGATCCCGGGCATTGATGCCGTCGGCCCCAACATGGGTCACATGGCGATCCTGTTTGTGCTCGCCCTCGTGCTCATGGTTGGCGGACAGTTCGCTGCGCTTGTGGCCTTCCAGAAGCTGCACATCTACGGCCACCATTCCATTCGCGCGTACGCGGATATTCTGCGCAACGACGCACGCTGGCTGGTGCCTGCGGAGGCTTTCGGCTATCTGCTCGTGATCATCGCGGCGGTGCCGATCTTCCGTGCGCTCTGGCATCGCAGCTTCGCGGCCGGGGTGCACTGGAACGCATCCGTCGCCCAGAAATATCTCGGCCGCCTCTTTCTCACTGGCCTTGCCTGCGGCTTCGGCATCGGCATCCTCGGCAGCGTGCTTCCCATGCCGAAGGACCCGCCGATCATGGCCGACATGCTCCACTCCACGCTCGGCGCCTGGATGATGCTGGTCTTCGGCGTCACCGGTGCCCCGTTGTTTGAAGAGCTGTTCTTCCGCGGCTTTCTCCTGCCTGCTTTTGTCAACGCATTCCGCTGGCTTGGGATCAAGGGCGATCTTTCGGAGCGGTCCGTGCTCTGGGTCGGTATTCCCGTCTCTGTTCTCTTCACCAGCCTGCCCTTTGCCCTGCTGCATGCGCAGCAGGTGTCGCATGCGTGGGCTCCGGTGCTGCTGATCGGCATTGTGTCCGTCGTGTTATGCATCGTGCGGCTTCGCCTCAACTCGCTGGCCAGCAGCACGGTGGTGCACTCGGCGTACAACTTCACATTGTTTGCCGGCATTCTGGTGCAGACCGGTGGCTTCCGTCACCTGGACAAGCTCGTCCAGTAGCCCGCCACCAACACAGTTACAGACCGCAGGAGTCTTGCCTTGACCTCGTCCGCCCCGCACACTGCTCGCGCTTCCCTGCTTCGCCTGTTAGCCCAACATTCCTTCAAGCTGGGCAGCTTCAAGCTTTCCTCGGGCGCGACCAGCGACTACTACATCGACTGCCGCATCACCACGCTGCATGCCGAGGGGGGCCGCCAGACCGGCCTGGCCCTGCTGGATCTGTTTCACGAACAAGGGCTCCATCCCGCTGCCGTGGGAGGGCTCACGATGGGTGCGGATCCCGTGGTCACGGCGGTTTCTATCGGGAGCGCCGAGCGTGCCCAAAAGGACGCGCGCCAGGCCCTCGTGCATGGATTTCTCGTCCGCAAAGCAGAAAAGGCGCATGGCATGGGGCGCCGCATCGAAGGCTTCTTCGAGCAGGGTGCCGCGGTCGTGATCGTCGACGATGTGTGCACCACCGGTGCCTCGACCATCGAGGCCGTCCGTGTCGCGCGGGAAGCCGGCCTACGTGTACTCGGAGCAGCCTGCCTGGTGGAACGCACCGACGCCAACGGGCGACCCGCGGTCGAGGAAGCGCTCGCCGGTGCGCCGTTTCTCAGTTTGTTTACAGCAGAAGATGTTCGCAAGGAACATGTAGCGCAGCTGCCCTTGTAAGGCAGCTGCGCGCGCTCTGGGAGAGGGACGTCTACTGCGGCTGAGCAGTTCCTGGGGCGGACGTCATGCCGGACCCTGAACTCGCCGTAGAGCTTGCACCCGGCTGGTTGGTCAACAACTGCACTTCCACCCGGCGATTCTTGGCACGACCACTTGCCGTGTTGTTGCTCGCCACGGCCTGGTCCTTGCCAAGGCCGATGAGATAGAAGCGGTGCGCCGGGACGCCGTACTTGGAAGCCAGGTACTGCACCACCGCGTCAGCGCGTTTGTCGCTGAGTTCGTAGTTATAGGATGCGCTACCCACGGAGTCGGTGCCGCCGGTAAGCGACAGGATGTACGAGCGCTGGCTGGCAAGCTGGGAGCCGATCTGATCAAGCTGGGCCCTGTCGGCGCGGGTCAGATCCGCCTTGTTGAAGCCGAAGGTCACCGAGATATCGCCGACCTTGGAGTATGTATCCAGGTTGGCGACGACGCTGCCGAGCGTGTCCGCGCGATGCACGGCATCCTGGGCGGTCTGCTGCGCCTGCCCTGCGGCGGTAGTCGCATTCGTCGCTGCCTGCTGCGCGTTGGTTGCGCTGGTCTGCGCTCCGTTGATGCCTTCGCCGGTGCGCTTGTCCAGGTCCTGCAGCGCCCGATTGTTCGCCGCTGTCTTGTCATCCAGCTCATTGGTCTGGTTGATCACTGGGGCGGTCTGGTTGCGCACGTAGTTCTTGGTGCTGCATCCGGTCGTCAGCAGAAGCGCTGCCAGAGTGCCCGCCGCAGCGGTCAAAGAGAGCCGCGCGGGGCTTCCGAAGTCCTGGGAAAAGATTGGCATGCGATGTCCTTAGGTAAGTATCTATGTGCGATGCTTTGCCGTCAGGGTATGTGATGCACTTGACTAGCCAAAGTAGCGTCGCCAGCAAACCCCCAGGTCCAGGCAACTTAGGTCCATAGCCGTGCTGTCAAGGGGTGTGCTTTCGGCGGCTCACAGGTAGATTTTACAGGGCTGTAACGAGCTGCGCTGCTCTCCATCCGCCGGTGGAGGCTGCAGCCAGGATCGGGCGCTCCCGGCGTTACGATGAAGGGATGGATCTCGAGGCAAAAATCAGAACCCTGCCGACCGGTCCTGGCGTGTACCTGTACAAGGACGCCGACGACACCGTGATCTACGTCGGCAAGGCAAAGAACCTGAGGTCGCGGGTCCGCTCCTACCTGCTCGAGGCCTCGCAGGCCCATGCGAAGACCGGCTCGCTCATGCGAGCCGCGGTCGACCTCGATTACATCCTGGTCAGCAATGAGCAGGAGGCGCTGGCGCTTGAAAACAATCTCATCAAGCAGAAGAAGCCGCGCTTCAACATCCTGCTTCGCGATGACAAGAGCTACCCATATGTGAAGCTCACCATGGGCGATCGCTTCCCGAAGGTCTTTGTCACACGGCGGCTGCGCAAGGACGGCGGCGCCTACTACGGACCCTACTTTCCGGGAAATCTCGCCTACCGCATCGTGGAGCTGCTTCACCGGTCGTTTCTGTTGCCCTCATGCAAGGTCGACCTCAGTCGCTACCATCCGCGGCCGTGCCTGCAGTACTACATCAAGCGTTGTCTTGGGCCATGCGTTGAGGCGCTCACCACACCCGAGCAGTACGCCGAAAGTGTGCGTGATGCGCAGATGTTTCTCGAGGGTCGCGGGGCAGAGCTGGGCAAGCTGATCGAAGGACGCATGCAGGCCGCGGCAGAGCAGGAGCTCTATGAGCTGGCCGGCAAGTACCGCGATCTGCTGATTACTGTCGACCAGCTGCGTGAGAAGCAGCGCATCGCATCCTCGGACGAAGACGATGCGGATCTCTTTGGCTATCACTACGAAAAGGGCATGCTGGCGGTCAACCTCTTCCATGTGCGTGCCGGCAAGATCGTCGACCGGCGCGAGTTCTTCTGGGAAGACATCCCGGATCTTGAGCTCAGCGAGGACGAGACCGCGGTCGACCCGGCGCAGCCCCGTGAGTTTGACGCCTGCGCCTTCTTTTCTTCATTTCTGAAGCAGCTGTATCTCGACAAGCCGTACATTCCACACTCGATCTACACGCCAGTGGACTTCAAGGATCGCCAGACACTGGCCACCGCGCTCTCGAAGCGAGGGCGGCAGGTGGAGATTGCTGTGCCGCAGCGGGGCGACAAGCGCTCCATGCTCGACCTTGCAGGAACGAACGCAAAGCAGAGCTACGACCAGCGTTTCCGCGTGCTCAAACCCAGCGAGAAGATGATCGCCGAGGCCCTCGAGGAAGCGCTGATGCTCCCCGAAACCCCGACCCGTATCGAGTGCTTCGACATCTCGCACATCCAGGGCGCGGAGACCGTCGCCAGCATGGTGGTGTGGGAGCAGGCGGGCATGAAGAAGAGCGACTACCGCAAGTTCCAGATCAGGACGGTGACAGGCGTGGACGATTTCGCGAGCATGCGCGAGGTCATTACGCGCCGGTACAAGCGTCTAGTCGACGAGGACAAGCCCATGCCGAGCCTGATCCTGGTCGACGGGGGCCTGGGCCAGCTGCATGCAGCGGCGAGCGCCCTTGAGGAGCTGGGCCTGACCACGCAACCACTCGCCTCAATCGCCAAGCGGGAAGAGGTGATCTACGTGAGCGGCGGCTCGCATGGCAACGAGGAAGAACCCGTAGTGCTCGAGCGGCGCTCGCCCGTGCTGCATCTCGTCCAGCGTATCCGTGATGAGTCTCATCGCTTCGCCATCTCGTACCATCGCAAGCGTCGCGAGATGCGTGACCGGAGCTCCGAGCTAACGGAGATTGCCGGTGTAGGCGCCCGCACCCGCGTTCGCCTGGTGGAGCATTTCGGCAGCGTGCGCGCCATCGAGGGAGCCGGAGTGGAGGCATTGACGGCCGTGGTTCCCAGGCCGACAGCCGAGCGCATCTTCGCGTATTTTCATGCTGACGAAAATGTTGATCCCCCGGCAGAAGGGCAGCGTGCTGCCGGGATTGAGCCTGCGATCGATGCAAACCTTGAGGCCGGAGAGCCAGCCTTTCCGATCCTCCCTAGCTGAAAGAAACGCCGCATAGCCGAAAGAAGATGACCACCCCGGCACAAGAACCAGTACGGTAGACCAGGGATACGCACGAGATGAGTACGCAGATTCAGCCAGCTGTTCTCCCCAGACAGCGTGTTGAGACAATGTTCTGGGGCCGTTGGACCAGGCTTGCGCCCCTGCTTGCGGGCTTTGCCGTCGCGCGCCTGTTGCTGCAGGCATTGATCACCGAAGCCTCCGTCCACGCCGGGTACGGCATCTACCGCGACGAGCTGTATTACCTGGTGTGCGGGCGACGCCTGGCCGCCGGGTATGTGGACCAGCCGCCGCTGGTAGCGCTGCAGGCCCGGCTTTCGGAAACCCTATTCGGCTTCCACAATCTTGCGCTTTTTCGCCTGCTGCCGAACCTTGCCGGGGCGGTGATGGTCGTGCTGACCGGCCTGATCGCCGATGCGCTGGGCGGCTCGCGGCGCGCAGTCACGCTGGCCATGCTGAGCATCCTCTCCGTGCCGGTCTTTCTGGCCACACAAAGCTTCCTCTCCATGAATGCCTGGGACCCGGTCTTCTGGATGGCGATGGTGCTGGCAGCGCTGCGCCTGGTCGGCGAGCCGGAGCGACGCACCTGGTGGGTGCTGCTCGGCGTCGGCGCCGGGCTGGGCATTGAGAACAAAGCGTCTGCTGTTTTCCTGATCGCCGCGTTGCTCTTCTCGCTTCTTACCACGCCGGCTCGCCGGCTGTTCCGGCATCGCGGCTTTCTGCTGGCCGTCGGCATCACCATTGTCCTGGCGACGCCGAACCTTGTCTGGCAATGCACCCACGGCTTCCCCACCTGGGAGTGGCTTCACGACGTACAGCACGCGAACAAGGTTGTGGTCTTGCCGCTTCCTCGCTTCCTGCTGGCGCAGGTGCTGATGCTTTCCCCACTCGACCTCGTTCTCTGGCTGCCGGGAGTGTTGTGGCTCCTGTTCGCACGGGCAGCCAGGCCATGGCGGTTTGCGGGGGTGCTCTACGCCACCTTCTTTGCGATCATGATCGCGCTTCATGCGAAGGACTATTACGTTGCCCCGATCTATCCACTCTGCTTCGCGGCAGGGGCAGTCTTCTGGACCAACTGGGCTGCGGAGCGACGGCTGCGACGCATCGCAGTGGCATGGTACGTCGCCGCAAGCACCCTGGCCGTCGTCTTGACAGCGCCTTTCGCGGTGCCCGTTCTCTCACCTGCGGACTTCGTGCGCTACACCCACATCCTGCACTTCAACGACATCGAGAGCGAGCAGCACGCACCCACGCCGCTGCCCGAGTTCTTTGCCGACCAGCTCGGCTGGCAGGAGCTTGCCGACGACACCAGCCGGATCTACCATGCGCTTCCCGTGGCCGAACAAAAGCAAACCGGCATCATGGCCGGCAACTATGGGCAGGCCAGCGCAATCACGGTGCTTGGCGCGCCGCTGGGGCTGCCTCCGGCAATCAGCGGACACCAGAACTACTGGCTTTGGGGGCCGCGGGGCTACACCGGCAAGGAGATGATCGTGATCTCTGCTGATTCCCTGCGGAGCCTTGAGCGGATCTACCATTCGTGCACGCTGGAGCAGCGAGAGACCAGTCCCTACGCGATGCCGTGGGAGCAACGGTCAATCTTTCTCTGCCACGACCGGCTGAAGCCGTATGCAACGAGCTGGAACAGCGTGAAGCTGTACTTCTGAAGAGGGTTTACGAGCGTTTCCGCGCAAGCGTCTCGTACAAGGCAGCGTACTCGGCGGCCGGCTTCGTCCAGCTGTAGTCCTTGTGCATGCCGGTTTCCATCAGCTTCAGCCACTCTGCCTTCTCTGCAAAACAAGCCAGGGCGCGGTCGATCGCGCGGAGGAAATCTTCCGCATCGAGGCCATGGAACTTGAAGCCCGTTCCCTCGGCAGGATCTGGCGTCTCCTCGACCGTGTCATCCAGGCCACCGGTCGCACGGACGACCGGCACGGTGCCGTAGCGCAGGCTGTAGATCTGGTTCAGGCCGCAGGGCTCGTAGCGCGAAGGCATGAGGAACATATCTGCGCCCGCCTCGATCTTGTGCGCGAGCACATTGTCGTACTGCACGCGCACAGCAAAGCGGTTCGGATAGCGTTCGGCAAGGCTTCGCAGGAGATTCTCGTAGTAGGGCTCGCCGGTGCCGAGCGCGACCAGCAGCATCTCTCGCTCAGCAAGCCGATCGGCGATCTCGGCCAGCAGATCGAAGCCCTTCTGCGTGGCAAAGCGCGAAACCACGCCCAGCACCGGGGTCGTGGGTGGCAGGTCAGGCGCGCCAAAGGCGTGGAGCAGATCCCGACGGCACTCGGCTTTCCCGGCCAGGTTCTCCGGCGAGTAGTGCGCCGCGATGAACCGATCATGCGTGGGGTCCCACTGCTCGTAGTCGACGCCGTTGAGGATGCCGTACAGGTCTGCCGCGCGGTGCTTCAAGACCGCTTCAAGCGAGTAGCCGAACTCCGCGGTCTGGATCTCCTCGGCATATTTGCGGCTCACCGTGGTGAGCACGTCGGAGTACACGATGCCGCCCTTCAGGAAGTTGAAGGTGTCGTAGTGTTCCAGGCGATCCATGCGGTAGCACTCCCAGGGGAGCAGGAGGCGCTCGGTGGTCTGCGGCGGGAACCAGCCCTGGTAGCCGGCATTGTGGATCGTGAAGACGGTGCCGGCGCCCTCAAGCTGCGGGTCCTGGGCAAAGAGGGTATGCAGGTACACCGGCAGCAGTGCGGCCTGCCAGTCATGCGCGTGAAAGATGTCTGGCACGCCAAGCTGCTTGCTTGCTTCGAGCACAGCGCGGGCGAACAACGCGAAACGCTCCCAGTTGTCCGGGTAGTCGCCCCCGGCGGTGCCGTACAGCGCCTCGCGATCAAACAGTTCCGGGCAGTCGATAAAAACGAAGCGAACGCCCTCGCGGGTGCCACCATCGACTGCGGAGGCAAAGCGGTTGTACCCCTGGAACGGGATCGTGATGCTGGCAATCAGCACATTACGCTTCGTCAGGTACGCGGCTACCGGGCGGAAGAGCGGCAGGTACACCGTGACCGCGTGACCCTGGCGCACCAGCTCTGCAGGGAGGGCGCCGATTACATCGGCCAGGCCGCCGGTCTTGACGAAAGGGACACACTCTGACGCGGCAAAGACGATATGCATGATGCCCGGCTCCTTGGACTGCTACGTGACTCGCGTTCTCCGCAGAGCTGCTGCTCGGAACAAAGGCTTAGTCTAAAGGATGCCGCTGCCGCTTTGTTTGTCGCAGCCGGTGCCCACGCATGAGAAACCGACAGAAACCACCCATAAAATCGAAGCTCGGTCAGAATTTTCTGATCGACAGCCGTGCCCAGCAGGCGATCGCGGAAGCCCTTGGCCCCGCCGGAACCGGGGACGTCCTTGAGATCGGCCCTGGCAAGGCAGCGATCACCCGTGTGCTCGCAGAGCGTGCCAGGCGCCTCGTCGCGATCGAGGTGGACCCGGCGCTTGCCGCCGGACTCTGTATGGAATTCGCGTCGCAGCCCAACGTGGAGATCGTCGCGTCTGACGTACTGGCTGTGTCGTTTCGCGAGCTGGCGCATGGCGCAGGCCGGTCGCTCGCTGTTGTCGGCAACCTGCCGTACTACATTACCTCGCCGATCCTGATGCACCTCTTCGCAGAGGAAGCCGTGTTTTCCCGCGGCGTGCTGATGGTGCAGCGCGAGGTTGCGGATCGCATGACCGCTGAGCCCGGGACGAGCGAGTATGGGCTGCTCTCGGTGCTGTGCCAGATGCATGCCCAGCTGCAGCTCCTGTTCACATTGCCGCCCTCTGCCTTCCAGCCGCCGCCTGAAGTCGACTCCGCGGTGGTACGGCTTGAATTCGCACCACGGTGGCAGGAACTTGGAGCGGAGCCGGCGCCATTCACGCAGTTTCTCCGCAGCTGCTTCGCACAAAAGCGCAAGACGCTTGCCAACAATCTGCGCGCTGCCGGAGAGACGAACGAGCGGATCGAGCAAGCGCTTGGCGAGGGCAGGATCCCGCGCACAGCGCGCTCCGAGGAACTCTCCCCGGAGCGGCTGGCCTCGTTGTACCGCCTGCTCCGCCCTAGTGGTGGGCGGCCGGAGCAGTAGCAGCCCGGGGCGCCACGTGGATCGCAGCAGGAGGCGGCACAAAATGCGCCGGCGGCGGCGGCGGCACATGGGGCGCAGGTAGCACGGAGGGAGTGTTGCCGAAAACCATCCGCCCCGGCTGGATCACGGCAGGGGTGCCCACGGCACTTGGCCGCGCGATATACGAGCCACGCCCCCCGCCAGCAAAGCTGCTTCCGCCGGCAAAGCCGGGACCCGCGCCGAGGGGCACCCCGTTTGTGCGGGGAACGGTCGAGGCGAAGGCAGCGCCGCCTTCGTAGGTGTCGCGCGCGGCCACTGCGAACGCCCGGGGATCCGGCCGCGTGCCGCCAACCGAGCGGAATTCGTACTGCGGCCCACGCTGGACGTGAACCAGCGGCAAGGCCCGTGGTACATGAGTCAAGGGCGGGTGCAGGCCGTTCTGGCGGTTCGTCCGCAGCGGCAGATGGTAGCCGCCCGGCGGATTGTGGATGCCCGCATACGGCAGCCAGCCCGCGCCGCCGTACAGCCCGCAGCCACCTGCAGGCTGCCAGCCCCAGCCAAAGCCGTTGAAGTAGTTCCAGGCACCGCAGTGGTACGGCAGCCAGCCCCAGGGATAGGCGGAGATCCAGGTGTAGCCCACACCGGAGTAGTACCCCCATGCCCCGGAGCCATACGGGTCGAAGGAGGAATCGACGCCATCCGGCGCCCAGGCCTGGCCTGCTCCCGGAACGTTGTACCAGGTGCCGTAGTAGTCGAGGTCATTCCACGCAGGCGACTCTGCGTCACCGCTGCCAACGCGCACATTGGTCTGGCCATCCGCCATCTGTGCAAGCTGCGCATCGCGGTCGCTGTTCCACTGGTCCCAGGAGTTCTCGGCAACGGACTGCTTCAGGTCGTACGAATCCGGCGAGGCAGCGTCGATCACCGCGGTGTCACCCGCCGTAGCGTCGAAGCCTATATCCGTACCGGGGCTGGTGATGTGAGCCGAGCCGCGCAGCACCGCGACCTGCGATGGGTTGGTATCGAGATCCACGCGCAGCAGAGTGTTCTGCGCGAGCACGAGCTGATCCGGCCCAACCATGAGCGTCACCGCGACGCCACCCTGGGTCGGCACCTCGACATAGCTCAACCCTCGGGCAGACTCGATCGACATGCTGCGCACGGTGAGCGCGACGATCCGCACCGCCGAGTTCGGTGCGACGCGCACAATGCTGCCGTCAGAGAACTCGAGCTCGGCCCGTCCATCGCCCCCTGTCTCGACGGCTGCGCCGACCGGTACGGGCATGTTCAGGGTGGCGTCGGCGAAGCGACCCGGAGTGGACCCATCGGGTGCCGGGGTCGCATCGGGTGCCGGGGTTGCGCCGGGTGCCGGGGTCGCGCCGGGTGCAAGGTTCAACCGCACCGCGCCTTCCACATCGCTCAACCGTGCCGGGAGAACCGAGTTTTCCACGGGTGGCTGCGCCGAGGGCGCGGCGGCGTCCGGGCTTTGTGGCCCTGGTGCAGGATCGACGGTTTGCGCGGCACCGAGCAACGCCGGACAGAGCAGCACGGAGCAGAGGGCCAGCTCCAATCCCAGGGTGTGAAAATGCCTCATCGCGGCCTCCTACTGTAAGTGAACCGGGCAAGCCTCTGCGAGTGAAAACCCGCGGACCGGCTCTCTGTTGCTCCCTACAGGAAACACCCTGTTAGAGCATGGCTGCGGGCAAACCGCTCAGTCACGGGTGCGATCTAGCGTGGATGCGGCCAAAGGCTACTGGCTGATTGTTTTGAGCAAAGCGGTCGCCTGTGCCTGCGTGTGGTGCAGGACTTCCCCGTCGTTTGCGATCGCCTGGAGTATCGGGGCAATGTTCTCCAGCTCACCAACCAGGCCTTCCTCCTGCTCACTGGTCAGCCGGGTCATGGCGGCCTCGAGACCCAGCTTGTCGTGCGAGAGCAGGAGCTCGAGGTTTGCCCCTTCTGCAAGGGTGGTCGCGATGGCGATGAGGCGGCCGGCGAGCGCCTGCAGCTGCTGATCCTTCGCATAGTTGAACGTGCAGCTTCCCTGCCCATCCGGGCCGGCGTAGGCAAAGGTCTTATTGCCGGTGAAGGCGAGATTGCTGTGCTTCAGGGAACAGGGTGTGGCAAAGAAGTGGTTCCGCTGCGCAGACTGGAAAAGCTGGTGCAGCAGAGGATCTGCCACCTTGATTGGCCGCGCGAGGCTTCGGGGTGCGGCTCGATCCGTGGGGGCAGCATTGTTTCCTACCGTCGACTCGAACGTGCCCGTGCCGTCCTCGTGGATCATCTCGACATAATGCGGCGGCTGCAGGCCCGGGTTGTCGTAGGTGAAGGTGATGGTTCGGGCAGAGGGCGCCTGTGCGGAAAGCTGGGTGCCTGCGAGTGCGGCGCAGAGAACGAGGACCATGGGCTTCATCGGAGTACGGCCCGGAGCGCCGGCTCGGCCGACCCCTTGGGAAGAACCCCTTGCTGATCGAGAGTCTGGGCGTGGTGAATGTGGCAGATCGCGATCGCCAGGGCATCCGCAGCGTCGGCAGGTTCGGGCACCTTATCCAGGTTGAGCAGCCGGGCGACCATCAACTGCACCTGCTCCTTTGAAGCCAGCCCGTAGCCGACCACCGTTGACTTGATCTTGAGAGGTGCGTATTCGAAGACCGGCAGCAGGTGTCCGGCGGCAGCCAGCAGGGCTACGCCACGGACATGGCCGAGCTTCAGCGCGGACTTGGCATTGACGGAGTAGAAGACCTCTTCCACGGCGATGGCGTCAGGAGCGTGGGCGGCGATCAGCGAGAAGAGCTCCCGGTGCACCATCTCCAGACGCGTGGCCAGCGTTTCTTTTTTCGAAAGCCGGATGGTTCCGGCACAGATGGGGCGGAGACGACGCTCCCGTGGCGTCTCTTCGACAGAGACCACGCCATACCCTGTCCATTCTGTCCCGCAGTCGATCCCGAAGACGCGCATGCACCCTGAGTGTAGCGTGGCGAGCGGGTCCGGGCTGCTCCCGGCTGCCCCCGGGTGCCCGACTCGTAACGCTCGCTAGCGGGAGATCCCTTCGAGCGGCGACGAGGCGGTGGCGTAGAGCTTTTTCGGCATGCGACCCGCGAGGAATGCCTGTCGGCCAGCGAGCACTGCGTGGCTCATCGCTTCGGCCATCAGCACCGGCTTGTTCGCAGCAGCGAGGCACGAGTTCAGGAGCACCGCATCCGCGCCAAGCTCCATCGCGAGCGCGGCATCCGAGGCCGTGCCGAGCCCCGCGTCGATGATCAGCGGGACCTCGTGGATGAGCTCGCGCAGGATCCGGAAGTTGTCCGGGTTCGAGATGCCGAGACCCGTCCCGATCGGTGCCCCCAGCGGCATCACCGCGGCTGCACCCGCATCGATCAGGCGACGCGCGAAAACGATGTCATCGGTCGTGTACGGAAGTACGGTGAACCCTTCTTTCGCGAGCACGCGGGTCGCTTCAAGCGTTGCCTGCACATCGGGGTAGAGCGTGGCCTGGTCCCCGATGACCTCGATCTTGACCCAGTCCGAGAGCCCAACCTCGCGGCCGAGGCGGGCGGCGCGGATCGCCTCATCGGCGGTATAGCAGCCAGCGGTGTTCGGTAGGAGAAAGTAGCGGTTCGGATCGATGAAATCGAGCAGCGACTCGCGCGAACGATCGAGGTTGACGCGCCGCACCGCAACCGTCACGATCTCGGCGCCCGAGGCTTCGATGGCGGCCTGGGTCTCCGGGCCATCCTTGTACTTGCCTGTGCCCACGATCAGGCGCGACTGAAAAGCCTTTCCTGCGATAACAAGCGGTTCCATAGGGTCATTGTAAAACGCAAAGCAGAAGGCCCGCTCCTTGCGGAGCGGGCCTTCTGCCGGTGCACTGTTGAGATTGACCTGAGGCATCCTTCGAGCCAAGCCTGCCACACATACCCAATACTGTGCGACGACTCTTGAGATGGGCCTCGGCGTGTTTCTTCAGAACGCCAGGTCTAGAGCTGGAAGGAGCCCTAAGCCTCAGACACCTCACATGTAGCGTTATTGCACAAACTACAGTCGGAACTTGTCATGAATAGGATCGCCCTCCTTTCTTGTGTAAGACGAGAGTATCCGGGAGGTCCTGGCGGGTCAAGAGGCCCATTTTGCACTCGTGGAAATAACTTTCGTTTCACTTCTGCTCACCAGGCGTACACAAATCCGTCGCGCTCCGTGAGTTGAATCGGCAGCCCAAAAAGATCGGTCAGGACGTCTTCGCGCAGGAGCTCGCGTCGTGGACCATCGGCCACAATCCGCCCTTCACGCATCAGCACGACGCGCTCGATCTCCGGCACCAGGTCTGCGAGCTGATGCGTCACGATCACCAGGCCAGTGCCAGCCTGGGCGACCGCACGCAGCGCCAGCCGCAGCTCGTGCTGCGCAAGCAGGTCCAGCGCGTTTGAGGGTTCATCGAGGAGCAGCATGCCAGGCCGATGCACAAGCGCCCGCGCAATCATCACGCGCCGCTGCTCGCCTGCCGACATCGCGCCCACCAGCTTTTCGGCAAGGTGCGTGGCGCGCATCAGCGCGAGTGACTCGCGGGCGCGCCCCTCCATCTCCGGCGTGACCACGTGGTTGGGCCAAAGCGACGACGCGCCGAAAAAGCCTGCGACCACGGCATCGAGACCACTCGTGACCGGTGTCCGCTCGCCGGGCAGGTCTGCCGAGACCACGCCAAAGGAGGAGCGCAGCTGCGACAGGTCCCAGCGGGTTCTGCCGAGCAGCGTGAAGTGCATCGTCGGCTCGCCCGCCAGCGGAACTATCGGGTATTGCTCGCGGGTCAGCGTCTTGATCAGCGTGGATTTGCCGCAGCCGTTCGGGCCAAGCAACGCGATGTGCTCGCCATTGCGGATGTCCAGCGCGAGATCGTGGAGAACGATGCTCTCGCCGCGGGCGACGGTGATGTGTCGCATGGAGAGGAAGAGGTCTGTGGCGTTGGGAACTGCGGAAGAGCTGGTCGTCATCCCTTCTATCCTCGCATCGTTTCCGCCGCTGTTTGCGGCACACGGCTGCCGTGCAGGCAGGCGCGGCCTTCGATAGAGTAGAGCCACGATGTCACCCCTCACTTCTGCCGCTGCGTCCGATCCGCTCCCCTCAATTCTGCCCTCGGATGCTCTGCCCCGTGGCTTCCGTTTCGCGTCTGCACGCGCGGGCATCAAGCCCAGCGGCAAGACCGACCTCACCTGCGTGGTGGCCGCGCCCGGGACCGAGGCTGCTGCCCTGTTTACACAGAACCTGGTGGTGGCCGCACCAGTGATCGTGGGGCGTGAACACTTGCTTCGAACCGGCGGTCGTTTGCGGGCACTTGTGGTGAACAGCGGCAACGCCAACTGTGCGACCGGCGAGGCGGGCCTTGCAGCGGCGCGCGAGACATGTGCCGCTGCAGCGGCACAGTTCGGCTGCATGCCCGAGGAAGTGCTTCCCAGCTCCACCGGCATCATCGGCGTGCTGCTCGCGAGCGAGAAGATCACCGCGGCGCTGCCTGGCGTCGCAACCCAACTGGACGCAAGCAATGAGGCATTCGCGGCATTCGCGCGCGCCATCCTCACCACGGACACGCGCCCGAAGGTCGCGCATCGAACGATCTCCATCGAAGGCAACACCGTGCGCCTTGCAGGGGCCTGCAAAGGAGCAGGCATGATTCATCCGCGGCTCGGACCGCCGCATGCGACGATGCTCGCCTACCTCTTCACCGATGCAGCCTGCGATGCAGCCGCACTGGCATCCCTCCTTGGCGCCGCGGCGGACACCACGTTCAATCGCATCTCGATCGACGGGGACACGTCTACCAACGACACCGTGGTTCTGCTTGCGTCGGGTAAAAGCGGTGTGCGAGTCACAGCGGACACCGCAGAGTTTCGCGAAGCACTGCACGCCATCTCGGAAGAGCTTGCGCTCGCCATTGTGGAGGACGGTGAAGGCGTAACCCACGTGGTGACACTGAATGTAACCGGAGCAGCTACAGATGCGGACGCCCTCGTGATCGCTCGCGCGATCGCGCACTCTCCACTCGTTAAAACCGCATGGGCCGGTAGCGATCCAAACTGGGGCAGGCTCATGTCGACCATTGGCGCGAGTGGCATCGCCATCGATCCGAACACCATCCAGATCGAGCTGAATGGTTTGCCTGTGTGCGAGAACGGTGGCCGCTCCCCGCGCTTTGACAAGGATGCCGTGCACCAGGCGATGAAGGAGCGACGCTTCTCTATCACAGTTTCACTCGGGCTTGGTGCGGGACAATGCCGTTTTTGGACAACGGACCTTACCGCCGAGTATGTCCACATCAACGCTGACTATTCCTCGTGAGGCCGCGCGCGGAATCTCGAACAACTGCTGCGTTTTGTGTGCACAATGGTGAAAGGCGCGTGAATACTGTGCCGGAGCGAACCAAACACTCCCGTTACACAGCTTTATGCACAAATGTGTTGAAAACTGCCCCTTGCGCGAAGCCGTTCGCGCATGTTGGAGCGAACGAGAGCACGAGCAAAGGCAAGCGATGAGCAAGGAACAGCAAGCACGCATCCGCAATGAACTGCTGCAGGAGCTCTACCGTCAGACCTTGCGGGCTCACCTGGCAGAGACCCGCGCCGGCCGCCGCCGCGGCGATGCAGGCGCAGCAGCAGCCGCCGCGGTGTGCGCGAACCTGACCCCGGAGGATCTCCTGCTTGTGCCTCGCGGCATGGGCATCGCACTCGCGCCCCTGAGAAAGAACCCCGGGCAGGAAACGACGCGAACCCAGCCGCCCACCGTCGAGCAGCCCAGGAGCGAAGCTCCCGCGGTCGCCGTGGCGCTGGGTGCGGCGACCGCAGCTCTCCGGACGGGGTCTCTGGTCTGCATCCTGCTGCCCCCGTCAGCAAGGCTCGATGAGGCGCTCTCCCCGAGACAGAAGAAGAGCTTCCCCCTGACGTGGAGCGAAGCAGGCGAGTACGCCGCCGCACAGAGGCTGCCCCTCCTGTTCGTCTCGGATGGAGCGCGCGGCACGCGTAACGACCCGGCGCAACCTCCTGCACACGAGCAGGGGGCTCCGCCGTACCCGGCGATCCCGGTCGATCGTGATGACACCCTGGCGATCTACCGGGTGGCCTTCGAGTGTGGCAGCCGGGCACGCAGCGGAGGAGGCCCCAGCCATATCAGGTGCCTGCCGTTCACCCTGCGCGGCGATGCCACCCCACCGACGGATGCCCTCACCCGCATCGAGGCCATGCTGCGCAAGCGTGGCGCCTTCGACAAAGCATGGAAGCGCCACCTGGAACGAGACCTTCTCCGCGAAGCAGCAGGCGACTGACCGGCAGGATAGCCCGGGGAACAGAAGACGTGGCGCATTTTGAAGCGGGCTGCAACGGAATCCCTGTCGCCACCCTTGTCTTCGCGAGGGTCTTCCACTACGCTTCTCGATGAGTCGCGCAGAGAGAGGCATCGCGCACGGCGCGCCACTCCCTGTGCTATGCCGAGGTAAGCGTGAAATTAGCCGTAGGCATCTGTCTGCTGGCCTCTGTTGGTCCCCCTACAACGGGCCTTTCTCAAACCGGACCGCCGACCCACGGATCCTCGCGCCCATCCTCACAGGACACGCAGCAACCGCCTGCCGAGACGCTTCCCAATATCCGCCTGCCGCGTAACTTCCAGATAGCGCGTCCATGGACGATCCGTGATGGACAGGGGTCCACGTACATCCCGATGGACAGCTGGATCTATCCGGCGCTTGACCGGCTGCATTCGCTCGGCTACCTGGGCACCGGCTTTCTCGGCCAGCGACCATGGACACGACTGAGCGTGCTGCACATGCTCGACCGCGACGACGCGCCCTCCGCAGACGATGACTCACCCGGTTCGGAAGAGGCAGAGGAGATCTACCTGGCCGTCGAGCGCGAAGTAGAAAACGACCTGTACTTCACCGGCAAGCATGCAGAGCTTGACACCGTGTACACGCGCTTTCTTGGGATCGGTGGCACCCCGCTCAACGACAGCTTCCATCTTGGCCAGACGATCATCAACGACTATGGCCGCCCCTACCAGCAAGGGCTGAATAACGTCACCGGCGCAAGCGGGCGCATGGAGGCCGGGCGCTTCACGCTTGCGCTGCGTGCCGAACTTCAGCGGGCGCCCTCGGCGACTGGATACTCGCTTGCGCTGGGCACCTATCTGTCGCAGACGATTGACGACATCGCCTACAATCCCCTCTTGCTGCAGGCTACTGACCCGGTGGGCCCGATCTCGGACAGGGTCAACGTTCGCATCCTCGACGCGAACCTCTCCTATCACCTCTGGAAGCACGAGATTTCTCTGGGCAAAATCGAGCACTGGCTTGGACCCGGACAGGGCGGTGCCTTCGCCTGGAGCACCAACGCAGACAGTATCTACCAGTTGCAGATCAACCGCGTGGAACCCTTCTACATTCCGCTGATGCGCCGTGTGATCGGCCCGATGCGCTACGACTTCTTTGTGGGCACACTTGGCGGACACACGCAGCCCAACCACCCATGGGTCCACGCCGAGAAAGTCAGCATCCATCCGACCAGGAATCTGGAGTTTGGCTTCGAACGAACCGTGATCTGGGGTGGCAAAGGGCACGAACCGATCACGCTCAAGAGCTTTCTTCGCTCGTTCTTCAGCGCCGACAATGTCAGCAACGTGAAGAAATTCGGGCCGACAGATCCTGGCGCACGTTTCAGCGCGTTTGACTTCTCCTACCGTCTGCCTTACCTGCGCAACTGGCTCACGCTGTACACCGACTCGTTCTCGCATGATGACGTGAGCCCCGCGTCGGCGCCGCGGCGCGCGGCCATCCGCCCCGGCATCTATCTCTCGCACGTTCCCCATGCGCCAAAGCTCGACTTCCGCCTCGAAGCCGCATCTACCGACTGCGTGACCAACCGCTGCTACGGGCACCCTGTCTCCGGGCCTGGACAGTTCTATTTCTACGAAGCCGTGCAGCAGCAAGGCACAACCAATAAAGGGTTCCTGTTCACTGATCCGATCGGGCGCGACGACAAGGGAGCGCAGGCGTGGATCACCTACCACTTCACGCCACAGGAGCAGTTACAGGTCTCGTATCGCAACGTCAAGGCGGACAAGAACTTCATCCCGGATTCCGTTCAGCCGAATAACGGCTTCACTCCCGGCGGAACTACACAGAATGCTTTTGGCCTGAACTACGTCAAACGCGTCGATCCCGATGTGCAGTTCCGGCTGGCTGGCCAGTACGAGGCCTGGAAGGCGCCGATCTACAAGCCGGGCCTTCACTCGGACGTAAGCATCTGGGGTGGCATCACCTGGTTCCCTCACAAAGAGAAGCAGTTCTAGTTACAGATCGCTCTCCAGGCAAAGGCCCACGCTCGGCTGGGAGGTGGGCCTTTGTTCTGCCAGCGCGGGTCAGAAGCTGCTCTCCGCCGCCTCCCGCGACAGGCTCACCGAGGCCTCAAGCGGCAGCGACTCGACCGAGTCTCCGACATGGATGCCGAACTTGCCCGGGTCAATCGTCCAGTGCTTGTTCGCAACGTCGTAGTATGCGAAGGATCGTGCATCGAGCGTGACCGAGACATGCTTTGTCTCACCCGGCGCGAGCTCGACCCGTTCGAAACCCTTGAGTTCGCGAGCGGGCCGCGCCACTTTGGCGTGGTCGTCCGAGACGTAGACCTGCGCCACCTCCGCACCGGCACGATCGCCCGTGTTCTTCACGTCGAAGGAGACCGTCACCTGCGGATCCCGCCCTGCTGAGCCGGGCGTTGTGGACAGGTTTGAGAAGGCAAAGGTCGTGTAGGAAATCCCGTAGCCGAAGGGGAACAGCGGCTTCACGTGCGTGTGCTCGTAGCCGCGATAGCCGACAAAGATGCCCTCCTTGTAGACGACCTTCTTCGTGTCGCCTTCGGGGTAGTAGTTGTGAAAGGTCGGGTTATCTTCGGCGCGCCGCTCAAAGGTCGCGGGCAAGTGTCCCGAGGGGTTGACCTTGCCGGTGACGATCTCGGCAAAAGCCGTGCCGCCCTGCTCGCCGGCGTACCAGCTTTCGAGTAGCACCGGGACGCGACCGATCCATGCTTCCGAGTCGACATTGCCGCCGGAGGTGACATCGACAATGACCTTCTTGTTCACGCCCGCGACGGCATCGATCAGCTGGTCCTGCCCGAAGGGCAGGCCGAAGGTGCGATCGCCACCCTCGCTCTCGCTCTCAGACTGGTAGCCGGCGGAGACGATCACTGCATCCGCCTTGGACGCCATCGCGACTGCACGTGGATCGACGATCTTGCTCGCCTCCATGATGCCGAAGCGGAGGCGACCACCCAGAGGCCCACTCTGCTTGTCCTCCACAACGATCTTGTGCGCCCCGGCCTTCAGATCCATTGTGAGCGTCGGCTGAAACGCACGCACGAGATTCCAGTCGTCGATGATCATCTTGCCATCGAGAAAGACGCGATTGCCCGAGCCTTCCCCGGGACCCTCGAGCGCGATCACATACTTGCCCGATGTCGGCGCGTTGTAGTACCCGGTGAAGCGTCGCGAGGTATGTTTCGGCTCTGCAGTGAACAACATCATGAGCGCCGACGGGTCGCCGAGAAAGTCTGTCCAACTCACACCGGGCAGGTTGATATGCCCCAGTGTGCTCGTCTTGGTTGCTGTTCCGGTGGGGTCGCTGCTGTCGAAGTTCTCGAGCATCAGCCCTGGCTTGCCGCCCGTGGCCTCGGTCGTGAAGTTCGTCTGGATCGCAAGATCAGACATCGTCGGCAGGCCGCGGTCGTACAGCACGTTGACCTGTGCGCCAAAGGCGTTGGTGATGCCCTCAAGCGTGCTCACGGCATGGAAGGGTGCTACCCCTGCGCTGCCGCCGCCGACCGGCACGGCCGGGTACGCATCCGGCCCGACGACGAGGAGCGTCTTGACCTGCGATGGGTCAAGCGGCAGCAGGTGGTCGTCGTTCTTGAGGAGCACAGCGCCTTCTCGCGCTGAGCGAAGCGCGACCTCGCGGTTCGCTCCATCAACAAACGAGATCGAGGGGTCCGTCTGCGGGCGATCGAGCCAGCCGAAGGCCATCGCGGTGGTCAGGATGTGACGGATCTTTTCGTTGATCGTCGCCTCGGTCACCGTGCCTGCCTGGATCGCCGGCATCAGGTTCTTCTGGTTCATGAACTTGCCGGTCGGCATCTCGAGATCGAGTCCACCATTGGCCGCGCCGACCGCGTCATAGGTCGCGTCCCAATCCGACATCATCACGCCGGGGAAGCCCCACTCCTTGCGCACGATCTCGGTATTGAGAAAGCTGTTCTGCGTAGCATGGACGCCATCGATGAGGTTGTAGGAGTCCATGATTGCGCCGACGTGGGCTTTCTTGACGGCGGCTTCGAAGCTCGGCAGGTAGATTTCGCGCAGCGCACGCGGCTCGATCTCGGAGTCAGAGTCATGCCGCAGATACTCGGAGTTGTTCCCAATGTAATGCTTGATTGTGGAGCTGACGCCCTGCTCCTGCATTCCGGTGATGTAGCCGACGGCTATGTTCGAGGCGAGGAATGGGTCTTCGCCAAAGTACTCGAAGTTTCGTCCGTTCCGGGGGGAGCGGTAGATGTTCACGCCAGGCCCCAGCATGTAGTGCACGCCACGGGCACGCGCATCGCGCCCGATGCCTCCACCTACCTTTGCTGCCAGCTCACGATCCCAGCTGGCCGCGAGGCTTACGCCGGCGGCATAGGTTGTTGACGGAAACCCTGCGTTTGAGCGCGTGCCGTACGGCCCATCGGACATCTCAAATGCCGGCAGATTTAAAGAAGGGACCGCGCGGATCGCGAAGCCCGTGCCGCCGATGTAGTCGATCTTTTGCTGAAGCGTCATGCCCTTTACCAGCGACTCGATCTTCTCCTGGTCAGCAGCAGTCACGGGATGCGGCGCCTGGGCAGATACCGCAAACGGAAGAAGCAGAGACGTTGCAAAAAGAAAAAAGCGAGCCTGCGAGAGACGTGCGGTCATAGCGTGCGAACCTCGGTCGGGCTGCATGTGGAATGCAGACGTCGGATCGTACGATTTTCACGAGACCTTTGGAAAGAGCCTGCTGCCACAGGCATTCGCTTTCTTCACTGCGCGGGAGGAGCAAACACCGAGAGCAGGCAGTCCGCGTGCGCGGCTGCCTGCTTTCGGTGGACTGCTTACCCGTTCTGCTGACCGCCATCGGTGTGCAACGTACGATAGCTGGCGTTGCCCTTGGACCAGACCAGCAGCAGGAGATCCTTGCCCGCGGGATTCTTGTGCACCTCGCTGACAAACTGGTTTGCGGATGAAGCCGGAACGCGATCCACTTCCTGGATCACGTCGCCCGGCTGCAGCCCGGCATCATCGCCTGGGCTCTCCGGGCGCACACTCTGGATCACCACCCCCTGCACGTTCGCTGGGAGTTGCAGTTGCGCCCGTGCATCCGGTGTCAGGTTGCTCACAGCAAGGCCGAGCTTGCCCTGGGATGGGCTGCCATCCCCTTCGTTGTCCGCGACCTGCTGATCGTTATGGAACTGCCCCAGTGTCAGATGCAGAGAAACCGGCCTGCCCTGGCGCAACACACCGAGCGTGAGGCCCGTGCCTGGTGTCATTTCACTCACGGCAACCTGCAATCCCCCACCGTTGATCACCTTCTGCCCATTCAACTCGGTGATCACATCGCCTTGCTGCAATCCTCCGCGGCTTGCGGGAGAGTCCGGAGATACCTGCGCGACGATTGCGCCCGAGGCGTCCTTCAGGTTGAAGAACGCGGCATTGTCCGGCGTTACATCATTCATGCTGATGCCGAGGTAGCCATGCTCCACCTTGCCGGTCTTGATCAGCTGCTCTGCCGTCGCGTGCACGATCTGCGCCGGGATTGCAAAGCCCGCACCCGCGAACGATCCGCTGTCCGAGATGATGAAGGTGTTGATACCGACCAGCTGGCCGTGCGCATTCACGAGCGGACCGCCCGAGTTACCAGGGTTGATCGCGGCATCGGTCTGGATGAACCCGCCGGGCTTCCGTGCATTGTCGTTATACGGGTTCGGCCGGTTGACCGCGCTCACGATACCGCGTGTGACTGAAAACTGGAAGTAGCCAAAGGGGCTGCCGAACGCCAGCACCGTTTCTCCCGGCTTCAGTTGCGTGGAGTCACCCCACGCGATGCTTGGCAGATCGGTCGCGTTGATCTTGACCACGGCAAGATCAGTCAGTTTGTCGACGCCGACGACGCGACCCGTGAAGACGCGACGGTCGTTGAGAGTGACGCGGATCTGCGTGGCGCCCTCGACGACATGGTTGTTTGTGACGATGTAGCCGTCAGGCGAGATGATCACGCCGCTGCCGATGCCATGCTCGATCTGTGGCTGCTGTGGCTGCTGCGCTTCCGGCGAGCCAAAGAATTGCTGCAGCCCCGGCGGCAGACCCTGCATGCCCTGTGGCCCTTGCTGCCCACCCTCCTCCGCTGTTGCGTGCTCTGAGGCGCGTGAGGTCACGGCGATATTGACCACAGCCGGGGTCACGCGTGCCGCGACGGACTCCATTGCCTGGTCAAGCTGCGTCAGCGCCGTCACGCTCGAGTCATCGAGCGGCGACACGCTGGCCGAGGCCGGATGCACCGCGCCTCGGCTCATAAAGACGATCGCGCCGAGCGCGAGTGCCGAAACATAGACGGCCGGCTTTGCGGATTTGAGGGACTTGGAGGCTGCTGCAACTAAACGATTAGTCTTACGATCCATGACGTGCTCCGGAGAGGTGAACTGGGAAGGCTGGTCTCGCCGCCTTCCCTAGTCTAGACGAACTACTAATGGATTCGTTAGCCGGCTCGCCGGAAAGCGCTAGCTTTTCGGCACCCGCAGGTCGTGACCGCTCATCTCGCGCGGCTGGTCCAGTCCGAGCATGGCCAGGATCGTCGGCGACAGATCCCGGAGCGAACCGCCTTCACGCAGCGTGTAGTTCGCTGCATCTTCGTCGACCAGGATGCACGGCACGGGGTTGGTGGTGTGCGAGGTGTGCGGGCCGCCGGCGACAAAGTCGACCATCTGCTCGGCATTGCCATGGTCCGCGGTGATCAGCATGGAGCCGCCCCTGGCACGCAGCGCAGCCATGATGCGACCGAGCGAGGCGTCCACGGTCTCTACGCCGCGGATCGTCGGCGCAAGCTGGCCGGAGTGCGCCACCATGTCGGCATTGGCGAAGTTCACGACGACCAGGTCGAAAGCCGTGTCCTCGATCGCCTTGATCACTGCGTCGGCGACGCCCGCAGCACTCATCTCGGGCGCGAGATCGTAAGTGGCAACCTTCTGCGAGGGCACGAGCTCGCGGTCTTCGCCGGGAAATGCCTTCTCGATGCCGCCATTGAAGAAGTACGTCACGTGCGCGTACTTTTCGGTCTCGGCGATGCGGAGGTTGCGCAGGTTGGCCTGGGCGAGCAGGTTCGCGAGGAGGTTATCCATCGACTGCGGCTCGATCACACGCGGCACCGAGAAGTTCTTGTCGTACTGCGTCATGGTGACGAAGAAGAGGTTCTCCGGGATGGTGTTGCGCGGAATCGCCGCGTCCTGCTCGGCGAGCTGCGGCAGCTCGCGTCCGTCATCCTTGGTGAGCCCGCTGTTGCGCGCAAGGATACGCGTGATCTGGCGAACGCGATCCGCCCGGTAGTTGAACAGGATGCAACTGTCACCGGTCTGGATCGTCGCTGTCGGCTGCCCGGCAGCATCTGTCACCACAAACGGCACAATAAACTCATCGGTCGTGCCGTTGCTGTAGCACTGTTCGACGCGCAGCACGGCATCGGTGTACGCACCACCCTCGGCAACGCCCGCGATCATCGCGTCGGATGCTTTTCTCTCGCGCTCCCAACGCATGTCGCGATCCATGGCGTAGTAGCGACCGGAGACGGTGGCCAGCTGGCCGACGCCGTACTCGTTCATCCGTGCCAGCAACTGCTCGAGATACCCGGCGCCACTGTTCGGCAACGTGTCCCGGCCGTCAAGAAATGCGTGCACATAGACACGTTCCACCCCTGCGCGTTTCGCCGCACGCAGCAACGCGTAGAGGTGCGCCTGGTGCGCGTGTACGCCGCCGTCCGAGACGAGGCCAAGCAGGTGCAGTGAACGGCCGTGGTCGCGCGCATTGGCAAAGGCGGCCGCAATTGCCGGCTCCGTCCCGAGCCTGTCTGCGGCGACCAGCGAATCGATCCGTGTGATGTCCATCTCGACCACCCGCCCTGCACCGATATTGAGATGGCCCACTTCGCTGTTGCCCATCTGTCCATCCGGCAGCCCTACAAAGTGCTCCGAGGCGCGCAGCACGGTGTGGGGAAACTCAGCGAGCAGCTTGTCGTAGACCGGCTTGCGTGCGAGCGCAATCGCGTTGTTATCGGAGTCGGCGCGGATCCCCCAGCCATCGAGAATGGCGAGAACCAGGGGGCGCTTGCGGGTGGAAGTAGCCATGGATCAGAGTCCTCACTGCACGGAGAAGAGCATAATAAAAAAAGGCGCGAAGAGTTGATCTTCGCGCCCGCTGTCACAAAAAAAGCTTACTGCGGCTTTCTGGGTGTGGTGCTTGGGGCCGAGCCCGGAGCGCCCGGTCCCAGTGTCGGTGCGTTCGGATTCGGGTGCTGCGCTTCGTAGGTCTTCTGCGCGGCCTCGATCTCGGTTTTGTGCCGCTCGATCACGGCGCGTGCTGTGTCCTGCCCGTTCTTCAACGCAGCCTGCTGCACTTCGCTCAACAGGATCGGCGTGACCTGGAGCAGGTCCTTGCCAGCGGGGGTCTTGTAGAACTCAATGGTCTTCTCGGCATCCTCGGTCGACATGTACTTCTGGTAGGTCGCTACCGTCGGCGTGTCGATGTCCATCTTGTCTAGGCTGGTTTTCAGGTCATCCTTCACGTCCTGCGGCACGAACGGAGGGAAAGCGCGCTGGAAGTACGCCAGGATGTTTTCGACGAGTCGGGACTTTACCTGGTCGGTGCCCGTGAGCTTCATCAACTCATGTGCCTGCACTGCCGTGAGCGGGTGCGCTGGTGGCGGTGGCGTGCCTGGCCTGGCGGCGGCTGCGCTGGAAGCAGGAGCAGTCGAGGGCTTTGCTGCGGTCTGGGCGGTGGCGCCTACGGCAACAAGAAGGAACGGCGCGAGGGCGCCAACAGCGAACTTTTGCAAAGAAAACTCCTTGGGAGGTGCAGCCGCGAAGAAGAGCTTCCTTCTGTCGCATGGTATCGGGGCAGACGGAATCCATCCGCCTGCCCTGGGGAGAAGGGCTACTCGCCGAAGTTGACTGCTTCCAGACCGAGATACTCTGCTGTCTGGCCAAGCTCTTCTTCAATGCGGAGCAGCTGATTGTATTTCGCGATGCGGTCTGTACGGGAAGCCGAGCCGGTCTTGATCTGTCCTGCGCCGGTAGCGACCGCGAGATCCGCGATAAATGTGTCTTCCGTTTCACCGGAACGGTGCGAAATGATCGAGGTATAGCCATAGCGCCGGCCAAGCTCGATCGCCTCCAGAGTTTCACTGATGGTCCCGATCTGGTTCACCTTGATCAGGATCGAGTTGGCAACGCCTTCTTCAATACCGCGCTGCAACCGCTCGGTGTTGGTTACAAATAGGTCGTCACCGACAAGCTGGATGCTCTGTCCCAGCAGCTCGCTCATGTACTTCCAGCCGGCCCAGTCATCTTCGGCCAGGCCATCTTCGAGCGACACAATCGGGTACTGCTGGGTCCAGCTCTCCCAGTAGCGCGCCATCTCTTCCGAGGTCAGCTCGCGGCGATCGCTCTTCTTGAAGATGTAGCGTCCCGCGTCCTTGTCGTAAAACTCGCTGGCAGCCGGGTCGAGCGCGATCACGATGTCTTCCCCGGCCTTGTAGCCGGCCAGCTCGATCGACTCGAGGATCAGCTCGATCGCCTCCTCGTTCGACTTGAGCGAAGGGGCAAAGCCGCCTTCATCACCCACCGCTGTGTTGTAGCCCTTCTTCTTCAGCACGCCCTTGAGGGTGTGGAAGACCTCGGCGCCCCAGCGTAGCGCATCGGCGAATCGCTCCGCGCCAACCGGCATCACCATGAACTCCTGGAAGTCCACATTGTTGTCGGCATGCGCGCCGCCGTTGAGGATGTTCATCATCGGGGTCGGCAAAATCGAGGCGTTCACGCCACCGAGGTAGCGGTAGAGCGGCATGTGCAGGGCAGTGGCCGAGGCACGCGCAGCAGCCATGGACACGGCCAGGATCGCGTTCGCGCCCAGCTTGCTCTTGTTCGGGGTGCCGTCGATCGCGATCATCGTCGCATCGAGCAGGCGCTGGTTGGCGGCATCCATGCCGGTCAGCTCCGGCGCCAGGATGCTCTCGACATTCTCGACCGCCTGCAGCACGCCCTTGCCAAGGTAATGGCTCTTGTCGCCGTCCCGCAGCTCCACTGCCTCGTGTTCGCCCGTCGAGGCGCCGGAGGGCACGGCTGCGCGGCCGCGAATGCCGCCTTCCAGGACCACTTCCGCTTCTACTGTCGGGTTGCCGCGGGAATCCAGAATCTCCCGGGCATGTATGGCAACAATCTCTGTCATCGGTATCCCTATGGTTGGTGTGGTGCTCGTGATGATGCGGTGCTGTAAGCGCTCGTTCAGGCGGGGCCGCCGATCGACACGGACGGCAGCCTGCCCAGCCTGGGCGCTCCCGATGGTCTCGATAAACTCAGCCACGCCGCGCTCCACTCTTCCTAACAGCGCGAGATGCTCCCGCGCAGACAAGCCCGATTCTAACAAAGGGTCGTGGCTGCTTTTCACCCGAGGAGCAGAGCTTGGCTGAATGTTCACGCTTGCACGGCACCGCGAAGCATCCATGCACCGCGTGAAAGGGCAACAGGCTTTACCTTTGAGGTACGTCTTTTCTCAAGGAAACGTGTTTTCTTGCGTGGGAAACCGCAGCTTCCACTTAGGCTGAAGCTGCACGCGCCCCCTGCGCCCACAAACTCCTGGAGTTCTGCTATGAAGCTTTCCCTGTCGCACCCGATTGCTCTTCGCACCGCCCAGCTGCTGGTGTTCGCCTCGCTTGTTCTCGCGCCGGCGACGCTTGCCCATGCCCAGCAGACCAGTTCGCCTGACCAGTACTCCGGCGTGTCTAAGCCGCCCGCAGACGACAGCATCGTCGCCAATGACGATCCGGTGACCCCTGCGCCCTCGAAGCCGCTTCCCGGCGTGCCGGTCACGGCAGCTCCCGCTACACCCCGGCCTGCTCCTGCCCCGTCCGCCCAGCGCATGGAGAACCCCGACTACGGCGTCATCACCACCACCACGAACCAGCTGGCTGCTCAGGCCGACCAGGCTGCACCGCCGCCCCTGACTCCGGCCGAGCAGAATGCTCACCTCGTCAGCCGCCCCGGCAACCCGGACTACGGCGTCGTCGGCATGGTCCCGGCACCGTCCAATGAGCTTGCCGAGGGAACAGACATCCGCGTCCGCCTGATGCAGTCGCTCTCGACCCGGCGCACCCAGGGCGGGGAACCCTTTCGCGCGCAGGTCGCGAAGGATGTGTACAAGGAAGGCCGGGTCGTGATCCCGATGGGCTCGGAGCTTCGCGGACGCGTCGTCTCCGTCACCCAGGGTCACCGCTTCGGCGCACACGCAACCATCCGCCTGCGGCCTGACGCAGTGGTTCTGCCAGATGGCACCGCCTACCACCTCTACGCGCAGGCTATCTCGACCTCGCAGCCTGGGACCCACACGGATCAGGAGGGCGGCATCCAGCCCAAGGACCACATCACCAAAGACCTCGCCGAGTATGGCGCCGGCGCAGGCGGTGGAGCGATCGTGGGAGGCGTGTTCGGCGGGCCGGTGGGTGCGGGCGCGGGCGCGATCGTTGGAGCAAGCGTCGTCACTACGCACCTGCTGCTGCAGAAGCCGTCCGACGCGAAGGTGGAAGAGGGTTCGGAGATCGTCTTCAGCCTGACGGAACCAATGGAGCTGATGCCCACTCGGAATTAGCCGGCGGCCCATTTCAGTCGCGACCAGATGCGGTCGTCTGCCCGGAACCCGGGCCGGCGACCGCTTTCTGGTTGTACGGGATGTGCATCTGCCAGCACGCCGTCAGATGTAGTCGAAAAGCGCCATAAGCCAGAATCCATGTGCAGCTGCTGGTGACAGTGGAGCCGAGTGAGCCCAGGATTGTTCGCGACGAAGTCCACATCTCGGCCTGCTGGTCCCCCATCCGACGTCACCCTATCCTTGAGGGGTCCTGACACCGAGGGGTCCTGACACGGGCTGGCCTCCTCTGTTCGTTACCTCGAAGCTGTGCCGGGGCAGAGGGCCTCGTTGCTTCCACTAGAATCATCCTCGAGAAAACCTCTCCCGGAGATACTCCCCCAAATGACTGGAAACGATCGGCGCTCCGCCATCAAGAGCCTCGGCGCAGCGACCATACTGCCTCTTCTCGGCAACGCCCCTGCCGAGTCACAGGAAGCGCCCGCGGACGGCGGCATCGGGCCCGACACGGTCTACGAACTGCGCGTCTACCACCTCTACCCGGGCACCGAGCCAAAGATCCTGGACCGTTTCCGCTCCCGCGAGACTGCGATCTTCAAGCGGCTTGGCATGCAGCCAATCGCATACTGGACTGCCGTGGATGGACCGGTCTTGTTGCCTGGCGGCGGAGGCACCCTCGTGTACATCCTCCGGCACCGCAGTCGCGAGGCCGCGACCGCCAGCTGGGCGAGATTCAAGACCGACCCGGAGTGGATCGCACTCCAGGCGGAGACCGAGAAGAATGGTCCGTTCGTCGCCTCGCTGGAGCTCAGTTTCATGAAGCTGACCGACTTCTCGCCGCAGCTGTGACCACTAGCGCTCCCCCGCTCCCGGGTAAATGACACGAACGACGATCTCTTGGATCTAGTGCGGCACCCGGTCCAGCAGGCGTTTCCAGTTCCTCTGGTTGCGCCGGTAGCTCTTCTTCAGATCCTCGAGGATCCGCTCGAAATCCGAGTGGCCGCTGAGCCGCTTCCACGCCGGATTCTGCGCGAACCAGGGATAGTTCTCATTGCCCAGGTAGATCGCGCGACGCAGCCAGTGCAGCGCTTCGCTCTCGTCACCCTCCACCGCGTAATACGTCGCAAGCCGATAGGCCATCTCGCTATCGGCTTCAGCAGCAGAGATGGAGTTTTCCTCGATCAACTCCGTCGCCCGCTCGCGCTCGCCTGCCTGCACATAGCACATGGCGAGCGTAGGGTATGCGAGGCGCATGCTGTGGTCGTCTTCAATCACGCGCTCCAGGATGTCGATTGCCTCGGCGATATCGTTCTGCCGCATGCGCTGGTAGGCGACCGAGGTACGCAGCAGCGGATGCTTCGGCTCGAGCGCGAGCCCCTTCTCGAGCTCATCGTTAGCAAGCTCCAGCTGGTTCTGGTACTGGTACACACGAGCGCGATGGTTATAGATCACCGGCGCATTCGATGGATCAAGCTGCAGCGACTGATTGAACTGCGAGAGTGCCTGCTCGTACATGCCATCAAGCCGCATCGTGATGCCTGCGATGATATGTACCTGCGCGTCATTGCCGGCGCTGTGCAGCAAATGCTCGATGCCGTGGCGGGCACTTTCCTTCTCGCCGCGGGACAGCAGCATGTACACGCGATACAGATTCGCCTCGACCGAGCCGGGATCGATCTCGAGGGCGCGATCAAAGGCCTTTCGTGCTGCAATCACGTGCATGTGTCCGCCGAAGCCATGACGGACATACTGCAGGTGCGTGATGCCGAGCCCACTCCAGGCCGCCGAGAAGGGCGCATCCTGTGCCGTCACATGCTCGAAGCGCTCAAGCGCCCGATCGAGATCCGTGCGGCTGCCGGTGCGCTGCATAAAAGACGACAGCATGGCGCGGGCCTGCAGGTACTCCTCCGAGAGCTGCCCGGTGAGTTGGCTGCGGGGCGCAGGCCGCTCGGCAATCTTGAGCGAACCAATGCCCTGCAGCGATGCAAAGACGTCGTTGCAAATCTCGCTCTGCACCGCGATCAGATCGAAGGACTGCACACTGATCGAGCCACCACCGCTCACGCTCTGATTCACGACGTCGAGCAGCTGCCAGTTCAGGTCGAAGCCTTGCGTGCCTCGCACGAAGTTGCCGGCAAGCACCCAGCGCACCAGCAGCTTCTGCCCGATCTCAAGCGGGTCCATCTGCGCCAGTTGCTGCGCATTGCTCATCTGCGAAAGGGCGCCTGAGGGCCGCACCACGAGCGATGGCATCCGCGCCAGGCGCGCGCCGATCGCATCGGCCAGTGCCGAGCCATAGAGCGGCGCAACCGGCTCTGCCCCGAGATTCTTGAAAGGCAGCACCATGATGCTGTTCTGCTTGGCCGCCGAGTCCGGCGAATCGCGAAAACGCTCTGCCAGCATCGACAAGAATCCCGTCGCGCGCTTTTCGCTTTCGGCAGCCGAGACCGGAAGCGTCGCCGCCGCCTCGCCTGGGATGATGCCCGACTCCATCTGCATCGTGCGCATGATGGTCTTAAGCGCCTCGCGCGTTTCCGCAGCGCTCGCGTAACGGTCGGTCGGGTTCTTCGCAAGCAGCGTGTAGATCACGCTGGCAAGCTCGGCGGGCACCTGCGGGCAGCAGGTCGCAAGGTCTGGCGGTTCCACGAACTGGATCGCGCGAATGCTCTGGAACTCATCGCCGTCGGGACGCGAAAAGGGATGCCGGCCACTTACGAGTTCATACAGAATCACGCCGAGCGCCCAGAGATCCGAGCGCACACTCGACTGCCCGGTAACAAACTGCTCCGGCGCCATGTAGCCAATGGTGCCGCCGCGCGCCGTGTAGGTCGCAAGCGGCGCGCCACCCTTCCGCGTGCTGGTCAGCGAGGGATCAAACTCGGCGTCCTCGACACTGAGCCGTCGCGCGAGGCCAAAATCCAGAATCTTGATCAGCCCACCGTCGGTGAGGATCACATTCGCGGGCTTCAGGTCGCGATGAAAGATTCCGAGCGTATGCGCCGCGTTGAGCCCATCTGCGATCTGGATACCGACCGAGAGCACCAGCTGCATGCTGCCCGGCCCTTTCGCAATGAGCTTATCAAGCGGCTGGCCCGGCACATACTGCATCACGATGTAGCCTTCTTCGCCCTCTTCGCCGACCTCGTAGATTGCGCAGACGTTGGGGTGTTCGATGGCCGAGGCAAGGCGTGCTTCGCGCAGCACCGTGGTGCGCATCTGCTCTGGATTGAGGGAGCCGCGCTTGAGGATCTTGAGCACGACTGGCCGCATCAACTCCGTGTCGTTCGCAAGGTACACAACGCCGCTGCCACCTGTTCCCAGGCGGCGCTGGAGCTCATAATGCTCGATCACGCGATGCTTCATCAGCCTCTAGTGTATCGGGTGTTTGCGAGTGCTCGGTAAATCCCCGAGCACCGCCGAGAGACTGGTGACGGGCTAACGGCTCGGCACGATCGAGAGTGCCTCGGGCAGATGGACGGGTGTGGCGTGCTGCTCACTCGCTCCCGCAAGCGGCAACTGCACACGCAGCGTGGTTCCGCGATGGTTCGGCCCGGCGACCAGGGAGAGTTGTCCCCCGAGGTCACTCACACGCTCTCGCATGCCCTGCAAGCCGTTGCCCTCCTCTCCGCGCATTCCGCGACCATTGTCGCGGACTTCAAGTGTCAAACTATTCCGCTCCTGCAAAAAGACGAAGTCAACCGAGGTTGCTCCTGCGTGCCGGATGATGTTGGTGACCGCTTCGCGCAGAATCAGCGACAGCGAGGCCTCGATCTGCACGGGCAGACGCGGCACGCCCGCGGGCCGCAGACCCATCTCAACGCCTGCATCGCGCAGGGCAACACACGCCTGGGTGAATTCATTCTCAAGCCCCTGCGCCCGATAGCCGGAAACCGTCTGTCGCACCTCCGTCAGCGCTCGACGCGCCGTGTTCTGGATCTCCTGAAGCTCCTGCGCGGTGCGCTCGGGATCGGTTGCGAGCAGCCTTGCTGCCAACTCGCTCTTGACGGAGATGAGCGAGAGCGTGTGGCCGAGCACATCGTGGAGATCGCGTGCGATGCGCTCTCTCTCTGCCGTTTTTGCAAGGGCTTCGATCTCGTCGTGTGCCATGCGGAGTCGGGCGTTTGATCGCTCCTGCTGGCGCAGCCGCAGAGCATTGGTCCCACTCAGTGCGCAGACACCAACGCCGACCGACCACTCCCAGCTATCCAGTTGTGGATGCGAGAAGTAGGCCTGCGCCATGATCACGACGCACTCCAGCCCCACCAGCCAGAAGTACATGACGTCTGTCTCTACGACACTTAGCAGAAACCACGGCAGGTAGAAGTAGATCCCAAAGGCGCTCTCGTTCACCGGGACGTAGACAAGCGCCAGGGCAAGCATGCCGAGGAGACTCAGGCGACGCACTCCCAGGCTTCCGTACAAACCGCCGACGAAACAAGGAAGAAAGATCGCTACGGCGCTCCCGAGATAGATCCAGTCCCTCGAGTCGCGTCGGTAGTAGGGCAGGATGACCCAGAAGCCGATATAAATCAGCCAGGTAAACGGGCTCAAACCTCGGGCACAGAGCTGCCAGCGCATGCGGGCGAGGTCGAGATCCCTGGTGCCCCTTGCGGTCTTCGTCATAAGGCGGCCTCTCTTCTCGAAAGTGACAGATGCAGACGAGCAGAACCGTAAAGCAAGCCGAACGGAGTCATGCCTTCGCCTCACTTCGCGACCACATACGCGCGCTTAGCAGCAGCAGCCCAACTGTGTAGGCTGCCAGCACAGCATAGCCGAGCGGCTCGGAGGCTGACGAGAGATGCACTGTGTGCAGCGCCAGGCGCGAAAACCAGTAGGTCGGCAGGAAATGCGCCACACTCTGCAGCGCGTGTGGCAGATCGCTTACCGGCATCCACAAGCCACCGAGGAAGGAGAGCGGCAGGTACACCAGGTTCACAAACCCCGGACCAGCATTCGGCGGGATCACCAGCCCGAACAAGAGCCCCAGGCTCGCAAACGGAATCGTGCCCACAGCGACGACGCCAAGCAGCGCCAGGACCTCCCGCGGCGTCGCGACCACATGGTGCACCACCAGCGGCCCCAGGGCAACGAGCAGCAGACAGATCGACAGTGAGAAGACGATGCTCGCGGCCAGTTTGGCGAACAGGTACGCCCCCGCCGGCATGGGGCTTGCTCGTTTCAGTTCCAGCCAGCCGTGGCCCCGTTCTGCCGCGAGGCCATTGCCGATGCCGAACAACGCCGCGCCGACCGTGCCGAAACATGAGTAGCTGGCCAGGAGGTACCGCGCGACTTCCCTGCCCTCCGCGGTTCCGGCGGAGTGCAGCGTGCTGAACATCAGGTAGAAGATCACGGGGAAGCCGATCACCGAGAACGAGTACGCGCGATTGCGACGAAGCTTCTGGAGTTCGGCCGCAGTCTCGCGCAGGTAGAGACCCACGAGGTTGACGCGGTGTTCCGACGTGGAAGCAGTGGGAAGAGCGAGCGTGGCCATGGGACTGTACCTCCGGAGAGTTCACGTGCGGCATGCGGAGCTGCTACTGAACAGGCGTCGATGGGGCTGTGTGATTCGTGAGCGACAGAAAGGCGTCCTCAAAGGGAACCGGGTTCACCTCGAGTCGGCTCACGGTGGCGTCCGCCGCAAGCAGCGCCCGCAGTGTCTGTTCCGGGGTCTCCGTCGTGAGCAGGCTCCGCTCTCCCTCCTGTCGCACGGTCGCGACGCCGGGCAGTCGAAGGAGCGTGCCTTCGGCGAGCAACGTGCAGCAGCGGATCCAGGTCGCTCCCGCGCGGGCGCGCAACTCGGCCGGTGTGCCTTCCGCCAGTAGCCGCCCATTCTTGAGCAGAAGGATTCGGGTCGCCAGCGCCTCGGCCTCCTCCAGGTAATGAGTCGTCAGGAGAATCGTTTTCCCGCGTGCCGCAAGCGCGCGCACCTCGGTCCACAGTGCGCGTCGTGCTTCCACATCCAGCCCAAGCGTTGGCTCGTCGAGAAACAAGAGATCGGGGTCGCCCGCAAGCGCAATCGCAAACAAGACCCGCTGTTTCTGGCCGCCGGAGAGATCCCCGAAGAGCTTGTTGGCGACCGGCGCGAGGCCCGCGATACGAAGCAACTCGTCGACCGGGAGCGGCCGTGGATAGTAGCCGCGGAAGAGCTCGATATGCTCCCGCACGCGCAACGACTCAGGCATACGCCCGACCTGCAGCATGGCCCCCACGCGCTTGTGCGCTGCCCGGTCCCGGCACCCCTGTCCGAACAGCGAAGCCTCGCCGCCAGTCTGGCGCGTCAACCCCAACAGTATGCGGATCGCCGTGGTCTTGCCCGCTCCATTCGGCCCAAGCAACGCAACGATCTCGCCGCCACGCAGCTGGAAGGAAAGCCCCGCGAGCGCAAGATGCTGGCCGTAGCGCTTCGTCACGTCTTTGAGCGCGGCCACCGGCGCGCCGGAGGAGTGCGTTTCGATCCCCACGATATGCGCCTCGGGTGCTGCGCTGGTCTCTTCCTGAACCGTCATCGGCTATCTCCCTCGCTGTGCAATGCGTGATCCAAGAGTGCCTTGTGCAGGCCCGCAGTGGCAGTGGCAACCGTCAGCAAAACAGCATGACACGTGTCACCTTGCACAGCTCTTGCACATTGTGGAGCGGGCGGAGCATGCTTTCGAGATGAGCGGCAGAGCCCCTAGTCCTCTGCCAGCAGGAGGCTTGCATGTTTGGAAAATCCAGCGCGGCCGCTGGGCCGAAAAAGTGTGCCCATCCGGCCTGTTTTTGTACCGTGGAAGCAGGCAAGAAGTTCTGCTCGGAACGCTGCCACGATGCCCACGGCATGACCGAGCTGAACTGCCAGTGTCACCACAGCTTGTGCGAACAAGGGCCGTCGGCTCGAGGATAATTGCGAGGCAGCAACCCAGGGAGGCGTGGTCCCGCGAAAGCGGAGTTACGCCTCCTCCCTCACAGAAGTCCTGGCGGAGCTTTCCTCCCTTTGTCTCAGGTTGGCGGTAACCACGACAACGCACATTCTGGTAAGTTCCAGCACAACAGAAGCTCCACAGCGTCTATTGTGAAATCAGCGCTCCGGATTTGGAGTGGCGTGTCCTTTTCACGAGGCAATGTACGTGGCCAAGTTCATCCCGGCTTCCGGCCAGGCAGTCTACCCCAGCAGCCTGTACTCACCGCCGGAGTTCCCCAACCTCAGCGACCCCTCGGAACGCCGCAAGCTGTCTCCTGCTGCCCTACGGGCCTTCTTCAATATCATGCGCCACTGGAAAGTGCGCGACGAAGATGCACGCCGGCTCCTTGGCGACGTGTCGAATGGCACGTACTACACCTGGAAGAGCAACACCACCAAGACCGGCGTGGCGAAGCAGCTCGAGCAGGACCGGCTTGTCCGGATCTCCTACCTGATTGGCATTTTCAAGTCGCTGAACATTCTCTTCAGCGCCCACCTCGCGGACCGGTGGATCGCCCTGCCAAACTCGAACGAGATCTTTTCTAACCGCACCCCCTTGGAGTACATGCTGGCCGGGGGCGCGCCTGCCATGGACCTGGTTCGGCGGCTGCTCGATGCGCGACGCGGTGGCTGAGAAGACCCTTCGACGATGCGGAGAGCGGGCCGTAGACCGACGCACCAACGTGCCCTCCCGGGACGCAAGCTGAGTCTTCAGGCTGCAGCCGAGCGGCTGCGCGAAGCACGGGGATCCCTCGCTCCGAGACTGCTTCCGTCCACGCGCTATGTCCCGCCGATCACGCTGCTGGATCGCTCGCCGACCTCGCGCCTGCTGCCGGCCCGCTACAGCGAGTCTGTGCTCACCCGCATCGCCGACAACGACGACGACCTGCAACACATCTACGCGCTCGATAATGCAACCAACGAACGGCTGCTGGCCGAGAGCAACCACCGGCCCTGGATCGCTGCGAGCGAGCTGGTCTTCGGCGTTCCCTACGCCCGCATCATCAACGCCGCCTTTGCGCATCCTCATCCCCAGGGAGCGCGCTTCTCCACGCCCGCCCGCGGTGCCTGGTACGCGGCTTTCGAGCTGGCCACGGCCAAGGCAGAGGTGCTTTTTCACCGCTCGGTGCAGTTGAGCGAGATTGGCTGGCTGCAGCGCGAAGATCTCGACTATGACCACTACGTGGCCGAGTTCACTGGTCCCTTTCACGACCTGCGGCGGTCATCGATTGACTCGGTCATCGAGCGGCACGAGGTCGCTCGCATGCTGTGCCTCACTCCCGGCTCATACATCGCGTCGCAGCAACTCGCTGCAGAGTTGCTCGAAGCCGGATCACTCGGGGTGGTCTTCCCGAGCACCCGCAGAGCCGGGGGCACGTGTCTCGCCTGTTTTCGGCCCGAAGCCGTGCTCCATGTCCGCAAGCGCGACCTGCATCGGCTGAGCTGGTATCCGGACGCTCCGGCAACCTTCACCCGGATCGCACGCGACCGCAAAGGTGGTGCAGCACTCGAGCCCCTGCCTGAGCCTGAGCCCTAACAGGCCTACACCTGGGTCCGCCCTCCCCGGTGCACGGCCAGCATCGCCTCCACCAGCGGCTCGCAGTCGTCCTCGCCTTCGCTGTAACGACGACGAAGCTGTACGGTCGGCGTGCACAGGATGTCGTAGCTCGCGGTCTCACCCGTCTCGCTCTCCCGTCCCGTCCAGAAGCGAAGCCAGTAGCAGCCATGGACTGCGACCATGCGCGAGTCGGTGGCCTCGCAGTCAACCAGGACCCGGCTCATCGCCTCTGTCATTCCCTCCTGCGATGAGGCCGACACGGTCACCACGGGCGGAAACGGGCCGCTCAGCAGCTGTCGCGTGACCTCCCAGAAATCAGTCGCCGTGAGCAGTCCGGTCTCGAAGGCGATCCCGTGCATCCGTTCAACCGCGCTCAGCAGCTCCGAGTCGAGATGGTCTTCAAAGCAGAGCGAGAGCCGCGACGGTGCTCCAGTGACTCGTAGCGGCAGGGCACCATGCGCCTCGATCAAGGGCCGGGGCAGGTACTGCGCCATCCGCAGCGACGCAAAGGTTCCGATGCGAAAGACCGGGCAGCGCCACTGGATCGAGAGCGCCGCGGTGAAGTCTGCCTCGGGAAGTTCGATCTGCTGCTTGAGCCAGCAGCCCAGGCGCCCGGCACCAGTCGCGCGTTGCGCACGCAGCGCCCGGTCGAGCTGCTGTTCGGTGATCGTGCCCTGTTCGATCAGGATGCGCCCCAGCTGCACTCGCGCACTCTGTCGCAGGCCCGCGGCCGTGGCCTCGGTCTGCTCTTCAAGGACCGCCATCCGCAGCAGCAACTCCAGGCATTCGCGGCTGCATGCGAAGCGACCATGGAAGGAGAAGCGTCCCTTTCCGGTGCACCCGACGACGGTGCACTGCTGCGGAACTTTGCTCTTCGGCTCGAGGCCGGTCCCGTGATCTCTGCTGTCCTGCCTACCCAGCCTCTCCACAGCAGGCCGGGGCCGGCCTGCATTGCTCATCGCTACGTTTTCCATGTCGTGCCTCCTGAGTGATGGTTCGTTGCTTTCGGTTTCGCCCGTGTTCAGCAGGCCCTGGAACTCCGTGCGTCGCCGCGCATTGCGACCGGCTTCCGGCCGCTCACGCTGATATCTGCAAGTGACCGCCGCAGCCGCTTCATCGCTGCATGATTGAGCTGCGACACGCGGGACTCCACGATGCCCAGAACCGAGCCGATCTCCCGCATTGTGAGTTCTTCGTAGTAGTAGAGGGTCACCACTGTGCGTTCCCGCTCCGGCAGCTCCGCAATGGCTTCGGCCAGCCGTTCGCGGGCTTCGCCGTCCAGGTACTGTGTCAGGGGGTTCTCGCGTTCATCCCCTGGGAGCAGCGTCATCTCTTCTTCGCCAGAGTCGTGCCCAAGGTCTGCGTTCAAGGACGCAATCTCCAGACCCCGCAGCTGCCCTGCAAGCTCCTGTAACTCACGCAGTGACAGATTCATGGCGAGCGCAACCTCGCCCTCCTGCGGAGGCCGACCGAGGCGGCCCTCAAGCTGACGCTTCACTTCGGCGAGCTGCCGCGACTGACGGCGAAGCTCCCGCGGGCTCCAGTCGAGCGAACGAAGACTATCGAGGATGGCGCCTCGGACCCGAAACTGAGCATAGGACCGAAACTGCACATTCTTCAGCGGGCTGAACTTGCGCACTGCATCGACGAGCCCGAGCGTGCCTGCGCCGACCAGCTCTTCGAGCTCCACGTGCTGTGGAAGCCGTTCCGCGATGGAGCGGGCCACGAAGCGAACCATGGGGAGGTGGCGGAGCAGGGTCTCTTCCTGCGCTGCTGTGAGTGGAGCGCACACCCCGGGGGCTGCCGTGGCCGTACTCCGCGTAGCAACGTCCGGAAACAACGGGCGCATGCTTCCGGCCGTGGTCTGATGCGGCACGGAGAAGGTAGCGGACAGGGCGGCGGGGTACGTCGGAAGCGAAGTCTCTACTGTTGTCGATGGCTGCATGGCCGTGTGTCTCCTCGCGGTCTGCCGGCATGCGCTTTTCTTTCCGCGCTGCCCGACGTTGACACACAAGTGCACGGGAGTGACCGCGGATCAGACGCTCTTTCAAGCTCTCTTCATGAAGCTGGCTTTAGGCTCGCCACGGCGGCTCGAACTGCATCGAACGGGACCAGCGCGCCCTGCCGCGCGCTGGTTTCCCCCGGTGCGATGCCCATGGGTTTGTGACTTGGCGGAGGCGGATCTTCAGCCTGGTCCTTCGATCAGGGATGAGCGCCCTTCGTCGACCTGACATCGATCAGCAACGAACTCGTGGACACTCCTGGGGACCAAGCAGAGCAGAGCGAACAACTGCTCGGCACTCGCGGCGTGAAGCTCTGTCGCCCGGATGGGTGCAGCGGAGGGGCGTGCGGAGGGGCGTGCGGAGGGGCGAGGAGCGTAGGCCGCAAGGGCCAGCGGGGCGCAGAACTCCCGAGTCGCAGCGGACTTTTGGAACCAGCCACGGTGCGTCCTCGGCTCACAAGAACCTGCGAAAACCTCTAGAGGAGTGCCTCGCCGAAGTCGATGCACTCTTCTTCGATCACCAAGCACTCCCCTGCAAGAATCCAGGCCCGCTCCAACGTGTGCTGAAGCTCACGTACATTCCCGGGCCAGCTGTGCTGGTGAAGGCGCTTGCGCGCGGCGGCGCTCAGCTGCTTGGGAGCGTCTCCCTCTGCCAGTTTCTGGATCGACTGCGCCAGGAGAACGTCCAGGGCTGCAGTGCGTCCGCGAAGTGCCGGCGTCTGGATCAGGAACACGGAAAGCCGATGGAGAAGGTCCAGGCGGAAGGAGCCCTCCCGCGCCATGGCGCCCAGCTGCCGGTGCGTCGCTGCAACCACGCGCACCTTGACCTCGACCGGGACGTTCTCTCCGACCCGCTGGATCTCTCCACTCTCCAGAAAGCGCAGAAGCTTACACTGTGCGGCCGGTGGCAGCTCCCCGACCTCATCCAGAAAGAGGGTCCCTCCGGCAGCCGCTTCAATCCTGCCCACCCGGCTTTGCGTCGCCCCGGTAAACGCGCCGCGACTGTGCCCGAAGAGTTCTGCCTCGATCAGGTGCTCAGGGATGGCTCCGCAGTTGATCGCGACGAAGGCTCCCCGCCCACTCAGCCGATGGATCGCACGAGCTACGAGCTCCTTGCCCGTGCCGGTAGCGCCGTGGATCAGCACCGGGGTGTTGCGTCGCGCAACGAGCTCCACCCGGCGGGAGACTTCCAGGATGGCGGGATCGTCGCCCAGGAGCTCCGGTACTGCTGCCGAAGCCCGTGCTTCCGAGCCATGCTGCCGCGCAGCGGAAAGCGCAGCATCGATCCCGTGCACTCTGGACTGTTCCCCCCGCCGGTTCGCTGGTGCTTGTTCCTGCAAGGACGCCCCCTCAACCACCGGGACCATTTCGGGCTCACGTTCTGCCTGGGCAGACCGGAGCGCATGGAGCAGTTCTCCGCGAAAGGGAGAACGGGCACCCTGCACGTCGCTGCCATCGATTGCGAACACTTCGAGCCCGGGAAAGCTGGCAACAAGCTCCGTCCGGCACTCACCGACCTCCAGGTCCGGAAGCCAGTGATCCAGAATGGCCGCCACGGCCGACCCCTGCTCCAGCAGCTCAAACAACTCGGCTGCCCCCGGAACCTCGCGGACCTCCCATCGCAACGATTGCAGTGCTAGGGCGACGGCGGACCTCGCTTCGGCCGAGGCCGATGCGACGACGGCCACACGCGACTGGGCAGAACGGCTGCCAAGACGCGGACTCGCAAACGGTAGCAGCGCGGCGCTCATCGCTGCCCTTCCCGGACGCAGGGAGCCAGGCGCGCCGGCCGAGCAGCGGGCCAGGCTAGGTTTTGCGCTTGTCCCTGCCAGGCCTGCACAGTGGGACGCAGCCGGAAGCCGCTGCCGCGGATCGTTGTGATCTCGATGCCCGCCCCGGCAGCTCCAAGCTTGCGGCGCAGCGAGCCGAGGTGCACATCGAGTGCGTTGGTGGCGAGCATCTCCTCGCCCCAGACTGCAGCGAGCAGCGCCCGGCGTGATGTTTCGACCTCCTCCGACAGCAGCAGGTGTTCGAGCAGGCTGAACTCGCGACCGGTCAGCGAAAGCAGGTCTCCGTTGACCCGAACTGTCCGGTCGAGGCGATGCAGAACCAGTGCTCCCGCGCCCAGAACCACCCGGTCGGGGGCACGATCCTCGCGCCGTGTAGCATCCCGATCGCCGGCTGCAACCAGACCAGAAAGAGCACTCTCATCCCAGGAATGATCCCGGCGGCGCAACAGTGCTGCGCAGCGGGCTCGCAACTCGGCAAGTGAGAAGGGCTTCGCGAGGCAGTCGTCGGCGCCGAGCGAGAGGCAGCGCGTCCGCATCTCGGCGTCGGCCCGCCCGCTCAGTACGAGTATGCGGCAGCAGGGAGACACCACGTGCGCGAACTCGAGGACTTCGAGCCCATGGCGGCGAGGAAGTTCAATGTCGAGCAGCAGCAGGTCCGGAACGAACCTGCCGAGAGACGCCACAGCAGCTTCCCCGTCCTCGGCGAGCTCGATCTCGTACCCGTCCCGTTCGAGCGACCGCTCGAGATAACTCCGCAACGCCCGATCATCCTCAGCAATCAAGACCCGCATCATGCACCGCCCACGCCCAACATAAGGCAGCTTCACTCCGTTTGCTCGCCGACTTCGCATCTGTTCCGCGGCTGTCTCCTCTTTGAGGATCTTCATCCAGCCCTCGCCCATTCCGGGAACAGCGCCCCCAGGTCAAAGCGGAATCCAGCTTGACACCCCCGCGACTGGCTTATTTCGAAGCACAACAACTTGTGCACTACCCAGTTCGCTTTTTCTTCGCTAGAATCGACAATCATGGCAGTGACACGCAGGCAAAAGGAAGTCCTGGACTTCATCGGCAATTTCGTAGAGCAGCATGGCTACTCCCCGTCCTTTGAAGAGATCGCGCGGGGATTGAGCCTGAAATCCCTCGCCACCGTGCACAAGCACGTCACGAATCTCCAGACCAAGGGCGCCTTGCAGCGTGGCCACAATCGCAGCCGTTCGATCGACGTCCTGCCGCAGCCGCGGGTGCAGCGCAATGCGCCGCCCAGTCGCGAACGCCTGCCTCTGATGGGGCGCATCGTCGCCGGTCTTCCGGTCGAGGCTGTGCAGACCACGGAGTCGATTTCAATCTCCGACATCGTTGGCAACAAGGAAGTTTTCGCACTCGAGGTGCGGGGCGACTCGATGCGCGACGAACATATCGTCAACGGGGACTATGTGCTGGTCGAGAGAACCCGGGCTGCGCGGGATGGTGAGATCGTGGTCGCCCTGGTTCGTGGCGCCGAGACCACGCTGAAGCGTTTCTACGTCGAGGGAGACACGGTGCGCCTCCAGCCGGCGAACGACGAGATGGAACCGATCTACGTCCCGGCGGGCCAGGTTGAAGTGCAGGGGCGGGTGCTGGGTGTTCTGCGCCGGTACAACTGAGCAAGGTTGACCCAGCAGAAAAGCCCACCAGAAAGTTTCCTGGTGGGCTTTTGCCTAGGTCGATCTATCGATAGATCTGTAGAACGGTGGATCAGTAGATCGGTGAATCAATGGACCTTAAACCGTCACAAGCTTGTTGACCGACTTCGCGATTGTGTCTTTCGGAACGTAGCCGACGATCTGGTCTGCCAGCTTGCCATCCTTGAACAGGAGCAACGCGGGGATGCCGCGGATGCCATACCGCATCGGCGTGGCCGAGTTGCGATCCACGTCCATCTTCATTACCTTGAGCTGCCCGGAGTACTCGTTCGCCACTTCGTCGACGATCGGCGCCAGCGCCTTGCATGGACCGCACCACGCTGCCCAGAAATCCACCAGAACCGGCTGCTCCGACTGCAGCACTTCCTTCTCGAAACTGCTGTCGTTCACTTCGTGTACGCCTGCACCCGCCATGCTTCCCCCTCGATTCCTTCAGCCGGGCAAATGGAGCTCCGAGTCGTCCCTAAGCTGATGTTTAGTAGATGCGAGTCGGGCAGGATCCGTCGCAGGGATGACGCTCCCTGGTGCGAGGAGGCTTCTCTGGTAGACCGCAGGCCGCGGGGGCCCGGAGATGTTTTAGCGCCCGTGCTGAATAAGCCACGGGCGCAGGAGCAGCCCTCCCCCAGAGCTGCCCACAGCTTCAAGTTAGGGGCAAAGCTGCGCAGTGTAAAGAAAACTTAGGTAACCCTTCAATTAACAAATCCCAGAGTGCATCTGTTAACTCACTGGTTATACCTCTCAGCTCAGCACAGCCCCTTCGGGGGCCAGAGCACAAGGCAGCAGCTCGGCAAGGGCAATGTCACCAGCGGCCAAGCGAATGTGGCTCTCAACCGCCTTGACCGCAGCTGCCGAGCGCAGCAGCAGCAGCACGCCGGAGCCGGCGCCGCTCAGGGTCACGGAAAGGATCTCTTCGTGGGCGGCCAGTGGCAGCAGCCGCGGCAGCAGCGGACATGCGGTGGCACGGTAGGGCTGGTGCATGCGGTCGCGAGTCGCGGCACGCAGAAGTGCTCCATCGCCCCCAGCGAAGGCAGCCACGAGCAGCGCCACATTCTGCAGGTTTTCCACCACGGCGGAGCGCTCGTAGGCGTCCGGGAGGACCGAGCGGGAGACCGTGGTTGCAAGCGGGAGCTCGGGCAGGGCCAGCAGTCCGTACCACCCGGCCTGTGGCTGGATCGAGACCGCGTTAACGGGACGAAGCCCTTCGCGGGCCAGTCCGTATCCGGAGGCGACCAGTCCGCCCAGGCAACATGCGGCGGCGTTGTCCGGATGGTGCTCGAGCTCGGTGGCGAGCTCCAGCATGTGGGTCGTGGTCCAGCCGAGGCCTGCAAAGTGCGAGCAGAGCGCGATTCCCGCCAGGCGGGACGCTGCCGACGAACCACACCCCATACCGAGCGGGATGCCATTCCGCACCTCGAGAGCCAGGGGCTGGACGGGTCCCGCAGCATGTGTGCTCCACAGGGCCTTGTAGGTCTCGAGGAGCAGGTTCCCCTCACGCGCTCCACAGATCTCAGGGGAGCGCCCGCTCGCCTCGATATGAAAGTCCGGGGCGGCCCCGGCTTCGATCTCAAGATAGAGGGCCAGGGCAAGGGCAAGCGTGTCAAAGCCGGGACCCAGGTTTGCGGAGGTGGCAGGAAGCCGAAGCGAGAGTGCACGCTTTTCGGTCACGCTCCCGGCTCCAAGGCTCCACCTTCCTTGTCGATCGCCCGAAGAATGGTCTCGACGTCTGCTGCGAGCGGGACGGAGTTGCGCTGGGTGGCAGCAATCGCAGCACCGTACCCGTTCACTTCTGCAGGTTCCAGCAACTCGCCGCGATGGTAGTGGATGGTGTAATCCGAGTCCTTGAGCGTGTGCCCGGTAAGAAACAGGACCACCGACGACTGCGGGTCTATCTTGCCGGCTGCCTGGAGCTTCTTGAAGCCAGCGAGCGTGACGGCGGATGCCGGCTCGCAGCCAATGCCTTCGAGGCCAATCTCTGCCTTGGCCAGGGCGATCTCGGCTTCACTGACCTGTTCACAGTAGCCATCGGTCAGCCGAAGTATGCGGAGGGCCTTGCGCCATGAGGCAGGGTTGCCAATCTGGATCGCGCTTGCCCGGGTCTTGGCCGAGACGGGCTCGAGGGGCTGCTCGCTTCCCTTCTGGATCAGCCGGTAGAGCGGGTTTGCACCCTCGGCCTGGATCACCGAGAAGCGTGGCATGCGGGTGGTGAGCCCGAGCTGCAGCATCTCCTCAAAGCCCTTGCCAAGGGCTGATACGTTGGCGAGGTTCCCGCCCGGGACCAGGATGTGATCCGGCACGTCCCAGTTCATCGCCTCGGCGATCTCAAACGCCGGGGTCTTCTGGCCTTCGAGACGATATGGGTTGACAGAATTCAGGAGGAAGATCGGAGCCCGGCGCACGACTTCGGCGAGAACACGCACACACCCGTCGAAATCCGTCTTGAGCTGAAAGGTACGCGCGCCGTAGTCCATGGCCTGGGAGAGCTTGCCCCATGCGATCTTGCCCTCCGGGATCAGCACGAGCGACTGCATGCCTGCCCGCGCGGCATAGGCCGCCATCGCGGCCGAGGTGTTGCCGGTCGAGGCGCAGGCGACCCAGCGAAAGCCTTCTTCATGCGCGACAGACAAGGCCGCGGTCATCCCTGTGTCCTTGAAGGAGCCGGTAGGATTCATGCCCTGGTGCTTGGCCAGGAGCTGCTCGTGCCCAAGCTGGCGGGCGGTCCGTTTCAGATGGAAGAGTGGTGTGTTGCCCTCGCGAAGGGTGATGATGTTCTTGGTATCGCTGACGATCGGCAACAGATCGCGAAAGCGCCAGACGCCGCTCTGGTCGATGGCTGCCGAGGAGAGGCGCCGGCGCTGCCAGCGATCCCGCAGGCTGCGGGCGCGTTCAGGCGTGTTCGGCTCACCCTTCCACGCTGGGTAAGTCACGGCATACAGATCGCCGCAGGAGGGGCAGCGCAAATCGCCGGAAAGCGAACCCCTCGCCGCGACCGCCGCGCAGCCGGTGCATTGGAGTTCGTGTGAGGTCATCAGGGTGTCCGCTTGGGGCATCACGGAAGCGTGCTCCGCTGGGCTCGTCATAAGGCTTTAGCCTAGCATTGTGGCTCCGCAGGTCAGGCATTTGTTCTAGACGCTCGGGTGACTTCGGGCGAGTTCCAGGTCGTATAGAGAGTCGCAGTGTCTGCTGGGTAGAAGTCGTATACTTCCGTCTATGCCTTCCTTGTTGACCCCGCGCGAAGCAGCATTGCGGCTCGGTATCTCCTACCCCACCATGAAGCAGTGGTTGTACCAGGGCAAGGTCAAGGCGTCCAAGACGCCGGGCGGCCACTATCGCATAGATGAGAGTGAGCTGGACGGGTTTCTCCACGAGGCGAGGCGCCCGGAGACCCCACGCCGCGAAATGATGCGCACGATCTCGGGACGCAACCAGCTGGTCGGCAGGGTTGTGGAGCTTCGGGTCGACGGCCTGCTGGCACAGGTCAAGATTTCCATCGGCGGACAGATCCTCACCTCGATCATCACCGCGGATGCGGCGCGCGAACTGCGGCTCGGGATTGGGGAGACTGTGGCAGCCCTGGTGAAGGCGACGGAAGTGATGGTGCTTCGGGTATGACACGACTCCTTCGCTGCGCCCTGCGTTGTGTTCTCGCCCTGGTCGCGCCGGTATCCGCGATGCAGGCGCAGAATGGTGCAAAGACGCTGCACATTGCGGCAGCGGCCGATCTCGAACCCGTGCTCCCCCCGGTGCTGGCCGCTTTTGAACGGCAGACTGCTATTCACGCGGAGGCCTCCTACGCCAGCTCGGCGACCCTGGCGCAACAGATCATCAATGGAGCGCCCTTCGATATGTTCTTTGCTGCGGATATGGGATTTCCGCAGCATGTCATCGAGGCTGGCCTTGCTCGCGAGAGCAGGCCGACCCCGTATGCCCGTGGAACGCTGGTGCTCTGGGCGCGCAGGGATGAGGCCGTGCTGCATGGGCGGCCGCTTACACTCGACATCCTCAAAGACCCGGCGCTGCAGTCGGTTGCTATGGCGAACGCCGAGCACGCGCCGTACGGCAAGGCAGCGCAGGCCGCCATCGCGTCCATGCACCTCACCGCGACCCTGGCGCCGAAGCTACGCATTGCAGCAAACATTGCGCAGACAGCCCAGTACGCTGACTCGGGCAATGCAGAGGTTGGTTTTCTCTCGCTCACCAGCGCCAGCACGCCGCGGCTCCAGGCCGACGGCACCTTCCAGCCGATTCCGGCAGCGGATTACCCACCGATCGTGCAGGGCGTCGTGACGCTCAAGCGTGCAGTGAATGCCGAGGGCGCGGCGCAGCTGCTCCAGTTCTTGAGTGAACCCGCGACGCGCGAAGCGCTGCACAGGGCCGGCCTTGAGCCCCCGCGGTAGACCGGCATGATCGACGCGGAGGCACTGTTGCTCACGCTGCGGCTCGCGGCACTGACCGCGTTGCTGCTGCTCCTCGTGGCGACGCCGCTCGCGGCATGGCTGGTGCTGGGCCGCAGCCGCACCCGGGCATTCGTGGAGGCTGTCGCCATGGTGCCGCTGGTTCTGCCGCCGACAGTGCTGGGCTACTACCTGCTGGTGCTGCTTGGTCCGCGGACTGGCATTGGTCGCCTGTGGGCGCGGCTTCTCGGGCACCCGCTTGCATTTTCGTTCGAAGGGTTGCTGGTGGGCTCGCTGCTTTACAGCCTTCCCTTCGCGCTGCAGCCGCTGGTAACTGGCTTCGCGCAGATCCCGGTAGACCTGCTGGAGGCAGCGACCCTGCTCGGGGCGAGTCGCTTCCGTGCGCTCGTCACCGTGATCCTTCCCCTCTCGCGCCGTGCCCTCTGGGCGAGCGTGCTGCTGGCGTTTGCACATACGGTCGGGGAGTTTGGCGTGGTGCTGATGATCGGCGGCGACATTCCAGGATCCACGCGTACGCTTTCAATCGCGCTGCTCGACCAGGTGCAGAGCTTCGACTACCGTGCGGCGAATCACACTGCCGTTGCGCTGCTGCTCGTGTCGCTGGTCGCACTCACAGTGCTGTATGGCTTTCGCGAACAGGCCAGCCTGCGCGCGCGGCGGGCCTGACGCCATGCAGACGCTGACTGTTGATGTCGAACATACCGCTGGACTGCTGCCGATCCGCGCAACGTTCACGGTGAGTGCTGCCCGCGCCGCGCTGTTCGGGCCGTCGGGGGCCGGTAAGACCACGCTGCTGCGCATGCTTGCCGGGCTCGTGCACCCGCGTGTGGGTTTCGTAAAGCTGGGAGACCGCGTGTTGTTCGATAGCGCGCAAAGGGTATGTGTTCGCCCAGGGGAGCGCGCGATCGGACTGCTGGCACAGTCTCCCGCGTTGTTCCCCCACTTGTCTGTCGAAGAGAATGTCCGCTATGGCTTGCATCGGCTGCCTCCGTCTGAGCAGACGACGCGTACAGAGCACCTGTATGAACTGCTCGGACTCGCCGGGATGCGAAAGCGTTTGCCCGGCCGCCTTTCTGGCGGAGAACGGCAGCGGGTCGCACTGGCCCGCGCGCTCGCGCCCGAGCCGCAGTTGCTGCTGCTGGATGAGCCCTTCAGCGCGCTTGATGCCACCACCAAGGCAACGCTCTGGGGCGACCTCGATCCCTACCTGCGCGACCGCTCCATTGCCACGCTCCTGGTCTCGCATGATCCCGGCGAGGTGTGGTCGTATGCCGAGACTGTGATCCGCGTGGAAGCAGGCATTGCCACCGAGCAGGGATCACCGTCGAGGATGCTGGAGCGTGAGCGTGCGCTGGCGCTCCGGCAGCTGGGGGTGCTGGACGGCGATCCGGTGCTCGATCACTAGGGTTCGCCGACGAAAACCGGCTCGGGCTCCAGCATCACGCCAAATCGCTGCGCGACGCCAGACTGCAGATGGCGCTGCAGGGCAAGTACCTCGTCAGCAGTGGCGTGGCCGCTGTGATTGGTGAGTGCCAGCGTGTGGCGGGAGGAGACAGCTGCACCCTCGAGGGCAAAACCCCGGGGGAAGCCTGCCTGCTCAAGCAGCCACGCTGCCGGCAGCTTTCGCTGTGCGTCTCCGGCAGCACCCGCAGGAGCGGGATAGCTTGGAACGGGGCGGGGCGCAAACGAAGCTGCAAGCGCGGCGTACAACGATTCGGGGACGATCGGGTTCTTGAAATACGAGCCGGCGCTACGCTGGTCCGGGTCTCGCGTTTCAAACGGAACAGGGTCGACGACCATCCCCTTCGCTCGCCGGATTGCGCGCACAGCCTCGGCTACCTCTGCCAACGAGGGAGCGGCCGCGCGCTCCGCGAAAAGCTTCTTCACGTCGGCATATTCGAGCGAGGGTGCGCCCCCGGGAGTCAGGGCAAACGTCACTTCCGTGACGATGAAGCGGCCGCGGTCCCGATCGGTGTTGAAGCGGCTGGTCCGGTAGCCGAAGCCACAGTCCGCTGCCGGGATCTGCAAGAACTCTCCAGCCTCACGATCGAAGCAGCGAAGCTCGGTGATGGTCTGCGCGACCTCCTGGCCGTAGGCGCCGACGTTCTGCACCGGAGTCCCGCCTACCAGACCGGGAATGCCGGCGAGACACTCCATGCCGCCGCAGCCCTGCTCCACGGTGCGCGTGACCAGCGCGTCCCAGTCTTCGCCGGCCGCGACCTGAAAGAGCCGCTTGCCACCAGGACCCTGCTGCTCGACGATGCCGCGCAGGCCAATCTGCAGGACCAGCCCATCGAAGCCCCGGTCGGAGACGAGAACATTGCTGCCACCGCCCAGAACGAACAAGGCCGCCTGCCGCTCACGGCTCCAGCGGCAGGCCGCCAAGAGCTCGGCCTCGGTTTCGACGCGGGCGAACCAGCGTGCCGGGCCGCCGATACCGAAGGTCGTCAGCGGCGCGAGGGCGGTGGCTTCCTGCAGGCGGAAACCTGCCTGCGGCTGAAGGTGCATCGAGGTTGAGGCGGTTGGCATCTCTCAGTCCAGAGTAATGCTTGCGGCCCCACCCGCTCTAAGGCCGTCTTCCAGCTTCGTTACAATGGGTTATGGCTGCGGCAGGTAGCGCAGGCCCCTTCCTCGAGAGGAGTTTTGCATGTATCCAGAGATTATGGTCATCCCGATGCGGGAAGAGCTGACGCGAGTCGGCATCGAAGAGGCGCGCACCCCGGCAGAGGTGGACCAGGCGCTCGCCCGCCCCGGCACCACGATGGTTGTTGTGAACTCGATCTGCGGCTGCGCCGCCGGCAAGATGCGCCCCGGCGTTCGCCTCGGACTGCAGGGCACGATCAAGCCGGATCACTCCATCACGGTGTTTGCCGGACAGGATCGCGATGCGACCGAAAAGGCCCGTGGGTACTTTGGCGGCAATCCGCCGACCTCGCCTGCGATCGCCATCCTGCGTGACGGCGAGTTAGTGTACCTGATGCAACGCTATGCGATCGAAGCCAACACCGCACAGGCAATTGGCGGCGAACTGCAGCGTGCATTCCAGGAGTTCTGCGCGACCGCGAACGCTTAAATCCTCGGCTTGCGCAACAGAAAAGCCCGGCTTGCGCCGGGCTTCTTTGTGTGTGCGGATCAGCAGAGTTAGGTGCTCTTGACGTTGCCGTTCAAGCCGTTCGGGAAGAAGCCGCCGCTCGTCACGCCGGTCTTGCCCGCGGCCGCGTACACGACCTGGAGCACTTCCGACGCGTTACGCGCCGTGTTCAGACCCGTCAGGGTGCTGGTGTTGAACATCGTACTGGGTCCAAGTACCGGCGGGCGATCGAACTTATCAACCGCAGGTGAGGTGATGCCCTTCATGATGCAGAACTGGCGCAGCGCCGACTCGTGCTGTCCTTCAGCATCGTGGATCAGCGCGGCATAGTTCACCGCATCGATGTTGCTGGCCAGGTACTGAATGCCGCCCTCGTACGCGCTGGTACCCACGGTCTCGAGCTGGCGGGCAAGCGCGAGAAAGGTGGCATCATTCGTCGGTGCGCCCATAGCCGCCAGGTTAAGCGATGGCATGCTCACCGGGGTGATGTTGAAGTACGCCATGCCGGCACGCAGAAACTGCACGTGTGCCTGCTCGTCCGCAGCAAGCTGCATCGCGAGTGCCTTGACGTTGGGATCGGTGAAGTTCACCATTGCACCGCCGGTGACAGTGCCCGGGTTGGGCCCCATGTCAGCCGCCTTGAGGCCGCTGCCAGTGGTGATGTAGAGGTAGAACGAGGCCTCGAAATACTCAAGGTTCAGTGCGAAATTCAGCACGTCCGGGATCGACGGCGCCGGGCCCGTGGATGGGTCCACACCGATGATGCCGCCGCAGCCGGCGAGGCCTGCTGTGGTTGCAACGCCTGCTGTGACTCCGGCAGCCTGGAGGAACTTCCGCCGGTTGAGGCGACCGCCCATCCACTGCTGGGCGAGCGCGAGGGGAGACTCTCCCTGGATCTCTTCTGTCTGGTTCAACATGTATCTCTCCGTGACAAACTTCCGATGACTCTTGCCTGATCTCGGGCAACGCCTGTGCAAAGCGTCGCGCTTCCGCAGCTCATGCTCTAGGTCGAAGCAATGACGCCGTTGACACCATGCGGGAAGAAGCCGCCCGAGGTGACACCCGTCTGCGGAACGGTGGTCGTCGCCGTGGACACGCCATAGACGATGCCAAGAACCTGCGCCGGTGTGCGTACTGGTCCGAGTGCCGGGCCCGTTGTGAGCGCCGTCACGGGGGTCAGCGTGAAGTAGGTGTTCGGCAGAGCGGGTGGGAAGTCAAGTGCGTCCACTGCCGGTGAGGTGACGCCGTTCATGTTGCAGAGGACATTGAGGCCACCAAGGTGCTGCGCTTCTGCACCGAGGATCTGGCCCGCGCCAGTCAGGATGAACGGATTCGACACCAGGTACTGCGCGCCACCCGCGTAGGCGCTATTGCCAACCGCGGTGAACTGACGCGCCACCGCGAGCAGCTGCGCTTCGGTCGTGATGGACATCTTGCCACCAAGCGAGTAATCGATCACAGGCTGGTTGATCGGGGTGCTGCCGAGCTGGAAGATGATCTCGCGCAGAAGCGCAATGTGCCGCGTCTCATCGGCTGCGAGGTTCAGGAAAGTATTCATCGTGTAGGTATCGAGAGTAAGCGGGCTTGTCGGCGCGCCGATCACGGTACCCGCACCCTGGCCAGCGGGTAGCGGAGCATAGCCACTGGCTGCGATGTAAAGGTTCGCTTCCAGATACTCGAGGTTCAATGCGAAGTTCAGGACGTCGACGATTGAAGGACCAGCGGAGGACGTCTGTGCCTGCGCCTTGGGAGCAGATGCAGCGAGCACACCGGCGGCAGCGGTCGCACCGAGTGCGGTGAGTGAAGAGAAGAACGAGCGGCGATTGAGGGAGAACACAGTCTTATCGAGTTCGAGCACAGCCAAGTCTGTCGTTAGCTGTTCTTCGGTGACTTTCTCGGTTGGGCAGAGCGGGGATTGGACAAGCTTTTTTGGCACGGGCGGAGCCTCCTAAACATACTGGCCACGTTTGCGTTGTGGTTATACAGCGCGAATAGCGACCGAGCGTTGCGTGGTGCTCGGTCCCTAGTGAGGATGCGACCTGCACAGGAGGTCTGGCAAAGGCAGATCTTTTCTCTTTTGATTGCGCCAAGAAAGCCCTATAGGAATTCGGTCGAATCCATTTGTTGGGTTTGTGCGTAGTGAGGAGCCAGAGACAGGGTGAGTTACTCCTATGCCATCCTCTGATTACTGCGACACGAGAACTGCTGCACAATCGAGCGCCGGAGTGCCACACGAACAATATGTTCACCGGAGAATAACTTACCGCGGGGCACTATGTTGCGTTCTATACAGACAAGTCCTATCCGGATAACGGAATGCAGTCTACGGCCGCCGGTGCGCAACGAAGTGCCCGGCCTTTCGCGTGTTACTTGTGGCTCCTGATGATTACGTGAAGTGACTCGGTGCAGGATGCAGACATGAAAAAGCCCCCCTGCTCCACTCAAAATACGTGGCAACAGAGGGGCTTTACGCACTGGTATTAGTGGCCGGTAGTTTCGGCGCGTGGAAGCTTCTGCACAATACTGTGCTTCACCGAGTAGCCGAAGTAGATCACCAGACCAACGACGAGCCAGATGCCGACCACCTCCCAGGTAAGAAGTGGGAGATTGAACATCAGGTAAAAAGCCGACAGGATACCGAGGATTGGCACCAGCGGAACAAAGGGGGTGCGGAAAGGCCTCACCAGGTCGGGCTGCCGACGACGCAAAATCCACACGCCCGCTGACACGATCGCAAAGGCAAGCAGAGTGCCCATGTTGACGAGGGCAGAGAGCTTGTCAATTGGAAGCAACGCCGGCAGGAATGCGACGATTGTGCCGACGATGAGGTTCGAAATCCATGGCGTACGGAAGCGCGGATGAATGGCGCTCGCCCACTTGGGCAGAAGACCGTCCTTGGACATAGAGAAGAAGACTCGGGACTGCCCAAGGAGCATCACGAGCATGACGGTGAACAGGCCGAAGACGGCGCCAATCTTTACCAGCAGCGAGCCCCAGGCGACCCCCGTGACGTCGATGCCAACTGCAACCGGTTCGGCTACATTCAGCTGCCGGTAGTCGACCAGGCCTGTAAGCACCAGCGAAACGATGATGTAGAGAACGGTGCAGATCACAAGCGACCCGAGGATACCGATCGGCATGTCGCGGCGCGGGTTCTTGGCTTCCTGCGCAGCAGTGGAAACGGCGTCAAAGCCGATATAGGCGAAGAAAACAGAGGCGGCGCCGGCAGCGATACCAGAAAGCCCGTAGCGGCCCGGTCCCTGGTTCTTCGGGATAAACGGGTGCCAGTTCGCCTGCGCCAGGTGCGGATGATGCAGAAGGAAGAGACCGCCGAGCACGATGAAAACGCCGACAATGCCGAGCTTCACGATCACGACAGCAGAGTTGAGATTCGCTGACTCCTTGATGCCGATGACCAGCACCACCGTTACAAGCGCGATGATCAGAAAGGCGACCACGTTGAAAACGCCAGTGACCTGCGCGAGACCAGCGGTGGCAGTGTCAGGTGGCAGGGACGCGAGTGGCTGCCAGCGATCATGAAAGAGATAGAGCGTGTTGCCGTAGGTCGTAGTGAACCGCGCAAGCGAGGCGGATGGAGTCAGGTGCAACTGCTCGAGAAGGCTGAGAAAATACCCTGACCAGCCGCTTGCCACCGTCGCTGCACCAAAGGCGTACTCGAGCACAAGGTCCCAGCCGATGATCCAGGCGACAAACTCACCAAGCGTGGCGTAGCCGTAGGTATAGGCCGAACCTGCGATCGGAATGATCGACGCGAACTCTGCGTAGCAAAGAGCCGCAAAGGCGCAGGTGATACCGGCGAGCACAAAGGAGAGCGCGATCGCAGGGCCGGCATTTGCAGCCGCGGCATGGCCGGTGAGCACGAAGATGCCAGCGCCGATAACAGCGCCGATCCCGAGTGTGATCAGGTTGAGGGGACCGAGAGAGCGGCGAAGGGTGTGCTCCCCTTCTTCGCTCGCCTCGTGCTTGAGCAGCGACAGCGGTTTTGTAGCAAGCAGATTTGCCATAGGCGGCCTCATCCCTTCTTTCTCTTGATGGCTTGATGTGTCTTATGCTGCAGGATTGCCGACTCTGGCAGCTGCCGAACGAGACCAGAAGAAATACACTGGAACGCCAAGCAGCACCAGGAACAGGCCAGGCCATGTGTACTGGGGTTTATAGCGGAGCAAGGTGTAGCAAATAGTGGTTGCCATCACGATATACAACGCTGGCAACACAGGGTAGCCAACAGCTTTGTACGGCCGCATGGCATCGGGCTGTTTGACGCGCAGCACAAACAGGCTCGCGATGGTGAGGATGTAGAACACCAGCTCGGCGCAGATGATGTAGTCGAGCAGCTGCCCGTATGAGCCAGAGATACACAGGAAGCAGGTCCAGATTGCCTGCAGAATCAGGGACGCAACCGGCGTCTTGTAGCGCGGGTTCAGCTTGCCGCAGGCCTCAAAGAAGAGACCATCGCGACTCATCGCGTAGTACACCCGCGAGCCGGCGAGGATCAGCCCGTTCGCGCATCCGAAGGTCGAAATCAGGATCGCGGCCGCCATCAGATACGCGCCGGCGGAGTGGAATATCTGCTCGAGCACCGCGGTGGCAACGCGGTCTTCACTCGCATACTGGATGCCGCGCGCGAACACCGTACTCCCCTGCGGATCGCCTGCAAGCGGCAGTGCAAAGAGATACACGAAATTCGAGAGCAGGTACAGCGCAAGCACGATGCCGGTGCCGAGCACCAGCGAGAGCGGCAGGTTGCGGCTTGGATTGCGCACCTCGCCTGCCGTGAAGGTCACGTTGTTCCACGCGTCGGCCGAGAAGAGCGAGCCGGTCTGCACCACGGCCAGCATGGTCACGATGCCGACCAGGATCACGCCACCGCCGGTCGCCGCGATGGGATGCAGCGTGTGCAGCCCCGCGCCAAACCAGAAGTTGCCGTGCGAAAAGTTGGCCGCGATCGCGGCATGGTTGCGGCCGAGAGTCACGCCGAAGATCACGAGCGCGAGCAGTGCGAGCGTCTTCGCGGTCGTGAAGACGTTTTGAACCAGCGCGCCGAGACGCACGCCGAAGATGTTCACAACGGTGAGCAGAATGGTGATGAGGATCCCGGCCAGGTTCGCTGTGTTGATGCCCAGCTCCATGTTGCCAAGCGTCACAGGGCCCAGCTGCAGCGCGGGCACATGGCCAAAATGCAGAAGCCAGTGTGTGGACGACACCGAGGGAAAGAACACGCCGAGAAACTTGCCAAAGGCCACGCCAACGGCAGCGATCGTACCGGTCTGGATCACGAGAAACAGTGTCCAGCCAAACAGGAAACCCCACATGGGGCCAAGTGCCTCGCGGAGATACACATACTGGCCGCCGGCACGTGGCATCATGGCGGCAAGCTCACCATACGAGAGTGCACCAATAATCGTCATGACCGCGGTGACAAGCCACGCGCCGATCAGCAGGGCGGGCGAGCCCGTGGTGCGGGAGATATCCGCGGAAACAATAAAGATGCCCGAGCCGATCATCGAACCGACCACAATCGCTGTGGCGCTGAAGAGTCCCAGACCCTGGACCATCGGGGCGCTTGCGGTGCTCGATCCCGAGGGAGCAAGGTTCGGCGGGAGACCGCCTGCAGGCGCGTCGACAGGAATCGGGGAGTCGGGTGTGGTCACGTTACAAGTTGTTCTACCGGAAAAGGGTGAGAAAGTCTCCAGCTAATCTGCCCGGGCGTGCGCCCCCACTGCGGGCCGGACCGAACAGTGCGCCGATCACGGCGACCGCATCTGCACCGGCATCCCACACCGATCGGGCGCGCTCCAGAGTGATCCCGCCGATGGCCACGAGTGGCTTCGCGGTATGCTGCCGCGCAGAGCGGATCGCTTCAAGCCCGACCACTGCACTCGCATCCTCTTTGCTGCCAGTCGGAAAGATCGGACCGATGGCGAGGTAATCTGCGGTGGTCGCGTCGCCTGCAATGACCTGCGCGAGGGTATGTGTCGACAGACCAAGCAATGCATCGGGCAATGCCGCGGATCCGAGAAGACCGCGCGCAGCTTCAGGCGTCATGTCGTGCTGGCCGACGTGCGCGCCGTCGAAACCCGCCGGCCGGACCAGGTCCACGTGGTCGTTGAGCACCAGTTGCATCTGTTCGGGAGCGAACTCGCGAAGCACGCGTGCATCGCTGAGGATCTGTTCACCCGCGGTGTCTTTTTCGCGCAACTGCAGCAGTGTGACCCCTGCCGACCCAAGCTCCTCGATGACTTCGCGCAGAAAAGCAGGTCGCAACCCCACGTCCCGAGGAAGATACGCGCTGTCGAGAATAGGATAGAGTGGCGGCAGCGGAAACGGCATACTACGACTGTACGTGACCATACCCCCGGTGAGGACGCTTGCACGCTGCCACGGCGAATGACCACACGGAACCTCGCTGGCCGGCGGTTCTCGCACTCTTTGCGGTGGGCGCGCTTGAACTGGCGCTTCCCTCCTCCCTGTCCTTCGGACCGGACTGGCTGCTGCTGGTGGTCGTGGCGGTGTTCACGATTCCAACCATCGCGGCGCGCAGGCGTGGACTGCACCGGCTCAACCAAAAACTCGCATTCGTCAACAACGGCCTGGTGACGCTGGCGCTGATCTGGTCCTTGATCGTGCTGGTCGTCTCGCTGCCGAAACACACCCTCTCGCCGAAGCAGCTACTGAGCGTGGCGGCAGTGCTCTGGGTCTCGAACGTGCTGATCTTCGCGTCGTGGTACTGGCGGCTTGATGCAGGCGGTCCGCATGCGCGTGACCTGCGCGATGCGCATACCGAAGGCGCATTCCTGTTTCCGCAGATGACGATGCCGTCGCTGCAGACGCCCGAGGGTGCGCGCGGCTGGTCCCCGGGCTTTGTGGATTACCTGTTCCTTGCGTTCAACACAAGTACTGCGTTTTCGCCGACCGATGTGCCGGTGCTGTCGCGATGGGCGAAGCTGCTGATGATGGTGCAGTCCGGGATCTCGCTCATCACGATCGCGCTGCTCGCTGCGCGCGCGGTGAACATTCTTTAGTCACCCGTCGCTACGATGTGATTCGCCTCGGCGCGCCGCTCCCTTTCGCGATCAAAGAAGCGCTCCATGAACTTCGTGTCGAACTCTCCACGTCGAAACTCTGCATCCGCAAAGATGCGCCGGTGGAGCGGCACGGTCGTGTGGATCCCTTCCACCACAAACATCTCGAGCGCGCGCTCCATGCGAGCAATGGCTTCCGGGCGATCCTTGCCATGAGTGATGAGCTTCGCGATCAATGAGTCGTAGTAGGGCGGAACAACGCCTTCCGCATACTGTGCGGTGTCGACACGTACGCCGTTGCCGCCAGGCAGGTTGAACGCCGTAATCTTGCCTGCGGAGGGTGTGAACTTCTCAGGATGCTCCGCGTTGATGCGGCATTCGATCGCATGGCCGCGGATCTGGATCGGGTCGGGGATGATGGAGTACAGCTTCTCACCGGCAGCTACACGCAGCTGCGCCTTCACGAGGTCCACACCTGTAACCATCTCGGTGACAGGATGCTCCACCTGGATGCGCGTGTTCATCTCGATGAAGTAGAGCTTGCCATCTTCATCCATCAGGAACTCGATCGTACCGGCATTCTGGTAGCCCACATCGACGAGCGATTTGCGGATGGTCTTGCCGATGTCCTCGCGCATCTTCTGCGTGACCTGCAGCGAGGGTGCTTCTTCAATCAGCTTCTGATGACGGCGTTGAATCGAGCACTCACGCTCCCCAAGCGAGAGCACGTTGCCATGCTCGTCGGCCATCACCTGGAACTCGATGTGGCGCGGCCGCTCGATGAACTTCTCCATGTAGAGGTCGCCATTGCCGAAAGCATTGGCGGCTTCACTGCTGGCAGCCTGGTAGAGCGCGGGCAGCTCGGCCGGTGTGCGCACTATGCGCATCCCGCGGCCGCCGCCGCCCGCCACGGCCTTCAGAATCACCGGGTAGCCGATAGTGCGCGCCCACTCGAGCGCCTCATTTTCATCGGCGAGCACGCCGTCGGAGCCAGGCAAGATCGGCACCTTTGCCTTTTTCATCGTCTGGCGGGCCATGGACTTCTCGCCCATCATGCGCGTGACCTCAGGCGGCGGCCCGATGAACTTGATGTTGGACTCGCGGCAGACTTCGGCAAAGTTCGCGTTCTCGCTGAGCAATCCGTACCCGGGATGGATCGCATCCACGTCCGCGATCTCTGCGGCGGCAATCACCGCAGGCACATGGAGGTAGCTTTCCCCTGAACGCGGCGGACCGATGCAGATCGCCTCATCGGCAAAGCGAACATGCAACGAGTTGCGGTCGGCCTCGGAGTAGACCGCGACCGTGCGAATACCGAGTTCCTTGCAGGCACAGATGACACGCAGCGCGATCTCGCCGCGGTTTGCTATCAGGACTTTTCCAAACATGAGGACCGCTTTTCTCTTGCTCTCCGGCGCACTCGGCAGCCGGTTCTCTGGATCTTGGTGTCGGCTAGGCGCGAAGGCGAACAGCAAACAGCGGCTGCCCATACTCGACGGGTTGGCCGTTCTGCACGAGGCGCTTCACAACCTCACCTGCCACATCGGACTCGATCTCGTTCATCAGCTTCATCGCTTCCACGATGCAAAGCGCCTGGCCGGCTTCGACCTGGTCGCCGATCTTGACGAATGCAGAGGAGCCAGGCGAGGGCGACTCATAGAAGGTGCCGACGATCGGCGACTTCACCGTGTGCAGCGCTTCTTCCGCGGCTTCCGGCGGCGCCGGTGGCGGTGCGGCACCAGCCGGATCGTAGGCAACGGGCGCAGCACCCGGCACCGACGGCTGCGCGGCGTTCATCAGGCGGAGCAGCTGCAATGGATCCATCTGCTGCTGGGGCGCGGCGCTTGCGATCATCGCTGCTTCAAACTTCAACTCGACCTTGAGTTCGCCGCGCTCCAGGCGAAACTCGCCGACCTTCTTTTCCTGCAGGAACTCGATGAGTTCTTTGAGCGCCTTGATTTCTTCCGGGTTCATTGGGTTCTTTTCTCTCTCGGCTTACAGCGTAAGCAGTTCTTTGGGAGCCGGCGTCAGCACACGGCCACCCTCTTTTTGAACAACGACCATATCTTCGATACGAATGCCAAAGCGCCCCGGCAGGTACACGCCAGGCTCAACCGTCACCACCATACCCTCGACCAGTTCCGCGTCCACCTTGTTGCCGAGGCGCGGGTTTTCATGGATCTCGAGCCCAACGCCATGGCCGGTGGAGTGTGTGAAGTACGTCGCAAGTCCCCGCTCCCTCAGCAGCTCCCTCGCCGCCCGGTCCACCGCGTGCCCGGACACACCAGCGCGCACAGCAGCCACCCCGGCTTCTTCGGCGGCGAGCACAGCCTCATAGGTCGAGCGCTCTTCGCGCGTGGGTTTTCCCAGGTACACGGTTCGTGTCATATCGGAGCAGTAACCCCTGAGGATAACACCGAAATCCATGGTGACGAAGCCGCGGCGGGGCAGCTTCTGTGCGCTCGCCGTACCGTGAGGCAGCGCCGAGCGTGCGCCCGAGGCGACGATCGTGTCGAAGGACATGCCGTCCGCACCCAGCTTGCGCGCTGCATATTCAAGCTCCGCTGCGATCTCGCGCTCGGGAACGCCTGCAGCGAGGTGCGGCAGCGTGGCCTCGAAGATCCGGCAGCCCAGGAGAGCCGCTTCGCTCATGACCCCGAGCTCATCCTCGTCCTTGGTCTCACGGAGGCTGCTCACAGGCGACGCAGCAAGCGACACGAAGAACCGCCGCCGCGCAACCTTGTTGTAGCTCGCCGGGAGCGCCTGCTGCATGCGCTCAAGCGCGGCGACCTCGGTGTGGTTGCTGTCGTAGGCGACCGCGTCAGCCCCGAGACGCAGCAGCAGGGACACGGCCTCGGAGAACAGCTGTCTTGCAATCACGATACGCACGCCTGAGCTCGCCGTCTCTTCCCTCGCCTGCGTGGTGTAGCGGCCGTCTGTAAACAGGACCACGCTGCGCTTTGCAAAGAGCAGCAAGGCATTGGAGCCGGTGAAGCCGCAGAGATAGCGAACATCCGGGCCGTGGGTCAGCAGAAGCGCGCCGCCGTGCTGGGCAGCGAAGCCTCGCCGCATACGCTCGATGCGATCACGAAAGTTCATGGCACTCCTGACGATATAGCAAAGCGCAACACAAACAGTGCAAGGATGGTCGATGAGGAAACGGAACTATCGCGAGAAGGCGGTGTTTCCATAGCCGAACAGAAGGAACCGCCCATCACACGAGAGCGGGAAGTGAGGAACAGCGATGAAGAACTCTGAACGCACAGCAATCATGCAGGACCGGACCGTGCAGACGAACCGGCCGCTTCGTTTTTTCCAGACGCGCGAGGGGGTTCACTCGCTGACGCGGCGCTCGCAGCAGGCGATCGCCGGTGTGCTTGCCTTTGCCATCCTTCCCCTGAGTCTCGGCACAGCCCTTGGTCAGGACTACCCACCACCGCCGCCTGACGACGGGCAGCAGGCGCCCATGTCCAACTACCAGCCGCTCGCTCCGGAACAGCTCGACCAGCTTGTCGCGCCAATCGCGCTCTACCCGGACTCCCTGGTAGCCCAGATCCTGGCTGCCTCGACATACCCGGCGCAGGTCGCCAGCGCACAGCAATTTATCCAGCAGAGCGGCAACTATCCGCCGGATCAGCTGGCCGAGATGGCGAACACCCAGCCCTGGGATCCGAGCGTGAAGGCACTCGTCGCCTTCCCGCAGGTCGTCAACGACCTGAACCGCAACATGGACTGGACCACGCAGCTTGGCAACGCCTACTACAACCAACCCCAGGATGTGATGGGAGCCGTGCAGACCATGCGCCAGCGTGCGTACCAGGCAGGCAACCTGCGCTCTACGCCTCAGCTGGCGGTGGACTATGACCCGGGCGATATCGTGATCCAGCCGGTGAGCCCCGCCGTGGTTTACGTCCCCTACTACAACCCATGGGTCGTGTACGGCGCACCAGTTCCAGTGTATGGCCACTACTATTGGGGGCCGCCCGCTGGCATTGCGTTTGGAGCGGGTCTCGCTATCGGCTTTGGCGTAGGCGTGGCGATTGGCGCCTTCACGCACTTTGCCTGGGGCTTCCACAGCTGGGCACCAAACTGGGGCGCGCGCACCGTGGTGTTCAACCACAACACCTATATCTCGCGCAGCGTAACCGTGGTGAACCACGGCCACTACGGCGGCTTCGATCGCTCACCACAGGCACGGGTCTTCAACCAGACCCAGGCAGCACGGTTCGGAGGCGGCAATCGGACGATCAACAACGTCACCATCAACCGTGGTGGCAACACCTATACGAATCGCGGTGGAAACACCTTCAATGGTGGCAACACCTTCAATGGTGGCAATACCTACAACCGCGGAGGCAACACCTTCAACAATGGTGGCAATACCGTCAATCGTGGGGGACAAAACCTCAACAACGGGGCCAACACCTACAACCGGGGTGGGCAGACCTACAACAACGGCGGCCAAAACAATTTCAACAGGGGCGCCCAGCCTGGCGCAACGCAGCCCCAGGGGAATACCTTCAATCGTGGAGCGCAGCCTGGTGGGCAGCAGTTCAACCGCGGAGCGCAGCCACAGCAGCAATACCATGGCGCTCAGCCTCAGGCGCAGCAGCAACACGGGGGTGGCAATGCCCAGCCGCATAACAACGGCGGCAACCACGAGAGCCATGACAACCACGAGAACCATGGCGGCGGTGGCGGTCACGAGGATCACCACCACTAAACAGTGCAGCTGCTAGACGGGGCTGGTGTCGTCCTCTCCTGCCACCAGGGTTCCCTGGTGGTAGAGGATGCACCAGCCCCGTTCTGTTTGCTGCCAGATTGTGGAGCGGCGCGTTGTCCGCTCGCCCTGGACCAGGGTGTAGGTGAACAGGAAAACATCGTGTGCAAGTCGTCGGACCTGCCTGCTCTGACGAGCGCCAGCCCTGGAGGGCTGCTGTCGGAAGCGGCCCTGCGGCGAGACCTTCGAGGATGAACTCGCGGCTGTAACGGCGCCCGGAGGCGCCGACCTCCCAGTAGCCGGGCGCGAGCAGCGTCGCTGCGGCCGGGAGATCCTCGACACCGGTATGCAGGATCGGCTCGCGCCGACAGAGCTCCTCAAGGATGGGCAGAAGTTCGGCTTCAGTCGACGCGAACCGCTTCGCCATCAAGCGTTCCTGGGTGCAGAGTGCTAGCGGGTGGACCGCACCGGCTTCTTCTGGGTGCTCCGGGACGACCTTGGCGCTTCCGGCTCGGCCGGCGCCCCACTGCTCTGTTCATCCATCCAGCTGTCCAGACGGGACTTGCGAAAACGCCAGCGGTTTCCCAGACGAAAGCCTGGCAGTGTTCCCTCGGAAGCGTAGCGGTAGAGCGAGTCGGCGCTGATGCCGAGGTAGGCGGACGCCTGGCGGATGTCCATCACTTCGCGGGTCAGCGATTCATCGGTCCTGTGCTCGCCGGCTTTCTCGGATCGAACGGCACTGTTACGCATGCTGCCTCCTTTTCCGAGCTTATACCGACTCGAACGGACGCTTTCAAGCCAAACTTCTGCCCCGAGCGGCCCCGCACCGGCAAATGCCTACGAAACCAGAACTTCCATTCACACTTCTGTAATGTGACCGCTAGCGGAAGAGCGAGGCAATCTCTGTCTTGTATCGCTCCAGGAGCACCCGTCGCTTGATCTTCATCGAGGGGGTCAGTTCGCCCGTGTCAATCGCCCACTCATCCGGAACCAGCGCGAAACGCTTCAAGAGTTCATAGTCGGCAAGCGTCCGGTTGACCTGCTTGATGGTCTCCTTGAAGCGGGCGATCACAGCCGGGTGTTCTACCAGCGCCTTGCGGTCGGCCGTCTCGATCCGTTGTTCGCGAGCCCAGGGCTCGAGTATGTCGAAGTTGGGAGAGATCAGTGCGGCGACGTACTTCTCGCGGTCGCCGACGAGCGCGGCATTCCCAACAAAGGCGTCCGCCTTGAGTCGGCCCTCGATCGGCTGCGGCGCAATGAACTTGCCTGCCGAGGTCTTGATCAACTCTTTCTTGCGATCCGTGATGGAGATGAAGTTATCGGCGTCGAGGCTCGCGATATCACCCGTCTTGAACCAGCCCTCTTCGTCGAACGCCTGCTCGGTAAGAGACTGGTTGTTCCAGTAGCCGGAAAAGACGCTGGGGCCCTTCACGAGAAGCTCGCCATCCTCCGCGATGCGGACCTGGATGTTCGCGAGCGGCTTGCCGATGGTGCCGATCTTGTAGGAAACCGGCGTGTTCACGCCGATAACAGGCGACGTCTCAGTCAGCCCATAACCCTCGAGGATGCGGATGCCGGCCCGCGCAAACCAGTGTGCGGTATCCGGCCCGAGCGGCGCCCCACCCGCGACATGGTAGAGGACCTCGCCACCAAACACATCACGCACCTTGCTGTAGAAGAGCCGGTCTGCCAGCTTCCAGAGCGGCGAGGCCGGGGTACGGCCGGCCAGGATCGTTCCCTCGTTGCGCTTGCCGACACCAAGCGCCCAGTTCACAACGGAAGTCGACACCTTGGAGCCGCGGGCACGGCGTTCCACTTCCTGCCGAACCTTCTCGTAGACCCGCGGGACCGCCACCACAAGCGTCGGCTTGACCGCTTTGAGCGCCGGCATCAGCTTGTCCATTGTTGGGATGTAGGCGATCGAAAAGCCAAGCGAGTAAAGAACATAATCGACGTGGCGAGCAGTCACATGCGAGAGCGGCAGAAAGGAGACGGTGCGTTGCGGGCCGGTAAAGGAAAACTCGCGCAGCGAGTAGCTGACGTTCGACGCGAGATTGCCGTGGCTGAGCATGACGCCCTTCGGCTCACCCGTGGTTCCCGAGGTGTAGATGATAGAAGCAAGATCGCTCGACTGGATGGCCCGCGCTTGTGCATCGAAGGCTGCGTCTCGTCCCGGCTGACGCCCCCCAAGCAGACTGCTGAACCCGGAGACATTCTGCTTGCCCGCGGCGGCCTCGTCGTCCATGACGATCACGTGCTCGAGCGCGGTGCCGGCGCGGGCTGCCTGGACCTTCTTGAGCTGGGCTGCGGTTGAGACGACCGCGACCCGCGCCCCGGAATTCTCAAGCAGCTCGTGGATCTGCGGCGCATGAAGCGTCGGGAATAACGGAACATCGACCAGCCCGGAGCTCATCGTCGCGAAGTCCGTTACCGCCCACTCCCAGCGATTCTCGCTGATGAGCGCAACCCGGTCGCCCCTGGTAAGCCCGAGCGAATGGAAGAACCCGGCGAGCGCGCGAACTCGCGCATAGAGGTCCTCGCCTGAAATGGTGTGCCAGCTCCCATCCTTCGCCTGGTGACGCATGACATCGTTTGATCCGGAGTCGACGACGGCATAAAAGATGTCATTGATGGTTTGGTAGTTGGGGGACTGGGTAGGTGACATACCCAGCCACTCTAATTGACCCCGAAGCGGCCTGCCAAACCACTGTATGAAGATTCTGCGCATGCATCTCGCAACAACGGAGAGGGGGCGCACCGTCGGCCGGTGCGCCCCCCTCCATGTGGTGCGTTATGCCTGGGGCAGCGGGGAAAGCCGAACCAGCTTGGGAGCAAGCGTCTCCCAGTCGGAGAGCAGCCACGCCGCGCGGGTGCTGGCGGTCTTCTCGCCGTGCAGCCGCACCAGGGCATGGATCTCGGACTGCCCTGCCTCATCAAGCGTGGCATACGGCTCGGCCTTGAGGAAACTCGGGTGGTAGCGGCCATCCTCGAGGAAGCAGCCATCCTCGTCGAAGACCCAGGCCGTGCCGCCCGTCATGCCGGCGCCGAAGTTCATACCAGTGCGGCCGAGCACAACGACCGTGCCGCCGGTCATGTACTCACAGCCATGATCGCCCACACCCTCAACCACCGCGAGCACCCCGGAGTTCCGCACCGCAAAGCGTTCGCCGGCGCGACCCGCGGCAAAGAGCGTGCCGCTGGTTCCGCCGTAGAGCGCGACGTTGCCGAGAATCACATGGAGCTCGCTCTCGCGCGAGGCGCGGCCCTGGCCACGCAGTACCAGTTCTCCGCCGCAAAGGCCCTTGCCGACAAAGTCATTCGCAAGTCCCTCAAGCACGAGCGAGATACCCCGCGTCGCGAAGGCGCCGAAGCTCTGCCCGGCCACCCCCGTGAGAGCAAAGTGGAGCGGCGAGTGCTGGTCGTCGCCAAGATGCTGGCGACGCGCCTGCTGCAGCGCAAGCTCGCCGGAGAGGCGCGCGCCGAGAGTCCGGTCCTTGTTCGAGACGGCTCCCTTCCAGTGGAAGGGCTGGTTGGCAGCGTAAGCAGCAAGTGCCGGCTCCATCCAGGCGTCGTCGATCGGCTGGTCTTCGGGAGCATCCGGCCGGTCATTCCGTCCACCCATCCACTGCAGCTCGCCATCAACCGGCGCAGCCAGCATGCGGGCAAGGTCAAGCCCACCCTGTCGGCGTACCTGCTCCAACAGATCTGCACGGCCGATCGCTGCCGCGATCGAGGGCAGGCCAAGACGGGCGAGCAGTGCCTGCACATCGGCCGCCAGCTCCTCGAAGAAGCGGACAATATGTTCGGGTTTACCGCGGAACTTGGCCCGCAGGTCTTCCCGCTGCGTCGCGATGCCGACCGGGCAGGTATTGAGGTGACATTGCCGGGCCATGTCGCAGCCGATCGAGACCAGTACGGCGGTGCCGAAGCCGAATTCATCGGCGCCGAGCATAGCCGCAATCAGGAGGTCGTTGGCTGTCCGCAGACCGCCATCGACGCGCAGCCGCACGCGACCACGCAGCCCATTGCGGAGCAGCGTCTGCTGGGCTTCGGCGAGGCCAAGCTCCCAGGGCGAGCCGGTGTACTTGATGCTCGAAAGCGGCGACGCGCCGGTGCCGCCGGAGTTGCCGGCGATCACGATGTAATCGGCATACGCCTTGGCAACGCCCGCGGCAACAGTGCCGACGCCGTGCTCGGAAACCAGCTTGACGCCGATGGTCGCCTGTGGGTTCACACGCTTGAGATCAAAGATCAGCTGGGCGAGGTCTTCAATGGAATAAATGTCATGGTGCGGCGGCGGCGAGATCAGCGTGACCCCGGGTTGTGCGTGACGCAGGCGAGCGATCAGGCCTGTGACCTTGTGGCCGGGGAGTTGTCCACCTTCGCCCGGCTTCGCGCCCTGGGCGATCTTGATCTCGATCTCCTCGGCATTGCGGAGATACTCCGCGGTAACGCCAAAGCGGCCCGAGGCGATCTGCTTGATCTTGTTGTTGAGCAGGCTGGCCGGCACCTTGCGACCGACCAGGTCGAGCTCGGCATCGGCCTGGTAAACTGCCCGATCCTCGCCACCCTCGCCCGTGTTCGAGCGGCCCCCCAGCAGATTCATGGCAGCGGTGACGGTCTGATGCGCCTCCGGGCTGAGCGAACCAAGGGACATTGCGCTCGCAATGCAGCGCTTGAAGATAGCCGGCGCCTTCTCCACATCAGCGAGAGGGAGAGCAGGGCCTGCCGGTCGAAAGCCGAGCAGGTCCCGCAGGTTTGCCGGCTCCTTTTCTGCAGCCTGTGCGGAGAACGCAGCCCAAGCTGCACCAGGCTCGGGAGCAGGAACGACCGCACGCGAGGTGCTGCCGGCGACCGTCTGCAGAAGGCGCACCGTCGAGGGCTGCCAGGAGTGCGGCTCGGCGCGATCGGCCTTGCGAAAGCGGATCCAGCCGAAATCGGGAAGGTCCTTGACGGGCGCGCTCACCGGGGCGGCAACGCTGTTCGCGATAACGGCACTGCTGGCCGAGGCGACCGAGACTGCTGTCTCTGGTGTTTCCTCAACAGCTGCCACCGGAGGCTGGGGCGCGTAGGTACTCCAGTTGCCACGCACCGTTGCTTCAATGGTGGCGAAGCCGACACCGCCGAGGGGGGCCGGCGTGTTCTGGAAACAGCGATCCATCACCTCGGGATCGAGCCCGATCGAGTCAAACAGGTGTGCGCCGCGATAGCTGTCAAGCACCGAAATGCCCATCTTGGACATGATCTTGGCAAGGCCGCCGTTGAAGGCCTTCAGCAGGTTGGCTTCGCCGTGTTCCGGGTCTGCGATGCGCGCGCTCTCCAGCGCGAGCCAGGGGCAGGCAGCGCCCGCGCCCATGCCGATCAGCACGGCCAGATGGTGGACGTCGCGGCAGTCGCCTGCCTCGACCGCCAGGCCCACCCGGGTGCGGATGCCCTGCCCGATCAGGTGGTGGTGCACCGCTCCGAGTGCAAGCGCCATCGGGATCGGGGCATGGTCCGGGTCGGCAGCGCGGTCCGAGAGCATCAGGATCGCAGCGCCGCCAAGAACGAGGTCCGCAGCCTTGGCGCAAAGCTCATCGAGCGTGGCAGCGAGCGTCGTACCGGCTGGCAGGAGGCAGTCAAGTACCGCGAGCGGCAGCTCATCCCCAAGCGAGTGCTGCCGGGTACGCAGTGCTTCGATCTGCCCCAGCGAGAGCAGCGGCGACCGAAGCGAGAGCCCGGTGAGGCGCGCCTTGTTGTCGAGCAGGTGCGGCCAGGGTCCGAGACGGGTATGAAGCTGAATAACAACAGCCTCGCGCAGCGAGTCAATGGGCGGATTGGTGACCTGCGCAAAGCGTTGACGGAAGTAGGCGTATACCGGACGGGGCGAGCGGGCCATCGGCGCGAGCGGGGTGTCATCGCCCATCGACCAGATAGCATCCTTGCCATCGGCAACCATGGGCTGGAGCACCATCTTCACGTCCTCGCGGCTGTAGCCGAAGCCATGCTGGAGCCGGAGCAGTTCACCCTCAGCGAGCGGGGCGACCGGGGTATTCGGGTCGAGCGTGCGGTCGTCGAGCAGCGCTTCATACTGTGGCGCGCGGCCGTCAAAGACTTCCTGCACTTCGTCGTTCTCGTAGAGCTTTTTTTCATCGAGATCGATGCAGAGCATCTGCCCGGGTCCAAGCCGGCCGCTGTGCACGACGCGCTCCGGATCGAGATCCACCAGGCCGGCCTCCGAGCCGACGACCACCAGCTGATCTTCCGTGACAAAAAAGCGGCAGGGCCGCAGGCCCACGCGGTCGAGCGCTGCCCCGACGAGACGGCCATCGGTAAAGACCACGGCAGCCGGTCCATCCCAGTGCTCAATGCAGTCCTCGTTGTAGGCGAAAAAGGCAGACTGCTTCTTGTGCTGGGCGGGCGGCAGCATCAGACGGATCGACTCCGCGATCGAGCGCCCGTTGTGCGAGAGCAGCTCGGCCGTCTCATCCAGGGAGGTCGAGTCGGAACCTTCCGGGGTGAAGATCGGCTTCAGTTCATCCGGGAGCGTGGCTGCCCGGGCATCCATGCGCGCACGATTGCCCCAGACGGTGTTGATCTCGCCGTTGTGCGAGATGGTGCGGAGCGGCTGCGCGCGATCCCACGAGGGTGCGACGTTGGTCGCGTACCGCTGGTGGAAGATCGCGAACGCGGTGGCGTAGCGCGGGTCTTCGAGGTCGAGGTAGAAGTGCGGCAGCTGCCTGCCCGAGCACATCGATTTGTAGATGATGGTGCGCGACGACAGCGAGCAGACATAGCCCGGCGCGCCGCTGCGCTCGTACTGCTTGCGCGCGAGGTAGAGCCGGCGCTCCAGCCTGTCGGTGTTTGCAGCCGTCAGGAGCACATGGCGGATCACCGGCATCGTCGAGCGGGCGATCTCGCCCAGGATTTCAGGGCGCGTCGGCACGTTGCGCCAGGCGAGCAATTCGATTCCCTGCGCCTCCAGGGCCGCTTCCAGTGCGGTATGCGACTCGGCGCCCTCCGCGGGAAAAAACACGACGCCGACCGCGAGGGGCTTCTCCGGGGCAAGCGTGATGCCGGCGCTTTCCAGCAGGATTTCGCGTGGAATCGCGGTACAGATGCCGATGCCGTCGCTGGACAGACCATCGGCAGCGATAGCGCCGCGGTGGGCGAGGCGGCCGAGCGCTTCAAGAGCCTGGTCGAGGATGGCGCGTGAGGGAATGTCGGTCAGGGTCGCGACGAAGCCGACACCGCAGCTTTCGTGCTCAAACCGTGCGTCGTACAGGTCGCTCCCTGCGCGCGAGGCGGGAGCGGGAGGCGGGGTGTTGACTGTCTGGATGCGGCCCATGTCCAACTATACGTCCTCATTTCTGCGGTGGATACGACTTCTTTATGGCGCGGCCACGTGCCACTTGCGCAAGGGGAAGCCACGGCAACCCTGCACCACGGAGACGTCAGTCTCGTGAAAGCGGGACAGGCACCCCGGCGCGCCGGCCCAGCGTACTGGACGAAGGCAGCTGGATGACGGAAGGGGAGCGGGTACCGCGGGAATGCTTGCATAGTTATACACCGGAGCGTATTTTTATGCAGTGCCCTTCTTCCCCCCGCCCCCACCGGCGGCCCGCTGTCCATTCCTGAGGAGTCCTTCCCTGCCGTGACCGCATCCGAGAACAAGGCCGAGCGTCACTCCGCGATCCGGGAGCTGCTGACCGCGGTTGCGATCGCAAGCCAGGATGAGCTGCGTCGCAAGCTTGCCCGGCGCGGCTACCGGGTCACCCAGGCAACGTTGTCGCGCGACATGCGGGAGCTGCACCTGATGAAGGGTCCAGCAGGCTACGCCCTTCCGGGTGGCAACGGGACGGCGGCGGCCGCGGAGGAGAACGAAGACATGCTGCCCGCGCTCTCCGAGATCCTGGCCAGCTTCGGGCTGCGCATCAAGCAGGCGCAGCACATGCTGGTGCTGATCACGGTGATGGGCAGCGCACAGCCGGTGGCGGCAGCGCTCGACTACGCCGAGCTTCCCGAGGTCGTGGGCACGATTGCCGGGGACAACACGGTGTTGATCGTCTGCCCTGACAAGCGACGTGCCGGAGCTCTCGGCGAACGGCTCCGCACGCTGATCGGCTAACTGGCAACTTCCTCTCCGGAAAGGACACGAGTGCACAAGCAATACCAGACAGCGGTTGTGGGAGCACGCGGCTACGCAGGCCAGGAACTGGCGCGCCTCCTGTTGCGACACCCGCGATTGAGCAGGCGGCCTCCGCTCTTCTTCGGGCGCGAGCCGGACTCGCTGGCCACGGTTCACCCCGGCTTACGGCATCTTGCCGGGGATGCCACCCTCGCGGTGCATCGGTTTGACTGGGACCAGCTCGAGGCACACGGCGTCGAGACGCTGTTTCTCGCTACGCCGCATGAGCAGTCACGCGCGTGGGTGCCGGTCGCGCTCGAGCGCGGCCTCCGCATTGTGGACCTGAGTGGTGCGTGGCGGCTCGCGAAGAATGAGAACCGCGCAGTGTACGGCTTTGACGACAACACCTCGGACGATGCCGCCGCGATCCAGCAGCAGGCGGTGTACGGGATGCCCGAGTTGCACCGCGACAGCCTCGCTTCCGCGCGGCTGGTCGCCAACCCGGGCTGCTATGCAACCTCGGTGATTCTTGGGCTCAAGCCTCTGCTCGCGGCGGCCCTTGTCGACCTCGAGCACGGCATCATCTGCGACGCGAAATCCGGCGTCTCGGGCGCTGGCAAGGAGCCGACGCCGAAGACGCACTTCATGTACGCGGCGAACAACCTGTCGACCTATGGACTGTGGAAGCATCGCCACACCGGCGAGCTGCGGGAGCAGCTTGTGGTGACCGACGAGCAGCTGCTATTCACGCCGCATCTGCTGCCGATCCCGCGCGGCATTCTCTCGACGATGTACGTGCGCTTTCGGGAGGGGACCACCCGCGAGGCGATCGCGGCCTGCTACGAAACGTTCTATGCCGGCCGACCGATGGTGCGCGTGTTCCCGACACCAGAGCTGCCGCAGATCCAGTACGTGGAGAGAACCAACTTCTGCGATGTAGGATTCTCGCTGGCCGAAGACGGCAAGCGGGCGATCGTTGTCGCCTGTCTCGACAATCTGCTCAAGGGCGCAGCCAGCCAGGCCGTGCAGAACTGGAACCTGATGAATGGCTGGGATGAGGCGGAGGGCCTGTTATGAAGTACATCGTCAAGCTGGGTGGAGCGACGCTCGAAGACCCGGCGCTGCTTCGCTCGTGCGCCCGGGCCATCGCGGACCTGCAGCGGGCCAAGAATGATGTCGCCGTCGTACACGGCGGGGGCGTGCAACTGACACGCACCCTGAAGCAGCTCGGCAAGCAGAGCGAGTTTGTTGGCGGCCTGCGCATCACCGACGCCGAGACACGCGACACGGCATTGATGGTCCTGGGCGGCGCAGTGAATAAAGCCTTGGTCGCAGCACTTGCCGCGCAGGCAGTCCCGGCGATGGGCATCTCGGGCGGCGATGGGATGGTATTCCGCGCACGCAAGAAGCACACCACCCCCGATCTCGGCTTTGTGGGCGAGATCGCTGCTGCAGACCCGCGCTGGCTCGAAGCCATTTGGACGATGGGCGGCGTGCCCGTGCTCTCAAGCATCGCGCTCGGTTTCGATGGTGAGTACTACAACGTGAACGCAGACGAGATGGCTGCGGCCTGCGCCGCCGCTTGCCGGGCAGATGCGCTTGTCTTCCTGACCGACGTGCCCGGCGTCCGCGGGGCCGATGGCACCGTGATGCGATGGCTCAACACAGAACAGATTGCCACCCTGACGCGAGACGCCGTAATCACGGGAGGCATGCTGCCGAAGCTGCGCGCCTGCCGTGAGGCGCTCACCCAGGGTGTCAAGCGTGTGCGCATCCTTCCCGCGGATCGTGCCGCGCTTCTGCCCGATCTCTGCAGCTCGCGAATCCCGGATGGGACCGAGGTGCTTGTCGCCTGAGCGCATTGTTGATTTCTCGAGAATGTGGCTGCCGCTGGCGCGCCGCTGCTCTCCTACTTATGTACCGCGCACCACACGTGAGGACACCGACACTATGAACCTGAAAGAGATACAGGCCGCCGAAAAGACGCTGCTGCTGCCTACTTACGAACGCAATCCGCTGCTCGTCACTGGCGGCGAGGGCGTGTACCTCCACACCGAAGACGGAGCGAAGTACCTTGACCTGCTCAGCGGCATTGGCGTCAACGCGCTTGGCTACGGCCACCCGGTGATCGAAGACGCGCTGATGGAAGGGCTCCGGAAGCCGCTCCATATCTCGAACCTCTTCTTCCACGAAGGTCAGGCTGCGCTTGCGCTCCGGCTCACCACAGCGAGCGGGCTTGATCGCGCCTTCTTCTGCAACAGCGGCACCGAGGCATGGGAGGCCGCGCTCAAGCTTGCGCGCGCCTATGCCGGGCTGCGCCGCTCGGAAGGCCTCGAGATCGGAACCAGGTTCCTGGCCTTTGAAGGTTCGTTCCACGGGCGCACGATCGGCTCGGTCGCAACAACCTACAAGGATAAATACCGTGACCCCTTCGCGCCCGTGATGCCCGGGGTCGACTTCCTGCCATTGAATGATGTGGCTGCTCTCGAAGCAGCATGGTCAAGCGAGTACTGCGCCATTCTGGTCGAGTCGATCCAGGGCGAGGGTGGCATCCGCCCGGTGACCGAAGCCTTCCTGGCCAGGGCGCGCGAGCTTACCGAGAAGACTGGCGCACTGCTCGTCATCGACGAGATCCAGGCCGGCTTCGGGCGTACCGGAAAGTGGTTTGCCTACCAGCACTACACTGCGCGGCCGGACATCACGACGGTTGCCAAGCCTCTTGCAGGCGGACTGCCGCTTGGCGCGATGCTGTGCACCGAGGAAGTCTCGCGTGCGATGCACCCCGGGCTCCACGGGACCACCTTCGGCGGTGGCCCGCTGAGCTGCCGCGTGGCAACCGCAGTCTTCGATGAGATCGAGCAGAGTGCATTGCTCGCGCACATTGAGGAAGTGGGCGGCTATTTCCATGAGCAACTTGTGGAGTTACAGAAGCGCCACCGCGAGATCATCGACGTTCGCGGCAAGGGGCTGATGCTGGCCATCGAACTCGCAGACGCGGAGCATGCCAAAGCTGCGCTGAATGTCATGGTGCAGGAGCATCACATCCTGATCAATCGCACGAGCGAAACGGTGCTGCGCTTCTTGCCGCCTTACATCCTCCAGAAGGAGCATGTCGACCTCGCAATCGCGGCGCTCGACGCGACACTCTCCGGACTCAAGGAATCGCAACTCGAAGCAGCCGTACATACAGGAGGCAAAATTGGCGACTAAGACCCTGATCGCTTCCCCGGAAGCCAAATTCCACCCACTCTCCGCCGCGGAGTTCCAGGCTGCGCAGGACTCCCTCGCGGGCCGCGATCTGTGCTCGATTGCAGACCTCAGCCCAACCGAGGCCGCAGCGATTCTGCAGCTTGCGCACCGGGTCAAAGCGAACCCCTCGGAGGTTCGCTATGCGCTCGATGCCAAGCAGATGGTGATGTTCTTCGAGAAGGCCTCGCTGCGCACGCGGCTCACGTTTCAAGCAGCGATGAACACGATGGGCGGCTCCGCGATGTTCGTAGACCAGACGCAGTCGCCGCTTGGTGAGCGCGAATCGCTCGCGGATATGTCGCGCAATGTGGAGCGCTGGGTGCAGGCAATTGTGCTCCGTACCTATGCGCATGAAACCATCACGGAGATGGCACAGTATGCGACGTGCCCGGTCATCAACGCGCTGTCGGACCACGAGCATCCCTGCCAGGCTCTCGCAGATTTCATGACAGTGGAAGAGCGCTTCGGCGGTTCGGCTCGCGGCGTGCACTTTACCTATGTGGGCGATGGCAACAACGTCTGTCACTCGCTGATGCTGCTCGCCGCGCAGCTTGGCGCCCACTGCACTGTCGGCACGCCGAAGAACTATGCACCGAAGGCGGACGTCGTCGCGCAGGCTCGGGCAATCGGCAACACCACCGGATCCGAAATCACGCTGGTGCAGGACCCTGTCGCGGCAGTCACAGGCGCAGACGTCGTGTACACAGACGTCTGTACCAGCATGGGCTTCGAGCACGAAGCGACCAAGCGTGCGCCGATCTTCAAGCCCTACCAGGTGAACGAAACACTCATGGCGCATGCAAAGCCAAATGCAGCTTTCATGCACTGCCTGCCTGCACATCGCAATGCCGAGGTGACGGATGCCGTGTTCGACGGTCCAAACTCTGTGGTCTTCGAACAGGCAGAAAACCGCATGCATGTGCAGAAGGCGGTGCTGCTGCTTCTGCTCGGTGCCACGCTTTCCCCGGTGAGCAAGCCCAACGCCGCTCTCTAGCGGCACAGACAAGAAGTGGAGATGAAACAATATGGCGAATGACAAGGTAGTGCTGGCGTACTCCGGTGGTCTCGATACATCGATCATCATTCCATGGCTCAACGAGAACTATGGACTGGATGTGATCGCGATGGTGGCTGATGTAGGCCAGGGTGAAGACATCGATGCAGTGGTGCAGAAGGCCTACACCACCGGCGCGAAGAAGGTCATCGTGCAGGATTTACGCGATGAGTTCGTACGCGACTACATCAACCCCACCGTGCAGGCCGGCGCCATGTACGAAGGCAAGTACCTGCTGGGTACCTCGATCGCCCGGCCTGTGATCGCGAAGGCCCAGGTCCAGGTCGCGCTTGATGAAGGAGCGACTGCTGTCGCGCACGGCTGCACTGGCAAGGGCAATGACCAGGTGCGCTTCGAGCATGCCTACCAGGCACTCGCTCCGGAGCTGAAGGTGATCGCCCCGTGGCGTGAGTGGGACCTTCTCTCGCGCGAGGACTGCCTCGACTATGCCGAGGCACATAATATCCCGGTGTCAGCAAGCCGCGTCAAGATCCACTCGCGCGATCGCAATCTCTGGCATGTCTCGCATGAGGGCGGCGAGCTCGAGGATGCGAACAATGCACCCCTCGCGACGACCTGGACGATGACACGAAGCCCGCAGGAAGCACCCGACGCAGAAGAGACGGTCACCATCGGCTTCGAACATGGCGTCCCGGTTTCGGTTGGCGGGCAGACGCTTGAGCCGGTGCAGATCGTGGAATTGCTGAACGAGATTGGCGCACGCAACGCCATCGGCCGCATCGACCTGGTCGAGAACCGCTTCGTCGGCATCAAGAGCCGTGGCGCCTACGAGACGCCGGGTGGCACGCTCATTGTCGCTGCGCATGCCGAGCTCGAAGCACTCACGCTCGAGCGCGATGTGAAGCACTACAAGCAGCACGTGGGGCTGCGCTATGCAGACCTGGTCTACAACGGCCTCTGGTTCACGCCGCTGCGCGAGGCCATGGATGCCTTTGTGCGCGAAACGCAGAAGACTGTAACCGGCTCGGTGACACTCGCCCTCTACAAGGGCAATATCGCGATCGCCGGCCGCCAGAGCGAGTACTCGCTGTACTCGAATGAGCTCTCGTCGTTCACCATGGGCGAGAGCTACGACCAACGGGACGCAGCAGGTTTCATCCGCATCCTTGGGCTGCCTGCGCGGACGCAAGCCAAGCTGCGCGCAATGCACGAAAACAAAGCGGCAAAGGTGGTTGCAAAGTGAAGATGTGGTCGGGCCGCTTTCGCGAGCCTGCGGACGCACTGTTTGACGAGTGGCAGCGCTCCATCGGGTTTGACTGCGTGCTGCTGGCCCAGGAGGTCCGGGCCAGCACCGCGCATGCGCGTGCGCTCGAAGATGCCGGCGTGCTCACCGCGGCGGAGCTCGGGTCGTTGACCGCTGCTCTCGCGGAGATCGCAAAGACCTTCGCCTCTTCTGCTGATCTGCTCGCCGCGGCGTCCGAGGCCGAGGACATCCACCACTTCGTCGAGATGCAGCTGGTTGCCCGTGTCGGAGAGCTCGGCCGCAAAGTGCACACCGGTCGCTCGCGCAACGAGCAGATCGCGACCGACCTGCGCCTGTACATTCGCGAGCACGCCACATTGCTCGTGCAGAAGCTCGGAGCCTGGGCGGAAGCATTGATCGCGCAGGCAGAGGCAGCAGGCGACGCCGCCATGCCCGCCTACACGCATCTGCAGCGCGCCGAGCCTGTGCTCATCGCGCACTGGCTGCTTGCCTACGTCGAGATGATCCTGCGCGACTGCTCGCGGCTTCGGGACTGCATCGACCGGTTGAATTATTGTCCACTCGGTTCAGGCGCGATCGCCGGTGCAACGCTGGCCCTTGATCGGTCCCTCGCCGCGAAGGAGCTGCGTTTCGAGGCGCCGACGGCCAACAGTATGGATGCCACAAGCGATCGTGACTTTGTGCTCGAGTACCTGCAGGTGCTGACGCTGCTTGGCGTGCATGTGAGCCGCTTCGCGGAAGAGATCACGCTGTTTGCGACCGCAGAGTTCGGCTTTGTGGAACTGCCGGAAGCGTTCTCAACCGGTTCGAGCGCCATGCCGCAGAAGAAGAATCCCGATCTCTCCGAGCTCCTGCGCGCGAAGGTTGGACGGCTGTCTGGCGCAGCGCAAAGCGTGCTGCTGACGCTCAAGGGGCTGCCGCTTGCCTACAACAAGGACATGCAGGAGACGCAGGAGCCTGTGTTCGCTGCGACCGCAACCGCGCACACCATGACGGAGCTGCTGGCACGCTTCACGCGCGCGCTCGTGTTTCGCAAGGATCGGATGCAGTCAGCCTGCGAGCGCGGCTACCTCAACGCCATGGCAGCGGCAACCTATCTCACAGGCAAGGGACTGCCCTTTCGCACCGCGCACGAGCGCGTCGGCACAGCGGTGCGCCTTGGTCTTGAAAGTGGCCGGGAGCTCGGCGATCTGTCACTCGCAGAGTTACAGTCCATAGAACCCTTGTTCGCTGCGGACGTTTTCGCTGCGATCACGCTCGAGAAGACGCTCGACTGTCACGACGTCGTTGGCGGCACAGCGCGGCACCAGGTACGTGCGGCTCTCACCCTGGCGAGAGAGCGGGTCGGCCTCTTAGCTGCCACCAGGGTCGCCACAGGAGAGAGCAGGCAGGAGGAGCCAGTGCATGCGGATTCGTAAGGCCCGGCTCCAGGATGCGACCAACATCTATGAGCTGGTGAACTCGCTCTCGAGTGATGGCACGCTGTTGCGGCGTGTGTTCGCAGAGATTTGTGAGAACGTGCGCGACTTCACGGTAGCCGAGAGTGACGCAGGCGCGTTCCTCGGCTGCGGTGCGCTCCACCTGTATGGGCCGCATCTCGCCGAGGTGCGCTCGATCGTGGTCAAGCCCGAGGCCAAGGGTCAGGGTGTCGGTGCGAAGCTGATCGCGGCGCTGCTCGAGGAAAGTGAAGAGCACGGCATCGGCTGCGTCTGCCTCTTCACACGCATCCCGGATTTCTTTTTCCGGTACGGCTTCCGCGTGGTCACTGAGCGTTCGGCGCTTCCTGACAAGATCTACAAGGACTGCCAGAACTGCCCGCGTATCTACCGCTGCGACGAAGTCGCCATGGCCCGCGGGGATGTTCCCCGTGTCTCAATCCTCGGCACACGCGAGGAAGCGAAGCAGCTGGTCCAGATCGGCGCCTGAGCCTACCGCACGACCCCGACCCCATCGCTCGGCCAGTACACAAACGAGGCCTTGCCGTAGATGAGCCCCCGCGGTACCGGGCCGAAGTCACGGCTGTCGCTTGAGATCGAACGGTGATCGCCCATGACCCAGTAGTCGCCCTGCGGCATCACTTCCTCCGCAACGGAACGTCCATCTTCGAACCGCTCTGGCACGTAGGGTTCGGAGAGCCGACGACCATTCACGTACACCACGCCATCAGTGATGCGTAGATCATCGCCGGGCAGCGCAATCACGCGCTTGATGTAGCTTTTCGCCGGGTCGCCGGGGTAGTGAAAGACGATCACATCACCACGGTGGATATTCTCGAACCGATAGACGAACTTGTTGATGAAGAGGCGATCGTTGTCATGCAGGCGGGGCTGCATGCTGGTGCCCTCGACGCGTACCGGCTGGTAGATGCAGGTGATGATCAGCGCAGAGGCTCCCAGCGAGACCGCAAGGTCGCGGAGCCACGACGCCAGGTGCGAGCCAAGGGATCGCTGCGGGCCCGCCTGTGGGTCCGTTTGCAAATCCGGCTGCGTCTCTGTCGCGCCCATCCTGTTTATGGGCAGCCGAGGCCGCCTGCCGGGCACAGCATCCGGGTCTGCGAGGGCTTCGGCATCGGCTTCTGCGCGGAGGGCGTCATCGCAGGTGTGCCGCCCGCAGCAAGGTTCACTTCTGTTAGTGTGAGCGGCCGTTGCAGCACCATCTCCACCGTCTGCCCCTGCGCCAGGTTCACGTCATTTCCGCGTGTAAAGAGGGTGTAAACCAGGCCGGTGACGCCGCCAGCGATCGCGCCGTATCCGGCTCCGGCTAACGGGCTGCCGCCGATCGCTCCGCCGATCGCTCCGACACCCGCTCCGGCCTCAGCCCCGCGTGCAATCGTGCCAGCATCCTTGCCTTTGGAACCAGCCTGCTGCACATCGCCTTCGCTGTCCTTGACCCTGGCATCCGTTGCGCCAGGCAGGCTGTCCAGAGCGCCCGGGATCGCAACCACGCTGCCGTTGGCGAAGATCATGGTGGTGAAATGCATGCTGACTTCCGCGCGGCCCCGGACGCGGCCGGCCCGCTGCACCCGGTCGATCACACCCTGTACATACACGCCTTCCGGGATGGCGACCCGGTTGCCAACGACCACCGGAAACGTCGAGCTCAGGTACACGCCATCACCGGGCTGCGCGGAGCGGGTATTGACGCCGGAGCGGAGCGCAAGCAGTATCTTGGTGCCCTGCGGAACGGTGAGCACTGATGCAGTAGCCCCTGCCGGCGTCGCGGGCGACTGGGCCTGCAGCGACAGAGCCGAAAGCAGCAGAGTGCCGGCCATTGCGAGCTTCACTGGGTGCAACAAAAGTCGCCGAGCCTGCGGGAACCGGGAGAAAGCCGTGCACGCACGCTTGTTCATGCTTTTCGCATCTCCTCTGTTCCCCTCTGCAGAACCTCTGGGTGATGGTAGACGAGCTGAGTGCCCTGCTCGTCACCCTGAGCTGTCGATTGTGTATCGTTGTGACCGTGACATCCCATTATGGCAGTTCCCCTGCCGATCTTTCGAGTGTGCTGCTGCCTCGAACCGAGCACTTCTTGGCCTCTGCCGTACGAGAGGGAGCCTTCCCAGGAGCCGCTTACGGCGTGGTGGAACGGGGCGTCGTGCGTGGCCTCGGGGCGGTTGGCCGATTCACCTACGAAGACGGCAGCCCCTCGGTCGAGCCCGGGACCTCGTTTGACCTCGCCAGTGTGACCAAAGTAGTCGCGACGACCGCCATGGCGATGCTGCTTCACCAGCGAGGAGAGCTCCAGCTCGATATGCCGCTTGGCGGACTGCTCCCGCATTTCATCGGCGGAACGGACCAGACAAGGCGCGGCGCAGTGACCCTCCGTCTGCTTCTTGCGCATGCAAGTGGGCTTCCAGCTTATGAACCCTTCTTTGAGCAGTGCCGCGGCGCCGCGGCGCTGCAGGAGGCGGTGCTTGCCCTTCCACTTGAGCATGCCCCCGGGACACGCACCGCCTACTCGGATCCCGGGTTCATCCTGCTGGGCATGGCACTTGAAGCCCTGGTTCGGGAGCCCCTGTGCCAGTGGAGCCGGCGCGAAGTCTTCGAGCCACTTGGAATGACAGGCACCCGGTTCTGTCCGGAGCAGCCGGATTGGCCGTTGATCCCGCCAAGCGAGGAAGACACGCTCTTTCGCCATCGCCGGATCCAGGGCGAGGTACAGGATGAAAACTGCTTTGTGCTGGGGGGCGTTAGCGGACACGCCGGACTGTTCGCGCCGACACGCGACCTCCTCGCTTTCGCCGAATCACTGCTTCGGCCGCTCCAGAACGCGACGGAAAAGACACTTTTTCGCGCAGAAACGGTGCAGCTGTTTAGTGCACGTGCGGACCTGGTTCCGGGCTCTTCCCGGGCGCTTGGCTGGGACACGCCGAGTGGCCATCCGTCCTCGTCTGGATCACGGTTGAGCCGCGCTGCGTTTGGTCATCTGGGCTTTGCGGGCACGTCGCTGTGGATCGATCCGGTGCGCGAACTGGGAGTTGTCTTGCTGACAAATCGTTCATTTCCGTCTCGTGAAAACCGTAGGATTCAGGAGGTCCGTCCACGCTTCCACGACACCCTCATTGACGAGCTAGATACTGGTACCACTGCGCGCTAGACGCTCTTTGACACATGCGCAATGTATAGGCGAAGGCTTACAATCCGAGGTGCACGAAGGCGAAGAGAAAACGATGGCCACTACGACGCAGGCACCACTCGATGTACCCCGCGAGAATCGTGACGAGCTTCCGATTCACAAGCTGACCACCGAGAGCTCCAACGAAGCCTCCGAAGGTTTCGACACAAAGTCAGCCCTTGAAATAGCACGCATCATCAACCACGAAGACGCCAAGGTAGCGGCGGCGGTGAAGAAGGCGCTTCCCGAGATCGCCCAGGTCATCGACTCTGTGGCCCGTTCGCTACGCGAGGGCGGTCGGCTCATCTATATCGGCGCCGGCTCAAGCGGGCGCATCGCCGCGCTGGACTCATGCGAGTGCCCACCGTACTTCTCGAATGATCCCCACTCGATCCAGTACATCATGGCGGGCGGGCCCAAGGCGCTGGCCTCGCCGGTCGAGGTAAACGAGGACTCCGAGGAACTCGGGCAACGCGACATCGCCCGCCGTCGGCCCTCGCGCAAAGATGTCGTCATCGGCCTCTCTGCCAGTGGGCGTACGCCGTACGTGGTGGCCGCGGTGGCTTATGCGCGCACGCAGGGCGCAAAGACAGCCTGTATCACCTGCAACCACAACACGCCGATCGCGAACGCAGCCGATATTGTCATCATCGCCGACGTCGGCCCCGAGGTGATCTCGGGCTCCACCCGCATGAAGGCCGCCACGGCGCAAAAGATGATCACGAACATGATCACCACCGGCGCCATGACGCGACTCGGCTACGTGTACGAGAACCTCATGGTTCACGTTCACATGCAGAACTCCAAGCTCGTCGAGCGTGGCATCTCGATCCTCAAGCGTGCCTGCGCGGTGAGCCGCGACGAAGCAGTCAGTGTGATCAAGAGCGCCGGCCGCAGCGTCCCTGTCGCGCTCGTCATGCTCAAGGCTGCGGTGGATAAGCAGGAGGCTGTGCGCAGGCTCGCTCGCTCAGATGGCAACGTCCGCCGAGCGATCGAGGATTCCACCCTCGACCTCTAAGTCTCTCCATCGCAAATGATGCGCGGGCCCCGGCCCGCGCTTTTGTTTGCTCGCATCAGACCCGCCATGCGCCTGCTCCTGCCCTTCCAGCTTCTCTCCACCCTAGCCATGTTCGGTCTGATCTGGTTCGTGCAGATCGTGCATTACCCGCTTTTTCTGAAAGTGGGGCCAGGGTTTTTTCAAGCGTATGAAGCTGCACATGCCGACCGCACAACGTACGTGGTCGCACCACTGATGCTTCTTGAACTCGCGACGGCCGGGCTTCTGCTCCTCGCACGCTTTCGCCCTGCTTCTGTTTCCTTCTTGGAAGCGTGGGCGGGAGCAGCCCTGGTGGCCGTGATCTGGCTGTCGACCGGGCTGATCCAGGTGCCGCTCCACAACCAGTTGCAGGGCGGCTACTCGGCGCCGATCATCCACCGGCTGGTAGCGACGAACTGGATCCGCACGGTCGCGTGGAGCCTGCGTGCGGTGCTTGTGCTGCGCTGGGCGGTTCTGAGCATGGCGATGCCGCGTTGAGGAACGCCTGCTGTTAGGCTCCTTTTCATGGCTTTCTCGAGGACTTCCATCAACACGTCGGTGCTCTTCTGTGCCTTGGCATGCTTCTCTGCAGCGCTTCTTGCGCAGCAACATACGCCGGTGGTCTTCCGTGTCACCTCCTCCCTCTCCGAACCGGTCAGCGGTCGGCTCCTGCTCTTCATGAAGCAGGGGCACGGCGACAAGAGTGTGGACATTGAGGAGTTCCACCCCGCCGACACCTGGGTCGCGGCCCAGGAGGTTCATGACCTTGCGCCAGGCGCGTCGGTCGAGATCGATGCGGACACGCTGGCGTACCCGAAGGCTTTCAGCCAGGCACAGCACGGCGAGTGGGAGATGCAGGCGGTTCTCGATGTGGACCACTCCTACAACTACAGTGGCCGGACCGGGTCTGACTGGGAAAGCCCCGTAGTTTCCGGGGCGCTGGGCGGAAGCGCCGAACCCACACTCACGCTCGACCATCATCCGGAGGTCAGCGCGCGGCAGGCAGCAGCGATGCACGTCGCCGGGCAGCCCGGGGTGGCGGAGCTCTTCCACTTCGAAAGTCCCGCGCTCAGCCGCTTCTGGGGCAAGCCGACCGCGATCAATGCCTGGGTGATCCTGCCGCCGGGGTACGACCCAAAAAGCCGCACCCGCTACCCGACTGCCTACTGGACCCATGGCTTTGGCGGCAACCTCCCGTATTCACTAGCGAGCGGCATGGACATACGGCACCGCATGGAAGCGAAGAAGATGCCGCCGATGATCTGGGTAATGCTCGATGAGTCGATCGCTGAAGGCACCCACGAGTTTGCGGACTCGGTGAACAACGGGCCCTGGGGCCAAGCGCTGACGACGGAGTTCATCCCGGCGATCGAGCAGAAGTACCACATGGATGCGAAGCCCAACGGCAGGCTTCTGAACGGCCACTCCAGCGGCGGCTGGGCCAGCCTGCAGCTTGAGGTGAACTACCCGAATGTGTTCGGCGGCACCTGGTCGACCTCACCCGACCCAAGCGACTTCCACGACTTCACCGGTTCGAACCTGTATGCCGAACACGCAAACGTCTACCACAACGCCTCGGGAGCCGCGACACCGATCATGCGCATGGACGGCAAGGTCGTTGCAACCTTTGAGCAGTTCTCGAAGATTGAAGAGGTTCTGGGGCCCTATGGCGGCCAGGTCGCTTCATTTGAGTGGGTGTTTTCGCCAAAAAGTGCGAGCGGCGCCCCGGAGCCGATGTTCGATCGCGTGACCGGCGCGGTCTACCCAGGTGTCGTCCAGTATTGGCACGATCATTACGATCTCGCCTATGACACGGAGCAGCACTGGGCGGAGCGCGGGGCCTTGCTAAAGGGGCGCATCCACCTGTACGTGGGCACGGCCGATACCTTCTATCTGGATGGAGCAGCCCACCTCTTTGAGGCGCGGCTCACGAAGCTCGGTGCCGAGCCACACTTCACCTACATCCCTGGTCGGACGCACTTCGACCTGTACAAGGTCGGAGATGACCGGTTTGCGCTGTTCAACGAGATCGGTCGCGAGATGTACGCCGTGTCCCGGCCGGGTACCCCGTGGCACCCGGCCAGCTAACGCTACTGGTGGCTGTACGCGGTCTGGAGGAAGAGGAACTGATCGCGTAGCGGGTCCTTCTCGGCGTGAGTCGGCTGGTTGAGGTAGAGCACCTGCGAACCAGACGCAGGTGCGTAGACCGGCCACTTCACCAGGCTGCCGCCATTCGGGTCGCCGGTCTTCGCGAAGTTCGACCAGTAGGACATCATCTCCTCGCTCATGGCGCGATCCGCCGGTGTCCAGGCGATGCCTTTGCGCGAGTCGAGATTGCCGAAGACGTACTCGATATCGTCGGAGTGGAAGACGCCGAAACGGTTTGGCCGCGCCGGGTCCGGGGGTGGCACCAAGTCGAAGCGGTAGCGGTAAGCAGGGGCCTTCCCTGTCTGCGTCTGCGCTTCGAGCCAGCTCCAGGTGCCATAGGCGATAAAGCGGTCTGTTGCATACTGCTGCAGCCGCTCGAGTGCCTGCTCGTTCGTCGTCGCCGGGAAAGCCTGCAGGAACTGCTCAGCGTGTGCGCCGAAATCCTTGGTGGCGGTTTCCTTCAGACGCTCAAGATCCGAGGGCTGATCGCCGGTGGTCGCGGCGTTGGAGCCGCCGGTCGGCGTGATGATCAGCGGAGCCTTGCCGCTGCCGCCCTCGTCGTGGTTCCAGCCAGCAATCATCGGCACGTCGTTCTGTTTGCCCGCAGCAAAGATGTCGGAAGGCGACTGTGGCAGGAAGTAGCCGTCGATGTCGGGACCGAAGCCACCGCCCGGCTTCTTCATCGCAGCCGTCGCGGCTGCCAGCAGTTGATCGGCAGGCAAGGCGCGCAGGGCCGCCAGCGAGTCGGCATGGAGCTGGGTCCGTGCAAAGTCCGCGTCCCGCTCTTCGCGCTGCGCAAGCGGCTGATACCGAAGCGTGGGGCCACCAAACGCACCGCCGCTCTCGCCGATCGCATGCGTGAAGAGACCATGCGCAAGCGGCGAAGCCATCAGGGAGCTTACCGCGAATGACCCCGCGCTCTCGCCGAAGATTGTCACGTTCTCCGGATCTCCGCCGAATGCCTTGATGTTTTCCTTGACCCACTGCAGGGCAGCCACGGCATCAAGCAGCCCGTAGTTGCCGGATGCATGCTCCGGCGATTCGGCAGCCAACTCCGGGTGAGTGTAGAAGCCGAAGATGCCGAGCCGATAGTTGAAGGTGACCACAATCACACCCTTGGTCGTGAGGTGTGCACCATCCTGGCGGGGTTCCGATGTTCCACCGGTCGTGAAGCCGCCGCCGTAAACCCAGAACATCACCGGCAGCTTCTTGCCGGGCTTTGCATCGGCCGGCGTCCAGACGTTTAGCGTGAGGCAGTCTTCACTTCCGCCGGGATCGCGAAAGAACATGTCGTCGTAGAGCGAGGGCTGGATGCAGCGCGAGCCGAAGTTGGTCGCGTCTTTCTTGCCGCTCCACTTCGCTGCGGCGACCGGAGGCTTCCAGCGCAGGGGGCCGACCGGGGGCACAGCATACGGGATCCCGAGAAACGCATGCGCTGGACCCCCGGGGGTGTCCTGCACTTTTCCTTCAAGTTCACCCATCGGGGTCTTGAGCGAGACAGGTGTGGTCGCAGCAGAGTTCATGGATTGTGCGGGTAGGGGCGCGGTATGCGAAAGCGAGAGGACGGCAGCAGCGGCGAGCAGAAGTCGGATGCGCATAGACGCGCACCAGTGTACTCCCTTGTTCCTGCCCCTCGCTTCCGCAGGTAGAGCGAGGGCACGGCAATTAGACTGGAGGTCGAGGAGCAAGCAGAACCTACATGGACAAATTTGTCATTCGCGGCGGCAATCCGCTGCTTGGAACGGTTCGGGTCAGCGGCGCCAAGAACTCGGCGCTGCCCTGCATGGCAGCAGCGATTCTGACGGCGGAAGAAGTGGTGCTCGAGAACATTCCGCAGGTGCAGGATATCGAGACGGAACGCAAGCTGCTGGTCTCGATGGGCGCTGAGGTCGAGCTTGGCTACGGCCGAGCGCAGCACCGCACCACGGTCTCGTGCGCAGTGCTCTCCGATCCTGTCGCCAAGTACGAGATCGTCAAGACGATGCGTGCCTCCTCGCTGGTGCTTGGCCCACTCATTGCGCGTACGGGTGTCGCGCGCGTTGCGATGCCTGGCGGCTGCGCCATCGGTGGACGCCCGATCGACCTGCACATCAAGGGTCTTGAGAAGATGGGCGCCGTGATCTCCTACGAGCATGGCTACATCGAAGCAAAGGCCGATCGACTGCGCGGCACCGAGATCGCCTTCGACAAAATCACGGTGACCGGTACCGAAGACCTGCTGATGGCCGCGGTGCTGGCAGAAGGCGAGACTGTCTTCACTAACTGCGCATGCGAGCCTGAGGTGGTCGACCTGGCGACCATGCTGATCGGCATGGGCGCAAAGATCGAGGGTCACGGCACGCCAACCATCCGCGTGCAGGGAGTCGACAAGCTTCACGGCGTCCGTCACCGTATCAATCCGGACCGCATCGAGGCCGGCACGTTCCTGATCGCAGGCGCGATCACGGGCGGCGATCTCGGCATCACCAACTGCAACCCGGCGCATCTCGGCGCTGTGATCCACAAGCTCGAGGACTGCGGTGCGCGCATCGACATCCTTGGCAAGGATTCCATTCGCGTCCGCAGCGAAGGAAATCTCGAGGCTGCTGATGTCTCAACGCAGGAGTACCCGGGCTTCCCGACCGATATGCAGGCGCAGTACATGGCACTCGCAACACAGGCCGAGGGGACCTCGATCGTTGTGGAGAACATCTTCGAGAACCGCTTCATGCATGTGCAGGAACTCGTACGGATGGGCGCGAACATCAAGGTCGATGGTCGCACCGCGACGATCACCGGCAAGAGCCCACTCTCGGCAGCAGCCGTGATGTGCTCGGACCTCCGCGCCTCGGCTTCGCTCGTGCTCGCAGCCCTGGTTGCGGATGGCGAGTCGATCCTGGATCGCGTATACCACATGGATCGTGGCTACGAGCACATTGAAGAGAAGCTGCGAGGCGTGGGTGCGCAGATTCGGCGCATGGGCAAGGTCTTTGGTTGAATTCGGCTCGAAGGGGGTGGCGACGATGGATGATTCGCAACTGGCACTGTTACGGATACAGCTGGTGGAGCTGCTTGAGCTCCGCAGCGCTCATCTTGATCTTGCTGCTGCGTTCGACGATGTAGAGGACAGCGAGTGGGGCGCTACGATCTCGGGCGCTCCACACACTCTCTTCCAGTTACTCGAACACACGCGCATCGCCGCCCGTGATCTTTACGTTTTTGCAACGAATCCGAAATACGTCACACCTGACTGGCCGAAGGACTACTGGCCCGGTGCGGAAACCCCGGACTCCGCGGATGCTGCGAAGCAATCGCTTGCAGGGTTGAAAGAGTCGCTCGGGTCCCTGATCGCGCTTGCCGAAGACCCGGAGGTCGATCTCTTCGCAAAAATCCCGTGGGGCACGGGGCAGACGATCCTGCGCGAGCTCATGCTCGCCGCCGACCACACCAGCTACCACCTGGGTCAGGCTGTTTTCCTGCGCAAGCAGCTCCAGGCCCGTCGCTAGTCCCAGCTGACGGCGAGGTGCCACCGCAGACCGTACCGGGTCGTCTTCTCGAGCACGGTCTGGTACTCGCGAAGTTCCTGCACCAGCGAACCGGTACTCTCACCGAAGCTTGCCGCGTGCTGCTCCACGTGAGTCAGCAAGGCACGTACGGTCCCGAGCCCGTCCGTCGGCGCATACCATTGCGGTGCGGGCAGCGCATTGGTCCACGCCTCGTCGCCAGCTCCCTGCTCCAGCAGCATCGCCATCGAGTTGCGATCGGCCGAGAAGAACTCGAGCAGCGGCTGCACGTCGAGCGAGCGAGCCAGCTGCTCCAACTCCGCCTCATGCCGCGCCAGCATGTGGCCATTGACGAAGATGTCGTACCCGGGGTCTTCGCCCTCTACGACGATGTAGAAGCAGGCACTCATGGCTTGTAAGTGTACGCAGCTCCCTCGCGTTGGCAAGTGCGCTACTGCGGGGAGGAACCACGCAGTGTAATAGCCTCCTCGGTGATGCCTCCTCTGAGGACAGTCGCAACACATCCCAGGAGAACTGCGGCAGCGATCAGTGAAAGCGGCGGTGGCAGGTAGTGGGCAAAGAGAGCACTCTCGACGACTGTGATCAGCGTCTGAAGCCATTGCGTGGTCGCGATCTCTGCGGGGCTCAGGACGGTACGTGCCAGGAGCCACAGCAGCAGGAGGTATGCCCCGGCTGTGCCGAAGACACTCAGCAGAGCCAATGAGCTGAACTGCAAAGCGGACCATTGCGCCACCGGGGCGATCCGCGGGTGGGGATCGAGGAAGAGGCTTAGCAGCGCCAGCACCACGCTGGCGCTTGCAAGCTGCAGCATGAGGCTCCCTGCGAGCTGCCGCAGCGAACGCTTCGGCAACATTCCCGCGGCCAGGTGCAAGGCACAGGCCTGCGACGCCACGGCCGCCAGGGCCACGAGGACCCACGGCAGCTTCTGCATCTCGAGCGGGACGGTTCCATTCAGCAGGACAAGAACCAGGCCGATGGCCAGGATCATCGCCGGTGACCAGGCGCCGCTCACCAGGGTAAGCAGCAGCGGCATGGCGGCATAGAGCAGCGGCGTCCAACCGGCGATGCCGTGCTGGCCTGCGAGCGTGAGCAGCGCGGCCGGCACGGTCAGCAACAGCATGCCCAGGAAGACGCTCGTGCGAAGGGGGACCGCCTGCGCTGCTGCCTCCGGTGGTCGCAGGACTGCTGCAAGTGGAAGCAGTGCCAGGCCCGCGAGCCCAAACACAACGGCACTCGCAGCAAAGGGCGAGGCGATCTGCCCGAGCATCGGGCTGACGATCCACCCGGATCCCCAGAGAAGGCTTGCTAGCAGAAGGAGAGCGATGGCACGGAGGCGCACTCTGCGATCGTAGCTCCTCGGGAGCAACACGCCTCGGCGACCAGCGAACGTCACCCCTGTTCCGGGAGGCCGACGAAGACATGAGCGCTGAGGACGACGGCTGTGTCGGGAGGATACTGCCCTCGGGATAACAGCTGCCTTCGGGATGAAGTCTCCGTGATGGCTGTGGGGGCAAAGAGAAAGGGCCGCGCTTGCGCGCAGCCCCATTTCGTAGAACGGTCCTAGCGAGTACGGCTCCTGCCGCTAGCTGCGGCCTGCGCCGCCAGGCTGACCAGGACCGCGCCCGCCGCTACCAGGACGACCGCCGCGACCACGACCGCGACGACGCCGCTGACCTGCCGGGCCACCTGCGCTGGCTCCTGCACCTGCCGGACGGTCGCCGACCGGCGCGCCGACGGCTGCTCCTTCGCGGTTGAAGTTCGGTTCTTCGCCTTCTTCTCCCTCGTCGGTTCCGTCGAAGTCGTCGAACTCTTCGCCGCCTTCGATGGTGATGGTGCTGGCATTGCTCGACGGCTGCTGCTCGGCGCGTGGCGTCCCCGGGGTCCATGCGGGCTCAGGGCGCTCGCCACGTTCCGGGCGCTCGCTGCGTCCGCCCTCGGGAGCAGCCGGCAGCGGCAGGCCAAGCTTTTCACGCTGCTCCTTCAACAACGACTTACGGGAGAGCTTGATGCGGTTGCCTTCGATGCCGAGGACCTTGACCAGGATCTGGTCGCCTTCCTTCAGCTCATCCTTGACTTCCTTGACGCGGTGCTCCGCGATCTCGGAGACGTGGAGCAGGCCGTCGGTGCCGGGGAACAGCTCAACGAATGCGCCGAACTCTGCCAGGCGGACCACCTTGCCGAGGTAAACCTTGCCGATCTCAGGCACAGCCGTCAGGTTATTGATGATCTCGAGCGCCTTCGCCAGACCATCGGCATCGCTCGACGCAACGCTGACACGACCCGTGTCTTCGACGTCGATCTTGACTCCGGTCTGCTCGATGATGCCGCGAATGACCTTGCCGCCGGGCCCGATCAGGTCGCGAATCTTGTCCACAGGAATCTGCAGCGTCTTGATCTGCGGCGCATGCTTGGACTTGATCTCACGCGCGTGATCCAGGTGGGCGTCCATGATGTCGAGCAGGAAGAGACGGCCGCGACGGGCCTGCTCCATTGCCTCGCGCATGATCGACGAAGTGATGCCGCCGATCTTGATGTCCATCTGCATCGCGGTGATGCCTTCACGCGTGCCGGCAACCTTGAAGTCCATGTCGCCGTAGTGATCTTCGGCGCCCGCGATGTCGGTCAGGATGGCGTAGTCGTCGCCTTCCTTCACGAGACCCATCGCGATGCCGGCGACCGAGCCCTTGAGGGTGATCCCGGCGTCCATCAGCGCAAGGCTTGCGCCGCAGACCGAGGCCATCGACGACGAGCCATTCGACTCGAGGATGTCCGAGACGATGCGGTACGCGTACGGGCTCTCGGCTTCGCTCGGCAGCACCGCGGCGATCGCGCGTTCCGCAAGCGCCCCGTGGCCCACTTCGCGGCGGCCAGTGCCAGTCATGCGGCCGGTCTCACCCACAGAGAACGGCGGGAAGTTGTAGTGGAGCATGAACTTTTTCTTCTGCTCACCCTCGAAGGTTTCAAGACGCTGCGCGTCATCGCCGGTGCCGAGTGTGCAGGTTACGAGCGCCTGCGTCTCGCCACGGGTAAACAGCGCTGAACCGTGGGTGCGCGGCAGCACGGAGGTCTCGATCGAGATCGGGCGGATCTGGTCGAAAGCGCGACGATCCGGGCGGATACGATCCTTGGTGACCTGCTCCCGGAAGATCTGCTCGCGCAACAACTCATAGTAGTGGCCCAGCTTCTTCTTGGCCGCGCCCTGCTCATCGGAGGGCAGCTGCTTCACATCGGCCGCGAGCTCATCCTTGATCTGCTTCACGAGCGCGTAGCTCTCGGTCTTCGCGTGCTTGGCGGTGTCGACTGCATCCTTCAGGCGATCGCCCACCTTTGTGCGCAGCGCCTCTAAGTAGGCATCGTCATGCTCTGCAGGAGCCACAGTCCGCTTGGTCTTGCCGGCGAGTCCGACCAGCTCGTTGATCTTTGCAACGATCTTCTTGATCTCGACATGCGCGAAGTCGATTGCGCCGAGAACGATGTCTTCGCTGACGCCGGTCGCGCCAGATTCGATCATCACGATGCCATCGGCCGTGCCGACCACGGTGATGTTGATCGAGCTTTCCTTGCGCTCGGCATAGCTCGGGTTGATCCGGTACTCGCCGCCCAGGTAGCCCACGCGGACTGCGCCGACCGGCCCGTTGAAGGGGATATCGGAGAGTGCGAGCGCGGCCGAGGCTGCGTTGATGCCGATGATGTCGGGATCATTTTCCTTGTCCGCCGAAAACACCAGCGCGATGACCTGAGTCTCGTTGCGGAAGGTCTCCGGGAACAGCGGGCGGATCGGGCGATCGATCTGGCGGGAGGTCAGGATCTCCTTCTCGCTGGGACGGCCTTCACGCTTGATGAAGCCGCCGGGGATGCGGCCGCCCGCATACGCGTATTCGCGGTAGTCCACGGTGAGCGGAAAGAAATCAATCCCCTCCTTTGGCTCGGGTGAAGCGACTGCGGTGGCGAGAACAACAGAGTCACCCTCGGTGACGAGTGCGGCGCCAGGCGCCTGCTTGGCCATACGGCCGGTTTCAAAAGTGAGCCGCTTGCCGCCGGCAAGTTCAGCTGTGACTTCCTGTTTCATCGATTCCTCTTTTCAAGGGGTAGGTGCGGAGGAGGCGCCGGAGAGAACGTGCCAAAGCACGTCCAGTGGCCTGCTGAAACTCCAGCCTTCTGGCTCGAACCGCAACGGGAAAGTGCGGGAGCGTGGCGACGGGTGCGGATCAAGCCAGGAGAGAGGCTATGAGGGAGTGCCGGTTTATCCCGTCGCGTGCGCGTAACGTACAAAGTGTCGCTTCGTTCCTTCGATCTTTTACGAAAAGAGCTACTTACGGATCCCGAGCTTGCCGATGACCTCGCGGTACCGATCCGTGTCACTGCTCTTCAGGTAGTCAAGCAGGCGGCGACGCTTGCTCACGAGCATGAGCAGCCCACGGCGCGATGCGTGATCCTTGGCATGCGTGTTGAAGTGTTGGGTGAGCTCGCCGATGCGTTCGCTCAAAATGGCGATCTGCACTTCAGGGCTGCCGGTGTCGCCTTCGTGGGTACGAAAGCGGGAGATGATGTCGGTTTTCTTAGCGGGTGCCAGCACGGTTGTGCGTTGCTCCTATTGCGTGCGTCCCCGACCGGGGACGGGCGTTCAGTTAGATTGATCCACTTCCTAAGTGTATGAGTGAGGATACCATGCAGGCGACCTGGCATCGTACCGGTATGCCCCCTGGACTCCGCCCGGATCCCCGCTCTTTTGCCTCTCGAAACTCGCGCTCGCGCACGGATGGGCCGCAGAAACTTTCAGGCCACGCCAGGTACGCCGGAGACACCCAACTCGCCGGCATGGTCCACGCGGTCCTGGTGCAGTCCCCGGTTGCAAGCGCGCGCATCCTTCGGACCGAAACCGCGGCTGCCAGGCAGGCCCCCGGGGTGCTCGCGGTGTACACAGATGCCGTCTTTGCTCCTGGCCTCGCTGCTCTCCAGCCCCCACCCGAGGCGTTTACCGCGAATTTCCCTTCCGAGCGTCGTGCTCCCTTGTCCGATCGGACCATCCACTATGCCGGACAGCATGTGGCGCTCGTCGTGGCAGCGACGCTGGAGGAGGCACGCGCCGCTGCGGCGCTGGTCGGGGTCGAGTACGAGTTGCTTCCGGCGGAACTCACGCTGCGACCAGGCCTGCCTGGAACCTACGCACCAGATCATTTCGCGACCAACTCGCTCGAGAAGCTGAACAGCACACGTGGAAACAGGCCTGTGGAGCCGGCGGCCTCCGTGGCAGCGGCCTTCCACACCCCGGTGGTGCACCACAACCCCATGGAGCCCTCCGCAACGGTGGCGCTCTGGAAGGGTGACCGGCTGACGCTCTACGACTCCACCCGGTGGGTGCAGGGCAGCCAGAAAGTCATTGCGCACATGCTCGGCATCAGCCCGGAGCAGGTGCAGGTCGTCGCCCCCTTCCTCGGCGGGGCCTTCGGATCAAAGGGTTTTCTCTGGCAGCACGTTGCACTTGCAGCGCAGGCAGCCCGGGTGCTCCAGCGACCGGTAAAGCTGGTACTCACCCGCAACGAGATGTTTACCTCGACCGGGCACCGCCCCGAGACGCTGCAGCACGTCACGCTTGAGGCAGACGCCGCCGGGTCCCTCCTCGGTGCAGAGCACCACAGCCTGATGGACACGTCGCCTGTCGCTCACTTTGTTGAACCCTGTGGCATGACCACCCGCAACCTCTATGCAACGTCGTACGCCGTCATCAGCCACCAGGTCGCGCCGATCCATCGCGCGAGCCCCTGCTTTATGCGCGCTCCGGGAGAGTCGCCGGGTATGTTCGCGCTTGAGGTCGCGATGGATGAGCTGGCCGAGCAGCTCGGTATTGACCCGGTCGCGCTCCGGGTGCGCAATGACACGCCCGAAGACGTGGAGGAGAAGCGTCCCTTCAGCAGCCGCCATCTCCGTGAGTGCCTTGAACGCGGCGCGGAGCTTTTCGGCTGGAGCGAGCGCGACCCGAAGCCCCGGTCCATGCGCCGCCCCGACGGCAAACTACGTGGACTTGGCATGGCCACGGCGGCCTATCCGGCCCGCCGCTCGCCTGCGAGCGTTCGCGGGGTGCTGGCACCAGACGGCTCGGCCACCTTCTTCGCGGCGACACACGAGATCGGCTGCGGCACGGCGACCGTGATGGAGCAGGTGGCGGCAGATGCGCTGGGCTGGCCGGCCGGGCAGGTGCACTTCCTTCTGGGCGACTCCGCGTACCCGGAAGCCCCGGTAGCGGGCGCTTCGCAGACGGTGGCGACGGTGAGCCCCGCAGTGGAGGCGGCAGCAGCGCAACTGCGTGCCGCGCTGGTCGCCCAGGCGGTCGGCGATCCCGGGTCACCGCTGCACGGCGTTCCGCCTGAATCGGTCGTCCTTCGCGAGGGAGTGCTCTGTTCTGGAGGGCGCCACGAGGCCGCTGCTGACCTGCTCGCCCGCAGGGGGGAAGCGATCACCTGCACCTCCCGCACCGAGACCGGCCCCGGGGCAAAGCAGGAGTACACCTTCCACTCCTTTGGGGCTCACTTCGCCGAAGTGAGCTGGGATCCGGCAGCGGCCGAGCTGCGCGTAACTCGCTGGGTCAGCGTTATGGATTGCGGGCGCGTGCTCAACCCCGTCACTGCCCGGTCGCAGATCCAGGGTGGCGTGCTCTTCGGCATGGGCATGACTCTGTTTGAGCAGACCCACTACGACCCGCGCACCGGCGCGCCGGTGAACGGCAACCTCGCCGAGTACCACCTCCCCACCTGCGCGGATAGCCCGGAGTTCACAGTGGAGTTTCTCGAGTACCCGGATCTTCATCTGAACCCGCTAGGCGTACGGGGCATCGGTGAGATCGGCATTACGGGTGTGGCGGCGGCACTTGCGAATGCGATCCACCACGCGACCGGTGTGCGGATGCACGAGCTGCCGATCACCCCGGACAAATTGTTGCTGAGCGGTGCGTGAAGGGGCCATGAGTCGGCCAGAGTGAGTCGGCCAGAGTGAGTCGGCCAGAGTGAGTCGGCCAGAGTGAGTCAACCGGAGTGAGGGTTATCCTGAGCGCACACCGTCATCCTGAGCGAAGTGAAGGATGACGGTGCACATGACGGCGTCGTACCAGGGTGACGTCGTACCCCGTTCAGTGACCATAGCCGCTGCGCGTGACTTCAAGCTGCCCGGAGAACAACCGGCAGTGGCCGCTGAAGCAGCTAGAACAGCTGGAAGTTGACTTCGATGTTGATCTCGACCGGGACCGGCTTGGACCCGGACATCGCAGGCTTGAACTTGTACTGCTTCACCGCCTCGATTGCCTTCTCATCCAGCCCCATGCCCAGTGGGCGCAGGACCTTGATGCGCTGCGGGTTGCCCTGCGCATCGACGATGATCGAGAGCACCACGACTCCCTGGTACTTCTGCCGCCGAGCTTCGTCCGAGAACTCCGGGTCGACCGAGTAGATCAGCTTTGGCGAGGAGATGCCGCCGCCCGGGTGCGCGTACCCGCCACCCGTATCGCCACCGGTTCCGGGCCCGATGCCGTTGCCATTGCCGGATCCGATACCGCCATGGTTGCCGGTGCCGATGCCCGACCCTCCGCCGTTACCTGCTGACAGCGTTGCGTTCGGCGCCTGCGGGATGCCCAGGTTGGGCATGTTGGTGTCGGGCATCTTCATCTGCGGCATCACCACGGTCGCGGGTACCGGCAGCTTCGGATGATCCACCTTGAGGACCTGGGGTGGGGTGATCTGGGTCTTGGCGAACTCGGGCAGCTTGCCCTTGGTCGGTGGTGTCACCTCGTGCGCACCGCCGCCGCCGCCACCGCCTGCCGGCTTCACCGAGGGAGCCTTGGGCAGGTAGGCAGAAATGTCAAGGGGCGTCAGCTTCACCTCCTTGACCACAGGAGGCTTCGGCTTGGGCAGAAAGAAGAGAATGGCTGCCACCAGGAGATAGAACAGGATCGCTGCAGCACTGGACCACCGGGAACGCTTGTCCGCGAACGGGTCCGCGACAGCTACCGGGGTGGAGGTCAGCTCAAGCGGCGGCAGCTTCGCAGGACGGAAGACGTCGCGCACATTCGAGATGAGCGACTCCCAGACACTGCCTTCCGCGCCAATCGGCAGCAGCTCGGTATGGTCATGCCGGCTCACCTGTTGCTGCTGTTCTTCCGGAGGTGTCAACACATCAGGGCTCATGGTGGTATCCGTATTGAGACTGCCGGCGAGCTGCGCAGCCTTGCTCAGGCGCGCCACGGTCTTCCTATTATGGCGCGTTGCTGGCGCCGATGTCTCGCCAGGCCCCGGCGGCCTCATCCAAGAGACGAGCCGGAAGTGCTCCCCGCATTCACCGGACGATACAATCTACTTTCACGAAGCGCCGCCTGTATAGCGCTGTACCGCGTCACGCACCTCCCTGAAGGAAGTTCCAAAGCTAATGACCCAGACCGATTCCGCCGGACCGAGCGGTGTTCCCGAACTCAAAAAGACGCTGACCCTGCCTGAAACAGCATTCCCGATGAAAGCCAGCCTCCCGCAGAATGAGCCGCTCCGGCTCGCACAGTGGGAGAGCTCCGGGCTGTACGGGCAGATTCGCGAGGCTCGCCGCGGCGCTCCCCGGTACATCCTGCACGACGGCCCACCGTACGCGAATGGCCCCATTCACCTCGGTCATGCGCTCAATAAGTGTCTGAAGGACTTTGTAGTGAAGTCAAAGACAATGGCAGGGTTCGACGCGCCCTACGTCCCGGGATGGGACTGCCATGGCCTCCCGATCGAGATCAAGGTCGACGAGCAGCTGGGTCGCAAGAAGCTCGAGATGCCGGCGGAGGACTTCCTCAAGGCATGCAGGACCTACGCGCAGAAGTACGTTGACCTGCAGCGTTCGCAGTTCAAACGCCTGGGCGTCTTTGGCAGCTGGGATGAGCCCTATCTCACCATGTCGAAGGAGTACGAAGCCGCAACGCTCTCGACCTTCTACCGATTTTTTGAGGGGGGCTTCGTCTACAAGGGTCTGAAGCCCGTGTACTGGTGCCTCCACGACCGGACCGCGCTTGCCGAGGCAGAGGTCGAGTACGAGATGCACACCTCGCCCAGCGTCTACGTGCGCTATGCGTTGTTGAGCGACCCCTCCTTTGCGCCAGCGCTTGCCGGCAAGCGAGTCTGGACGATCATCTGGACCACCACCCCCTGGACGCTGCCCGCCTCGGTCGCGATCGCCTTTCATCCGGAGTTCAGCTACGTCGCCCTTGAGACAGCCGGGGGCGACACCTACATCGTCGCGGCAGAGCTGGCTCAAAGCGTCCGCGAGAGCTGCGCGCTCGGCAACGTGACCGAGATCGCCCGCTTCCAGGGAGCGGCGCTCGAACGCGCGACCTTCCAGCATCCCTTTCTCGACCGGTCGGTGCTGGGCGTGCTTGCCGACTACGTCACCACCGACCAGGGCACCGGTGCCGTGCACACCGCGCCTGCCCATGGCGCGGATGACTTCTACACCGGTGTGCGGTACGGCCTCGGTGCCAACTGCAACGTCGACAATGCCGGTCGCCTGCGCAACGGCATCGAGATCTGGGAAGGCAAGACCGTCTTCCAGGCAAACCCGGATATCATCGCGTACCTGAACGAGCGCGGCGCACTGATGGGGCAGGCCGAGATCTACCACTCCTACCCGCACTGCTGGCGCTGCCACAAGCCCGTGATCTTTCGCGCGACCGAGCAGTGGTTTATCGGCATGGAAACCGCGATGCCCTACTCGAAGTCCTCACGCTCCTTCGACGAGGACGAAGACGACGCCGGGGACGCAACCTTTCGCGAGCGTGCGCTTGAGCAGATCCACTCTGCCGTGACCTGGGATCCGAAGTGGGGCGAGGAGCGGATCGCCAACATGATCGCGACGCGCCCTGACTGGTGCATCTCGCGCCAGCGTGTGTGGGGCGTGCCGATCGCCGTGTTTCTTTGCGGCGTCTGTCATGAGCCCCTGCGGGATCGTGCTGTGAATGCGTCGATCGTGAGCTTGCTCGCGGAACACGGCGCGGGCGCATGGCACACGCACTCTGTTGAGCAGCTGCTCGGTACGGGCCGGAAGTGTCCGCGCTGCGGCGCCGTCGATCGCTGGGAGAAGGAGCAGGACATCCTCGACGTCTGGTTTGACTCGGGCTCCAGCTGGAGCGCGGTGCTCGCCGAAGATCCGGCGCTCCAGGTGCCTGCCGACCTTTACTTTGAAGGCGGCGACCAGTACCGCGGCTGGTTCCACACTTCCCTGCTGACTGCAGTCGGCACGCGCGGCAATGGCGAGTCGCCCTACCGCAAGGTTGCGACCAGCGGCTGGACGCTCGATGAGCAGGGCCGCGCCATGTCGAAGTCGCTCGGCAATGGCGTCGATCCGAACGATATCTCGAACCGCCTGGGCGCGGAGATCGTGCGGCTGTGGGTGGCGTCGGTGGACTTCCGGGAGGATGTCGCCGCGAGCGAAAACCTGATGCAGCGCGTTGCGGATAACTACCGCAAGCTGCGCAACACCTTCCGCTTCCTGCTCGGCAATCTCGGCGGCTTTGTGCCGCGCGAGCATGCCGTCGCCGAGAGCGAGTTGTTGCCCCTTGATCGCTACATGCTCGCGCGTACGCGCGAGTTGAGCGAGAAGGTGATCGCGTGGTACGACGCCATGGAGTTCCACCGCGTCTACCACGCAGTGAACGAGTTCTGCATCGTGGAGCTGAGCGCGCTGTACCTCGATGTTTTGAAGGACCGCATGTACACCTTCGCGCTCACCAGCGCGGAGCGCCGCTCTGCACAGACGACGCTGTGGCGCATCGCGGAGACGCTGGTTCGGCTGGTGGCGCCGGTGTTGAGCTTCACGGCGGAAGAAGTGTGGGGCTACCTGCCCGAGGTGGAAGGGCGCGAGCCAAGCGTTCACCTTGCAGAGTTCTATAGGCCCGGAAGTGATGCTGCGTCTGCCGAAGGATGGGCAGAGGTGTTCGCGGTGCGCGAAGCTGTGCTGCGCAGCCTGGAAGAAGCACGCAAGGCCAAGCGCATCGGCAAGGGACTGGAAGCACAGGTGCGCATCAGCGCTCCCCCGGCCCAGGAGGCGGTGCTCGCAGCCTATGCCCCCTCGCTGAAGGAGCTTTTCAACGTCTCCGAGGTGACTGTGCGCGCCGGCGAGACGCTGGAGATCGAAACGCTGCCGGCAGAGGGCACCAAGTGCGGACGCTGCTGGAACTATCGCACCGACACTGCAACGTACGGGCCGTGGGCCGATGTATGCGGGCGCTGCGCCGAGGCGCTCGCAACCATGGGGTACTCACGAGAGACCGGCGTGCTCGTCGAGGAGCACGTATGAGCACGACCTCTCCTGTCACTCCCCTCACTGCGAGGCAAAGCCGTGACTGGCGACCGATCTTCTTCGGCATTTCCGTCGCCGTGATCGTGGTCGATCGTCTCTCCAAGCTCTGGATCCAGAAGCATATTTACGAGGGCGAGACGCGCACCATCATCCCGCACGTTTTTCGCCTCTCGCATGTGCTGAATGAAGGCGCCGCATTCTCGCTCTTCAACGACTCGGCGCCAAACCCCACCCGCTGGGCGCTGACTGCCTTTTCGCTGATCGCGGCCGCGATCATGCTGGTACTGCTCGCCCGCATTGGCCGCCGCTTCTCAGCGACAGCGCTGGGGATCGCGCTGGTGCTTGGCGGCGCGCTCGGCAATGCGTGGGATCGTATCCAGTACAAGATGGTCACGGACTTCCTCGAGGTCCACATCGTGCACTACCACTGGCCGGACTTCAACATCGCCGACTCGGCAATCGTGGTTGGCGGCATCCTCCTGTTTGTCGGCGCGTTGATCACGCCACGGGGAGAAGCCCCGGCAGAGTAACGAGCCCCTGACAAGGCCGCCTTATAATCGAGGTTTGGCGTCCCGTCGCGGAAGCGGCAGGGTGCCCTACTTCTTCTCGAGGGCGCAGGCTTGGCTGACCAGATCACACTCCGTGGTGTACGGGTGCATAACCTGAAGAATGTCGACTGCGACATTCCGCACGGCAAGCTGACGGTCGTGACCGGCGTCTCCGGCTCCGGCAAGAGCTCGCTTGCCTTTGACACCATCTATGCCGAAGGGCAGCGCCGCTACGTGGAGTCGCTCTCCGCGTATGCCCGGCAGTTTCTGGAGCGCATCGAGAAGCCCGATGCCGACTTGATTGACGGTCTCGCCCCGGCGATCGCGATCAAGCAGAAGAACACCACGCGCAATCCCCGCTCCACGGTCGCGACCGCGACCGAAATCTACGACTACATGCGCCTGCTCTATGCGCGCTGTGGGGTCGCCCACTGCATCGTCTGCGACGGCGTGGTCAAGCGCGACTCCGTCGATGAGATTGCCGCGACAGTGCTCGCGCTCGGCGAGGGCACCCGCCTGCACGCGATCTTCCCTGTCGTCGCTGCTGCTGCAGGCACCGCAGCCCCGGAAATCGAACCACTTTCGCCGATGCTCGAGAAGCGTACGCGCTCCCAGGTTGCGCTGAAGAAAGCAACAGCCAAAAAGGCAGCAGCAGCAGCAGCCCAGCCGAAGCCGGGCGAGATCTCGCCTGCCATGCGCGAGCGCCTGATGGACCTGCGCAATCGCGGCTTCAACCGCCTCTACCAGAACGGCACAATCTACGAGTTCTCGAGCCCGGAGTCGTTGCTCGAGATCAACTGGACCCTGCCACTCTATGTGCTCGTCGACCGCATCGCAGTATCGGCCGATGCGCGCGGGCGTATTGTGGATGCCGCCGAGATCGGCTATCGCGAGTCATCCGAAATCCTGTACGAGATCGTGCGCCGCGCTGATGGAAGTGACACGCCAGCGGTGCCGGAACGCCTGCGCTTCTCGCTTGCCTTCGAGTGCAAGAACTGCCACCGCATCTACGCGGAGCCCGAGCCGCGGCTCTTCTCCTTCAACAATCCCTTTGGAGCCTGCCCGCGTTGCCAGGGCTTCGGCAACACCATCGACTTTGATCTCGACCTGATCCTGCCGGACAAAAACAAGTCGATCGACGAAGGGCTCGTCGACCCCTGGACACGGCCCAAGTACACCTCGTTCCAGACCGACCTCAAGCGTGCTGCACGCCAGCACGGCATTCCCACGAACATCCCCTGGTACGACATGTCACCGGACCAGCAGCAGTTCATCCTCGACGGTGACAGCAGCTTCCCCGGCGTGCATCGCTTTTTCTCGCTGATGGACACCAAGAAGTACAAGCTGCACGTGCGCGTGATGCTTTCAAAGTACCGCGGCTACGCGCGCTGCCCGGAGTGCAAAGGTCAGCGCCTGCGCGCCGAAGCGCGTGCTGTACGGATCGGCGTCGGTGACGACGCAAAGAATATCTGCGATGCCGCGGCACTGACGATCTCCGCAGCCCACCGCTTCTTTGACGCCGTCGAGCTCTCGCCGATGCAGGCCGAGATCGCTGGCTCGATCCTCAAAGAGGTCCAGCAGCGGTTACGTTTCCTCGATGCAGTCGGTCTCGACTACCTCACGCTCGATCGTCTCGCCTCCACGCTTTCGGGCGGCGAGGCGCAGCGGATCCAGCTCGCGACCTCGCTCGGTTCGCAGCTGGTCGGCGCACTGTATGTGCTCGATGAACCCTCGATCGGCCTGCACAGCCGCGACACAGAGAAGCTGATCCGCATCCTCAAGGCGCTGCGCGATCTCGGCAACACGATTCTTGTCGTCGAGCACGATCCCGATGTGATCGAATCCGCGGATTACCTGCTCGATATGGGCCCGGGCGCGGGCGAGTTCGGTGGTCGCCTGCTGGCTGCCGGTACCGTCGACGAAGTCGCGCGCGATCCTGAGTCGATTACCGGGAAGTATCTAAGTGGCGCGCTGACGATCCCGGTACCTGCGAAGCGGCGGCCGGTTCCCTCGCCGGAAGGCAAGGACTGGCTTCGTCTCAAGGGAGCGCGTGCCAACAATCTCAGCGGGGTCGACATCGAGATCCCGCTGGGTGTGCTTTGCTGCATCACGGGGGTAAGCGGCTCGGGCAAGTCCACGCTTGTGCACGAGGTGCTCTTCAAGGCGGTGTCGCATGAGCTCGGACAGACCGAGGGTGGAGATCCATCGCGCCTGTACCGTGAACTTCGCAATGCAGACCGTCTCAACAACATCGTGCTCGTTGACCAGAACCCGATTGGCCGCACGCCCCGCTCGAACCCTGTCACCTATATCAAGGCCTTCGACGCGATCCGCGAACTCTTTGCCTCGCAGCCCGAGGCGGAACGTCGCGGCTACGCTGCAGGTCACTTCTCCTTCAACGTACCCGGCGGCCGCTGTGATGTGTGTGATGGCGATGGTACGGTGACGGTCGAGATGCAGTTCCTGGCGGACGTTGAGCTGCCCTGCGAGGAATGTAGCGGCACTCGTTACAAATCGAGCGTGCTCGAGATTCGCTACAAGAACAAGAACATCCACGAAGTCCTGGGCATGACGGTCAAGGAGGCGCTGCGCTTTCTTGCCGGCAACCCCAAGATCGTCGACAAGCTCACCGTGCTCGAAGAGGTTGGCCTCGGCTATGTGCGTCTCGGCCAGTCGGCGACCACGCTCTCGGGCGGCGAGGCCCAGCGCGTGAAGCTCGCCGCGCACCTGGCGACGGCGCGCACTGCTCCCAAGAAGGGTGGCAGTCGCACCCTGTACATCCTCGACGAGCCGACCACCGGTCTCCATTTCGACGATGTCAGCAAACTGCTGCAGGCCTTTCGCAAGCTGATCGATGGGGGCGGTTCCCTAGTCGTCATCGAGCACAATCTGGACGTGATCAAGTCTGCCGACTGGGTGATCGACATGGGCCCGGAGGGCGGCTCGAAGGGTGGGCAGGTCGTTGCTGTCGGCACGCCCGAGGACATTGCCCGTTGCGAAGCCTCGCATACCGGTCACTGGCTTGAGGCCGCACTCCAGCCGCGGCGGCATGTCTCGGCTGCTGAAGGAGCAGCCTAGATGGGCCGCTTTCTGCTCGCAGCCTGCCTCATGTGGCTGCCCGTGGCTGCGTTCGCGCAAAGCGCCTCGCTGCCCCCGGGTACGACAGCTGACACGCCCGCTCCGGCTGCCACGCAGCCACAGGACCCACTCTCTGACGCGGAAGCGAAACTCGTTGCGAAGGATGACGCAGGCGCTGCAGCCCTGCTGCGTGTCTACATATCTGCTCATCCGGCAGATGCCCGGGCTCTCTTCGACCTTGGCTACGCGGAAGATGCCGAGGGGCATACCGAGGCTGCGGAAGCAGACTACCGGAAAGCGGTAGCGGCAGCCCCCCAGCAGTTTGAGTCGCGCGCCGCACTGGGTCTCCTGCTCGCCAACGAGGGCAAGAATGCCGAAGCCGTGCTGCAGCTCTCAGCCGCAGCGAGGCTCTCTCCTGTTCCGCCGAACCAGGAGGCGCAGGCGCAGGCCAACCGCGCGCTCGCACGCCTCCTGGAACCGACCGAACCAGCAGCCGCAAGCAGGGCCCTGGTCGCCGCTCTCGCCGAGTCGCACGAGACCGATGCGGACACCCTGCTCGCGGCCGAGATCGCGGCCCGGCAAGGCAACGTCGACGGGGCCGCCGACGCCTACGGTCGCGTGCTCCACAGTGCTCCCGCAGGCAGCCCGGAGCGCGGCGAGGCGACCGCCGGGCTTGCACATCTGTTGATCGCAGCAAAGCGCTACAGCGACGCCGAGGCGGTGCTGCGGAAGGCCCTGGCGGAAAACTCAGGGGATCCTGCCTTCAATGTCGAGCTCGCGGAGGTCCTCAGCGCCGAAGGCAAGACTTCCGGCGCGATCGCGCTGCTTGAGAATGTGCATGCCGCCCATCCTGGGGATGTACCGATCGCCTCCATGCTGCTGGACCTCTATGAGCAGGCAGGCGAGGCAGACAAGGCGGATCCGCTGCTGCAGCAGCTCCTCGCGTCGCAACCGCACGACCCGGGACTGCTGGCAGAGCGTGGTGACGCGCTGGTTCGTGAAAAGAAGTTCGCAGAGGCCATTCCGGTACTCCAGGAGGCCACGGCACTCGCTCCGAAGAATGGAAACGCCTGGAGCAGCCTCGCTTTTGCGGCTGACCAGACGCACCAGCCCGACCTGGTACTGAAAGCGCTTGCCATGAGATCGAAAGTAATGAGTGAAACACCTGCTACCTATTTCCTTGCGGCTACGGCGTACGATAGCCTGCATCAAACTAAACGTGCAGCTGAGCTGTACCGCCAATTCCTGGCGGTCGCGGGTTCCAGCTTCCCGGACGAAGTATGGCAGGCAAAGCATCGTCTGGTAGCCCTCGCAAGGTAACAGAGAGAGGCTGCAGGTTTAGCCGGACACCCGGGAGGTGCTCCGATGCGCAAGACGTGTCTTTCTCTCTCCGTCGTACTGCTTTCCACCTGTTCACTTGGCGCTGCGTTCGCAGCAGACAACCGTGCGGTCGATGAAAGCACGCTGAGGGCGCTCGCCGAGAAGGCGGAGCACGCAAGCCTGCGGGACCAGTGCTTCCTGTACGCGCAGCTGGTACGCGGCAGCACCGAACTCGCGAACCGCGAGATTGCCTCCGGGGACACAGCCGCCAGCGCACTTGCCCTGCACTCCGTCGAGACCTATACCAAAGCACTTGACACCGCGCTTGCGGGGGATGCCAAGAAGCTCAAGGATGCCGAGATCCTGCTGCGCGAGAGCGCATTCAAGCTACGGGCAGCGATGCTGGCAGCCTCGATCGATGACCGACCAGCGATGGCCTCGGCGCTTTCCAAAGTGAATGCAACCGAGACCAAGGTGATGGCAGCCGTCTTCTCGCGCTAGGCAGAGGGGGGTGCGTTTTCCGACCCGAAGTGGATGTTCGGCAGGTCTTCCACGACCCGCCGAAGCGCCTGCTCCCAGCGGCCATGGATCAACTCGAGCTCCGGATCTCCTGAGAAGAAGCGCCGGTAGTTGCCGAAGTGAAGCGTGCCGCGGTGGTACTGCAGCAGTTCCACGGGCGGCCCGACCGTCACGTTCGAGCGCATGGTGGCATCCATGCTGAGCAGCGCATACTTCGACGCCGCATCGAGCGAGGTGGTACGCGCGTCGATGCCTCGATCGAGGATTGGCCGGCCGTACTTCACCTCGCCGATCTGCAGGTACGGTGAGTCCTGGGTGGCGCAGATCGGGTTCCCCTGCGGATAGATGAGGTACAACTCCGGCTCGCCGCCAGCTACCTCGCCGCCGAGCAGCAGGTGGATGTTGAACGAGTAGTCGTCTTTTGCCAGTGCATCGCGATCCATGTCCGAGACAGCCCGCACACAGGCGCCAACGGCGCGCGCCGCTTCATACATGTTCGACGCGGCAGCCAGGCCACGATCCTGGCGGAAGTCTTCCTGGAGCAGCGTCACCACTGACTGCGTGATCGAGAGGCTGCCGCTGGTCAGGATCACGAGCGCCCGTTCGCCGGGCGTCACAAAAGTGTGCATCTTTCGGCAGACGTTCACCTGGTCATACCCAGCGTTGGTACGGGAATCCGAAGCCATGACAAGGCCTTCATGCGTCTTGATGCCGAGACAGTAAGTCATTCACCTTCCTAGCAGGTGAGCCGTCAGCGAACTTGCCGCTTGCGCCTTCGCTTTCACCTGATACAGTCTTAGCACAGTTGCGCAAGGGTACTTCTGTGATCTTGCGCCAGCCATGGCGTTCCACAATCCGTCCCTCTAGGAGGTCTTCCTACCGGTGCATCTTCGCCTAGGCTACGATATTCGCTTCCAGCTGCCGTTCCCAACGGCCATCATTGCGATGCTCCACGTGCATCCATTGCACGACGCAAACCTGCTGCTCCCGGACACTCTCCAGACCGAACCTGGCCTCGCGATCCGCGAGTACATCGACTCGTTCGGCAATCGCTGTTCGCGGATCTATGCGCCGGCCGGCGATCTGCGGCTCCACAACATCACCGAGATCCGCATCGACGACAATGAGGATCCAAGCGATTACAGCGCGCAGGAGATGCCCGTGCAGGACCTGCCGGATGAGGTACTGCAGTTCCTGCTGAACAGCCGCTACTGCGAAGTAGACCGGCTTTCGGGCGTCGCCATCGACCTGTTCGGCAGCATGACCCCGGGCTGGTCGCGGGTGCAGGCCGTGATCGGCTACGTGCACCGCATTGTGCAGTTCGGCTACAGTTTCGCCCGCTCTACCAAGACAGCGCTCGACGTCTACACCGAGCGCACTGGGGTCTGCCGCGACTTCCAGCACCTCGCGATCACCCTCTGCCGCGCGCTCAACATCCCCGCCCGCTACGCGACCGGCTACCTTGGGGACTTCAACGTCCCGCCGAGCGCTTCGCCGATGGACTTCAGCGCCTGGTTCGAGGTCTACCTCAGCGGCCGCTGGTGGACCTGCGACGCCCGCCACAATCGACCCCGCGTTGGCCGGGTACTCATGGCGACCGGACGCGACGCGTCCGACGTGGCGCTGACCACCTCCTTCGGAGTAGCCAACCTGAAGCATTTCTCCGTGATCTCCGATTGGCTGGATGAACCAAAGAACGTCGGGCAGGGCCGTGCATGAACACGGCCGCGCCGCGGTTCGCGGACGCTTTTCTTCGCGATTACTTCCTGGACCACGCCTACGACGAAATGTTCACGCTGGAAGGCGAGGTGCGTCCGCAGTATGAACTGCTGCTGAATACCTTTCGCTCGCTTTCCACCGACGAGCTGCTCCGTCGCAAGCACTCCGCGGACATGAGCTTTCTGACTCAGGGCATCACGTTTACCGTGTACGGCCGCAAGGAAGGCACCGAGCGGATCTTTCCCTACGACATGCTGCCGCGCATCATCACGGGCGCGGAGTGGCGCACGATCGAGAAGGGGCTGATTCAGCGCATCACCGCCCTCAATCTCTTTCTGGGCGACGTTTACAACGACGGCAAGATCCTCGCAAGTGGCGCGGTGCCCCGCGAGATCGTGTACTCCTGCCCACACTTCCGGCGCGAGATGCGTGGGCTGCAGGTGCCGCGGAACGTCTACATCGCGGTCACCGGCACCGACCTCCTGCGCATGAACGATGGCAGCTTCGCGGTGCTCGAGGACAACCTGCGCGTGCCGAGCGGCGTGAGCTACATGCTCTCCAGCCGGCGCGTGATGAAGCGCACCTTCCCCATCATCTTCCGCCAGTACGGCGTGCGTCCGATCGAGCATTATCCGCAGGTACTGCTTGCCTCGCTCCGCTCGCTTGCGCCTGAAGGACGTCCCGAACCTACGATCGTGCTGCTGACGCCGGGGGTCTACAACTCGGCCTACTTCGAGCACACCTATCTCGCGCGACAGATGGGCATCGAGCTTGTTGAGGGGCGCGATCTCGTGACCCACAACAACGTCGTCTACATGCGCACCACCGCCGGGTTGAAGCGGGTCGACGTCATCTACCGCCGGGTCGATGACGACTTCATCGACCCGCTGGCATTCCGTGGCGACTCAATCCTTGGGGTGGCGGGCCTGTTCAATGCATACCGCGCCGGCAACGTGACCCTCGCTAATGCCTTCGGCACCGGCCTTGCCGATGACAAGGCGCTCTACGCGTATGTTCCCGCGATCATCCGCTACTACCTGAATGAAGAGCCGATCCTCAACAACGTAGAAACGTTTCTGATGACGGATCCGAAGCAGCGGCAGCACGCGCTCGCCAACCTCGACAAGCTGGTCATCAAGGCGGTCGGCGAGTCCGGTGGGTACGGCATGCTCATCGGCCCGCAGTCCACCGCCGCCGAGCGCGAAGAGTTTGCACGCCGCATCGAGGCCAACCCGCGCAACTATATCGCGCAGCCGACACTCTCGTTCTCGCGCGCTCCCTGCCTGATGCAGGCCGACAGCTCAGGCACGAGTGTCGAGCCGCGCCACGTCGACCTGCGACCGTACATCCTCTATGGGGACAAGGTCTCGGTCGTGCCCGGCGGCCTCACGCGCGTTGCACTGCCCAAGGGTTCGCTCGTCGTGAACTCGTCCCAGGGCGGCGGCAGCAAGGACACCTGGGTGCTCGATGAGTAACCGGAGAGGAGCCCCGCCATGCTTTCCCGCGTAGCCGACAGTCTCTACTGGATGAGCCGCTACCTCGAGCGCGCCGAACATACGGTGCGAATGCTTGATGTGAACTTCGGCATGACGCTCGACCGTTCTTCAACCACAGAAGAGGTTCGCTGGCGCCGCCTGCTTATTGCGCTCGGCAACCCGGTGAAGGATTGGAATGGCGATTCGCTCGCCCTTGTGAAAACCCTCACGCATGACGAGTCGACCGGCGCCTCGGTCAAGGCCTGCATTGCAGGTGCTCGCGAAAATGCCCGCCAGGTGCGCGAGGAGATCTCCTCCGAGCAGTGGCAGCAGCTGAATCGCCTGTACCACATGGTGAACGAGCGGCCGCCGGACGAGTCGGCAGCCCCGCCCGAGGAGTTCCTCGCCGCGGTGCTCGATGGCCTGCACCTCTTCCAGGGTGTCACCGACACCACGATGAGCCACGGCGAAGGATGGCTGTTCATCCAGGTCGGCCGCTCGATCGAGCGTGCATCGTCGATCGCCTCCCTGCTCTCGGTCTACGAACTGGGTTCGACGATCACGGTCCAGCATGGACAGCCCTCCTCAGAGCAGCTGGTCGGCAGCCACCAGTTTCTCGAGTGGATCGGACTGCTTCGCAGTTGCACGGCCTTCGAGGCCTACTGCAATGTCTACACCGCCGACCTGACCGAGTCGCAGATCCTCGAGTTTCTGCTCCTGAACAAGGATTTTCCCCACTCGGTCCGTTACTCGGTCGACCGCCTGCGGGAAGCACTGCTGGCGCTTGAACAGGAGAGCGGGCGACTCGCTCCGCAGGAGCTTGTCCGTGTTGCAGGCCGGCTGCAGTCCGCGCTGCACTTTGTCGAGATCACCGATGTCTTGCAGGGCGGCGTCGGCGAGTACCTTGCCATGGTCACCCGCGAGTGCCGCAGGATCCACACCGTGTTGTACCGCGACTATATTCACTATTCTGTGCAGACCGCCCTGGCCATGTAGACGCACTCTGAAGGAGTATGCCTGTGAAGTTTTACTCTGTTCGTCACCTGACCAAGTTTGTGTACTCCCGCCCCGTCAGCGAAAGCGTGATGGAAACGCGCATGCACCCGCGCTCGGACTCGAACCAGCGCTGCCTGTCGTTCTCGCTCTCGGTGAGCCCGCGCTGTCGTGTCTTCTCGTACCGCGACCACCTGGGCAACCACGTGCAGCATTTCAACATTCCCGGCGACCACTCGCAACTGGTGATCATCGCGGAGTCGTTGGTCGAGCAGCAGTCGCTTGCCTTTGTTCCGCATTTCCTCGCGCCCTCGGCGTGGGCGGAGCTCGATTCGCTGGTGAGCGAGGGCGACTACTGGGAGATGCTGCTGCCCAGCGAGTTTGCTGTGCCCAGCGATGCATTGAAGCGCCTCGCGAAGGAGCTCGACGTACGCCGGCGCGATGACCCCCTCATGCTGGTGCGCGAGATCAACTCCCGCCTCTACGAATACTTCAGCTATGTGCCCCGCTCGACCCGTGTGGACTCGCCGATTGACGAGGCGATCAACTCGCGCGAGGGCGTCTGCCAGGACTTCGCGCACACCATGATCGCGCTGGTCCGGCTGCTCGGCATCCCCTGCCGGTACGTCAGCGGCTATCTGCACCAGCGTCAGTCCGACATCGGGGCCGGCCACGACCGTTCGCTTCCGGACGCAACACACGCGTGGCTCGAGGCATTCCTTCCCCACCTCGGCTGGGTCGGCTTCGACCCGACGAACAACCTTCTTGCCCATGAACGGCACATCCGCACGGCGCTTGGCCGCGATTACGCCGACGTTCCCCCGACGCACGGTGTCTACCGTGGACGCACCACGAGCCAGCTCTATGTTGCGGTGCAGGTGGATGCATTTGACGAGCCGCCGGCACTCGATCGCGAGATGCCCATTCCGGAAGACTGGTCGATCATGGTGGAGAAGGCCCAGGAGCCGCCGCCGCAGGCGTCTCCCTTGTTGGAGATCCAACAAATGCAACAGCAACAGTAATCCGCCGGGCACCGCGAGAGGGTTCGTCGTACTATGGTCCGGTTCCTGAACGAACCACGCTGCCAAGAGGACCTTCCCGCATGTCCGCCGCACGGCTCCCCCGCCTCACGCTTCTGGCCACATCCTGCTGCTTTGTCATCGCAACGCTCGGCTGCGGCGGAAAGAGCACGCAGCCAACGCAGCTTGCCGCGCCCCTCTTCTCTCCGGCCCCGGGCACCTACACCAGCACGCAGACTGTTGCCATCAGCGACGGTGCGGCGGGAGCAGCGGTGTACTACACGCTGGACGGGTCAGTGCCCTCGGCCTCGTCCAGCCGGTACGGGAGTCCGATCGCGATCGCCTCGAGCACAACGCTCAGCGCGATCGCCATCGAAGCCGGCTCCACGAACAGCGCTGTCACGACGGGAACCTACGCGATCGCGACAGGCCCGCTGCCCGCGGCAACGCCGACGTTCGCGCCCGCCGGAGGCACCTACACGAGCGCGCAGACGGTCACACTAGCGGACAGCACCCCGGGCGCCACGATCTACTACACCGCCGACGGCTCCACGCCGACCACCTTCTCCCCGCAGTACACCGCGCCGATCGCGGTCCCCAGGACCACTACGCTGCATGCGATTGCGATCGCCTCGGGCAAGGTCACGAGCGCTGTCGGTACCGCGACTTACACCATCAACATCCCTCCGCCGGTCGCACCGACCATCTCGCCCGCAGGGGGCGTCTACACGGCCGCGCAGACCGTCACCCTCAGCGATGCAACGCCATTCGCGACGATCTACTACACCACCGACGGTTCCGCACCCACCACCGCCTCGCCGCAGTACACCGCCCCTTTCTCGGTCGACGCACCCGGGGCGACCGTCGTGCAGGCGGCCGCGGCCCTTCCCAACTCAACGACCAGCGCAGAGACTTCGGCCACCTTCACGCTGAACTTTGCCGCGAGTTACCAGCCCACCTACAGCTGGCGCAATGTCACCATTGTTGGCGGCGGCTTTGTCGATGGCCTCTTCTTTCATCCCAGGTCGCAAGGCCTGATGTACGCCCGCACCGACGTTGGCGGTGCGTACCGCTGGAACAACACCACCGGTGGTGACACTGCGTGGACGCCCCTGCTCGACTTCGTCGGGCGCTTCGATTCTGGCTACAATCTGGGCGTCGAAAGCCTGGCGCTCGATCCGAACGATCCCACCCGCCTGTACCTCGCAGTCGGCGAGTACACCGAGAGCTACGGGACCAACGGTTACATCCTCGCCTCGAGCAACATGGGCAACAGCTTCAGCGAGGTGCCTCTGCCCTTTCATAATGGCTCGAACGACAATGGGCGGTTTGCCGGGGAGCGACTCTCGGTTGATCCTGCGAACGGCAAACACCTCTACTTCGGGACCAATCAGAACGGGCTCTACGAGTCGACCGACCAGGCCGCGAGCTTCCACGCCGTGACAGCTTTTCCGGTCACGGGACCGACCGGCTCCCCTGCTGACCCGGGCGCCGGCGTGATCTTTGAGGACTACCTCCCGACCAGCGGAACCACGACCAATGCCGGCAGCACCACTACAAAAACGGTGTACGTCGGTGTCTCGGATCCCGCGACCGGCCTCTATGTTTCAAACGATGGGGGCGCCACCTTCTCGGCGGTTGCCGGTCAGCCCACCGGCTACTATCCAGACGCGGGCGTTTTTGATCCCTCGAACCGCTACCTTTACATCAGCTACGCGCGACAGTCTGTCTACTCGAACGGCGTCTCTTCTCCCTGCGCCTCGTCGTGCACGAGCGTGGGCCCGGGCGGCGTGAACGATGGGCAGATCTGGCGCTACACCTTGCCCACCTCGCAGACGCTCGCCGGCAGCTGGACCAACATCACGCCCCCGCTGCTTGCCGGGGAGAGCACGGCGCAGTTCCTCAACAACCCGTACGGCTACAGCGGCGTCACGATCGACCCGAGCCATCCCGACACCGTGATGGTGACGACGTTGAACAAGTACTACCCGCCACCTTTCGACGACGTCTTCCGCTCGCTCGATGACGGCGCGACGTGGGTCGATTACGGTGCGAAAATCAACCGGAATAGCAGCCTCTCGCCCTGGATCAACTTCGGCCAGGCGACCCCGGACGGCGGCAACTGGCTGAACCATCTCGTTGTCGACCCCTTTAACTCGGACCACATGATGTACGGCGATGGCCAGACCATCTGGCAGACCACCGACGCAACCGCGGTCGATGGCACGGCAACTAGCACCGCGCATACGACCGCCGGGAACGCGACGGACTGGTCAATTGGCGCGCCTGGGCTTGAGGAGACCGTGGTGCTTGGCCTCGCAAGCCCACCCTCCGGCCCGGCGCACCTCTTCAGCGCCATGTACGATCTTGGCGGCTTCACCCACACCACGCTGGCATCGGCGCTCGATGCGCAGGAGAATCCGCAGCTGACCAATGGCGCGGCGGTCGATTTTGCGGGGCAAGCCCCCCTGAACGTCGCCCGCGTCGGCGACAACACAGACGCCCAGGGCTCCGGGACGGCTGTGCAGCGGGAAGCATTCTCCTCGGATGGCGGCCTCACCTGGACACCCTCTGCATCGCTGCCCCGCAATCCAACGACCGGCGCTGCGATCACCCAGGGTGACGGCACGATCGCCGTGGCAGCCGACGGATCGAACCTGGTTTGGGCCCCGGTCGACCCTGGCACCCCGGCCAACTACTCGACGGACCACGGCGCGACCTGGCACACGGCCACCGGCGCTCCGGCCCAGATCAACCAGGGCTATAACCGGACAGTCGTTGCAGCCGATCGCGTGAACCCGAAAAAGTTCTACCTCTTCAGCCCGCAGTCGCCGACGAGCAACGATGGGACCACCTCCATCTACATCTCGACGGATGGCGGCATGACCTTCACCCTTGCCTCGCAACTCGCAAACCAGTACGACACCGGCTTTGTGGTCTCGCCGGCAGCAGAGGGCGACCTTTGGACCACCTCCTACAACGGCCTCAACCACTCCGTTGACTCGGGGGCCACCTTCACCTCGGTGCTCCCGTACGGGAATACCTCGTATGCGCTGGGCTTCGGCGCGGCCGACCCGCAACAGAGCTACCCGGCGCTCTACATGATCGGGCAGCTTGGGAGCGACGGGAGCTGCGCCTCCCCATCCGATGTGACCGACGGCTTCACGGTCGCGACCAACTGTATCTACCGCTCCGTGGATGAGGGTAAGACCTTCGTCCGCATCAACGACTTCGCGCACCAGTACAGCAATGCCACGATCCTTACCGGGGACCCGCGCGTCTTCGGGCGCTTCTATCTCGGCACGCCGGGTCGCGGCATCATCGAGGGAGACTCGCCGAACTAGCATTCTGCTAGCCTCAGAACCATGGGCTTCGGGGATTTGCTTGGGAATGCGACAACCGTGCGACTGCTGCGCGAAAGCCTTGCGGCCGGCCGCCTGCCCCATGCGCTTCTGCTCAGCGGCGCGCGCGGCGTCGGCAAGTACACGCTGGCCCTGATGGTGGCGCAGGCCGCCAACTGCCTGGAAACCGCGTTGGCTGCAGACGGCCTGCCGGACTTCTGCGGGCGCTGTGCGAACTGCATGCGCATCGCGGCCGCTGCACCCCTTCGCGCGCGGATCGAAGAAGCAGTTGCGACGCGTGAAGACATGCGGGACGCCGACAAGAAAGATACGCGCATCCTGGTCCAGACCCACCCGGACGTGCTGGTTGTTCCACCCGATCCGCCACAGTTGCTGATCAAGATGGGCCAGGTGCGATCGGTGATCCGCGAGATCTACCGCATCCCCGCCGAGGCGCGTCGTTCCTTTTTCATCTTCACGAGTTCCGCATTCATGAAGGAGGCGGAAAACTCGCTCCTGAAAGTGCTGGAAGAGCCGCCGGCGCATGCGACGATCGTGCTTCTCTCAACCAATCCGCAGGAGCTCTTGCCCACCATCCGCTCCCGGGTTGCCGCCTTTACGCTCGGGTCCATCCCGGCAGCGGAACTCGAGCCACTGCTTGCAGCGAAGCGCCCGGAGTGGAAGCCTGCCGAGCGGAAGCTGGTGGCTCGTCTCAGCGATGGCGCTCCCGGTGCAGCGTTTGGCTTCGACCTGCCAGCCTACCTTGAAAGCCGCACGTCGGCCCTGCTGCTACTGCGCAACGCCCTCAAGGAACCCGACTACAGCACGCTCTTCCGCATGACCGAGACCTACCGCGCAGGTGCCGAGGGCCAGGTGAAGACCACTGCGCTGCTCCGCGCGCTCGCGAGTCTTCTGCGCGACCTCATGCTGGTGAAGAGTGGCCAGCCCGCGATGGCGCGCAACATCGACATGGAGCGGGAACTCGGAAACCTCGCAGACAGCGTGACATTCAGCTGGATCGAGTCTGCTGTGCGCAGCATCGACGAGGTCGAAACAGGTATGCGCCGCAATCTTCTGCGCTCACTCTCCCTCGACTCCATGGCCGGAGCGCTCGCGTCTGCCGCTGCAGTACGGTAGCACTCACTTTGGTAATGGAGAATCGGCGTCACGCCTCTGTTCTCCTTTGTGTCGCATGGCGGCCTCAGCTAGCATCAGCCCAAGAAATCAAGAGATTGAGCAGCATGATCCATCGCAGTGCGGTCCCTACCGTGTCGCCTTGGCTTGCTGGTGGGCGATGAGTTCTCTATGGCGCAAGCGACCAAGCTGTTTGATCTTTCCGCGCATGTAGCAGGTAAGGAAGCCAAGGCCGCACCCGAACTGGTGCAACCGGAGGCTCCGCGCAAGCTCGTTCGGCCAAGACTGCCGGAGCACATGCAGGAGCTCGCGATGGCGCCCCGGCGTCTCCGCGGTGCAGCGCCCTACGCACAACACGTGGGCCATACCGCGACAACTCGCATGCCGCAGCAAACCACGGCGAGCCACGCGGAGGCCCTGTTCTTTCAGAAGCAGATGCAAAGCCAGACGCCGCTGATCTTCGTGCTCGAAGACGGAGAGAGAGTCCAGGGCGTCATCGAGTGGTACGATCGCAACTCGATCAAGGTGCGCAACACGCGGCGCGTCTTGATCTTCAAGAGCTCCATCAAGTATCTGTACAAGGCCGCGGAGGCTGAAGGCTGACCCAGGTGAGCACGATCAGGTGCGCGGGCGGGCCGCCTTTCGCAGCCGGTCGCAGAGCGCGAGACCCAGCCCCTCCGGCTCGGGAAGCGGGCAAACAATCCTCGAAACACCCGTGGCATCGAGCAGCCGCAGCCCTTCAAACAGGGAGTGCCCCAGGGACGCGAGATCGCCCCACGTTCCCCACGCAAAGATTTGCCCGGCCCGTAGTTCCCGCTGCCGACTCGCACGCAGAAAGCCTCTCGGCAGGAGAACCCCGGTCGCCTCTGTCGCAGCGGCGATGAGGCTCTCCTGTTGGCGCGGACCCGGTTCAATCAGGATCAGCTCTGCCCTCGGCGCGTAGTGACGCAGGCCCACACCTGGCGACGGCATTGACTCTGGTGCTTTGCTCTCTTCCGAAATGCGCTCTGTGTAGGCGACGACTTGCGGCCATAGGCTTGCGAGCTGCTCGCGCGTGATCGCGCCCGGGCGGTACATGACACAGGGGTCTTCGCAGGCATCGACGACCGTCGATTCGAGACCATGCTCGGCCAGCCCACCATCGAGCACCGCATCGATCGCGCCATCGAGATCGGCGAGCACATGCGCGGCGCTCGTCGGACTGACATGGCCGAAGACATTGGCGCTCGGCGCGGCGATCGGAATCGCCGCAGCCCGCAGGAGCGCCTGCGCAACGGGGTGCCGCGGCATACGCACACCCACGCGCAATCGCCCAGCGGTGACGGCGTCGGGGATAGCAGCGCCACGCGGCAGCAGCAGTGTGAGCGGCCCGGGCCAGAACGCCTGCATCCAGAGCCGCGCCGCTTCCGGAACTGCGGCAGTTACAGTTGCGAGCATCGCTTGGTCTGCTATATGAACGATCAGAGGGTCCCATGCGGGCCGCTGCTTGGCCTGGAAGATGCGCGCCACCGCTGCAGGGTCGAGCGCATTCGCACCCAGACCGTAAACGGTCTCGGTCGCGAAGGCGACCGTGCCGCCAGCACGCAGGATCGCCGCGGCCTCCGCGACAGCGTCGGCCGAGCGTTCCGGATCCAGTGGGTCGGCGTAGAGCCGCAGAGTTTTGGTCGCCACGTCTCCATTATGCAGAACAGAAGCCCGGCGCCTTCGTATACTCGTCGTATGCATGCGGTGGAGATCGAAGTTAAGTTCAGGGTGCGGAATGTACCCATGCTGGCAGCACAGCTCTTGCAGCTGGGCTTCGAGGAAGAGACGCCACGAACGTTTGAGCATAATGTACTGTTCGACACCCCGGAGCATAGCCTGCGCGCACAGCGCTCCATCCTGCGCATCCGCAAATACGGCGAGCGCTGGGTGCTGACGCATAAGTGCCTGCCTGCCGACCATGATCCTGCCGAACGTCTTAAGCATCGTGAGGAGACAGAGACTGCCGTCGAAGATGGCGAGGCGCTCGCGCTTGTCTTTGAGCATCTTGGCTTTGTGCGTGCGTTTGTTTATGAGAAGTGGCGCGCCGAATACAGCGATGGCACAGGCCACTGCGTCATCGACGAGACGCCGATCGGCATATTCGCCGAGCTCGAGGGGCCGGAAGCATGGATCGAAGCGCAGACAGCGGCGCTGCATCTTGCGCCTGGCGATCTGCTCACCGAAAGTTACGGAAGGCTCTTTGAGGCGTGGCGCCGAGAGACTGGCAGCCGGGCGGAGCAGCTGACCTTTGCTGACTGTGCTGCCGCGAGTTAGATCCCGCTACTTCGCTGCGAGAAATTGCGCGATCGCGGGCGCAACCTTGTCGAGTTCGCAGCCTGGCGCCATGTGGCCGCAATCGGAGGTGAGCACCAGCGTCTGTGCGTGGATAAGACGCGCAAATGCCAGCGCCGGAATCGGGTTGACCATGTGGTCCTGCTCGGCACTGATCACCAGCATCTTCGCCTGGAACGTGCGGGCTGTCGCGAAGATGTCCCCGCCATGCGCGATGTCTTGCACCAGCATTGCCTCGAGCTGGCGAAGATAGTCGTTGGCATCGGTGCCGGTCTGCATATCGGCGCCGACATGGTGAAAGAACGCGGCGAACTGCTCGCGCGTCGTGTGATCCACACGGAACTTCGGCGTCGACAGGTTCATTTGGTGCAGATCGGAAACAAGCGGCAGCGAGGGATTGCGCGTGTACTTGCCGCCCTTGTACTCGGGATCCATCTCAAGAGCCTGCTTCTCGGCGGACCAGAGAAATAAGTCATAAGACGTCTGCTGGGGCGTGCCAACGATCGGTACAAGTTCATCCATCATGGCTGGCGCATCCGCACCCCACTCAAAGGTCTGCATGCCGCCCATCGACTGGCCTATCACAGCATGCAGGTGCGTGAGGTGGAGTTCCTCGCGAACGAGGCGCTCTTCCGCGTGCACCATATCGCGAATCGTGAAGACTGGGAACGCTGTTCCATGCTGCCGCTTGCTGTTGGACGGAGACGACGAGACCCCATTGCCAAAAGGATCGACCGCGACGACGTAGTACTTCGTTGTGTCGACGAAGTGCATCGGGCCAGGGCCAATAAGCGCGCCGACATCACCACTCCGGCCTGTGAACCAGAGCGGGAACAAGATGGCATTCGATTTCTGCTGGTTCAGTGTGCCGAACGTTCGATAGCCAAGCCGGCAATCCTGGATCGTGGCGCTGCTCTCGAGCTTGCACGTACCGAGCTCCGCATAGTGGAGCGGCGGCATCTGCTGCGCCTGCAGCGCTGTCGCTGCGGCGCCGAGCATGGTGGCCAGAAGCAAGAGGCTGCGCCATGGTGTCATGCGTCTTCCTTGAGCGGAGCAAGCTCCGAGAAGTCTGCGATACGGCCGAACTCGTGCACAATCCGTTGCAGCAGCGCCAGCCGGTTCGCGCGCAGTTCCGGGTTATCGACCAGCACCATGGTTCCCTCGAAGAACCGGTCGATGGGCGGCCGCAGCGTGGCAATCTGCTCGAGGGCGCCCTTGTAATTCCTCTCCGCACGACAGGCGTCCACAAGCGGCACCAACGCGGTGACAGATTGAGAGAGCTCTTCTTCAGCTGCCTCGCTCAGGTGGGCAGCGGTCACGGAGGGCGCTATGGCAAAGCCCTTCTCCCCGGCCTGGCGCAGGATATTCTTGGTGCGCTTCCAGGCAGCAGCGATCGAGGCGAAATCCGGATGGTTGCGCACCGAGGCAAGCGCCAGCGCACGGGCCTCGGCGTCGCGCACGTCGGAGGCTTCGGCGGCAAGCACTGCCGAGACAACAGCGGGGTCGAGCTTGTGGATCTCGCGCAGAAAGAAGTCCAGCCTGTCGCGAAGAAAGGCGCGGAGACTTTCGCTTGCGTTCCCTGCTGCGCCGAGCAAGTCGTCGAGCGTGAGGGGAAGCCCCGAAGTCGCGAGGATCTTCATCACTGCGTTGCCCGCGCGGCGCAATGCGTAGGGGTCTTTGGAACCGGTCGGTTCGAGACCGATCGCGAACATGTCGGCGAGGGTGCCGATACGATCCGCAAGGCCCAGCAGCTGCCCTTCCACGGTGGGCGGGATGCTATCTGTAACTGCGAGGGGGCGGTACTGGAAGTAGATAGCTGAGGCAGTGGCCTCGCTGAGTCCCTGGCTGCGTGCATACACACCGCCGATGATGCCCTGTAGTTCCGTGAACTCTTTCACCAGTTCGGTCGTGAGATCCGTCTTGGCAAGCGTCACAGCCTCGCTGAGTGCTGCGGTGTTCACCGGGGTTCCGCGAGCAGTCATGAGCGATGCAAGCTGCTGTGCGATTGCTCCCGTGCGTTCGGTCTTCTCGCTGTAGGAGCCAAGGTCCTTCTGGAATGTGACCTTATTGAGCATCGGCGCACGTTGTGCCAGCGGAATCCTCTGGTCGAAATCCCAGAAGAACTGTGCGTCGTTGAAGCGTGCGCGCAACACGCGCTCGTTGCCGTGTCGGATCACTGCTTCGCCCGCAGCACTGGTCGCAGTGTTAAGTACCGTGAGGAAGTGCGGCATGAGTGTGCCGCTCGCGTCTTCCACAGCGAAATACTTCTGGTGGTCACGCATCACCGTGACGAGCACTTCTTCCGGCAACGACAGGTAGGACGACGCAAAGGTGCCTAGGATGACCGAGGGCCACTCCGTCAGATGGGTCACAGACTCGACCAGCGCCTCGTCCTCACGCCAGCGCGCGCCTGCGACCGTGCGGGTGACGTGATCGAGCGCCTTGCGAATAGCGTGTCGACGCGCTTTTACCACGGGCATCACAAAAGCAGCTTCAAGCGCTTCGCGATACGCGGCTGGTGAGGAGATCCCGACAGGAGCCTCTCCGTGCAGCACGCGGTGACCGCGTGAGTCGCGCCCGGCCCGCACACCGGCATATTCGATCGGAAGCACTTCCTCATCGAGCAAGGCAACGAGCCACTTCACGGGGCGTACAAAGCGCTCCGGCTTCCCTGCCCGCCAGTACATCGCCTTCGGCCAGTTCAGCGCAGCAATCTCTTTCGGCAGCGAGTCACGCAGCAGGGCAGAGGCAGCAAGCCCCGGTCTCGCCACGGTGACGCTTGCATAGTCACCCTTCGGTGTCGCAAGCGGCGTCAACTGCTCGACAGCGACTCCGGCTTTCCTGGCAAAGGCATGCGCTGCAGGCGTTGGCGAACCGCCCTTGAAGGCGATTGCCCAGGCGGGTCCGGTCAGCCGCTCCTCGGCATCTTCCTGCTTCAAAGCCACCCCATGCATCAGCACGGCCAGACGGCGCGGCGTCGAGAATGTTGTGACCTCCGCTCCGGCTGCAAGCAGTTGCTCTCGCTCCAGCAGCGACTTTACGCGTGCGCCAAGCTCCGCTTCCGCAGCAGCGAGCATGCGCGCCGGTACTTCTTCAAGGCCAATCTCCAATAACAGCTCAGCCATCCGGATCAGCTCTTTTCTTTCTGCGCGGCATAGGCACGCGCAACACCGACCACCAGTGTCCGAATCCTCGCCATAACGGCAACCCGCTCGGTTACAGATATCGCGCCACGCGCGTCGAGCAGGTTGAACAGATGGGAGCACTTGAGACAGAGCTCGTATGCGCCCAACACAGGAAAGCGCCTCAGGTCCAGCTCCTGTACGGGCTTCGCCGTCTCTTCCTCAAGCAAACGCTCATGCTGTCGCGCATGCTCGCCGCTCAGCTTCTCTGCATCGCGAAAGCTGGCCAGCAACGCACTGCACTCCGCTTCGTAGAGCCGCAGGTGTTCCCAGAGCTTGTCAACCTCGGCAGCCTCAAAACTGTACACGGACAGTTGCAGTTCTTCCTCGAGGCGCATGTCGCCGTAGGTCACCGCGACACCGGTCTCAGGATCGCGTGCCCACACAATGTCGTAGATCGAATCCACATCCTGCAGAAAGCCCGCAATGCGCTCGAGGCCGTATGTGATCTCGCCGGTGATCGGATCGAGGTCCATCCCGCCGCACTGCTGGAAGTACGTGAATTGGGTGATCTCGAGTCCATCGAGCATCACCTGCCAGCCGACGCCCCAGGCACCACCGACCGGCCACTCCCAATTATCTTCTTCAAACTTCAGATCGTGCTCGCGCAGATCGATGCCGATCGCCGCGAGTGACTGGAGATACACTTCCTGCACGTTGGCCGGCGGCGGCTTCAGGATCACCTGGAACTGCGTGTGCTTGTACAGCCGGTTCGGGTTTTCTCCGTACCGACCATCGGCCGGACGGCGCGATGGCTGCGCGTAAGCCAGCCGAACCGGCTTCGGCCCCAGCACGCGGAGAAACGTTTCCGGCGACATGGTACCCGCGCCGACTTCGATATCAAAGGGCTGCTGCAACACACAGCCACGCTCCGCCCAGAACGTCTGCAGGGCGAAGAGCAGTTGCTGAAAGCTAAGCGGCGCCGGCCGTGCTGGTGCAGAAGAAGCCAAGGGTCCGTCTTTCGGGCAGAAGCGTCTGCCGCTCGGACCAGTTTACCGGAGAGCAAGAAAGAAGGAACCAGGAGGGCCGCTCCTGCGTACCCGAACCTCGCGATGACAATTGTCATTGCCGTTTGGTGACAAGCCGCACTAGGGCAGCCGTGCACTTCGACCGAGGATAACCACAGACGCAAGGAGTCGCATATGGCGAGATGGAACGGGCTGAAGAGTGCGATGCTGGCGGGGCTGCTGGCGCCGGTAGCTGCCCAGGCACAGGGGCACTGCCCCACCGGCGTACGCGTGGAGGGTACGGTTGTCGACCCGAATGGCGCCAGCGTTGCCTCAGCGACCGTGACGGCGAGCGATGGCGAGACAGCGACAAGCGATGGTTCTGGCCACTTTGTATTGCCCTGCGTGCCGGCGATGACCACCACGCTGAACGCAGACGCGGAGGGATTCGCGCCGGCGACCGGCGTCGTCACCAAGCATGCCGGCGAGTCGGCCCAGGTCACGCTGCGGCTCGCGCTTGCAAAGGTCGAAACGTCCGTGACGGTGGGCGACGATGCCACTGCGATCGATGCCGACCACGGCGCGGGCACCACCACGCTCACTGGCAAGGATGTCCAGCAGCTTGCCGATGATCCGGATGATTTTCAGCGGCAGCTGCAAATCCTGGCAGCCACGAGCGGCGGCTCGCCCGGCTCGGCGACGATCACCGTGGACGGCTTTCAGAACGGGAGCGCGCTGCCGCCGAAGAGTTCGATCGCATCCATCCGGGTCAACCCCGACATGTTCTCGTCCGAGTACGACAGCCCTCCCTACGATGGAGGGCGCATCGAGATCGTCACCAAGCCAGGCGCCGCGAGCTATCACGGAGCCGTGTTCTTTATCGACAGCGAAGGCAGCTTCAACGCGACCGATCCCTTCTCGGTGACCGCGACCCCGGCGAGCAAGCGCCGTTACGGCTTTGAGCTCAGCGGCCCGATCACCGCAAAGAAGAGTGACTTCTCGCTCGCCCTTGAAAAACGGGACATCAACGAATTCAACATCGTCAACGCAGAGACGCTCGCGAGCGATGGCACGCTCACCAACCTGCACCAGACCGTCGCCGCGCCGCAGCGGCTCTGGATCGCGTCGGCACGCGGCGACTGGCAGGTCACGCCCGGGGATGCGGCGACGCTCTCCTTCTCGGCCAACACCAACAATCTCGGCAACCAGGGTGTCGGTGGGCTCACGCTCGAAGAAGCAGGCTACGGAAGCCTGGTCAGCGAGTACGACCTGCGCTTCACCAACACGCAGACGCTGAGCGCCACGCTCTTGCACGAGACACACATCGGCTACACCTGGAAGCGGACCGAGCAGACGCCAACCTCTGATGCTGCGGCGCTCAATGTGTCGGGCTACTTCAATGGCGGCGGCTCCACGGCTGGCAATCTGAACGATCGGGAGCGCGATCTCGAGATTGATGATGACGTGCTTTGGACCAAGGGCAAACAGGAGTGGAAGATCGGCGCGCAGTCTCTCGGCATCTTCGTGCACGACTACGATCCCGATACGTTCAATGGCGCGTACGTCTTCGGTGGCGGTTCGTCACCAGTGCTCGATGCGAGCGGCAGTGCCATCAACCTCTCGCCGATCGAGCAGTACCAGCGCGCACTCGAGGGAGCAGCAGGCGGCGCGCCGACGACCTTTCAGCAGAACAGCGGCGACCCGCTCGTGCCGCTGACGCAGTGGCGGCTTGCGCTCTATGCGCAGGACACCATCAAGCTCCAGCCCCGGCTGTCGTTCTCAGCCGGACTGCGCTACGCGATCCAGACCACACCTGGTTCGTACAGCAACTTCGACCCGCGCGTGGGGCTCGCTTGGGCGCCCGACAAGAAGTCGAAGACGGTCGTTCACCTCCGCGCAGGGCTCTTCTCGAGCATCAACCGGCAGGCCGAAGCAACACAGGTCTACCGCCTGAATGGCGTTCGCCAGCAGGAGGCGCTCGTGTACTCGCCCAGCTTCGCCACGCCTCTCGTGCCCACAACGGGTTCGATCCAGGTCAGCACACTCGAGCAGTTCCCGCACAGCCTGATGCAGCCGATGTCCTTCGAGGGCCAGATCGGCGCCGAGCATGACTTCCCGCACCACTGGCATGCGCAGGCCAATCTCTTTCTCGACGATGCGTGGAATGTGGTCCGCCAGCGCAATATCAATGCGCCGCTGGTTGCTGCGAACGGCAATGTCATCCCTACACCGACCGAGGCCCTGCTCGCCCCGCGGCCGATCGAGCCCAGTGTCAACATGCTGCAGTTTCAGAACACCGGGCATCTCGGCGGCAATGTCGTCTTCCTGGGGCTCGATCAACACAGCTACAAGCGCTTCGGTTTCTTCGCCGGCTACGTGCACATGGACTTTCTCGGCAACGTCGGTAAGGGCACAGTGATGCCGCAGAACTCCTACTCCGATGCCGGCGAGCGGGCACGGTCGGACTGGGAGCAGACCCACCAGTTCTTCATGTTTGGCAACGTGAATCTGCCACGCAAGGTCGAGCTCTCCATGCAGCTCGACGCCTCGAGCGGCTCCCCCTACAACGTCACCACCGGCACCGATGCCAATGGCGACGGCGACTTCAACGATCGGCCCAGCTACGCCGTCGCTGGCTCGGCTGGCACGAGCGGCGTCTACAACACGCGCTTCGGACTCCTGAGCACGAATGCCGTCAACGGCGACGTGCCGCGCAACCTGGGAACCATGCCGGGACTGGTTCACCTCGACATGAACCTGAGCCGCGCCTTCACGCTGAGCAAGGGCAAGGAGTCTTCACGAACCCTGACCTTCAACGCGAGGAGCGCCAACATCCTCAACCACACAAATGTAACCGCGGTAGGCACAGTTGTGTCGTCCCCGGAAACCTTTGGGCAGTCGCTCGCAGCTGAGGCTGCACGCCGGCTCGAGCTCGGCGCCCGCTTCGCCTTCTGACTGTCCCACTCACGATCTGGAGAACGGCCATGAACGTCCGCATCGCTCTCAGCACCGTTGCTCTCTGCTCCCTTGCCACGGCAGCCCTCGCGCAAACAGCACCCCTGCCCCTCGCCGGGGTGCAGTACCAGTACTGGCCGATGCAGATGGTGCAGTTTGTCGGGCCGGAGCTGCCATACTCCATGATCCTGCTGTACGTCGATGACCGGGAAAAAGCGCCCCGTTACGATGCGTCGCTGATCGACCGCGCCAGCGGCAAGCGCGTGCACTACGCAAATGTGCCCGCGCTGGTTGCAGAAGACAAAGCGAAAGGCGACGATGCCTATCTCGTGCAGATGGCCTTTGACCAGCCCGCCTCCCCAGGCAAGGAGGCGCAGTACCTCCTGCGCTTCAACACCGAGAAAGGGGTGCCGGTGTCATGGCAGTTTGTGCAGGGCACCGACATCAGCGAGCAAGGCAGCGGGCTGAGCCCGGTCGATGCGCCCTTTCCCGTGCTGCTTTACCGTGAGCAGGGCGCACTCGCTGGCGAAGGAACAGCGCTGCGAGTTGGCGCGGTGACAAGCACGGCTGATGTGTGGAAGGAGTATGCGCAGCCGCCATACTTCATCCCCTACCACGGCGCGATCTCGACGGGCGTGCACATCCTGTCGTTCGCACCCACGCACGTGACCTGGACCGGGGCAGAGCCCACGACCCTCTCAGGGGCCAACTGGCAGATCACGTCACAGTATGGAACCGCGTATGCGGGGCACGCCGATGCAGGGAGGGGCAACACCATGGAGGTGACGTTCTCGAGCAAAGATCATGGGACGGTGCAGACACTCGAGGGGACGCCAGGTACGAGCTTTTCCGCCGCCAGTGTGCGCCTCGGTCCTGCAGACGCCAAGCCGGGGCACACGCTCACGCTCATCTTTACTCCGTCACTTTCAAACGGAGTCTCCAGTCACTTCGAGCTCGTTGCGGGAAGAAAGACCGGGGTCGCAAGCGGGTCAGTTGTGACAGCGACCGAGAGTGGCGCGACCACGGAGACCTGGAGCCTTGCTTCTCCCGACAGTGTCAAGGGTAAGTCCTCAGCAGGCACGGCTGCCGCGCAGTAGGACCGCGCAGCAAGAGTGCCCGGGTCTCCGCAGAGACCCGGGATGCTCCCTGTCAACTTACACGTGCAGTTCGCCGGTACGGAGTGTGCCGCCGATCGCGGGCTCCGTTCCGGGCTTCAGAACAACCTTGATGCAACCGTCCTTCTTGTCGCGGAAGGTCCTGTACATCTCGGGCGCCTCATCGAGCGAGACTGAGTGCGTGACCACGAACGATGGATCGATCTCACCAGACTCGATGCGGCTGAGCAATGGCTCCAGGTAACGCTGCACATGCGTCTGACCCATCTTGAAGGTCAGTCCCTTGTTCATGGCGGCCCCAAACGGAATGTTGTCGACCAGGCCCACGTACACCCCTGGGACCGAGATCGTTCCACCCTTGCGGCAGGCGATGATCGCATCGCGCAACACTTCCGGGCGGTCATTCTCGGTCTTCAGTGTCTGCTTGATCTTGTCGAGAGTGCCGACAAAGCCGGCCGAGTGGGCTTCCCCGCCGACGGCATCAATGCAGCGGTCCGGCCCGCGACCCTTGGTCATCTCGTTCAGCTTGTCGATGACATGGTCCTTCGAAAAGTCGATCGTCTCGGCACGGCCGTAGGTGCGCGCCATCTCAAGCCGCTCCGGAACCATGTCAATCGCGATCACGCGTCCCGCGCCCAGCATCCAGGCGCTCTGGATCGCGAACTGCGCCACGGGTCCGCAGCCCCAGATCGCGACTGTGTCGCCAGGCTCGATCTCGGCGTTCTCCGCAGCCATGTAGCCGGTCGGGAAAATATCCGAGAGAAACAGCACCTGCTCGTCGGTCAACGACTCCCGCACCTTGACCGGGCCCACATCTGCAAACGGCACACGGAGATACTCGGCCTGTCCGCCGGCAAAGCCGCCGAGCATGTGCGAGAAGCCGAAGAGCCCGGCGGGCGAGTGACCCATCACCTTCTCTGCCATCTTGGCGCTCGGGTTCGAGGTGTCGCAGAGCGAGAACAGCGTCTTCTCGCAGAAGTAGCAGTGGCCACACGAGATTGTGAATGGAACCACAACGCGGTCGCCGACCTTCAGACGCTTCACCGCGCTGCCAACCGCGACCACGATGCCCATCGGCTCATGGCCGAGCACATCACCGGCTTCCATGGTAGGCATCACGCCGTCATACAGGTGGAGATCAGAACCGCAGATCGCAGTCGAGGTAATCTGCACAATGGCGTCGGTCGGATCGATGATGGCTGGGTCAGGGACGCGTTCGACGCGCACATCTTCTTTGCCGTGCCAGGTTATCGCTTTCATCGGGACTCGCTTTCATCGGCTGGAGACACGTTAGGGGAGGAACCTGTATGCCGCGGTCGCATCCGACCTACGAGTAACAGGCACTAAGGATGGGATGAGCAAAGCATGGGGACTGTTGCTGCTCCCTCGAACACAGCAGATGTCTTTGCGACCTCAGCCGCCCAGGCGCATCAGCACAGCCACGCTCTGCAGCCGTTGCTCGCCATGCCGCTCGAGCGCCTGCATGGCGAAGCGTCTCAGGTCCCCGGCACGCCGGCGTGGCCATGCTTCCCCGGCAAAATGCTCTGCCGGTGCGCGAAAGAGCTGATCTGCCAGCAGGCGCGAGGAAGGCGACAGGGTAAGCGCTCCGAGCTTGCGGTGCTCTTCGCAAAAGAGCCCGTCTGTGTCGGGCTGCCAATAGGCCGGGCCATCCGGAGCAAAAGCTGTTCCGCAGAGCGTGCACCGGCGCAGCTCCGGCATCCAGCCCATCAGTCGCACCATCCACAGCGCGAAGTAGGTCACCGGCATCCAGATGCGGCCGACACGGGTCTGCGCCAGCACATGTACCAACAGGCGAAAGGTTGCGTCCTGTGGATCATGGTCCGGCAGCATCTCGTCCAGCACCTCGGTGTAGAAGGCGAGCGCGGCCGCACGGGCGTAGTCGGCAGGCTCCGCCAGCGGCGAGTGCAGGATCTCCAGCGAATCGAGCCGTACCAGCTCCTGCTTGGGACGGGTCGCATACTGGGCACGTACATGCGTCATCGGCTCGAGCGCTCCGCCGAAACGGCGTCGCGACCGCGCCGCAGACTTCGCGACTCCCTTCACCTTGCCCGCTTCGCGGGTAAACAGGGAGACGAGCTGGTCTGCCTCGCGAATCGGCCAGGTACGGAGAACAACGGCTTCGTGATTATGGTCCGTGGAGAGGCCTGCCCGCGAGTGCGCCCAGAGGAAGGCGCCTTCTGGCAGGGTAAACTGTCGGGCGAGAGGGATCGGGTGTCCGCGCAGAACAGGCTTTCAAGAACCAGGATCCGCTTCCTCGCAACGCTTCTGTGCGCGCAGGGGGGCTCCTGCTTCTACTGCGGCGCAGCGATCGCCGTTCGAGCCCCGGGCAACCCGCACAGCGCGACCGACGCCACGGTCGACCACTTCTTCCCGCGAGCCCGCGGAGGTGCAGAACAGCCCCACAACTGGGTGCTCGCCTGCATCAGCTGCAACGGGGCCAAGGGGGACCGGGCTCCCTCGCAGCAGGAGGTGGAGCGGTGGAACGAGCTTGCGCTGCGATTAGCAGGGCGTGAGCCCGTGGATCTCTCACTGTTCGAGGTGACCCGCTGCCAGGTCTGCTCCAGCTTCATCGACCCGGCGCGCCTCTCGCATGCCCGGCGGAGCGGCACAGCCACCGTAACCTGTCGCCGCGAGTGCCGAGTTCGGCCCGGTGCGTCTGCATCGCCATCCCGCTGATCCCACGCTCTGCCCGGCCGGGCAGAGCCTGCTACAGTATTCGCGCAGGGGGTTTTTGCGCGAGTCATGGGAAATCAGAGACGCTTGTTCGGGATTGTGCTGATCGTTGTTGGTGCGGTGTTGGCAGTCCTCGCCTGGACTCGGCCCGGAAGCATCGCAGGCGGCTCCATGATGCTGGGCAAGGCGGTCTCGGTGATTCTGCTGATCGCGGGAGTCATCCTTTCGCTGCTGCGCCCAGCCGAGGAGCAGACCGTCAACCGCGCCCAGGCGGCGTACCACATCCCCGGCTTCTCGCCGGCGCACGCGAGCAAAAACCTGGCCATCGAAGCCCGCACAGCACGCCTGTGGGTGCGCGATCCGATGCAGGGCGAGCGCGTCCTCGAGCCGACTGAAATTACAAAGTGCTCAAAGCAGGTCCGGGGCCAGCTGACCGGCCTCGAGTTCCGGACCAACGACGCCACAACCCCGACGTGGTACGCACCCTTCACCAAGGTGGACGAGATTGAGGGCTGGCGGGAGCGCGTCGCCGCGGCATTCCGCGACGCCGGCCACACGCTGAACTAAGGCGCATTCCGTGGGCTGACGGTTGACAGCCGGCAGCGTTCCACTGAGGATGTGAGGGCTGCTCCAGGAGGCCCTTTGCTCGCTTTGTTTGGTATGCGAACTAGTTCAGACTCGAAAATCCGCCGTCGGGTCCTGCTCGTTGCTTCCGTCCTTGCGTGTGGCGCGCCCCCTTTGCTGCACGCGGCGCCTGCGGCGTTGCCGCACACAGCGGGAGCCTACGCGACCGCCCACTACCCCAACCTCTTCGCGCAGGCCGGGCACTCCGACGCCGAGGTGCACGCAAAGATCGAGCGTGCCTACCAGCAGCTCTTCCATGGCGATCCCGAGAGCCAGTCGCTCGTCTTCGCCGCGGGCCGGAATGCGAACGGTCCACTCAGCTACCTGACGGACTGGGCCAGCAAAGATGTGCGCACCGAGGGCATGTCCTACGGCATGATGATCGCAGTGCAGCTCGACAAAAAGGCCGACTTCGACGCGCTCTGGAACTGGGCCAAGACCTACATGTACATCTCGGACCCGGGTCACCCCGCGTACGGCTACTTCGCCTGGTCGTGCAAGACCACCGGCCAGACCAACGAGGAGACCCCGGCGCCCGATGGCGAAGAGTACTTCACCATGGCGCTGCTTTTCGCAGCCAACCGCTGGGGCAGCGGCACGGGGATCTACAACTACAAGGAGCAGGCCGAGCAGCTGCTGCACACCATGCTGCACCGCGAGGAGAAGGAAGGCACCACGCCGTACGGCCCGCGCACCGTGGCTGCCGAGTTCAGCACCGAGCATGACATGGTGCTGTTTGTGCCCAGCGTGACGCCGCACCCCTTTACCGACCCCTCCTACCACCTGCCTGCCTTCTACGAGCTGTGGTCGCTCTGGGGGCCACCCGAAGACAAGGCATTCTGGCATCACGCAGCCGAGGTCAGCCGGCAGTTTTTCGTCAAGTCGACCGATCCGAAGACAGGCCTCGCTCCCTCGTACGCCAACTTCGACGGCACGCCGCACCAGACTAGATTCCCGCAGTCCGGTGAGTTCGGCTACGACGCATGGCGTACCGCGAGCAACTGGTCCGTGGATTGGTCGTGGTGGCATGCCGCGCCCGAGGAACAGGTCCTCAGCAACCGCATCCAGGCCTTCTTCGCGTCTCAGGGAATCAGCAGCTATGGCCCGGTCTACACGCTCAACGGGACGCCCGAGGGTGCCACACCCGGGCTGACGCCGGAGGGCCATCCAACCGGTCTTGTGGGAACCAACGCCGTCGCGAGCCTCGCGGCGACCGACAAACAACGCGCCGCTCTGTTTGTGGATGCGCTCTGGCAGGCGCCGATTCCGGACGGGCACAGCCGCTACTACGACGGCATGCTGTACCTGATGAGCATGATGCACGTCGGTGGCGAGTTCCGCGTGTGGAAGCCGAAGTAGATCTGCCACCACAACGGTTGCATCAGCGCGAAGCAGCAGACGGCGCCGCGGGGAACTCGTGCAGCAGCAAACCGATTGCATTCGACATGCGATAGCTGTTGCGCGCGTCCTCGTTGATCGCCCAGAACATCGCGCCCTTGAAATCGGGATAGCCGCCGGGCTGCTGGAGCACATAGCGTTCCCCGGCAAAGGTCTTGCCCTCCGTGAGCGCCCGCAATGCATCTTCGATCACCGGGACCGCCGTGTAGTTTCGGGCGGAGGTTGGGGTCGCCGGGAGCCCAACCGCTACCTTCGACGCCGGGATGGCCGGGAACATGTGGTCGCGCACGCCGCCCACCGGGAAGCCGTGCAGTAGCATCTCGGTCATCGCGACATGGTAGTCGGCGTTGCCGGGCAGGTAGTAATTGCCATCCAGTGCTTCGAGCGGCGGCGTGTTGTAATCCTGCGCGTCCACGAACGAGAGGATGTCGCGCGTACCGTAGATCACCGGCAGAAACGATCCGAACTGCCCCGCATAGGTCTGCATCCCCGCCTGCGTCTGTGCATCTTCAGGCACTTCGGCGACCATGAATTTCGGTCCGAAGTGCGCGCTCAGCTGGTGCATCGCCGCGATCAGGTTGACCACGGAAGGCGTCGTGGGATGCCGGAAGTCTGTGTCCCCTGCCTGGATCATCAGTGAGGGCGTCTCGATGTCCAGGTCGACGCCATCGAAGCCGTACCTCTCGACGATCGAGGTCACGGATTGAACGAATCCGTGTGTCTCGGCAGCATTGTGCAGGGTGACCACCGCGCCCCCACCGCCGAGCGAGATCAGTACCTTGCGGCCGCGGCTCTTGAGATAGGCAACATCCTCCCGAAGCTGCGCTTCGCTCACCCCAGCGGGAGGCGCAAAGTGCAGCGTGCTGGTTGAGCCCTTCACCGGCGAGGCAAATGTCACGATCACCACGTCCCATTGCGGCGAGACGTCCCGCAAGGGGTAGGTGGTGCGACCAGCCCCGTAGCCTTCCCAGTAGCCAATCAGCGAGTGGCCGTTCAGCGGGTGGGTGCGAGCCACCGGCGCAGCCGGCTCGGCAGCGGCTGAAGCAGCGGGTTGCGAACACGGCTCGGCGGCGGCACTGAGCGCGCGTACATCCGGAAAGGTCCACGCATGCTCATAGGTCCCGGGCGCCCCCGCCTGCATGTACCAGGGCAGCAAGACCGCATTCGCAACATGGTAGGTCGTGCGGCCGATCGTCACCGGCGTCGCGTTCGGCAGCGTCGCGGCGTTCGTCGGCTGGGCCAGCAGGTACGCGCTTCCGACACCGTGTCCGCCACACCCCAGAGCATCCGGCGGTGTCTTCCAGGACGGAACCACGTTCGCCATCTTGCCGTAGTACGGGTCGTTGATCCACTCGATCAGCTGCTCCGAGATGCCCTCGACATCTTCAACGCGTGGGTACACCCCGGCATTCATGTACGACGCGAGGATAAAGGGCTGCCCGTTTTTCGTCGTAGCGGTGGGCAGTACCCCATGCGTTCCTGACGAGCAGCAGACGGTTGCATCGCCCAGCGTGTACCAGGCCACGTCGCGCGCCACCGCCAGCACCAGCGTCTGTGGCCCAAGTGACGAGCCGGCGATGTGCCTTGCGAGCGCCCGCTCGACATAATCCTGGTCGACCACGGCCAGCTGCGTGCCCGTGCGTTTCGAGGTGAGCAGGTATCCCCGATCGGCAGGTATGTCCATCGTCAATGGTGGGTTCACATGAGGCTGGCTCAGCAGCGTATGCCAGCCCGGGCGCGAGCCCCCGGCCGCGTAGAACTCTGCCCGTTGCACCGCGTCGCCATACTGCGTGATCCCGGTGGCGAAGCCTGCCTTCTGGAAGATCGGCGACTGGAGTACCCCTGCGATCGCATCGTCGGCATTGAGCGTCACCGTCCTGCCACCGGCCTGCGCAAAGCGCAGCACCACTGGCACCACCACCGTCGGAATCGTCGTGGTCTCGGCGACCGATGGCTTGGTACCCACAATCGTCGCGACATAGGGCTTGCCTGCGACCGTGTAGCTCTCCGTAAACGTCGGCAGGGCAAGGATCGAGGCTGCGGGCGCTTCCTGCGCCCTCGCAAGCGGAGAGAGCACATGGGGAAGCAGCAGGAGCAACGCACACCGGCGATCAGGGAGCATGAAGTTACTCTACCGGATGGAACCGGGGGTTTGCGGAAGATGCCAGCTGCTCTGCCGATAAGGAACAGCTATCGGCCGCATCACGCTTGTTAATGACGTTAGGCAAGCGATTCGCCCGAATGTAACCTTGGTGCAGAAAAACCCACCTGAGCGGTCTCTGTCTGCAGGCACCAACGCGCAGAGGAATCGGCGCAGGCAAGGTCGAGATCACGAGGAGATTCATGTCGAACGAGCTACGTAACTACCTTTCGCTTCCCTACTCTGAGTTGGAGAAACTGAATCTCGAGGCCAAGGCAGACCGCCGCAAGCGCGTTGCCCCGGATGAGATTCGCGAGAAGCGTCTGGCGTACTTGAAAGGCGAAGACGGCATCAAGGCGGTGACCGTGCTGTTCAGCGATCTGGAAGGCCGTCTGCACATGCTCGACTACGACAAGAAGTTCCTCGTCTCGAGCTACGACAACCTCACGTTTGATGGTTCGTCGATCCGCGGCTTTACTGCGCAGCGCGAGAGCGATCTGCGCCTCGGCATCGACTGGGCCGCCTTCTACTGGCCGCCGGCGGATGTCTTTGGCGCGGGCAAGGTATTGGTCTTCGGCGAAGTCATCGACAAGCAGGGACAGCCATACTCGGGCGACCTGCGCGGCGTGCTCAAGAAGTATGCGCAGGAGCTCTACGACACCAAGGGCTACACGCTCAATGCCGCGAACGAAATCGAGGGCTTCCTTTTTGAAGGACGCGACGCCGAGCGGCTCTTCCACAAGAATCATCGCTTCAACTACGTAAATCAGGGCGGCTACTACCATTCACTGCCCGGCGACCCCCTGCGTGAGTTCATCGACAGCGCGGCCGAGATCCAGCGCGCGATGGGCTTTGAAAACGAAAAGGATCACCCCGAGGTTGCGCCCTCGCAGTTCGAGATCAACTACAGCTATGGCGAGGTCGTCGCGGCTGCCGACCAGATCCAGATCTACAAGCTGATCTGTCGCCAGGTTGCGCAGCAGATGGGCATGACGGCCTCGTTCCTGCCGAAGCCGGTAGTTGGCGTCAATGGCAGCGGCATGCACACCAACGTCTCGATCACCAAGGATGGCAAGAACATCTTCTGGGACGCGGATGGCGTGGAAAAGCTCGCGCCCGTCGCATGGGACTTCATCGATCGCATCCTCACGCACGGCAACGACATCTGCCTGATCCTGAACTCGAGCGTCAACGCGTACCGCCGTCTGGACCCGCACTTCGAAGCGCCGAACCAGATCAAGGCTTCGGCCACCGATCGCGGTTCGATGGTGCGTGTGCCGATCGGCAACGAGAAGAGCGCACGCGTCGAGGTCCGCTCGGTCGGCCCCGATGCAAACCCGTATCTCGCGCTCTACTCGATCTTCAAGTCGGGCCTCGACGGAAAGAAGTCGGACGACGCGAACCTTCGGCAGGCGGAACGCTATCTGCCCGATAACATCTACACCGCGCTCGAGGATTTCAAGAACGCGGCGTGGACGACCGAGTTACTCGGCGAAGACGTGAAGCACCGCTTCGCAGACCTGAAGCAGGGCTCGGCGGATCGCTGCGCCCGTCTGCTCGGCACCTTTGTGAAGGCGCCCGAAGTGCAGTTCCATCACGAGGTGTACAACCAGTACCTGTGGAACGAGTTCTAGGTCCTGCGGACAGCGGCGAAGGGGCTGCCACGCGTACGTCGCAGCCCCTACGTCTTGAGTTCGCAAGTCTGGCCTCGGTAAGTCTCCATCCCGGAGCAGCCATGCGATTCACCTTGCCTCTGAGTGCACTCTCCTCATCGCTCTCCCCGTCGATCTGCCTGGTGGTCTCCGTGGTGATCTCCGTGGTGACCTCCCTGCCGCCCCTCGGTCGGGCGCAGACGGAGGCGAACACTGCGCCCACAAACCTGGAGCTTCGCATCAAGGTCGAGTCGGTCCTCGACACAGTCCCGCAAGCCTTGCAAATTTCGCTGACAAACATCAGTGACCACGACGTGCACCTGCCCGAGCCTGCGGCGCTCTGTGGAGACACGGCGCACGGAACCTTTCGTCTCGGCGAGAACTTCGTTCCACTCCACGGCAGTGCAAGCACGATGGGTGGAGGATGCTTTCGTGATTTCGGCTACCAGCCCATCCTGGAGCGCGTGAAGGGCTGGAAGGTTCTCCGGCCCGGGGAAAGTCTCGTCGTTTTCAACGACCACATTCCCGCGCAGGCTCCGGGAAGCTATGACTACTGGGGAGTCTATCTGCCACCCGGCATGCCCGGGGCGGATGCTGACGTGCTGCGGAAAGATGGAATTGCTTTTCCGACGAGCAGGCTCGAATCAGGTCATGTGCACTTCACAGTGTCGGAGAAGAGGGGGCATCTTGATCGCTGAAGCGCTCACTCAGTCGGTACGGGGAGGCGAAGAAAGATAAATCGACGTCTTCTTGTTGAGGGCGAGCCTCACTGCGCGGCACAAGAAAGGCCACGCTTGCGCGTGGCCTTTCCCAGATCAAGACCAGAAACTACCGTCCGAAGTGCTCGGAGTTCTTTTCTGCGAAGTGCGCCCACTTCTCTGGCAGGTCATCGCCGGCGAAGATCGCCGACACGGGGCAGACGGGGACGCAGGCGCCGCAGTCGATGCACTCGACCGGGTCGATGTAAAGCTGATCCACTGCGCCGTGGTCGCCCTCGTCCTTCTTGGGGTGAATGCAGTCGACCGGGCAGGCGTCGACGCAGGCGGAATCCTTGGTGCCGATGCAGGGTTCAGCAATTACATAAGCCATCTGGGAACTTCTCCGTAGCGGGGTCTTGCAACCTCAGGTGTATTGAAGGAATTGTAGCAGGGCGCCCCGGCCCTTACTGCTCCCCGGCGCGCGCTTTGCGCTCCGCAGCAAACTGGCTGGGACTCAGCATGGGCGCAAGCGCGCGCCCGGCAAACATGTCGCGAAAGACCGGGAGCAACTCCCCGTAGAGCAGCCCGTTTGTCGCCAGGACTTCGCTCGAATCGAAGAGAAACTTCGAGCCGTCAAAGCGCGTGACCGAACCACCTGCCTCCTCGACCAGCAGGACGCCCGCCGTCGTGTCCCAGGGGTTCAACCGGAACTCCCAGTACGCATCCACCCGGCCTGCAGCGACGTAAGCAAGGTCGAGCGCGGCCGAACCGGCGCGCCGTACCCCGTGCGAGCGCATCGTGATCTCGTGGTAAAAGTGCGCGTTGGGGTTCTCGTGGCGTGAGCGGCTGGGGAAGCCCGTTGCCAGCAGCGCCTCGCCAAGGTGCTGCGTCTTCGACGCATGAAGCCTGCGCCCATTGAGGAAAGCACCCTTTCCCTTCTCCGCAACAAAGAGTTCATCGCGTAGCGGGTCGTAGATGATGCCGGCCACCAGCAAGCCGTCCGCCTGCTCGGCGAGCCCGGCTGGGCGATGCTCCAGGCCCATCGAGACACAGAACACCGGAAAGCCATGGGCAAAGTTCGTCGTGCCGTCGAGCGGGTCCACATACCAGCGGTACTGCTGGTCGAGCGCATGGCGCGTTCCCTCTTCGCCGTAGATACCATGGTCCGGAAAAGTCTCGGAGAGCCGCTTGAGCAGCAGGGCCTCGCTCGTGCGATCAGCCTCGGTGACGAGATCCACATCGGTCTTGTACTCGGTCGCCACACCCCGTTTATAAAACTCGCGCAACAGCGCCCCGGCTTCAAGCGCGATCGGCGCTGCTTTCCCTACCCAATCGAACGAAACATCTTGCGGCAATGCACTCACTTGGCGCTCTCTCCCCTGGTTCCTGCTGCTTTGCGTTCCGCGGCAACGCGCCGTGCTTCGGCCTTGCGCGCCAGCTCGCTGATCGTCTGGATCTGTTCCTTGTAGATAAAGAGGTTAGGCTCACCCTCGCGGGTCAGCCGGATCATGCGGTCGTCGAAGTACTCGATCCAGCCGGCGACAAGTTCCCCGTCGCGCAGCTTCACTTCGACCGGGACCTGCTTGTCACTGAGGAAGCGAAGGTACAGCGACTCCTGCCCCGCTTCACCGGCAGGCATGGACTTCGAACGACGCAGCGCGGGCACTGTGCGGGAAGGCATAGCGCCATTGTAGTGTGCAACTTGGAACGGAGCGCCAGCTACGGCGTAGCGGTTGCGCGGTAGTACCCGCTGCGGTAATGCGGCGTCTCCCCGAGTACCGAGCCGGTACCCGGTGCGGCCTGCAGGTCCACATGCACAGCATGGAAGCTGTTGCCCCCGGCCAGCGGGTTCGTGGGCTTGGCGCCGCGCTGCGGGTAGTAGGCGAGCAGGTACTGGGTGCGGAGATCGTCGCTCACCTTGCGGAACGCCGCCTCGAGTCCGCCGTCGCTGACGTAAAAGGCGCGGCCGCCGGTCTCCTGGCTCAGTGTAATCATGGCGTGCTCGCCGCCGGTGTCCCGGCCGGCGTCAGCCTGGATCGGGGTGTCGATCAGGCTGTAGATGATCACGTCCCCCTTCTGCGCAGCGGCCAGAGCCTCGTCGTAGGAGGTACCGGCAACCGTGTTGTCACCGTCCGAGATGATCACCAGCACCTTGCGGCCCGTGCGAGGTGCAAGCGTCTGCGAGGCAAGCAGGATCGCCGCATAGAACGCAGTCGCCGGGCCACGGCTCAGGTTGCCGAGGCCGCGATCGATCCCGTGAACATTGTTGGTAAAAGGAACAACTTCGCGCACATCCGAGTTGAAGTCGAACAGCGACAGCTGGTCCCTGGGGGTCAGCAGTACCTGGGCGAAGTCATGCGCGCCCCGCTGTTCCTCACTCATGTCCTTGCGGGTCGAGCCGCTGGTATCAATCGCGAGCACCACCGACAGCGGCACGTTCGTCTGCCGCTCGAAGATGGAGATCGTCTGCGCGAGGCCGTCTTCCGTGAGTGCGAAGTTGCTCCTGGTCAGGTCGGCGACCGGGGCACCCCGCTGGTCGGTGACGTTGACATAGAGGCTCACCAGCCGCACCTGGACCCGCAGCGTCGTCGCGTCATCCTGCGCTAGGCCCGACGGGCCGGTGAGCAGCGCCGCGAGAAGCGCGAGCTGTGAGGCTCGCCTCAAGCGGCTCCGCCCGGCGTCAGCTCCTCCGGAAAAGGCTCGCCATCCGCCCACACTGCCCCGTCGACGAAGTATTCCTTCTTCCAGATCGGCACGGTCTTCTTGAGGGTGTCGATGATCCAGCGGCAAGCGTCAAAAGCGGCTCCACGGTGTGCCGAGGCGACCGCGATGAGCACGCTGGTCTCGCCGATCTCGAGCCGCCCAAGCCGGTGGTGCAGCAAGGCGTCCCGCACCGGGAAGCGCTCGAGAGCCTGCTGGATGAGATCGCGCATCTGCGTCGTCGCCATGCTCTCGTAAGACTCGTAGACGAGGTACTTGGTCTCTCGGCCACGGGTGTTGTTGCGCACGATCCCATCAAATACCACCAGGGCGCCATCGCTCCCGGCCTTGAGTTCGGCCACCGCAGCCCCGGATTGCAGGGGCTCGTGCGTCAGCAGGATGCGCTCACTCGTGCCACCACTCACCGGCGGCAGCAGCGCGACTTCATCCCCGGAGGCCAGACCAACGCTGCTTGACGCATAGTGCTGGTTCACCGCGATGGCCAGGCGAGGCCACAGACCGGCAAGCCCAGGGGCCGCAGCCTGCTGCAGTTCTGAGAGAAGTGTTCCCACGGAAGGGCTCTCATCCGGCAGCTCCACCCATCGTTCCGCCGCGCCAAAGCTGTCGCGCAGCACACCGAAGAAAAGCACTTTGACCCGCATCCTGTCAGGATACGCGTCAGCGCCCTGGTCGTTCCGCTGTGGCTGAAAGGCACGTTGACAAAGGGCCGGGGCCGCCGCAGAATCGGGTATCGGCTCGGCTGGCTGGGTGGTCTCCGCCACTGCTCCGGAAAGGTTTCTCTTTGCAAGAAGTTCTCGAATCGCAGCTCTCCGGTATCCCCAAGCTTGCCAGCGGCAAGGTACGCGACCTCTACCTGGTCGGCGATGACCTGCTCCTGGTAGCCCGCGATCGCATCTCCGCCTTTGATCACGTGCTCGGCAGCCTGATCCCCGGCAAGGGCAAGGTGCTGACGCAGCTTTCGCTGTTCTGGTTCGAGTTTCTCGAGCACACGGTTCCAAACCACCTGATTCAATCCGAGGTCGATGTCTACCCGGATGAGCTCCTGCCCTTCCGCGAGGAACTCCGCGACCGCTCCATGCTCGTCAAGCGGGCCGATATGTTCCCGGTCGAGTGCGTGGTCCGGGGGTATCTCTCCGGCTCCGGCTGGAAGGATTACGGGGAGACCGGCTCGCTCTGCGGCATCAAGCTGCCGGAGGGCCTGCGCGAGAGCGATCGGCTGCCGGAGCCCCTGTTCACGCCTGCCTCGAAGAGCCCGGGCGGCGAGCATGACGAAAATATCTCCTTCGCCGAAATGGTGAACCGGATCGGACAAAAGGACGCGGAGACGCTGCGTGACCTGAGCCTCGAGATCTACCGCAAGGCCGCCGAGCATGCCGAGCAGTGCGGGCTGATCCTGGCGGACACCAAGTTTGAGTTCGGTCGCGTGGGCGATGTGATCCTCCTGGCCGATGAAGCGCTGACGCCGGACTCGTCCCGCTTCTGGCCTCGCGACAGCTACGCCCCGGGCGGCGTGCAGCAGTCGTTCGACAAGCAGTTTGTGCGGAACTACCTCGAGGAGATCGGGTGGAACAAGCAGGCGCCCGCGCCCACGCTACCACCCGAGATCATCGAGAAGACCCAGGGCAAGTACCTGGAAGCGTATCGGTTGCTGACGAAGAAGACACTCACTCTGTAGCAGGGGGCGGTCAAGGAGTCCTCCGGTGACGGGAGCTGACTGGGTTATCGTGGCGATCCTGTTGTTCTGCGTACTGCAGGCAGGCCGCCGCGGATTTTTTTTGGAAGCGTTCTCACTTGCCGGCATCGTTGTCGGCATAGCCGTGGCAAGCTGGAACTACACACGGCTGGTGCCCCCGTTCGAGACCTTCCTGCGAACGCCGGCATTGGCAGACGCGGCTTCCTTCGCAACGATCGCGCTGCTGGTCATGATCACGGCAAGCCTCATCGGACGGGCGATCCGCTGGTCGATGCGGACGATCGGATTAGGTTGGGCAGATCGATTGATGGGTGCAGCCTTCGGGCTGATCAAAGGCGGCGTCCTGGTGACGCTGGGTGTGATGATCCTGGTGGCGTTCTGGCCAGCCTCACCGGTGCTGCGCGGCTCGCATCTTGGGCCGTACTTCGTAGCAGCCGCCCGCGAGAGCACGGTAGGTACGCCTGCCGGGCTTCGGGACAAGGTCCGGTTCGGTGCTCGTTTACTCCGCGAGCACACTGCAGGATTGCAACACTGGTAGCTCGCACTTGCTGTATGGTGGCGAACAGAAAGAGAGAGATCCCGAGTGAGACGCGAACTGGATTCCCTGGTGGCACAGATGTATGCGGGCGGCATCACCTACACAGAGGCTGTGCGCGAGTTCAAGAAGCGATTTCTGCTCGAAGTGCTGACCGCGAATCGCGGAAATCAGTGCAAGGCAGCGAAGGATCTCAAGGTTCACCGGAATACGCTCAGCAGAATGATCACCGAGCTGGAGATCGACCCAGCCGAGATCCGCGCCGGGCTCAAGCGTCCTCCGCGCAGTGAACGCCCCATGCTCGAGGTCAAGCGGACAGGCAGCAGGTAGGCCCCTGCTTTACCCTTGAGCTATGACGACCTTTCCGTCCGAAAAGCAAGGCACCCCCCCGCCCGTGTACATCCAGCCGGGCTTCGCATGGGACCGGCAGGCTGCCTACCTGTTCGACATCGATGGCACCCTGCTGCGGTCGCGCGACCGCGTCCACTATGACTCCTTCTTCGCTGCCGTCGAGCATGTGCTGGGCCGGCCCCTGCTGCTCGACGGGGTCACCCTCCACGGCAACACCGACCCCGGCATCCTGCGCGACGCGTTCCGGATCGCCGCGATCGAGGACAGCTCCTGGCGCCCCCACGTGCAGACGGTCTTCAGCCACATGAGCGAGCGCGTCACCACGCACCAGGCTGAGATGGACCTCGTCGTGATGCCCGGCGTGGAAGCAACTCTCGCCCACCTTCGCGACCAGGGCGCCGCGCTTGGCGTGGCAACCGGCAACATCGAGACCATCGGCTGGATCAAGGTTGCGGTCGCCGGCCTGCGCGACTGGTTCACCTTTGGCGGTTTCAGTGACCATTTCGAAGTCCGCTCCGACATGATCGCCCACGCGCTTACGCTCGCAAGGGAGCATGCGGGACCAGACGCAACTGTCTGCGTGGTCGGCGATACGATTTACGACGTCTCGGCTGCCCGCGCCAATGGCCTCCCGACGATCGCGGTTGCCACCGGCAACTACACCTTTGATCAACTGATGGAAGCCGAACCAGAAGTCTGTGCCGAGAGTCTTGAGGCATTGCTCGCTGCCTTGCCGGCACGGGCCGAGTCTAAGCTTGCAGGTACATCCGACGCGAGGACGCGCTAAGCCGGTGCAACGATGGTCCCCACTTACGCTGCCTCTGTTGCTCTCGGTTGGCAGCGGTGTGTCTCTGGCGCAACAGACTGCCCCGGCCGCCCACGCTGTGCCAGAGACCCATGCGAGCGCCCATGATCAAGACCGCGCACAGCGGCTCTTTGTGGAAGGCGCCAAGGCTGTCAACGCGCGCAACCTCCGGGAGGCCGTGGCCAGGTTCAACGAAGCCGAGCAGCTGGACCCCGGCAATCGCGACTACCAGGCCGCCGCAGCGATCGCTCGCGACAACTACGCGACCGAGCTGATGCAGCAGGGCTTCAAGGCGCGACTCTCGGGGGACGATGTCACCTGGAAGGCACGCCTGGAAGAAGCCTCCGCGCAGGACCCGCATAACCCGCTGGTCGTTGAGCATCAACAGGACCTCCAAGATGATCTGCCTCGCGAGGGCGCAGTGCTCGCGCAGGTCAAGGACCAAGCCGAACCCGTCGTGGAGCTTGCGCCCCTGGCCGGGACGCACAGCTTCCACACCACCGAGGCTGAGGGGGACCTGCTACGCGAGGTCATGAAGGCCTACGGCATTACTGCCTTTGTCGACAGCACGATCGGCAAGGACCGGGTGCACTTCGACGCAGACGACGTGACCTTTGCGCAGGCCCGACAGATGCTCGAGCTCGCGACCGGCAGCTTTGCCGTACCGCTCGACCCCGAGCGGGCCTTGTTTGCTCTTGATACCAAGGAAAACCGCCGGAGGTACGAGCGGCTGGCGTTTGAAACGGTGTACCTCCCCGGGTTGACCACGGCCGAGCTCTCCGACGTCGGCAACATCGCGCGCAATGTCTTCGAGGCGCAGCAGGCCACCGTGCATGAGTCGAACAACACGCTCACCATCCGTGCCCCTTCGCTGCGCCTGAACGCCTTCAACACCGAGGTGAACGAGCTGCTGCAGGGACGGAGCGAGATCATGCTCGACGTGGATGTGTACGAGGTGCAGCGCGAGCGCATGGCGAATGAGGGCGCCACCCTGCCGCAGACCACCAACGTCTTCAACGTGACCTCCGAGGTCAACAGTCTCATCGCAGCCAATCCGTCGCTCGTGCAGGAGATCATCTCCAGCGGCCTCGCGAGCCCCGGCAATATCGGGGAGATCGCGCTCGCGCTGGTGCTTTCCGGCCAGGCCGGCTCAACGCTTCTCTCGCAACCCTTCGCGTACTTCGGCGGCGGCATCACGACGACCGGCGTGGCGCTCACCGGGGGTGCGGCCAATGCGATGGTCAATGTCTCGGAAACCCACATGCTCGACAAGCTGCAGCTTCGCCTGCTCGACCAGGAAGAGGGGTCAATCAGGATCGGGGAACGCTACCCGATCGTGACCTCCTCCTACTCGAACCTGGCGACCGGCTCGACCAGCATCGCGGGCATCACGTCCGCAGGGCTCTCGAATACGCTGCAGAACCTGGGCGTCAATCTTTCCTCCCTCACCTCGGCTGCTTCGGCGTCGGTACCGCAGGTGCAGTACCAGGACATCGGGCTCACGCTGACTGCCACGCCGCGCCTGCAGCAGGAACATAACGTTTCGCTCAAGCTGAGGCTGCAGCTCTCCTCGCTGAGTGGATCCACGCTCAACAGCAACCCGATCATCAACAACCGCGAGTCCACGTCGGTCATCGATGTGAAGCCGGGCGAGAAGACAGTGCTCGTCAGCCTGCTCTCGAACACCGAGACAAACGCCTTGATCGGGCTTCCGTTTCTGAGCGAGATCCCGGGGCTCGAATTCGGAACGAACAAGACGGTCGATCACACGGTCGACACACTCGTGGTGGTGCTTACACCCCATATCGTCCGGCTTGGACATACGAGCGGCCAGGGACAGCTGGTGCTGCTGCCGACACACTCATAGTTGTGAAGAGCCTGCTTCTGGAATCTGCGAGCGCTGCGTAACCTGAACTTCCGCCACCACGCGGGCCGCCGGAGTGTGGAGCCGAAACGCCCCTCCGGCCTGATGAACGCTCCTGATGAACACTCCCGATGAACGCTCCCGATGAACGCTTAGTGGCCGGAAAGAGGCCTCTGCCGGACCTTCGACCGTGGCAGGAAGTTTCAGTTTCGATGGATGGGTTGGCGATCTTGCACTCAGCGCGATCACACCTGACCAGAACGGCGTTCCTCGTTGCCAGCCATTTTCTCTGCATGCTGTGGGCAGACAGGGTGGCGCACGCGGCCTCTTGAGGCGAGGTGCAATGAGAGGCGAAGTCTCACCTCACCCGGGCAGCAGACCGGCAGATTGATATGTCTTGATGGTCTCGTCGTAAAGGTTGACATCGGCGCGAGCCCTCGCCGTGAGTTGAGCTCCGGTGATCGCAGCAAAGATTGCGCGGGCTCTGTGCTGGCTCTCTTTCGGCGGCACAGTCTTTGCTGCGGTGAGAACCCTAGACAGCCAGGCAATATTGATGTCGGCGAAGATCTGGACTTCTTTTCTAACCAGCTCTGGAAGGTCGTTGAACTCAGCGCCCATAAAGCTACAGAGACACATACGATTTTCGTTCTCGAGCGCCCAGCGGAACGTCTCAGGGTAACCGCGGAGCGCAGCCTGCGGACTCGGCGCGTCCTTCAGCAGCTGTTCGAGGAACGCCTGGGAGTCTTCCCAATAGCGCCGGGCTACAGCGGTAGCCAGCTCGGCCTTGCTGGGAAAGTAATAGTAGATGCTGGCTGCCTTGATCCCCACCTCTTTGGCAAGATCGCGGAAGTTCAGACCACCATAGCCATGGGCCTGAGCAGTGCGTCTTGCCGCGGCGAGGATGTCTTCGCGGGCATTCTGGCTCAATGTTGTCCCTTCTGCAGCGTGAGAGGAAACGTTCAACATTTTTGAATCTACCAAATGGCAGGTAGAATCACAATGAGCGCACCTGTCAACTGGCAGGTAGAAGGAGCGCAAAGTGAACAACGACCTGATCTATACCGACGCAACCGGGCTGGCCGAGCTGATCCGCACACGCGAGGTCTCGCCCGTGGAAGTGATGAAGGCCCATCTTGAGCGCATCCGAGCAGTCAACCCGAAGCTCAACGCGATCGTAACCATCGCAGATGATGCGCTCGCATCGGCTCAGGCCGCGGAGGCTGCAGTGCTCAAGGGAGCGCCGCTGGGTCCACTGCACGGCGTGCCATTCACAGCCAAGGATTCCATCGACACCGCCGAGGTGATGACGCAGCGCGGCTCGCCGATCTTCAAGGGGCGGCTTCCAGAGACCGATGCGACCAGCGTGGCGCGCCTGAAGAAGGCCGGCGGCATTCTATTGGCAAAGACCAACCAACCCGAGTTCTCCTACTGGATTGAGAGCGACAATCTCCTCACGGGACGTTCAAACAATCCCTGGGATCTAACGCGTACGCCGGGTGGATCGAGCGGTGGCGAGTCGGCAGCCATCGCCGCAGGCATGTCTCCGCTGGGACTCGGCACCGATCTTGCAATTTCCGTTCGTGGGCCGGCTGCTCAGACAGGGATTGTCTCGCTCAAGGCGACCCACGGCCGTATCCCCATGACCGGCATCTGGCCGCGTGTGCCGCGCCGCTTCTGGCATGTAGGCCCCATGGCCCGCAGCATTCGTGACCTATCCCTGGCATTCTCGCAATTGGCGGGCCCGGATGGTGTCGATGGATACAGCAGCAGCACCGTCGGGTACGATGCGGGCCTCGGTTCCTCGCCCAAACGAACGCTTCGCGTTGGCTGGCTTGTTGAGCCCGGCTTCGGCCCGATCGATCCCGAGGTAGCAAAGACCGTGCAGGCAGCGGCTGAAGGACTGAAGGGCCTCGGAGTAGTGGTAGAGCCCGTGCGCATTCCGGCACTGGAACACGACTTCGCACTCGACGTCTTCAATCGACTCCATGTAATGGAGATGAAGCCTGTTTTTCGGGAAGCCACGGCTGGTCGGAGTGACGACGAGATCTACATGATGGCAAAGTACATGCTCTCGCTGCCCGACACTTCGATGGAAGCCTACATCGACGCGGAACAAGGCGCTGAACGTCTCAAAGATGGCTTCGCCGCCTATTTCCGAAAGTACGACGCGTTGTTGACGCCAGTTCTGCCTGTTCCGGCCTACAAGCATGGGACGTCAGAGTTTGTGATCAATGGCCAGACCGTGGATGCCACGTACATGCAGGGAGCTACGGTGCCTTTGAACGTGACCGGGTTACCAGGGGTGTCCTTGCGCTTCGGCACAAGCAGCGAAGGCATGCCGATCAACGTGCAGGTGGTTGGAAGCTGGCAGGCTGAATCGACAATTCTTCATGTTGCGTCACTGCTGGAGCAGGTCAGCCCGGTCAGGAACCTGCGTCCGAGCCTGTGATGACGCATTCGACGGAGAGTGGGTAAGCGCTTCCAGCTCACTTTCCGTTGCGCTCTGCCAGTCCCGAGAGCGATCCGCAGGGCAAGTCATGGAAGCCGGCGTGCCGGAAGCAGGGCGCTTCGGGGCAGTTCTCCCGTGATCAACAGGCCACTGCACTCATCGAAGTTTCGTCGGCTCGCCTGACGGCTCGGAGCCTCCTGAAAACAGCGTTTTCAGAAGCACTCTCGCCGCTCACTGGCGGCCGTTCCGCGCCGGGGCGCCCGTAGCACCCAGGAATGCCGCGTCCATCGCACTTACAGGCGCAGACAAAGCAAACGGCGCAGGCATTTGCAGGGGCCGCACACGCATCAGACCTGCATCTTCGCCGCGATAGGAAACCGTCGCCCCATGCCAAAGGCCTTGGGAGTCAGCTTGAGCACAGGCGCGGCCTGCTGCCGCTTGTACTCGCTGCGTTCGACGAGCCGCAGCACGCGTGCAATCTCGTCGGCGGATAAGTCGGTGTGCTCTGCAATCTCGCCTGCTGTTTCGTAGTTCTCGATATACGCGGCGAGCACCGGATCCAGGTGCCCATAGTCCGGCAGCGAGTCAGAGTCCAGCTGTCCTGGCCGTAATTCGGCAGACGGCGCCTTGGTCAGGATGGCCTCCGGGATCACCACGCGATCGCGATTCGCGTAGCGGCAGAGCTTGTACACATCGGTCTTCATCACGTCGCCGATCACCGCGAGCGCGCCCACCATGTCGCCATAGAGCGTGCAGTAGCCGGTCGCCATCTCGCTCTTGTTGCCCGTCGTGAGCACCAGCGCGTTCCACTTATTCGAGAGCGCCATCAGAAGCGTGCCGCGGATGCGCGACTGCAGATTCTCTTCCGTGAGATCACTCACAGCACCCTGGAACAGCGGCGCAAGCGTGAGGTTGAATTCGCCAAAGACAGGCGCAATCGGCAGGATCTCGAAACGGATGCCGAGGTTATGCGCCAGTTCCCTGCTGTCCTCAATCGAACCGGACGACGAATACTCGCTTGGCATACCGATGCCGATGACCTTGTCGGCGCCGAGCGCCTCCACAGCGATCGCAGCGACCAGCGCCGAGTCGATGCCGCCGCTTAGTCCGATCAACACCTGCCGGAAGCCGCACTTGCGCACATAGTCGCGCACCCCAAGCGCGAGCGCCCGAAAGCAAAGCTCGTCTTCCCCGGCAACCGGCGGACGCAGGTCGCCACGCTGTGCCTGCGAGTCGAAGAAGACAAGGTCCTCACTGCAGGAAAATGCACGCGCCGCGACCGTGCCATGCGCATCGAGCGCCAGGCTCGTGCCGTCAAACAAGAGGCTGTCGTTGCCGCCGACCTGGTTCACCATCACGACCGGGACGCTGTAGCGCCGCGCGATCGCAGACAGCATCGCCTCGCGTGTTCCGCGCTTGCCGCGCCAAAAGGGTGACGCCGAAATATTCAGGATGAGCGAGGCGCCCGACTGCATAAGCTCTTCGATCGGATCGACCTGGTAGCGGCGCGTCTCCCAGAAGCTCTTGTCATTCCACGCATCTTCGCAGATGGTGATGGCGACGCGCTCGCCAGCGACGGTGACCACACCTTGCGCAGCAGCCGGCGCAAAGTAGCGCTGCTCATCAAACACGTCGTAGAACGGGAGCAGCCGTTTGTTCTGCACGAAGCTCACACGGCCACCCTCGAGCAGCGCCGCAGAGTTGTACACATGCTTGCCGGTCTCAGGGGGAGCAGGCGTGGGCACGCCGCACAACACAGCGATTCCCAGGGATCCCGCATGCACCGCCAGCTGCGAGAGCACCTCATCCGCACGCTGGATAAATGCAGGCTTCTCGAGCAGGTCTGCCGGCGGATAGCCGCAGATGGAAAGCTCGGGAAAGACCACCAGGTCGGCTTCTGCCTGGGCGGCTCGCTCGGTAAACCGGAGCATGGTGGCGAGGTTGCCGGAGAAATCGCCGACCGTGGGGTTGATCTGAGCAAGCGCGATCTTCACACGCCTAGTGTATCAACGGCCCTCGCCCGCTTTGGCCTCTTCCGAGCCCGGCAGGATCAGTTCATCGAGCTCCAAGAACTGGCGCAACACTTCGTCCTTTGTCTTCTTCATCTCGTCGATGGTGCCGAAGAAGCGCGCCTTGCCTTCATGCAGGAACAACACGCGATCCGCAAGCCGCTGTGCGAACCGCATGTCATGCGTCACAACGATGCTCGTGAGCTTGAGTTGAAACTTCAACTTCTGGATGAGGTCGCCCATCAACTTCGCGATCAGCGGATCGACCATCGTCGTCGGCTCGTCGTAGAGGATCGCCTGGGGCTGCGCAGCCAGCGCACGAGCGATTGCCACGGAGCGCTTCATCCCGGTTGAGAGCTCGGCCGGCAACTCCTCGGCAGACCCGGTGACGCCGACCATTTCGAGCAGGCCGGACACAATCTGCTGGATCTGGTCTTCATCGAGCTTCTGGTTCTCACGCAGCGGAAATGCCACGTTCTCGCGCACCGAAAGCGAATCAAAGAGCGCGCCGTTCTGGAAGACCATGGTGACCTTGCGACGGATGCCCTGCATCTGTTCTTCGTTGAAGTCAGTGATGTCTTCACCGGCAACCAGAATGCGGCCGCTGTCCGGCTTGTAGAAGCCCATCAACTGCTGCAACGAGACGGACTTGCCCACGCCAGACCGGCCCAGGATGCACATGGTCTCGCCGGCATTGACAAAAAAGCTCACTTCCTTGAGCACGTGGAAATCGCCGAACGACTTCGAGACGTGATCGAAGGCGATGTACGGCTCCTGCTCCTTGTCGACCTGTTTTTTCTCGGTCTCCTCGGTCTCGTGTCGGATCTGCTCGTCGTCGGGAGCAGGCTCATCGACCAGCTTCTCGATGTACTCGAACCCTTCAGGCATGTTCTCGAAGTCGGGCTTCTCGTGCGCCTCGGCGTCCCGGTCGGCCTCGGGGTCCATCTTCGGCTTGGTGTCCTTCTCTGGATCGTGCTCGTTCGTCATTGCGCCTCTGTATGGAGACTAGATGCTTTGCTGTCCAGCCTGAGTGCCCGTTCGTCCGCGACAGTGTCAGCGGGAAGCAAGCCGTTCGTAATCGGCTGGGCTGTTCAGGTTGGTAAACCACTCAGACGCTCGCCACCAGCGAGGGTCCTGCCCGGCCTCGGCCGGTGCGAGCGCCTCCACGCGGAACTGGTCCAGGCCGCCGCGCTCCGCTCCCGCCAGGTCCACAATCCCCTGCATCACCTTGCGATTGCCGTCCACAAGCGCCTGCCGGATGCCGCCCAGCAGCGACGAGTGGTAGACGGCACAGAGCGGCTGCGGCCGTCCGCCGCACCAGGGGATCGTGGCAAGCGCGCCGGTGCGCGCAGCGCGGGACCATAGCAGGTCCAGAAAGACTGCCGGCAGCAACGGCAGGTCGACTGGCACAAACAGCACCGGCTGCCCGGGTTCGTGTTCGAGCGTGGACAGCGCTGCCTCGATGCCCCCAAGTGGGCCGCTCTGCGGAAAACGATCGGGCACGGCACCTCCTGCGCCGGTGCGGCCCGGGCGCACCCCGGCGATCGCGACCGTGAAACCGGCCCCCTCGAGCAGCAGGCACGCCTGCTCGAGCAGCGTTCGGCCTCGGTACAGAAGCGTCGCCTTGTCGCGGCCCATGCGGCGGCTCAGGCCACCGGCCAGCACGAAGGCGCGCCGGTCGCTCAGTGCGCCGCCCCGGGCAACAGTTCAAAGAAGCGGATCAGCGTCTCGATCCCGCGGTGGAAGTTTGCGATGTGAAACTTCTCATTCGGCGCATGGAGGTTGTCGTCAGGCAGCCCGAAACCCATCATCACGGACGGAATGCCCAGCCCACGCTCAAAGTCACCCACCACCGGGATCGACCCCCCGGAGCGGACAAATACCGGTTCGGTCTCCCAGATCTCCTGGAGCGCCTCCACTGCCGCGCGAATGTAGGGATTGTCCGTACGGATCAGCGCCGCCTCGCCCGAGTGGATCAGACGCGCCTCTACCATGACACCCTTTGGCGCGAGCGACTCCACGTAGCTCTTGAAGGATGCAAAGACGGCTGCCGGCTCCATCGGCGGAACGAGCCGCATCGAGATCTTGGCTGTTGCCCGTGCCGGGATCACGGTCTTCGCGCCTGCGCCGATAAATCCACCCGGCATGCCGTGGACCTCGAGCGTAGGCCGAGCCCAGGTACGCTCCATCACCGAGTAGCCCGGCTCGCCCACCAGGGAGGGCGCGCCGATCTCGGTCTCGAGGTAGTGCTGCTCGTCGAATGGCAGCCGCTTCCAGGCCTCGAGCTCATCGGTGGCTGGCGCCTGGAGCCCGTCGTACACACCCGGGACCAGGATGCGGCCATCCTCATCCTTGAGCTTCGCGATTATGCCGGCCAGTGCAAAGAAGGGATTGGGCGCTGCGCCACCATACATGCCGGAGTGCAGATCGGTACGTGCCCCACGTACCTCGACCTCGGTATAGATCATGCCGCGCAGCCCAACGCAGAGCGTGGGCAGCCCCGGAGCGAACATCTCGGTGTCGGACACAAGCGCGAAATCCGCCCTGAGCTTTTCGGGACTGCTGGCGATAAAGGCCGCAATCGACTCGCCGCCGACTTCCTCCTCGCCTTCAAGCACCACGCGCACGTTCAACGGGAGGCGACCCTCGTTGCTGGCGAACAGAGCCTCCAGCGCCTTGACATGCATGTACATCTGGCCCTTGTCATCGACCGCGCCCCGGGCATACAGGTTGCCGTCGCGCTCGCACGGTTCAAACGGCGGGGTCAGCCACTCGTCAAGCGGATCCGGCGGCTGCACATCGTAGTGGCCGTAGCAGAGCACGGTCGGCTGGCCCGGGGCATGGAGCCAGTCCGCGAGCACCAGTGGGTGCCCTGCGCTTCCATCTCTATGCGGAACCTCGACGAGTTCAGCATGCTCCATGCCGATCCGGGTCAGCTCGTCGCGAAGCACCTCCGCTGTTCTGCGGACGTCCCCGGCATGCTCAGGCAGTGTGGAAATGGAAGGAATACGAAGCAGGGTCTTGAGTTCGTCGAGGAAACGATCCCCGTGGGCGTGCGCGTAGACAAGGGCTGCAGACATCATGATTGGATTCCAGTCGCATGGTTAGAGACAGTGCCCGTTTGGGGGCGGAACAGGTTTCAGTAGCGAGGGAATGCCGGATCTATGCGCTGGGCCCAGGTGTCAAGGCCGCCCGCCAGCGACTGGGAGTGCTCGAAGCCCTGCTCCCGCAGCCAGGACACCACGTTGAGGGAGCGAACGCCATGGTGGCAGATGGCGACGATCGGCTGCTCCGGGTCAAGCTCCTGATGTATCCGCGAAGGTATATCGCCCATGGGCATGTTCACGCTACCATGTAGATGTGCCAGCTGGTATTCCCAGGGTTCACGTACATCCAGGAGCACAAAGGTCGTGGCTCCGGTATTCTGAAGGGCAGCCAGGGCGTCCGGCTCGATCTCATAGGGCAACATACGAGCAGAATACATCTGCCCTCCCCGCGCGAAGATTGAGGAATCGCCCCCTCCATCGATGGTTGCCGCGTTTTGGTGAATGACAAGTGCTTCATCCTTAGGGCATACCTGAGACGCGAGCCGCTGCGAGGCGGCTGTGGACCGGGCGCATCAGGAACACTGGCAGAGACAAATTCGAAATCGCAGCCGAGAGGCTGCAGACAGGACCACAGAACTCCATGGGAAATTCAGAACGCGTCATGATTGTCGAAGACGAGGTGCACGCGCTCCATGGCCTCGCCGAGCTCGTCTCGTCCTGGGGTTATGAAACTGAGATGGCCGGCGACGGCGTTGAGGCTCTTGAAAAGCTGGGTGGCTGGCAGCCCGGGATCATCGTTACCGATCTTAAGATGCCGCGTATGAATGGTTTGGAGCTGCTCCAGCAGCTTTCACGCACGAAAAATGACTGCACTGTGGTCGTGCTGACCGCGCAGGGCTCAATTGAGCTCGCGGTAGAGGCCATGAAGATCGGCGCCTATGATTTCATTCAAAAGCCGGTTGAGCCGACGCGCCTGCGGACCACGCTGAGCAACGCCACCCACAAGCGCGAGACGGAGCGGCAGCTTGAAGTGACCCGCCGCAAGCTCCGCGACACCGGCATCCTCGGCCCACTGGTCGGCTCCTCGCGCAAGATGCGGGACATCTACGCGCTGATCGAGCAGGTTGCGCCCTCGAATGTGTCGGTGCTGATCACCGGCGAAAGCGGCACGGGCAAGGAGCTTGTGGCCCGCGCGCTGCACGAGTTGAGCCCACGCAAACCCAAGCCCTTTGTCGCTGTAAACTGCGCGGCGATCCCGGAGACGCTGATCGAGAGCGAGATCTTCGGGCATGAGAAGGGGTCGTTCACCGGGGCGCTCGAGCGCCGCGCCGGCTGCTTTGAGCTGGCCGAGGAGGGTACGCTGCTGCTCGACGAGATCGGCGAGATGCCGGTCGCGACCCAGGCCAAGCTCCTGCGCGTCCTTGAGGATCGCAAGCTGCGCCGCCTCGGCTCCAAGACAGAATCTCCGGTCGATGTGCGCGTCCTGGCTGCGACCAACAAGAATCCCGACACCGCGGTCGATGCAGGGCAGCTGCGCGCCGACCTCTACTACCGCCTGAATGTCTTCAATATCCACATGCCGCCGCTGCGCGAGCACAAGGAAGATATTCCCGCCATCGTCGAAGCAATGGTGCAGGACATGAACGAGAAGCATGGCCGCGAAGTGCCGGGCGTGGACCCGAGCATGCTGCAGCGGCTGATGCAGTATGACTGGCCCGGCAACGTTCGCGAGCTGCGCAACACCATCGAACGCGCCGTGATCCTGTGTGGTGGCAATCCGGTTGGAATGCAGCACCTGCCACCGGGCTTCGGCAGCCGCGGCATCGAGGCTTCGGCAGAATCGGCTGTGGCCAATACGGTCAAGGTCGAGGTCGGCACCACGGTCGACGAGGCCGAGCGCCTCCTGATCGTCAAGACGCTGGCTTCGACGAACAACAACAAGACACGGGCTGCTGAGATTCTCGGCATCAGCCTGAAAACGCTGCACAACAAGCTCAAGGAATACAGCCAGAGCCGGCTTCGGCCCCGTTCCGAACGGGAATCGCCGAAGGTAGCCGAGCCGCAGGCCTAACCGGCCCGGTCGCAGACAGCCGGGTAACAGGGCAGGAAGTACGTGAGGTTCCGCGGCCGGAATGCGTTTGAAGACAAAACTCGTAGCCGTGGTGACGGGCCTGGTGTTCCTGCTCGTCTCCGCGACGTCGTGGCTGTACCTGACGCGTTCGCTGCGCCAGTACGTTGACCAGAGCTACTCCTCCACCGACATCATCGCCCACCAGGTGTTGTTCGCGACCCGCCAGGCCATCGAGCAGGGCGTCATTCGCGGCACCATCCAGCCGTCCCTGCCGGCCGCCATCTTCCGCGCCCAGGTGGCGAACAGCCTCGGGGAAGACGCGGCCCTCAGCGCGCTGATGGAGTCGATCATCAGCTACTCGCCGACAATCTATGACATCACGGTCACGGACAGCCGGGGGCGATCCCTGATCAGCACCAATCCTCTTCTTGAGGACGAGCAGATGCCCTGGCGGCCGGACTACGGCAGGCTCCGCTACCGCTCCCCCATCAAGATCCTGCAGATCGTATATGGCCACGCCAAGGTGTATGACCTGCCGCTTGCACTCGAGCGGAACGGGCAGCCCTTTGCGACGGTCCACCTCGGCATGCGCACCAGCTTCCTGCTGCAGGCCTTCCGCCCAACGCTATGGCAGGCGGCCAGTTATGCGCTCGGTGCACTCCTGGTCTCGCTGCTTTCGGCAGCCGCGGTCGCCACGCTGGCACTTGCGCCGCTCGAACAGATCAGCCGCCGGCTCGACATTCTGAACGCCGAGGCAGCCGACGCCTCGCACGCCTCGACCGATGCGCTCTTACGCGTTTCGAGCAAGATCGAACGGATCGGTGAGCGCATGCGCAACACCGAGGAGGTCTTCTCCGCGCTCAAGGAAAATCTCGACCAGATTCTGTCCAACCTGCAGGACGGCATGATGCTGTTCACCCAGGATGCGCGTGCCGTGCTGGTGTCGAGCTCGGTGGAGCGCTTCCTCGGCATGCATCGCGACCAGATGCTGGGCGCAGATGTCACGCAGATCTTCAACCGGTCGACCAAGCTGGGGCGCATGGTGCGCAATGCCTTCCAGAACCGAACCTCGATCCCGCAGGCCGAGATCGAGCTTGAGAGTGGTCGCCGCATCGAGATCGCGCTTGAAATCATCCAGGATGAGCGCGAAAGCCTGGGCGCGCTGCTGACCCTGCATGATCTCGAATCGGTGCGCGAGATCGAGAGCGAGCTTGAGCTTTCCCGCAGGCTCTCGGCGATAGGCAGGCTCACCGGCGGCGTCGGCCACGAGGTCAAGAACCCGATCAACGCCATCGTGGTTCACCTGGAACTGATGCGCAACAAGATCGGGGGTCCCGAGTCCCCGGCCCTGCGTCATCTCGACGTGATCCAGAGTGAGATTCAGCGGCTTGATCGCGTCGTGCAGACCCTGATCGACTTCTCACGCCCTGTCGAACTGAAGCTTGAGGACGAAGACCTGCGACAGATCACCTCGACCGTGCTGATGCTGGCTTCGGCCGAGCTCACCGTTCACGATGTGGTTCTCGAAACCGTTTTGCCGCCCAGAGCCGTAGTCGTAAAGGTTGACCCCGACATGCTGCGGCAGGCAATTTTGAACATCGTGCTCAATGCGACACAGGCCATGCCTGCAGGAGGTACGCTGCGGGTCGCCTTGACGGAGGACGCACGCTACGCAGTGTTGACCATCGCGGACACGGGCGTCGGCATTGCGGCAGAAGTGCTCCCTCGGATCTTCGACCTGTACTTCACCACCAAGAAGGACGGCAGCGGTATCGGGCTGGCCATGTGTTACCGCATTGTGCAGCTACATTCAGGAGTCATCGAAGTGGAGTCAGAGCCAGGCCACGGAACCACGTTCACCCTGCGGTTCCCGTTGAGTCACATGGAACGCGATCGGTCCCATGTTCGTCGGGATCAGGCCATGCTCAGTGGAGAACAACTATGACCCGGCACCTGAGCCGGAGCCAATTTCTCTCACTCGCCCTTGCCGCTACCACCGCGGGCCTTGGTGGCTGCCACCACGCGCCGCCGCCGCCCACGCCCCCCGTCGCGCAGGCGCCTGCCATGACGCCCTCGAATATCACGGTGGTCACGCCGCTGCCCTCCGTTCCCGAGGAGGCGAAGCCCAACGTGGAGCAGGCCAGGGCTCCACAGCCGACGCCCACGCCGACGCCCACGCCTGCGCCCGTCAAGAAGCACCGCCACCTCCGGCACAGAACTGCGCCGCCCGTACAGACCGCGCAGATAACGCCTGAGCCGACCGCCCCCGCCTCTCCCTCTGTCGCGACAACTTCCACGGCTGCTGCCTCGACCTCGGCCGCAGCCGCTGAGGCCGAGCCCACGATCGGCGAGCTCTCCACCGGCTCCACCATCAGCGTGCACGACAAGAACCAGGTACTTAGAGCGATCCAGTCGGAGGAAGGCCGCCTCAGCAAGATCAAGGAGCCCGCCAGCGTTGAAGGCAAGTCGCTCGAGGCACAGGTCCGCTCGTTCCTCGTCAAGGCGCGCGAGGCTGTCGCCGAGAACGACCTGGACGGCGCGCAGACCCTGAACATGAAGGCACGTGTGCTGATCGACGAGCTGCAAAGCGAGTAGGCTTCCCCCATGACTGCTGAGGTGCTGGTAATCGGCGGAGGACCAGCCGGGCTGGCAGCGGCGATTGCAGCCGCGCAGCGAGGGTTCTCTGTCTCCGTTGCCGAACCACGACCCGGCGCGATCGATAAATGCTGTGGTGAAGGACTTCTTCCCGCGGCTGTTGCAGCCCTTGCGCAGTTGGGTATCGCGCCTTCGACGCTGCTGACGCATGGCGTGCAGCTGCGCGGCATCTGCTTCCACCATGAAGGCCTTCGCAGTGCCAGCGGGGCGTTCCGCACACCCGGCATCGGTCTGCGACGCACAGTTCTGCACCAGCTTCTGCGGGAGCGCGCCCAGGCGCTTGGTGTATGTTTTCTCCCCCACTCCGCGCGCCTGCTTCGGGACGGGGTGGTCCGGATGGACGGATCGACCGTGAGCCCACGCTGGATCCTGGCCTGCGACGGCACGCAGTCGCTGATCCGCCGGGACGCCGGGCTCGATCGCCCACGGATCAGCTCCCGCCGTTTCGCAATCCGGCAGCATTTCGCTCGCCCGCCGGGATCAACGGAACAGCCGGCCGTGGATGTGGATGTGTACTGGACCCCCGGCGCCCAGGCCTATGTCACGCCGATCGACGACGCAAGCGTCGGCATCGCCATCGTAGCGACGCGGAAGCTGCGCAGCTTCCGCGAGGAAGTGAAGCGCTTCCCCGCGCTCATGAGCCTTCTGGAGTGCGGGGACCCCCGCAGCGTTCCGCGTGGCGCCGTGACGGTGCACCAGCGGTTCGCCCGGGTCACCACGGCTCACCTCGCCCTGGTCGGTGATGCCTCCGGCAGCGTGGACGCGATTACCGGCGACGGCCTGTCGCTCGCCTTCTGCGAGGCATTGGCTGCATCCGAGGCACTCGCAGCGGAAGATCTGTCGCGTTACGAGCAGGCGCACAGCCGCCTCAACCGCCGCGCCCGCGCGATGTCCCGAGCGTTGCTGTGCATGGGCTCACACCACGCCATCACGGAGGCCTCGATGCAGGTACTCGGGAGAGTTCCGGGTCTCTTCCCAAGATTGCTTCGTCTCCATACAGGTGGGCATCTCAGTGAAGAAGACGTTCAGTACAGGGAGACACCATGGCCAGCTGCACCCATCTCGGAGAGATCCGCGACGTAACCCCGGGAACCGACGGATGTGCAGAGTGCCTCAGAACAGGCTCCGCATGGGTGCATCTGCGCCTCTGCCTGGAGTGCGGCCATGTGGGCTGCTGCGACAGCTCACCCGGCAAGCACGCCACAAAGCACTTTCATCGCACCAAGCACCCCGTCATGCGTTCCTTTGAGCCAGGCGAGGCATGGGGGTGGTGCTACATCGACGAACTGCAGATAGATTTCGACTCGAAGTAGTCGGAATCGTTTTAGTCTCTCAGCGTGGCCGGACCTCGATTGCATGAGAGCGATAAGCCACCGCGGAGTGGCGATAAGATGAATCGAGGATGGGTGCGCCACTTCTGTGCCCCTGTACCTGACTCCCCCACCCTCCCGAAGTTGGCCACCTCCAACGCATCGCCTGCCGCTCGCGCCGGGCGAAAGAACAAGCTGCCTGCCGTCCCAAGCAGGCGCCATAAGGGTCATGAATGAGCAAGCATCCCTCTGATGAAACCGAAAAGCCGGCCGAGACAACGCCGGACACCAGCAAGCTTCGTCTCTCCCGCCGCAGCTTTCTTGGTGGCCTTGGCGCAGCTGGAATCGCTGTATCTGCGGCCCCGGTTCTCCCTGCACAGGAAGCAGCCGCGCCCGAGGCAGCAGCGCCTGCTGGCAGCCGCCCCGTCACGCTGAAGATCAATGGCAAACAGCACACCGTGCAGATCGAGCCGCGCGTTTCACTGCTTGACTGCCTGCGTGAAAACGTCGTGCTCACCGGCACCAAGAAGGGCTGCGATCACGGGCAATGCGGTGCCTGCACAGTGCACATCAATGGCCGCCGCGTGAACAGCTGCCTGACCTTTGCGGCCATGCACGAGGGCGACGAGATCACCACGATCGAAGGAATCGGCCAGCCCGGCAACCTTCACCCGATGCAGGCTGCTTTTATCGAGCATGATGCCTACCAGTGCGGCATCTGCACATCAGGCCAGATCATGTCCGCCGTCGCTGTGCTCAAGGAGCCCTGGGGCGAGAGCGACTCGGCTGTGCGTGAAGCGATGGCCGGTAACATCTGTCGCTGTGGCGCGTACAAGAACATCACCGCGGCGATCCAGGATGCGCGCAAGGGCAATCCCGCACCGCAGCAGAACATCAGCACCTTTGTGCAGCAGCACATGGATGCCGCACGAAACGGGAGCATCGCATGATCGACTTCGCCCTGACCAAGGCCACGAGCAATGAACAGGCTGTGCGGCTGAGTGCAAACTCGCCCACGGTACAGCAGGGAGCGCTGGTACGCTTTATTGCCGGCGGCACCACGCTGGTCGACCTGATGAAGCTCGATGTCGAGCAGCCGAAGCAGGTGGTCGATATCAACGGCCTCTCGCTGAACGAAGTCACCATGACTCCCGAGGGTCTGCGTATCGGCGCCCTGGTGCGAAACTCCGATCTCGCGCATCATGCCGAGGTGCTGCGCAGCTACCCGGTGCTCTCGCAGGCACTGCTCAGTGGCGCCAGCGGCCAGTTGCGCAACATGGCAACAACCAGCGGGAATCTCCTGCAGCGCACCCGGTGCACGTACTTTCGCGACACCGCGTTTGAGGCCTGCAACAAGCGCAATCCCGGCTCCGGCTGCGCCGCGATCGATGGCAACAACCGGATCAACGCAGTGCTGGGAACAAGCGAGCACTGCATCGCGACGCACCCCTCGGACATGGCCGTCGCCATGACAGCACTCGAGGCCCGCATCCACGTCGTTGGCTCGAAAGGCGAGCGCGACATTCCGATCGCCGAGTTCTATCGCGTTCCAGGCACGACCCCTAACATTGAAAACGTTCTCGAGCCAGGCGACCTGATCACCTACGTGGTCCTGCCGACCCCTGCCCCGGGAACACGCTCGCACTACCTCAAGCTGCGCGATCGCGCCTCCTACGAGTTCGCCCTGGCGAGCGCCGCGGTGGTCGTCGAGATGGACGGGGATCACATCCGCAAAGCGCGGATAGCGCTGGGCGGCGTGGGCACCAAGCCGTGGCGGTCCGAGGAAGCAGAGCGCTCGCTCAGCGGCAGGCCTGCCGAGGAAGCGCACTTCCGCACTGCAGCCGACGCCGCGCTAAGGGGCGCCAAGCCCTATCGCGAGAACGGCTTCAAGATCGAGCTGGCCCGCATGTGCGTGGTACGCGCGCTCACAACCGTCACGACGCAGTCGGCATAACGAGAGGCATCCATGGCAATCCAGAGCACAGACGAACAGAACTCCCCGGCTCCCAGCGGCAAGTCCAGCGCCATCCTTGGCGCGGCGGTGCCGCGCATCGATGGGCCGCTCAAGACCAGCGGCATCGCGCGCTACTCGGCCGATTTCAACCTGCCACGCATGGTGTACGCAATCCCCGTATGCGCAACCATCGGCAGCGGCCGCATCACGCAGCTTGACACCAGCCGGGCCCAGGGCATGCGCGGCGTGCTGAAGGTCTACAGCTACGGCCACGTTCCAAAGCTGTATCGCCCGGACCCATCCGGCAAGGCGTGGATCTCCGAGGGGCGCATGCCGTTCGAAGATGAAACCATCCTCTACAACGGCCAGTATGTTGCGCTCGTTGTTGCCGAAACCATGGACCAGGCGCGCCAGGCGGCTGCCGCCGTCAAGGTTGCGTATGCAACCACCCCGACCAACGTCTCGCCAGATCTCAAACCCGAGCTGGATGGCAAGCTCGATGTGCAGAGCAAGCGCGGCGATGCAGAGCAGGCGTTCGCAGGCGGCCCGGTCACGGTCGATGAGGTCTACGTCACACCTGTCGAAACACACAACCCCATTGAGCTGCACGCCACGGTTGCGGACTACGACGGACACAACTTCACGATCTACGAGTCGACCCAGGGTATTGAAAATGCCCAGGTCGCGATGGCACAGATGCTTGGCGTACCGCTTGAGAACGTGCGCATCGTGATGCAGTTTCTTGGCTCCGGCTTCGGCGGCAAACTCGCCCCCTGGCCACACGCGCCACTCGCTGCTGCTGCCTCGCGCGACCTGAACCGGCCGGTGAAGGTGGTAGTGGACCGCCACATGATGTTCACCAACGTCGGTCATCGTCCGCGCACCACGCAGCGGGTGCGGCTCAGCGCAACGCCTGATGGCAAGCTCAACTGCATCTGGCAGGACTACACGAGCAACGTCTCGCTCATCGACGGAGATCACGGCGAGGGTTGCGGCGAAGCCACACCCAGCCTGTGGAGCACGCCCAACCTCCTGGTGCGCGATACGCACTCCAAGCGCAACATCGGCCACTCCATGGCGATGCGGGGACCCGGCGCGGTCCCGGGTCTGTTTGCAACCGAATCTGCGTTGAATGAGCTCGCCGTCAAGCTGAATATGGATCCCATCCAGCTGCGCCTGCTGAACGAGCCGGCGATCGACGAAAGCAAGAACAAGCCCTTCTCCTCCCGCCACATGAAGGAGTGCCTCACCGTCGGAGCCGAGCGTTTCGGATGGAAGGACTACGACCGTGCCATCGGCAGCATGAAGCGTGACAACCTGGTGCTCGGCTGGGGACTCGCCTGCGCCCAGTGGGGCTCCGGGCGCGCTGGTGTGAAGACCCGCGTCAGCCTGCTCGACGACGGTACCGCCCGCGTCTTCTGCGGCACACAGGATATCGGAACCGGCACCTACACCATCTTTGCGCAGGTCGTGCATGCCCGTACCGGTATTCCGATGGAGAAGATCTCGGTCTCCCTCGGCGACACCAAGCTGCCCTCCGGCCCGATGTCCGGCGGCTCCGTAGTAACGGGCTCGGTGGTTCCAGCCGTCGATCTCGGAGCCAAGGGCGCCGCGCAGCAGATGCTGAAGGTAGCATCGCAGAGCACAAGCGGACCACTCAGCAAGAAGCCGGTCGACCAACTCGAACTTACCGACGGCTACGTTCACCTGAAAGGCTCGGCCGCCTCGAGCGGCATGCGCTTCGAGCAGGTGCTGCAACAGCAGAACGTGCGTGCGGTCACCAGCGAGGGCAACATGGAAGGCACCGATCGCGATCCCGCCGCGCAGAAGTTCGCCTTCCACTCCTTCGGGGTGCACTTCGCCGAGGTCGAGTATGACCCGGGCATCGCGCGCATGCGTGTTTCCCGTATCACGTCTGTGATCGACGTCGGCAAGATCATCAACGAGAAGGCGGCGCGCAACCAGATGGAAGGCGCCATCATGATGGGCATCGGCATGGCGCTGTTCGAGGAGACGCAGTACGATCCGCGCAACGGCCGCCCCACCAACAACAACCTGGCGGACTACATCGTCGCCACCAACCCCGACACGCCCCAGATCGATGTCCACTTCCTCGACTATCCGGACACGAACCTGAGCAGCATCGGGGCACGTGGCGTTGGGGAGATCGGGCTGGCCGGGATCGCGCCTGCGATCACAGCCGCGATCTACCAGGCAACGGGTGTCCGTAAGCGCGAGCTGCCGGTCCGCATCGAAGACCTGCTTCCACCGATGCGGCAGGCATAAGCACAGGTCGCAAACAAAAGGCGCAGCCCCTGGCTGCGCCTTTGCTGTTGGTGCCCTGTCACGGAGAAGGCGTACTCTGCTGACAGCTTCACGCTCTCAGCAGAGACATTCGAGGTTGCATGCAGTACGTTCTTGCGCTGGACCAGGGCACCACGAGTTCGCGCGCGATCCTGTTTGGTCACGATGGCTCGATCGCAGGCGTTGCGCAGCATGAGTTCAAGCAGCACTACCCTTCGGTCGGCTGGGTCGAGCATGATCCCTACGACATCCTGACTTCGCAGCTGAGCGCTGCTGTCGAGGTGCTCGGCAAGACGCAGGTCCGCCCACGCGATGTGGTCGCGCTCGGCATCACCAACCAGCGCGAGACCACCATCGTCTGGAACCGCGAGACGGGTCGCCCGGTATATAACGCGATCGTCTGGCAGGATCGCCGCGGCGCTCCGCTCTGCAGCAGGCTTGCCGACGAGGGTGCGGAAGAGACGATCCGCAGCAAGACCGGGCTACTCCTCGACCCGTACTTCTCCGCCACCAAGATTGCCTGGATCCTCGACAACGTCGAAGGCGCTCGTGCCGATGCAGAGCAGGGCAGGCTCGCGTTCGGCACCGTCGACAGCTGGCTCGTGTGGAATCTCACCAGCGGCAAACGCCATGTCACGGACCGCACCAACGCAAGCCGCACGCTGCTCTACAACATCGTCGAAGATCGCTGGGATGAGGAGCTGTTGACGTTGCTCAACATTCCGGCCAGCATGATGCCCGAGGTCGTCTGGTCAAGTGAAGTGATCGGCGATGTCACAACATCGCTGGGCCTCGGCGATGTGCCGATCGCGGGCATAGCCGGGGACCAGCAGTCCGCGCTCTTCGGCCAGCTCTGCATTGCACCTGGCGATGCGAAGAACACCTACGGCACGGGCTGCTTTCTGCTGCAACACATCGGCGAGACGTTCACACTGTCCGGACAGCGGCTCATCACGACGCTCGCCTGCAGCACACAGCGCAAGCTCGAGTACGCGCTCGAAGGCAGCATCTTTGTCGGGGGCGCAGTCGTGCAGTGGCTGCGCGACAACATGCGCTTCTTCAAGGAGTCGCCAGACGTCGAAAGCGTCGCCGCCTCCGTCGACTCGAGCAACGGTGTGGTCTTTGTCCCTGCATTTACCGGGCTCGGCGCGCCGCACTGGGACCCCTATGCGAGTGGCCTTGTCATCGGCATCCAGCGCTCCACCGAGATCGGCCATATTGCACGGGCTGCGATAGAGAGCATCGCCTTCCAGGTCACGGATGTCCTGCACGCGATGGATCGCGATACACGCGCACCCTTTCGCGAACTGCGCGTCGACGGGGGTGCGTCCTCGAATGACCTGCTGATGCAGTTCCAGGCCGACCTCTTGCAGTTGCCCGTGCGTCGGCCCGCGCTGCTCGAGACCACGGCCCTGGGCGCGGCATATCTCGCCGGACTCGCAGTCAAGTTCTGGAGCAGCACCGACGAGATCGCAACGCTGCGCGGCGAAGACACGATCTTCACGCCGAAGGCAGATCCCAGGGAAATGCAACAACGTCAGAACAAATGGCAGGATGCGGTGAAGCGCGCCGGACACTGGCACGAAAAAGCGCCGGAAGCAGAGGAGCAGTCATGAATCGCGATGAAATGTTGGCGCGGGTGCGTTCGCGCCGGGAGCCCTGGGATGTGCTGGTTGTTGGCGGAGGCGCAACCGGGGCAGGCGTGGCCGTCGATGCCGCAAGCCGCGGCTTCTCCGTGTTGCTGCTCGAGCGTGAGGACTTTGCCAAAGCCACCTCGAGCCGCAGCACCAAGCTCGTTCACGGCGGCGTGCGCTACCTGGAGCAGGGCAATATCTCGCTTGTGATGGAAGCCCTGAAAGAACGCGGGATCCTGCGCCAGAATGCGCCCCATCTGGTGCACGACGTGGAATTCGTAGTTCCGAACTACTCCTGGTGGGAGGCCCCGTTCTATGGCATCGGCATGAAGGTCTACGACCTGCTCGCCGGCAAATACGGCTTTGGTCGCTCACGAATGCTCTCGCGCGAGGAAACACTCGAGCGCATCCCCACGCTGCGCCAGGACGGACTGCGTGGCGGCGTGGTCTACCACGATGGGCAGTTCGACGATTCGCGGTTGCTGATCCAGTTGATGGAGACCGCGGTGGACCAGGGCGCGACGATCCTCAACTATGCCGGTGTCACCTCGCTGCACAAGGACGCCGAGGGTTTTATCGACGGAGTCAATGCACAGGATAGCGAGACCGGAGACACCTTCACCCTTGAAGCAAAGGTCGTCGTAAACGCGACCGGCATCTTCACCGACGAGATCCGCCGCATGGCCGACGCCGAGGCAAAGCCGATGGTCGCCCCAAGCCAGGGCATTCACCTCGTGCTCGACAAGAGCTTCCTCCGCGGCAACACTGCAGTCATGGTGCCGCATACCAGCGACGGCCGTGTGCTGTTCGCGATCCCGTGGCACGAACACACCGTGCTCGGCACGACGGATACGCCAATCGACGCCGCCTCCTACGAACCGCTGCCGTATGAGCAGGAGATCGACTTCGTGCTCGAGACAGCAGGCGAGTACCTGAGCCGCCCCCCCAAGCGCGAGGACATTCTCAGCGTCTATGTTGGTATTCGGCCGCTCGTGAAAGCGGCAGGATCGGACGCGAGCAAGACCTCTTCCCTCTCGCGCGACCACACCATTCACATCGATTCGTCCGGCCTGCTCACCATCGTCGGCGGCAAGTGGACGACCTATCGCCACATGGCGGAAGACGCGGTCAACCACGCCGTCACCCTGGCCAAGCTCGAGGACAAGCCCTGTGTCACGCGCGACCTGCGCGTCCATGGATACAGCGAGGATGCCGAGCAGTATGGTCCGCTGTTCGTCTACGGCAGCGACGCCGTGCATGTACAGGCGCTCGCCGCAGGCAACCCCGAACTCAGCCGGCGGCTCCATCCCGAGCTGCCGTATATCGCGGCCGAAGTGGTGTGGGCGACACGCGAGGAAATGGCGCGCACCGTCGAAGATGTCCTCGCGCGCCGTACCCGCGCGCTCTTCCTGAATGCACATGCCGCGATCGCCATGGCTCCCGAAGTGGCCCACCTGATGGCCGGGGAACTTGGGCGCGATCAGGCCTGGGTCGACAAGCAGATCACGGAGTTCTTATCCTTGGCATCGCAGTACACGCTCGAGCGCACCATCCGCGAGAAACCCGCAGAGGCAAGTACGCACACAGCAGCATAGAAAGAGGCTCCTATTGACGCGGTCGCCGTTGCTTGGTGAGTTCATGGGCACCATGATCATGATTGTGCTCGGCGACGGCGTGGTCGCGGGGGTCCTGCTCAAGCGAAGCAAGGCCGAGAACGCAGGCTGGCTCGTGATCACCACGGCCTGGGGCTTCGCTGTGCTGTGCGGCATCTATACCGCCCTCCTGTTCGGGAGCCCCGTCTGGCACTTGAACCCGATCATCACACTCGCCGCCGCGATCCAAAGCAACGACTTCTCGACACTCCCCGCCTTCGCCGCCGCACAGATCGCGGGCGCCTTTGCGGGAGCCATCCTCGTCTGGCTCTTCTACTACCCTCACTGGCAGGCTTCCGACGACCCCGCCGCCAAGCTCGGCGTCTTCTGCACCATCCCTGCAATCCGCAGCTACGGCTGGAATCTCCTCTCCGAAGTGGTTGCGACATTTGTGCTCGTCCTGGTGGCAAATGCCATGACCTCGAAGCTGGTCCTGCCGCAGGGCGCGGCCGCCGGCTTCGCCCCCTACCTCATCGGCTCATTGGTCTGGGGAATCGGCTTGTCGCTCGGCGGTACCACCGGCTACGCGATCAACCCGGCCCGCGATTTCGGCCCGCGCCTCGCCCATTCCCTCCTGCCGATCGCAGGCAAAGGCGGCTCCGACTGGGCCTATGCCTGGGTTCCGATCCTCGGTCCCGTCCTCGGTGCCACCGCCGCCGGTCTTCTGCTGCACGCACTCCGGCCCTAGCGCAACCGATGATTGACTCCCACGGCGTCTTCCTCCTCGCAGCAGCAGCCTCCTCGATCGTGATCCTTGTGCTCCTGATCGCAGTCGGCAAGCTCAACCCCTTTCTCACCCTCGTCGTGGTCTCCCTTGCGCTCGGCCTGGTGGCTGGTATGCCGGCGGCCCTGCTTGTGCATTCCTTTGAAGCGGGCATGGGCGCGACACTTGGGCATATCGCCATCGTTATCGCGCTCGGAACGATGCTGGGCAAGATGCTCGCAGAGTCAGGCGGCGCGGACCAGATCGCCTTCACCCTGGTCCGGGTCTTCGGCGAGAGACGGATCCACTGGGCGATGCTTCTCATCGGCCTGATCGTCGGGCTCCCGACGTTCTTCGAGGTTGGCTTCGTGCTGCTCGTGCCGATCGCTTACACCGTCGCGAAGCGCACCGGCCGGTCGCTCCTGTTCATCGGGCTCCCCATGGCAGCAGGCCTCTCTGCGGATCATGGCCTCGTCCCGCCCCATCCCGCAGCGATGCTTGCTGTTGCTGCCTACCAGGCCGACGTGGGTAGGACGATCTTCCTCGCGCTGCTCGTTGGCATCCCTGCAGCGATCCTCGCGGGCCCGCTTTTCGGCACCTTCATGCAGAACCGCATCACGCTTTCGCTCGACAATCCAATCGCTGCGCAGTTCAGCGAAGGCGCCGAGACACGAAAGCTTCCAAGCTTCGGCGTCACGCTCTTCACCATCCTGCTCCCTGTCGTGCTCATGCTGCTGGCCAGCGCCGTCACGGTGCGGGGCGGCAGCGCCATTGCGTCCACCGGCTTCCGCGCTCACGCCATTGATGTGTTGCGCTTCGCCGGCAACGACGATGTCGCCTTGCTGATCGGTGTGCTGGTCAGCCTGTTCACGCTCGGCACACTGCGCGGCTTCGGGCGCGACACGCTGCTGCGTTTCACCAGTGAGTGCGTCGCGCCTACTGCGGGCATCCTGCTGCTCGTCGGCGCCGGCGGCGGCTTCGGACGCGTGCTGATGGACAGCGGCGTCGGTCGAGCGCTGTTGACCGCCGTGATGGGACGTCACATCCCGTTGCTGCTTTTTGCCTGGACGCTTGCAGCGCTGCTGCGGCTGGCCACGGGCTCTGCCACCGTCGCAATGACCACCGCCGCGGGGATTGTCGCGCCCATATCCCTGCATAGCGGGAGCGCCAATCCCTCCCTGCTTGCGCTGGCGACAGGCGCGGGCTCGCTGATCTTTTCGCACGTGAATGACGGCGGCTTCTGGATGGTCAAGGAGTACTTCCAGATGAGCGTCGTCGAGACACTGCAATCCTGGTCCGTGATGGAGACGATCCTGTCGGTGACTGGCCTCTTTCTCACCCTGCTGCTGGCACAGGTCATTCACTAGCTGCTGCCTGGCTGCGCCGGCATCTGTAGGTTCGCTGGATGACAGCGCCCGCATGACGCTGTTGCTACACTAAATCCATGCCCTTTACAGCTGGCTGGAAGCCGCGGCAGTACGAGAAACAGAAGCAGTTTCTTGCCAACCTGATCTCGGAAAAAGCTCGTTGCGAGCATCAGACCGAAGAACCAGCGTCAGGTGAGCGCATCCGGCTGCAGATCATGAGCCTGACGCAGAAGATCGCAAGCGTGGGCGAGCTGATCGCCGAATACGAGGCCACCCAGCGGGCCGCGGCCACCAACTCCCCAGCTACGAAGTAAGTCTCCCTACATCACCGCCGCCCGCGGCACGGCACCCGCGTTCTGCCATCCCCGGCGATCCACAACACTGCGCTTGTACAGGTTCGCGTAGAGCTGCTGCGTGACCTGGTAGCAGCTGCAGGAGGCGTGCTCCAGCCGCTTGCGGTCCACGATCTTCATGCGCCCGCGGTGATACTCGATAAGCCCATTGCGCTGCAGGGCTCCGGCCGCGACAGCAACCGTCGGTCGACCCGCCCCCAGCATGACTGCCAGCACCTCCTGCGTGAAGCCGAAGACGCTGGCCTGGGTTCGATCCTGCACCATCAGGAGCCAGTGAGCCAGCCGCGCCTCTGCCTCGTGCAAGCGATTGCAGCTCGCGATCTGGCTCAATGCCTGCGACTGCTGCTGCACGAATTCGAGAACACGTGCCCGCACCTCGTCGGAGCTGAGAAACGCCTGTTGTAAGCCGGAGAACGGGATCCGCAACGCCGCTCCGGGGGTCTGCATAAAGCAGCTGGTTGGGTCTCGCCCGTCGCCCAGCAGATGCATGCTGCCGATCACGCCTTCGTGGCCGATGATTCCGACCTCGGCGATGCCGCCATCCTCCATGGACATCACCACGGAAGCAATGCCCGCGGTCAGGAAGTATGCGTGTCGCGGAGTTTCCTCTGCCTTGTACAGAGTGGTATTCACCGGTAAGTCAACAGCCGTTGCATGAAGCAGGAGCCGCTTCAGCGCTTCCGGAGAAAGGGACGACAAGAAACGGTTAACCTGTGGCGCCTGCACCATGGCTTTCCTCGCATACGGACACTCCCTCTCGCGAGTTAGCAGCCGTTCCTGAATAAAAGTAAGACTTGAGGCAGACAGTAACTCAGCGCACAGACTTTGGCTATAAGTATTTCCTCATTATCGCTTCCATGATAGGAAATGTTAGCGATCGCTGAATGACTCAGGAGAGGGAGATGGGCTTCGTAGACGCAGATGCGCCGGCAATTCCGAGTATGTTATCGGTTACATGCCAGCTTCTAGAGCTTTTATTATCACGCATTTCAGCAGGACGCTGCCGCTCACATGTCACCACTAGCTACGACTTTCGGGTGACCTCATGCGGTTACGGCGAAGGTCACCCATCTTAGGTGACGTGGGACATTCAGGGGTAACTCTGGCCGGACCGAGCTCGCTTCGCCGAGTAGCTCTTTCGCACACGATGATAGGACGTATGCACAACAGTATCCAATGCTGTGAGTGCGCCCGGCGTTACAGGCTCAAGCACCGTGTTACACAACAATTCAGCATAGGTGGAGCGCATCCAGCTGTGTCCACAGAAGACGTGAGTTACATGGTAGCCATGATCCTCGAAGTAACGCGCGATGAAGAAGCTGTCATTTAGCGTAACTCCGGGCTCGGGTGGGGTGTTAGCTTCCCAGTCACGTGTGATCTCGGCATCATGGCCGCTGTCATAGCCACCGAGCACGATGAAGTCAGGATGCGCGGCTAGCGTCGCTTCCACGGAGCCGTAGTGACGCATCATCGTGCTCCAGTACCAGTAACGATGCGGCGGCTGGTTGCTGTAGATGTTTGTCGGGAAGTACAACAGCGGGTCGATGCTGTAGTAGTAGTAGCCGGCCAGCGTCTTCTCTGAGCCTGCTGAACCCACACCCTGCGAACGCAGGTAGTCGGCTGTCATTCTGCCCGGGGCATACAGCAGCCGGCGCTCCTCTCGGATCGCATGAAAACTCCAGGTAATCTGCACCAGGCAAACCAGGGCAAAGAGTCCTGTGGTCGCAAGCTGCAACGGGCGGCGACGCCCTCGAAGCGCGTGAGCCGAAGGCCAGGTAAGCCACGCCGAAACAACAAAGCCGGTAAGCACCATGCCGACATGGCGCGGCGCAAGATACAGCGAGGTAAACACCAGCACCATCAGGCCGTAAGGCACGAGCCCGATCCAGCCGAGTGAGCCCGCATCCCCTAGCTCCGCCTCAACGGATGGTAGTGGCCGCCGCTGCTGCAGCACTGCCTGGGCAATCAGCGCGGCGACCAGCAGGAGCGCGAGCGAACGGAAGACCGAGAGCGGGTAAGTGAGGACCGCGATCGAGCGATCGAAGCGGCGACGCCCCTTGCTGAGTCCATGCCGGTCAGGCTCCGGGGCGTTCGCCGGTGCAGGTGCGGCAGCCGCGGTTCCGTGCGCAGGAGCCTTGAGCCCCACCTGCTTCTCGATCCGGGCGATGGACCGCTGGATGTTATTCCCCGCGGCATAGTCGATATCCGGGGCCGGGATCATGGTCGCTACGGCACCGGCCCAGAGCAGCAACAGGAGCAGCACGGCTGGGATCGCGCGCATGAGGCGTCCACGCCAGAGCAGGAGCGCCGCGATGGCGAGGCCGCCCGACGCGATGGCCCCATGCACCGAGAGATTGGCCATCAGGCCCAGCAGCACCGCCAGCAGCAGTGGGCGCGGCCGTGCGGAGCGCAACAGCACCGCCGCCGGAAACACCAGGATTGCGAACAGGCAGTAGGAGCGCGCAACTACCGTGTCCTGGTAGAGCAGGAAGAACGTAAACGGAAGCAGGAATCGCACCAGTCGCGGAAATGGCGCGAAACGCAGCAGCACAGCCATGGCAGCACCCTGGATAGCCACCACAAACCAGCGCATCGTGCTGAACGAAACATGCAGCGCCTGTAGCACCTTGAGGAAGGCATGCCAGAGGCCGCCAGTCCCCTCGTAATGAAGGCTGTGCGTAAACAGCGTCTTCCAGCTCACGCCTCCGGCGAGCATCCAGGCCTGTTCTTCATCGGCCCAGGGCGCATGCTGGTGCACCGCGTAGATGGCGACGGCAAACCACACCAGCAGAAGGAGCGACTCGGCAATCCCCCAGCGGCGAGGCTGGTCTTCCGGGAGAAAGAGGTGGTCCAGAAAGCTGCGGGAGGAGGCGGGGGTTTGAGGCGGGGCCGGCGCGTTCGTGTACGACATTGTGACTTTCCTTCAAGCGGGTGATTCTGCCGGGCCGTCCGCCTCGGGCAGGTGTGTGCGCCGGTCTGTCTCTGCCCGGGGTGGCAACGGAGCAGACAGCGGGCAAACGGTGTCCGTGAACGCTCAGCGGAGCGCTCTCAGTCTCGTCGCTACAGCACGCGGCAGGGGAAACCGCAGCCGAACGGCCGTGGGGCCGAAGCGGACCCTCGTCGCGATCAAAGGAGGAACGGGATCATTCCGGCAATTATATGGGTAGCTTTTCGCCCCAGGCAGGTCCGGCGCCTCAGGCTTGTGCACTCAGTGGTTTACAAGCAGCGCGGTTGGGTGCTTCCATGGCAACACCCTTTGCTAGTGCAGACCGGAGGAGCTTTTTGACAGAATCCACAGCGACGGCGCTGCCGTCCCAGCGAACGGACAAGGTCCGTTCCGGAGCAAAGGGAGGTCGGCTTCTCTCTATCGACCTTCTGCGCGGGCTCACCATCGGCTTCATGATCCTTGTCAACGACAACGGGGATGAGCAGCACGCCTACTGGGCGCTGAAGCATGCCTACTGGAACGGCTTCACGCCGACGGACCTGGTCTTCCCTACCTTTCTCTTCCTGGTTGGGATCTCCACTGTGCTCTCGATGGAGACGCGCCTGGCCCGTGGCGCCGAGCGGGCCCTGCTCTTCCGGCATGTGGTGCAACGCAGCATCACGCTCTACTTGCTGGGCCTTCTGGTCAACAGCTTTCCCCTCTTTCATCTCGCCACCATGCGCTTCTACGGCGTGCTGCCGCGCATCGCAGTCTGCTACTTGGTGGTAGCCAGCCTCTACCTGCTCAGCCCCGGCTGGCGGAGCAAGCTGCTGCTCTTTGTGGGCGCGCTCGGCGGCTACTGGCTCCTGATGCGCTTTGTTCCGGTTCCGGGGTACGGGGTCCCGACGCACGGTGTACCGTTGCTCGACCGGGACGGCAATCTCACGGCGTGGCTGGATCGGCAGATCTTCTCAGCCCCCCACCTCTACGAGCACACCCGCGACCCCGAAGGGCTTCTCAGCACGCTGCCCGCTCTGGGAACAACGCTCCTCGGCCTGCTCACCGGCATCTGGCTGCGCACAGCCCGCTCGATCGGAGCGAAGGCACGTGGGATCGCCGTGGCCGGCGTTTCCTGCCTGCTGCTCGGCGGTCTCTGGAATACGACCTTCCCCATCAACAAGAAGCTCTGGACGAGCTCCTATGTGCTCTTTGCAGGAGGCTGCAGCCTCGTTTTGCTGGCGCTTGCATTGTGGATTGCCGACGTATCCCGGCCGGATGCGGGGGACGAGCCCACGCGACCGTGGTACGCGACCCCACTGCTGGTCTTCGGCATGAACGCGATCAGCGCCTACGTGCTCTCGGAGCTGCTCGCGGCAGCGCTCGGGACGATCCGCATGAGCTCTGGCCTCTCGGCGCAGCAGGCGATCTACCGGGTATTCGCGCACGCAATTCCCGACCAGGTGTTCGCGTCGCTCGTGTACTCGCTTGCGTACGTGCTGGTGTGCTGGATCCCGATGGCCGTGCTCTACCGCAGGCGAATCTTCCTCAAGGTCTGACGGGTGAGCGAACACGCATTGGTGCTGGAGACTCGCGGCGTCCCCCTCTCAAATCAAAGGTGGGGACGCCTTAGCCTGGAAGCGCATGTTCCTGGTAGGCCTTCCATGTCCGCGCAATCCCATCCTCAAGCGTGGTATGCGCCTGCCAGCCGAGCGCGCGCAGCCGGCTCCCATCGAGCAGCTTTCGCGGCGTGCCATCGGGCTTTGATCGATCGAACACAAGCTCGCCGGTATACCCGACGATCCGGCAGATCAGCTCCGCCAGGTCGCGGATCGAAATATCTTCGCCGGTCCCGATATTGATCAGGGGCGGCCCATCTTGCTCGAGAAACGCAGCAAAGGCGTCGTCCGAGAGGTTCATCAGGTACACGCACGCCTCGGCCATGTCTGCCGAGTACAGCAGCTCACGCCGCGGGGTACCGCTTCCCCAGACCTCCACATGCCCGCGCCCCTGCTTCTTTGCCTCGGCGACTTTGCGTAACAGTGCCGGGAGCACATGCGAGTTCTGGAGGTCGAAGTGATCGTTCGGCCCGTATAGGTTTGTCGGCATGGCTGCAAGATAGCTCGTTCCGTACTGCCGGTTATAAGCCGAGCAGGTTTCCACGCCGGCTATCTTGGCGATTGCATACGGCTGGTTTGTGGGCTCGAGCAGGCCGGTCAGCAGAGACTCTTCACGAATCGGCTGCTCTGCGAACTTTGGATAGATACAGCTGGAGCCGAGAAACAGCAGCCGCGTGACGCCGGCCTGCCGGCTCATCTCGAGGACGTTGTTCTGGATCAGTAGATTCTCGCGCAGAAACTCTGCGGGGTACGTCTGGTTGGCCAGGATGCCGCCGACCTTCGCTGCTGCGAGGAAGACATAGGCGGGCCGCGCCTCCTCGAAGAAGGATCGAACCGCGACCCAGTCCGCCAGGTCTACCTCGGCGCGTGTCCGCGTGGTGACGTTGCAGAAGCCCTGCGTCGCCAGTTCCCGGCAGATTGCCGAACCGACCAGCCCTCGGTGCCCTGCCACATAGATTCGCGCGTCTCGCTGCATAGGATCCTCACCCGCTTTCGTGAGGATTGTAGCGTGCTAGATCTTCGACGCCGCGCGCAGAGCGCCGATCTCGGCGTCGGTGAACACCCGCGAGCGGATCAGGAACCGCACACCCTCAGATCCCTCAAGCGAAAACATACCGCCACGCCCGGGGACCACGTCGAGGATCAGCTGCGTGTGCTTCCAGTACTCGAACTGGCTCCGGCTCATGTAGAAGGGCGTCTCACCCAGCATCGCAACAAGAATGTCGCTGTCCCCGACCAGGAACTCGCCCAGCGGATAGCACATGGGCGAGCTCCCGTCGCAGCAGCCGCCTGACTGGTGAAACATCAGCGGGCCGTGACGGCGCGAGAGCGTCTCCATCAACTGCTCGGCGGCCTCGGTGCGCAGCACCTGCTCTGGTAGATTCATCGCGTGTATCCTGCCGGACGATCCGCCTGCGCGGCGAGCGGCGGCTCCGTAGCGGTCGGCTTGATGCTCCCGGTCCGGCTTTTTGTTGGCCTCCCGCTGGCCGGCAAATGCGACCAACGGGAAGCCTCCTCTGTGAAGGCAAACGCGCCCGCCAAGCTCTCTAGAAGAAGCCGAGCTTGTCCGGGCTGTAGGAGATCAGCTGGTTTTTCGTCTGCTGGTAATGCTCAAGCATCATCTTGTGATTCTCGCGCCCGATGCCCGACTGCTTGTACCCGCCAAATGCTGCGTGCGCTGGGTACAGGTGATAACAGTTCGTCCAGACACGGCCCGCCTGGATGCCGCGGCCCATGCGGAAGGCGCGGTTGATGTCGCGTGTCCACAGGCCCGCGCCTAGGCCATACAGCGTGTCGTTGGCGAGCGCGAGCGCCTCGTCTTCGTCGTGGAAGGTCGTCACCGACACCACCGGGCCGAAGATTTCCTCCTGGAAGATGCGCATCTTGTTGTTGCCCCGAAAGACTGTCGGCTCGACATAGAAGCCGTCCTTCAGGTCGCCGTCAAGCTCGGCCCGCTTGCCGCCCGTCAACACCTCTGCGCCTTCCTGCTTGCCGATATCGATGTAGGAGAGGATCTTCTCCATCTGCTCGCTCGACGCCTGTGCGCCGATCATCGTTGCCTTGTCGAGCGGGTTGCCCCCCTGGATGGCCTTCACACGGGCAAGCGCCCGCTCCATGAACTGGTCATAGATCGACTCCTGGATCAGCGCGCGCGAGGGGCAGGTGCAGACCTCGCCCTGGTTGAGCGCGAACATCGCGAAGCCTTCGAGCGACTTGTCAAAGAACGCGTCGTCCGCGCTCAGAACGTCGGAGAAGAAGATGTTCGGGCTCTTGCCGCCAAGCTCGAGCGTAACCGGGATGATGTTCTGCGAGGCGTATTGCATGATCAGGCGGCCGGTCGTGGTCTCGCCGGTGAAGGCGACTTTCTGGATGCGCGGGCTTGAAGCGAGTGGCTTGCCTGCTTCAAGTCCAAAGCCATTCACAATGTTAAGCACGCCTGCCGGCAGGATGTCCTCGATCAACTCCATCAACACCAGGATCGAGAGTGGCGTCTGCTCTGCTGGCTTGAGGACAACCGCATTGCCGGCTGCGAGCGCAGGCGCAAGCTTCCAGGTAGCCATCAGGATCGGGAAGTTCCAGGGAATGATCAGCCCAATGACCCCGAGAGGCTCATGGTAGTGGTAGGCGACGGTGGTGTCATCGAGTTGCGAGATGCCGCCCTCCTGCGCGCGGATCACCCCGGCGAAGTAGCGGAAGTGGTCAATCGCGAGCGGCAGATCAGCAGCCATCGTCTCGCGCAGCGGCTTGCCGTTGTCCCAGGTCTCGACCGTTGCGAGCATCTCGAGGTTTTCTTCCATGCGGTCGGCGATACGAGCCAGCATGCGGCTGCGCTCGGCTGGCGAGGTGCGGCCCCATGCGCCCTTGGCCGCATGCGCTGCATCAAGCGCCAGGTTCACATCCGCAGCGTTCGAGCGCGGGATCGAGCACAGGGTCTGCCCGGTCACAGGCGTCACATTGTCGAAGTACTCGCCGGAGGAGGGCGCCATCCACTTGCCGCCGATGTAGTTGCCATACTGCTTGCGCAGGGAGAGGGGAAAACCGTAGGTTCCGGGCTGAATTTGAGAGATCGTCGCCATCGCTGTAGCTCCTTCAGAGATCGGGGCGCGGCTCTCACAGGGAAGAAGCGGCGCCGGCGCAGATTCTATGCCCTCGCCCGGACCCCTGTCTTGGCTCCCCTGCCTCGCGTCCTGCTCCGCGCCGGTATGCTCCAATAAGAGAGACAAGGAAACGGAAGAATGCCTCTGAACTGCGGAATCGTTGGACTGCCGAACGTCGGCAAAAGCACCATCTTCAATGCACTCACCTCTGCGAAGGCGCAGGCCGCCAATTATCCCTTCTGCACCATCGAGCCGAACACCGGCGTGGTGACCGTGCCCGACAAGCGCCTCGAGAAGATTGCCGCGCTGATCCAGCCGAAGAGCCTGGTCCCAACAACCATGGAGTTCATCGACATCGCCGGTCTCGTCGAGGGCGCGTCCAAAGGTGAAGGCCTCGGTAACCAGTTCCTCGGGCACATCCGCGCCACCGATGCGATCGCGCACGTGGTGCGCTGCTTTGACGACCCCGAGGTCGTCCATGTCGCCGGCGCGGTCAATCCGCTGCACGACATTGACATCATCAACACCGAGCTTCTGCTTGCCGATCTCGACACCGTCGAGAAGCGCTTTGCGCGCGTCGAACGTGCCGCCAAGAGCACCAGTGATGGCAGGGTCAAGGCTGAGTTCGCGATGCTGGGCAAGCTGCGCGAGGTGCTCAACGCAGGCCGCCCCGCCCGCACGGCCGACCTGACCGATGACGAGAAGCTGATCGCGCGCGAGCTGTTTCTGATCACCGCGAAACCGCAGCTCTATGTCGCGAATGTCGACGAGAACGGCCTCACAGACGGCAACAGCTACACCGCGGCTGTGGAGCAGCGGGCGAGCGAAGAGGGCAGCCAGGTCGTCCGTATCTGCGGCGCGCTCGAGAGCGAGATTGCGCAGCTTGAGCCTGAGGAGCGCAACGAGTTTCTCGCCGATATGGGCCTCACGGAGCCAGGCCTGGACCGTTTGATCCACTCGGCCTATCGATTGCTCGACCTGATCACCTACTTCACCGCGGGCGTGCAGGAAGTGCGTGCCTGGACGATCCGTCGCGGCACCAAGGCGCCCGGCGCTGCGGGCGTGATTCACTCGGACTTTGAGAAGGGCTTTATCAAGGCCGACACCTATGCCTCGGACGATCTGTTCGCGCTTAAGTCCGAGCAGGCGGTCCGCGAAAAAGGTCTCCTGCGCTCGGAAGGCAAAGAGTATGTCGTCAAGGACGGCGACATACTCTTCTTCAAGTTCAACGTATAAGTCGGCTTAGTCAAACGATCGAAGATAGATGTTGCGCACCGAGATTTTCGAGGGCTCGCTTTCTATCTCGAAGCCGATCAGCCCGGCCTGGTTGTTTACGGAGCCGGGCGTGTCGTCGATGAAGACCGCCATCAGCCGGCCGTTCATGATGTGCATCATCACGCCGCCCCGCGCAATCACTTCGTACTCGTTCCAGTCATTCACCTTGACATAGCCGCCGAGCGCATCGATGTCACCGATGGTCGCGATGATGCGGTTGATCTCACCCGGAAGCGCCTCGGTCACCTGCCCCCGATACGCAAGGATCCCCTGCATCGTGTTCTCGGAGTACCACTGCCCGGTATAACTCGCAGCCTGCGGGTTCACCGGAAACCAGAAGTCTGCCTGTGGCCCGGTCATCATAAAGCGCAGGTCATACGGCGGCTGCCCGGCTGGCTGTGGTCGGCTCCATGGAAGCCCCGTCACACTGCGGTACTGGATACCACCACCACCACCTTCTTCAATCTTCATCTCGAGCTTCAAGTCAAAGTCACGGGTCTTTGCGCCGCGGTAGACGATGTAGTTATTGCCCTTCTGCGTTCCGGCAAAGGTCTGGCCCACCATCACGCCATCCTCGACACGCCAGATACTCGGGTCCGCGTCCCAGCCCGCAAAGTCCTTTCCATTGAAGAGCTGCTGGAAGCCGGTGTGCTCACCGGGATCATACGGTGCTGCCGGGTGAAACCTCGGCATGCCGCGGAGCATGGTTCCGTGAGGCCCGGGTTGCGCCGCCTGGGCCGGTGGAGACTCGAGCGCAGCGGGAACACTCTGTGCGCGAGTCGCAGCAATCCCACTCGAAAGAAACAGAGACAGCACGATGGATACGTTCCCAAAATCTTTCAACTTCGGCATAAGCCCCTTGTTTCCGTCGGAGGGATTTTAGCCGTTCCTCGGCCAGCGCGGGAACGGGGTGCATAGAATAAAAGCCGAGTGCGCATTCCTTTTCTGACTGGATCGACCGTGTTTCGACTGAGCCGCCCCGCCTTGTTCTTTGCTTCTCTCTGCTGTGTCTCCGCTGGCTGGTCGCAGGCCACTGCCCACCTCGCGAAGCTGGGCTGGTACGCAGACCCCGAGATCCATATCTATGCGGGCCAGTACTGGATCTATCCCACCTCGTCAGACCCTGCGCCTCTCAGCAATGCGCACGAGACCTTTAACCCGCTTCAGCAGCAGCTCCGCGCACAGCATGTAATCCACCCTGTCTATCTGCTGCATACGTCGCTCGATGCGTTGTCCTCGCCCGATCTTGTGCACTGGACCAAGCACCCGGATGTGCTCGACGTGCGCAACGTCGCGTGGGCCGCATACGCGATCTGGGCGCCGACCTCGATCTATCTCAATGGCAAGTACTATCTCTTCTTCGCCGCCAATGACCTGCAGAAGACCGACAAGACTCCCGGCGGCATCGGCATCGCGGCGAGCGACTCGCCCGGCGGCCCATTTGTCGATGCGCTCGGCAAGCCGTTGATCGGCGAGTTTCACAACGGTGCGCAGCCGATCGACCCCGCAGTGTTCCGTGACGACGATGGCTCGATCTACTTCTATTTCGGCGGCCAGGGCCACTGCAATGTCGCGCGGCTCTCGCCCGATCTGAAGCACGTCATCCCGATGAAGGATGGCTCGCTCTACAAGGAGATCACGCCCAGGAATTATGTCGAAGGTCCCTTCATGATCAAGCGCCGGGGCGTGTACTACTTCATGTGGTCCGAGGGCGACTGGGGCAATGCAAGCTACGGCGTTGCGTATGCAAAGGGCTCAAGCCCAACCGGGCCCTTTGTGCCCGCAGGCAAGATACTGAGCACCGATCCCGCGATCGCGAACGGCCCGGGGCATCACTCCGTGCTGCAGATCCCGGGAACGGATACGTGGTACATCGTCTACCACCGCCACCCGCTTGGAACCACGGGCGCGAATGAACGGAAGCTCGCGATCGATCGGATGTACTTCGACGCAGATGGCAACATCGTGCCCATAAAGATGACAGCGGATGGGGTGGGCGCCCAGCCTCTGCCGCGAGGTACTCCGGAGAGATAGGATTTGTTTGCCCATGCACTCGTGTACAGACTTGGCATTGCGGGTTGACGCTGCATCGATCTGTCGCAGCTGATTGCTTCCGGTCACCAGCACAAGGCAGTCGCCTGCAGCTACTTCCGCCCCGGAGGGGCAGCGAGTCCTGGCCCTGCTCCCACACCGGGCTTACCAGCTCGGTGCGCAGCAGTGGGCCGTTTAAGTAGAGCGGGTTTTCTGAGCGTATGAACGCAGGGACCTCGTCCGCGCTGACCCACGCATGGCTGTCTGCCGGCTCTTTGCCAACGAGCGGTGCGACCATGCCCGCGATCCCGCCGAGATCCACGTGGATGACAAAGCGGAGCGCTTGGTTGAGGCGTCCCGCACTCCGGAACCGGTTTGTGCCGTCCGGCTTGATGACCAGTTGCACCAGACGCGGCTTGGGCGTGACCGCGATGTACGAGAGTTTCGTCTCCTGAGTCTTGGGAGAAAGGTTCTTTATCAAGACAAGAAGAATGCCGTTGGACAGATCATCGGGCAGATCCATGTGGGTCGTCTCAACCTTTGTCTCGCCTGGATCCAGGGAACGCACGGTAACCTCACCGGTCTTTGCTTCGATGGCTTGGGGAAGATAGGGCCCTTCTGTATCCTGCGATCACTTACGAGCCGAAACGATCCCCGCTGCGTGAAAACAGCCGTTTCCTCATCCACCGAGCCATCCTTGAAGCGGTAGATGAGCCGGGAAGTCAGGTAAGCGCCGTGGACGGTCTGGTTCAGGTTGCCCGCTGCTACCAGCCTGCCATCGAGGGATCGAAGTGCAAGGTAGCCGTGAACGGACCCCTCCGGGAATCGGACGGGTACCGGCTGCGCTCCTGCTGGACTGTTCTGCACGAGCAACGCTGAGAACATACCTGTAAGCCAAAGCAGACGAGCGCGCATGCGAGCAGCATAGGCGTGTATGTGTTCTGCTCCCCTCTCTCTCTCGCTCTCTTACGCGCACTTACAGGAGGGACTTCCCGTGCGCCTGCGATACTGGGTTGATGTTGGTTTCGCTTAAGCTTTGTGCAGTCGGGCTTCTTCTTATCTGCCTCGCTGTCGCCCTCCCTCAGGCGCGGGCCTACTCCGTGCTTACCCACGAGCAGTTGATCGATCTCACCTGGGACTCGTCGATCGCGCCCCTGCTACGCGCTCGCTACCCAGGCATCACGCCTGCAGAGCTCGAGCGGGCGCGGGCTTACGCCTACGGCGGCTGCGTCATCCAGGACATCGGCTACTACCCCTTCGGCGATGTCTTTTTCTCGGATCTCACCCACTATGTGCGCTCCGGCGACTTCGTGGTGAACCTCTTTCGCAACGCGCACTCGGCCGACGAGCTGGCCTTTGCCATCGGCGCGCTCTCGCACTACATCGGCGACAACACCGGCCACTCGGAGGCGACCAACATCGCGGTCCCTGTCGAGTTCCCGAAGCTGCGCGACCGCTACGGCAACTTCGTCAGCTACGCCGAAGACCCGCATGCCCACGTGCAGACCGAGTTTGCCTTCGACATCAACGAGATCACGCACCACCGGCTTGCGCCGGTGCACTACCTGCGGCACGTCGGACTGCACGTGCCGGTGCGGCAGCTGAGCGCGGCCTTTTACCAGACCTACGGCTTCAGCGAGCACTTCTCGGGCGCCCGGCTTTCCACGATCAACGTGCGGGGCTACCGCTTCTCCGTGCACTCATTTCTGCCGCGTATCGCGTATGCCGAGAACCTCCTGCATCGCAGGAACATGCCTGCCGATGACCCAACCCCCGAGTTCCTGAAGCTGCAAAGTGAGATTGCGGCCGTCGAGACGACCAACAACTGGGCTTCCTATCGCAGAACTCCCGGCATCGGCACCTACACACTGGCCGGCGTGATTTTCCTCCTGCCGAAGTTCGGCCCGCTCAAGCTGCTTTCGATCAAGGGGCCGACGCCAGCGACCGAGAACGAGTACATCCACAGCGTCGACGCCTCGGTCGACGCATTGAAGGCCGCGCTCACCCGCTTCGGCGCCCCGCGCCAGACGCTGCCGAATCGCGATCTCGACACCGGCAGGCCAGTTGCTCCCGGCGGGTACCCGCTGACCGACAAGACCTACGCCAGCCTCCTCCATCGCATCACCAGCAAGCCGACAGACCCTGTACCACCGGGGCTGAAGGACGACGTGCTCCACTACTACGCCGACCCGGCGAGCCCGATCATCACAAAACGGCACCCAGCGGAGTGGGCGCGCGTCAAGGCCGAGCTGAAGACGCTTGGGGCCATGCCAGTCAGCAACCAGCCGGTCGCCGCCGAGACCGAGTAGCGGCACAATGACCCTGCAGGAGACGATCCGGCGGCACGCCGTGGAGGCAGGCTTCGCGACGGCAGGCATTGCGCCGGTACCACGGCTTGGCTCGCCTGAGGCAGACAACCACAGAGCCTACTTCGAGCAGTGGATTGCTCACGGGTCCGCGGGCGAGATGGAGTACCTGAAGCGCAAAGACGCGCTCGGTCGCTACCTGCGCAGCGGCCTCGAGCTCGCCGTCCCCTGGGCCAACTCGGTGATCGTGTGCACTGCTCCCTACGGCGGCGACGCCAGCACCCCGCTCTCGATCGATCCAGCGCCCGACTCCGCCGGCTGGATCGCCCGCTATGCCTGGTCGGGACGCACCGCGCCCTCGGGCGAGATGGTCCCCTCGGACTACCACAAGGTCCTGATCCAGCGGCTCAAGCGCATGGAGCAGGCTCTCAAGGCCGAGCTCGGGCCGTTCGAGTCCTGGGCGTACGTGGACACCGGGCCGATGGTCGAGCGGCAGTTCGCCGCGATGGCCGGCGTCGGCTGGACAGGCAAGAACGTCTGCACACTCAACCAGGAACTCGGGTCATTCTTCTTTCTCGGGACCATTCTCGCCAGCCTCACGGTCGCCGAGGACCAGCGCGCGACGCTGCCCGAGGACCGCTGCGGCTCCTGCACGCGCTGCATCGATGCGTGTCCGACGAATGCCCTCGTCGCGCCGCACCAGATGGACGCGAGCCTCTGCATTGCCTACCTCACGATCGAGAAGCGTGGCCCCATCGAGGAGCACCTGCGAGCGCCCATCGGCCGCCAGGTCTTTGGCTGCGACATCTGCCAGGATGTCTGCCCCTGGAACGGTCGCGCCCGGCTCATCGGCAGTGTCGAGACGCCCATGCCCGAGCTCGTGCCGAGAGAGGTGTTGATCAATCCGCCGCTGCGCACCCTGCTCGAGCTCACAGAGCCCGAGTGGGAGCGGCTCTTCTTCGGCTCACCGGTCAAACGCACCCGCTACGGCGGCTTCCGCCGCAACGTTGCCATCGCCGCTGGTAACAGCGGCGACCTCGCACTGATCCCCGCGCTCCAGGCGATGGCAGATTCTTCAGGAGACGATCCGACAGTCAGGGACGCGGCTCGCTGGGCACTTCGAGAGCTGGCTGCGCTTCCGGGCAGTCCACCGAAGCAAACGGACGTAACGGGGGAAACACCACGGTGACATCCCGTGGCTCGCGAGCGTTGCCGATGATGACCATGTACGAGTCGGGAGCAGCCCTCACGCATGATCGAAGTCCTCAGCCAGGTACGGGAATATTTCAGCACGTCCTCGGAGCTCTCGCCCGAGGCGCTGCTGGCGGTGCTGCAGGCCCTTCCGCTGCCGCTGATCTCCTTTAGCCTCACCGACGGCAAGGTCCTGGTCCTGAACAAGACTTTCGAGAAAACCTTCGGCTACGGCCAGGGGGACCTGCAGAACTGGCCCGACTGGTCCCGCTGTTTTACAGATGCATCGCAGCGCGATGCTTCCCTGCGCCAGTGGAAGCGGCGCATCGGCGACGGCCTCTTGCATTCCCGCCAGGCCGGACGCTCCAGTGACGACGCAGTCGACCAGGTCGAACTCTGTGTGCACAACAAAGGCGGAGAGGATCGGACGGTCCTCCATAGCGGCGTGGTACTCCCCGCCGTGAATTGCGCCATCGCGATCTACGTCGATATCACCGAACTCAAGCGCAATGAGCGCCGCCTCGAGGAGGCCGAGCGCGCCAGCCGCGAACGGGAAGTCCTCTATCCCCTTCTGCTCAGCCACATGCACGAGGTGGTCGTCATCTCGTCCGCAGATGGCACCCGTCGCTTCGTCTCGCCCGCGGTTGAGCCGATGACGGGCTGGAGCCCAGTCGAGTACCTGTCTCGTCGTGCGGAAGACCTGGTTCACCCGGACGATCTCGCTCGTGTTCAGGCAGTCCAGAAGGCCTGTTACGGTGGCGCGACCGGTGTCACCATCCGCTATCGGGCGCGCAAGCGCGACGGCACCTATCTCTGGATGGAAGCTCTTGCCTCCTGCTACGTCGACCCGGCCAACAACAACCCACTGGGCTACATCGCGACACTGCGGGATGCCTCCGAGAAGCACGCCGAAGAGACCCAGCGGGCGGCCCGCACCGCCCTGCTGGAACGGCAGGCCCGCTTCGATCACCTGACCGGCGTTGCCAACCGCCACGTCTTCGACACTGCCCTGAAGGACGAGGCTCGTCGCCAGACCCGCAACACCCATGCGCTTTCCCTGCTGCTCGTCGACGTCGACCACTTCAAGCTCTTCAACGATCGCTACGGGCACCTCGAGGGCGACCGCGTGCTTCGGCAGATCGCGCAGCTCCTCCAGTCGAGCGCGCACCGGGTCGCCGACCTTGTGGCCCGCTTCGGAGGCGAAGAGTTCGTACTCCTGTTGCCGATGACGGAACCGGAAGGCGCCGAACTGATCGCCCAGCACGCGCTCCATGCTGTGAGTGACGCCGACATCCCGAATGAAGGCAGCCCGCTCGGACGACTGACCATCAGCATCGGCATCGCGTGCTGGCCGTCAAACAAACCCCTGAACCGCGACCAACTGCTGCTCGATGCCGACCGCGCCCTCTATGAAGCCAAGAACAAAGGCCGCAACCAGGTCGTCCGGCAAAGCTGCTGACCCTTACTGCTGCTGGTACACCCGCACGTAATCCACCAGCGCCCTTGCGGTCGGCGGAGTCGACGCATCCGTGGCACCAGGAAAACCGCCGCTGCCGATCGCGAGATTCAGCAGCAGAAAGAAAGGATGGTCGTAGACCCACGGGGCCCCTTGCGGCAGGCTCGCCGGCGTGACCGTCAGGAAGATATGTGTGGGATCGTCGCGGTAGTACTCGAGCCGGTCCTTTGACCAGAGCAGTCCGTAGGTATGGAAGCCATCATCCACGCGCTGGCGAGCGGGAAAGCTGTACTTCGCCCCGATGCCATGGCCACCCGAGTACCCCGGGCCATGGGTCGTCGAGGAAGTCGTTCCCGCACCATACGACTGCACCCATTCCATCACGTCTTCTTCCCCGCAGCGGGGCCAGCCGACCGTGTCGATGTCTGCACCCAGCAGCCAGAACGCAGGCCAGAAGCCATCGCCCACCGGCAGCTTCATGCGCGCCTCGATCCGGCCAAACTGCACCGTGTACAGCCCCTGCGTCTTCAGCCGGGCGGACGTCCACCTGCCTGCTGCGTTGCGCCGCGCCTCGATCACCAGGTGACCGTGCCCGTCCTGCCAGGCATTCCGCTTCGTCGCAGCGCAACCAGGCAGAAGCTGCCCGGGAGCGCAATACAGCTCGATCTCGGGGTTGCCGAAGCCTTTGTCGCCCACGTCGTAGGTCCACTTGGTCGCATCCGGCAGTGCGTTCTTCGCACCGTTGAACTCGTCGCTCCACACCAGCTTCCAGCCCTCGGCGTGCGCGGCTGTCGACGCCACCAAGAGAGCTGCTATGAGCATTTTCCCTTTCCACTGCCCCTGTCTGGCCTGCATGGTCCTCCTGACCACCACTTCGGTAACATGGATCCACCTGGATTCGTGGTCAACTTCGCATCCTACGCGTTGTCCGGCTCCGCCTTCTCTGTGCTCCTTGCGAGCACCCCGTCCCTCTAAGTCTCCGTTTTCTGAAAGGCTGTCGACTTGCTGAGCCGCCACCGCGTAGTTGTTCCGCTCGCCTCGCTTGCACTGCTGCTCACGGTCACCGCCTGCCGTCACAAGGGCACGACCACTGCACCGGCCACGGACCACGCCACCAGCGACCCGATCGAAGACGCCCTCCACGCAGACGTCGGCGCCGGCCATCTTGCCTCGCTGCACTGGTCCGATTTCTCCGACTACAAGCCGCTGGTCCTCACCTTCTATGACCAGCGCGCCTGGGATCCAGCCTGGGTCGACGACCACAAGCCCACCAAGCAGGCGCTTGCACTGATCCACCTGTTCGAAACGAGCAGCACCAAGGGCCTCAGCCCGGACGACTATGACGCCTCCCTCTGGCAGGGCCGTCTGGCCGGGCTCAGCAGCGCCAGCGAAGCACAGATCGCTGAATTTGACACCGCCATGACCGTCGCCACCATGCGCTACATCTCGGACCTGCACATCGGCCGCGTCAACCCCGAACACTTCGCGTTCGGCGTCAACACTCAGGCGAAGAAGTACGATCTCCCGAACTTCCTGGTGCAGCAGGTCGTCGCCGCTGATGACATGGACGCAGCCCTCAAGGATGTTGAGCCGAACTCGGACGAATACCGCAACACCATGAAGGCGCTCAACCACTACCAGGACCTGGCCCGTCAGGCAGGCTCCCCGGAAGCGCTGCCGGTTCCGGCCAAGTCCATCGCCGCAGGCTCCCCTTACCCCGGCGCCGCTGCACTCGGCACCCGCCTCGCGCTCCTGGGTGACATGGATGGTACCGGCGACGCGACGAACAGCAGCACGTACTCGAGCGCGCTCGCGGATGGCGTCAAGAACTTCCAGGCGCGTCATGGCCTTGCGACAGACGGCAAGCTGACGCCCCAGACAGTGGCCGCGCTGAATGTTCCGCTCGATATCCGCGTGCACCAGCTCGAAGACACACTTGAGCGCATGCGCTGGCTCGCACCCGAGTACCAGGAGGCGCCGATCGAGGTGAACATCCCCGAGTTCACGCTGCGCACCTTTGACGAGGACCACAAGCAGCAGTTCGAGATGCGCGTTGTTGTCGGGCAGTCGATCGAAGGGGACCACAAAACCCCGGTGCTGGTACAGGAGATGAAGTATGTCGTACTGCGCCCCTTCTGGAACGTGACGCCCACCATTGTCAAGGAGGAGCTGGTGCCGCACGTCGAGGCGAACAAAGGCTATCTGGACGCGAAGAACTTCGAGGTGGTGGACCGCACCGGCAAACTGGTAACGAACTGGACGACCGAAGAGCTCGCGAAAAATATGTACATGATCCGCGAGAAGCCAGGTCCAACCAACTCACTCGGGTTGATCAAGTTTATGTTCCCGAACAAGCTCAATATCTACCTGCATTCCACGCCGGCGACCCAGTTGTTCTCGCGGAGCCGCCGCGATTTTTCGCATGGCTGCGTGCGTATTCAGAACCCGGAGCAACTCGCCGACTGGGTCTTGCGCGATAAGCCCGAATGGACCCCGGACGCGATCCACGAGGCGATGGAGAACGGCGAGGACAACAAGATCGTGCCGCTCGCCCATCCAATCCCGGTACGCATCTTCTACCAGACGGCGCGCGTCGGTGACGATGGCAAGGTCTACTTCTTCAATGATATCTACGGCTACGACAAGGACATGGAAGACGTTCTGTCGAAGGGTGATCCCTTCCCGGTGAAGCCCGATGTCAAGAAGGACACCAGCGACACCGCATAGTACGTTGCAAACGGAAAAGGGCCGCGCACTAAGCGCGGCCCTTTTCCGTGCAACAGAAACCTACATCAGGGTCCACTTACGAACGGGACCGACATCCACATGCACAAACTGGGAGCGGGGATAGTACCCGACGCCGCCATCGCCAAGCGAGAGTGCCGCACGGTCCAGCGTGCGCGTCGAAACGCCCGGCACGCGAATATCAATCGCCTTCGACAACATGTGCTGCGAGTGCTCGGCGACCCCGCGGCCGGTCTCACGCAGGTAGTTGTTGCTCCAGGGCGTGCGGTAGCCACAGACAATGTCAATCACGCCATTCGGCTTATGCAGCTTCTGCATCAGCGCATACAGCACGTCGAACTCGTGCGGATCATAATTTGCCGTATCACCGGTCCGGTGATCGCGAAGAAAGTGATTCAACATCGTGATCGCGGACGGCACATAGTGATTGCCCACCCGGTAGGTCACGTCAAGCGATTCCCCGGTGTGGAGGTGGTACATGCGCAGGTGGTACTGCTTGCTTTGGTTTGCCGCAAGGTACAGCGGTGCGGGCAGGCCGGTGACCAAAGGAGGCGCCTCTGCCGAGGCAGGCGCATTGGCCGCAGCCGGAGCATTTGCGGCGTGGACCGATCCAGCAAAGCTGGCCAGGAGCAAGGTACAAAGCGAAACAACTTTCGGAGAGAACACAGCCACGCAGCACTCCTTTGCAGGCATTTGCCTGCCTCATTAGGTTAACTCGAAGCGCGGAATGATCGACGGAAATCGAAAGCAGAAGAACCCATTTGAGGTTCCCAAAGGAACCTGCATCTTCTGGTACTTGCTTAGTGAAAATCGTGGGATTGTGTGCTAGCCACCGTCACAGATAAGAGCCTCACCCGCTCCGCCCGCACATGCACCACCCCATTGTCATTCTGCAAGGCCCCCTCGACCTGCAGGAATTTTCCCCCGGTAATCAGCAGCCGCTGCTGCTCGTAGAGCTCCGGGTGGATCACCACATTGCTGATCCCGGTCTCATCCTCAAGCGAGAGGAAGATAAAGCCGCTTGCCGTTCCTGGCCGCTGCCGCGCGATAACACAGCCGGCCGTGTGAACATAGGCCCCATTGCGCGTCGCCGAGAGTTCCCGCGCGGTGAGCACCCCCAGGTGCCGCAGTTGCGGTCGTTGGTACTGCATGGGGTGTGGACCGGTCGTCAGGCCGGTTCCACCGAAATCAGCCACCAGCCGCTCCTCGGTGTTCATCTGCCGAAGGGGGGATGCACGCTCGACCGGCTTCTTGACCGGCTCCGTCCTGTTCGCTTCGAGGAGCGGTCCGGCCGGGCGCCCGGCCTGCTCCACCTGCCAGAGCGCATCCCGGCGATGTCCCACGTCTTCGAGCGCGTTCAACGCCCCGATCCGCGCCAGCTGCACCATCTCCGCCCGGGACAGGCCTGGCCCTGCCCGGTTAGCCGCGCCGACACGGGCTGCCAGGTCATCGACGCTCGTATACAAGCCGTTTGCTTTGCGCTCCCCTACCAGTGTCTCGGCGGCTGCTGCCCGCATGCCTTTCGCGTACATAAAGCCCATGCGCAGTGAGTACGCACCATTTGGCTCCGTTTCAAGCGCGCAGTGCCAGAGTGAGCGCTGCACACAGATAGGCCGCACTTTCAATCCATGTCGCTGGGCATCCTTCACGATCACGGCTGGCATGTAGAAGCCCATCGGCTGGTTGTTAAGCATGGCGCAGGTAAACGCAGCAAGGTAGTGGACCTTGAAGTACGCCGAGGCATACGCGATCAGCGCAAAGCTCGCAGCATGGCTCTCGGGAAAGCCGTACAGCGCAAACGACGACACGCTGTTGACGATGTGCTCCTGCGTCTCCTCGTCGAACCCATTGGCGGTCATGCCTGCCCGCAGCTTGATAACCAGCTGATCCATGCGTTCACGCGAGCGCCGCATCCCGACCGCCCGGCGCAGCTCCTCCGCCTCTTCGCCCGAGAAGCTGGCCGCGATCATGGCGATCCGCAAAAGCTGCTCCTGGAACAGGGGCACGCCCAGCGTCCGCTTCAGCACCGGCTCGAGCGAGGGATGCGGGTAAGTCACGGGCTCGCGCTTCTGCCGCCGCCGCATATAGGGGTGCATCATCTTGCCGACGATCGGCCCCGGGCGGATGATTGCTACCTGCACCACGATGTCGTAGAACCGGCGCGGCATATTGCGGGGAAGGCTCGCCATCTGCGCCCGGCTTTCCACCTGGAACATGCCCACCGTGTCTGCACGGCAAAGCGTGTCGTACACCTTCGGGTCCTCCTGTGGCAGCTCATGCAGCCCGTACTGTTTGCCGTGGTACTCGCTCACAAGCTCGATCGTGTCCTTGATCACCGCCATCATGCCGAGGCCCAGCAGGTCGACCTTCACCAGACCCATGTCAGAGCAGTCTTCCTTGTCCCACTGCACCACCGTGCGGCCCGGCATCGACGCCCGCTCCAGCGGCACCACCTGGTCAAGCAGTCCCTGGCAGATCACCATCCCCCCGGAGTGTTGCCCGAGGTGGCGCGGCAGGTCCTGCAGCTGCAGGCAGAGGTTCAGGTAGGTGGCGATACGCGGATGCTTCAGGTCAAACCCGGCCTGCGCAAACTGGTTAGGCATGGTGTCGGTTTCAGCCTTCCACTCCCAGTGGCCCACCAGGCTCGAAAGCCGGGTGAGCGTGTCCTCGTCAAAGCCCAGGACCTTGCCGACCTCGCGGGCAGCCGAGCGGCCGCGATAGGTGATCACATTCGCCGTCATGGCTGCGCCCAGCTCGCCGTAGCGCTGGTAGACGTACTGGATCGCCTGCTCGCGCTTGTCCCCGGAGGGCAGATCAAGATCAATATCGGGCCATTCGCCACGGTTTTCGCTCAAAAAGCGTTCAAAAAGCAGCTCCATACTGATTGGATCGACTGCCGTGATTTCGAGCACGTAGCAGACCACCGAGTTCGCTGCCGACCCCCTTCCCTGGATCAGGATGTCATTCTCCCTGGCAAACCGAACGATGTCCCAGACGATCAGAAAATAGCCCTCAAAGCCGAGTTTTTCGATCAGTTTCAGCTCGGTTTTGGCCTGCTTTTTCGCCGGTTCGAGCAGCTCCGGACGGTGCGCATAGCGGCGGCGCAGCCCTTCGTCGACCCGCTTGCGGAGGAACGACACCATCGTCTCCCCCTCGCCCACCGGGTAACGCGGGAACTCGTAGCCCAGGTTGTCGAGCGTGAACTCGAGCCGTGCCGATAACTCCAGGGTGTTTGCGATCGCGTCGGGAAGGTCGGCAAACAGCCGGCACATCTCCTCGCCCGAACGCAGGTGCCGCTCGGCATTTCGAGCGAGCAGCCGTCCGGCGTTCTCAAGCGTCAGTCCATGACGTATCCCGGTGAACACATCAAGCAGCGGCCGCTCCTCTCTCGTGGCATACCGCACGCCATTTGTCGCCAGCAGGGGCAGCCCAAGCGAGCGAGCGAGCCGCACAGCGGCTTGGTTGCGCCACTCCTCGTCACGCTCGTAATGCCGTTGCAGCTCGACGTACACATTGCCGTGGCCATAGATCGCGACCAGCCCTTCGAGCACGCTGCGGGCTTCTGTTTCTCCTCCACGACAGAGCGCAGCATGGAGCGGACCTTCTTCGCCCCCGGTTAGGCAGACAAGCCCTTCGGCGTACGTCGCGAGATCGAGCGTTGTAGCGAAACCCTCTTCCTTGCCCGGGGCACGGAGTTTCATGCCGGTGACCATCCGGCACAGGTTGGCGTAACCGGTGCGCGAGGTGCATAACAGGGGAAGTCGCGGCAAATCCATCCCGAACCGCTTTGCGTTCCTGCTGGAAGCTGACAGCTCGCCCCCCTTCGGCTGCAGCGTGATCTCGGCCCCGATATGCGCCCGCAACTTCGGGCCACCCAGCTTCGCAAGCGCCTCTGCCTTGGTATGAAAGCGGGCAGCTCCGTAGACGCCGTTGCGATCGAGCAGCGCAATTGCAGGCAGTTCGAGTTCGGCGGCGCGGGCGACCAGGTGCTCCGGAAGAGTCGCGGCATCGAGGAAGGAAAAGGCACTCGCACAGTGGAGCTCTGCGTAGGGGGCGCTAGTCATACAGCCCTTCCATGCACCAGTCGTTGTCCGTTGGCTGGGCGGAGAGGGTTCTCCGCAGGCGGCAGCAGAGCCGGATGCGCGGCGTGGCTGTGGTCTGCAGAAGAAAGGGTGTCCGGATCGAGAGCGATGCCTTGTGCGGCCACGCGGGCTGCGGCGTCTGCTCTGAAACGCGCTCCCCTTCCACATCCCAGCACTCGTAGGACCACGCGCCCGGGCTCCACCACTCGCCGTTCATCCGCCACGGGCCGCTCGCCGAGCGAACCTGGTACAGCTCGCCTCGAAACGAAAACCGGTCTGGTTCGCTGCCACGGGTGTACACGGTGGCAGGCTCGGCTGGCCGCAGGAGACGCATCGCCGGGGCACGCCGTACGGCCGCAGAGGATTCGGCAGGCTGGTTCTGGAACAGGTCCACGTTGAAGCTGTCTGGACAGTAAGTGTCACGTAAGACCGGCGACCCGACGCGCCCCTCACCTACAAGCGCGGTCAGCCGGGCGACGGTGACATCGAGCCGCGAGGGCTCAGGAAGTGGCGGCGCAAACAGGCCATTCTGCACCGCGCCGGTACGGGCAGCCGTAGCCTCCACAACGACACCCAGGACGGGTGCCCCGGGAGGATGTGCCGCCAGGTCGAGCTGCAACAATCTCAGCAGCACCCGCTTGTCGCCGGTTGGCAGCGTGGGTCGGATCACACGTTGGTGTGTTGCCTCTTTTGATCCTTCAAGTAACGCTTTAACCTTGTTGCTCGCTTGTGGGTCGGAGACATTGCGTTCCAGGTGGAACAACACGGTCACCGTAGCGATCGCGAGGATCCGTTCCCGCGCCTGCGAGACGAGCTGGTCGATCATCGTCGAAAGCACAAACAGGATGCCGTCAAACAGCGTGACCGGTGCGTCGAACTGGAATTCCTCGTGGAGCTCCCAGCGCACCGGCTCGGGAGCAAACAGGTGAGGATGCTCGCCCCGCGCCAGCTCACGCAGTTGTTTACCGGGCTGCCCCATGCGCGCGATCAGCTCCTTTTGCGGCAGGGCCGCGAGGCCGCCCAAAGTGCGGATCCCCCATAACTGCAGTGTCGCGGACTGCTCCGGCTCCACGCCCACGACGTGAAGCAGCAAGGGTGACAGCATGGACTGCTCCTCTCCCGGAGCGATCACTGTGGTTCCCTGCTTGCCGCGTGCAACAGCGCAGGCTGCGTGGAAGTTCCGGCTGATGGCGAGCGAGGCATGGAGGCCGCGGCTCTTCAATGCAGCGCACAAGGCTCGGGTAAACAGCTTCGGTTCCGTGTAGAGCCGGGCCATACCCGCAACGTCGAGGACGCAGATAGCTTCTGTGTCGGTGTGGCGTGTTTCGGCCATGGGCGTGTAGTTGCTCACGGCACCAAGCAGGATCTGCCGTCCCTGCTCTTCTTCGCGTGTCGACCGGTTGAGCAGGGTCATGCCGCCAAAGGACTCCGCCTCGACGCGGGTCATACCGTTCGTGAGCCCCTGGCGACGCGCCGCGGCATTGGCCGCGCACACGCGCTCATGCGGAGCAGCGCCATGGAGCACGGCAACCGGCTTGCCCGTGAGTTCTGGTCGCAGCCGCAGGAGAGCCTGCGCGGGGAACTCCGGCACAAAAACGCAGGCATAGAGTGGCTCCCCGGGAGGCTGGGGAAACCAGCTTCGGACGTGTTCGCCCTGCCCTCGATCCGTTGTCATGGCCGGCTCGTGGGAGTCTTCCAGGCCAGCACATGGGATGAACGCGGCTCCGCTGATTCCTTCTCAGCTATCTGCGAGAGCTCATAGTGGCTGGACTGCCAGGTGGCGAGCGGCTGTTTGCGCGGAACCCTGGGATCGGTCTCTGCCTGAAAGCGGAGGCGAGCCACTTCCGCCTGGTAGCGCATGGACTCCATGACCGTACCTCCTGCATGGCGTATTTCGATGGGCTTGCATGTGAGCACGAGGCTGGCGCTCGACCGCGCACAGGGCGCCTGCGAGAGCAGCACACAGGCTGTGCCGTTCGCCTCGGCGACCGCGCGAAAGCGAAACCAGGTCGCTGCCGGCACCCGCAGCACATGCTCGGGAGCGATGCTGCCGAAGTCGAGCACCAGGAGGCTGAAACCACCGGCCTGCAGCAATAAGTCCGCGGCGCGCAGAGCCTGGTCGAGCCGGCTCCAGGGACGACCAGAGGGACGCTCTACACGGCTGCCAAACTCTTTGCCTGAGGAACGGGAAACCTCTTTCCCAAGCGGAGGAGCCGGTGCTTTCCGCTCGCTTTCCCCTGCATGGGCCAGCTTGCGGCCGCCGAGCCGGTCGCTCGCGACCTGCTCCGACCGCGGCACCGGCCGAAATGCAGGATGGGGCGTGTGCGGCGCGCGCTTGTACGGCGACAGCGGCACATTCGGGGCGCCAGGGGTTCCAATCGTCTGCCGGTTGCGCGTGGAGTGCATGCCGGTCCGGCTACCATCCGGCCAGTCGGCTGCTGGTGGCGGCACGCGGTTCGAGCCATAGCTCCCGGCTCGAACCAGAGGAAAGGGTGCCCCCTGCTCGTCGCGAAGCGCCTGCTCTGGCTGAAGCGCCTGGAACAGCCCACCCACTGCTTTATTAAGCCCCTGCTCCTCGGAGCGGGGATGCGAGCCGCAGCGGCCAGTGTTGACGCCCGCTGCGCTGTACTGGCCGGCATCGCTGCGCAGGACGCTTGCGGCCTCAGCCTGGTGGATCGCTTCTGCTTCCCCACCGCAGCGCACCCAGAGCAGTTGCGGCAGCAGCATGCCATTGTCCTGAGCGGAGCGTGGGTCAAACGAGTCGCTCGCATCCACCCAGGCGCAAACCTTGCCAGCGTGCATGGCGCCGGCAGCAACCTGCATGGCGATCCCGGTTTTTCCGGTGCTGCCCAGGCCGACGATCTCAGTCAGTGCACCAAGCGGAGCTCCGCCACCGGTAGCCCGGTCGAGCTCCTCGATGCCAAAGGAGAGCACTGGCCGAGCGGTCCGGGTCTTTGGGGTCAGGGCGCCGGCAAAGCTGCCTGCGAGCTCGGCCTCAATGGTTTTGCGCAAGGCCTGGGAACGAACGGTGTTGGTCATGGTGGCTCCCGATACTGTTAGGGGTGAAGAAAAGGCGAAATAGCAGGAGACAGCTATTTCGCTTTTTCTTCTCCTTGGACGCTTTTAGGATGCGTCGTCCGGAGGTGAATGTCAAAAGGTGGAAAAAGTACTTCTGTACCCCAATCAAAGGGGTTTTCTGTATTGCACAGTGATGAGTGCAGGATGTTTTGACCTGAATTGAAGGTTTTCTATGCAAATGCCGATAGATCGGACACAACCGTGACCAGCATCTTCCTCAACACAAGTCGTTCGTTTATTTGCGCCATGCCCCGACTGGTGGAATCATAAGGACGACGTTCGATCGAGCATGTGCACGCGAGGACAAGCGTCCTCCCTTCGTTTGAAAGGAAGCTTCATGGAGCAGATTGTGTCGGATGCGCTGGTTTTCTTTGGTGCCACGGGAGACCTTGCCTACAAGCAGATCTTTCCGTCCCTGCAGCGGCTCGCGAAACGCGGCAAGCTGAAAGGGCCTGTTGTTGGGGTAGCCAAAGCCGGCTGGACGCTGGACGACTTAAAAAACCGATGCCGCGACAGTGTGCAGAAGCACGGCGGTGTGGATCCAGAAGGACTCGACAGGTTATTGAACTGCCTTCGCTATGTGGATGGCGACTATAACGACCCGGCTACTTTCACCGAAGTTCGCAACCAGCTTGGCGGCGCCAAGCACCCGCTCCACTATCTTGCGATTCCACCTTCGCTGTTTGTCCGCGTCGTGCAGCAGCTCAAGCAGTCCGGCAACGCCGACGGCGCCCGCATCGTGGTGGAGAAGCCTTTCGGCCATAGTGTCGAGACGGCGGCAGCCCTTAACCATGCCATCCATGAGGTATTTCCGGAAGAGTCGATCTTCCGTATCGACCACTATCTAGGCAAAAATCCTGTCCAGAACCTGATCTTTTTCCGCTTTGCCAACTCCTTCCTCGAGCCAATCTGGAACCGCCAGTACATCGAAAGTGTGCAGATCACGATGGCGGAAAGCTTCGGCATCCAGGGTCGCGGCAGCTTCTATGACGGCGTTGGCGCAATTCGCGACGTGGTGCAAAACCATCTGATGCAGCTGGTCAGCAACATCGCCATGGAGCCACCACCATGCCCCGACGTGGAAGCGCTTCGCGATGAGCGTGTCAAGGTCCTTAAGAGCATCAAGCCCATCACCGCGGATGACGTGGTGCTTGGCCAGTTTGACGGCTACCTGGACGAAGATGGTGTACGGCCAAACTCCGGGGTGGAGACGTTTGCCGCGATGCGGCTCAATATCAACTCCTGGCGCTGGCGTGATGTTCCCTTCTTCATCCGTACGGGCAAGCTCCTGAACAAGACCGCAACCGAGATCATTGCGACGCTGCGCCAGACCCCTGCTGTGTTTTCTGACAAGCTGACACCGCAGAACTACGTGCGGTTCCGGCTGAGTCCAGAGCCTGTGGTCGCCATTGGCGGCTCAGTGAAGGAAGCAGGCGACACGCTGCGTGGCTGCATGGTTGAACTAAAGGCGTCGCAGCAGTGCGGCACCAATGACCTGTTGCCCTATGAGGAACTGCTTGAAGACGCCATGCGTGGCAACCCGGTCTGGTTTGCGCGTGAGGACTATGTCGAGGAAAGCTGGCGGCTGCTTGATCCGCTGCTCAAGGACCTGCCCAAGGTGCACACCTACAAGCCTGGATCCTGGGGCCCGGAAGCAGCGAACGAGTTGACCCGCGATGTAGGCGGCTGGGCAAACCCTGTCTAGTTCCTGTCGGAAAAGAAGAGCCGCACAAGAAGAGCCCCACAAGAAGAAGCCCCATGTCCTCTTGAGACATGGGGCTTCTTCCTGTTAGCGAGTGGGTGGTGCTCAGATCTCGCAAAACGAGACGTGGCACGGTGCTCTCGAGAGGTTAACCGACCTTCCAGTTCGTGAGCGTAGCCGGGTAGCGGTCGCGGCCCTTGTCGGGGTCGATCGTGAGGCTCAGTGCGACGACCTCGTCGAGGTTGAAGTTGTACTCCTCAAGTTGCCGGGTTGCGCCGCCGGGGCTGAAGTTCCACCCCTGGCGCAACAGTTCGCGGTCCGTGCCATCGGAGAAAAAGGCACGGAGTGCCCACTCCTGTGTTCGTTCATGGTCTGGGTCGATCACCTCGATGGCAGACCGCGTGACGCGGGTGGGTGCGTCGAAGCGCAGCGTGATGGTTGCCGCGCCGGGCGAGGCTGCGGTCCAGTTGCCCGTGCCGGTGAAGACTCCCTCGATCGGGGACGATGGCGCCTCCGAGCTGACCTCGACTGCGGCGACCGTTGTCAGGTCGAGCCATGCTCCGTGGTGCGTGGGGGATGCCGGGGGCTCCTGCCCGATGATGCGTTTACGCATGGTGTTCTCCTCGCTAGTCAGATGTCAGACGGGGCCGGACGTACAATCGGAAGCGCATGCCAACTGCGACGTCTTCCATTCTCGGCACCCAATTGATCGGCAGCACTGAGGTTTCGGGCCCGTCCGGCTCCGCGACCTTTGAGGCACGAAACCCCACGACCGGCGAGCAGCTTGCCGGCACATTTACGACCGCAACGGCCGAGCAGGTGGACCTTGCGTGCGAACTGGCGCGGGCGGCTTCGCGTGCATTCCGCAGCACCACCCCCGAGGCGCGCGCAGCGTTCCTGGAGGCTATTGCCGAGGAGCTGCTTGCGCTGGGCAACGTGCTGGTCGAACGCGCTGTCGCAGAGACCGGCCTGCCGCCAGGCAGGATCGAGGGCGAACGCGGCCGAACTGTGGGACAGCTGCGGATGTTTGCCAGTGCGTTGCGCGCCGGGCGTTTTTTCGGCGTCACCATGGACACGCCGCTGCCAGATCGCAAGCCGCTGCCGCGGCCTTCGCTCGCGACGGTGCGCATACCGGTGGGACCGGTCGCTGTGTTTGGCGCAAGCAATTTCCCGCTGGCCTTCTCGGTTGCCGGGGGCGATACCGCGTCGGCCCTGGCCGCTGGCTGCCCGGTGGTGGTGCGTGCCCATCCCGCGCATCCGGGCACAGCAGAGCTGGCCGGCCGCGCGATTCAGCAGGCCGCCTCTCGCACCGGCATGCCCGAAGGTGTGTTCTCGCTCCTGACGGGAGCGGGCTACGACCTGGGCGAGGCGGTTGTCACCCATCCCTCGATCCGGGCGGTTGGCTTTACGGGCTCCCGCAATGGCGGACTGGCGCTGGCTGCCCTCGCCGCCGAACGGGTGGTCCCGATCCCCGTATTTGCCGAGATGAGCTCGGTCAACCCGGTTTTTGTACTGCCGGGTGCCCTGCGGGAACGGGCAGAGGCGATCGGCAAGGGTCTGGCCGCGTCCATTCTCCTGGGCGTGGGGCAGTTCTGCACCAACCCCGGCATCGTCTTCGGGATTGAAGGCCCGGAGTGGGAGAGCTTCCAGGGAGCAGCGGGGGACGCGGTGCGTAGCGCCCCGGCCGCAACCATGCTCCATAGCGGCATCGCGGAAGCGTATCTCGCCGCCGCGTCGGACCTGGCCCGGCACGGAGACATCACGATCGTCGCCGAGGGACAGAAGGGCAATGCCGGGACCGGGTGTGCGCTCCTGTGCGCGACGACGGCGGAGGCATTCCTTGAGGATCCGTCACTGGCCGAAGAGATCTTCGGCCCCACCTCGCTGCTGGTGCGCTGCTCATCTCTGGAAGAGATGATAGCGGCTGCCCATGCGCTGGAGGGCCAGCTCACCTGCACCCTGCACTTCTCGCGCGAGGATCACGAGGCGGTCGCCACGCTTCTGCCGGTTCTCGAGGAGACCGCGGGCAGGCTGGTTGCGAATGGATTTCCGACGGGCGTGGAGGTTGGGACGGCGATGGTGCATGGCGGTCCATATCCTGCGACCACGGATGCGCGGTTCACCTCGGTCGGCACGATGAGTGTGGAGCGCTGGCTTCGGCCGGTCTGCTACCAGGATTTCCCGGAGGACCTTCTTCCACATGCGCTGCAGACCGGGAATCCTTTGAACATCCCTCGCATCATTGACGGTCAGTAGTGGCGACGGAGCAGCCAAGGGCAGCGATGGTCTGTCCGGGGCAGGTCGGAAGCTGTAAGCCCAATCTGCTATAACAATTACGCCTCAGAAGCAGCCGGCGACCGCCCGTGTGTTGCTGCGGTCTGAAGCGAACCCGCACCGAAGGCTGCAGACAAAAGCAGACAGCGCACAAAATACCCATGCCGAAGAGCACCTCCGCGACCACCTACGCCTTACCTCCCAAGCCAGAACACGGCACCAGCGTCACCATTGCCTTCCAGCAGATTCGCGAGCTGATTGTTCATGGCCGCCTCTCTCCCGGCACCTGGGTTGTCGAAGGCGACCTTGCCGAGCGGCTGAATATCAGCCGGACGCCGGTACGGGCTGCGCTGCACTGGCTGCAGCGCGATGGATACGTCCATGAGCACCGCACCGCGAACAAGTGCCGCATCGTGGTCGCACCACTTACCAAGGAAGATGCGGACGAACTGTACAGCATCATCGGGCATACCGAGGGCCTGGCAGGACGCCGGGTGGCGGTCATGCCGGAATCACAGCGGAATGCGCTGGCCATAAAACTTGGCGCTCTGAACAAGAAGCTAGGTGCGGTCACGGCAAGCTCCACTGGCCCGGGCTCTATCTTTGAGCTCGACAGGGACTTTCACCGGCTGATCGTGGAGGCTGGCGCTGGTCCGCGGTTGCTGGCGCTGCATCGCGCCGTCGAGCCGCAGGCCGAGCGCTACTGGCGACTGTATGCGTCCTCGATCCTGCACGATCTGAAGCTCTCAGTCGCCGAGCACGATGCCATCATCCAGGCAGTCAAGGCGGGCAATCCGGACACGCTTGAAAAAGCGCTGCAGCTGAACTGGACCCGGGGCTGGGAACGCCTGGGCAAGGTCATCGATGTCTTTGGTGAACGGGGCAGCTGGTAGCTCCCCATTCCCTTACTCGCGGGGAAAACGCATATCAAGCAGATCGAGTTCCCGTTCCAGTTTGCGAAGTGTGTCGCCCCCGATGCGTCCTTCCAAGTCGAGACGCATGAGTTCGGCCCGCTCCACCTCGCGTACTTTTAACGACATGGCGGTGAAGTCTGCCTGCTTCTTTCCGGCGTCGGGACGCTGGCTTTCGCCATCTTGCAGGGCTTCGAGCCGCTGCCGGTAGTAGCGTTCGATCAACTCGGTGGCGACTTCGGTCTCCGACCTGGTCTGGTGCCGCTCGGTTTCGAGCATGCGCAGGGCGGAGCTGACCAGTTGTCGACGCGCCCAGCGCTCCTCCTTCAGCAGTTGCGGCGAGTCGGCGATCTCCAGCTTGCGGATCACCCAGGGTAGGGTCAGGCCCTGGCCAGTGAGTGAAACAAGGATCGCGGCGAAGGCAAGGAAAAGGATGCCGGCGCGGTGCGGAAACGGTACGCCGGCGTCGGTCCGCTCCGGTAGGGAAAGTGCGGCGGCCAGGGTAAGCACGCCTCGCATCCCGGCCCAGCCGACAACAAACGTGCGCTTGGGATCGGGCGGTGGAAGGGTGTGCCCAAACCAGCGGCTGCGGATCGAACGGTTGACCCAGTCTGCGGGATAGATCCACATCAGGCGCAGGGCGAGCAGCAGGATGCAGATGAAGGCAGCGCCGGCGATCAGCGACGGCCAGCGCAGCGGACGCATGCCGTCGAGGACGGTAGGCAGTTGCAGACCGATCAGGATGAACACGATGCCGTTGAGTCCGAACTCGATGGTGCGCCAGACCGCGTAGGACTCCAGTCGGGCTTCCGAAGTCAGCGACTGCGAGCTCTTCCGGCCGATGTAAAGCCCGCAGGTGACCGTTGCAAGCACACCCGAAGCATGGAGGCCTTCACCAAGCAGGTAGGCGAAGTAGGGGGTGGCCAGGCTGACGAGCGTCTGCAGAGACGAGCCCTGGACCGGGGTCTGAAACAGGGAGACGAGCGCACCGACAGCCAGTCCGGCGAAGATGCCTCCAAAGATCAAGAGCAGAAGCTCCTCGGCCCCGGATGAGAAGCTCGGGACGGTGCGCGAGGTTACAAGCGCGACACTGAACTGGAGGGCGAGAAGGCCGGACGCATCATTGACCAGGCTCTCGCCTTCGATCAGGTCGATGATCTCCTGCGGAAGCCCGACACGGCGCCCGATTGCGGAAGCCGCGATCGCGTCGGTGGCACAGACCACTGCGCCGAGCACCGCACCCGTGGCGAGATCGTAGTCGCGCAGGAGCCAGTGCGTGGCGTAGGCCACCCCGATGACGGTAAAGGCGACTGCGCCAAAGGCCAGGAGCAGGATGTGCAGGAGGTTCAGCCGGAACTCGCGCCATGAGGTCTGGAGCGCCGCGCTGAAGAGCAGCGGCGGCAGGATCACCAGGAAAACCATGGTGGGGCTGAGTGAGATATCGGGAAAGATCGGCACAAGCGACAAAATCAGGCCGCCCAGAACCAGCACGATCGGGTACGGAATCTTGAAGCGTTGTGCCACCGCTGTCAACAGAGCGGTAAAGGACACCAGGAGCAGGAGAAGCAGCTCCGTGGTGTGAATTCCATGTACCGGCATGAGCCTCCCAAAGGTTTGCATGGAACGAAGTAGGGTGAGTCTCCAACGGGGGAGCGCTCAGATGAAAAAGGTACAGTGATGCTATGGCGACTGTCGCAGAATCAACGCCCGGCCTTGGGGAGGGTCGGGCGATTTACCGAAAGATCACACTTCGGCTTATCCCTTACATGTTCCTGCTGTATATCCTCGCCTATCTCGATCGAGTGAACGTTGGGTATGCGGCTGTGCAGATGAAGGCAGACCTGCACATGAGTGATGCCGTGTATGGCACAGGTGCTGGTCTGTTCTTTATCGGGTCCGCCCTCTTCGACATTCCAAGCAACCTGATCCTGGCCAAGGTTGGCCCGCGCAAGTGGATGGCCCGCATCATGATCACCTGGGGCATTGTCGCGGCGTCGATGTCCTTTGTGCATTCTGCGCATACGTTCTATCTCCTGCGCTTCCTCCTTGGCTTGAGCGAGGCCGGCTTCTTTCCCGGCATGATTCTTTATCTGACGTACTGGTTTCCCTCACGGGAGCGGGCGCGTTCCGTTGCCCGGTTTATGACGGCTACGGCGATTGCCGGGGTGGTTGGCGGCCCGATCGCGAGCACGCTGCTCGGCTTCGATGGCGTGGGCGGTTTGCACGGCTGGCAATGGCTGTTCATCTCAGAGGGGATTCCCACCACCCTGTTCGGCATCTCCGTGCTGTTTCTCTTAAAGGATCATCCCTCCGAGGCGAAGTGGCTCAAGCCCGAAGAGGCCACGTGGCTCGAGGAGCAGGTCAAAAAGGACCGGGAGTCGCTTGGTTCCGGGGCGCACCATAACTTCACCGACGCGCTGAAGCTGCCCGCGCTCTACCTGCTTGCGGCGGTCTTCTTTGCCGACCAGGTCTGTGTCTATGTGATCAACCTGTGGCTTCCTTTGTTCATGAAGAGCATCCATGGCGCGACCCAGATGAGTGGGAGCGCGATCGATCGCTGGTCGACGTTACCCTACCTGGTCACGGCCATCGCCATGATGCTGATCGGCGCCAACTCTGATCGGACCGGGGACCGGCGATGGCATGTAGCGGTGTGCCTGCTCGGCTCGGCGGCGGGCTTTGCAGCGGCGGTGTATGCGCACTCACTCGTCACGGTGCTGCTTGCGTTCTCGCTTGCAACGGTTGGCGTCTTCAGCCTGCAGGGTCCGTTCTGGACGTGGCTGACGAGCATGCTTGAAGGCACTGCTGCGGCCGGTGGCATCGCGATCATCACCTGCCTGGGCGGCTTTGGCGCGTTCCTGGGGCAGGTGACGGTCGGCCATCTCTCGACCAGCTCACACAGCTACACGAGTGGGCTCTTCTCGGTCGCAGGTGTGGCAGTTGCCGGCGCCATTGCGACACTCTTCTTGAAGAACAATAACTCGGCGGCGCGAGCGTAGCCTGCATGGTAGGCAGATGCCCCACATCTCAGGAGCGGGATGCGGGGCGCCGTGGCTCTCTAGAGCTTGGGCAGCTGCGAGGTATTCCAGCCACCACCAAGCGCCTTGATCAGCAGGACGCTCGCGTCGAGGCGTCGGCGCATGATGTCGATGTCGTTGCGCTCGTTGTTGAGCGCGGCAGTCTGCCAGGTGATGACCTGCAGGTATGTGTCGACGCCACCCTCGTAGCGAATGTTGAAGAGGTCGAGCGACTGCTCGGCGCTCGCGGTGGTCTCGTGCTGCTGCTGCGCTTCGGTCTCGAGAATACGCAGCTGCGCAAGCGAATCCTCCACCTGCTGGAAAGCGGTCAGCGTGGTCTGGCGATAATTTGCAACCGTGTTGTCGTAGTCGGCGGTTGCGGTGTTCAGCACAGCGCGACGGCGGCCCGCGTCAAAAAGCGTTTCGTTAAACGTCGGTCCAACAGCCCAGAAACGGCTCGGCCAGGTAAACCAGTTGAGCGCCGAAGTGCCCTGGAAGCCGGCATCCCCGCCGAGCGAGAGCGTCGGATAGAAGGCAGCCTTGGCGATGCCGATCTGTTCATTCTGCGCGGCCATGCGGCGCTCGCTGGCGGCGATGTCGGGCCGGCGCTCGAGCAGCTGCGAGGGGAGCGCGCCTGGGATCTTCGGCAGCGCTGGCGGCTGCTGATTGATGGGATCAGGCGAGAGCGTGTACTGCGCCGGCGGCCGGCCGATCAGCACAGCGATCGCATGTTCATCTGCAGTACGCTCGATGCCGAGATCGGTTGAGAGCACGCGCGCGGTGTTGAGCTGCGTGCGCGCTTCATCGACGTCCGACTGTGGTGCCGCGCCCCCCTGGAAGCGATCCTGGGTGAGGTCAAAGGCCTTCTGGTAGGCACCGATGGTATCCATGACGAGCTTCAGCTGCGCATCGGTAGCGCGCGCATCGAAGTAGTCCATCGCGAGCTCTGCGTGCAGGCTCAGACGCGCATTTTCAAGGTCGGCATCGGAGGCCTGGGCCTGCTCGCGGGCGCTCGTGATCGCCCGCCGGATCCGGCCCCACAGATCAATCTCGTAGTTGAGATCGAACGGGAGACTCAGGTTGCCTTCACCGCCATTGGCGAGCGCCGAATTGAAGTAGGGCGCGTTCGCTGAATTGCGAATGACGCCTACGCCGGGCCCGGTGCCGATGGTCGGCGCAAGATTTGCGCGGTTATAGGCGATCTGGTCGCGGGCCGCGCGAAAGTTAGCCGCAGCGGCTTTGAGGGTCTGATTGGCCTGGTCGAGCTCGACCTCCAGTGCGCTCAGCTGGGGGTCGTCGAACAACGTCCACCAGTCACCCTTAAGCGCGGCGTCTTCCGGCTGGCCTGTGGTCCACCCGTCGCCGGCTGAGGGCTGCTCCTTGAACGATGGTGCTATCGGCGTGGCAGGACGCACATAGTTGGGACCGACCTTGCAACCCGAGATCAGCAACGCACACAGTGACAGAAGCGAGACCCCCTTGGAACGTACACTCACTGTGCTGCCCTCTTGTCATTGCCAGGCGTCGGTCCCTCGCCCTGCACGCGCACCTGATCTCCGCTTTCGAGCGAATCGCTGGGATCAAGCACGACCTCGTCCGATGGCTTGAGGCCCTGTGTGATCTCAACCGTGGCGCCATAGTCGTGGCCGATCTTGACATCGCGGAGCGTGACGCGGCCGTTCTCCACCACGCCTACCTGCATCCCATTGCGGCGGAACAGCAGCGTGTTCGAAGGAACCGTAAGTGCGCGCAGCTCTGCCGGGACGGCGAGGTGCACGAACGCATAGGCGCCGGGTAGCATCCGCCCGGTCGTGTTGTTGACGTCGACTTCGACGTTCAGGGTGCGGGAGACTGGATCGACCGCTCGCGAGCTGCGGGCCAGCGTGCCGTAGAACTTCTCGTTCGGGAAAGCATCAAGTGTGATCGGGACGCGCGCGCCATCATGCACCGCACTTTCGAGCACTTCGGGCACCGGCACGAAGACGCGAAGGTGATCGGTCGCTGCGAGGTGGAACATCTCCTTTTGCGTGGTGTTCTGGCCGGCTTCGATGAGGGAGCCTACATCGACGTTGCGTGCCGTGATGACTCCCGCAAAGGGTGCGTAGATGCGCTCGAAGTCCTGCAGTTGTTGGACGCGCCGCAGGTTTGCCTGCTGGGCCGAGAGCGCAGACTCACGCGAGGAAAGGTCACTCGTGGCCTGGTCGGCTTCCTGGCGCGAGACCGCATTCTTCTGCAGCAGCTTCTCCCAGCGTGTGGCGGTGATCTGTGCGATCTGCAGATTCGACTCAGCGGTCTTCACATCGGCCTGCGCCTGCGAAACCTGCTGGTCGAGCTCTGGTGTCTCGATCACAGCAAGCAGCGCGCCCTTGGCGACGTGGGTGCCGATGTCGGCGTACCAGTGCTTGAGGTAGCCGCTGGTGCGCGCATAGATCGGCGTGTCGATGAAGGCGGTGACGTTGGCCGGCAGCATCACTTCATCGGCCTGCGCACCGATCAGTGGCGTCGAAACGTGCACGATGGGTGTGGCTACAGCATCGGTATTGTGCGTCAGCGCTGCTTCATTCTTTCGGCGCGTGTGGATGCCTTCGTAGATCAGCACAGCGAGAATCAGCACGACGATGACGCCCAGCACAAGGCCGCCACGGCTGCGTCGGACTGGCGGCTCCGGGATCGTGTCGCCAGGGACTGCGCCACGCGGCGTGGCCGTGTGTGGCTCCTCTGGGTGCGTCGGAACCGGCTGCTGCAGGAGACTCGTCCCTGTGTCACGCATTCCGTCGTTCACGTCCTGTGCTCCATGTCTGTCTGACATACTTTCCTCGTTTCAGGCATGCACCGCGGGGGCGGCTTGTTCGCGCTTGGCTGCTTTGCGTCCATGGAGCAGTCCAAAGACCGAAGGAACAAAAGTGAGTGTGGCGATCGTCGCCATGCTGAGGCCGCCGATCACTGCGCGTCCGAGCGGCGCATTCTGTTCGCCGCCATCGCCAAGCCCCAGTGCCATGGGAATCATGCCGATGATCATGGCAAGCGCCGTCATACAGACCGGGCGGAAGCGGGTAGCGCCTGCCTCGATGGCAGCACGAATCGGCTCACCATGCTCGGCCAGTCGGATCTTTGCAAAGGAAACCACCAGGATCGAGTTTGCCGTCGCGACACCCATACACATGATCGCACCCATCAGTGCGGGCACGCTCAGTGTGGTGTGCGTCAAAAAGAGGAACAGCACAATCCCCGCGAGCGCAGCCGGCAGCGCGGTGATGATGATGAACGGATCGAGCCAGCTCTGGAAGTTGACGACGATCAGCATGTAGACGAGCAGGATGGCAAAGACGAGACCTGCGAGCAGCGCCACGTAGGCACTCTGCATCGTGGCAAGCTGACCACGAAGGTGGATGAAGGTGCCGCGTGGCAGGTGATGGCTGTTGTGCTCGACGATCTTCTCGACGTCGGCCCCCACACCGCCGAGATCGCGATCCTGCACTGCGCCATAGATATCAATCGTGCGACGGATGTTGTAGTGCGAAACGATCGCCGCCTCGTGAGTTCGCTCAATGGTCGCGATGTTGCCGAGGATGCCGTTGGCGCCTGTAAGCGCGGAGTGGATCGGAATGTTCTGCAGGTCCTGGAGCGACTCCTCCGCGTACTGCGGCGTCTCTGCCACCAGGTTGTAGTTCACCGAATTCTTTGGATTCAGATAGAACATCGGCGTGATCTGGAAGGAGCCACTGAGGCTGCTGGTAAGGCTTTGCGCGACGTCCCGCTCGGTGAAGCCACCCTGGGACGCCTTGGTGCGGTCGACCGCAATGTGGAGCACGGGATAGTCGAGCGGCTGCTGCACACGCACATCGGTCAGACCCGGGACCCGACGCATCTGCTTCAGCATCGTGTCCGCGATCTCCTTGCTCTGATACATGTCGCTTCCCTCGATCTGCACGTCGATCGGCGAGGGTAGGCCAAAGTTCAGGATCTGCGTCGTGATGTCCGCTGGCAGGAAGTAGAAGATGCTGCCGGGAAAAGCCTGCGGCAGCTGCTGGCGCAGGGTGCGAATGTAGTTTGCCGTGGGTCCGTGTTTCCCCTTGAGACTCACGATGATGTCGGCATCGCTTGCGCCAACGAGTCCCGAGGTCGCATGCATGGTGTTGAAGCCGCTGTATGGAAGCCCGATGTTGTCGAGCATGTTATCAAGCTGGTCCGCAGGGATGGTGCGGCGGATCTGATCCTCGACGAGGTCGCAGAGCTTGGCTGTTTCTTCGATGCGAAGCCCGGTCTTGCCGCGCACATGGAGAATGAACTCGCCGGAGTCGGTGCTGGGGAAAAAGTCACGGCCAAGGAAAGGTACGAGCAGAAACGCGCAGAGGCAGGCGATCAGGAAGAACGGGATGAAGATAGCACGCCGGAGTACCAGACGCGTCAGCAAGCCCTGGTACGACTCGCGCACGCGTTCGAAGTTGCGGCTGAAGCCTTGCTGAAACTGGACCAGCGGATTACGCGAGGGCGCCGGGTGATGCACCTTGAGCAAGTACATCGCGAGCGTTGGCACGAGCGTACGCGACAGGATGTACGAGGCCAGCATTGCGAAGACAACCGCCTCGGCAAGCGGCACAAACAGGTAGCGCGAGACACCTGTCAGGAAGAACATCGGCAGAAACACGATGCAAATACACAGCGTCGAAACAAGTGCAGGAACCGCGATCTGGCCAGCGCCGTCGAGGATGGCCTCCCGCAGCTGGTAGCCCTCTTCCATAAAGCGCTCGATATTTTCAATCGTGACCGTGGCATCGTCGACCAGGATGCCGACTGCAAGTGCAAGTCCGCCAAGCGTCATGGTGTTGATCGTCTCGCCGATCAGGGAGAGCACGATGATCGAAGACAGAATCGACAAAGGGATAGAGATGGCGATAATCAGCGTGGAGCGCCACGAGCCGAGAAAGAGCAGGATCATCAGGCCGGTGAGCGCGGCGGCAATCACGGCTTCGCGGACGACGCCCTGCACCGCTCCGCGGACGAAGACTGACTGGTCAGCCAGCGGCGAGATCTTCAACTGCGGCGGCACAAGCGTAGCCACGCGGGGCAACATACCGCGTACGCCGGAGACCACCGAGAGCGTCGACGACTGGCCGTTCTTGAGAATGCTCAACAGCACGCCGCGTCTGCCATCCTGGCGCACCACGTTGGTCTGGAATGCGTAGCCATCGCTGACGGTCGAAACGTCACGCACATACACGGTGCTGCCATTAACCTGCTTGATCGGTAACTCGGCAATTTCGCTGACCGTCTTGGGCGACGCATTGCTGGTCACGTCATACTCGCGCGCGCCGATCTTGGCCGTGCCCGAGGGGAGCACCAGGTCCTCTGACTGCAGCGCGTCGATCAGGTCGTTGGGCGAAACGCCTTTGGACTGCATCAGCTGCGGCTGCATATTGACGGTCAACTGCCGCTGCTTGCCGCCGTACGTCAGCGGGATGACTACGCCGGGAACGGTTGTGAGCTGCGGCCGGATGAAGTTGGTCGCGTAGTCGTTGAGCTGCGCTTCGGAGAGACCTTCCCCGGAGATACCGAGCTGCAGGATGGGTACGCTCGAGGCGGAGAAGTTGATGATCTCGGGGGCAAGCGTTCCTGGGGGCAGCTGCTTGAGCAGGTACTGCGAGGCAGCCGTCACCTGGGCGTTTGCGGTATCGAGACTCGCACCGGGCTGCAGAAAGATCTTTACCACCACTTCCCCGTTGTAGGTGGTGGACTCGAGATGCTCAATATTGTCGACCAGCGTCGTAAGCGCCTTCTCATAGGGCGTGGTGATCCGCCCTTCGAAGTCTTCGGCCGCAAGCCCGGTGTAGGTAAAGTTAACCGCAACCACCGGGATATTGATGTTGGGGAAGATGTCGGTCGGCGTGCGCAGGATAATGACAGGACTGAGGATCAGGATGAGCAGCGCCAAAATGATGAATGTGTACGGCCGATCCAGTGCAATCTTGACAATCCACATAGTCGCTGGCTCTTTCCTCGCCCGTTCTGCTCCCGGGTGCAATCTCTAGTGTGCGCCTGAGAACAGATGCTTGCCAAACAGTTAATACCGCTAAGATCAATCTCTAAAAGCGATAGACTCGGTACATGGAGCTTCGTCACCTCCGCTATTTTGCTGCTGTCGCCGAGGCAAAAGGCTTCGCTCGTGCCGCGGCCATCCTCCATGTATCGCAGTCTGCGGTGAGCGAGCAGCTTCGAGACCTGGAAGAAGAGATCGGTGTCCCACTCTTTGACCGGCGGGAACATCGCGCCCGCCTCACTGCTCATGGGCAGGTCTTTCTTGCGGAGGCACAGCGAACCCTGGCAGCCGCGGAGCGGGCCGTCGAGGCCGCCCAGCGCTCGTTGCGAGGGGAAACCGGCACCCTTTCCATAGGATTCTTCGTGGGAGGAACGGGCCCTTTTTTCCCTGCATTGATACGCCGTTTTCGCGAGCACTCTCCCGGCGTGCGCATTGCTCTGATGGAGATGACGCCTACCGAACAGCACGAGGCGCTGCTTTCGGGAACGCTCGACATCGGTTTCACGCGGGCACTGCAGCCACAGATGCGCAACCTGCGAGCCGAGCGCTTCTACGTGGAGCCCCTGGTCGCTGCGCTGCCCAGCACCCATCGGCTGGCCGGCCGCTCGCTGCGTATGGCGGAGCTGTCGTCCGACCCATTTGTGCTGGCGCAGCGGGAAACCTCGCCGGCTCTCTTCGACAAGGTGATCGCGCTCTGCCGGGAGGCTGGGTTCTCGCCCACGATCGCTGCCACCTCGGCTGTCGCCAGTGGCGTGCTGACGTTGGTGGCCGCAGGCGAAGGCGTAGCCGTGCTGCCCAAGAACACGCTTCAGCTCGCCTCGGACGATGTGCTTGCCTCGCCCATCGAAAGTCCTGATGCCTTCATCGACCTGGTGCTCGCCTGGAACCCGGAACGCGAAGGGCCGCTGCACGATTCCTTTCTGACGCTGGCCCGCGAAGCACGCGAGACAACCCCGGTGCCGTAGGTAGCTGGCGGCTTTGACGGTCGTAGGCCCGGACCCGCAGAATGGCTGTCTCATGCTTCCCTGGCTCCGGTCTCGTCCTGGCATCAAGGTCCGCCTCGCGCTGATGTTCTTTCTCCAGTACTTCATCTGGGGCGCGTGGTATGTCACGGTCGGCACGTGGCTCGGGACGACGCTGCACTTTTCCGGCACCGCGATTGCGCTGGTCGCGGGCTCGACTGCCTTTGGAGCATTGATCGCCCCATTTGTCGCGGGAAGCCTGGCGGACCGGCGATTCGCGACCGAACACCTGCTCACCGCCCTGCACCTCGCTGGTGCGGTTCTGCTGTGGGCAGCCTCGTTGGGCCACACGTTTGTGCCCGTCTACCCGCTGGTGCTGCTGTATGCCTGCTGTTACATGCCGACGCTCGCGCTCACCAACACACTGGCCTTTCGCCAGATGCGCGACCCTGGCGTGGAGTTTGCGCCCTTGCGTGTGCTCGGAACAATCGGCTGGATCCTGGCTGGATTGCTGGTGGGCGGCCTGACACTTGAGGCGACAGCCGCCCCGCTGCGGATTGCTGCCGCGGCTTCCGTGGTGATGGGGATCTACTGCCTCACGCTGCCCCATACGCCGCCAGTCGCGACGACGAGCAACGGAGCACGGCGGATGTTCTCACCCGAAATCCTTCGGCTGTTTCGCGATCGAAGCTTCGCTGTCTTCGTCGCAGCCTCACTGCTGATCTGCATCCCGCTGCAGTTCTACTACGCGTTTACCAACCTCTTTTTGAACGAGATCGGAGTGCATGACGCTGCGGGCAAGATGACGGGCGGACAGTTTTCTGAGCTTGGTTGCATGCTGCTGATCCCCTGGTTCTTTCGCCGGCTCGGGGTCAAGGGCATGCTGCTCGCGGGCATGGCCGCGTGGGCTATTCGGTATGCGTGCTTCGCGTTTGGCAACAGCACCAGCAGCATGGGGCTGCTGTGGGCCGGGATCGTGCTGCACGGCATCTGCTACGACTTCTTCTTTGTGACCGGGCAGATCTATGTCGACCGCAAGGCACCGGTGGCGGTACGGGCAGCGGCTCAGGGGCTGATCACGCAGGTCACCTATGGCGCCGGTATGCTGCTCGGCTCCTACCTCTCAGGCTCGGTGGTCGATCACTACGCGGTGACGGGGGCGGGCGTGACCGATCATCGTTGGCGCAGCATCTGGATCGTGGCAGCAGCGTGCTCGGCTGCGGTGCTGGTGTTGTTTGCGCTGTTCTTCCGAGACCGGGAGCCGGCGACGTTCGAGGCGAGTGATCTCACGGAAAGTGCTTCGGCCACGCCCGCGGCAGCCGTCTAGCCGGACCAGTACACTAGCAGCGGAGTAGCGATTTGCAGATTGCCCTCTTTATCGCGTGCTACAACGACGCTCTCTTTCCGGAGACCGGGATCGCCGTGACAGAGGTGCTGGAGCGGCTGGGACACACGGTAACGTTTCTGCGCGAGCAGACCTGCTGCGGGCAGATGCATGCAAACACCGGCTACCGCGCGGACGCGTATGCGCTGGCACGCCGGTGGGTGTCGCAGTACCGCGAAGCAGAAGCAGTGTGCATCCCGTCGTCCTCGTGTGTGTCGATGATCCGCGAGCAGTACCTCTCACTGGCCCAGGAGCATGGCGACCGCGCGATGGAAGAGGACCTGCTTTCGTTGCTGCCGCGCGTCTTTGAGTTTTCTGAGCTGCTGGTGCGCGGGCTCGGCGTGACTGACGTCGGCGCAACCTTTCCCCACATCGTGACCTACCACGCAAGCTGTCATGGACTGCGATCGCTCGAGCTCGGCGATATGCCATTGCAGCTGTTGCAGAGCGTACGCGGCATCACGTTGCGCGAGATCGACAACCTCCAGCAGTGCTGTGGCTTCGGGGGCACCTTCGCCGTAAAGAACGCAGATGTGTCGGCAGCCATGCTGGCAGAGAAGAATGCAGCTATCCTGCGCACCGGGGCAGAGGTCTGCACCGCGTGCGATAACTCCTGCCTGATGCATATCGGAGGGGGGCTGCATCGCGAGGGCAAGCCGGTGCGGACGCTGCACCTGGCCGAGATCCTCGCCTCCACAGCCGAGCGCCCGTGGGAGGGCCGGTGAGTTTGCGCATGGATGTAGCGCCGGACGAGACCTTCCAGAAGGCCGCGCTGCCACTGCTCAGCAATCAGCAGGTGCGCACGAATATCGCGCACGCCACGGGCGTGATCCAGCGCAAGCGCGGGCTCCTCGTCGAGGAGAAGCAGGACTGGGCGGCACTGCGGGATGCGGGCGCGCGGATCCGCGATGACGCGATCGATCATCTTGCCGAGCTGCTGGAACAATTTGAGGCCAGGTGCCAGGCTGCGGGCGGGGTGGTGCACTGGGCATCGGACGCAGCAGAGGCGCGCAGCATCATCCTCGATCTTTTGCGCGAGGCTGGCGCTCGCGAGGTCATCAAGATCAAATCGATGGCCACAGCGGAGATCGGGCTCAACCCATTTCTTGAGCAGAATGGCATTGCGCCGCAGGAGACCGATCTCGCAGAGCTCATCCTGCAGCTTGCCGGTGATGGACCATCGCATATCGTTGTACCGGCGCTGCACAAGAACCGCCATGAGGTGCGGGAACTTTTTCGCCGCACCATGAACCTGCCGGATCTGCCCGAGGATCCACACGCACTCGCCGACGCAGCGCGCACGTACCTGCGCGAAAAGTTTCTGACTGTGCCCGCCGCTATCTGCGGGGCGAACTTCCTGGTCGCCGAAACCGGCTCGGTGGCCATCGTCGAATCAGAAGGCAATGGGCGCATGTGTCTCACGCTGCCGAAGCTGCTGATCGCCGTGGTGGGCATGGAGAAGGTGATCGCGAACTATGCGGACCTTGAGGTGCTCCTGCAGACGCTGCCACGCTCGGCAACGGGCGAGCGCATGAATCCCTATAACTCCATCTGGACCGGCGTGATCCCGGGCGACGGACCGGAGCGGTTTCACGTTGTGTTGCTCGACAATGGACGCAGCAGCATCCTTCGCGATCGGGTGCTGCGCCAGACGCTGCGGTGCATTCGCTGCGGCGCCTGCCAGAACGCCTGCCCGGTCTACCGGCAGACTGGGGGCCACGCGTACGGCCCTGTCTACGGTGGCCCGATCGGCGCGATTCTGTCACCGCAGCTGGCACAATTGCACGGCGCGTCCGCGTCGCTTCCCTACGCCTCGTCTTTATGCGGCGCCTGTCAGGAGGTCTGCCCGGTAGCGATCAATATCCCCGAGGTCCTGATCCAGTTACGCAGCAGCGTAGTCGCAGAGAAGTCCGCGTTCGATCCGGAACGCCTCGCGCTGCGCATGATGCGTTCCATCTTCGCGGACCACCGCCGGCTCGAGCGCATGCAGGCGCTCGGGCGCATGGGACAAGGCGCCGCCACGGGACGGGATGGTTGGATCCACAAGCTGCCCGGGCTTGCAGGACAATGGACGCGCGCGCGCGATCTGCGCCCCATGCCGAAGCAGAGTTTTCGCGACTGGTGGCAGACGCGTGAGAGGACTCTGCGTTGAGCCGCGAAAAGATACTGACAGCGATCCGCACATCGGAAGCCGCCGCGGCGCGGAGCAAGCGCGCAACCTCGAACGAGTTGCATGCGCGCTGGAGCCACCCGGCTCACACCCCGGACTACCAGCGGACGGGTGCACTCTCTCGACCCGCGTGCATCGCCTTGTTTGCAGAGCGAATCCACGAGTATGACGGGCACCTGGAGCGCTGCTCTTCGCGTGCCGGGGTCCCGGACGCTGTTGCCGGCATACTCCAGCAGGAGAAGCGGAAGACCCTTGCGGTCCCGGCAGGTCTGCCGCCGGAGCTGTTGCCAACGGGAACCGGGTTCACGTTTTTGCGCGATGCACCGCCACTCAGCAACGCGCAGCTCAACGGCTGCGATGGCGTCATTACACGCGCCACTGTGGCGGTTGCAGTTTCGGGCAGCGTCGCTCTCCAGCACGGCCCAGAAGAGGGGCGCCGGGTACTCACGCTGCTACCGGACTTCCATCTTTGCATCCTTCTTGAGAGCGAACTGGTGGAAACGCTTCCAGAGGCGCTGGCTCGGATGCAGGCGACAGCTGCGCGACCAACCACGTTCTTCTCCGGACCCTCCGCGACGGCCGACATCGAGATGACGCGCATCAAGGGAGTGCACGGGCCCCGATTTCTCGCAGTGCTCCTGGTTCCGGACAGCAGCGTTTAGCAGGACGACGCCGGGTTCGCGTACACTCACCAGTGACTGCAGAGGCATTGAGCATTTACGAACCGGAGCAGGAACCATGAGTAAGGAAAGCCGCGTCCCATTTTCCCTGGAAGGCAAGCGGGCGCTGATCACAGGAGGCGCCAGCGGGATCGGCGCTGCGACTGCCGAGGAGTTGACCCGCGCCGGGGCGAGCGTGGTCATCGCGGACATCAACCACGACGCCGCGCAGGCATTTGCCGCGACGCTCGCTGGTGCCAGCGCACTGCGCATGGACGTAACGAGCAGCAGTTCTGTCGCCGAAGCAGCTGCGGCAATCCCGGCACTCGACATCCTTGTGAACAACGCCGGAATCGGGCTGGTCGGAGGGATCGAGACCACCGAGGAAGACGATTTTGAGCGAGTGATGGCGGTGAATGTTCGCTCTGTCTACTTGGTGACGCGCGCGTTGGTGCCGCAGCTGCTTGCGAGTCACGGATCGATTGTGAATATCGGCTCTGTCGCTGGTCTTGTCGGCATCCGGCAGCGCTTCGCCTACTGCACGAGCAAGGGCGCGGTCATCGCGATGACGCGACAGCTTGCCGTGGAGTACCCCCGCACCCTGCGTGTGAACTGCATCGCGCCGGGCACAGTGCAGACACCGTTTGTCGAGGGCTATCTCGAGAAGTACCACAAGCATGAGAAGGAAAAGATTCGCGAAGAGCTGGTAGCGCGCCAACCGATCGGACGACTCGGCACCCCAGAAGACGTTGCCGGTATGGTGCGATATCTCTGCTCGAACGAAGCTTCCTTCATCACTGGCTCAGTCATGACGCTCGATGGTGGCTGGACCGCGGCCTAACACCCACTTAGAAAGGGAGCTGCTGCTTGCCTGCTACAGCCACTGACCCCCGCATCACGCGCGTTCGCGTTCTCGATCTTCGCTTCCCTACGTCGCTCCAGAACATCGGCTCGGACGCGGTCAACAAGCAGCCGGATTATTCGGCGACATACTGCATTCTCGAGACAGACACAGGCCTCACCGGCTACGGGCTGACTTTTACGCTTGGCCGCGGCAATGACCTGTGTGTCACAGCAGCAGAGTACCTGGGCAAAAAGCTTGAGGGTCGGACGCTCCGTGCGCTGACCGATGACATGCGCGCCCTTTCCTACCAGCTCACCGACGATGACCAGTTTCGCTGGCTGGGACCCGAGAAGGGCGTCATCCATCTCGCGGCTGCCGCCTTGATCAATGCTGTATGGGACCTCTGGGCGCGCCAGGAACAGAAGCCACTCTGGCGGCTGCTCGCCGAGATGGAGCCGGAAACGCTCGTCCGAATCGTCGACTTCCGCTACATCAGTGACGCCATCACTCCCGATCAGGCACTGGAACTGTTACAGAAACGCAAAGAAGACTATGCCGAGCGACTCGCGCACCTCGAGACGACCGGCATTGCTGCCTACACGACCTCGGTCGGCTGGTTCGGTTTTCCGGATGATCAGGTGCGGCAACTCTGCCGCACGGCGCTTGCGGAGGGTTGGACACACTTCAAGCTGAAGGTTGGCGGGGATCCTGCGGATGATCTGCGCCGTGCGCGGCTGGTCCGCTCCGAGATCGGCCCGGATAACAAATTGATGATGGATGCAAACCAGCGCTGGGACGTCGCGGAAGCGATTGAGCGCACCCGTGCGCTCGCCGAATGCAACCCGTGGTGGATGGAAGAACCGACCAGCCCGGATGACGTCCTGGGACACGCGCGCATCCGGCGCGAGGTGGCGCCTGTGCGCATCGCGACTGGCGAACACTGCCAGAACCGCGTGATGTTCAAGCAACTGATGCAGGCCGGCGCGCTCGATGTCTGCCAGATCGACAGCTGTCGGCTCGCAGGCGTGAACGAAAACCTGGCTGTCATCCTGATGGCTGCTGTGTTCGATATCCCGGTGTGCCCACATGCAGGCGGTGTTGGGCTGTGCGAGTACGTGCAGCACCTCTCTGCCTGGGATTACCTGTGCGTGTCCACCAAGCTCGACGGCCGCGTCACGGAGTTCGTCGATCACCTGCACGAGCACTTTGTGGACCCGGTGCAGATCAGCAACGCGCATTATGTGCTGCCGCAGAAGCCCGGCTACAGTATCGAAATGTATCCGCAAACGACCATCGACTACGCATTTCCGCATGGAAAAGTCTGGAAGGCTCTGCTATGAAGTTCGTTTCCTATCTCGACGCTGCGGGGAGCACCGCTCCTGGCGTCCTCGAAGGTGATGCGATCTATGACCTGCGTCCGCAGGGTGTTGTCTCGATCGACGAGATGATCCAGTCCGGCAACACTGCGGTCCATGTGAAAGGCCCATCTACGCCACTGGCAGGAGCAAAGCTCCTCGCGCCGATCACGCGCCCACCACGGATTTTCTGTGTCGGCCTGAACTATGTCGATCACGCTGCAGAATCGAAGATGCAGGTCAGCAAGGTGCCGACGATCTTTATGAAGCTCGCAAGCGGTATCGTCGGTCCCGAAGCCGAGGTGATCCTCCCCACGCAAAGCCAGCAGGTGGATTATGAAGTCGAACTTGCCGTTGTGATCGGTAAACAGTCTGCAACCGCGACAGATACAAACTGGCGCGACAGCATCTTTGGCTACACGATCCTGAACGACGTGAGTGCTCGTGACGTGCAGCTGGCTACGTCGCAGTGGACGCTCGGCAAGAGCTTTGCTACCTTTTGCCCGATCGGCCCGTACATCGTGACAGCGGATGAGATCGTGGACCCGCACGCTCTGCCGGTTCGCCTCGCGATCGATGGCGAAGTGCTGCAGAATGGCAACACCCGCGACTTTATCTTCGACCTGCCCGCCGTGCTGAAGTACATCAGCAGCATCACGCCACTGCTTCCCGGCGACATTATCAGCACGGGAACGCCGCCAGGGGTGGGGCTTGGCCGCACGCCGCAGCGCTGGCTCAAACCGGGCGAGACGATGGTCGCAAGCATCGACGGCCTGGGTGAGTTGCGCAATCCAGTCCGCGCGGAGTGAGCAAGCGGGTTAGCGCCCGCCCAGCTCGAAAATCAAAAAATAATCCTGGCCGTCGGCCCTGGTGAAGTCGTAGCGGCCGACGCGATGGAAGCCTGCAGCTTCCATTTCCTTCACAACGACCGGCTCATTCAGTCCGTGGTCTGCGCCATTGCCGTTGCGGTCGATGATGCCCACCTTCGCGCCCGGGCGCAGCGCTGGTTTGAGGTTGGCTAGCAGTGTCGCAGGGTGCGCGATCTCGTGGTAGACCTTCAGCATGAGCACCGCGTCGACGCTGTGGCGCGGTAGCTTCGGATCATCCGGGGTTCCCTGCACCGTGTGAATGTTCGCGAGGTGTTCCCTCCCTGCGCGCTGCTCGATCGCCGAGACAGCCTGGGGGTTGATGTCCTCGGCGAAGACCGTGCCACCGGGCGCCACCCGTGCTGCAGCATGCACGGTGAACCAACCCGAGCCCGCACCGATATCAGCAATCGAAACGCCTGGCTTCAATCCGAGCAGGTCCATCACGCGGTTGATCTGCAGCTTCTTATCGCGGTCCTTGTACTCAAAGATCGAGAGGTCGCCAGTGTACGGCGTGCTGGTCTGCCTCTGCGGCGCAACGGGCTCCTGCGAGTGCAGCCCGGCGGGCATTGCCCCGAGCAGGAAGGTGCCAAGGACGGCGGAGCAGACAAGGTGTCGCGCGTATGCAGTCATACGTGGGGTGGATGCGAAATCACGCAGGCGAGAAGGGGGGTGTTTTCGACAGGGTCGAGCATCAGAGCTGGCGTGCCAGCACGAGCGTGATGTCGTCCGGTTGTTCGGCTTCACCGATCCAGCTGCGCAGGGCCCGCATGGCATGCGCCGAGATCGTGGCGAGCGGCTGATCGTGATATTTACGCACCACGTCGACCAGGCGATCTTCGCCGAACTCGCCGAATTCATTCTCCGGCTCCGTCACGCCATCGGAGTACGCGACCAGAACATCTCCGCAATCCAAGATGACCGTCGCCTCGTCGTAGACCATTCCGTCAAGCAGCCCCACTACGGAGCCTCCACAGTCCAGCCGCTTGGTGGACCCATCCTTGCAAAGAATGAGCGGGGGCAGCTGTCCGCCATTGCTGTATGTCAGCTTGCGGGTGTCGGTGTTGTAGCAGGCCACAAACAGCGTCGCGTACTTCTCCGGCTGCGTGCTCGTGTACAGGTGCCGATTCAAGAGCGTCAGCAGTTTTGCAGGAGACGTGAAGGTCTCCTGGATGATCTCCTGCAAGGGATTTTCCTTCTCAGAGAACTGGCCTTGTTCTTCACCGGCAAGCCGATACGCGCGCACGGCGGAGTGCAGGGAGGCCATCAACAGTGCCGCAGAGATTCCCTTGCCGCTGATGTCGCCGAGAGCGAGGCAAAGCTCCTGCCCTTCCGCGAGGATGAAGTCGTAGTAATCACCGCTCACGGTGCGTGCTGGTTTGCAGACGCCGTGCAGCTCGAAGTTGGGTACGTGGATTGGACTGTGCGGGAAAAGATTATTCTGCACCTCCTGCGCGATCGCGAGCTCACTCTGCATCCGCTCCTGCTCGCGCTGCTGGGCGAGCAACTCGCCCAGCGAACCGGCCATGGTGTTGAACGACGTGGACAGGGCAGCAAGCTGATCGCGGCGTTCCACGCGGATGCGATGTGCGAGATTGCCATGATCGATCTCGGTGGTGGCCTGGTAAAGATCAGCGATGGACCGGGTGATTGTCCGGCTTAGCTTCACGGCCATCCAGAAGGCGATCAGCTCCAGGATCAGGAAAAGGACCGAGATCGCGATCAGGGCATCCCGCACGATGGTGCCTACGCGCAGCGAGTTGGCAAACAGAAGCTGGTAGAGCTGCGTAGGCCGTGAAACAACACCGATCAAGGCCGGCACATCGGTGTTTCTTTCCCAGGAGACGATGTGCAGCGGCGTTGTGAAGAAGACGCGTGCGTCAAAGAAGTGTTTGGGCAGGGGTACGTCTCCACCCTGTACCAGGTTGAAGCTGGGGGAGGTGTCGGCTGTTGCCGGTTCGCTGCCATCCGCGGTGCGCTCGATCACATGTTCATCGGTGCGCAGCCGTCCGCTCGCAACCACGCTGATACTTCCAAGCCCCTCGCCAAGCGCCTTCAGGATGGACTCGGTGAGCGGAACACTCGCGAGCACCATCACGCTGTGGCCGTTGATGGAATAAGTGCTCACCGTGCGCATGTACAGCATGTGGTTGTCGAGAACCACGCCGCGAAAACCTGAGTCGACCCACGCCGGCAGCGCCCGCAACGAGAGTGGTTCGGTCAAGTTCAGGCTCGATCTCTTCACGGAGGGATCCGGGTCAAGCTTCAAAGGGTGGCCGTCTCGCCACGCGGCAACGGCAAAGCCTGCCTGCTGGCTAATGGCGACGCCGCGGCGGATGAAGCGAGGCACCAGCACCGAGGCGGCTTTGGGGTTCTCCTCCTCGGCGTGTTCCACCGAGGCAGCAAAGGCGCCGCTTCCCTCGCGAACGTCCTCGGTTGCCGCCTGGAGCGCAGCAAGTGCAGAGTTGGTTGCGAATTGTCCGGAGAAGACGTAAGCAGCAATGCCGGTGAGCGTCGCAAACAGTACCACCGGGGCAAGCCCCATCAGCAGACACGTCACGATGAGACGGTTCTTGACTTTCCAAAGCAGGTGGTCCACCAGCCAGCGATAGCCGAGACGGAGAAGGAAGCCGAGCAGCAGTGGGAGCGCAACAACGAGGATCGCGACACCCAGGTCGCCGGCGATGCCCTCAAACTGAGCCAAGCCCAGCGCAAGCAGCGTCGCGACGAAAAGCCAGAAGCTCATTCGCTCGGCAACTCCCTGCGGCTGCCTCAGTCCTGCCCTGCGAAAGATACCAGTCTCGACACGTTGAAAGCGACTCTCCGTCATGCATCCATTCTGGCGTCTACCCCCTGAAAGGAGAAGTGCCCAGCCTGACGATTTTCTGTTGCTGAAGTGTGCCGGTGTAAAGAGAATGGGTCGTCGTAGAAAGTGCGCAGCTTTTGTCCGCCGCAGAACGCTCCAACAAACACGCAAGGTGCAATACTCCTGTCCAAGCGGTACCGGCCTGGCTCCCCATCAACGCGCTCCTGACATTCGATTTCCTACCAAGAACGAGGTATCGCCATGAGGCGTAGATCAGGGCCTTCTCGGCCTGACGAAGGGCTAGGCAGCTTTCCGGCCTTAACGATCGGAAGCCGCATCCTGCGTGCACTCGGCAAGGAACCAGAGGACGAGTTTCACGCGTTTGCGGAGTTGGCTGCGGCCATCTGCTGGACGCCGATGAGCTACGTCACGTTGCTCGATCAGAAGCGCGTCTACTACAAGGGAGCTTACGGTCACCGGCTTGTGGAGAGCCCCCGTCCTGGCAGCTTCTGCGATCTTGCGGTTCACCAGGACGACATTTTCGTGATGGCGGACGCGGGGAAGGACCCGCGCTTTCTCTCGCAGGGCCATGCCGGCGCAACGATTGGGGCCCGCTTCTATGCCGGCGTTCCGCTCAAGCTCGCATCGTCAGAGTCGATCGGCATGTTGTGCGTGGTTGACACCATCCAGCGCGAGTTAAAGAACTGGCAGGTGCGCTCGCTGACGCTGCTGGCCGAGCAGCTCAGCGCGTGCGTCGAGAAACGTCTGCGGGACGCCGAGCGAACAAGCGCCGCGCAGGAGCGGCGGCATGGCTCGCGCCGTGAGGTTGACGCGCACCTCCATTCCATGCTCGAGCTGAGCCCTGGAATCGCCTGGATCCTCGATGCGCGGGGCAACAATGTGGATGTGAGCGCCCGCTGGGAAGAGCTTACCGGTATGCCACGGTCCGCTGCCTGCGACTACGGCTGGACCCGTGCTCTCCATCCCGAAGACCTTCGTCCCTCCATGGCAGCCCTGCACCAGTCGCTTTACCACGGGACGGCGATCGAACTCGAATATCGTGTGCACGACGTAGACGGAAGCTGGCGGCACATGCGGTCTCAGGGCAGGCCGCGTCGGAGCGCGTCAGGGGAGACCCTTTTCTGGTATGGCTGTGTCGAAGAGCTCACCCCACTCAAGAGCCTGCAACAGCAACTCGCCGCCTGCCAAGCGGAGTTGCGAGGGCTGCAGGGCCGCCCCGCCGAGATGGAAGAAGCGGTTGAGCGCATCCACCATCGGCTGCGGGTGCCCTCGGGGCAACGACACCCGCGCCTGGCGAGGCGATAACCCCGGCTCCTCTAGTACACGTCGAGCTGGTAACGCCTGGTTTTCTTCATCTCCGTGACATACTCCTGTGCGGCTTCCTGCGTGGTCTTCTGGCCCTTGGCGATCGCGTCCACCAGCGCGGTGTCGACGTCCTTCGCCATACGGGTGGCGTCGCCGCAGACATAGAAGTAGGCGCCACGCTCGAGCCACGCATACAGTTCGGCCGAGTTCTCGGCCATGCGGTCCTGCACGTAAACCTTCTTGGCCTGGTCGCGGGAGAACGCAAGATCCAGCCGGGTCAGGGTGCCGTCGGCGGCCATTCCCTCCAGGTCCTCCCGGTAAAGGAAGTCGGTTTCGCGGCGCTGGTCGCCAAAGAAGAGCCAGTTCTGGCCAGTGTGGCCATGTGCTTTGCGGTGCTGCAGAAACGAGCGGAAAGGCGCAATGCCCGTGCCCGGCCCCACCATAATGACGGGCGTGGTGGTGTCTTCCGGCAGGCGGAAGTTATTGTTGGCATGCAGAAAGATCGGCATCGTCGAGCCTTCGGGAGCCCGCTCGCCGAGGTGACCGGAGCAAAGACCCTGCCGGTCGCGACTGTGCGTGTGGTAGCGGATCACGCGCACGATCGTGTGCACGGCATCGGCGGCCGCGGCCTGCGAGGATGCGATCGAGTACATGCGCGGAGTGAGCCGGGCCAGCACGGTGAACAGCTGCTGCGGGTTGGTGATCCCACCGGGGAACTCACGGACCAGGTCGATAAACTCGCGGCCGTAGACATACTCGTCCGCCTTGGAGCGGTGCTCGGGCTGGGCGAGCAGTTTGAGCTCCGGGTTCTCGATCAGCTTGGCGTACTGCACCACCGAGGAGCGTGTGAGCTTGCCGATCGCGAGCCGGGTGCGCAGCGCTTCCTCAAGTGAAATCTCCTTCTTGTAGTGGTCGAGCACCCGCTCGTCGCCCTTCATGCCGAGCACGCTGAGGACGTCCGCGACTTCTGCGTCGCGGTTCTCGGGCACGATGCCAACCGCGTCGCCGGGCGTGTACTCCATGCCAGGCTCAAGCGCGAGCTCGATGTGGCGGGTTTCCTTCTCGGAGACGGGATCGGTCATACGCATGTTCACGAGCATGCGGGACTGGTACGGGTTATTGCGGGTGTACTTCTGCTTGTCTGTGCTCATCGCTCTTCTCTTGCTGGAAATGTCGGGCGCAAGAATGCAGCCCTTCCTTAAGCATGACATAATCAGCAACCCCACACCGGCGGGACTGCCTGCAGGATGGCTTAGGCTAAGGGGGAACCCAAGGAGTCGCATGGATCACGAGAATGGCCCGGAAGCGCTGGAACTGCCCGAAGGCGACTTCGGCGCCTACCTGTTTGACCTGGATGGAACGGTGGCGGACACGATGCCGCTGCACTACAGATCGTGGTCAGATGCGGTGACCGAGCAGGGTGGAACCTTTCCTCTGGATCTGTTTTACGCCTGGGGCGGCATCCCGCTGCCGCGCACAGTGGAGCTGCTGAACGAGCGCTTCGGCTATTCGCTTGACCCACACGCCACGGCACGGCGCAAGGAGGAGTTGTACCTGGCCAACTCTGCCAGCGTGCAGCCGATTGCCGCTGTGGTTGCGCACATTTACGCGCAGCACGGACAGATTCCCTTCGCGATTGTCTCCGGCTCACCCCGTGCATCGATCGATCGCACGCTCGAAATCCTGGGGCTCGCCAGCTACTTCAAGGTGCTGGTCGGTGCCGAGGATTATGCCCACGGGAAACCGGATCCGGAACCCTTTCTCACCGCGGCCCGCCTGCTGGATGTACCTGCGGAGAAGTGCCTCGTCTTTGAGGATGCCGATGCAGGTATCGCCTCGGCTGAGGCTGCAGGGATGAAGTGGGTGCGGATCCCGCACAACACGCAGTGGGAGAGCTCGGCACGCTAGCAGCATCGCGCAGATACTTCTGCTGGGTCGGCACGTCTCGCGGGAGCAAAGACCCGGCAGCGTCACGGCGAGCGCGACAACACTGCCCAGTCCAATTGCGAGCAAGCGCGCGATGCGGGCCTGGCCAGGTCCCGCATCGACGCGATACGTTGCTGGTCGAACTTCTTCAGGGTGAGCCATGCTGCAGCGGCTGTTTGCGCGGCTCTGTCTCTTCTGCCGTGGCGGTCTCGATGCCCGGCACCCGCTCCGGAACTCGGCTACTGCGAGAGAATGCCGATCGTGTGAAACCACCTCTCCGCAAGCAGCGGCCACTCGGTGACAGGCAGTTTTGTTCGGCGCAGGCCGTAGCCGTGACCACCCTCCGCAAAGACATGCAGCTCTGCCGGCACCTTCGCTTCTTTCAACTCCATGAAATACGTGACAGCATTCTCCACATGGACCGGGTCATTCTCGGCCTGCAACACAAAGGTCGGCGGCGTATCGGCCGTCACGTGGATGTCGGGGTTGCGAGCGTAGTTCTGGTCGGCGAGCGCGAGATAACCGGGATAGATCACGACGGCAAAGTCAGGGCGGCGGGAGAGCGCGTCCGCGGCATCGATCGCCGGGTACACCCGCTCAGAGTAGTGGGTGCTGATAGCGGCCGAGAGGTGACCCCCGGCGGAGAAGCCCAGCACGCCTACCCGGTGCGGGTCGATCCCCCACTCTGCCGCGTGCGCGCGCACCAGGCCCACTGCGCGCTGCGCATCGGCAAGCGCTGCTGAGGACTTCGGGTAGGGCCCGGAGTTCGGCACCCGGTACTTGACCAGCACGCAGGAGATCCCTGCGCCATTCAGCCAGTCACAGACCTCGGTACCCTCAAGATCGATCGCGAGGATCTGGTAACCGCCGCCGGGAAATACCACCACGGCGGCACCGCTGTTCGTGCCCTTCGGCCGGTACAGCGTGAGCGTGGGCGTCGAGACATTGCCGAGACGAATCAACGGCTTGCCCGCGATGAGTTCACTCGACGCAGTGGTTGTATTGACTTCGGGCCCGGTGACGGGAGGCTGCGTCGGGTCAGGCGGCGTTCCCGGCCAGAGAGGCAGCGTCGTGGTACCCGGCGGGGGCTGCCAGGCCGGGGTTTGCGCGCCGGCCAGCATCGCCACGAACAAGAGAGGGAGAAGAAGAAAGCGCAAGCGAAGCCTCCAGGATGGACAGGCGCGATCATCGCAGCCCTCGCTCGCTGGTGCAAGCGGCTCTACCCGGCCGCTGCCTCGTCAACCGCCGGGGGAACCTTCGGGGTGATCAGGCCGAGGCCCTCGTAGACCGGGCGCATCTCCTTGCGCACGGCCGGCATCTCGCGAAAAAACCAGAGAGCGCCAAGGCAGCAGACAATGCCCGTGATCTCGACGGTGTGCGGCGCGCCGATGGCGTGCGCCAGCCACCCGGCAAGCAGGCTCCCAAATGGCGCCATGCCCACGAACGCGACCGTGTAGTAGCTCATCACGCGGCCTCGCTTGTCCTCGGGGACCAGCGTCTGGATGATGGTGTTGCTCGCGGTCAGCCCCTGCATCATGCCCCAGCCCACCAGCACCAGGAGCAGCATCGAGAGCCACATGACATGGGACATTCCGAAGAGCACCAGGCCGAGGCCGAAGGCAACCGCGGCGATCGGGATCATCTTGAGCAGGCCCTTGACTGACCGCCGCAGCACGAGCGAGAACGCAGAGATCAGCGAACCCACGCCCGCTGCGCCCATCAGGAAGCCCATCGTATGCGCGCCGCCGTGCAGCACCTGCGCCGCGAAGATCGGCATGATCACCATGTACGGCCAACCCATCAGGCTCACGATCGCGAACATCAGAAGGATGGTGCGGATCGGCCGAAAACCGGCCACATACACCCATCCCTCGCGAAGCTGCTCGACGAGGCTCGTCGTGGCTTTCGCGATCTGCGGAGCAGTAACCCGCATCATCAGGAGAGACGCGATCACAGCGAGGTAGCTGACCCCATCGATCAGGAAGCACCAGCCTTCGTTGAGAAGGCTGATCACGAGACCGGCGATCGATGGGCCGACGAGGCGAGCGACGTTGACCATCGACGAGTTGATCGCAATCGCATTCTGCAGATCCTCGCGGTGATCCACCATCTGCACCATGAAGGACTGGCGCACCGGCATATCAAAGGCATTCACCATGCCCTGCATGACCGAGAGCGCGATGACCTCATGGATGGTGATGCGGTGGGAGAGGGTCAGCGCGGCAAGCGCCAGCGACTGCACCATCGCCGCGACCTGCGTCACGATCAGCACCTTGCGGCGATTCATGCGATCGACCAGGACGCCTGCGAACGGCGCGAGCAGGAACGATGGAATCAGGCCCGCAAAGCTGACTGCGCCCAGGAGAAGCGCCGAGCCTGTGAGCCGGTAAACAAGCCACGAGGTTGCGACCCGTGTCATCCAGGTGCCGATGAGCGAGATGCTCTGGCCCGAGAAGAACAGCCGGAAGTTGCGTCCGCGCAGAGCCCGCCACGCGTGGCTGTAGCGGCCGGCCGGACTCTGCGGAATGGATGGCACCGTTGCCATACGCCTCTTTGTGCGGACCTTAGTGCGCGGCTACCGGCTCACGCGAACCTGCGCGCGGGTTGTTCTTCTGCAGAAGGAATGCAAGAAGAACCATGGCGACCGAGGCCGCAAAGAGGATCCAGAACACATCGATATAGGCGAGCGTGTTCGACTGCGACTGCAGGCTGTTCAGGATCTGGCCATTCGCCAGGTGTTGCGCATTCGCGGCTCCTGCCGAGCCGGTGAACGTTCCCCGGTACATGCCCTCCACACGCTGGTAGTTCATCCCGGATGGAGCGAGGTACTTGAGCAGCTGGTCCTGATGAAACTGCCCCCGCTGCGTTACCGCAGCATTGGTGAGAGCGATCAGGATAGAGCCGCCAATATTGCGGACGAAGTTGATCAGGCCAGAGACCTGGTTCGACTTCTCGCGCGGCAGTCCGAAGTACACCGCGGTGGTCAGTGAGATAAAGACCAGCGGGATTGATCCGATCTGGAACACCCGCAGCCAGGAAGCAGTCGAGAACGACATGCCCAGGTTGAGCTTCGTTGCCGTGAGCCAGTATGCCGCCGCGAGGCAGGCGAAGCCGAAAGCGATGATGTTTCGCGCCGGGAATCGTGTCACTGCCTGGCCCGCAAACGGCATGACCACAATGAGTGCGATGCCGCCGCCCGTGAGCGACAGTCCTGCAATGGTCGCCGTGTACCCAAGCTCGGTCTGCAGAAACTGGGGCTGCAGCACGGTTGTGGCATTCAGCAGGCCGCCGGTCAGCAGCATCAGGAAGCAGCAGACAGCAAAATTCCGGTGCTTGAAGAGCCGAAGCTCCATGAGCGGCGTCTTCGCCCCCCACCACTGCCAGATGATCAGCGACACGAAGCTCACTGCGAACAGGCTCGCGAAGAAGACGATAAAGTGCGAGCCAAACCAATCCTTCTCCTGCCCCTTATCGAGCGAGATCTGCAGAGCGCCCATCGAGAGAACCAGCAGCGAGACCCCGATGTAGTCGATCTTGAAGAAGTTCCGCAGGTCGGAAGTCGACCAGGGTGGCTCCTCAACCAGTCGCGAGGTCAGGAAGAAGGCCAGGATGCCGACCGGCACATTGATGTAGAAGATCCAGCGCCAGCTGTAGCTGTCGGTGAGCCAGCCGCCGATGGTCGGACCAATCGAGGGAGCAAGCACGGCAACGAGGCCGTAGAGCGCAAACGCCAGTCCTCGCTTGGAGGGCTCAAAGGAGTCCGCCATGATCGCCTGCGCCATCGGCTGCAGCCCACCACCACCGGCACCCTGCACGATGCGGCACAACAGCAGCAAAGGCAAGGAGGGGGCGATGCCGCACAGAAACGACGAAACCGTAAAGACCACGATGCAGCTCATGAAGAACCGCTTGCGGCCCAGCACACTTGAGGCCCAGCCGCCCATTGGCAGCACAATTGCGTTCGCCACCAGGTACGAGGTCAGCACCCAGGTGCTTTGGTCCTCGCTCGCGCCGAGTCCGCCAGCGATATACGGGAGAGCCACGTTGGCGATGGAGGTATCAAGCACCTCCATGAATGCGGCCAGCGCCACCGTTGCAGCAATCAGCCAGGGATTGACACTTGGCTTCCAGTTTGCGTCGTACTCACCCGCCATTCACTCTCCGCAAGGGCGTCGCCTTGGGCGTTGCACCTGTGGTCTAGATGCAGAGACTCACCAGAAGACGCGCAAATCCAGCCGACTTCCGCCAGGAACAGCCGCCTCTTCATGAGGCGGAGACGCTTGCCCGGCTTCCAGACCGAGCAAGCGACCAGCCGATCCTACTTGCCGGTGTTGTCCAGGCGTCCCTCGAGGTGCTCCGCCAGGAAGGCCAGGGTCCGCGCCCGCGCCTGCTCGGCGGAGGCTGCATCATAGCTCCCCCGCTCGTCGCAGTTGAATCCATGACCAGCCTCGTAGGTGTACACCGGCACCTCCGGGTGCGCCGCCTTGATCGCCTCGACGTCGGTCTGCGGAATGTGGTCATCCTTGAGCCCAAAGTGAAGCAGGATCGGCGCCTTCAGCTGCGCGTCCTTGAACTTGGCGATGTTGCCGCCGTAGTAGCCGACAGCTGCATCGATCGGCATCTCGGCCGCAGCCAGCCACGCCACGCTGCCACCCAGGCAGAAACCGACCACGCCCACCTTGGTCTTGTACTCGTCGCGGCCGTACTCGACGGCGGCCAGGACGTCGGCCTTGGTCCAGTCCATGTTGAGCTTGGAAAGGATCGCCATCGCCTGCTCTATCCCTGCAGGGTCGTAGCCGACCTCGAAGCCCTCCTGGTAACGATCAAAGATCGCAGGCGCAATCGCCAGGTAGCCTTCCGCAGCGTAGCGATCCGTGACCGCGCGGATGTGGTGATTGACGCCAAAGATCTCCTGCACGATCACGATGGCAGCCTTCGGGGTGCCGGCGGGCTGGGCCACGTAGGCGCTGAACTCGAACCCATCGGCGGAATGCAACTTCACTGTTTCGCTCATCTGTTCTCTGGTCCTCAAAAGCTGTGATGGTGGATCGTGGTTGGGAGGCTTTGTCAGTGCTGCGGGCCATCCGGGGTGACCGCCCAGTAGTCCGTACGCGCCACCACCCGGCCGGGAAGATCGCCCTTCAACTGTACCGCCAGGCGATGAAGACCGGGGGTCAGCTCGGTCGGATGGAAGGAGAGCATGTAGCGGTTGCGTGCGTGGCTGGCCATCTCCGACACGCGATCTTCAAAGGCACGTTCCGAGGTGAAGCTCATCGCCTCGCCCCCGCTCATCACGGCCAGCGACCTGGCTGCATTCGCTTTCATGGCGTTCGCCGCCAGCACGATCAGCGACAGGATCGACCCGGAGCCAGGGTTGACCAGCTGGTCCAGAAACTCCGCCTTGGCGGGGGACCAGGTCAGGCTCAGCACCAGGGTGTTGCTTGAGCCGATGCGCTCGACGAGCTGCTCAGGCGTGACGCGTTTGCTGCCATGATCGCGGCTTTCGCTCAGGAGCAGCAGGATACGGCGACGATCGGGCGGCCTCTGCTCGAGCAGGTTGATCGAGTACCCGGCCGCATCGAGGACCGCCGCGCCACCATCACCCGGGGTGAGCTGGTCGAGGTCCGCCTGGATCTCGTCGGTGTCCCTGGTCCAGGCTTCGCGGAACTCAAGCTGCGAGTCGAACTCGACGAGGGTGACTTCGCCATTGCCGGTGCCCAGGAAGAGGTTCAGCAACGGCGCGAGGCGCTCGAACTTCGCAAACTGCAGTGCACTGGTGCGGCCCTTTTCGAGGCAGACCACAAGCGAAACAGGTGTGATGTCAAGATCGCTGTCCACGCGGATCTGCTGCGGAACGCCATTGTCAGAGACCGCGAAGTTGTCGGCACCCAGGCCGTAGATCACCTCGCCATTCTTCTGCTCAACGAGTGTTGGCACGAGCACGATGCTGCTGTTCACGCGGATAGTCGGGGTGGCGTCCGTTGCAGGCGGTGGCGTTGTGGTATGCGGCTTGGCCTGCCCGCTGGCAAGAGAGGTGGCGGAGAGCGCCGCGCCCAGGAGCAAAGCCTGGCGACGGAGCGGCCTAGGCATCGACGTCTTTTCCGCGATACGCAGCCATCTGGCCAGTCCAGCGAAGAAAGTGCAGGAGTTGTCGGCGCTCGCGCCAGGTAAACTGCAGCACGTCCCCGGCGGTCATCGTCTCGGCATGCATCCCGGAGTAGGTCTCGATACGCCAGCGTATATAGGGGCTGCGCCATGGCCGAAGCCTCGATCCACGTGTCGCATTCCAGACGAACCGGAGGGCTGGGAGCATGGTCTGAGTATAGGCGGTCGCCCCGCATGGATGCTGATGCGGCGGGGCGGGCAGGTACACTGGTAGCGATGATTCCTACACTTGAATGGACAGAAGCAGGCGTTCGCTTCCTTGATCAGACCAAGCTGCCGCTTGAGGAAACCTATGTGCTCGCAACCACGTATCAGGAGGTCGCGGATGTCATCGTGACGATGGTCGTGCGTGGCGCGCCGGCAATCGGCGTCTCCGCGGCGATGGGTGTTGCCCTTGGCGTGGCCGGAAGCAGAGCCACCACGATCGAAGAGCTCCGGCCGGAGTTCAAGCAGATCTGTGACACGCTTGCCGGTACCCGTCCCACAGCAGTCAACCTGTTCTGGGCGATCGCCCGGATGCGCGACCTCTTCGAAACGCTGGCCGCAGGGGCGCAAGCAACGGTGGAGAGCGTCCGCGCTGCGCTGATTGAAGAAGCGAAGCTGATGTACGACCAGGACATCGCGGCCTGCGAGACGATGGGGGGACATGGCTCCTCGCTGATGCCGCGCTCGGGCGGCGTGCTGACCCACTGCAATGCGGGCGCGCTGGCGACCTGCGGCTACGGCACCGCGCTCGGCGTAATCCGCTCGGCTGTTTCCGACGGCGCAGTGTTGCGGGTGTATGCCGATGAGACCCGGCCTTTTCTGCAGGGTGCGCGTCTGACGGCCTGGGAGATGATGCACGACGGCATCCCCACAACGGTGCTCTGCGACAACATGGCGGCGACATTGATGCGCCAGGGCAAGATCCAGGCTGTGATCGTGGGAGCAGACCGGATCGCCGCAAACGGCGATGTGGCCAACAAGGTTGGCACGTACGGGGTCGCGATCCTCGCAAAGGAGCACGGGATTCCCTTCTACGTCGCGGCACCCTGGTCGACGGTCGACACGGCGACTGCGACCGGTGAGCAGATCGAGATTGAGCAGCGCGCTGCGCTTGAGGTCACACACCACGCCGGCAAGCAGCTGACGCCGCACCACGTGGATATCGAGAACCCGGCGTTTGACGTCACGCCTGCGAAGTACGTGACCGCGATCATCACAGAACGCGGTGTGATCCATGCGCCCTCGGTCGCCTCGATTGCGGCGCTTGAGACCACGGCAGCTCCGCAGCCCGCGTGAGCCGCAAGGCACAGGCTCCCGCCCCTGAGCGGGAGCCGAGTTTTCGGCGCAGGCGTCTGCCCCACGCGGCCCTGCTCGTGCTCTCCACGCTGCTGGCCGGCGCAACGATCTTTTTGACATGGCCCAGCCGGGTCGAAGTCTTCTGCGATGAGCTTCCGCAACTCACGGTGCTCGCGGCCTGTGCGGCAACGCTCGTGGTCTTCAGCATTCGTGCGCTCTCCGTCGCCGGCAGCGCAGGAGAAGACCGCCGCATCGCTGGTGGCTCTGCGATTCTGGCGGCGCTGGCATTCTTCCTTTCGGCACACTTCCTCGCGGAGTACCGGAAGCCCTGCGTCGAGGTGCAGCAACGCTTGCACCCCGAGGCTGCCCTCTCTGCCGATCCCACAGTGCGAGCAACACACCGCAAGCAGTAATTCCTTGCGACCTCTTCCCCTTGCACGTACAGTGCTTGCGAGCATGCGCACTCCCGGCGCAGCCCGACAGTAACTATCTCGCTACATGCAAGGAGTTCCCCATGCTGAAAGGTTTCCGCGACTTCATCATGCGCGGCAATGTCATCGACCTCGCGGTCGCCGTCGTCATCGGTGCCGCTTTTGGCAACATCGTGACCGCGTTAGTCAACGACCTCATCCAGCCGCTCATCTCGGCCACGGTCGGCCAGCCCGACTTCAAGGCCTTCTTCGCCATCATCCACGGCGGCAAGTTCATGTACGGCGACTTCATCACAGCCGTGATCGACTTCTTGCTGAAGGCTGCGGCGATCTACTTCTTTGTCGTGATTCCCTTCAACACCGTGATGAAGCGCCTGCGGCGCGAAGAGCCGGCCGCGGCCGTGACCACCAAGACCTGCCCGGAGTGCCTGAGCGATGTGCCGCTGGCAGCTCGCCGCTGCTCGCACTGCGCGCAGCCACTCGCAGCCTAGACCCGAGACAAGCAGGCGGTTGCTGAACCAGGCAGCCGTTTGCTCCTTTCTCTCCCCGGCGCGGCACAGTACACTTTTGGCTATTCATGAAGGAGTGCCGCCGCTTGCCCCTACGCCTTGTCTCGCTGGTTCTTCCCGCCTCTGCACTAGCCCTCTCGATCGCCGCCGTCTCCTCTTCCGAGCAACCGACCGAGACGCCTGCACTTCCGCATCAGGTCTTTGGATTCCATGACTATGCGACCGAACAGGCGAAGTGGGATCGTGACTTCCTGCGCGTTCCCGATGCAAAGCTGGCCGGCGAAGAACTGAAGACCCTGACCGCAGAGCCCCATGTCGCTGGCTCGCCCGAGGACTACAAGACCGCGCAGTATGTCGCTGACAAGTTCAGGGCTGCAGGCCTCGAGGCCGAGATCGTCAAGTACACCGCGTGGCTGAACCACCCGGCAGAGCAACACCTGACCGTGTACGCGAAAGACGGGAAAGTGCTGCTGCAAGGCCCGACACCTGAGCACGTGTCGTCGGACCCGTACCAGGATGATCCGCGTGTGATGCCAGGCTTCAACAGCTCGTCTGCCTCGGGTGATGTGACGGCGCCCGTGGTGTATGCGAACTACGGCTCGCCTGCTGACTTTGCCAAGCTCGACGCACTGGGGGTGTCGGTCAAAGGCAAGATTGTGCTGGTGCGATATGGCACGAATTATCGAGGGGTAAAGGCGTACATCGCGCAGGAACATGGCGCGGCCGGCGTGCTGATTTACTCCGATCCGGCTGATGATGGCTACGCGCGAGGCGACAAGTATCCCGATGGACCCTATCGGCCGGATACCGGCGTCCAGCGCGGCTCGATCCAGTACATGTTTGAGTATTCAGGCGATGTGACGACGCCGGGCATTGCGTCGACGCCCGATCTGCCGGAGTCCAAGCGGATTCCGCCTGACAAGGCACCAGGTCAGCCGCACATCATGTCGCTGCCGCTCTCCTACCACGACGCCGAGCCGATCCTCGCGAACATGGGCGGCCCGGCTGCACCGGAAGGGTTCCAGGGCGCGCTTCCCTTCCACTACCACGTGGGCGGTGCTGCCGATGTGACGGTGCATCTGCAGCTTAAAGAGGACTACGCGTATCGCACGATCTGGGACGTGATCGGGACCATTGAGCCGGCGGCCGGGAGCGAGGACGCGGGCTCCTGGGTGATCGCCGGCAACCATCGCGACGCATGGACTTTCGGCGCGGTCGATCCGAACAGCGGCACCGCAGCCATGCTCGAGTCGGTACATGGCCTCGGAACGCTGCTGAAGGAGGGATGGAAGCCCAAGCGCCGGCTCATCTTTGCAAGCTGGGATGCGGAGGAGGAAGGCCTGATCGGCTCGACCGAGTGGGCGGAGCAGCATGCGGCCGAGCTCTCGCACGCAGTGGCGTACTTCAACATGGACGTGGGTGTTTCGGGACCAAACTTCGACTCCTCGGCAGTGCCCTCTCTCAAGGAGTTCATCCGCGAGGTGACGCGTGAAGTACCGAGCCCGAAGGGAACCAGCGTGTGTGACGTGTGGCGCGAGGATCAGGGGAGCGGCCACGCGCGTGGCGTGAACAACGGCTTCAACGAGAAGCGGCCTGGCGCTGCGTCGAGCATGGACCCGGTGCACATCGGCGACCTTGGCTCCGGCTCGGATTACACGCCGTTCCTTCAGCATCTCGGCGTGCCGGCGACCGATATCGGCTCGGATGGGCCGTATGGCGTGTACCACTCGGTGTACGACAACTATGCATGGTTCACGAAGTTCGCGGACCCGACGTTTGTGTATGAACAACAGCAGGCGCGTGTGTTCGGCCTCGAAGCGCTCCATATGGCGGACGCAGACGTGCTGCCGTATGACTACGTGACGTACGCGAAGGAGATCACGGAGTACATCGAGGCAGCGCACACCAAGGCCGAGGATATGGGCCTGACGCTCGACGACGGGGCGGCACTGGCGGCGGCGCAGAAGATGCTGTTGGCTGCGGGCGCGGTGCACAGCAAGCAGATGAGCGCTCCTGCGACAGGCGATCATGCGCTCAACGCGGCACTGCGGATGGCCGAAGCAGACCTGCTGTCGCCGCAGGGCCTGCCGAATCGCTCCTGGTACAAGCACACGATCTACGCACCCGGGCAGTACACAGGGTACGCAGCGGTGGTGATCCCAGGGATCAACGAGGCGCTCGACGCGAAGAACAGCGCCACGGCGCAGCAGCAGCTGGGCGTGCTGACGGAGGCGCTCAATCGCTGTGCCGGGACACTGCAAAGGGCAGCTCAGTGAGCCACCGCCGCCCTTAACCTACGATCACACGAGCAAACGCGGTCTCTAGTATCTCGGGCGTGATCACCAGCTTGTCGGCGCGCCTGGTGCGGCGGCGAAAGAGGGCCGTGGTCTCACACAAGACCACGATGTCCTCGATCTCCGCCGGGTTCATCGCACCCTCAAGCACCCGTTCGCAGAACTGTTGATCACTCAGACCGCACAACGTGAAGCCGCGCCGGCGCGCCTCGCTGAGATAGAACTTCGCCACCTCGGCGAACATGCGCTGCGCATCTTCGGGGATCTCGCGGCGGTCGGTTTCGAGTACCTCGGCGCCGGGCAACACGAGCTTGATGCCAAAGCTGTTGTCAAGATCGGAGTCGGGCTCGAAGGTAGTCGCGGTCGCGATGACCAGCACATTCGCGCGCTCGGAGGTGCTCTCGATCAAGGCATCGAGCTCGGCGAGAACTTCGGGGTCGCTCTCTTTGTACGCGAGGTCAATGCGCGGCAGGAGCAGCATGACTTTTTGCCATTTGTAACTGCGGATGAGGCTTTTTGCTTCGGCCAGCGCGTCCGAGTCGCGCGGGTTGTACACGGTGACCAAGCGCTCCATCCCGGTGAGTTTGGCGATGGTCTGCGCAAGGGATTTCTTGCCACTCTGGGGCGGCCCGATGATCAGGACCTCGTTGCCGATCTTGAGGTCTTCGTAGACCTCCGGATGGCGCGCGCGGTCCACCAGATCTTCAATGGAGCGCAGAAGCTCGTTCATGCCGGCGAGGCGCGGCCGGAGCGCGTCGACGGCTTCATCCTCAAGAGAGAGGTCGATGCGTTCCTTGCGTTTGCGGCGCTCGGTCATGAACTCGATAAAGGACGGAAGGGCGCCGACTGAACCCACCACCGTGGCGAAGACCAGCAGCTGCTCCGTGATGAGGAGCGCCTGATCCGAACCCGCTGCTGGGTCGAAGAACATAGATCAAGGATACCAAGCCGCGGAAGTGGATCCCGCGAAACACCTGCAGAACCAACACCCCGGGCACGTCCAACGGTGATTGCGAATCGAGCGGTCTTACGAGGTCGCCGGCACCGCGTCCCCTTCGCCCGGGGCAAGAAACAGGTTTTCTTCGATGCCGTGCTGCCGTGTGTAGAGGTCGTAGTAGCGGCCGCCCAGTGCGTACAACGAGGCATGGGTCCCACGCTCTAGAATCTCGCCAGACTCCACGACCAGGATCTGGTCGGCCTTGCGGATTGTCGAGAGCCGATGCGCGATCACAAAGGTGGTGCGGCCTTCCATCAGGGTGTTGAGGCCCTGCTGGATCATCGCTTCGCTCTCGGAGTCGAGCGACGAGGTGGCTTCGTCGAGAATCAGGAGTCGCGGGTTGGCAAGCAACGCCCGTGCGATCGAAAGACGCTGGCGCTGCCCACCTGAGAGCTTCACTCCACGCTCGCCGACGATCGTTTCATAGCCTTCGGCGAAGCGCTCGGCGAACTCGTCGACACGTGCGATCCGGCAGGCATGCAGAAACTCTTCCTCCGTCGCGTGCGGCAGCGAGAAAACGATGTTGTCGCGGATCGAGCCATCAAAAAGGAACGACTCCTGCAACACGACACCCAGCTGCGAACGGTAACTATTCAGGTCGACTTTGGCGAGGTCGTAGCCGTCGACGAGGATCTGGCCGGAGGTAGGCGTGTGAAAGGCGCAGATCAGCGAGATGATCGTACTCTTGCCCGAGCCGGAGGAGCCGACCAGCGCGGTCACCGTGCCTGGCGCGGCGGCAAACGAGATGCCATGCAACACCGGCTTGTCCGCCTCGTACGCAAACTTCACATCGCGGAACTCAACCTCACCCCGAAGTGGCGGGACGGAAAGCTGCCGGTCGGGATCGCTGAACTCTTCGCGCTCGCTCAACACTTCCATGGTGCGGTCAAGCCCGGCGAGTGCTTCGGTCAACTGTGTGCCCACATTCACGACCTGGAAGATCGGCGCGATCATGAACGCGAGAATGGCGGTGTACTGGAAGTAGCCGCCGGTGGTGAGCCGATGGCCCTGCACTTCATGACCACCGAAAAACATCACCAGTCCGCCCACGATGCCAAGGATCGCGGTCGCCGAGAGCGACAGGAGGCTCGTCGCCGTCAGGGAGGAGATGACATTGTTCAGCAGCCGATGCACACCGGCCGAGAACACGGTGGCCTCCCGCTGCTCGGCGTGGTAGCCCTTGACGACGCGCACACCGCCGAGCGACTCCGTAAGACGGCCGGTGACCTCTGCGGTAATTTTGCCGCGCTCTCGGAAGATCGGGCGGATGGTTTTGAAGGCCTTCTGCAGGATGAAGACAAACAAGAGCAACACGGCGAAGAGCACCAGCGTCATGCGGGGACTTGCCCGAACCAGGATCACAAATGCAACGATGGCGGTGACAATCCCGCCGACAAACTCGATCAGCCCGGTACCGACGAGATTGCGGATGCCTTCGACGTCGGTCATGATGCGCGAGACAAGAACACCGGTACGGTTGCTGTCGTAGAACGCAACCGGCAGCCGGCCGATGTGCTGCTGAACCTGCTCGCGCAGTTCAGTAATCATGCGCTGCGCGGCTTTCGAGAGCAGCTGGGTCAAGGCGTAGGAACTGGTCGCCTGGATCGTGGTCGCTGCGAAGACCACGCCGACGAGCGGCAGCAGAAGCTGCGGATGGGGGTTGATCGGCGGAAAGACACGGTCGAGCAGGAATTTCGTGACATACGGGAGCACCAGGCCGGATGCGCTCTTGATAAAGACCAGCAGAAGCCCAAAGAGCAGCAGGAAGCGCCTGGGGCGAACCAGCTTCCAGACTTCGGGCAACACCTTCTTCAGGTTTGCCTTCTTTTTGGGCACGTCGCCGGCGCCAGCGCGAATCGTGCTGCGCGCCGTGGCGCTGCGTTCTGCCTTCATCTCGAGGGAGGCGCTTCCGCCGCTGGTTCGCATCGGACTTAAGCCAGCCGCGCGCGGCGGGTCTGGATAAAGTTACGCACACACAGGATCGTGAACACGAGCAGCAGGATCGCCATTGCAGACTTCTCTTCAACCGCGATGGGGAACTTGAACTGCACGCCCTGTTTCATGCGGATGTAGTCGAGGATCGACTTGGCGGTGCCAAGAAATCCGAGGAGGCCGACAGTGACCGCGATGTGCATTACGAGCGCGCGCCGCTTCAGGTCGGTAGTGCGGCCGAGAAAACCGCAGATGGCGAGCAGCAGTCCGAAAGCAGCGGGAATCAGTGATGTCGGGAACTGCTTCCCTGTCTGCATGTAGGTGAGTGTGCCGAGCAGGATCAGGACGATGCCGAACAGGATGGTGAGCCGTGCCATGGTTGTTGTCGCTCCACCACCATCTTACCGGCTCAGCCGTGCCTGCCTGGCGGGCATTCGGACTTACATCTGTGACGCGATATCGGCTGTGATCTCTGCGGAGACCGGCAGAGGCATCAGCAGCGCCGTTTCGACGACGTAGGGCACCTCGCAGGCGCAGTAGGGGCAGGGCTCGAAATTGATCAGAAAGTCCGCGACCGGCGCCTCATCCACGCGGAAGGCCCGCAGACACTCGGGGCAGGTGAGCAGCGACGCGCCATCTTCGACGTTCGGGATGCGGAGGGGCACCTGCTCGCCGATCTTGTGCCGTGCGCGCAGGCGGGCCGCCCGATGGACACGCCGAACGGTCTGCGCAAGTTCCTCGGGGCTGTACTGGCCCTTCTGAAAGTACGCGCACATCAGGTGGCTGTTGGACTTCACCTCGACGACGTAATCGCCGGAAATGGCCACGAGCGCAATCTCGGGAAAGCGCCGGCGCACCACGGAGAAGAGTTCAAAGCCGGACATGCCGGGCATATTCAGGTCGGAAAGAATCACATCCGGCTGGGTCTCGCGAAGGATCTGGATGGCGGCGATGCCGCTGGTTGCCGTGAGGCAGTCGAAGCCGCCGGCTTCCAGGATGGCCTGAAGGCCGGTCAGAATCACCGGCTGATCGTCCACGATCAGGACGCGAATGGGGAACTGTTTGGATGTCGGCATGGTCTCTCTCCACGGCCCGGGTTTGGGGGCTAGGGGTGAGACGATTTTCGACCGCTCCGCGAAGCCTTGCTGCGGTGGCCGCCGGGTAACAAGAGTAATGCGATGTGCGACTCATCCTCAGCCTGCTTGAGCACCAGCTTGCCAGCGCCAACGTTCCCATCCATGGAGTTTCTGAAGCCCAGGTGCTCCCTGTCTGCGGCGGCTGCCGACCTGGAATAGGGTACGGCCGATTCAGCTGAGCGGTTCCTGCCTTGTCCTCGAAACTCCGTTCCCCGAGCGCTCGATACAATCAGTCATGCCCAAAGCACAGAGATCGGTTCTTGGAAGAGGAGAACTGCACCTCATCACATCGACGTCTTACCGGCGCCAGGCCAAGCTCAGCGTCGAGAAGCATCGTGATCTGCTCTGCCAGTTGTTTGAAGAGCTGCGAATCAAGTTTCGCTTCGACGTGGTTGGCTATGTCGTTATGCCGACGTACTTCCAGGTGCTGCTGTCCGAACCGGAGCGCGAGAGCGCCGAGGAAGTGATGCTGACACTGCGGCAACGCTTCCAGCGCCGGTACAACGTCTCGGTCCGCTCAGAGGAGCCGGCCTGGGAGAAGGGGATGCAGGATGTGCATGTCGTGACCCCGGACCAGATCGTCGGGGCGCTCACGCAGATGCACGAGGCACCGGTGAAGGCAGAGCTTGCGGAGACCCCGACTGACTGGGAGTGGAGCAGCGCGCGCCGATATGCCGGGCTGCCCGAGGGCGTCGTCACACTCGAGCCCTCCCCCGATCCGCGGGTGCAGATCGCGGGATCGAAAGAGGCTTAACTCCCCTGCACGTGGAGCCCTGCGAGGATCTCGTCCACGCATTCTTCGGCCGTGCTGGTCACCGGGATGTGCAGGCAATACTCGGGGACCTCGAGCGTCGCGAGCTGGCTATTCAGCAGGGCCGGGTTCATGAAGTGGCCCTTCCGGTGTTCGAGCCGGTCTTCGAGCACCTGCTTGGGAGCCTCGAGCAAAACAAAACGCACGGTGCCTTCCGGCAGATCGTGACGCAGCGTCTCGCGGTAGCTTTCCTTGAGCGCGGAACAGGTGAGAATGCCGTTCTTGCCTGCAGCGGCCCAGCCGGCGATCACGCCGTGCAGTGTCTCGAGCCAGGGCTCGCGGTCGCCGTCGGTAAGCGGAACGCCGCCACGCATCTTCTCCCTGTTGGCCTCGCTGTGATAGTCGTCGCCCTCGGCAAACTCCCAGCCTGTGCGGTCCCGCAGGGCCCCTCCGATCGTCGACTTGCCGGTGCCGGTCACGCCCATCATCACGACGATCATGCGTGCGCCCCAGGGTTGGACGCGAGGTCGCGGCGGATGTCGGCCAGCACCTCGCCGGAGGTCCAGTCGTTGCCGGTAAGCCACTTCAGGATCCGTCCATCGCGGCCGATCTCGACCGTGGAGAGCGTGTGTGTCAGGGTGCCACCCGGGGCCGGCACCGAGCCAACGTCGAAGAAGGTGAGGACGGGCTGGAGCTCGGCAGCGGGGGGCACGGCAAAGGTCCAGTGGTCGAAGGTCTCGTTGGTGTACTTGCCCGTGTACGCGCCGCCGTAGGAGCGGAGCACCGCCGGCGTGTCGCGCGCCGGGTCAAACGAGATCGTCAGAAGGTGTGTGCTGCCGCGGAGCGCCGGCGAGGCCGCAAGCGCCTTGTCGATGTCGGCGAAGTTGCGGCTCATGCGTGGGCAGTAGTCCGAGAGCGGGCAGCGGGTGTAGACGAAGGTGACGAGCAGCAGCTTGCCCTTGTAGTCGCTGAGGTGCACGGTCTGCTTGCTCTGGTCGGTGAAGAGGAAGTCAGGCACGGCCTCTCCGGGAACGAGCGGCTTCAGCGTGCTTTGCGAGGGCGGCTCCTTCACTTCCTTGCTCGTGTCCGTGACCTTCAGATCCTCGATCACCGCACCGTTGCCATCGACGGCGAGGGTCCCCGTGATCTGATCACCGCGCTTGACCTTCCGGAGCACCGCAGGGTTTTTCACCTTGTAGGGCATCGTCATCGCGTCCATGAAGCCGGGGATCGCCGCAGCATCCACCTCCAGCTCACCAGACTCGATATTCTCGCCGACAACCCGGCCCGACAAGGGGTACTGCCGCACGGGCCCGGCGGACGCCGGGTTCCCTGCGCTTTTGCAACCTGCACCGAAGCTCGCGATGCACAACAGGGCGGTACCCGCTAGGGCGCGATAGGAGGGGATCACCCCTCCAGTTTATACGGACGGCTTTCCCTCAGCCTCTCTCGATACACTGGGTCGGTGAGCGCAGAACCGTCCCTCCTCCCCCGAGAGATACTCGACGCGCTGGATCGCGGTGTCGGCGTGATCACCGCGAACGCCCGCTCTGCGCGTGCCCTGCGCCGAGCCTTTGCTGAACGGAAAGAGCGCGCGGGCAACCGGAGCTGGCTCGCGCCCCTGATCAATGACTGGGCTGCCTGGACGCAGGCGCTCTACGCCGAGTTGTGCAAGCAGTCGGACGACGAGCTTCCGCTGCTGCTCACCTCGCTCCAGGAAGAGCTGCTGTGGAAGCGCGTGCAGCGGAACGAGGCAGACCAGGTCGTCTCACCGGAGCGGCTGGCGCTGCTGGCGCAGAGCGCCTACGCCCTGCTCGGCACCTACGAGGCGCATAGCAATCGCCGCGCCCCGTGGGCTGCCACGCATGAAGACGCAGAGCGCTTTCTTGAATGGGCCAATGCCTTCGATGAGGCCTGCGAGGACCTGGGCGTGCTGCCCCGTGCATCCCTCGAGAAGCTGCTGCGTGCCCATGCTGCGGAGCTTGCGGTTCCACAGGAAATCTTGCTGCTTGGCTTCGATCGCCTGACTCCGTCGCAGCAGCGCCTGCTCTCTGCGCTTGAGGAGAGCGGCATCGGGATCTCCCACGCACCGGCTGCGCCCCTGGCACCACTCCGCCGGGTTTACAGCGCAGCCGACGATGCCGCAGAGCTCGATGCGTGTGCGCGCTGGATCCGGGAGCAGCTGGAGCAGCAGCCTTCCATGAGGATCGGCGTGTTGGTGCCCCAGTTGCAGGGAGCGCGTGCCGAGATAGACCGCGTGTTTCGCCGCGTGCTGACGCCCGAAAGCGCCCGGCGCGCGAGCGGGGGCATGGTGCCCTATGAATTTTCGCTCGGCGCTCCCCTGGCACACGTGCCTGCGGTCGCTGCCGCGCTGCTCCTGTTGCGCCTCGCGACCGGATCGATCGATGGGGCGGAGTTTTCAAGTCTGCTCACTGGTGGCTTCCTCGCCGAGGGGCCGGAAGACGAGCAGAGCCTCGCCTATGCAGATACACGGATTCGCCGGGCAGGGCTGCTCACGACCGAAGTGGAGCTCGCAACCCTTCTTCGCCGCCTGCGCGAGAAGCCGACGCTCGTGCCGCCAGGGCTGCTCCAACGGCTTCGTGCAGCAGAGCAGTGGGCGCGCGTCCTTCCCTTCTCCGCGAGCTACAGCATCTGGGCGGAGAAGACCAGCGAGGCGCTCGCCTTGCTCGGGTGGCCGGGCTATCGCGAGCTCTCGTCGGTGGCCTTCCAGGCGCACAACCGCTGGAACACGCTGCTCGATGATGCGTCGCTGCTCAGCTTCAGTGGGGATCGCATCGGCTTCCGCGACTTCATTCGGGATCTTGCGAGCTTCGCCCACGGGGCGCTCTTTGCTGCAGAGAGCCGCAAGGCGCCAGTGCAGATCCTCGGCGCGGCGGAGGCTTCGGGACAGTACTTCGACGCGGTCTGGTTTCTGCAGGTGACGGAGTCACGCTGGCCGCAGAGCGGTCGGCTCCATCCCCTGCTTGCTCCTGAGCTGCAGCGCGATGCAGCAATGCCGCACTCGACCTCTGCGGCAGACCTGGAACTCGCACGGGAACAGATGCGGCGCATCCTTTGCAGCGCTCCAATCGTGACGTTCAGCTATGCGGAGCAGAGTAGTGGCGTTGCCAGTCGGCCTTCGCCCATGCTTGCCGAGGTGGGTACGCCGGTGACGCGGCTGAGAACGACGTCGCCCGTGAGGCCGGGAACCAGGCTTGTGCGCAGGCAGGAAGACACCGCGTCGATCCCGTGGGATGTGGCGCGGGTCGCCGGGGGCAGCGAAGTGCTACGTCGGCAGGCAATCTGCGCCTTCCAGAGCTTTGCCGCGAATCGCCTGGGCGCAGAGCCGCTCGAACCGGAACAATGGGGGCTCGATGCACGCAAGCGCGCGAACCTGCTGCATGGCGCGCTCGAGCAACTCTGGTCAACCGAACCCGTCAAGAGCGGCTCGATGCGGCTGCACTCGCAGGAAGATCTTGCGCGCGCAATCGGTGACGGCAGCATCGAAGACTGCTTGGATCACGCGATCACTGCTGCTTTTCGCGACGAGATCGGCAGGGCTGGCGGAGATTCCTGGCTCCTGAGTCACCTTGCACTGGAACAACAACGCTTACGGACCCGGCTGTTGTTCTGGCTGGAGATCGAGCAGGACCGTGCTCCCTTTCGCGTGCGCCAGCTCGAGGTCTCGCTCGCCAACGCCAGGGTCGGTGCGCTCCTTTTGAACCTGCGGGCGGACCGCGTGGACGAGGTGGTGGACGGGGAAGCAACGGGACAGCTGCTGATCGACTACAAAACAGCCGACCGCGTGATGACCGCGCTGTGGCAGGGCGCGCGTCCCGAGGAGCCGCAGTTGCCGATCTACGCGTTGTACGGCGGGATTGAACACGTGGTCGGCCTTGCGTTCGCGCAGTTGCGACCCGCAAAGACGCGTCTGCACGGGCTGGCGCGCGACCCCGCAGCGCAACTCGGCACACCTGCCATGCGGAAAGACCCCGAGTGCTACACGCTCACCGACGCGATGCTCGGGGAGTGGGACCATGCACTCCATGCGCTTGCGGCAGACTTCCTGCGCGGCGATGCGGCGATCAATCCCCTGCGCGGCAAGGACACCTGCGGGCAATGTGGCCTGTACAGCATCTGCCGTGTACGGGCACAGGTCGGCATGTTGGCCATTGAACAGGAGACTGCGGATGGCGAATGACCAGGGGACCCTCTTTACGAGCGGTCCGCAGCTTGTCCCCGAGGAGCCTGCGCATGCACCGGCCGGAAAGCGCGCGCATGCTGCAAGTCCGGCTTCCCCGGCCGATCAGGACGCGCGTAAGAAAGCCATCGATACGAGTACGTCGATCCTGGTACAAGCCCCTGCAGGCGCGGGCAAGACGGGGCTGCTGACGCAGCGCTTTCTTGCATTGCTCGCTGAAGTCGATGAGCCGGAGCAGATCCTTGCGATCACATTCACGCGCGCTGCGGCTGCCGAGATGAAGCACCGCATCGTGGAAGCGCTGGAGAACGCGGCATCAGGGCGCGAGGTTCCGGAAAACCGGCGCGTTTCGCATGCGCTTGCGCTTCGTGCAATGCAACATGCACGGGACCTGGGCTGGCAACTGCTCGAACAGCCACACCGGCTCGACGTGCAGACGATCGATTCGGTGTGCCTTCGCTTTGCACATAGCCAGCCGCTGCTGGCAAGGCTTGGCGGCGCGCTGCAGCCTGCTGACAATGCAGCAGCTTTCTACACCACGGCGGCACGCCGTACGCTTTCACTGCTTGGGCAGGAACACAATGCGGAGCTTCGCGACGCTCTCCGGGTGCTGATGCTTCGGCGCGACAACAACCTCGCTGACTGTGAGCGCTTGGTCTCCGGCATGCTGGCAAAGCGCGATGCCTGGATCAACGTGCTTCGTCTCACGACGGGGGAGTCGGTCGATTGGGAGGAAGTCCGCGCCACACTCGAAATGCCCTTCGTTGCGGAGAATGCGCGCGTGCTGCACAACCTGCACTGGGCGATGAGCAGCATGCGTGTGGAGGCGCAATTGTTGTTAGCGGCTGCGCGGTATGCCTCGGCGAATCACGAGCCTACACCCGCGCGCGACCTGCGCCCCCTTCGTGATATCGAGCACCTGCCTGGCAACGCGCCGCATCACCTGGAGCAATGGCGTGCGCTCTCATCCCTCCTGCTGACGGGCGAGCAATGGCGTAAGCAGTGGAACAAGAATGATGGCTTCCCGGCACCAGGCAAAGACCCTGGCAAGGAGCGACGCGAACGCGAGAAGCGAAACATGGAGGAGTGCAGCGCAGCGTTGCAGCAGCATGCCTCGGGCGGATCGCAATTGCTGCAGTTACTGTGCCAGTTGCATAGCCTGCCGGAGCTCCGCTACTCCGAAGACCAGTGGCGCACACTTCAGGCTGTCTTCGTGGTTCTGCGCCGGGCTGTTGCTGAGCTGCGGCTTGTGTTCGCGGAAGCAAACGCCGTGGACTTCTCCGAGATCGCGCAGGCGGCGGAGCAGGTCCTGAGGGATGAAGCGAGTATGCGCGGCCTGCTCGCGAGCGAACAGAAGCGCCACCTGCTGATTGATGAATTTCAGGACACCTCGCGAGCGCAGTATCGGCTGATTGCAGAACTGCTTCGCGAATGGCAGCCCCGCGATGGCCGCACGGCATTTCTCGTAGGCGATCCGCTCCAGTCGATTTACGGTTTTCGCCAGGCGGAGGTCGCGCTCTTTCACGAGACGCGTAAGCGTGGACTTCCCTGCGGCGAGGGCCGTCGTCACCACTGCGAACACCTGCAACTGACGCATAACTACCGGTCACATCGCGCTCTGGTTGCGGAGCTGAACCAGCGTTTCGAGCAGGTGTTCGAGAGGAGCCGCGAGGACGAATTTGTCGCCGCAGAGAGTGCGGAGAAGCCGCAGCCCGAGCCGAGCTTCCAGTTCCACGCCTTCTTTGCCGAACGAGACGACAGGAGTGCGTGCCAGCAGGCACGTGTCGAGGAAGCCAGGGCGGTTGCGCGGATCCTGCAACTGGAACAGCGACGGATTGAAGCAGCGGAACTCCGGGGTGACGAGGAGTACAAGGTGGCGGTGCTGGTCCACTCGCGGTCGCACCTGGCTGCGATCCTGCCCCGCTTGCGCGAGGCCGGTATTCCCTTCCGCGCGGTGGATCTCGAGTCGCTCGCCGAGCAGCAGGAAGTTGCAGACGTGCTGATGTTACTGCGTGCGCTGCTTCACTCCGGCGAACGAGCAGCATGGCTCAGCGTGTTGCGAGCACCATGGTGCGGGCTTCTGCTGCACGATCTGCACCTCCTGGTTGGTGCGGATGATCGCGAGCTTCTGCGCACGCCCGTCGCCCCGCTGATTGCGTCGCGTATGTCGCTTCTCTCTGCAGACGGACAACGCCGGCTTGCGCGCACCTGGGCTGTTCTCGAAGAGGCTACGCGCACGCGCTACAACGACGCGAACAGTCTGTCGCTCGCGGGCTGGCTTGAGCGCACGTGGATGGCGCTTGGTGGGCCGGACACAGTGGACGCCACAGAGCGCGATAACGTGGAGGCATTTTTCCGGCTGCTCGACACACTCGCGCCAAGCGGTGCCGAGGTATTGCGCGCAGACTTTGGCGATCGGATCAATCGCCTTTGCGCCGCGCCGGACACACGCGTGAGTGAGCGCTTCGGTGTGCAGCTGATGACGATTCACAAGAGCAAGGGCCTCGGCTTCGAGGTGGTGCTTGTGCCAGGGCTTGATCGAAAAACCCGCGCGGAATCCACCGAGTTACTGGCCACCCTCGAACGACTCAAGGACGCGGACACCATTGAGGATGAGCTGCTGGTTGCGCCCGTAGGCAATCGAGAAGACGGACAGCCGGATCCTACGTACGCCTGGGTCAACGCCCAGAAGCGACGGCGCGAGGCTGAAGAGCGCAAGCGGCTTTTCTACGTTGCATGCACGCGTGCCCGCACACGGCTTCATCTCCTTGCATCCATCGCCACAAGCAAGGGCGAGGTCCGTAAACCCGCAGATGGTTCCCTGCTCCACGCTGCATGGTCGGGTCTCGAGGCCGACGTCGACGAGCAGTGGCAGGCGCGCTCCACTTCGCCGGCTGGGCTCTCCCTTGCCGCGTCGGCGGAGCTTCCCCTCGGCCAGGCCGTGGCAACAGAACCTCCCGCGCTCTCTCCATCGCTGCTGCGTCTCGACGATGACTGGAGTGCCGAGGTACACAGCCACGACATCACGCCTGCCGCGCAGCAGCCCACAGCGCCCTCCAAACTCTTCTCGCGCGCCGAGGGCACACTTGCCGCCCGTGCACGCGGCAATGCGCTGCATGCGCTGCTGGAACTGCTCGCACGCGATCGAGCTCGCGACGCAGCGCAGGCGACCAACCAGGAAAAGCTCAGAAGCGTTGCCGCACGGGTGCTGCGCGAAGGTGCATTCCCGCCAGGGGAGATCCGAGAGGCTGCGATCGCGCTGGCTGAACAGGCAATGCGCGTTGCCCGCGACCCGATCGGCAGTTGGCTGCTTGCACCGCATGCCTCCGCACAAATCGAGCAAAGCTGGCAGGTGCTCGGGCAGGATGGTGTTGTGCGCACGCTGCGCGTGGATCGCAGCTTCCTCGCTGGGCCCGGTCCCGAGGAGCCAGGCACCCACTGTCTGTGGATCATCGACTACAAGAGCGGAATGCAACTGCTTCGGCTACAGAACGCAGCCGACCGTGAGGCGTGGCTGGCGGAGCAAAAGACGCAGTATGCTCCACAACTCGAAGCATACGGGTCAGCGCTTGCTTCTTCCGCCGAGGCCGAGCGCCTCTGCTATGGTATCTACTTTCCGGAGGCGCTCCACCTGCTGCACTGGGGAGGGCGAGTAACGGTTTAGTCGGCTGATGGCGTGGGCGCGGTCTGTGACTCGGCTGAAGTTGCGCCGTGGTCGACCCGCGCCGACGTTGGCGGAACATAGTGGCGCACATCCGCTCCTCGCACCCAGAAGATCACGTCTTCTGCGATATTGGTCGCATGATCGGCGACCCGCTCAAGCGAGCGCGCGACGACCAGCGCATTGAGTGCCTGCGTCGTATACTGCGGGTCCTGGCGCATCACGTTGAGCAGTGCGCTGTAGGCATTGCCGTTTAGCTTGTCGACTGCGTCATCCAGCGCAAGCACCTGCTGGGCTGCGTCGGCGTCGCCCTCGATAAACGACTGAAGCGCCTTCCGTACCATGTCCGTCGCAAGGCCGGCCATGCGAGGCACATCGACCGGGAGATCGACCTGGGCAAGTCCCTGCATCTGCCGCACACGCTCGATGATGTTCACAGCAGAGTCACCGACACGTTCGACATCTGCGTTGATCTTGATGACGGCGAGGATAAAGCGAAGATCAATCGCCATCGGCTGTTCCATCGCGAGCAGGTCGAGCGCCATCTGGTCAATCTCGCGCTCGTAGCGATTGATCTGCTCCTCGGAGCGAGCAACCTGGTCACACAGCGCGAGATCGCGTGTGCGATACGCTTCTACCGCGCGCTCGATCGACTGCTCGGCCATGCCAGCCATGACCAGAATTTTGCCTTTGAGATCCCCGAGACTCTGATGGAACCGTACTCGCATATCAGCCAAACCTGCCGGTGATGTAATCCTCGGTGCGCTTGTCACCAGGATTCGTGAAGATCTTATGGGTTGCGTCGAACTCTACGAGCTTGCCCGAGAGAAAGAAGCCGGTGCGCTCGGCCACGCGCGCAGCTTGCTGCATGTTGTGCGTGACGATCACAATGGTGTACTGCGACTTCAGCTCGAAGATCAAGTCTTCTATCTTTGCGGTGGAAACAGGGTCCAGAGCCGAGGCAGGCTCGTCCATCAACAATACTTCCGGATCAACCGCTATGGCGCGTGCAATACACATCCGCTGCTGCTGGCCTCCCGAGAGGCTTGCGCCGGATTTCTTCTTGAGGTCGTCCTTGACTTCTTCCCACAGCGCGGCGTGCTTGAGCGAACGCTCGACGATCTCGTCCAGCACACGGCGATTGCTGAATCCATTCAGCTTGAGGCCGGAGGCAACATTGTCGTAAATCGACATCGTTGGAAATGGGTTCGGCCGCTGAAAAACCATGCCGACACGCCGCCGAATTTCGACCGGCGCCGCATCCTTGTAGATGTCAAGGCTTCCGATGCGCACTGTGCCTTCGACGCGACCCGCACCCGCGGTCTCGTGCATGCGGTTGAGACAGCGCACAAAGGTCGACTTGCCACAGCCCGAGGGGCCGATCAGCGCGGTGGCCTGGTTGGCCGGAATGTTCAGATTGATCTTAAAGAGCGTCTGGTGGGTGCCATACCATGCATCCAGCTCGCTTACCTCGATACCGACGCCCACTTAGCTTGCCCCTTTCAAGATGCCACGCGATGTTACGTAGCGAACCAGCGCAACTGCGACCACAATCAACACGATCAGCACCAGAGAGCCAGCCCACGCCAGGCGGTGCCAGTCATCGTAGGGCGAGATCGCGTACACATAGATTTGCAGTGGCAGCGCCGCGATTGGCTCGTTGAGATTGCTGCTCCGGAAGTTATTGCCAAAAGCCGTGAACAGGAGCGGCGCTGTCTCACCGGCAACCCGCGCAAACGCCAGCATGCACCCCGTGATGACCCCGGGGGACGCCGTCTTGAGCGTGATCGACAAGACAGAACGCCAGTTCGGTACGCCCAGGCCGAGCGCCGCTTCGCGCACAGAGTTCGGCACCATCAGCAGCATTTCCTCGGTTGTCCGCGTGATCGTCGGGATCATCATGATGCCGAGTGCAACACCACCGGCAAGCGCAGAGAAATGCTTCTGCGGCAGCACGATCAGCGAGTACACGGCGATGCCCATCACGATCGAGGGGACCCCGTTGAGTACGTCCGCCGTGAAGCGCACCAGCGTTGCAAGCCGGCTTCCACGGCCAAACTCCGCGAGAAAGATGCCGCTCGCAATTCCGACCGGCACACCGAGGATGCTACCAAGCGCGAGGATCACGCCGGAACCCGAGATGGCATTCGACATGCCGCCGCCAACTTCACCGACGGGCTTCGGAATCTGCGTGAAGAACGCGACGTTGAGCGAGCTCGCGCCCTTGTAGAGCAGGTAGCCGAAGATAGCCACCAGCGGGGCGACCACGAGGATGGTCGCGAGTACCGAGAGCCCGGTCGCGAAGTGATTGGAGATGCGGCGACGCGTCTGGTTGCTGCGACTTGCTTCAAGCCGGCTCTGCATCTCTGTCGATCCTTCCTGGGTTCTAGACGGCACGGGCTGGTGCTCCGCGCGTGACAGCCCAGACCAGGATGCGGGCAAACGCATTGACGACGATCGTGACCAGGAAGAGCGCAAGTCCAATCTCGATCAGCGCACTGAGGTAGAGGTCATCCGAGGCTTCGCTGAACTCATTCGCGATAACACTGGCCATACTGTAGCCCGGCGCAAAGAGGGAGCGCGCAATCTCCGGGCGATTGCCGATCACCATGGTGACGGCCATGGTCTCACCAAGGGCGCGGCCGAGGCCAAGGATCACGGCGCCTACGATGCCGATCCGCGCATTGCGCAGAACGCCGACGCGAATCATCTCCCAGCGCGTGGCCCCGAGCGCCAGCACGGCTTCGCGCTGCGAATGTGGCACTGCACTCATCACCTCGCGTGTGAGCGACGAGATGATGGGCAGGATCATGATCGCGAGGATCACACCGGCTGCCAGCATGCCGATCCCGAAGTTTGGACCAGAGAAGAGTGTCGTCCAGCCCAGCGTCTTGCCCAGCACCGGATTGACGTATTCGCGGAGCAGCGGGACGAGCACGAAAACAGCCCAGAGCCCGTACACCACGCTGGGGATCGCAGCGAGCAACTCCGTAAGAAATGCAAGCGGCGAACGCAGCCACTTGGGGCTCATCTCGGTCAGAAAGATTGCAAGACCAACCGAAAGAGGCACCGCAATCACGAGAGCAACAAGCGAAGAAACCAGCGTTCCATAGATGAAGGGCAGCGCGCCGTAGTCGCCGGTGACGGGGTTCCAGGCCGAATGGTAGAAGAAGCCAACGCCGAACTTCTTGAGGCTGAGCGAGGAACGGAGAACGAGTTCGGTCGCAATCAACGCAACGATCGCGAAGATGCTGAGAGCGCACACGAACATCAGGCCGCCGAAAGCCTTGTCACTCATTGCGGAGCTGCCTCGGCCCGAAAGGAACTGACGGATCGCCGAAGGTTCAGCCGCGGTCGCAGCCGATGGTGCCGCTGGCGTGGGACCGCTCTGTGCAGCCTGGGACAAGGAATCAGCGAATCGAGGTATCGGTGCTTGCTGTGCTTTACTATCCACCAGCGTCCACCCTAACGAGCTTTGTTAAACAACAGGTTAACGCCGACCATTTCGCGGAAAGCCGAAAGGGCGACACACAGAGGGTAACAGCAGGCTAACAACCCCTCTTAGCCCCCCTTGCGATCGCCCTCCCTGAACAACTACTTCTTCTGCTACTTCATCTGCGCGATGGTCGCACGAACCTTCGACTCAACCGAAGCCGGAAGCGGCGCATAGTAGAGAGACGAAGCTTCCGACTCACCGTGATCCAGCATCCAGGTCAGGAACTCCTTCAGTACGCGTTCCTTGTTCGCATCAGGCTGCATGGTCGGGATCAGCAGCCAGGTGAAGGACGAGATCGGGTACACCGTGGCGCCCATCTGGTTGGTGATCGACACGCGGTAGTCCGCGGGCATCGTCTTGACTGCTGCGGCTGCTGCGGCGACGCCCTCGATGCTCGCCTTGACCCACTGTCCCGAGGCGTTCTTCACGTAGCCATAGGGAATCTTGTTCTGCAGCGCATAGATCAGCTCAACATAGCCAATCGCGCCTGGCATCTGGCGCACGAGACCAGCGATCGCTTCGTTCCCCTTGCCACCCAGACCCTTTGGCCAGGAGACCGCGGTGTTCGCCCCGATCGAGCTCTTCCACTCCGGGCTTACCTTGGACAGGTAGTCGGTGAAGATGAAGGTCGTGCCGCTGCCATCCGAACGGTGGACGACAATGATGTCCGTATTCGGCAGTGACACGCCGGGGTTGTCCTTCGCAATGCGCGCATCGCTCCAGTTGGTGATCCGGCCCATGTAGATGTCGGCCAGTACATCGGGCGAAAAGCGCAGATCCTTGTTGACCCCAGGCAGGTTATAGATCGGCACCACAGCGCCGATGACCGTCGGAATATGCTGCACCTTGATCTTGGCGCTTGCCAGCTGCTCATTCGACATGGGGCCGTCGGTCGCGCCGAAGTCCACAGTGCCGCTCGTGACCTGGCGAATACCGCCGCCCGAGCCGATCGGCTGGTAATTGATCTCGACGCCGGGGTGCGCCGCGCTGAACTCACTGAACCACTTGGAGTAGATGGGGTTAGGGAACGTCGCACCGGCTCCGTTCAGTTTCTGCCCTACTGCGTTCACGCCAAAACCGGTCAGGAACGTGCCCGCCATCAGGGCTCCTGCCAGAAGAGAAACAATCTTCATTCCAGATCTCACTTTCCGCTCAGTGGGATTCTGCGGGAGTCCTGTTACAACCTGTTGGCGAAAGAGTGATGGGGGCCTGAATTTACGAAAGGTTCACAGAGACAACGGGCGCGGCTGAAACCCCTGGCGCATCCGGTGCGTCGTGCGTTTCCCTGCTGATGTGTGGCAGCGTGAAAAAAAACGTCGTGCCCTGGCCGAGTTCGCTCTCCGCCCAGATCGCGCCGCCGTGCGCAAGGATGATGTGCTTCACGATAGCGAGCCCAAGACCCGTTCCCCCCGAGTCGCGCGAGCGAGCCTTGTCGACGCGGTAGAAGCGCTCAAAGATCCGCTGCAGGTGTTCCGAGGCGATACCCGGGCCGAAATCCTGCACGGCAAATTCCACAGCTTCGCCTTTGTCGCGCGCGCTCACACGCACCCGCCTGCCGCTCTTGCCGTACTTCATCGCGTTCTCGATGAGGTTGCCGAAGACCTGGCCCAGGGCATCAAGGTCAGCCAGCACCGCGGTCTGCGGAGACTCGCCAAGTTCGAGTGCAATGCCCGAATCCATCGCCATGCCTGCAAGCAGGTCGAGCGCATCGCGCAGCAGGATGTCGGAGGGCACGGGCTGCGGATGGAGCCGGTAGTCGCGCCCTTCCACATTGGCCAGCGCCAGCAGGTCGGCCGTGAGGCGGTTCATTCGATTGGCATTGCGCAGCACGATACCCAGGAACTCACGCGCCTGGTCCGACAAGAGGTCTTCGCTGTCCATCACAGTTTCCACATACCCGGTGATCGAGGTAAGCGGCGTGCGCAACTCATGCGAGACGTTGGCGACGAAGTCACGGCGCATCCGCTCCGCGCGCTCGATCTCGGTCACGTCATGGAGCACCACCACCGCGCCGCCGCCTGGCATCGGCGCAGCCGACACAGCAAAGGTGCGTCCGGGGACAAAGGACGTGGCGCGGCCACGGCCCAGGGCGCTCTGCCGCAGTGCGACATCGACGCACTGCAACACATCGGGGTCGCGAATGCACTCCACCAGCGAGCGCCCCTCGCGCAGCACCGAGGGTGAGATCGACTTCATCTTGGTGTTGGACCAGGTGATCTGCGCGGTTGGCGAGATGCCCACCACCGCCTCCTGCATGCTGTCGAGCAACACGGCAAGCTCGCGACGCGAGCCATCCAGTTCGCGAAAGCTCATCTCAAGTCGCGCCGCGGTGCTGTCGAGTGCGTGTGCTACCTCGGAGATCTCGTCGAGGCGGCCTTCTTCCACACGCGCCGAGAGCTCGCCAGCGGCGATGCGATTCGCGAAACGCACGATCCGACCGAGGCGTCGTGCCACGCGTTCCGCAAGGAAGCCAGCCATGATGGTCGCGAGAAACAGCGCGATCAGCGAGGCGTAAAGCAAGTCGCGCCGCAGGAGTGAAAGGGTGGTCCGCAGCGAGCCAAGCCAGAAGACGATACGAACCTGGTAGGGTCCCGCCGGCGTACGCACCTCGAGCAGGTCGTTCCGCAGGAACGCTAATGCATGCACGCGTGCGACGGTGCCGCTGTCTTCCTCGGGAACATCGGCCACGCTCGTTGCGCGCGCCAGGAGACTTCCATCCGGCGCATGCACGGTGACGTCGGCCTTGGCTGCAATCGCTTGTGCTTCAACAATCGCAGGCAGCGCAGTCGCGGGGGTTCGCGCAATCTGCTCTGCCATCTGCACAGATTTGGCGTTGTAGATCTCGCTCGACTGGCGGTAGAGCGAGTGCTGCACGATGCGGCGCAGCGTGAAATCCAGGATGGCCGTGCCGATGCAGAGCACCAGCATGAACGAGAACATCAGCTTGGTGAAGACACGGCCGGTCATGGCAGCAGGTACCCCAGGCCCATCCTAAAGCAGCAGGCCGCAGCGAGCTGCGGCCGAGTCCTCAAGCCTGCGCAGCCTTGGGGATCTCGAAACGGTATCCCGCCCCACGGACGGTCTTCAGGTAGCGCGGGTTTTCCGGGTCGATCTCGATCTTTTCGCGGATGCGACGCACATACACATCCACGGATCGCGGCGTCACAAAGCGGGCATCGCCCCAGACGGCGTCGAGCAGATGATCCCGCGAGAACACGCGGCCAGGATGGCGAGCCAGGTAGTCGAGCAGCCGGAACTCCGTTGCGGTGGTGGTGGTCAGCTCGCCGCGAACGCGGAGCTGCATCGCACCCGCGTCGATAATCACTTCTTCAAACGTGATCGTCTGCGGACCGGTAGGACGCTCAAAGCGCCGCAACACAGCCTTCACGCGAGCGACCAGCTCACGCGGCGCAAATGGCTTGGTGATGTAATCGTCGGCACCAAGTTCAAGGCCAAGAACACGATCATTCTCCGACGCCTTGGCCGTCATGAAGATGATGGGAATCGTCGACAGATGGGAGTTGGCGCGCAGCTTGCGGCAGACCTCGAGCCCGTCTCCACCCGGCACCATGATGTCGAGAAGAAACAATGCCGGCGCCTGGCGCTCGGCTTCGGAGATCAGATGAACCGGCGTGGGAAACAACCGGGGGGCATAACCTGCAGCCTGGAGGTGGTGCTCCACAAGCCGCGCGATATCCGTGTCATCTTCGAGAACAAAAACCGACGTGCTCAAGCGTAAGGGCCTTTCTGCCAGACACGGGCACACCGCGGCAGCAGGCTCTAGCCTAACCTGTCGGCGCAAGCCGCATGCGAACACAGCATGAAAATTGATCGGGAGCAGCCACTCAGCATCGCCGTCCCTGCTTTTTGCCTCCAATACAGGCAGAGGATACGCATGACGGCGACACAAACAACACAGCAGCAACGCAAGCTCGGCACCCAGGGTCTCACGGTTTCAGAACAAGGACTGGGCTGCATGGGCATGTCCGCCTTCTATGGCGGACGCGACGAGGCAGAGTCGATCGCTACGTTGCACCGCTCGATCGAGCTTGGTATTACCTTTCTGGATACCTCGGACGCCTACGGCCCGCATACCAACGAGGAACTGCTCGGCCGGGTCTTCAAGGGACGCCGCAATGAGATCACGATCGCAACCAAGTTCGCCATCACCACCGACCCGGAGGATCCCTCGAAGCGCGTCATCAATGGCCGCCCGGAGTATGTGCGCCGGGCCTGCGACGGCAGCCTGAAGCGGCTTGGCGTCGAAACGATCGACCTCTATTACCAGCATCGCGTCGATCCCGGGGTCCCGATTGAGGAGACCGTTGGCGCAATGGCAGAGCTTGTTCACGCGGGCAAGGTGCGCTACCTGGGCCTGTCGGAGGCCGGCCCGGAAACGATCCGTCGGGCCCACAAAACCCACCCCATCTCTGCACTACAGACCGAGTTCTCGCTCTGGTCGCGGGAGCCTGAGGACGGCCTGCTGGCGCTCACCCGCGAGCTCGGCATCGGCTTTGTGGCCTACTCCCCGCTCGGCCGCGGCTTCCTGACCGGGCAGATCAAGAAGGAGTCCGATCTTGAGCAGGATGACTGGCGCCGTTCAAACCCCCGTTTTCAAGGAGAGAACTTTCAGCGGAACCTCGAACTTGTGACCAAGATCGAAGACCTCGCCCGGCGCAAGGGTGTGGCTGCCTCGCAGCTCGCGCTCGCCTGGGTGCACGCGCAGGGCAACGACATCGTCCCCATCCCCGGTACCAAGCGCGTGAAGTACCTCGAAGAGAATGCCGCCGCGTCAGCAATCACATTCTCTGCCGGGGAACTGCGGGAGATCGACGAGATCGCGCCCTCCGGCGCTGCCCTCGGCACCCGCTACCCCGAGGCGTTCATGCACACCATCAACGTCTAGCTCTCTAGATCGACTGCACAGGCAGTGCGAGGAGGTCGTCCACCAGGCCGACCTCCTTCTGCACGAAGGGCTCCCCGTACCGGACGCCCCCCAACAGGCCGTAGTGCCGGGCCTCGGCGAAGGTCCGCTCGCGAATCTCTTCCTCGGGAACAAACAGCCCGGCACCGGTTGGCTGGTTGCCGTATTGCGAGCCATAGGCCATCAGCGATCGATGCCGCTGCTCGATGTACGGCGTGATGTCGACCACAAACGAGGGCCGCACATCCGCGTACAGGCTGGCGTACACAATCTTGAAAGGCCGGTGCGGCGCCTGTTCCCGCCCCGCGTCATCCAGGGTCACGAGCTTCCGGAGACCCGCAAGAAAGCAGGCTTCGTAGCCGAGAACCGAGCAGGTGCTGTGATCCGGATGGCGGGCTGTCCAGTACGGCAGGATGGCTACCCTCGGCTGGAGGGACCGGATCACCCGCACAATCTTCAGCCGATTCTCGTAGGTATTCGTGACGGCGCCGTCCGGCAGGTCCAAGGCCTCGCGATGCGAGACACCAAGGATTGCCGCGGCAGCCTGCGCTTCTGCCGCTCGCTCTTCCGCTGAGCCGCGTGTGCCGGCTTCCCCCGCCGTCAGGTCAAGGATCGCCGTCCGCTTGCCCTGCGCGCGGGCCCGCAGCAGCGTCCCGCCACAGGTCTGCTCCACGTCGTCCCGGTGCGCAGCGATCGCAAGAATCTCACATGCTTCCATCCAGGTTTCTCCCAAAAGCAAGAACGCGCTCAGGGAGCGCGTTCTTGGGCTGCCCAGGCGTCTGCCCGCCTAGTACCAGGTATTGTCCGAGTCGTTCGGGGCGTCCATATAGGCGACGTCGGTCACGATTCCCTGCTCGGTCACGTTGGCGTTGTCGAGTGCCGAGCCGTCGGTCGTCGAGTAGATGTACACCTGGCCGCCCTCGGCTGTGTAGACCTTGCCGAGTGCAGTCACGGCAGCGATGCCGGTTCCATCCCCTTGTAGGACTCAATCGTCGTCACGGTGTTGGTCGAGGTATTGAACATCGTCATGCAGCCATACGGGGTCGCGGCGCCCGCCTGTGCCTGCTTGTAGCGCTCGCCGCCCTGGCACGCCGAAGACCCGATCCACAAGGTATTGTCATCCGCGAGCACCATGCGCTGGTGTGTTCCGTCCGAGATCGGGATCGGCGTCGGCACTGTGGTCGTCCCCGGGTTCACAATAGACAGTTCGCCGGTAAACAGGCCATCGGGAAGCAGTTGCTGCCCCGCGACATACATGGTGCTGCCGCTGAAGAGTGCATCCGTGGCGCCTCCCGGAATAGCGAGGAAGCTCGCAGCCGTAAGCGACAGACCTGAGGGACCCTGCGCGCCGGTGTTGAGTGCCGAAGCCGTCAGCGGAATAGCCGTGACGCCGGCAGTCGAGCCGCCGCACTCCGGACCGCAGTCCAGCACATACGCCGTGGAACCATCGGGCGAGAACACTGCTTTCGAGGGGCGGTCGAACTTCGCCGAGCCTGCGCTCACCTGATACACGCAGTACTGGGGAAGATTCTGGGGCTCGCAGTCCTCGGCACCGAGATAGTTGGGGTTGTTGACAGCCGCGGTCTGCTGCGCGGCATTCAGGTGCACCACGCTGTAGACCAGGTTCTGGTTCTGGATAAACGCGAGCGCAATCGTTCCACCGGGATTGATCGAAGTCCGGTAGACGCCTGGGAGATTCAACAGAAACGTACCGGTCGCGGCGTCCACCACTTCAAGCACATGGCTCTGCTGCTGCGCCGCCACGATGAACTGGCGGGTGCTGTTGGCAAAGACCGAGGAGGCCACCACGTTGGTCGCAGGCGCCGTGAACAAGCTGGTGGAGGTCTCCGTCGCGTAGTTCACGCTGGCCAGCGAGCCGTCCGCCTCGGAAAAGACCAGGCCGGTCTGCTCGGCGGGAAGGTTCTGGATCGAGACCGGCAACGCGCTGCCGTTGTAGCCGCTGATCGGAAATGCCGCGACCGTGTTCTTGTAGTTATGCCGGACGTCGTAGAGACCATCGACGAGGAACAGTTCACCGCGGCCTGAGGCCTGCACTGCAAGCAACACCCGGTTCAGAATGCCGCTGGGCGGCAGGGTACGGCCGGCGAAGTAGTAGCTGCCGCCACAGGCGGAGAGGCCGACAGAAACCAGCAGAAGAGCGGCAACCACCGAATACAGGCGCACAAACCGGACACCCCGGCTGGTCGCGGATCGAAACAACTTCAACAGATGCAAATGAAAACCCCGGTCCTCCGGGGTCAGGCGCGTGGACACCCCGAAAGGAAAGCCAAGTATAACAAAGGGGGGTTCCCGATCGCGTGTTTCGAGGCGCCCAGGCGCTGGTGCCGTACGCCCTCCCGTCCGGCCGACCATGGCACCGGCGCGGCCACTGGCTTAGCATGGGAGCTGTTCCTACACGAATTCATCTATGTCCAGTAAACTGCACGACCTCTTCGGTGAGCGCCCGGTGCTCTGTGATGGCGCCATGGGCACCACCCTGTATGACCGCGGCATCTTTATCAATCGCTGCTACGACGAGCTCAATCTCACCGAAGCCGACCTGGTCCGCTCGATCCACGAGGAGTACCTGCTCGCCGGCGCCGAGATCATCGAGAGCAACACGTTCGGCGCCAACCGCTTCCGGCTGCAACGCTTCGGGCTCGAGGGCAAGGTGGCGGCGATCAACAGTGCCGGCGTGCGCCTGGCGCGCGAGGCCGTCGCCCAGCTCAAGAGCAAGCAGGCAGCCGATGCATGGGTTGCTGGCTCCATCGGGCCTCTCGGCATCAAGATGGAACCGCTCGGCAAGGTCGCCCGCGAAGAAGCCCGGGCTGCGTTCGCCGAGCAGATCCGTGCGCTCACGGAGCCTGAGAACTCGGTCGACCTCCTGATCCTCGAGACCATCCTCTCCCTGTCCGAAGCCGAACAGGCCCTCGCGGCCGCCCATGAGACCGCACCACACATCCCGGTGATCGCCATGGTCACAGTGGATGAAGAAAGTCTCTGCCTCGATGGCACAGAGCCCGAGCAGGCCGCGGCACGGCTGGCGAGCTGGGGAGCCGATGGCATCGGCGTCAACTGCTCGACCGGCCCGGCTGCGGTGCTGAGCGCGATCGAGTGCATGGCTGCGGGCTCGCACCTGCCGCTCTTTGCCATGCCGAACGCCGGGGTACCGCGCGCGGTCGATGGACGCAACATGTATCTTTGCTCGCCCGAATACATGGCGAGCTTCTCACGCAAGTTCCTCAAGGCCGGCGTGCAGTTCATCGGCGGCTGCTGCGGCACAACGCCGGCGCACACGCGCTCCATGCGTGCCTCGTTGCGGGCGCAGTCAGCCCAGCGCACCGCCCAGGCCGATGCTGCCGCCGGTGGTAGCCGTTTGAAGAAGAGTCGCGTGGAGGTCACGACCCCTGACGCCACCCCGCCACCCGAGCTACGCAACCGCTCGACCATCGGCCGCCTCCTCGAAGAACGGTGCTTCATCACCCTCGTCGAGATCGTTCCGCCTCGCGGCATCGACACCTCGAAGGAGCTGGCAGGCGCGCGCCTGCTGGCGGAGCATGGCGTCGACGCGATCAATGTGCCCGACTCGCCGCGTGCGTCGGCCCGGATGAGCGCACAGTCGCTGTGCATCCAGATCCAGCAACATGCGCACATCGAGACGGTGCTCCATTACACCTGCCGCGACCGCAACGTGCTGTCGATCCAGAGCGATCTGCTGGGCGCCTCGTCGATCGGGCTCAAGAACATCCTTTGCCTCACTGGCGATCCGCCCAAGCTCGGCAACTATCCGGACGCGACCGCGGTGTTCGATGTGGACGCGATCGGGCTTACGAACATCGTGCGCAACCTGAACCATGGCTTCGACATCGGCGGCAATACGATGGGCGCGTCCACGGCCTTCACCGTTGCAGTCGCAGCCAACCCTGGCGTCCCGGATATCGAGAACGAGATCCGCCGCTTCGCCTACAAGGTCGAGGCGGGCGCCGAGTACGCGATCACCCAGCCGGTCTTCGACCTGCGGCTGCTCGAAAGCTTCCTCAAGCGCGTGGAAGCCTTCCGCATCCCCGTCATCGCCGGCATCTGGCCGCTGACCAGCCTGCGCAACGCCGAGTTCATGAAGAACGATCTGCGCGTCGCGGTGCCGGACGAGATCATGGCCCGCATGGGTGCGGTCGAAGGACCGGAGGCCTCACGTGCCGAGGGAGTACGGATCGCGCAGGAGATGCTGGCCACGGCGCGCCCGATGGTGCAGGGTGTGGCGGCCAGCGCTCCCTTCGGTCGCTACACCACAGCCGTCGAGACGCTCCAGGCTGTGCTCGAGGAGCGGGCAGCGGTCACCAAGTAGCCCGGGCGTTCTCTTTGAGGTTGTTCAGCCCGGCCCTCCCCACGTACCGTCGAGGCCAGAGGGCCTTCTGAAAGCCTCTTCAACGCCTCTTGGAGTCTCCTGATGGCGCATCTCCTGATGGCGCATCTCCTGATAGCGCATCTCCCGATGGACCGCCGCGGTTTCGTCGCTGCCACGCTCGCCGCCGTTGGCTCCCTGGCGCTGGAACATCGTCTCCCTGCACTCAAGAGCTCCGAGACCACGCCGTTTCCGAAAGAGTTTCTCTGGGGCACCGCAACAGCAGCCTTCCAGGTCGAGGGCGCCTGGAACGAAGACGGCAAGGGCGAGTCCACCTGGGATCACTTCCCCCACATGCAGGGCAAGATCCGCGGCGCTGCCACGGCAGACGTGGCCTGCGACCACTATCACCGGTTTCGCGAGGACATCGCCCTCGTGAAGCAGCTCCGCCTCAAGAGCTACCGCTTCTCGATCTCCTGGCCTCGTATTCAGCCGACGGGTACTGGTGCGCCGAATCAGAAGGGCCTCGACCATTACGCCAGGCTTCTGGTCACGCTGCACCAAAACGACATTCGCCCCTTCTGCACGATGTACCACTGGGACCTGCCGCTTGCGCTCGAAGACAAGGGTGGCTGGCCGAACCGCGATCTCACCGGCTACTACGCCGATGACGCGGGCATTCTCGGCACGCTCGACGCGCCCTACGGCCCGGAGGGCCACGGTCCGGATACGCGCAGGATCGCGTTCTTTCGCAGCTATCTCGCCGAACTGCGCAACACAGTCGCTGCCGGTGCGAAGGAGCGGTCGTACCATGCATGGACCCTGCTTGATACCTTCGAGTGGGCCGACGGGTACACGCAGCGGTACGGGCTGCGGTATGTCGACTTTCGCAACCAGAAGCGCACGCTCAAGGATCGGGTCCCTGGTATGGCCGGGTCGCGGCTGCGAACCGGCTTGTCTGAGTCAGATCGAGATGACGCCGTAGTAGATCGCCGCAAGCGATGCCGATCCCACGATCAGCCATAGCATCACACCCTGCACCATCGGGCGAAAGCCCACCTGGTTCAGCGTGCGTTTCGAGAGGCTGGTTCCGATCAAAAACAGCGTTGCGGTCAGCCCGAGCCTGCCGAGATGGTTCAGGTTTCCGTAGAGGTGGGCAAAACGCGGCAGGTACGTGCTCGCGACGGATGCCAGCACGAACAGGAAGATAAACCAGGGCACCTTTACCTTCGTCCGATGCGTCCTTCCCCCCTTCTTTGCCGCGCGGCTCATCACAGCCGCCGTGAGGAGCGAGATCGGCACGATCCACAAGGCGCGGGCCAGTTTCACAGTGGTCCCGATGATGAGCGCCCCGTGTCCGTACTTCGCCGCCGCACCCACCACGGAGCTGGTGTCGTGGATCGCCAGCGCCGACCACAGGCCGAACTGGTTTTGACTGAGGTGCAGTGCCGAGCCGATCGCCGGAAAAAGCAGGAGCGCGACTGAGTTCAGCACGAACACAGTGCCCATCGAGACCGAGATCTCTTCCTCGTTCGCATCGGTAATCGGCGCAAGCGCGGCGATCGCCGAGCCGCCACAGATCGCTGTACCCATCGTGATCAGGTACGAGGCCTTGGTGCCGATGCCAAGTGAGCGCCCCAGCACGAGCCCCAACGAGACGGCGATCGAGATGCTGATCGCCGTATAGAAAAAGCCCGACTTCCCTGCATGCACAACAGCGTGGAGGTCGATGCCGAAGCCAAGAAGCACCACGGCGATTTGAAGCAGCAGCTTGGCGAGCGCTCCTGCTTCCCGGCGCAGCGGGTGCTCGACCGAGAAGCCGTACGCAATGCCGCCTACCAGCGCGACCGGCGGCGACACCAGACCGCTCGCTGCAAAGAGCAGTCCCAACAGAAAGACGAGCCTGGCACCGAGCGTCTTCTCATCGTGCGACTTGCCGGCGTGCGGCTCCGGTGCCCGCTCCAGGGGTTCGCGTACGGATGTGAACTCAGCCTGTGCAGCGGTCTCGCGGGGGAATGCTTCAGCCTGCCGGGGGTCTTCCAGGTGCGTTGTTTCCTTTGCCACGTCGATCATCGGACGACCTCAGCTCCGATGCTCTGCCCGTACCCCGCTCCCCGTCCAAGTCATAAACGTGATGCGCCATAAGCAGAACTTTGGTCTAATGGCCGCACTGGAGACCCCGTGAACCAAGCGATCGTTCCGCCCTTCACCCCGGAGACCGCTCCGCGTAAAGCACGCATGGCAGAAGACGCCTGGAACTCACGCGATCCCCAAAAGGTTTCCGAGGCTTACACGCCGGACAGCGCCTGGCGCAACCGCACCGAGTTCCTCGTGGGACGAGAGGCAATCATCGCCTTTCTCACCCGGAAGTGGCAGCACGAGCAGGACTATCGCCTCATCAAGGAGCTGTGGGGTTTCCGCGAAAACCGCATGGCTGTCCGCTTCTGCTACGAGTCGCATGACGCCCAGGGGCAGTGGCACCGCTCCTACGGCAACGAACTGTGGGAGTTTGACGAGGCAGGCCTGATGCGCCGGCGCGTGGCCTCGATCAACGATCTCGCGATCGCCGAGCATGACCGCCTCTTCCACTGGCCACTCGGCCCCCGGCCTGCGGATCACCCCGGGCTGACTGAGCTTGGGCTCTAGCAGTAGGCTAGAGAACGATGGCTACCTTTGAAGAAAACGTGAAGCAGCTTGAAACGATCGTCGCCCAGCTGGAGCGCGGCGACCTGCCGCTGGAAGACTCGATCAAACTGTTCGAAGACGGCATGCGCGTCTCGACGGCGTGCAAGGAACAGCTCGAGTCGGCCGAAGGGAAAGTGCAGATGCTGATGCGGCAGCGCGATGGCTCGCTACAGCCGGAGCCGTTTCCACCTGCGAAGTAGGGCAAGTGCTGGTCGTGAGCAAGTGCGTACACACTCAGCGAAGGCCGCTGATCCTTCGCTCCGCCCAGGATGACACCGTCAGGGCTCATTGCAACCCTGGTTGCTCCCCTGACGGCTCAACCAGCAAGCCGGGCCCGCACCCACCCGATCAACTCAGGCGAAAGATACGTCGGAGCCGCCACCACGAAGCGCGGCTTTCCTTCGACAAGCCTCGTTGAGACGCCCTGCCACTGGGCCGCGAGCGGTCGATCGACCGAAATGACCGCATCCGCGCGATCCAGAAAGAGCCGGGCTGACTCCTTGAAGTCTGCCGTTCCGGCATCGAGCACCGTCAGGTACAGGTCGGGCCGCAGAAACTGCATCACCGAGTTCGACTCCAGGATGGCGTTGCGTGAGTTCTCGAGCTCTCGGCGCAGCCGGGGCATGGCCGCAGCCAGCATCCCGACCCGCGTCCGCACCCAGAGCGACCGCGTAGCGCCAGCCTGGAGATAGCGGCCGCTGTCGGTCGAGGCATCGCCATCGAGGCGTTCCGTGCTGAAGGCAAGCGTATGGTCATCGGTCTGGCAGTCACAGGGCGCCCCATCGGCGGTGCAGAACCCGTGCCCATACTGCGTGATCTTGAACGCGCTCCAGCCAAACTCCGGCAGTCCCCGGATCAACCCGGCCACGACCGAGGTCTTGCCAATGTTGCGCGAGTGGCCGCCCACCACCACAATCGCCATCTCAACGCCCCTTGCGGCCGGCCTTGGTGAGCCGGGCCAGTGTTGCCAGTTCCTTCAGGTATTGGGTGATCGGGCGGGCTGGGGTTCCCCAGAACAGCACCCCGGGTCCGCGTATCTCTTTCTGAGAAGGCACGCCGCACTGCGCGCCCAGGATCGCGCCCTCGCCGATCGTGACATGATCCGCGATCCCGACCTGCCCGGCGACGACCGCGCCGCGCCCGATGCTGCTTGAGCCGGAGATGCCGGTTTGCGCCGCGATCACCACATCCTCCCCCACCGTGACGTTGTGCCCGACATGCACCAGGTTGTCGAGCTTCACACCCCGGCCGATACGCGTTTCCTCGAGGGCGCCCCGGTCGATCGTGGTGTTGGCGCCGATCTCGACATCATCCCCGATCACAAGGCGCCCCTGCTGCGGAAACTGCAGATAGGCGCCGCTTGTCCGGTCGCGCACGTAGCCAAAGCCGTCCGAACCCAGCACCGCTCCGGCATGCACGACGACGCGCGCACCCAGCACCACGCGGGGATAGAGCACAGAGCGGGGGTAGACCTGCGATCCGGGACCGAGGACGCAATCTGCGCCAATCACCGTTCCCGCGCCTATATGTACGTCATCGCCAAGCTGCGCCCCGGCGCCGATCACCGCGAATGCTTCGATCGAGACGCGCTCGCCCAGCACAGCATCGGGCGCAACCAATGCCTGCGGATGCACACCCGTCGACTCAGCGACCTGGCGAAGCACACCTGCAGCACGCGCGAAGAAGAGCTTTGGCTGGTCACACACAAGCAGCGGCTTGCCTCGATCAGCCTCCGCGGCAAGCGCGGCCGTTGTGAACACTGCGGCAGCTTGCGTGGCGCAGGCAGCAGCGAGCGCCGAGGCGCTCGCTGCGAACAGCAATGTCTGCTCGTCTGCCTCTGCAAACGCTCCCACCCGGGACACAGGAAGCGCCCCAGCGTCCGCAGGCAGGAGTTCCGCCCCGAGCTGGTGCGCGAGTGCGCCGAGTGTCTGCTTCCCATCGTGAGAGCGCAGGGTCATACCTCCACTCTAGTAGATGGCAGATTGCTTCTCGGGTCGCGTCTTCCACCGGCGATGTACCCAGAGCCACTGGTCCGGGTAGGCACGGATGATCGATTCCAAGGCCGCGGTGCAGCGAGCGGTGTTCTCGATGGCGTCGGCCTCGGCGTCGCCCGAATGCTCCATGGGGATCTCGGGGTAGAAGTGCAGTACGTACTTCGCCTCGTCTTCATGCCACAGCAGGCAGCCCGGCAAAACCGCCGCGCCGGTCTTCGCTGCCACACGCGCCAGACCCGAGGCAGTACACGCTGGAACCCCAAAGAAAGGCACAAATACCCCCTGTGGTGGCGTCATGTTGGTGTCCATGAGGATGCCGATGGACCGTCCGCCGCGCACCGCCGAGAGCAGCCCACGCGCGAAATCGTCCTTGTGCAGCACCTGGTTGCCATGGAGGCAGCGGATCCGGTTGACGAAGGCATCGACCCGTGGGTTGTCGAGTCGCCGAATGACCATGCTCATCGGGTGACCCATGAGGGAGTGATAGAAACTCGAGAGCTCCCAGGCGCCGAGATGGCCGGTCACGATCAGCACGCCACGCCGTTTCGCGTGCGCGTCGAGAAAATGCTGGAGCCCTTCGTAGCGGATGAAGTCCTGGGTGATGGCTGGCGTGTAGCCCGACATCCGGCAGAACTCGGCAAGCTGCCAGCCAAGGTTGCGGTACATGCGCCGCAGCGTTTCCTCCCGCCAGGCGTCAGCGGCCTCGGGAAAGGCGAGTCGAAGGTTTTGTTCGCCAGTGCGACGCAGTTTCGAAAGCAGGTGGTAGGCCAGTGCACCGAGTCCCGCTCCCACTAGACGTGCCGTGTGCCTGGGGAGAACGCGGAGGGCGACAATCAGGATGCGCAATACCCAGAATTCCAACGACTCGCGCAGATCCTTGTCCCCCTACCAGGCTTGAGTGTATCCGCTGCGACGCCGCAACACGAGAAAGCCGGCCCCGAAGGGCCGGCCTGGGTCCCGCGCTCCGGTGGTTAGGAGTTCTGCGAGGTACGGAAGTACTTGGCGACGGTGTGGATGAAGCCCATCGCATCCGGCGGGGGCAGAACGTTGCCCTTCAGGATCTGCTCAAAGGTGTGCGGCTGACCGTAGAAGGTCGTGGTGTCATCGGTGTTCTCGAAGACAGCGGTTCCCTTCAGATCGATACCAGCAAACAGACCCTTCGAACGTGACCAGGTCAGAAGCTCAGAGCGCAGCTTCCAGTCGGTTGCAGCCTCGGCATCGCGCCCGACTGGACCCGCAGCCGCGGAAGCATCGCCGCCAATCTTGAACTTGCTCTTCAGCAGATCCTGGAAGCCCTTCTGGTTGACCGCAACCAGGACGAGGTCGGTGCCGGAGCCACCGATCTGGAAGCCAAACGAGCCACCCGTCATCTTGATGAAAGCAGGAGCGCTCCATCCATGGCCGGTGCGGCAGGTGACCACGCCCTGGCCATACTCTGCGCCGAAGATGAATGCACCCTTCAACAGGCCTGGAATCACGCCCACGCAGGTTGCCTGCTTGAGGATCGAGTTCGGAATCGCCTTGTCCGGCGTTGCCATGATCTCGTTCAGTGTCGCGGTGCTCGCGGCGAGCCGCTTGTCGATGGTGTCCTTGTCAGAAGCCTTGTCACCAGCAAACGCCGGGATGCTCAAGCCTGCGATGCAAAGAAGTGCTAACAGCTGCTTTTTCATAAACTCTCCCCAATTCAGTCGGACCGATATAAGAACCGTGGCAGTGCGATACACGCCTTCGCCAAGTGCTTTCGACACAGTACGATGCACGAACATGGAAGGAAGCAGTATCCCGCCTGCATCAATTTGCACTTCAGGCGCCGGGAAGAAACAACACTGGACCGGAAAAAAGTGCGCGGGCTGTCTGCACGCGCCGACAACTGCCTGGACCTTGGCGTCCTCTGGCGAACTTACCGGTGCAGGACAAGGGATGAAAATACAGGCATTCCGGGACAAAAAAAGGGGGGCTGGTTTCCCAGCCCCGTTCCCCAGATCTGCGTTGTTACTGATTACTTTGTATAACCAAAGTCTGAACGACGCAACATTACTTCTGTGTAGGCCTGTGCAAGCTGTGGATATCAGAGCTTCGGCAGAACAATGCCATGCTGGCCCTGGTATTTTCCACGCCGGTCCGCGTAGCTTACCTCGCATGGCTCATCGGACTGGAAGAACAGGATCTGGCACAATCCTTCGTTTGCATACACCTTTGCAGGCAAAGGGGTGGTGTTTGAGATCTCGAGGGTCACAAAGCCCTGCCATTCCGGCTCGAAAGGGGTCACATTCACGATGATGCCGCAGCGTGCGTAGGTCGATTTGCCCACGCAAATGGTAAGTACATCGCGTGGTATCCGGAAGTACTCTACCGAGCGGGCCAGCGCGAACGAATTTGGGGGAATGATGACTGAGGGCGCATGTACGGTCACAAAGGAGCGTTCGTCAAAGTTCTTCGGGTCGATCACGGCGCTGTTCACATTGGTGAAGATCTTGAACTCGTCGGCGACCCTGAGATCGTAGCCATAGGAGGAGAGACCGTAGGAGATTACGCCCTCTTTGACCTGCTTCTCGCTGAAGGGCGCAATCATTTCGTGCTGGGCCGCCTGTTCGCGGATCCAGCGATCACTCTTGATCGACATGAAACTCCAAGGCCGGAAGCAGAGACGTGACTTAGGTACAGGTCCGCTCCTCATATTCCGAATACAACGGTTTGAATCTGCATCTTACGGGAGGCCGCCCCGATCCGCAAAGGACAGAGGGATACCAGGCGAGACAGGAAAAATGATCAAACAGGACATCATCCAGCAGGTTGTGGAGCGCACCGGCTTATCTCGGTCAAAGGCAGAAGCCGCTGTAGACACCATTTTTGAAGGACTCAAGCAGGCCTTGGCATCTGGGGAACGTATTGAACTTCGCGGTTTCGGGGTTTTCAACGTCCGACCGCGCAAAACAGGAATAGGACGCAACCCGCGCACCGGTACCGAGGTAACGATCACCCCTGGGCGCGCCGTCCGGTTCAAGCCCGGTAAGGAGCTGCAACTGATCGACTAGCTACGGGCTTACATCAGGTGGATGGCGTCCACATCCACGACCAGGTTCCGCCGTGGGATCGCTGCACCATCGGCGAACAGCAGTGCCCCTCGCAAGGCGCTGTGGAGATGGTTGCGCCCGGAAGCCTTGACTACCAGGTGGAACCGGTAGATCCGTTTCACTTTCGACAGGGGCGCTGTCGCCGGACCCAGGACACGCACCCCCTCGAGGGGTGTCTCTCGAAACCACTGACCCAGGCGTGCGGCCCAGTCCGCAGCTTCCTCCAGTCGATCGCTCTGCACTACCAGGTTCGCCAGCACGGCAAAGGGCGGATAGTGCATGTAGCGACGAAGCTTCATCTCCCGATCCACAAAGCCCTGGAAGTCGTGCCGCGAGGCGCAGTCAATTGCGTAATGGTCGGCGTGGTAGGTCTGCACCAGGACTTTCCCCGGGAGATTGCCGCGGCCGGCACGGCCGGATACCTGGGTGAGGAGCTGGAACACCCGCTCGGCCGCGCGGAAGTCCGGCAAACCCAACGCATGGTCACAGCCCACCACCCCCACCAGCGTCACACCATGGATGTCATGGCCTTTCGCAATCATCTGCGTGCCGACAAGCAGGTTGATCTCGCCCGAATGCAAACGGGTCAGCAGACGCTCCATGTCGAAGCGGCCGCGGACAGTGTCGCGATCCATCCGCCCGATGCGTGCCCCAGGGAAAAGCTCCGCAAGCCGCTCCTCACCCTGCTGCGAGCCTGCGCCCAGATAGTAGAGGTGCTCGGAGTCGCATTTCGGGCAGCGGGAGGGGACACGCGTTTTGTAACCGCAGTAGTGGCACTCCAGCCGATCGCGGGTCGAGGCATGATCGTTGGCATCAAGGTCGACTCCGAAGGAGGCTTTGTGCAGGGTCAGCGAGATCGCGCAGTTCTCGCACTCGATCTTGTCGCCGCAGGCCCGACACATTGCCACATAGGAGTAGCCCCGCCGGTTGAGCAGGATGATCGCCTGTTCGCCACGATCAAGCGTCTTCTGCGTCTCTTCAATCAGCTTGCGGGCGAACAGATGCTCCTGCCCGGTCTCGCGAAATTCGTTGCGCATGTCGACCAGCTCGACCTCGGGCAGTGGCCGCTTGTTCACGCGCTCGGCCATGGTCAGGAGCGCATACCGGCCACGCTGTGCATTGCCCCAGCTCTCGAGCGAAGGCGTTGCCGAGCCGAGCACGACAGTGGTGTTGAGCAGCTTGGCTCGCATCACCGCGACGTCGCGGGCGTGGTAGCGCGGCATCTCTTCCTGCTTGTAGCTGCTGTCGTGTTCTTCATCGACAATCAGCAGGCCTAGTTCTGCAACCGGCGCAAACACCGCGGAGCGCGTACCGACCACCACGCGTGCCTCCCCTCGCCGGATGCGGTGCCACTGTTCGGCTCGCTCTTCCGGCGTGAGCGCCGAGTGGAGCAGCGCGACCTCCGCGCCAAAAGCAGCATGCATCTGGCCCGACATCGCGGGCGTCAGTCCAATCTCCGGGACCAGCAGCAGCGAGCCCCTGCCCTGCGCCAGCGCTGCCTTCATCGCCTGCAGGTAGACCGCGGTCTTTCCCGATCCGGTCACACCATGGAGCAGCATGGGCTGGAACTGCTCACCCCCCATGGCAGCGAGGATGGCCTCGAGCGCCACTGCCTGCGAACCATTCAGCCGGTGCTGATGTGCTGCGGTCGAGCCAAGAGCAGATATATGGAACGCAAGCGGACGGTCTTCCACAAGCACGAGGCCTCGCCGTACCAGACTGCCAAGCGTGGATTGTGGAGGCGCAGTTTCCGATCCCGCCGCGAGGAGCATGCGCAACTCCGGGAGCGGCAGCGCGCCGCCTGCGCCTGCCAGCTCGGCCAGGATGCGTTGCTGGTTTTCGTTCAACCTGGGCAGACGCGCGGAGGCTTCGCCGGCGGCGTCCCGGGGTACATCGAGCAGGGCTTCCGGCAGCACGGCCCAGCGCACCGTCCGCTCCGCCTTGCGTGCCTCGGCTTCGGTTTCACGCAGGAGCCACTTTTTGCGCAGCATGCCATCGAGCAGCTCTTTGCCCACGCCGGTGGCGGTGCGGATGCTGCTTACCCGCGCAGCCTCGCCATTTTCAAGGTAGTTCAGCACGCTGTACTCGAGGTCCTGCTCAGCCGGCGTGCGGCGCGAGCGGCGCGACGAACCCTGCTCTGCCCCGGCGTAGAGCGCATTCCGCCCCGCCTCCGCGATGCGCAGCAGCACACGCTTGCGCACTTCGGCCACCAGGGGCAACATGGTGCGCAAAACTTCACCAAGGGGACAGAGATAGTAGCCGGCAATCCACTCGGCCAGCTGCATCAGGTCGCGACCGACCAGGGCCTCACGATCCAGCACCGCGAGCAGCGGCTTCGCCTCGACCGGTGGCGGATCCTCGTGGACTCGCACCACGATGCCGCTCATCTTCTCGTTGCGAAACGGCACCAGCACCCGCGTACCGATCTCTGGCGCAGGCTCCTCTTCAGGACAGCGGTAGGTCCAGACACGGTCGAGCGGGACAGGCAGTGCGACATCGCAGAACAGGGTCACTTTCGCGAGGGTAACAGGTCGTTTCAGGACCAGTACCAGGCCGCGGAGCTACCCCCGTCCTGTGACGATCGGCTGGTAGAAGCCGGTGTTCTCGGGCATGTGCCAGGTGACCTCACCGAAGCCGGCCTCAAGCATCAGCGCCGACAGACGCGCCCGGCGCAGCGGCCGACAGCGCGAGACAAAATGCCGCACCACCCAGCCGCTCTTTGTCTCCAGGGTGAGGTAGAGGTGCACCTCGTAAGCGTCGCCATCCCACCGCCAGACCTGGTGCACGATGCGCTTGCGACCACCAGTTGAGAAGAACGAAGGCCCCTGGAACCCGGGCCGCGTCTCAAGCAGGGCATCGTAGTCGCGGATCGTTGCCAGCAGGACACCGCCAGGGCGCAGCCTCTTCACGATGGACCCGAGCGCCGCCCTGAGATCGTCCTCCGAGAGCAGGTGTGGCAGCGCGTTATCCCCTGCGAGATCGTTGTAGAACGCGGCGGTGGTGTCAGGCATGCAGCCTCCGCACGAAAAGGGCGCCGGCGGCAATCCTCCCGACATCTCGGAGGGTCGCCGCCGGGTTTTGCTTCTGCTGCTTACTGGCCGCCGAGCGTGGTGAAGATCTTGCCCATGTTCAGCGAACCCCAGCCGGTGACCGGGTCCCAGCCGGTCATCACCGGCAGTGACGAGTCGGTGCCGAAGGTCAGGTAGAACTCGAAGCCGCCGCCATCATTCCACAACGCGCCCAGGAAGGGCTCGGTGGTCTCCGGGGTGCCAAGTGCATCGGCCGACTCCGTGGTCTGACCATTTGCGTCAACGATCATGCCGCTTGCGGTGAACTGCATCGATGGCGGAACGATGTCCTGCACGAGCGCAGTGGTGCCATACTGCGCGATGTACGGAGCAGCCTGCCCGAGCGGGAAGCCGAAGCGCTGATCGAGCAGTGCCCACTCCGCGGAGAAGACCGGCGCCGCGAGGCTGGTGCCTCCGTAGACCTCCACCACCTGCTCGCCTGCGACGGTCATGATGACCTCGACACCGGTAAATGGATCAGCGATCGCGGCGACATCCGGCAACGCGCGGGTTGGCTCACGCAGCGCCTTTTGGTAGTAAGGCTTGGCGAAGTACTGGCTCACGCCGCCGCCGGAACCAGAATAGAAGCCGTAGGAGAACGGGGGGTCGAGCACGCCATTCGGGCTGGCAAGCTGCGAGTAGTTGGTACCCCAGCCGGTCTGCACCGTGGAGCCATCGAAGGGTGAGGTCGCCACACTGGTGCCCCCAACGGCGGTCGCGAAGGGCGAGTCCGCTGGAGAACTCACATCGACGATACCTTCATCCAGAAAGTAGTCGCCATCGTCGCCGGTCGCGAAGTTGACCGAGATGCCTTCAAAGGCTGCGATCTCGCAGATCTCGTCCCAGGAGGTGATGGCCTCGGCATCGCTCGAGAGCTCGGGGCTGCCGTAGCTGTTCGAGATCACATTGGCCAGGTGGTGCTCGACGGCGTAGAGCACGCCACCCTGCAGGTCGTCGTTGTTGTTGGTTGCGGTAGTGATCAGGTCGATCTTGGCGCCAGGCGCGACCGCGTGGGCCCACTCAACGTCCAGCGTGGTCTCCGTTGCCCAGCCTGCGTCGGTTTTCGTAATGGGTGCCGGCACGATCACCTGGAAGTTCGCCGAGCTCAGCGCAGGAAGTTTGTAGGTGCTGTCAAAGGCTGTGATGTCTGCCGTCAGTGTGGGCGAGCCATAGGCGTCGACGATGGCGATGGTCTGTCCAGCGCCGTTGTAGCCCTGGTTGTACGCGGTGTTCAGGTCATAGAGCTTGTACAGGTCCTGCGGGGAGTAGCCGCAGGGGCTCAGCGTGCCCGCCGCCGTGTTGCCCACCGGGGCGCCGTAGATCAGGCCGGCATAGGCCGCCGCGGGCAGTGCCGCCGAGGGCGTGGTCAGCGTGACCGCCTGCGGAGCGTACAGGCACTCGGAGGAGAAGGTAGCGCCGGCAGGCTTGGCTGTCGACAGGGGGCGAATGCCGATCTGCTTGTTGGTCTTCGGATCCACCGGGTACTTGAGGAACGGCTTCTTCTCGGCGCCGGCAATGCCGCTTACGGCACGCACCATGCCTGCGCCGCTCTGCTTCAGCGCGGGTGCGTTCGAGAGTGCCTTCACAAGAGAACCATTTTTCATCCGGAACTGCTGGATCGACGTGCCGAAGGCTGCTTCGAAGTCTGAAGCGTGCCCGGAAATCTTGATAGAGAAGTTGTTGGGATCGATGCTGACGACCTGGAGATTGTGGGCGGTGAGTTCCTTCTTGACTGCTGCAATCTCGGCGGCGGTGGGGGCGAACTGCGCGAGCTCAGAGGTGCCGGCAAACTTGTGGAAGGTACTGGAGCCAGGGGTGTACATCGCCTGCACCGCCGCATCGAGCGCAGCCTTGTTATGCAGCGTGAGCCACACGGTTGCGGACACTGGCGACGACGGCGCGACTTCGCCCATGCTGGCAGCCGAACGCTGCAACATCGGGGAAACCTGACCAAGCGCAGGGGTGGCAAGAAAGCCTGCGAACAGCGCGAGGGAAACGACCGGGCGCGGACGCACCCGTGAAGCGAACAGAGACACTTGCATGCGGCACTTCTCCTGAAGACAGCAAATCGGACACTGAGTGGGGATAGAGGGGGGGTTGCCGAAAAGAAGGCGAGCGCGCGGAGCGTCAGGAAGATCCAGGCAGGCAGGAAGGCAAGCGGTTCACAACGCGGCAGGGTTGGCGCACAGAAAGCTTCCCCGTCTCAGACGGAGCAGGTATAGCACATTCGTAATACGCGACAAAGCCGAAGTGGATGACCACTTGTGGAAATTGTGCTGGATGCGGTTACTGACTCGTCTCACCCGGGGCCGGGGAAAGCTCACGCATGGCAATCTGGAGATCGGCCCAGGCTTCCTTTTTCTGGCGGGGGTCGCGCAGCAGGTACGCCGGGTGGTAGGTCACGATCAGCTTTGTACCGAGCGCCCGGTGCACTCGACCGCGCAGAGCCGTCAGCGGGCTGCGACTGCCCAGCAGGTAGGTCGCGGCGGTGGAGCCGAGCGCCACGATGACCTCAGGCCGAACGACGCCGATCTGTTCGAGCAGAAAAGGCGAGCAGGTGTTGGCTTCGATCGGCTCAGGGACGCGATTCGCTGGTGGCCGGCACTTGACGATGTTCGCGATGTACACCTCGGAGCGTGCCAGACCCATGGCCGTGATCATGTTGTTGAGCAGCTGCCCGGCTTTGCCGATGAACGGGATGCCCTGAGCATCCTCATCTGCGCCCGGTCCCTCACCCACAAAGAGCAGCCGCGCGTTGGGGTCGCCATCACCAAAGACGATCGTGTTGCGGCCCTCAAAGGCCAGCGGGCAGCGGGTGCAGTCGCCGATAAACTCGCGTATGCCCGTGAGCGCCGCAGGGCGGGCAGCAGCGGCTACGGCGATGCCAGGAAACTGCTCTGGGACGGGGTTGGGCTGAACACGCTTGCGGGCGGCGATCTCGGGGTCCTCCTGCGGCTCCACAAATGAGGGCAGCGCAGTCTCTGGTTCGGGTGGCGGTGCTTCAGGAGCAGCGACGGCCAGGGCTTCATCTGCGATCGAACCGGAGCCAGCGCGGGTGTACAGGTCGTAGATGCCGAGGTCGCGCAGGAAGCCGAGGCGTGCCCGCAGCGCGGCTACGGTCTCGGGTAGAAGCTGGGCCATGTTACCGGCTCAGCATCGACGCAGCACCCGTTTCGGCAAGCAGCGTCTGCGGCCGGCGGAGTGCGAGCACCTCGCCAAGAATGCGATCCGCGAGCATCCGCTTCGACATTTCCGGAAGGTCAGCCGCGGTGCTGGGCGTCAGGAATGTGGCGGCATTGCGATCCGAGTCAAAGCCAAGCCCTTCGCGGGAGACATCGTTGAGCACAATCGCATCGGCGCCCTTGCGGACCAGCTTGGAGCGGCCGCTGGCCAGGGCGTCTTCGGTCTCAGCGGCGAAGCCGATCACCAGCATGCCGGGGCGCCGCTTCTGGACGATCTCGCTGAGGATGTCTTCTGTCGGCTCAAGCTCGAGCACGAGCGATCCGGAGCGGCGCAGCTTCTGCTCGGCGACCTGCCGCGGGCGGTAATCCGCAACTGCTGCTGCCATGATCACAATGGAGGTTTCAGGCATACGCGCAAATACGGCATTCCGCATCTGCTCGGCGGTGGTGACGGGGACCACTTCGCAGCCCGTCGGGGGCCGCAGCGCGGTCGGCGCGGAGACCAGGATCACCCGTGCGCCACGGCGTCGTGCGGCCTCCGCCAGTGCATAACCCATCTTGCCGCTCGAACGGTTACCGAGAAAGCGAACCGGATCGACTGCCTCGCGGGTTCCGCCAGCGGTGATCAGCACGGTCTCTCCGGCGAGGTCTTCGCTGTGGTGCAGCACCGCAAGCACTGCTTCGACGATGTTCGCTGTCTCGGCCAGGCGCCCGCTCCCCTGCATGCCACAGGCCAGTGCGCCGCTTTCGGGGGCCACGATGGTTGCGCCACGCTCCTCAAGCAGCGCGACGTTGGCCTGGGTTGCGGGGTGCTCCCACATCCGCACATTCATCGCCGGCGCGAGAATCACGGGCGCAGAGGTGGCGAGATAGAGGGTGGAGAGGAAGTCATCAGCTCGGCCATGGGCGAAGCGCGCCAGCGAGTCCGCGGAGGCAGGCGCCACAACCAGGGCATCGGTCGCCTGCGCAAGCTCGATGTGTTCCATGGCAGGCGTGGCCCCGGTGGATTCGCTGGCAACCTGGTCGCTCCACAGGCCGGTGATCACCCGCCGACCGGAGAGGGCGGCGAAGGTGAGCGGCTGCACAAACCGCTGCGCGCCCTCGGTCATGACGACCTGTACCTCGAAAGCCTTGGTCTGGAGCGCTCGCAACAACTCGGCTGCCTTGTAGGCAGCTATCCCGCCGGTGACTCCCAGTGTGATCTTCATGGCTGCTGCCCTCGCGTGTCCCAGATTGCCTCTATTGTAACGGGACTGTCACAGCGGGAGCGGCAGCTGGCACTCTGGAAAAGCAGGCCAGCGGACCGCCTGCGGGGCGAGCGGCCACTTCGTGACATGCTCGTTGTGCTTGGGGAGGAACCCTGCGGCCCTCGTGATGCCCGGAAGAGGGCCGAGCATCACGAGGTAGGTAGACGCCTGAACCGCAATGCGGACAGTGAGCAGAAACCGATCGCAGGCTGACGTGCCAGGAAGTGGCTGCTCGCTGCACAGGCGGTTCGGTTCTTAGACGAAGCGAGGGATCTCGGGGGCATCGAAGCCAGGCTTGATCACCGGGGTTTCATGGCGGACGTGCTGCACCATGCCGGCCATGATCTCGTGCTGCGCGATTTTGGAAGCCTTGGAGGACCCGGTCGCAATCAACGGCAGTGAACCATTCTGCAGCTGGCGGGCACGGCGTGCGGCGACGATGACGTAACGGAAGTTGCTATCAAACTCGTGCTCCAGCTTCATGAACTGCCTCCAAAAAGGTGCTGCTCGTCTGCTTTACTGGGGCTCGCCCTCCAGGCCAAAGGCTTGGAGCACGGGCTTGAGTCGGGACCGGATTCCCTGCTGCCTGCAGCCACTCGCCAGGGCTTCCAACCGGGCCGACTCGGCTGGCGGCTTTCCGAGGTCGAAGCCGCGCCGGGATCGTTCTACCGCCACAATAGCCGAAAGTTCGTCAACTGCGATATCCAAAATGTCGTTGAGTAGTACATAGCCGTAATGGTGGTAGTTGCCGATCTCGCTGCGGGCCTTGGCCAGGCGCCGGGCGATCACTGCATCGTCGAGACTGCCCTCGGCCCGGCTCCGGTTCCGCAGGCGTGCTTCCAGGATCTCGGGGGTCGGTGGCAGGACAAACACGCTGACCGCCTCGGGCATGCGGGTACGCACCTGCTCCGCGCCCTGCACGTCAATATCAAGCAACAGGTCCTTGCCATGCGCGGTCGCATCGACAAGCGACTGGCGCGCCGTGCCGTAGTAGTTGCCGAAGACGTCGGCGTACTCGAGGAAGGCGTCGCGCGCAATCATCGCTTCGAACTGCGCAACGGAGATGAAGTGGTACTCGCGGCCGCTTTCCTCAGAGCCGCGGGGTGCGCGGGTGGTGTACGACACGGAGAACTCAAGGTCCGCGACCAGCGAACGAACCTGCGCGACCAGCGTGGACTTGCCCGAGCCGGATGGCGCCGAGATCATGAAAAGTATGCCTGCCACCGTTGCTGCGCGCTCCTTCACCGGACCCGCCCGGTTCTTCCGAACATACACGGCGGGGTTCCGAATAGACTAACGGCTGTGGCCGCTCCCCTCTACCCGCACGCCCCGATGTCAGGCAAGCACGTCACGCTCGTGCCACTCGCGCCCGAGCATACGGCCGCGCTCGCCGCGGCGGTCCACAGCACCGAACTTCCCGATCTGTGGTTTACCAACGTGCCATCGGCGGAGTGCATGCAGGCGGAAGTGGAGCGGAGGCTGCGGCTCCAGGCTGAGCAGTCGATGCTTCCCTTCACGGTGATCGAGCCCCGGAGCGGCGAGATCGTGGGCATGACAGCGTACATGAACATCGATGCCCCCAACCGGCGGCTCGAAATCGGCTCGACCTGGTACGCGGAGCGCGTGCAGCGGACAGGGCTGAACACCGAGAGCAAACTGCTGCTGCTCCAGCGTGTATTTACCGAGTTTGGCTGCAATGCCGTCGAGCTGCGGACGCACTTCATGAACCAGCGCAGCCGGCGTGCTATCGAGCGTTTAGGGGCAAAGCTCGATGGGGTATTGCGAAGCCACCAGGTGCTGCCAAATGGCACCGTCCGCGACACATGCGTCTACAGCATCCTTGCAGGGGAGTGGCCGGCAGTGGAGGCGAATCTCCGCTGGCAGCTGAAGCGAGCACGCTGAGCAGGCGCTGGCGATGATAGACGCGAGCCCCGGCGTTCCAGGCAGGGCGAGCGATGGCCCGGGCGCTGGATGAATTCCTGACGCGGATTCACGCTTGATGCATCTAGTACGGCGGGAGAATGCGATGCAAATTTCGGGCAACACCATTCTGATCACCGGAGGCACCAGCGGCATCGGCCGCGCACTTGCCGAGGCCCTGCACAGCAAGGGAAACAAGGTCATCATCGCCGGGCGCCGGCAGGCGCTTCTTGACGAGATCACGGGGCGCAGCCCTGGGATGGTCGGAGTCGCTGTGGACCTGAGTGACAGTGCAGCGATCGCGGAGTTCGCGAACTCTGTGAAGCGCGACTTTCCTGAGTTGAATGTTCTGATCAACAACGCAGGGATTGCTGGCCTGGAGGACTACACGGCGGATACGATCGACCTGACCCGCGCTTACAGCACGATCCAGACCAACATCACCGGCGTGGTGCAACTGTCGGCGGCCCTGCTGCCCGTGTTGCGCGCGCAGCCACACTCCACACTGATCGTGACCACCTCAGGGCTTGCGTTTGTTCCCTACCCGCCGGGCCCGGTCTACAGTGCGACCAAGGCCTTCATGCACAACTGGCTTGATGCGCTTCGTGTTCAGTTGCGGGCGACCACGGTCGAGGTGCTGGAGCTTGCGCCACCGTATGTGCAGACAGAGCTTGGCGGTCCACAGCAGGCCAGTGATCCTCGTGCCATGCCTCTTGATGAGTACACCAGGGAAGTCATGCAGATCCTGGAGCACAACACCATTGAGAAGGGTGAAATCCTCGTCGAGAGAGTCAAGCCACTGCGCACCGCAGAGAAGGACGGAAAGTACCAGGAGTTTCTCGATATGTTTGCTGCGATGCATGGGTAGGTGCTGGAACCTGGTGGCCACCGGAAGGCGGTCGCCAGCTTCCCCGAGGTGCGGATGCGGGGTCGGGGAGAGGGCTCAAACGCCGGGGTTGCCGGCTCGCCCATAATGACGAGAAACAAACCTTGGCGATTTCTTTAGTGCCGAGACGGGGCTCCAGGCGGTTCCTGCCAGCTCTTGCAAGGAGAACAGAATGCTCACCCGACGAACGTTCCTCCAGCTCACAGCGATGTCTGCTGCGGCGATGCAAACAGGGCGCGCGCAGTCTCCTTCCTCTGTAACCGTCCACACAGCAGGGGCTTCCCTACGCGGCGAAACCGTGGGCTCGGTCCATGTCTTTCGCGGCGTCCCTTTCGCCCAGCCGCCTGTCGGTCCGCTGCGCTTTCGTCCTCCCCAGCCTCTGCAGCCGGCAGCGGGCGTTCGTGATGCGACGCGCTTCGCGCCCGCTGCGCCACAGGCCGGCGGCAGCTCACCGCACAGCGAGGATTGCCTCTACCTGAATGTCTGGGCACCGAAAGCGCGGGGGCAGTACCCGGTGCTGGTGTGGGTCCACGGTGGCGGGTTCACGGGCGGCAGGTCCTTTGATCCACTGATGGATGGAACCGCCTTCGCCCAGCTTGGCATCATCGTGGTCACGGTCGCGTACCGGCTCGGCGTTCTCGGCTTTCTGGATGTGGCATCCATGCTCGGCCCCTCGTATGCCGGCTCGGCCAACAATGCGCTCCGCGATCTCATCGCAGCACTTACCTGGGTGCAGCACAACATCGCCGCCTTTGGCGGGGATCCGGCGCGCGTTACGCTGGGCGGACAGTCTGCTGGCGCGAAGCTGACGGACCTGCTCATGGGGATCCCCAGCGCCACGCCGCTGTTTCACCAGATGATCTCCGAGAGTGGCGGGGCCGAGCGGATCGCGACGGAGTCTGCCGCCGAGGACGTTGCGCACGGCTTCGCCTCCACGTGGACGGCAGAAACGTCAGCCCCTCCTGCCGCCGTCCTGACCGCCCCGGTCGATCTGCTCATTACGGCGCAGGAGCGCTTCATGCGTGAGTGGCCGCGCCACTTCCCCTTGCGTCCGGAGCTTGACCCGGTATTCATCCCGGAGATGCCGCTCGCAGCCATCGAGGCAGGCTCCACGCGCGGCAAGCGCCTTCTGCTTGGGACCAATCGCGATGAAAGCGCCTTGTTCATCGGGCCGGACCCGGCAACGGACCCGTCCGCGCGCGACATCGGCAACATGTCCGTGGAGCAGTTTCGTGCGATCGAGCGACAGTACGCAGGGCTTTACCCGCAGATGCCTGCTCCCCTCCGGCGCATTCGGAGTCTCACGGCAGAGGAATACCTCGTGCCTTCCATCCGCGTCGCCGACGCCCATGTGGCAGCCGGCAACGAGGCCTTTGTGTACCAACTGGACTTCCCCGGAGCGGGCAGGTTTGCCGGGCTGGCCGTACACTCCGCCGAACTTCGCTTCGTCTGGGACCATTTCGAGGAGGCGCCCTCGGCCGCCGAGGAACAGCTGGCGACGTCGGTGCACACAGCCTGGGCCGCCTTCCTAAAGGGCGGCGTTCCTGCCGGGCCCGGCTTGCCACGGTGGCCGCCGTACACGGCAAAAGAGCAGCAGACCATGGTCCTGAACGAACCCAGCCACGTGGAGGCCCATCCGGACAGCGGGGAGCTTGCACTGTGGCACGGCCCCATGCGCTGAGTCCGTTTCTCTGAAAAGGGAAAGTGAGCCGCTATTCCAGGTTCTGGACCTGCTCGCGCAGCTTTTCGATCTCGGCCTTCATCGCGAGCCCGCACTCGGTGATGCGCGCGCTGCCGGCCGTGACGCCTGCGGTCTTCGAGAGCAGCGTGTTCGCCTCGCGGTTCATCTCCTGTAACAGGAAGTCAAGTTTCTTTCCCGCTTCCCCGCCGGCCGTCAGCAGCCCCAGAAAGTGCGCGATGTGCGTCTGCATGCGCGCGACCTCTTCCTCCACATCGCCGCGCTCGGCGAGCAGCGCAGCTTCTGCAAGAATGCGGTCGCGGTCAAACGTGCGCCCCACCAGCGCGTCGAGCCGTTCGGCGATGCGGCCATAGTGCGCCTCCTGTGCTGACGAGCGCAACACACCGACCTCGCTGACGAGGAGTGACAGGCGATCCAGCCCAAGCACCAGCACAGCGGCGAGTGAGGCGCCTTCGCGTCGACGCATCACGCGCAGCGCAGCGAGTGCCTCCGCCAGCAGCGGCGGCACCTCGCGCGCGAGCATCGCTTCAAGCCCGGCCTGCTCTTCCGCTGCGGTCTCCTCGCGCGGGTCGGGCGCCACCAGCACCATGCCGGGCAGCCGCGCGGCGACGTTCAGATCAGGTTCACACGTAAGACCCAGCTCCCGCGCAGCGGCACGGAAGGCGTCGACATACTCGCGCAACGCCATCATGTCGAAGTGCGTGGCAGCGGCCTTGCGCTCGCCATTCTCACGGCGTACGGTGCGGTCGAGCGTCAACGTACACTCGACATGGCCGCGCGCGAGCTCGCGCTTCAGCTCGCCACGGATCGTCGCCTCAAGGCCCTCCGCGCCTGCCGGCAGGCGCAGTTGCAGGTCGAGGAAACGATGGTTGATGCTCTTGAGCGTCAGGGTCAGCGACGGCGCATCGCCTGCCTTCGCGGAGACCCGCGCATAACCGGTCATCGAGGCGATATTCATTGCCGCCCCTGCTTCTGCAGCGTGCGTTGGTTCCCGATCCCTTTCAATCACCGAAGCCTCCGTGCTCACGCACTTGCCTCCTGCTCTGCCATGCCCGCGAACTGCAGCTCGTACAGCCGACGATACGTGGGGCTCGCCGTCAATAGTTCCTCATGTGTGCCGATCGCCGTGAGCGCGCCAGCCTCCATGACACCAATGCGCGTGGCGCGTCGCACGGTCGAGAGACGATGCGCAATCACGATCACCGTACGTCCGTGCATCAGGTTGCCGAGCGCCGGCTGCACCAGCGACTCGCTCTCTGCATCGAGCGCGGATGTCGCCTCGTCGAGGATCAGGATGGGCGCGTTCTTGAGCAGCGCGCGTGCGATCGCGATGCGCTGGCGCTCGCCACCCGACAGGCGAAAACCCTTCTCCCCGATCGGTGTGTCATAGCCTTCCGGTAAGCGGAGAATAAACTCATGCGCCAGCGCGGCGCGTGCAGCCGCCTCAACCTGTGGCATCGGCACGTCGGGTCTTCCGTACGCGATGTTGTTCCGAATGGTGTCGTTGAACAGGATCGTCTCTTGCGTAACCTTGCCGATCTGCTCGCGCAGCGACCGCATGGACACGTCGCGCAGGTCGTGCCCATCGATCAGGATGCGACCACTGCTCACGTCGAAGAAGCGCGGGATCAGGTTGACGAGCGTCGACTTGCCTGCCCCGCTCGGGCCCACCAGCGCGACAACTTCGCCCTCGCGTACCGTCATGTTGACATCGGAGAGAACCTGCTTTTCTCCCTCTTCGGTCGAGTAGCAGAAGCTCACATGCTCAAGGCGGATTTCATGCTCGAAGCCTTTCAGCTGCACCGCACCACGCTTCTCGACGATCTCGTCCTGGTCATCCATGAAGCGAAAGATCTCGCTCGACGCGCCCATCGCCTGCTGGAAGTTGTTGTAGTAGAGCGCGAACTTGCGGACCGGGTCATAGAGCTTGAAGAGCGCTACGAGAAAGGTGAAGAACTGCCCCTCGGTCATCGTGCGGCTCTGGATCTGCCCCCGCCCAACAAGCAGCAGCAGCGCAATCGCGATCGCGCCGATTGCGTCCATCAGTGGAGACGAGAGAGCCTGCGCACGCACCGAGCGCAGGTTGGCACGGAAGAGCCGCCGCGCTGCTCCGCGAAAGCGACCGAGCTCCCAGCGCTCCATGTTGAAGGCTTTGACGATGCGATTGCCGGTGATCGTCTCGTGCAGAATGTTCTGGATTTCTGCGAGCTTGTCCTGGCCGCCACGCGTCGTGGTCCGCACGCTGCGGCCGATGCGCCGCACCGATGCAACCACCACGGGCACAAATAGGAGCAGCAGCCATGCCAGCCTGCCGCCCAGCGAGATCACCACCACGAGCGTAAAGACCAGCGTGAAGAACTGCTGCAGAAAATCCGACAGCACAGACGACATCGCATACTGCACACGCTCGATGTCGTTGATGAGGGTAGAGAGCAGTGTGCCGGTAGTGTGCTTTTGAAAGAACGACGCAGAGCGCCGCAGCATGCTCTCGTACAGGTCGTCGCGCAGGTCGGTGATCATGCCGAAGCCCGCGTAGTTGACCAGGTAGGTTCCGGCGAAGTCACACAGGCTCTTGAGCAGCGTCGAGGTGACGAGCACAAACGCGACAACGTTCCACTCGTTGTGCACACCCGATGGCACAAAGCTCTGCAGGTTCAGGTGCAGGTGCATGCCGAAGCGCGTGTTGAAGTTGCCGAGCAGCGGCACGGAATGTGTCACGGCGCCGGGGTGCAGCACGTTGTCGAAGATCGGGCCGATCAGCAGGACGCGAAACGCCTCAAGCAGGCCGACGAGCGCCATCAGCAGCAGCGCGACCACCGCCTGCACCACGTAACGGCGCAGATATCCGAGGAGGCGCAGCATCCGCCTCACTCGGCTGCCTCGTTGTTTCGGGTCACCCGCATCGTCTTCCTAGTGTAGAGAAGAGACGCTTGCGGGCTCACCGGGGCATGTCGCGATGGGTCAGTTTGACGCGGTAGCCTTCGGCGGCAAGCCGCTTCGCCATCTCCTCTGCGATCATCACCGACCGGTGCTGGCCGCCGGTGCACCCAAAGGAAACGGTGAGGTAGCTCTTTCCCTCGTGGATGTAGTGCGGCAGCAGGAAAAGAAGCATGTCGAGCGTCTTTGCGAGGAACTCGCCGGTCTGCGGAAAGCTGCCCACGTACTCCGCGACTACCGGGTCCTGCCCGGTGAGTGGCCGGAATTCTGGAACAAAGTGCGGGTTCGGGAGAAAACGAACATCCAGCACCAGGTCTGCGCCGAGCGGCACGCCATTCTTGTAGCCGAAGCTTGTCACCGAGATCAGCAGGCTCTTGCCCGCGTCCGCGCCAAAACGTGTCTGCAGGTACGCGCGCAGCTCGTGCACGTTGAAGTTGGTGGTTTCAAGTACCACGTCCGCCACGTTGCGTACCGGTTCGAGCAGCATCCGCTCGGCATCGAGCGAGGACTCGACCGACTCCTCGGCCCCGAGTGGATGTGGACGCCGCGTCTCCGAGTAGCGGCGCAGCAGTGCGGAGCGTGCGGCCTCGAGATAGAGAACCGTCACCGGCAGGAGCCTGCGCATGCTCAGCAGCGTCGCGGGCAGGTGCTCGAGCGCCTCGCCTTCGCGAACATCGACGACGATCGCTGCCTTGCGAAACGTCTCCGAATTCGCGATATGCGCGGCAAACTGCGGCAGCAGCTCAATCGGAAGATTATCGACGGAGTAGTAGCCGAGGTCTTCAAACGCTTTGAGCGCCGAGCCTTTACCGGAGCCGGAAAGGCCGGTCAGCACGATCAGTTCGCGGATTGGAGCGGATTCTTTCAAGTCAGGCGGCTCCGCAGGAGCGCCAGAGCGCGCCTGCGGAGAATGCCGCTATTCTAAGGCAGTTCGATCAATTCAAGCAGCCCATTCCGCTTGCAGTGCAAAATGCGCACCTGCCCGGCCTTGTCACGGAAGACAAAGATCTCGCGGTCCCGTGTTTCGAGTTCCTTGATTGCCTCTTCGAGGCTCATCGGACGCAGCGCCACGGCATCAATCGTGCGGGTCACATGCGGCTCGTGCTCATTCTTCACATGGCCATTGCCATTTGCACTATCCCGGGGCGCGCTCTTCGTGCTCGCAAAGCCATCCGGCGTGAGACCCAGGACCTCGTCAAGCGGCGAGTCCGAGGTGGCCAGCAGGCCGGTGCGCTTTGCCTTGCCGGGTCGCTCGAGCGCAGGCTCGACCACCGCCTTTTCATCCTTGGGCAGGCGCTTCTGGGTGGCTCGCTTCTCCTTCAGGCGAATGGCCTGCGCTTCGGTCTTTTCCAGAGCCGATCGCAATGCGGCCTCGGGGCTCGCCGTGGACTCACACAGCCCCACAAGGTCATGCGCGTGGGTCTTGATGGTGACTTCTGCGATCTGCCTGTGCTTCTCCGAGGTGAGAACGACGTGCGCGCTTGCACCCGCGCCCAACATCTTCTCCATGCGGTCCAGGAAAGGTCCTGCAAGCGAACGGAGTTCGTCTGTAACGACTGCTTGTCTGCCTGTGTACTCGACGTCCATCAGTGCTCCTTCTACTGCGAGCGAGTCCGCCAGCCTAGCCGCGGATTCGTCGCTGATGCGTACTTGGGATGCGCATATCCTCGCGATACTTTGCCACCGTGCGGCGAGTCACATCGATCCCTTCCTTCTGCAGCACTTGCGTGATGTGATCGTCCGTGAGCGGCTTCCGCGGATCCTCTTCCTCGATCAGCTTTTTCACGCGCCGCTTCAGCAGCATCAGCGGTGTGCCGGAACCTTCGGGCCCGTTCACGCCCTCGGAAAAGAAGAACCGCAGCTCAAACACACCCTGCGGGGTGTGAACATACTTATTCGAAACCGCGCGGCTTACCGTCGATGGGTGCACACCAATCTCTTCCGCGACGTCTTTGATCATCATTGGCTTCAGGTAGTCGAGGCCATGATCCAGAAACTCTCCCTGCCTGCGGAGAATCGCCTCGCAGGTGCGCAGGATCGTGTTCTTGCGCTGCTCGATGTTGCGCATCAGCTGCAACGCCGAGCGATAGCGCTCCTTCACATAATCCTTGACATCCTTTTCCGAGTCGGACTTCTGCAACAGCTTGCGGTACTCGCGGTTGAGCCGCAGCGTCGGGATGCTCTCTTCATCCATCACGGCGACGTACTCGTCGTCGCGCTTGATGAAGGACACATCCGGCTCGATGAGCCGCGCGTCGTTATGCTGGAAGCGCTGCCCAGGCCGTGGATCAAGCGTGCGGATGAACTGCAGTGCCTCGGTGATCTCTTCCTGGCTGGCCTGCACGGCCTTGCACAGCTCGCGCAGATCCCGCTTGAACAGCAGTGGCAGGCAATCTTGGATGATGCGCTCAGCGATGTCGAGCACCCCGCGCCGCCGCAGTTGCGCTGCGCTGGGCGCATGCTCCTCACCGAGCGGCGGCGCCTCATCTTCTGCCCTGCGGCGGGCAGCTATTTGCAACAGCAAGCAGTGCTGAAGATCGGACGCCGCGACACCGACAGGGTCAAGCGAGCGCACGATCGCAAGTCCCCGGGTGAGAAGCATCTCTGCATCCGGCGGCACTTCGCCATCGCCAAGCGCCGCACCGGTCAGTTCGCGTAGCCAGCCCGCATGCAGATCCTCTTCCCGTTCGGCACAGTAGCCGTCTTCATCGAGGTTGCCGAGCACGTAGTCGACGGCGCCGCGCTCCAGAGAAGTTAATGGCAGCGAGCCGACCTGCCATTGCAGGTGGTCGATCAGCGAACCCTTTTGCGATAGGAAATTTTCGATCGAAGGACGTTCGTTCAGCTCCGCACTTTGCGGCGAGCGGAATCCGGGATCGAGATAATCCTGAAAATACGAGCCGAAGTCGATCTCCTCGAACGGGTCGGATCGCTCCCGCTCTTCGGCGACAGCGGTGACCGCCTGCTCCCGCTCGGCTTCGCGGCTGGCGACGTCATCCAGCATCGGAACGGTTTCTTCCAGCTCCTCGAGCACCGGATTTTCGGCGATCTCGGTCTCGATCATGTCCTTGAGCTCAATCTTGTTGAGCGCAAGCACGCTGACCATCTGCATCAGGCCAGGAGTGAGGATCTGGCGCTGCGAGACTCGCAGACTCAGTTTTGGCTGGAGAGAAACCATGCCGATGACAGAAACCTCAGGAAAAGCTTTGGGGTAGTGCGTGCAGTCTACTCAAAGTAGACACCCGCCAACCAGCTTTCGTCATCCTTCCGTAACCTTTGCCGCGGTGCTTTCAGGTTTGCCACACATTTGCAGCAGCCTAATCCAGAAAGAAATTTTCGCCAAGGTAGACGCGGCGAACCTCGGGATCGGCTCCAAGCGCCTGCGGTGTGCCCGTGCGGAAGATCCGCCCCTCGTTGATGATGTAGGCGCGGTCGACGACCGAGAGGGTCTCGCGCACATTGTGGTCGGTGATCAGGACGCCGATGCCACTCTGCTTGAGCCCGTGGATGATCTCCTGAAGATCGTCGACGGCCAGGGGGTCGATGCCGGAGAAAGGCTCATCGAGCAGGATGAACGAGGGCTTGATACACAGGCAGCGCGCGATCTCCACACGCCGGCGCTCGCCGCCCGAGAGCGCGTAGCCCTGGGTCTTGCGAATGTGCCCAAGGTTGAGTTGCTCGATCAGCCGTTCTGTACGCGAGCGCCGCTCGACCGCGGTGATGGCCTGCGCTTCCAGAACGGCAAGGATGTTGTCTTCGACCGAAAGCTTGCGGAATACGGAAGGCTCTTGCGGCAGGTAGGAGATCCCGTAGTTTCGCGCCCGCAGGTACATCGGCACCTTGGTGATCTCGGCGCCGTCCGCGAGCACGCGACCGGCATCGGGGATCACGAGCCCGACCATCATGTAGAAGCTGGTGGTCTTGCCAGCGCCGTTCGGCCCGAGCAGCCCAACAACCTCGCCCTGGCTCACCGTGATCGAGACTCCTCGAACGACCTGACGCCCCTTGTAACTCTTGCCGATCTCATCGGTGGAAAGCGTATGCATTTACTTGGGGGACCGGGTGTCCGTCACTGTGCGACGGCTATTTCCTTCCGCATCATTGGCTTCGACTTCTACGCTATTATCCCCGTTTCTGAAGACAAGCGCTGCGCCGGTGGTGGTGCCTTTCTCGCGGTCGACTGCACGCGGCGGATCGGCCGGTGTACCGGTCAGCACGTAGTTTCCATCCGCAGCCGTGTAGACGAGCCTCTGCCCGGTGCCGCGCCGGCCTGGCTGTGTCAGAACGACATTGCCGGTCGCGATCAGCCGGTCCAGCTGCGACGGCTGACCGGCAGGCGCTTCGGTCAGGAAGACCTGCGCGTCGTCTGAGTGCACCACGCCATTCGGCTGCACGGCAACAACCGTGCCATGAAAATCTCCCGTCCGGGTCGTGTCGGAGTAGAAGAGCGTATCGGAGGTGACGCGGGTGACACCGTTCTCTGGTGTACCGGGCCTGCCGGCAAAGGCTGCGTGCACGGCCGGAGTCCGGGAAGGCTCCTGTGCGTGCGCGTTCAATGACCCCTGCTGCTTGCCGAGCTCGAGCACCGGCGCCGTCACCGAGTTGGCCCCCTGCCACATCCGCGCCGGCGCTCCGGGTGTTCCGTAGAAGACCGCGGTGTTGGTGCTGCGGTTCATATCCCCCCGAGCTGAGACCACGTGGACTGCTCCCGAGCCGCCCAGCCCGGGCGCCCTGGCGCCGCCCGTTGCGGCCGTTTGCAGGTAGGTGGATCGCACGTCCCCTTGCGCCCTGGCATCGCCGCTGGCGCGCTGGTAGTCGATGGTTGTCGCCGTGATCGCGATGGATGCGTTATGCACCCGGGGTGGCGTCTTCGCATCACCCACCAGGTGGAGTATCTGGTCCGCAGAGTGGTAGGTCCCGGTGCTCGCGTCTGCATAGAGGGGTTGCTGGGCTGTGCCCTCGCTCGTCTTCGCGCCCCTGGCCGGCTGCGAGATCATCGTGACGTGTCCCTGCTGCACCGCGGTGTCCACCTGGGCGCTTTCGCTCTCGCCTTTCACAGGGGCGCCGCCATGCGGAGTCTGGCGCTCATGGGCAGCCGAGAGCGGCAGGAAGGTCACGTGCAGCACATCGCCATTGCTGGTGTCGGTCGCACCGTCCGGCGCGTAGTCCACGACCGAGGTTCCACCGGAGCCATCCAGCTGTTTCAGCTCGTGCCCGTTCAGCAGCGTCGCAATCAGCTGGTCCCCGTGGATCGCCGTATGCCTGGGCGCACCGCCGTAGGGCAGGTCGTGGAGGTTCACCGTGGCGCCGCCCTGGGCGACCGCCTTCTGCGCCTCGCTCTTGCCGCCCGCAGCAGGGGCGAAATCTACGTCCAGCCTGCTCGCTGTCATCTCACGGGTGGCCGAGCCACGCGTGTCACCATTGAGCGAGTTGTCCTGCAGCACAAAGCTCACCGCATTGCGGAACTGCGCATGATGCAGCATTGCTTTGCCGTCCGGGCCTGGTCCGAAGATCAGCGTCCCCTCAACCGCATTGCCGTGCATGTTGGACTGGGCCGACTCGGAGACGAAATTGACACCGCCCCCTGCGCGGGCGTCCAAGGGCTGGCTGTGCGCATCGAAGTCCGCGGACGCGGTGGTCGAGTAGAGCTCAGCGTGATCGGCGGTCACCATGTGCACGTGGTCCTGGGCGTCGAGGTGCTGGATCGAGCCATCGGGGCGAAAGTGCACGATCGCCTGGTCGGCCGAGTCGTGGCCGCCCTCGTACTCGCTGCGCGCGTGGAGCAGGTACGCAACATGCGAGTCCCGCAGCAGCTGCGCGTGTTCGGCATAGACAACCGAAGGCGAACCATTCTGGTCTGCATGCAGCTCGACGGCGCTTTGCAGGATCAGCACACCGGTTTTGGAGTTGTAGTCCCCACCGATGGACTTGCCGGTCGCGCGCGGCAGCGTGAAGGAGAGCGGCTGGTCGGTCTGCGCCTCGCCGGTCTTCTGGTCGAAGCGAAGCCCGCTGGTATGGACGTGAATGGTGTCCGGGGGAGCGCCAGCCTGCGGGGAACCCTTCGGCGCAGCCGCCGGCGAGGCCATGTCGATGTCGACCAGGCCCTTGGCGGTGACGACACCGGACTTCTTGTCATAGAGGAAGTCGCTGCCGCTGATCCGATCCTTGCGGTGCGAGCCCTCGGGACCGTACATCGTGATGGCTACGTCTTTCAGCTCTGCCTGGTCGCCCTTGAACTCGACGATCTTCGAGGCGTGAATAGTGAAGATGGTGTGACCCCGCTGCGACTGCGAGTAGGTAAAGCCATTCGCAGTCTGCGAGATGTTCGCGCCGAGTCGTCCTGGCAGGTCAAGATGGAACCCGCTCCGCTTGATCTTCTGCAGTCCGAGGGCGGCGAGCAACACCACCATGAGCGCCGCGAAGGCAGCGATCAGGATGGTGCGAAGGGTCTGGGTGCGGGTTCCATCGATCTTGATCGTTGCCATCTGCCTAGTTCACCTGCTGCAGCCGGGCGATCAGCTTTTCTGCCAGGCTGTCGCCGGATTCGGACCAGAGCAGGCGTGCGGAGATGCCGCAGTTCTTCTCGATGGCATGCACCAGCGCGACCAGTTGTGCGATGTTTTCGCGCACATGGTCGGCAACAGCTCGGTCCAACTCGACTTCTTCCTGCAGGAATGGCGCGTCGAGCCCGAAGCCGATCCGGATCTGCCCATTTGTCTCGTAGGAGCCTTCGTCGAACTCCGGTCCGAACCCGGTGACCTGCACTTTCGAGGGAAGCTTGCGCCACCGGGTATCGAAGCCTTCTGCGGCATCGGGCTGCCAAAGCAGCCATTCGATCTCGAACTCGTAGGCGTAATCGTCGTGTTGCGGGTTCATGGCCTCGGGGATGGCGACCTGGGGAGCCGACTCGGCAGTCTCGTCCTCGTCGTACACGCGCCCATAAACAGGCGTCTCCGACCACTGGAATGGGTACACGGTGGCCGCGTGGATCGCCGGCGCTTCCCCGGGCACAGCGTTCACCAGGGAAAACTGTCGAAGCACGCCCAGCAGGGCCGGGGCGAGGGCGGCAGAGCGGAAGTTGGGGTACCAGAGGCTCAGATACAGTTGATCAGCCATTCCGTTGTAGATGCAGTCACTTCCCATTCGGCTCGAAGGGCGTTTAGACGTGAGGGCGGGGGAGAGGTCACAAAAGATTTGTTGCGCTCCGGGCCCGATTAAGGTAGCTTGAATCAAGCTCGTTACTGAGTGGGTTCGTTCTGCACGGTTCTATGAAGTTGCCATGCGTTGCGCCTTGCTCCGATATCAGCGAAATTCGATTCACTAAGGAATACCAGTCACATGGAACAAGGCACAGTTAAGTGGTTCAACGACGCAAAGGGCTTCGGCTTCATCACCCGTGAGAGCAACAACGAAGACGTATTCGTGCATTTCACAGCAATCAGCGCAAACGGCTTCCGTTCGCTCCAGGAAGGTCAGCGCGTTCAGTTCAACGTCGTGCGTGGACCCAAGGGCTTCCAGGCCGAGAACGTCCAGGCCGTCTAGTTCCTGGCGTCTTCGGACGCCTTGCTAGCAAAGCAAGAGGCGGCCTTCGGGTCGCCTTTTTGCTTTTCCCCTGCTCGAAACGGCCTGCGCGAGCAGGCCGTTTCCCTTACTTTTCTTCCGGGGCGACCGCCGTGTCTGCCGCTCCGCCTTCTTCACGGATCTCGGCCAACTCGGCCTGCTTCTCCTGCCGGAAACGTTCTTCAAGCTTGCGGATGTCAGTACGCACGCCCGGAGTCGGCGCCGGGGGCTGCGGACTGCCGTTGCTGCCGCTCTTGGCGCCGGGATTAAAGCGGTTCGGGCTGGAACGCGCCGGAACAAACGAGGTTGGGCGCGAGGCGGCGCCACCTGGGATTCCTGGTCTGCGCCCCGTCTGCGCGCCCTGCGGCGATCCATCCTGCGGCCTGCGCTGGGCACCATTCCCCTGCACCAGCGATGGTCCCGTGGAGGAACGCTGCCGCTCTTGTGCCTGCGTCGCCTGGCCTGTCTGCTCTGTCAGAGGGGAGCCAGGATGCTCGTCTTCCGACGCGAGCAACAGCTCACGGGGGCTGCCGCCGTTTGCAGCAGACTGGAGCCCTGCGCCTGCGGTTTCCAGAGCCTCCATCAGGGTTGACTGCGGCGGCTGGGGGCCGCGGGGCTTGGTCGGCAGTACCAGCGGCCGCCCATCCGGGCCGACGATCTGCATCAGGTACAGGTAGCGCACCGTGTCTTCCTGGAAGCGCGTCATCATCTGCTCGAACATGTCAAAGGACTCGCGCTTGTAGGCGACCAGCGGGTCCTGCTGACCGTAGCCACGCAGGCCGATGCCCTCCTTCAGGTGATCCATGTTGAGCAGGTGGTCCTTCCAGAGACCGTCGAGCACCGAGAGCATGATCACCCGCTCGTGATAGCGCATGCCCTGCGAGCCGATGACCTCTTCTTTCGCGGCATAACGGTCGCGCAGGTTCTCAAAGATCGCGTCTCCCAGCTGGGTCCGGCTCAGCTCTTCCGGCTTGATACCTTCGGCGTCCAGCTCAAGGCCGAACTGGTCCTTGATCTTCGCGCGCAGGGTTGCCGTGTCCCACTGGTCGGGGTGCACCTTCTCGGGGGCTACTTCGTCCATGATCGTGCTGAGCAGGTTGGCGACGTAATCCTCGGTGACGAGTTCGCGCTGGTCCATGCCTTCGAGCAGCCCGTGGCGTAGTCCGTAGACCGCCTCACGCTGCTTGTTCATGACGTCGTCGTACTCGAGCAGGTGTTTGCGAGACTCGAAGTTCTGGGCCTCCACTGCTTTCTGCGCGCCTTCGATCCGGCGCGAGATCATGCCGGACTCAATAGGGACGCCTTCTTCCATGCCCATCCGCTGCAAGAGGGTGGAAACCCACTCCCGGGCGAAGATGCGCATCAGGTCGTCTTCGAGCGAGAGGTAAAACCGCGCAGCGCCCGGGTCGCCCTGGCGGCCAGCGCGGCCACGCAGCTGGTTGTCGATACGCCGGGACTCATGCCGCTCTGTGCCGAGGATGCACAGTCCACCCGCCTCGATGACCGCGTCATGCTCCTGCTTGACCTCGTCGGCGTGGTGCGCGAGCGCGGTCTTCCACTGCTCGATCGTGCACTCGTACTCCTGGCCCTGGTAGTAGAAACGCTCCATACCAGGGTTCGCGATCGGCTGGATGGCGCCTTCGGCGACCGCAACGGGCTTGGCCTTCTTGCTCTTCGCGAGCTCCTGCTTGGCGATGAACTCGACGTTGCCGCCCAGCAGAATATCGGTACCGCGGCCGGCCATGTTGGTCGCAATCGTGACCATGCCAAGGCGGCCTGCCTGCGCCACGATCTCGGCCTCGCGCTCGTGGTACTTGGCATTCAGCACGACGTGCTGCACGCCCTTATGCTGCAGGATCTGCGAGAGCAGCTCCGACTTCTCGATCGACGTGGTGCCGACGAGCACCGGCTGCTTCTTCTTGTGCAGCTCCGTAATCTCGTCGGCAACCGCGATGTACTTTTCCTTGGCGGTCCGGTAGACCACATCCGGAAACTCCAGGCGCTGCATCTTGCGATTGGTGGGAATGACCACGATATCGAGCTTGTAGATCTTGTCGAACTCGACGGCCTCGGTCTCAGCGGTACCGGTCATGCCGGAAAGCTTCTTGTACAGCCGGAAGTAGTTCTGGAACGTGATCGTCGCGAGCGTCTGGTCTTCGCGGCGGATGTTCACGCCTTCCTTGGCTTCGACCGCCTGGTGCAGGCCGTCGGACCAACGGCGGCCAGGCATCAGTCGTCCGGTGAACTCGTCGACGATGATGACCTCGCCGTCCTTGACGACGTAGGCGACATCCCGGCGATACAGAGCGAATGCCTTGATTGCGACCTCGACATGGTGCTTCAGCTCCCAGTTGTCGACGTCCGCGATATTGCCGATACCGAGCAGGCCCTCGATCTTTTCCCATCCCTCATCGGTGACGGTGATCGACTTGTGCTTTTCATCGACGACATAATCGCCGGTGAGGATCTTTTCCTCGCCCTTTTCGATCTCCTCGCCCCGCTCGAGCGAGGGGATGATGCGGTTGACGCGCACGTACTTGTCGGTTGTCTGATCGGTGGGGCCCGAGATGATCAGCGGGGTCCGTGCTTCGTCGATCAGGATCGAGTCCACTTCGTCGACGATTGAAAAGTAGTGGCCGCGCTGGACACACTCGCTCAACTCGAACTTCATGTTGTCGCGCAGGTAGTCGAAGCCGAACTCGTTGTTGGTGCCGTAGGTGATATCCGAGGCGTAGGCGGCGCGGCGCTGGGCGTCGTCGAGATCGTGAACGATGACGCCGACCGTCAGCCCGAGAAACTCGTAGATCTTGCCCATCCACTCGGCATCGCGCTTGGCCAGGTAGTCATTGACCGTCACAACGTGGACGCCGCGGCCCGCGAGCGCATTCAGGTAGCAGGGGGCGGTTGCGACCAGCGTCTTGCCTTCGCCGGTACGCATTTCCGCGATCTTGCCCCCGTGCAGCACCATGCCGCCGATCATCTGCACATCGAAGTGGCGCATGCCGACGATGCGCTTGCCCGCCTCGCGGACCACCGCGAAGGCCTCGGGCAGCAGCTCATCGAGCACCCGCTTCTCCGCGGCGCGGATGGCGTCGTCCCCGTCATTCACGACGGCGGCTACCGCTTCCGCGATCCGCGCCTTGAATTCGGTGGTCTTGCCGCGCAGCTCTTCATCCGTGAGCGGCAGCAGCGCTGGCTCAAAGCCGGCAATCTCGTCTACAACAGGGAGCAGACGCTTCACAGCGCGCTCATTGCTCGTCCCGAAAATCTTGGTTAATGTGCCACCGATCAAAGCGTGAATCCTCGCCTATCAGTGTAACGAATCTGGTGTTTCTGGATATGCGGCGCCTTCCGCCGAGCTGCACAGGCGCCCTGCAATTCTTCCCGAACGCCCATCGTCTGTCCGCAGCGTACTGTTAAAGTTAGTTCAACTGGTTAGTTCAAGTCGCGGGGGCCGCTATGAAGACCGTGAACATGCATGAGGCAAAGACCCACCTGTCCCGGCTGATCGCGGCTGGCGAGCCGTTCCTCATTGCCAAGGCTGGCAAGCCGCTGGTCAAGGTCAGCCCGGTCGGGCACGAGCCGGAATCGCGCGCTTCGCGACTCGGGTTCCTGGAGGGAGCATGGACGGTGCCGGCTGAGCTGGACACCTTTATGCAGGACGAGATCATCGAGACGTTTTGCGGCGAGGGCGATGGGCAGAAGTCTGCGGGGCTTGACTTCCCCTTTCCCCGGCCAGGCGACGAGGACCAGCGTCTGCAACGTCCGGCTGGCTCCCCACGCCGCAAGAAGTGAGGCTGCTCCTGGACACGCATATCCTGTGCTGGGCAGCCTTTGATCCCGGGAAGCTGCCGGCCGCCATGGCGATCGCGATCGACAATCCGGCGAACGAGACTCTGTTCAGCGTCGCGACCATCTGGGAACTGGCCAACAAGTACGCGTCAGGTAGCGAGGAGTACCGCTACCCTCCCCGGGTTCTGAGGGCTCATGCGCTCCGCGTCGGGTACTCCGAACTCCCGGTGACCGGCGATCACGCGCTGCAGATGGGCGCGCTGCCTCCCCTCCACCGGAACCCGTTCGATCGATTGATGATCGCGCAGGCGCAGTGTGAGGGTCTCATCCTGGTCACCGTCAGCAGCGTGATGAAGCAGTACCCCGACCTGCAGCTTTTCTGAGGATCCGGTCCCCGGTCACTTGCCCAGCTGGTCTACAAAATAGCGGGCCATCGTCGCATACGCCTCGCGTGACTCGGGCAGGCTGACATCGTTCCAGAAGGCGTGTGGCAGGCCGTCGAAGACCACCAGCTGCTGCGACACGCCGTCGCGCATCCAGGCACGCGCCATCGTCGAGGTACCGCTCAGGAGGATGTCGCGGCTGCTGGTGATGAAGAGCGTGGGCGGCAGGCCGTGCAGGTCCGAGAAGTTGGGGGAAAGCACGGGGTCGTGCGGTTCATGCGTTGTGGTGTACTCGGGCGAGATCGAACGATGATCCGGGTTGGCGGCAGGTGGGTCCATGTGTCCGGAGTAGCCCTCGAGCGTAAACAGGGCTGCCGAGTCGCCCTGCTCTGTCATGTCGCCCAGGCCAGAGAAAACACCGAGGGCGGCAGGCTCCGGCAGGCCGAGCTGCTTGATGCGGACGCCCACTTCCGCTGTAAGGATGGCGCCTGCCGAGGTGCCGTAGATTGCGATGTGTTCCGGCTTGTAGGTGCCGAGCAAGTTCCGGTAGACCGCGAGCGCATCATCCAGGGCTGCCGGGTAGGGGTGTTCGGGCGCGAGGCGGTACAGCACGGAGACGACCTTGGTACGCGCCAGATTGGCCACCGGGATTGCTTCGGTGTAGGAGCCGGAGTCCGAGTTGAAGCCGCCACCGTGGAGGCAGATCAGCACCCAGTCCGAGTGCACCGGGCGAACCGGCTCGCGGCTGCCGAACATCTGCGCCCCGCGGGTGGCGGAGAAGTGGATCGCGTCCGGCGCTCCTCCGGGCCCTGACACCGCGCCGGCTGCGCCCTCGGGCAGCGGGTCAACGATACGCACGGGGACACCGCCGATTGTCTGACCTTCTGTGATCTTGACCGGGTACACCGCGGCTGATTTCTGCCCTGCCCCGGTCTGCCAGGTATCCGTGCCGGAGCGGCGCTCCGCCAGGGTCTGCGGCTTCGCGGCGTCCGTGACCGGCTTCGACCAGCGGGCCTTGGCTTCATCGCTCAGCGCTGCCGGCAGAGGAACAACCCGGGTGATGTGCGCTGTGCCGTCCGGGTCGATGACGCTCGTGTCTTTTGTTGGCCCCGGGCGCGGCGTTCCGCCAGCCGCGGTTGCTGTCTGCGAAAGCGCAGGAAGACTCAGGAGTGGAAGCGCGAACAGGACCAGCAGGGGCCGAGACAAAGCAGGCACAGAGAAACCTCGAGGCAGGCGTTCAAGGAAAGCCCAACTATACCCCGCGACGCTCACCGGGCACGAGGGTGGGTTGAGTCATAGACGGCTGCAACCTGCGTATTGGTGAGCTGGGTGTAGCGCTGGGTGGTGGAGAGACGCGCATGCCCTAGCAGTTCCTGGATGGCGCGCAGGTCGGCGCCCTCTTCGAGCAGGTGCGTTCCGAAGGCGTGGCGCAGGGTATGCGGGTGGGTCTCGGAAGAGAGTCCACCAGCGATGGCGAGGCCCTTGAGGATGCGGCCAATCGAGCGCGTTGTAAGCCTCGGGACTTGCAGGCCCTGTTTGGGCCGGGCGTACAGGGGAAGAAGCAGGGGTCCACTGCCGCGGGTGAGCAGTGCGGGCAGAGGCGCTGCATCGCCGGCTCCCTGCCCGAGAAGCCCCGCCTTGTGAAGAACAGCTTCGCGGGTCGGCAGGTAACGGGTAAGCGCGTCTGCGGCCGCGCCACCCAGGGGAACATACCGCTCCTTGCGGCCCTTGCCGCGCACCCGCAGGAGCTCGGCGGCGGCATCGATGGCATCGAGGTCGAGGCTGGCGAGCTCGGCGTTGCGCAGACCGCAGCCATAGAGCAGCTCAAGAATCAGGTGGTCCCGCTCAGGCCAGGCCGCGGCTTCGTGGGTCTGCGCGCTGTCCATGCAGTTGTTCAGCTCGTCAGCAGTCGGCACACGGGGCAGGCGTTTGGGGAGGCGGGGCGTATGGACGAGAGCCGCCGGATTGTGCGCGAGAACGCCCTCGCCTGCAAGCCATTTCGACCAGGACCGCACGGCTCCCAGGGCGCGCGCGACCGAGGACTTGCCGAGTCCCCGCTCGAAGCACACCTGCAGGTACGCCTCGACCTCGGTGTGGGTCAACGCACCAGGGCCGTCGAGACCTGCTTCCTCGTGCAGAAAGCGCGCGAAGTCTGCGAGTTCGCGTCGATAGGCGCGCAGCGTGTGCTCGGAGGCCGAGCGTTCATGGGCCAGCACCGCGGCGTAACGCTCAAGCTTTTCTGTCCAGATCAACGGGAGTGGTTCGCGCGCTGGCTTAGGCTTCATGGCCGCCTGTCTGTGTGCCGGCTGCCCGACGCTGCTCGCGGGGGTGGTGGGCTTTGTGGACGGCGCGAAGCCTGCCGAGCGCGACGTGCGTGTACACCTGCGTCGTCGCGATGTCGGCGTGGCCGAGCACAGTCTGCACGGAGCGGAGGTCCGCGCCATGGTCGACCATGTGGGTCGCACAGCTGTGGCGCAGCATGTGTGGACTGGCCGAGCCTCCTGTGGCTTTACGGACGACCTGCCAGATCACCTGGCGCGTGATTGGGCTGCCCCGGGCGGTGAGGAACAGCCTGCCTTCATGCGGTTTCGTCTCCGCAAGCAGTGGGCGTCCCTCGGCGAGGTACTGCTCGAGCGAGAGCACGGCGGCGCGGCCGACCGGCACGATCCGCTCCTTGTCGCCCTTGCCGAGCACGCGCAGTTGCAGGGCAGCCAACTGGAGACTCGCCGTAGTCAGCCCCGCAGCCTCGCTGGCCCGCAGGCCGCCGGCATAGAGGACCTCGAGGATCGCAGCGTCGCGCAGGGCGATCGCCTCCTCAACGCCGATGGGACCCCGGGCTGACCGGCGGATCTCGCGACGCGCCTCGTTGCGGCTGGCGGCTTCGGTCAGGGTCTGGATCACGGTCTCTTCAGCGATGGCCTTTGGCAGCACCTTCCATCCCGAGGGTGAGCCGGTGTGAAGGGTCGGATCGGCCACGACGAGCCCTGTGCGCAGCAGCCAGCGGAAGAGGCTGCGCAGGCTTGAAAGCTTGCGCGCGGCGGCACGCGGAGTGATGCCGCGGCTGGCAAGCTCGGCGAGAAAGCTGCCGACGTCTTCCCGGGTCGCTGCCTCGAGCGGGCGACCGTGTGGAGCCACATGCGCAGCGAACTGCCGGAGATCGGCCTGATAGGCCTCGACCGACAGGGGCTGCAGCCCACGTTCGACACGAAGATAGCTCCCGTACCGGCGCAGCAGGAGTTCGGCCGGCGTCTTTCGTGGAGTCGGGGTGTCAGCAGCATCAGCCACCCTCCCAGTATCGAGGCTGGGCCCGCTCAAAACCCATGGAGGTACCACCTGAGCTACCCCCCGCGCCGCTTGACTACACTCAAGGAGAAGGCTGGGGCGGGACCCGGCGGGAGCAGGGGCGCAGATGGGTGTTTTGTACACAGCAAGAGTGCGGGCCGAGGGTGGACGCGATGGATCCGTAAGCTCCTCGGATGGCCTGTTGAATCTCCGACTGGCTATGCCGAAGAGCCTGGGCGGCAAGGAAGATGCCACCAACCCGGAGCAGCTGTTTGCGGCCGGCTATGCTGCGTGCTTTGAAAATGCGATGCTCTACCTCGCGGGGCAGCAGGGGACGCATCTGCAGGGGACGGCCGTGGATGCGATCGTCGCGCTGCACTCAACCGAAGCCGGGCCGTTCGTGCTCCAAGTCACACTGGCAATCGAGGTTGGCGGGTTGTCGCAGGCCGACGCCGAGAAGCTGGTCGAAGAAGCACACGGCATCTGCCCTTACTCGAACGCGGTGCGCGGCAACATCGACGTGCAGCTGCACACGACGGTGAAGTAGCCATGCGCTGGGTGGAGAGTGTTCTCGCAAAGGAACCCCGCGTCGCTGTGTTTGACTGCGATGGAACGCTGTGGAGTGGAGATGCGGGCTACGAGTTCATGCGCTGGTCGCTGGACCGCGGCCTGGTCTCGCGGCAGGCCTCGGACTGGCTGGCTGCGCGCTATCGCGAGTACACCGCCGGCACAGTCGATGAAGCGACCATCTGTGGCGAGATGGTGCAGGTGTATGCCGGGCTGCGCGAAGCAGAACTCCGACAGGCAGCCAAGCGCTTCTTCCATGAAGTCGTCGAGCCCCACATCTTTCCCGAGCTGCTCGAGCTTGTGGAGCGGCTCGGGAGCCGGGGCACGGAGCTTTGGGCTGTCTCCTCCACCAACAACTGGGTCGTCGAGGCCGGCGTTGTGGAGCGCTTCGGGATCCCCGCGCACCGGGTGCTGGCTGCTACGGTCCGGATCGAAAGCGGCATCGTCACCGACAGCCTCATCGCTGTGCCGACAGACGAGGCCAAGGCAGAGGCGTTGCGCCGGGTCCGGGTCGCGCAGCCGGATGCGGTATTCGGCAATTCGATCCATGACCTTGCCATGCTGCTGCTCGCGGGGCACCCGTTTCCGGTCAATCCCACCCAGGAGCTGGAAGAATACGCCGAAGCAGCCGGCTGGACGATCTTCCATCCGGCCAAAGCAGCAATTGTTCGCTCGTAAACATTCCAGCCGGGGCGAACCCAAGGAAAAACTGACCTTCTGCGCCATTTGTGAATCCAAGCCCCTATGGACTGCCGAGATACAGAAAATGGGAGCACGGCGCGTCACCTCAATGGTGAGGCTGCCGCCCCCGCTTCGGGTGCACGGCAGGAGCCCAAGGGTGTTCGCTTTGTGGTTGCCGCGCTGATCCTTCGCGGCGATACGGTGCTGATCTGCCAGCGTCGTGCGGATCAGCCGATGGCGCACAAGTGGGAGTTCCCTGGCGGCAAGATGGAAGCCGGGGAAAGCGCAGAGGAGGCGCTTTACCGCGAGCTGAATGAAGAACTCAGCATCCGGGCCGAGATCGGCAGCCGGATTGTGCGCCTGCGGCATACCTATCGCTCGGGCGGCGCGGTGGATCTGCAGTTTTTTGCCGTGCACCGGTTTGAAGGCGACCTGACCAACAACATCTTCCAGGAAATGCGCTGGTGCCAGCTGCGCAACCTGCCGGCGTATGACTTCCTGGCGGCAGATCGAACGCTGATCCGCGACCTGGCGGCGGGCAAGCTTCTCTGATCCATCTGCCCCGTCCGCTCGCACTCCTTGACATAGCCTCTGGGAGACGTGACACTTCGGGACAGCGCCAGTTGTTCGCGCGTCGCTGTTTGTGCCGTCACACGGGGGAGCCATTTGACCGGAACAATGGGGAGCCGGATAACGTTGACCCTTGACTCGTCGCTCGCCAGCGTGGATCGCGTGGAGCAGACCGCGGAACAGCTTGCCGAGCAGGCCGGCGTCGACGAGGATGCACGATTCGGCATCACCATGGCCGTACGTGAGGCTGCTGCCAACGCTGTGTTCCACGGCAACCACGGCGACGAATCGAAGCAGATCACGGCGAGCTTTGAGAACACGGGCAAGAGCCTGATCTTCTGTATCGCGGACCAGGGCGAAGGCCTGGACCCCAGCACGCTGCCTGATCCTCTCGCGCCTGAAAACCTGCTTCGGGGTTCGGGACGGGGGATCTTCCTGATCCGGTCGTTCATGGACGAGGTGCACTTTCGCCAGCTGCACCCCGGCACCGAACTTACACTGGTCAAGCACCTCAACGCTTTACTGCAAGCAAACCTTCAAGGGGGAACCACCGTATGAGCATGAAGCTCCAGACGCGCCAGGTAGATGGCGTCACCATTCTCGACCTGAGCGGCCGCATTGTTCTTGGCGAGGGCTCGGTTCAGCTGCGCGATTCCATCAAGGAGCTCGTGGCCAAGGGCCAGAAGCACATCCTGCTGAACCTGGGCGACGTGAACTACATCGATAGCTCCGGCCTGGGCGAGCTGGTCAGCGCCTACACCACCGTGAAGAACGCAGGCGGCGAACTCAAGCTGCTGAACCTGACCAAGAAGGTCCACGACCTCCTGCAGATCACCAAGCTGTACACCGTATTCGACGTGAAGGACGACGAAGCCACTGCCGTTTCCGCCTTCACTGCTGCGAAGTAAGCTGCTTCCCTTTCCTCCCCAGAGCCGCCTCCATCGGGCGGCTTTGCTATGGGCGGAGTTTAACTCGCTTTCTCGAGGAAGAAGGCGATGAGCTGGTCGCGCTCTTCTGCGAGCGACTCGCGGCAGACAGGGCGTCCGGCCTGGCGGTACCAGTAGGCAGCATTGCCCTGGTCTCCCTCCTCGCGATGCAGAAGCGCATGCACCCAGGCACCGTCCCTGTTTGGGACATCCTGCGCCAGGCCATGGGCGCGCTCCCAATCTCCCTTGCTATCCCACCAGAGTGCTTCGAGGAGCCGGGGAAGTCCTGCAGGGGCTGCGGGCGAGGCAAGGCTTTGTTTGAAATCCTGAATGTCCATGCCACTTCGGATGCGCGGGTGCCGGGGAGGATGCAGGCCAGCGACAAACCCGACCGATCCTGTCGGCTATTGGGGTATGATCAGGGGGAGGAAATCCACGACGTGCTCGCGCTTAATGAGCTTCCGGTAGGCCGGCCTGCAGTGATCCACGAACTGCGGCTTCCGGACTCGGTGGAACACCACCTGATGCACCTTGGCTTTTCGCCCGAGGCGCGGGTGGTTGCGGTGCGGCGGGCGCCGGCGGGCGACCCGACGGTGTACGCCATCGACGGGATGGAGATCGCGCTCCGGCGCGAAACAGCACGGGGAGTGCTGGTGGAGCTGCTCGCTGCGGAAACGCAGGCAGAGGCAAGCAGGATGAAGGTAGCCCGATGAGTTGTCATGCACCAGCGGTTGTCGATCTCGCCACCGGACCACGCATCGCTGGCCATGTGCGCACGGTCGCGCTGGTGGGTCCGCCGAACTCGGGGAAGAGCACTCTGTTCAATCGGCTCACCGGCCTGCGGCAGAAGGTCGCGAACTATCCGGGCGTCACGGTGGAGCAGCGCTACGGCAAGATGAACGGGATCCAGCGACCGGACCTGACGCTGATCGATCTGCCTGGGATCTATTCGCTCGACAGCTACTCAGAAGATGCGCGGGTCGCAGTGGATGTTCTGAAGGGCACAATGCCTGGTTCGCCGCAGGTCGACGCAGTCCTGCTGGTGCTCGATTCCCTGCACCTGCAGCGGCAGCTGATGCTGGCTGCGCCGATCCTCGCGTTGAAGCTGCCGACAATAGTGCTGCTCAACATGAGCGACCTGATGGAGACCCGTGGCGGCGAAGTGGATACCCTCGCGCTGGCCCGCGAACTGGGCGTGCCGGTTGCGAAGATCAGCGGAACGCGCGGCATCGGGATCGAATCCATCCCCCGTTTCTTGAGCCAGCGGGATGCGCTTGCAGACGCATTGCACAACGCGCCAACCAAGCTGGAGCTTCCGGTTTTAGGAAATGCTCGCTCGTATCGCCAGTGGGCCACGGGCGTGAGCACCCGGACACGCTACAAGGCGCCGCTTTCGCCCGAGTGGACGCGCAAGCTCGACAATTTCCTGCTGGGGCGGGTCACCGGCCCGCTGATGTTCCTCGTGGTGGTGATCGCAGTCTTCCAGGTGGTCTTTTCGGTCGGACTGCCGTTCAGCGACTGGTCGCAGAACGGGCTGAATGCGCTCGGCGACATGATCGGCAAGTTCATTCACCCGGCATGGCTCGAATCGCTCCTGATCGATGGCATCTGGCGCGGTGTGGCCTCGGTGCTGATCTTCCTCCCGCAGATTCTGCTCCTGTTTCTCTTTATCGGCGTTCTTGAGGACACCGGATACCTGGCTCGCGCGGCGCTGATCGCGGATCGTGTGATGCGGGTGATCGGGTTGAACGGCAAGGCGTTTATTCCGCTTCTCTCGGCGTATGCCTGCGCGGTGCCGGCAATCATGGCCACGCGCACGATCGAGAACAAGCGCGACCGCTTCGCGACGATCCTGGTGGCGCCGTTCATGACCTGCTCGGCTCGCCTGCCGGTTTACCTTCTGATGATCGCTGCGTTTGTGCCAAACAAGCCGATCCTGGGTTCCCTGTTCGGGCTGCAGGCGGCCGTGATGCTTGGACTGTATGTGCTTGGCTTCCTGGCGGCGCTGTTCACGGCGCGGCTGTTGAAGTCGTCGGTGTTGAAGGCCTCCTCGGCGCCATTCATCCTGGAGCTGCCGCAGTACCGTGTTCCGACGCTGCGCGGCCTTGGCCTGCGACTGTATGACCGGGGCGGCGTGTTTCTGAAGCAGGCCGGCACGATCATCCTGATGGTCACGGTGGCGCTCTGGGTGCTGAGCCACATTCCGCTGCATGGAGGCCAGTTCCCGGAGCTGGCGCACTCGATCGTGGGTCGCGTCGGGCAGTGGATCGAGCCGGTGATCCGACCCCTCGGGTTCAACTGGAAGATTGGCATCGGGCTGCTCTCCTCGATCATTGCGCGTGAGGTTATCGTCGGCACACTTGGGACTCTGTACGGTTCAGACCCTGCGACCCAGTCGCTCGGGCTACAGCAGGCGCTCCGCCATGACCTCACGCTCGGCGGAGCGATGGCGCTGGTGGTCTTTTTCGCCTTCGCGATGCAGTGTGCCTCGACGCTCGCAGTGGTTCGGCGGGAGACCAACAGCTGGGGCTGGCCTGCGATCCAGTTCCTGTACATGAGCCTGCTGGCCTATGCGGCGGCGTTTGCAACCAACGTGATCGTCTCGCACGTCTTCTAGGCGTCCTCGGGAACACCGGCGTGCGCCACATCTCGCGTCTGAGATGCCTGTGGGGTGGAAGCCGCGCGCGCATTGCATCGGGCGATCTTCGGCGGGGAGCAGCCCGCGCTTCGGAACGCCGGGCACAGGGCACCCGCTCTTCCTTGTGGCCTCGGCTTCTTCTCGCACCTGCAGTCAGGGGCAAGTGCTAGACTCGCACCGACGATGCGACCCCTTCTGTGCTCCCTCGCTGTGCTCGCCCTTGCTGCTCTGCCGCGTATGGCCCACGCAGCGGATTGCGGTTCCCTTGCCACGCTCGCGCTTCCGGACACGACGATCCAGTCGGCGACCGAGGTCACAGGGGGCTCCCTCACGCCCCCCTATGGACATGGGCTTTCCGGCCTGCCGGCATTCTGCCGCGTGACAGGGATGCTGCACCCCACCGCGGATTCGCGCATTCGCTTCGAGGTCTGGCTGCCGGCCTCCGGCTGGAATGGCAAGCTCCTCAGTGTCGGAAATGGCGGCTTTGCAGGGTCCCTCTACTACGAGCAGATGGCGGGCAACCTGGGTCGCGGCTATGCCACGGCGGGCACCGATACCGGGCACCAGGCGGAAGCCGAAGACGCAAGCTGGGCGTATAAGCACCCCGAAAAGATCAAGGACTTTGCCTACCGCGGGCTGCACCTGACCACGGTGGACGCGAAAGCGGTCGTGAAACAGTTCTACGACAGCGCGGCGAAGAAGAGCTTCTTTGACGGCTGTTCGGATGGCGGCCGCGAGGCGCTGATCGAAGCCCAGCGCTTTCCGGACGACTTTGACGGGATCCTGGCCGGAGCGCCAGCGAACGACTGGACCCACCTGGTGAGTTCCGGGGTCGATGTCGGCAAGACGCTCGACGGCAACCCCGCGGCGTATATCTCGTCGATGAAGCTGCCTGCGATCACAAAGGCCGTGCTGGCGCAGTGCGATGCGGCAGATGGGGTAAAGGACGGGATTCTGAACGATCCCCGCACCTGCCACTTCGATCCCGATGTGTTGCTGTGCAAGGGTGGGGAGGACTCGCTCGACTGCCTGAGTGCGCCGCAGGTCACGGCCCTCAGGAAGCTGTACAGCGGGGGCCAGTACTCGGACGGCAGGATGATCGCGCCGGGCCTGATGCCCGGGGATGAAAGCAGCTGGAAGGCCTGGGCGATCGGCTCAGCGCCCGGCATGAGCAACTACACGCAGAACTTCTTCCGTTACATGGTTCTCGATGACCCTTCGTGGAACGGCCTGACTGCGGATGTCGACGCGTCGGCGAAGGCAGCGGACGCCAAGCTCGCCGCCGTGCTGAATGCGACGGACCCGGACCTGAGCCGGTTTGCCGCGCACGGGGGCAAGCTGATCCTCTATCACGGCTGGGAGGACCCGGCGATCTCGCCCCTGAACACGATCGGCTACTACGGCGCGGTGCAGAAGGCCGTCGGCGCCCAGAAAGCCGCGGGCTTCGTACACCTGTACATGGTTCCCGGGATGGAGCATTGTGCAGGCGGCCCGGGACCGAGTTCTTTTGGGCAGCTGGGAATCCCGGACTCGGGCCCGGACAAGTATGGAGCCTTCACGGCGCTCGAGCAGTGGGTTGAGGCCGGCAAGGTGCCGGGCGAGATTGTGACCACCAAGTGGTCCGCCGGCGGCAAGGTCGAGATGACGCGTCCGCTCTGCCCCTATCCGCAAGTCGCGAAGTGGAATGGCTCGGGGGACACGAACGTGGCAGGAAGCTTCCGCTGCGTAGCGCCTGGGAGCTAAGGGCTGCTGCGTCTCTGTCTCCCCTTTGAAGTTGCCGCTCGACAATCTCTAGTAGCATGGAGTAAGGGCGGGTGCTGCCGACCCCTCGTCTTCCCTACAACTTCTGGCACGCGTGCGCCGGGCGATCCCAGCCCCGCACGGTGCCCTCTTGAGAGTCCGCGATGATTTCTGTTTCCGGTGTGTCCATGCGCTACGGCGCAAAGATCCTGTTCGATGATGTATCCATCTCCTTTATTACTGGCCGGCGCTACGGCCTGACCGGGCCGAACGGCGCCGGCAAGTCAACCTTTATGAAGGTCCTGACAGGCGAGCTCGATGCGCAAAAAGGCTCAGTGGTGCGGCCGCGCAAGTTCGGCGTGCTGCGCCAGGATCAGTACGCATTTGACTCATTTCGCGTAATTGATACCGTCATCATGGGCAACAAGGGCCTATGGGCGGCGCTTGAAGAGCGGGACCGGATCTACGAGAAAGCCGAGCTGACGGACGAAGATGGCATGCGCCTGGGCGAGCTTGAAGGCATCGTCGGCGAAGAAGACGGCTACACGGCGGAGAGTGATGCAGCGGTGCTGTTGCAGGGCCTCGATATTGAGGATGAGCTGCACGAGCGCCGGATGGGCGAGCTGCAGGGCGGCGAAAAGGTACGCGTGCTGCTCGCGCAGGCCTTGTTCGGCAATCCGCAGGCGCTGCTTCTGGACGAGCCGACGAACTACCTGGATCTGGAGTCGGTGCAATGGCTGCAGGAGTTTCTGCTGAAGTTTGAAGGCACGCTGATCACGATCTCGCATGACCGGCACTTCCTGAACGCAGTATGCACGCACATTGCGGACATCGATTACCAGACGATCATCCTGTACCCGGGCGGGTATGACGACATGGTGGTCGCGAAGACGCAGGTACGGTCGACGCTGGAGAGCCAGAATGAGCAGCGCGAGAAGAAGATCTCGCAGTTGAACGACTTCATTGCTCGGTTCGGCGCAGGTACGCGTTCGAGCCAGGTGACGAGCCGCAAAAAGGAAGTGGAGCGGCTGCAGACCAGCGAGCTGGCGCGGTCGAACATCTCGCGCCCCTTCATTCGCTTTGACCAGAATCGCCCCTCAGGCAAGCAGACGATTGAGATTGAAGCTCTTGCGAAGACGTACGGCGACGAGAAGGTGATCCAGAACTTCTCAGCAACGGTGATGCGTGGCGAAAAGGTCTGCCTGATGGGCCGCAACGGCCAGGGCAAGACCACGCTCCTGAAGTCGCTGCTTGCCGGCATGCCGGAGCTTGAGCCGACCTTCCAGGCAGACAGCGGCGTGGTGAAGTGGGGACACGAGGCGCAGATCGGCTACTTTCCGCAGGACCACACGGGCGCGATCGAGCATGGCACGACCGTGTTCGAGTGGCTGTACAAGTGGGACACCAAGAAGACCAAGGAAGAGATCCGCGGGCTGCTGGGGCAGATGTTGTTCTCGGGAGAAGAAGGTCTGAAGAAGACGAGTGCGCTCTCGGGCGGCGAGGCGGCGCGGCTTCTCTTCTGCAAACTCATGCTGCAGAAGCCGAACGTCCTGATTCTGGACGAGCCGACAAACCACCTGGATCTTGAATCCATCAACGCGCTGAATGTCTCGCTGCAGAAGTACGAGGGGACGGTGCTGCTGGTGACGCATGACCGCGATCTGATTGATGAAGTGGGAACGCGGATCTGGCGGTTCGAGCATGGGGCCATCGATGATCACAAGGGACCGTACTCGGAGATTGCGGAGGCCGAGAGTATCGCGGCGAGGTAGCGGCGATCGAGGTTTTTTCCGGGGAGTGCTGCTGCCGCGGAGCAGGCGAACTCCCCTACATGACCGGCTCATCCTAAGCGCAAGCGGAGGATGAGCGGTAGCTGCACAGGAGAAAGTCTGATTTGCTGATTCTGAACGCGCAAAGCATCACCAAGAGATTCGGCGCGCAGCCGCTGTTTCGTGACATCTCGCTGACCATCAACGATGGCGATCGCATTGCCCTGATTGGACCGAATGGCGCGGGTAAGTCGACTTTTTTGAAGATCCTGTCCGGCGAGATCCCGCCGGATTCAGGCGAGGTAAGCCTGCGGAAGCGGGCGCGTGTGACTTACATCGCGCAGGAGTCGGCGTTCCCTGCCGGCGCGACGGTGCGCTCGGTGCTTGAGGCTGCGCTGATCACAGCGGGCGTCGGGGAGGCGGAGCGCGAAGGCCGTATTCGCGAGGCGTTTGGCCGCGCGGGATTTGCTTCGCTCGATGACGAGGCCGCGGCATACTCCGGGGGCTGGCGCAAGCGGTTGGCAATCGTCGAGGCCGCGATCCAGCAGCCGGACATCCTGTTGCTCGATGAGCCGACGAACCACCTCGATCTTGCGGGGATCTCGTGGCTCGAAGAGATGCTGCGCACGGCGAGCTTTGCATCGATCGTGGTCTCGCATGATCGCTACTTCCTCGAGGGCATTGCAAACGAAACAGCCGAGCTGAGCAAGGCGTACCCCGATGGCATGCTGATTTTCTCAGGCGCGTACAGCACGTTTCTGGAGAAGAAGTCCGAGTACCTGGCCGCCGAGGGCAAGCGCCAGGAGGCGCTTGAGAACCGGGTTCGCATTGAAACGGAGTGGCTGCGCCGCGGTCCCAAGGCTCGCACCACCAAGAGCAAGGCGCGGATCGATAGTGCGAATGAGCTGATCGGCGAGCTCAGCGGGATGAAACAGCGCGCGTCGGGCGGCGTGGCCGGCATCGATTTTTCAGCGAGCGACCGCAAGACCAAGCGGCTGGCCGTTATCGAGGACCTGACCTATGGCTATGATGGACGGACGCTCTTCAAGGACCTGAGCTTCGCCGTCACTGCGGGTATGCGGGTCGGCGTGGTCGGACCCAATGGATCGGGCAAGACGACGCTGCTGAAGCTGGTGAGCGGCCAACTGGAGCCGCAGGGCGGCACGATCGAACGGGCGAGCGCACTGCGCGTGGTGTATTTCGAGCAGAATCGCGAAATCGAGGGCACGCAGACGCTGCGGCGCGCGCTCGCTCCGCACTCGGACTCCGTGGTCTACAACGGCGCGGTGTTGCACGTGGCGAGCTGGGCCTCGCGGTTCCTGTTTACCGGCGAACAGCTGAACCAGCCGGTCGAGAGGCTCTCGGGTGGCGAGCGGGCACGCGTGTTGATCGCGCGACTGATGCTCGAGCCGGCTGACCTCCTGATGCTGGACGAGCCGACAAACGATCTTGACATCCCCACGCTGGAAATCCTGGAAGAAGCGCTGCTCGAGTACCCTGGCGCGCTGATGCTCGTCACGCACGACCGCTACATGCTGGATCGCATCTCGAACGTGGTGCTTGGGCTCGACGGCCTGGGTGGCGCGGCGTCGTTCGCCGACTACCCGCAGTGGGAAGAGTGGCAGCGCGCGAGCCGGACTCGCAAAGAAACGCCGGCAGCAGGCGGTGGCGCTTCGCCGGCCCCAAATGGTGGCGGCGGCAGGAAGAAAAAGCTCTCCTACATGGAGCAGCGTGAGTGGGAGACGATCGAGCAGCGGATCGAGGAAGCCGAGGCTGTGGTTGCAGAGAAGCAGGCGATGCTGCATGATCCCATCGTTGCGGTGCACGCGGACCAGCTACACGCAGCGATGGCCGAGGCCGATGCTGCGCAGGAATCGGTGGATCGTTTGTACGAACGCTGGGGTGAACTCGGCGCAAAGCAAAACTAGCGGCAGGGGAGGGCCCGGACGAAGCGGGCTCTGCTACACTCAGAGGAGTCACGGCGCCATGGTGTAACTGGTTAACACGTCGCCCTCTCAAGGCGAAGAGTACGGGTTCGATCCCCGTTGGCGCTACCAAGACATTCCGCAATACCCCTCCAGCCAACCCCGCATATCCCTTCCGCAACCTATGTGGTGGACAGGAGGGTGCCATGAACGATGACAAGATCAAGGGTGCGTTTCAAAAGATCGCCGGCCATATTGAAGAAGCAGCCGGGGCTCTCGTTGGCGATCAGAACCTCAAGGACGCAGGCAAAGAAGACCAGCTGAAGGGTTCTGCACGCGAGGCCTGGGGCAACGTCAAGGATGCGGGCAACAACCTGATCGACCAGGCGAGAGCAGCGAAGTTCGACGCCGAGCGCAAGACGGACCACGTGAACACGTTTGAACGGGAGCACGACGTCACTATCGACCGGAAGTAAGCGTTTCAGTTTGTGGAGGCAGGGGACACCGGGCGGTGTCCCCTGTTTTTTTCGGGCCCTGTTCCCAGGCCCTGTTCTCGGGCCCCGTTCTCAGGCCTTGGCGGCCACGCGCAGGGGCGGGAGCTGGGAGCGGTAGCGCAGCAGCAGCCAGAGCAGCTTACGGGCAGCCCAGTAGCGGGGCACGTAGACACGCGGGTTCGAAAGGCAGCGCAGCAGCCAGCCGAGGCCGGTCAAATCGGCCCAGGTCGGGATCTTGACCTGGTCGCCGCTGAGGAACGCAATAGCCGCGCCGATGCAGTGAATCGCCGGCAGGTACTCGAGGTTGCGCTTGATGTAGAGGCCAAGCCGCTCCTGCGTCCCGCCACCGACGGTGACCACGACGTGCTTGTAGACATGATCCCGAAGTTTGTCCAGCAGGATCTCATCTGCGATCTCGCCCCGATACAGGGGAGCCATGTAGATATCTTGCTCCTGGATTCGGATTCCTTGCCCTTCAAGCCAGGCGAGGTTGGTCTCCGCGCTCTTCGGGCTGGCCATGATCCAGAGGGTGCTTCCCGGTTCACGCACATCCGGCTCTTCCAGCAGTTGCTTCAGGTATTCGAGCCCGGACACCCGGGGTACTCGGTTCCTGCTGATGAGGTTCCAGACGAGCACCATGAAGATACTGTCGGTGATAGCAACATCAGAATGGAGCAGCGCCTCGCGGTAGTCGACGTTCGTGGGAAGATCTTTGAGTGCAGGAGCTGCCGGCACCACAAGCAATCCGCCTTCACGCATCTGAATGATCGTTTCCCGCGCCGTACCGCAGAAAAAAGCAATGCCCAGGATGCGTTGTATCCGAGCCTTCACCAAAGCCATTCAGAAATCCTTCCTGCAAGTGAAACAACGACTGCCGCTATGGATGCTTGGTCTCTATCGGCAATTCGTCTGCCGCGAGAGAATACCCGGTAGTTCCATAAGGTCACAGGACCGGGCGGAGCGTTGGGAGCGGCCACTTCGTGGCTCCGCCGCCCCATCGCAGGTAGACTCGATTGTACACACCGGGTCTTCCATGCCAGTGTTCACCGCTTACCTAAGCTCCAGGAGTTGCGCAGAGGAATGCCCATACTATGTTCGAAGCTGGACCAGACGAAACTCTCTAGGACGTTGCGCTCAGGAGTGACCGTCGCAGTCTGGCTGGCAGCCAGCACCGTCGCCTTGGCTGCACCGACTGCAAATCGATTGCCGGACGCGCCGGACGCCGGGTTTCTTACTCAGCAGGCAGAAACACCCGCGCCCGCATCACAACAGCCCGCCAAGAAGGGCCAGGCCACCCCGGCAACGGAGCCGCAGCCTGGCGACGCCAATTACACCCTCAAGAGTGCGGAGCATCAGCGCATTCTCGGTGTGATTCCGGAGTTCCAGGCGGTGAATCACTCGGGCGTGTACAAGCCGCTCACGGTCGGCGAGAAGTTCGGCCTGATGTGGAAGAGCTCGACTGATCCATACATCTTTACGCTGGATGCGATCGTAGCCGGGATTGGCCAAGCCAAGAACAGCAACCCTGGCTACCACCAGGGAGCCGAGGGATACTTCAAGCGTTATGCCGCGTCGTATGCCGATACGTTCGATGGCAACTTCTGGGGCAATGCCGTGCTCACGTCGGCGTTCCACGAGGACCCCCGGTACTTTCGCGAGGGCGAGGATTACGGGTACACACATCGCGCGTTCTACTCTGCGGCCACGGCACTCTGGTGCAGGCGCGACAGCGGCAAGTGGGGTCCAAATTTCGCCAACGTGCTTGGCAACATCATCGCGGGCGGCATCTCGAACGCTTACTATCCTTCTGCCGACCGCGGGCTGGGCAAGACCTTTACGGGAGCTGTGACGGTCACAGCGGAAGGCACAATCGGTTCCGAGCTGGAAGAGTTCTGGCCGGATATCGAGAACCACTTCGTTCGCAAGCGTCATGCCAAGCAGCAGGCGCAGGCAGCAGCGGCGGCGGCGGCCCACCAGTAACGGAAAGCGACGAGAGGTTCCGACGATGGCTGAGCAGAACTTCAAGAACCATGCACGAACCGATGTTGCCTTCCACCTGGTGATTGTGCCGGTGCTGCTGGGCAACCTGATCTACACGATCGTGCGAGCAGCGCACCGCTTCAACGGCTGGCATGCCTGGAGCGTGGTGGTTGCCTTCGCATTGCTGATGCTGGCTTTTGTCGCCCGACAGTATGCGCTCAAGAACCAGGACCGCATTATTCGGCTGGAGGAGAGGATCCGCATGGCGGCGCTGCTGCCAATGGAGTCGCAGATGGTGGCGCGGGAGCTTTCCGTCAAGCAGGTGGTGGCGCTTCGATTTGCATCGGACGCAGAACTCGCTGCCCTGGCGGAACGCGCAGTGCGGGAGCGGCTCACGCCGAAGGGGATCAAGGAACAGATTGCGAGCTGGAGAGCAGACACCGAGCGGGTTTAGCTGAATGGCGGCCAAAAGGGCGAACCCCGGTGGGTTCGCCCTTTTTGGCTGCCGCGCTTCTCTAGATGCCCAGGCGTTTGACTTCGTCGTTGTAGTACTTGCGATAGAGGATGTTCCACTCCTGGGAGCCTTCCATGATGATCTTGCGCTGCGAGGAGATCTTGGCGCGGGCGGCCTGGTCGATGCGCATCTCTTCAGCGAGCAGCACCTGGAGGTAGTTCCGTGCTTCTTTGCGAATGGTGTCGCGGTCTTCCTGGAACTCCACCTCGTCGATACCCGCAAGCGTATCCGCAACGGCATGGGCCAGCTTGTTGACCTTGTCGGGAGAGACTCTCATAGCACCGCCTTGTACTTGCGCACGAGCTGCTGCTTGACCTTCTTGAACATCTCGCCATACTCGGCGCCATTCCTGCGCATTTCTTCCTGGATGGCATCCAGGATGACGCGTACTTCGTCGTTGATCTGATCTTCCAGCATGAGTTCTGAGAGGAGAGCGGCAGTGACGCGCTCTTCGGCCAGCTTGAAATGATCGGTCTTGATCATCTTGGCATCGACGAGATGCTGGACTGTCTTGCGTCCGAGGTAGCCAACGTATTCGCGGGAAAAAATCATGGGTCTGGGGGCGAGTCTAGCACAATGGCTCCGTCGTTTGAGGGCCGCCGGGGCTCTCGCGCGGGGCCCGCGAACCTGCGAGAATAGCGAGGTTATGGCACACGACAACCTCTCCGTCCTGAAAGACGACATGATCGCTTTCCTTGCTGGCCACGGCCTTCGACAGTTTCCCGGGTACATCGGTGACGATGTTCCATCGGTGCTCTGGGAAGACGAGGACGACTCGGACGGATGGAAGCGGCTGGTCGAAACGGCGAAGTCTGCCGGCGCCGGCTTTCTGACGTTGAGCGATGTGGTGATTGATGACGAAGAGCTCGACATCCTGCTCGAAAAGCTGCGTGAGCAGAACTTTCCTGACGAGGAAGCGCCGGAGTTCGACGAGATCGACGCGATGCGGGAGCATGTCGGCAAGATAGGCTTTCTGCAGATCGGCTTTGTGCACCAGGGTGTTGCGTTTCTGCATGAGACCGCCAGCGACTGGTACGAGCGCTACGAAGAGCTGATCGAAGCGATCGATGACTTCGACATCAGCAACGTGGTGTTTGACGAAGGCAGCGAAGAGGAAGAGTAGCTGTGGCTGCAACACCTGCTGCCGTGCCGGCGAAGCGCTGGATCCTGCCGGAGTTCGATGAGGCGCTTGCAGCGCTTTTCGCGCGTGAGCTGCTCCTGCCGCACGCGGTCGCAGGGCTCCTGGTACAACGGGGTCTCGAGACCCCGGAGCAGGCGCGTCGCTTTCTGTCACCATCACTGGAGCAGTTGCACGATCCCTTCTCGATGCTGGGCATGCAACCGGCGGTCGAGCGTCTGCGTGCCGCGATCGACCGGCACGAGAGCATCCTGATCTACGGCGATTACGACGTCGATGGAACCACCGCCGTTGTTCTCCTGAAGACGGCGATCGAGCGGGTGGGTGGGACGGCACGCTTTCACGTCCCGCACCGTCTGCGCGAAGGCTACGGCATGCAACGCGAGGTGCTGGAGCGGGCAGCCGCCGAGGGTGTGCGGCTGGTGATCAGCGTGGACACGGGCATCCGCGCGTTTGCTGCGGCCGAGGCTGCGGAGGCGCTGGGGCTTGACCTGATCGTAACGGATCATCATCTGCCCGAGGGTGCAGATGGCGCCGCTTCGCTGCCACGTGCGCTCGCGATCCTGAACCCCAACCAGCCCGGCTGCACGTATGAGTGCAAGGGGCTGTGTGGTGCAGGGGTGGCTTTCAAGCTGTCGCAGGCGCTGCTCTCAAGCTACGCCAAGGGCGACGCAGCTGCGGAGGAGCGCCTGCGCACGAAGCTGCTTCCGTCATTCCTGAAAATGCTGGCAATTGCCACCGTGGCGGATGCAGTTTCGCTGCTGGGGGAGAATCGTGCGATCGTCGCACTCGGGCTTGAGGCGCTGCGTGATCCGGTGAGCCCTGGACTGCGAGCGCTGCTGGCTGTGGCGCAGCTGGACCCTGGGAAGACGCGGCTGAGTGCGATGGATGTGGGCTTCCGCCTGGGACCGCGCATCAATGCAGCTGGACGCATGGACGTTGCGAACGACGTGGTGGAACTGTTTACCACGCGCAGCCCGATGCGTGCGCAGGAGCTTGCCGCGAAGCTCGATGCCTTGAATACCAACCGTCGTGACACCGAAGCCGCTGCGCTTCGCGAAGTGCTGGAACAGGCCACTGCTCCGGAGGCTGCAGACGCACGCTGCCTGGTACTTGATGGCGAGGGCTGGCACCGGGGAGTGATCGGGATCCTTGCATCGCGTGTGGTGGAAGCGACGGGCAAACCTGTGCTCGTGATCGCGCATGAGTCAGGCGAAGCATATGGCTCGGGCCGATCGATCGAGACCTTTCACCTGCTTGCTGCGCTTGAGAGCTGCGCCGCCTTGTTCACGCGGTTCGGCGGGCACTCGCATGCGGTCGGTTTTTCGCTGCCCTCGGAGCGGGTGCCGGAGCTGCGAAAGCGCATGGCCGCGTATGCTGCCGTGCATGTTGCGGAACAGGACCTCTGCTCGGCGGTGCACTGCGATGGCGAGCTGGTGCTTGATCTCGTCACGGCGGCACTGTACAAGGCAGTGCGGCGGCTGGAGCCGTTCGGGATGGAGAATCCCGAACCGCAGTTTGCTGCCTACGGCGTTGTTGTTGCCGCGGAGCCGCGCTACATGAAAGAGCGTCACTGCAAGCTGCAGCTGGGCCAGGGAAAGGTGCGGATGGCTGCGCTCGGATGGAACTGGGGCGAGCGGGTGCGAGCGATGGCACTGGCACCGGGTGATTCTGTGGACCTCGTGTACCGGCTGCGCGAGAACGAACACCCGGAGTTCGGCGGCCTCGAGCTTGAGATCGCCGACCTTCGTCGCTCCCGTTAACTACCTGTGCTTGTTCCCTGTCGCTGGCGCAGAACTTAGCGATGCGAGGATCGCATCGAGCCGATCTGGCGTTCCGCTGACGCGCTCCAGATGCGGGTAGCGCAGGCCGCCGTGGTAGTCCAGGTGCAGCACCCTGTAGTAGCCGGTGTTCAAGACGATCAGCTCCATCGGCACGGTGCTGGTCTTCGCATCCGTGATCGCGGCGTTCAGCACTGCCGGGGAAAACTGCCGACCGTTCACTGCGATGATCTGCATGCCCGGCCCGAGCCCGGACTGGAACGCAGGCGAATGAAACAGTACGTCACTTACACGCCCTTCGCTGCCGGCCTTGATGCCGATGGACCACCACGCATTCACGCCCGCGCCGACATTGGAGAGCGCATCGATATACGCGCCCGTGGTGTCGTTGTAGACGAGCTTGTAGCCGCCGGCTTCGATGCCGCGGAGCGGAGCATGCTCGCTCTTTGAGGTCAGGCGTTCCGTGAGAAACGCGGCCCAGTTATACGGCGTGACTGCATTGAGGTTTGCGACCACATCATCAAAGGTATAGGGCACGACCCTGGGTGGGGTGTTGCCGCCGAGCCCAAGAAAGAGCGCGCAGAAGTCGTTGATGGACTTCTTGCCGTCGGTCCCTTTGCGGATGATCGTGTCCACTTCGAGCCAGACAAGCTCGCCCTCGGGATAGTAGTCGACATTGCGGCGCCAGTTATCCCACTGACCACTGGCTTCGTACAAGGTTTGCGCCGCAGTCGCCGTGTCCTGCAGGTCGCGCCAGGTGCGGCCGGGGCGGGCGTCGAGCGTAGCTGCTGAATATGCAAGCGCCTCGCGATACTGTTCGGGCGTCTCGATGCCGCTGCGCGCAGCGAGCACATCGCCCAGGTACTGCGTGAGCCCCTCGTAGACCCACAGCAGGTTGCCCTTCATCGGGTCTTCGTAGTTGCCGGTGGCGAGGCCTGCAGGGCGGCGGTACTTGCCGTTCCAGGAGTGCGTGAACTCATGGGGCAGGAGGTCTGCCTGCAGGAGCGCTTCGTCGCTGTTCATGAAGGTATCTGCAGGCACGCGATCATCGCTCGACTGGTGGTGCTCCAGGCCGAAGTGCGCAACCTCATCGCTCAGCGTGACAAGAAAATGGTAGCTCTCATAATGGCGTGACTGGTAGAGCGCGCCGGTCTCACGCACCAGCTTGTCAAACGCCGCCTGGGCCTCGGGTTTGATCACAAGCTCTTCCGGGCCATCGGCTGCGAGATCGAGAAAGTGCTTCGGCGTGATCTCGGGCGCGAGGGCAATCTCGCGGAAGTAGCGCCCGGCAAGCAGCGGCGAGTCGATCAGCTGCTCCATCGAGACTGGCGCGAAGTCTGCCGAATCTCCTGTGCCGCCGGTCCGCGTGAGTGCCGTGCCGAACTTCCAGCCGCTCGGCAGCGTGACCGAAGGTGTGACTTTGATTTGCGCGGGCGAGATCCCCTGCGGGTAGAGCAACACCTCGTTCCAGCTCAGCATGGCAAGGTTCGCGCTGGTGCTGGCGCCTGCGGAGAAACCCGTCGCTGCAGCGGTCGCAAGAAAGTCACACTGGATCTTGAGCGTGGCTGCCCCTGCGGGCACCGTGATGTGAAAGGCGAACATGTTGACGTCATCGCGCTGCCAGGCGAGCGTCTGCCCGTTTGCCTGGATGACGAGGCCGGCAAAGTTATCAATGGGGCCGCTGGGGCTGTGTTCGCCGGGAATCCACTTGGGGTAGAGCAGCGTCATCGGGCCGGGCGTCGCGGGCATCTCCAGCGTTGCGTGGATGAGCTTTCGCGGTGCATCGGTCTCATCCACGTGGACGCGGATCGAGGTGGTTTGCCCGAACAGTGAGGGAGCGACGAAAAGGATAGGGGCTAGCAGAGCGAACAGCTTCAAGCGGGTTCTTCCTCCGGGGAGCCGGATCGAACACCACTGGGCAGGGGTTCGCGGCGCGTCCAGTGTACACAGACGGCTGCTACCATCAGCGAAGACGAAGGGACGGCCCGTGGCGCGCGGATTTTTTCTTACCTTTGAGGGGCTCGATGGCTCGGGCAAATCGACGCAGCTGCGCAAGCTTTGCGCGGTGTTACGAGCACGCGGGCTCGAGGTGCGTGAGCTGCGACAGCCTGGCAGCACAGCCTTTGGCGATCGCCTGCGCTCGGTGGTGCTGGAGGCGAAGCAGGGAGAACCAATCGCTCCCCTCGCAGAGCTCGCGGTGATGTTTGCAGACCGCGCGCAGGCCATCGCCGAGGTGGTCAATCCGGCCCTTGCACGTGGCGAGATCGTGATCTCCGACCGCTGGACCGACTCGACCGAGGCCTACCAGGGCGGCGGACGGGCGCTTGGTACCGCGATCGTGCAGCGCTTGCACGCCGAGCTTTGTGGCGGCCTGGAGCCTGACCTGACGCTGTTGTTGCTGCCGCCAATGGAGCAGGCGCTGGCCCGCGCGCGACGCCGCAACTCACGCCACCTTGCCGCGACAGGGCACGACGAAAGCCGCTTCGAGGCAGAAGAAGATGCGTTCTTTGAGCGAACGCATGCGCAGTACCTGGCGATCGCCGAACGGGAGCCTGTGCGTGTGGTGGTAATCGATGCGGCGGAGGCGATAGAGCCGATCCACGCGCGTATCGTACAAGTGGTAGAGGAGCGCATCCGGCGCTTCCGACAGGAACATGGCCACGATCTCTCCACAGCGCCCAAGTGAACCACTCGAGAGCAAGCCGCCGACGGTGATTGAGCGCCGCGGCTACCGCTACCCGCCAGGGCTGCGCCGGAACCTGCCGTTCTACCTCTTCAGCCGATTCTTCAAGGCAGATAACCCGATCCTGTTGTTTGAGTACCTGCAGCGGGAATATGGCTCGATTTCGCACTACAAGCTCGGCCCGAGCCACATCGTTTTCCTGAACGACCCGGAGATGATTCGCGAGATCCTGATCAACCAGGCACCGGTCTTTATCAAAGAGCGCACGCAGCGCCGGATGAAGATCCTGCTTGGCGAGGGGCTGATTACGAGCGAAGGCGAGATGCACATGCGCAATCGCCGCATTGCGGCACCCGCATTCCATCGGCAGCGTATCGCAGCCTATGGCGACATGATGGCGGCCCGGGCTGCAACGATGCGCGAGGAATGGCAGCCCGGCGTCGAGATCGACGCGGTGGGCGAGATGATGCGACTCGCGTTGCAGGTGGTTGCGCGCACCATCTTCGACACCGACGTGACAGAGGACGTGCAGACGATCAATACCGAGGTCAATGTCATCATGGACCTCTATAACTTCCTCGTCGCTTTGCCGAAGGCGGAGGCGATGCTGCACCTCCCGATCCCGGGACTTATGCGTTTCAAGAAAGCGCGGCGGCGGCTCGATGCGGTGGTGCACCGCATGATCGACCAGCGACGCCAGTCGGGTGTGGATCGTGGCGACCTGCTCTCGATGCTGCTTGCCTCGCGCGATGAGGAAAACGACCAGGGGCGGCTCGATGATGAGCAGGTGCGCGATGAGGTCACGACGATCTTTCTCGCCGGATACGAGACGGTGGCGAATGCCCTGGCATGGACGTGGCTGCTGCTCGCGCAGAACCCCGAGGCAGAGGCGAAGCTGCATGCGGAGCTGGACCGCGTGCTCGAGGGTCGGCTGCCGACGCTTGCGGATGTGCCTGCCCTGCGCTACACCGAGATGGTGTTGTCAGAGTCGATGCGGCTGTACCCGCCGGCATGGGCGATGGGGCGACAGTCGACCGCGCCGGTGGAGCTCGGGCCATACAGGCTGCCCGCAGGTACTTACTTCTTCTTCAGCCAGTACATTATGCAGCGAACCGAGCAGTACTTCCCTAACCCGCTGCGCTTCGAGCCCGAACGCTTTACACCGGAAGCGAAGGCGGAGCGTCCGAAGTTCGCCTATTTTCCATTCGGCGGCGGCAGCCGCCAGTGTATCGGCGAGTCCTTCGCCTGGATGGAAGCGATTCTGCTTACGGCGACGATCGCCCAAAAGTGGAAGCTGAACCTTGTCGCTAACCAGCGGATCGAAGTACAGCCCAAGATCACGCTGCGGTCGAAGTATCCTATCCGCATGATCCCGGAGCTTCGTGCTTGAGTTCGGTGGCGACAGGCAGCACAACGCGCGCGATGCGCGGCGGCCGCGTGGTCGCAGCGATGCTGCCGAAAGGAACAGGCGGACGAACCCTGTGCCGATGGTGCGCGCTTGAAGTCCCTAAAGGCCGGCGTACCTTTTGTTCGGCAGATTGCGTGCACGAGTGGCGCCTGCGCTCCAGCCCCGCCTACCTGCGCGACGCCGTGCTGGCACGCGACCGCGGGATCTGCGCGAGGTGCACGGTGGACACGCTCGCCGCATACCGGTTGATAAAGCGGGTACGCGGACCGAGACGTCTCGAGTTGCTTGCCGTCTGGGGCTTGCGCACGCTGGATCGCAAGAGCCTATGGGACGCGGACCATGTGCTACCGGTGGCAGAAGGCGGTGGGCAGTGCGACCTCGGGAACCTGCGGACACTGTGCATTCACTGCCATCGCGTGGTCACAGCAGAGTTGCGGCAGCGCCTGCTCCAGCGGCGGCAGGAAGCACCGGGGCAGGCTTCGCTGCTAGGATGAGCGGAGCGCCCGGATGGCGAAATCGGCAGACGCAGCGGACTTAAAATCCGCAGACCGCAAGGTCGTGGGGGTTCAAGTCCCCCTCCGGGCACCAGCGTCGAGCCAACCTGATGCCGTACTCTCGGCCTCGCGCGGTGACTCCGTTTGCGGCGACCGGCTCACCGCGTTGCTAAGTCGCATGGTCAGCGGCGCTTTGACGAAGATCGACATCGATCCGCTTCACTTCGATCCGCTTCACTTCGATGCGGCTGCGCTCCGCAAGTTCGACCATGGATGCCGTTCCCCCCTGGCCATCCCCAGATTTCCCATCCCACAAGGCGAGCACAACCTGCGACGGTGCAAGCGCACATGCCTCCTGCAGCAGCCATCGATTCACTCGTTGGAAGACGTTGTCGCTGCCATGCGCACCGAGCCATGCGGGTACTTGCTCGGTGTCTCTGAGCACCTGGACAGGTGTGCCCCCGTGGCGGCGCATCAAGAGTTCGAAGCGCCGGGTCCAGGCTTCGCCTGCAGGCGCGACCGAAAGCGCAACGTACTGCTCAGGCGGGAGCGCCAGCAGCACACGAGAGGCGATGCCGAGTGCCGCGCAACTCTCGTGAAACAGCAGATCGCCCCCACTCGCAGCGCCCGCGAGGCCGACGATCGATCCGCTTTCTCCCGGTCTCTGCTCCCGGAGTGCTGCGGTGATCGACGCCCCAACACGAGGAACAAAGTCTTCGGGAAATCGTGGACTTAGCCGGTCGGGCGAGTCCGCACGCACACCACTGAAGACCACGGCGCGTGTGTAAGAGAAGGAACTCTCGTGCATCGGATGGCCAGCCCGCAGTTGCAAAGCGCGTGCGGCGAGCAGTGCTTCACTTACATGCTCCAGTCCTGCGTTTCCCCAGGGGAGTTGCCGAATCTCGTCGGCAAAGAGCAGCAGTTTCCCCACTTCTCCGCGCATGGCGGCCGCAGCGACATCCTCGAGAAACTCTTGCGGCACTGGTGGGTCGTTCATCATCGAGGGTCCCGTTGCGAGTCGTTCGCGAGCCCCAGGAACTGCTGGATCTGCCGTAGCTGATCGAGCAGCGTGAACTCCTCTGAAGCGACCTCCTCACCCTCCACCAGCAATGCGTCGGCAAGCTGCCGCAGCGAGGTGAGCTCACCGGCGATCCATTGTGCGCGCGCACGGTAGGCGTTCACTTTCCACTCGGCCGTGCGGAGTTGTCGCGGTTGTAAGTTGGAGACAGCGAGCTTCGCGAGTGCGTGATCTGCGACGCGTAGCATGCGTTGTGGTTGTTCTGCTTCGCTGAGTACCTGCAGCAAGAGCACGATCGCGCTCACCCAGCCCCGCCAGTTCGCGCACGCCTCAAAGCGGTTGGCTGCATCCACTGCGCGATCGACCGCCGTGCTGTGGGCGCCCCGTGTCTGTGCGATGCGCGCCGAGGTCACCAGCGCATACGCAGTCTCAACAACGCGGCCGTAGTAGGTGTGCATGGCAAGGGCCCGAGCAAGATGGGATTCGGCATCCTCGCATCGAGACAGGTCCCCCGCGAGCAGGTCGGCCCAGTCGCGCAAAATCATACCGCTTGTCCGGGACCAGCCACGATCTTCGCGGGTGACGCGCTCCATCGTTGCGAATGCGTCGCGGTAGAGCACCTCGGCCTCGCTGCTGCGCCCTGCGGTGTGCATCAGGTATGCAAGCTGGTGCTGAGCGCTGCCGGCGAGCGCGTAGTTCTCGGCAGCGAGGGCGGAGAGCAAGGCTTCACGGTAGAGATCTTCCTGGAGATTTCTGCTCTGCACCTCGGAGAGCGCCGCTTGCGCAGCTTCAGGCAGATGGCAGAAGCGGCTGACAAAGTTTCCAGTCAGCAAAGCACGCTCTGCCGGCTCGTGCAAGGCAGTGATGCAGGCAGCCGCTTCCCTCGGCATTTCGGAGCGTGCATACGCCGAGTACGCAAGGGAAACAAGCCCTTGTGTCTGACCGGGAGGCATTGCTTCGAATACTGCGCGGGCTTGTTGCAGGTTGTTTGCATCCACCAGACTCTCGAAGGTCGCGGCAGATGGCTCTGCATAGAGAAGCAGGAATGTGAGGCTCCGCGGGGGCTTTACCGCGATCAGAAAATCGCGATGAAAGGGCGTCGCAGCGGTCCAGACAAGCAGCGGCGCACCATAGCGCTCGATGTGGTCGAAGAACTGCAACAACTGTGCAACGGTGTCGACCTTCCCTCCAGCGCGCGCTCTCGGCAGGTTGAGCTCGCTGAGCACCGCGTCGCGAAGCGGCAGAGCTCCTGCTCCGTCGAGCAGAATGACGTTGCCACGCCATGGGGCGAATGGCGCGAGCGGAACCCTGGTCTCACCGCCCACGCTTTGGGGATGCGCAAGGCCTGCCACCGCGCCAGGCGTCAGTGTGCGCACCACGGCAGCTACGCCCCTCCACGCAGCATCTTCCCTTGGAGGCTCGTACCAGCAGGCGGCGGGCACTCTTGGACCATTCAGTGGAAGCGCGCTCAGATCGAGAGGGCTGCGCAGGAACACAACCATCGAAGCCCAGTTGGCGAACTCATACTCCTCGGCAAACCGGGTTGCTCGGATGCGCACGAGCGCGGTCTCGGGATCGCGACCTGCCGCGGGGCCGAAGACATCTGCATAGAAAGCCTGTGCGATGTTGCGCGCATCGAGCGTATGCAGCTCTGCCTGAAAAGAAAGGACCAGGCCAGCGCCGAGGCGGTGGAGTGCGAGGGCGGGACTTTCGCCCCATGAGTTTGCGGCGGAGGAGTAGCAGCTCCATAACAAGGCGAGTGTGGCGTGGGCGTACTTGCGGGCGGCGACCGCACCACTTACTCCGCCGATGCTGCCGAGCACGGCATTACCGTGTTCTTCCATGTGCAGGATATCGACGGCTGCTTCCGGCTTCCGCGTGATCTCGGGGGGAAGAGTGCGCAAGGGAGAACCGGTAACCTTGTTCGTGTTGCTGCCAAGCACGCTGACCAGGTTGAGGGTGCGACCGGTCACGCGTGGATGGTCAGAGAACACCCCCCAGCACTGGACAATCGAGAGATCTTCCGACGCGAGCAGGGAGCCTTCCGGGGTGCATAGCGCACCCCACGGGAGTACGTGAATCTCGGGGCGGCTCGTTGCGATCACAAGCCGGCGTGCATTTCGCTCCATGAGAAATGCGCTCAGCAAAGGGCTCAGTGTGGCGAGTGCAGCGTACAGGGTGCTGCCGAGCGAGCGGATCGCTTCCGCGCCATGGTACCCGGTACTGCGATCTCGGCGGACATTGCACTCGCGCAGCTGCCGCGTGAACTCACGCCACTGTTCGTCATTGACCGGGGAGCGGAAGTGGAGCGCTGGACAACTCGCTCCATCGATTGTGAGCAGCACGCCGAAGTTCCGCTCCGAGGTGAGCGGAAGACTCTCTGCCGTGGCGCTGCTTGGCAGCTCCAGTTGCACGATGGCAGTCTTCCTGTAAATGACTCTTCCTCCACGGTTGATTAACGAGATCTAACGAGAAAGAACCTATAACTTGGCAGGCAAACAGTGTATGGTCGCCTTGTTCAAAAAAGCGATCTGTTGGAGCGCCGAGATGATGAAAAAGAAGGACCCCAGCATCACCTTCCTGAACAAGTGGGGGTTCAACGTGGTCAAGCTTCCTCGTGCCGGCATCGAGCCTCTCGATGTGGTCGGCCGAGACCGCGTGACCCAGTGGTTAGGGCCTATCGAAACCATCTGGACCAGCAAATCACCAGTGCCAGTACCAGGCCCCCCGCGGCCCGCGGCAACGGTGAACGGGCAGAAGACCGATTCTCTTGATACAAGTCTTGGGCTCAGTGTGCTCGCGAATGCGCTGGCTGCCTTCGGTGCGAGCATGCCCTCGCTCGACGTGGCTTACCAGAAAGCAAGCCAGGTGCAATTCGCCTACACCGATGTGACGCAGACGATGGTGTCTCCCCTCGACGCAGGCAACTACCTTGCCGCAGGCGATCTGCGCACCGACAACCCTGCAGTCAAGAACTACTTTCTGAACGCGAAGTGCGCGAGCTTTCTGATTACGTCTGTTCTGAAATCCGCCTCGATCACGGTAAGTGCGACAGACCAGCATGGAACCTCGGTGGGCGTCGATGTGCCGGCCATCTCTGGCCTGGTCGGCGCGAAAGTCGCGGTCAAGCCATCGGGCGCCGCGAACTCTGCACTCACATTTACCGGGCAGGAGCCGGTCACCTTCGGCTTTGTGGTGCAGCAGATCTCCTATGCGGACGGAGTGTGGTCTCTGCGCGATGCGCCGGCGTCGGGAACGAATGCCTTCGGCGTCGCAGGCGCCTCGCCTGCGCCAGAGAATACCTCGGCAGCGAGCAAGGGATTCATCTTCGACGATGGAAACGGGGAGTGCCGCATGAATCTCGACTACGACGCTGTGAGCTCCTGACCAGAGCCATGGCGCGCTTCCCGCTCCCCCTCTGTGTGCGTGCCGACACTTCGCGGGCGCTTCCGCCCGTTGCCCCGGAGCAGGTACTGCACCTGGCAGATCTCGAAGGGGCCGACGCGCGAAGCCGAAGCGAAACCGTGTTGCGCGCAGCCTACACGGTGCCGGATCCGATGGATCTCAGGCGTGCGGGATGGGGCGTTGTGTTCGGCGCGGCGGCCGATCCGAAGATCGAAGAGCAGCTCTCGCCGCTGCTGCAGCTGCGCGAGAAGCAGGTCGGCAACACCAGCCTCTTCCAGGTGTTCCGCGGTGCAGCGCGCGGCGTTACAACAGGCCTTGCTGCGGCCTCCTGGGCGGCCAGCCGCGGAGTGTCGCTCACTGCGCCTGTCGACCCACGCAAGGGAGTGCCCTACTACCTGCTTCTGGTCGCATCGCCGCAGGAGATTCCCTTTGAATTCCAGGCATTGTTGAAGATGCAGTGGGCAGTCGGCCGGCTTTTTTTCGAAGACATCGCCGACTATGGGGCTTATGCGCGCGCCGTGGTCGAGTATGAAGATCCGAACTTCACCCCAAAGCAGCGAAAATGCGCTGCCGTCTGGATGCCGCGCAACGTGGGCGACGACGCAACGCTGCTTCTTTCAAGCGCGATGTCGGAGGACTTTCGCGATCCGGGAAACATACTTGGCGCCGAGCGACAGTTTGCCTCCGAGATATTTGTTGCCGAGGCAGCGACCAAGCAGCAGCTCGTCGATATTGTTTCAGGCGCGATCGAGAGCGGTCCACCCGCGCTGATCTTCACCGGTTCGCATGGGATGGAGTACCCGCTTGCCGACGTGGAGGCACAGCGAGAAAAGCAGGGTGCGCTCCTGACACAGGAGTGGCAGCCGGGCACGCCTGTGGGCGACAGCCACCTGTTTACAGGAGACGACGTGCCAGCGAGCAACACGCTGCACGGCGCGATGGTGTTCCTCTTCGCGTGCTACAGCGGCGGCTGCCCCCGCTTCGACAGCTACACGCAGAATGCTGATGGCTCTCCCCGTGCTGTTGCATCCGAAGCGTTGCTCGCGAAGTTACCGCGATCGCTTCTGCGCGCCGGGGTGCTCGCGGTGTTTGCGCACGTCGACATGGCCTTCACGTACTCCTTCGCCACGGAGGAAGAAACCCCGCAGCCGCAGGTATTGCGTACGCCACTCGAGCTGCTGATGAGTGGCGTGCGGGCTGGGCTCGCCGCCGATGCACTCACCGGAATCTGGAGCGCGCTCTCGGCCCAGCTCGCCGAGGGTGTGCCAATCGATACGTTTGCTGCTCCTGCACGTTCCCGCGAGATAGTTCGCCGCAGCAATTTAACGATCGCCCGCGACGAAGCACGGAACTATCTTTTACTCGGGGATCCAGCGACCAGGCTGCGTGTCGAAGCACTTGACTAAGCAGGAACTAGGCAACGGCATGCACCGCCACGTGAAGGTCGGGGAAGGCATTCACGCGATTCAACCAGCCTTTGACGAAGCGTGGGTACTTCTTTCCGAGAGCCTCGTAATAGGCGGCTCGGCCTGCCTTATATTGTTGGTACACCTCGTCGAGCGGCAGGGATTCAAGCGCCTTCAGGGTCGACACTCCCATGCCACCATCGACAATAAGCGGCGGCTTCGCACCCATCGTATTCACTGTCTGCTGCAGCAGACTGCTCGCGTGCGTGCCGCTGTTGACATAGAAGTCAAACAGAATATTTGCAAGACCCTGGTGCTCGATCGCGTCGCCGTGGATCGGCGTCCAGTAGTTCGCGCGATAGATAATGCCGGCCTGCGCCTGTGTCATTCTCTGGAGGTTCTCAGAAGTCGGCTCGACGCCAAGCAGTGGGTGGGCTGTCATGCGGAAGACGCGCATGGTGATGCCCATGTTCGTTTCCCCACCAGGATCCGCGGGATCGTCGCAGTAGCCGCCCTCGAAGGCAAGCGTGATCGACAGCGCAGTAAGAAAATCCGCCATGTAACTCCTCTGTCATCCCGCGGGGACGCGAGGTTGCGCGGGAACTAACTTATCTGCCGTTGGGTATGGAAGCTTTCGTGAGCAGAAGTATGGACTAAGTCGACTCCGAAGAAAAGAAGCGATCAGACAAAACTTCTATTTCATGCGCCCATCGAGATAGCCCTCGGTATCTCTCCGCGGTGGTAAGCTGGTCAGCACTTCCAATAAGAGGCTCTTATGGCTGTCGTTTCCGGGTTTACCTACGACCTCTTCATCAGCTATGCGCATCGCAACGATCTTCCGTGGGGCTGGGTGACGGAGTTCATCGAGACGCTCAAGGCTGAGCTTGAGGGGAAGAGTCGCGACTTTCGCATCTGGTGGGACCCTGGCCTGCGCACCGGCGAGGACTTCAATCTCGCGATTGCAAACGCAATCTCTCAGAGTGCGGTCTTTCTCAGCGTGCTCTCGCTCGCGTACGGCGACTCCACGTACTGCAGGCGGGAGATCGAGGAGTTTCGCCAACAGCGTCATCCGGCGTTCGGTATGACCGTGGGCAGCATGAGCCGGATGCAGGCGATGGTGATCGACCGCGACTACACACGTGAACGCTGGGCGCCGGAGTTTCGCACGACGAGCCCGCAACCCTTCTTCGACGGGCACTCGTCGCTCTTCGGAAGACCTAGCAAACTCGCGAGTTCGGACCCCTGGGTGCAGGGACTGTGGAAGGTACGCGACTCGGTCTGGGCTGTGCTCCAGAACATGCGCGAGCGGCGTGACCGCGGCGAAGTCGCCGAGCGCAGCTACGGAGTGCAAGCGACACGCATGGCGCGCACGCCGACTGTCTACCTTGCCGAAGTCACAGACGATCTCTATCGCAAGCAGGAGAAGCTGCGGCTTGCACTCTCGCAGGGCGAGGGGTTCGAGGTCGCGGGATGGTCTGAAGATGTGACGTCGTCGCTGTCGGACCCGGCGGCACTCTCGGTGCATATGTTCGGCTGCTATCCGGGGCGCGGTCGCGGCACGTCGGACGTGTCGCCGTCGCGTCAGCAGTTCGAAGCCGCACTCGGGGCGCATCCCGCCCGCAGGCCGCTGGTGTGGCTGCCGCGCTCGCTTGCGCTCGACGAGGTGGACACGGACGAGCACCGATCTTTTCTCGAATCGCTCATGACCAACAATGCCGTGGAACTGCTGCGCTCGGACCTCGAAGAACTAAAAGACGAGCTGGAGCACCGGATGCGCGCGGCACATACACCGCCAGCGCGAGCGATGCGGGGCACGCGTGAGGCACCGATCATTCACATCTGGCATTCCATGGCCAATCCAGACTCGTTGATGCCGCTCAAGCAATACCTGAACGACAACAACTGCGGGATCTCGGTCTTCGATTACAACAAGATCCAGCCGGAAAAGATGCAATCGAGACTTGCTGTCTGCGATGGACTGATTGTGCCGTACACAACCGAGACGCGGACCTGGGCGGAAGACGTAATGACCGAAGCCTTTCGCCTGCGTCGGCGGGAAGAGCGGCCAACAGCCTTCGCGGCACTCGAACTTCCTCCAGCAATCGATATGGAGTTCAATTTTGAACATCCCCGTGTCATTCCGGTCTTCGTAAAACAAAGCGGCACTTTTGATGATGTTCGAGGCTTTCTCGCCCGATTAGAACAAGCAGATGCCTGACGTTCTCCAACCCGCCGCCAGTCTGACCATGCTTTCGGAACACACCCCCTTTCCCGGCCTCCGTCCATACGGAGAGGAAGACTCTGCCTGGTTCTTCGGCCGCTCCGCGGAGATCAACGATCTTCTGAAGCGACTCCGGCGGCTGCACTTTGTTGCAGTCGTAGGCGCCTCGGGAAGCGGGAAATCCTCGCTCGTCCGCGCGGGCGTTCTCCCGCAGGTGCGCGACGGCTACCTGGATGCCGAGTGGTTGATGGCAACCTTCCGGCCTGGGGACCGGCCAATCGCGAACCTCGCAGAAGCGCTTGCGCCAGTCCTCCCGCACCAAAGCACCGCCATGCTGAGAGAGGCGCTTGAAAGCGGGCCGCGAGGGCTGGTGCTCAGCCTCGACACGTTGGCTGAACCCGCACCAGGCTCTGTCACTCACAAGGTCCTGCTCGTGGTGGACCAGTTCGAGGAGTTGTTCCAGTATGCGCAGCGGGCGGGCGAAGCCGCACAGGAAGAAGTAAAACAGTTCCTCAAGCTGCTGCTCACCGCCGCCGCCTCCGATGACGTGCCCGTATACGTCATGGTGACCATGCGCATCGAGTGGTTGAACGAGTGCGCGACCTACGTCGGCATGGCCGAAGCAATCAACGAGGGCCTCTACCTGGTGCCGCAGATGTCGCGCCAGCAGTTCAGCCGGGCGATCCTTGGCCCCCTTGATCTGGCCGGGGGAACCATCACCGGCTCGCTCGTCGATCGCATGCTGAACGACCTGGACAGCCGCTCGGACCAGCTCCCCGTGATGCAGCACGCGCTGATGCGGATCTGGGAGCGCTCGGGCGCGCACGCCGCGTTCGACCTTGCTGTGTATGAGGCCGTCGGCACCTTCTCGAACTGCCTCTCGGCGCATGCGGAAGAGGTGTACGCGGAGCTCGACAGTCGTGGGAAGCTGGTGGCCGAGAAGCTCTTCCGCGCGATCACGCAAGTCAACAGGAATCGCAAGGTACGCCGTCCGCGCCCCGTCTCAGAGATCTCTGCTGAGACAGGTGTGCCGCTCCCGGAACTTGCGGCCGTGATCGAGGCGTTTCGCCGGCCAGGCCGCTCCTTCCTCGTCAGCACAGAAGGCAGCCTCGGGACGCACTCGGTCATTGATCTCTCGCACGAGGCGCTGATCCGGCAGTGGACCCGGCTCGGGCACTGGGTCGATGCGGAGGCGGAAGTGGTGTCGCGTCTGCAGCGCCTCCGCGAGGACGCGTCGGACTGGGACCGGGACCACCAGGCATATCAGGCCTGTTTGTATCGGGGCAGCCAGCTGGAGCGCGCCGAAGAACTGCGTCCCCTCCTCGCGGACGCGAGCCGGGAAGCACAGTTTCTCTACGCGAGTGAACGCGCTCACCTCTGGCGGAGGGTGCGGACGCGGGGTCTCGTCCTGTGCGCCACGTTGCTCGCCGTGGTGCTGCTGTTCGTGTACTTCAGCGCTCGCAGTGAACGCGCCCGGGAGTCGGTCGTGCTTGCAAATGCCGAGAAGCAGCGCGCCGAGGCCGAAGCCAGCGTGGCTAACCTTCAGGCGCGCAAGGCAGAGCAGTTCCAGGCCAGCATCGTGCAACAGATCGACGCGGCCAAAGGCTCTGCGACGGCACTCGCCGCCATCGCCCAGAACATCCAGGCGGAACGCGTGTACCTCCAGTTCACAGCGGGGGGAGGGGCTCTCGCCCACAACGTTCAGACTCATCTGAAACAACGAGGCTACGCTGTGCCGGAGGTCGTGCAGGTTGCGACCGGCAGTGCGCCCGCGCACTCGGAAGTACGCTACTTTCGGCCCGAGGATCAGACGGAAGCAGCCAAACTCGCGAGCCTTCTGCACCCGCTTGTCCCGGGCGACCTGGCCGCGGCTCTCTCTCCGAATGCAAAGGGCGTGGTTCCTGCAGGACAGTTCGAAGTCTGGCTGGTTCCTGCTGCGTCGCCCGCAGCCGCAGCAACAAGCACGGCTCAGTCAACGACTCCCGCCCCTGCCGCGATCGCCGAAGCTCCAAAACCAGCCCCGGCGCCTGCTGCTCCGGTCGCTCCAGTGGCGGCTCCGGGGCTGACTCTCTCCCTGTCGAAGGACAGTGTGCTCCCAGGCACCGGGTCCACGCTGACGTGGCATACGGATGGCGCTGCCGAGGTGTCGATCGACGGGATCGGCGCCGTGCAGCCGAGTGGCTCCATGCTGCTGACTCCGCAACAGTCCACGAGTTATCGTGTTGTTGCAAAGAACGCGGGAGGCACAACGGAGAAATCTGTCTCCCTGGCAGTTACCACTCCCGCGCCCGCGCCGCCGCAACCGGCAGTTGCTGCTGCGGTCGCCCTTCCGGCAGCATCCCCCACGGGCGCCGTGAAAGCAGCGCTCGAGCGCTATCGGCAGGCCTTCGAGAGCGAAAGCATGGATGATCTCCGCCATGCGTGGCCCACCATGTCAACGGCGCAACAACGGAATGCGCGCTTTGTCTTCGACCAGTTCAACGCCATCCATCTCGAGCTGAAATGCGCGGACTCTGACATCGTGGTGAGCGGTGCCAGTGCGAATGCGACCTGCCAGCAGATCGCCATCTACACGCAAAAGGGCAAGCGCCAGCCAGAACAGAGTGCGGCCGCTCACTTCCAGCTTCGCCGCGAGGGTGAGGGCTGGGTCGTCGCAGCGGTTCAGTAGCTACCCGTTGAAAGGATAGACGAGGCTCAGAACGAGTAGGAGACTGCACCCAGCGGAACGATCCTGGCTCGCAACCCTCCATTGTCGAGCTTGATCGTTGCGTTCGCGGTCACGACGAGATGCCGCAGGGTGTCTGCCTTGAAGCCGAGCGCCAGGTTGTCGCTCGTGAACCCATGCACGGTCGTGCCCACGGTAGGCGCCGAAACAGTCGCAAACGGTATCGGCACATTCTGTACGCCGGTGAACCGAGGCGCGTTCAAGAAGTGCTGCCCCAGCAGATCAGCGACAAAGCTGACGCGCCTCCCCACGGCGACATCGAAGCCCGCGGTATAGAGGACGTTCGGGGGCAGCTGCTTCTTGCCGCCCGCTGCGTTGGTGTTCAGGATGGAATGTCCGTTCCATTGATAGCCGACATTGCTGTGCGGTGCGATGGGCAAGCGGTGCAGGATGGGCCGGCTGGAGAACGCAACATACGGACGCACGCCCGGGGTGCCAGAGCCAAGAAAGTTCAGCTCGTCACCCGTGGGCAGCCGAAACGCGAGCCCAGCGGCAAGCCGCAAGGCCTTCCAGTCCAGCAGTTCGTCCTTTGCGCTGACGGTGACATCGCCGATGCCCGAGGAACTACCGGGCACGTACTCGGTGAACTGCGCTGTTGCGCCGCCCGGTCCATACTCCTCCCCCTGGACCGACGCTGAGAACGCGACTCTCTCGAAGGGAATCGCAACCGAAAGATCGACGGTACGGGTGAGGCCAATCGCCCCCTCTGCCGCATACTGCCCCGCGCGCACATTGATCCGGCTCTCGGTAGCGGTGTACACCTGCAGCGGTGGGTAGTAGAGCAGGATTGGCAGCTGCTTCAAACGGACACCATCGAGCGAACCGAAACCGAAGTTCTGGTACGTGAAGCCGAGGAACAGTCGTCGCTTTCCGATCGTTTCCGCACGCTCCGAGAAGATGGAGCCGAGACTCTCACTCGAGGGCTGCAGCACGCCATTCCTGAAACTCAGCACCAGCCCCGCCGGCGCAGGCGTCGGCAGCTCCCCGAGCTCTGTTCCAAAGGGTGTAAAGAAGGCGTTGAATGGCAGGCTCTGTGTGTGAAAAGCCGAGGGCAGCAAACAGTACAGATCAGTCGTGTGCGTGGTCTGGCAGAGTTGCGCCGCGGCCGTGCTTGCGATCGGCAGAGCAACAGCAGCGACAAAGCAAGGCAAGCGGAAGAGGCCACGGAAACGCGTGCACACAACAGGAACTCTCGACTGGCGTCGCATGATTGATCTCTCACGGTTTACGGATTGCGGCTAGTGGCTCGAGTCAACATTCAGGGGGACGATCAGCGACGTCTGGGTAAAGGAGGAAGAAGAGGTGCCGCCCGACTGTCCACTGGACGTGACAGTCGTCAACACCGTGACGGCGTAATGATTCGCAGCGGTGATGGTCGCTGCGGGCGGCCGAAACGATCCGCCACACCCGCCGAGCAGGCCCAGCGTGATGGCCATGCAGCCAAGCAGAAGCAGGGTCCCCCGCTTGCGCTTCAAGGCCAGCACAGCTCCGCCGAGCAACGGAAACGGGAAGGCGAGCGCAAGGAAGGTGGCGCCTGGGCGGGTGAGCGCAGCGGTAGTCGAGGAGGATGCGGTGGTGCTGATCGTGACTGCGGGCAACGGAGAATTGGCAGAGACGGTCACCGGTTCGGTCGGCGCGCAGCTTATCCCGTATTGCGACGGCAGCACGCTGGTCGCCTGCGCACCCTGGATGCTGACAGAGGTGCAGACGAAGGTGACGATGACGGTCTGCGGCGGCGGCGGCACCGGCGGCGTGACGGTCACTGATGTGCCTGCCGTGATGATGGCGGGTGGCGTGATGGCGTACGAGGCGGTGACGCTGAGGCCGGCGGTGTCGGTTGCTGTTACCACAGCCGTGTAGCTGTTCGAAACAGCCGCTGTGGAGCTAGATGACATCGGAAACGTGTACGTGTGCTGGGTGGGCTGGCCGTTTGTGACCGTGGAGCTGGGCGTTTGGTCTCCCCACTGGATGGTCTCGGTGAGTGGAAGTCCTCGCGGGTCGGTGCATGCCCCAACGCTCACCGTCACCGTGCCGGCCGCGCTCGAGAGGATTGTCGGCTGGACGGTGCATGTGGGCACCTGCGCGGCAGAGCCATAGGGCAGCGTAGCGCTGCTGGCCGCCAGGTACGGGTCCCCGGCATAGTTTGCGACAAAGGTGTTGTTGCCGCTCGCCAATGTGCCAGGAGGAATCGAGATGCTGGCACTTCCATTCGACAGGAGGGCGGGGATCTGTTGCGTACCCACGGTGAACTGTACCGGCTCTCCGTTCGTGCTGTAAGCACCGAGAGAGTACGGGTTCAGCGTGGCTGTCAGCGTCACTGGTTGGCCAGACGAGTTCGCCGCAACGGTGGCGGAAAGTCGCAACGTCGTGGTGAGGGGCGGTGCTGGCAGGAGCGGTCCCGTGCTGGGGGCGAAGTACGTGTTCCCCAGGTAATTGGCGAAGATGCTGGCCGGAAGACCGGTAGGGATGGTAGTTGAAAACGTTGCCTGCCCATTGGGGGTCAAGGTGGCCGTACCGAGCTCGTGCATGCCCTCAAAGAACGCCACTGTGGTCCCGACTGCGTTGTAGCCCTCGGTGAGAGTGTTCGGGCTCACCGTAGCCGTGAGGGTGACCGTGGCGCCCGGCGCGGCAGGGCCGGACGGCCTTAGTGTCAGCGCCGTCGCAATGGGGGCGGCCGTGACCGTGGTCGATCCCTGGCTCGGGTTGAACGATCCGCTGCCGCTGTACTGGGCCTCGATCGTGTGGGCACCGCTGCCAGGCACCGCCACATTGCTTAATGTCGACGAGACAGATAGCTGCGAGAGAAGCACCGTAATGCTCCGGACCGATGTGCCGACTGCGGCAAGATCTGCTTCGCCGTCGCCGTTGTAGTCGGCTGCTGCTACGGCGAGCGGCGGACCACTCCCGGCGAGATCGCTGCTGACCGGCGTGCCGAAGCTGCCATCGCCAACACCTGTCAGCACCTGCACGTTTGAAGGAAGCACGAGCGCTGCCAGGTCCACGATGCCATCGTTATTGAAGTCTCCGTAGACGAGCCCGTAGGTGCTGCTGGATATGCTGGAGAGGGAGCCCTGTTTGAATGTGCCTGAGGCGCTCCCCAGCAAGACCGTGATGGTATTTACCTCAACCTGTGCGCCGGCGAGGTCCAGATTGCCATCCCCGTTGAAATCTGCGACGACGATGGACTGGAGGCCGCCGGAGACCGGATAGCTCACCGCCGGCGCATACCCGCCCGCTGCCAGGGCGAGCAGGATAGAGACAGACCCGTTCTGATTCGCGGTCGCAAGGTCGAGAAGCCCGTCCTTGTTGAAATCACCTGCAGCGACACTTCTCGGCACACCTGCATCGATCGAGTAAGTAGCTGCGTCGCCAAAGGTTCCGTCACCGTAGCCGTGCAACACACACACGGTTCCCGTGGCCACATGATTTGCAACCACAATGTCGAGATTGCCTGATCCGCTTACGCCAGCGATGGCAACTCCTGCTGGTGAACTTCCGCAGGTCAGCGCTGAAGAAGCCACCTGAAAGGTGCCATCGCCGTTCCCGAGCAGAACCCAGATGAGATTCAGATCTTCATCTGCGACGACGAGATCGAGCTTGCCGTCGCTGTTCAGATCACCCACAGCGGCTGAAACATTCGCATCGTTGTTCGCGTCGATTGCTGTGCTCAGCGGCGCCCCAAAGGTGCCATCGCCATTCCCCAGCAGCACTGTGACGCCGCTGGTCTGTGTATTCAGAACAGCAACATCGGGCTTGCCGTCTCCGTTGAAGTCGCCACTGACAACCGTGCTTGGGTAGACAGCAGGGGAGGCCTGGCGCGTCGCAAAGCCGAGCGTAGCGGCGCCCTCGAACTGCCGTGTGCCCAGGGTTCCGCCACCCGGGCCACTCCCGACGAAATTCTGGTCGACAAACGACACCACGCCGGCCGGCGGCGCACCCGACCCACTGCCTGTAGTCGTCGCGGTGAGCGTGTAGTTGCCGGCGTTTCCACTCTCGGACAAAGCAGTCGTGCTCGACGCCATGCCGGTGACCGTGACAGTCACGGTGTTTGAGGTGCTGCTCGTGAGCCCGTAGGTGCCGGTGATGCCGCGGTAGATCGCATAGTAGCTGTGTTTGCCCAGGCCGGGAGTAACGCTCAGCGTCGCACCACCACTTTCAACCAGCTGCGCGGTGCCCACCCGATGGATGTCGGTGCACGTTGTTGACGCCCCATCGCAGAAGTCGACCGTGCCAAGACCCACGGTTGCGACTTCATGAGCGGAGACATTTGCATGCAGGCTCTCCACCTGCCCTGCCGGGAGCGAAGTGGCGGATGCTGCAAGCGTGATGTACGAGTTGTTCTGTGCGCCTGCTGGCAATGCCGCCAGCAGGAACAGCACGAAGCAGGCGAGCGCCATGACCGCTTGCGAGAGCGAGGTGCGCTGCGCTCTCCAGCTATTTCGAAGAGTCTTCTTCAGGTCCATTGGGGAGACGTCCTGAATAACTTGTTCGTGATGCTGCTTAGACGGTGGTTAGTTGGCGAAGCGAGACCGCTTGTCGGGATGAGTGAGGAAGTTGTATCAGAACTCGACGAAAACAGCTATTGCGAGTGAATCGCTTTGTTTCACATGCTTCGACCCACAATAGGCTGGATCATAAGCCGCAGCGCACGCCGTCGCGGGCAGGCTCCTCGAGGAGTTAACAGGCGTTACGGTGCCTGGCTCATCTCCCCCAAACGATTTGTAGGTGGTTACCAATGTCCCGCTTCCGCGAGTCTGGGACGTTCCCGCCGTGCACACGAAGCGTTTTGCCTCCACGGAACGCGCGCCAGGGCGGGAAGAAGGCAGTCGCTCTCTTACACTGAAGACATGTCTCTTGCCAAAGTAATTCTCCTGGCCCTCATCCAGGGGTTTACCGAACTGCTGCCGGTATCCAGTTCTGCGCATGTCGTGGTCGCCGAAAAACTGATGGGGCTCAATCCCTCGTCTCCGCAGATGACGCTGTTGCTTGTGCTGCTGCATACCGGAACGATGTTTGCAGTCATTGTTTTCTTCTGGAAGACATGGAAGATCGCCTACTTTTCGAGCAGGATCGAATTGAAGCGCTTTGCTGTGCTCGCTCTTGCGGCGCTTGTGCTTACTGGCGCCGTTGGACAGGCGATCAAGATGCTCATCGCCATGCTGGTCTTCCAGGGACAGGAGAACGTCGAAATTGAGCAGCTCTTCAGTCATCTCGAGTTGATCGCGCCTGCTCTGCTTGTTGCCGGGATCTTCATCCTGACCGCAGGCTTGCTGGAGAAGCGCCGGCTGAAGACAGTGACGTTGCCGGTCGAAGCAGAGGGCAGCAGGGCGACCGACGCCCCTGCGGCCGCCATCGTCGACGAACACATCGCCGTCGGCAACACCGATGGCTCACTTACGTTTGGTCAGGCGTACTGCATCGGGTTGGTGCAGGGACTTGCGATCCCCTTCCGCGGCTTCTCCCGCTCCGGTACAACGATTTCGACGGGGATGCTCCTTGGCGTGGCCAAGGGCACCGCGGAGCGCTTCAGCTTTGCGCTCGCCGTGCTGCTAACCCCAGCGGCAGTGGGGTTCGAGATCGTACGGCTCTTGCGCGCCTCGCATGCGCAGCTGCCTGGTGCCGCCCGGATAGATGTGCATGGCGCGTTGCTCTTCGGCCTGCTTGGCATGGTCTTCTCGTTCATTGCCGGGCTGGTCGCCCTGAAATGGCTCAGCAGCTGGCTGCGCAGCGGTCGCTGGTATCTCTTCGGGATCTACTGCGTGGCGGCTTCTGCCGTCGTGATGGTGCTCCACCTCAAAGGCTTCTAGCTTCGCCGCACCGGGCGAGCGTGGTGGACTTGGCCGACGCGGAAACGTTTCCAGACTTTCCGCTGTTTCCCTCTGCGTGAAGATTGAACAGGTTGCTGACTGGGCTACACTGAGCCTTCGCTCTGACAGGAAGGTTCATGATCCAGGAATGTCTCTCCGCCCGTCTCCGCCGTCTGCTTCCTCTTGGCATCCTGCTGGGCTCCTCCGCGTGCCTCGCGCAGACGCAGGCGCCGATCACCGTCCCCGAGCTTCATCTCCCTGCACCGCCCAGTCTGCCTGAAGAGTATGGCCCGTATAGCGGGCACTTCCTGCTCGGCGGACGCGGGCTGGTCAAGACGCTGCCGCCACGTGATCCCATCCTCGCTCCACAGGCAAGCTGGACCGTGACTGCGTGGGTCGAGGCTGTGCCGCAAAGCCCAGAGTCGGTACTGATTGCAGGCGCAGGCGATCCGGAGGCAGAGGACTTCCGATTCTTCGCGATGAGCGGTGGCAGGTTCTCCTTCCGCTCGGGCAGCACAGAGCTCGTTGCGAGCAGCATGGCGCACACCGGTGGCTGGCACTTCCTTGCTGCGAGCTTCGACGGCCACTCTGTTCGTTTTTTTGTCGATGGTGCGGAACAAGCGCGCGGCTCCCTGCACGCCGGCGCGATCGCTCCAGAACTGGTGATGGCGCCTGTGCCATCGTCGTGCGCGAAACTGCCGTGCCCGCATTTCGGTGGGCGCATCGCGGCTCTTCGACTGAGCCACAGGCTGCTCGCACCAGCGGAGATGGAGTCGCTTGCGAAGCAAACGCCGGACGCTGACCTGATCGCGTTTGAAGAAGGCTCCAAACCCTGGGCGGTGCAGGTGGTGCAGTATGCCGGCAACACGGCCCCGCAGGATCCCTCGACGCTGCCGAAGCAGAACGCGCCCTTCAGCAAACCGAAGGTCGCGCCTCTGCCGCCTGGTGAGACGACGCTGCACCCTGACGCTGCAGGCGAGTGGACACTGGAGGGCGGGTGGAAGCTGATCGAGGCACCGGAGGTTTCAGCTGCTCCGAAAACGATCGCTACCACAGGCTTCGATACGTCGACGTGGATGGCAGCCACGGTGCCCGGAACAGTGTTGTCGACAATGATCGATCGTGGCCGCTATCCAGACCCGGATTATGGCCTGGATAATCTCGATATCCCGGAGAAGCTGAACAAGCAGAGCTACTGGTACCGCGCCGAGTTTGCCACTCCGTCGGTTGCAGATCGGCCGCATGTCTCTCTCCTGCTCGACGGCATCAACTACCACGCGGAGGTCTGGCTTAACGGCCAGCACCTGGGTGCGATGACTGGTGCGTTCACCCGCGGCAGCTTCGACGTCAGCCACGCGCTCAGGCCGAGCGGCAACAATGCGCTCGCGATTCGCGTCACCCCCGCGCCACACCCCGGTATCCCCAACGTCCAATCAATCGCGCTTGGCTCCGGGCTGAATGGTGGCGCGATGGAGCTGGACGGGCCGACCTTTATGGCGACCGAGGGCTGGGACTGGGTACCACCGATGCGTGACCGCGACACGGGCCTCTGGCAGGCGGTCCGGCTTAAAGCAACCGCTGCTGTGGCAATTGGTGACACACAGGTGATCACGCATCTGCCGTTGCCGAGAACCGATGAAGCTGACATCACCGTGAACGTACCGCTGCGCAATGTTTCAGATCAGGCGGTGCATGGCACGCTCACAGCGTCGTTCGAAGGGGTGCGCATTACGAAGCAAGTGACGCTTGCGCCAGGCGAAAGCACAGTAGCGCTCACGCCTGCCGAGTTTCCGGAGCTCCACCTCGAACACCCCCGACTCTGGTGGCCGAATGGATACGGCAAGCCAGAGCTCTACCACCTTGCGCTTCGATTTGACCCGAGCGGCGCCGCACCCACCGAGGCCGCCACGCGCTTCGGCGTTCGTGAAGTGAGCTATGAGTTGAGCCTGCTCGACAACGAGGGCGCACTGCGCCGCGTGGAGTACGACCCGACAATCGGTCGCGAGGCTGCGGAGCCGCAGGTCGATGTAACCCACGCAGGCATGCGCCAGGTGCCTGGCGGCTGGGCGTCTTCGATCACGGCGGGCGACGACCACTCGCCAGCGCTGCAAGCGAGTGACGACACACGGGCGACGCCGTACCTCACGATTCGTGTGAACGGGGTGCGCATCGCCGTTCGCGGTGGAAGCTGGGGTATGGATGACTCGCGCAAGCGAGTGTCGCGCGACCATCTCGAGCCATTCTTTCGCTTCGACCGCGAGGCCAACCTCAACATCATTCGCAACTGGCAGGGGCAAAACACCGAGGAGACGTTCTACGATCTCGCGGATGAGTACGGCATGCTGGTCTGGAACGACTTCTGGGAAGTCACAATGGACTCGAACGCCGAAGCAGAGGATCCACAGCTGTTTCTTGCGAATGCAAAAGACACGATCCTGCGCTACCGCAATCACCCATCGATCGTGATGTGGTGCGGACGCAATGAAGGTGTGCCGCAGCCCATCATCAACGAGGGCCTGATCCGGCTCACCCACGCACTCGACGGCACGCGCTACTACTCGCCCTCGTCGAACCAGGTGAATCTCGAGCCCAGCGGCCCGTATTCCTACGAAGACCCAGCGGACTACTACACGAAGCTTGACCTCGGCTTTGCCGTCGAGGTCGGCACCCCATCGCTGCCAACGCTCGAGTGGTTTGAGCGCTGGATCCCAAAGCAGGACCGCTGGCCGATCACCGATGACTGGGCGTACCACAACTGGCATCCGCATGACGTATTGAACCAACACATGGAAGCCCAGTTTGGAGCGGCCGACTCGCTCGAAGAGTACGAGCGCGATGCGCAGATGATGAACTATGTCGACTATCGCGCCATTTTCGAGGGCTTCAACGCACACCTGTGGGCGCCGAACAGTGGCCGCCTCCTGTGGATGACACAGCCTGCATGGCCAAGCACGCTGTGGGGCATCCTGAGCTCTGATTACGACACGCAGGCCTCATACTACGCGACGAAAAAAGCCTGCGAGCCCGTACATGTGCAGCTCGATCTCGCGACGAACGCTGTGTCCGTGATTAACACGACGCGAGACGCGCTCACCGGCGTGAAGGTCAGCGCGGATGTTTTCAGCCTGACAAACCAACTGCTGCTGCACCAGGAGCGCACGCTTGATGCTGTGGCGGATGATGTCACGGAGGCGACTCGCCTTGATCTTGTTCCACTCTTTCACGGTGGAACCGTGCTCGTGAAGCTGCGCCTGACAGCGGCAGATGGTTCGCTGCTGTCCGAGAACCTCTACTGGCGCGCTGCAGAAGACAAGGCCTACCGCGCGTTAACAAAGCTCGGGCCTGCAGCAGTGTCACTTGCGGCTCACTTTGTTGGAAACGATGCGGATGGAAACGAGAAAGCGATTCAAGTGACGCTCAGGAACAACGCAGCCGTTGCATCGCTGAATACAAAGATACTGACGGTTAGGAAGAGCGACGGCTCGGAGATCCTGCCCGCCTTCTATAGCGACAATTATGTCTCGCTCCTGCCGGGCGAGAAGCGAACACTTACCATCGCCATTCCAGCATCAGCGACGTCGACCCCACTGGAGGTTAAGCTGCGCGGCTGGAATGCAGTAAGCACGACGGTTCCCGTCACACCATAGTCCAGCCGCCGCCACCTACCGCGTCATGTGCCCCGTGATCTTGCGCTTTCCGGTGGTCACGGGCACAGGGGTCTGACCGACAAGAACGTCGAGTACCCAGTCGCCGAGGATGCGTGCCTGCTGCGCGTAGCTCGGCATTTTTGCCAGGTACACCGCCCGCCACATGGCCCAGGCAAAGACTCCGGAGAAGTTCTGCCCGAACACCCGCGCGACGCCGACGCGACGGCCCACCAGCGCCAGCTCGCCCATCGGCTTATAGCGGAAGGGCTGCGTCTGCTCGCCGCGTAGCTCGCGCACGATGTTCTGCGCCACCAGCTTCCCTTCCCGCGTAGCATTCTGCGCAGTGGGCGCGTAGGTTCCCGTCCCATCTGCCTGCGGAATCTCGGCGCAGTCACCAAGTGCCCAGACATCAGAGAATCCGGAGACCTGGCAGGCGCCATTGACCTTCAGGCCATGATGCTTGCCCTTCGGGGCGGAAAGGTTTTCAAGCAGCGGATTCGGTGTAACGCCTGCGGCCCAAATCAAGGTGCGTGTGGGGATGCGATCCCCATCACCTACCTCGACGAAATCCGAACCCGCACTGTTTATCTTCGTATTGAGCCGGACTTTGACACCGCGAGCCTCGAGCTTCTGCTGCGCATAGGCCGAGAGCTGCGGGCTGGTCTCAGCCATCAAGCGATCCCCCGGATGCACGAGGATGGTCTTGATTTCACCAGTGCGGATACGTGGCAGCCTCGCAGTGGAGTCGCGGACAAAGTCATTGATCGCAGCCATGGTCTCAACTCCTGTGTAGCCGCCCCCGCCCACGACAAAGGTCAACAGTTCACGTCGCTTCGCAGCGTCGTCTTCAAGGGATGCCCGTTCCAGGCACGCGGAGACGCGCTCGAATGCGGCGCTTGCATCATCAAGCTTCTTCATGGAGATGGAGTGCTCTTCGGCGCCCGGCGTGTTGTGGAAGCTCACCACGGAACCGAGTGCAAAGACCAGGTGATCCGCCTGGAAGGTGCTGGTGACAGGGTCGAGCTCCTCTGAACCAGTTTCGACCTCAACGGATCTCTTCTCCAGGTCGATCGAGGTGATTCGCCCCTGGACGAACTGGATCTTGTCCCGCATGGACCGGACTGGCTGGATGATATGCCGAGGGTCCACAGCACCGCCCGCAGCCTCGGTCAGCATCGGGGTGAACAGGAGGTAGTTATTTGCGTCGACCAGGATGATTTTGCCGTTTTGTTTCCCGGGCAAAAGACGAGCCAGTTCCTGCGCGACAGCAGAGCCGGCGAACCCGCTTCCAAGGATGAGGATGGTCCTGCCTTCAGCGAGGTGCTCGTTCGCGAGTTGCTCCTCTTTGTTGCGGAGCAGCGCGCGTACGGCATACACGCTTCCGGCGGCGGCAGTGACCTCAAGAAGGGTGCGAGCAGTGGATCGACGACTCATGCAAAGTCTCCTTACAGTTCAAGATGCGACTTATGTTCGATCGCAAAAGAGGCAGTTCGCTATTTCCCTGCAATGTCTCTAACCAGGCGGAACTCCTCGGTCCGATACGTGTTACTTCCGTCATGGGAAAGCCACGAAATTATCGTTCAGCCAAGGGATCGATCAGCTACTCTCTGGCAAAGCAGCTCGATCTTGGTGATTAGTTTTAAGCCGCGCAGTCTGTGGTGCCCGTTCTTTCACCCCTCGCTTCTCAATAGGACTCCAAACCATGCTCACGAATAATGCTGGCCTTGTACAGGATCTTGATGCTCCGCCCTCCGCCGCGCAGCCAGAGTTTTCCCAGCCACACCCTTCCGAGATCAGCAGTGAGAAGGTTGCCCTGGGCATCGGCGGTCACTACGTCTATGCGCACCGCAACACCCAGGGTGAAGTGTTTTACATTGGCAAGGGATCCGGGGATTTTGCGTGGTCCTGGGATCGCTCCCAGACGTGGCTCACATATGTACACCGGCATTCTTCCGGCAGCTTCACCGTGCAGGTGCTCTCGTATCACTCCATCAGCCAGGAAGCTCGCGAGCAGGCACTCAAGCTGATTCAGCGGTACGGTCCTTTCCTTATTAATGAAGAAGAGGCTGGCCGCCCACGACAGGAGAGCTAGCCTCTAGTAGTAGCCGCGGAAGCCAAGTGCTCGCAGTTCGTCCCGAGTCACGGTTGCCTGGATGGCGTCATCCGGAAACCGTGACCAGGAACCGATGCCGACCCGCTCGAGCGCTCGCAGGGCTTCACTCTCATAGCGCAATCGTTGGAAATGCAGGCCGTGCATCGAGAAGGTCTGCGGCCCGTCACTCGCCGGCTCTGCCGCGAAGACGACGCCGGCACCCGTCCTGCGAAGGGTAAACAGCACGAGATTGGTCTCCAACTACCACTCCTTTTTGCGGCGACGCTGTGCCTAGCTGCTAAGCGCAAGCCTCGGCGGTTCCGGATTGTTCAGCACCGACTCCGGCTTCTTGCCGGCAGCTACTTCCCCGATCACCTTCACCACGTAGTCGGCAGTGCCATGCAACATGATGTCGGTGAACCCGGCAAGATGCGGCGTCACCAGGATTTCCGGCAAGGACAGCAATGGGTTCGTGGGCTTCAACGGTTCTTCACGCACCACATCGAGCCCTGCTGCCGCGATCTGTCCACTCCGCACTGCCTCAAGCAGCGCTGACTCGTCCACCAGTGTGCCACGCGCGATGTTGACCAGCATCGCGCCCCGCTTCATGCGACGCAGCAGTGCCCCGTCGACCAGGTTCTCATTCTCCTCACTGGCGCGCACACAAATGACGACGTAGTCGGCGTCTTGCACAGCCTCCTCAAGCTGGTCGGCTTTGTAGGCCTTCACGCCGGAAGGAGCGCGCTCCGGGTGCTCATCCGCGGCCAGGATCGTCATTCCGAATCCCTGCAATCGCTCCAGGAGCGCTTCGCCAACATCTCCCAGGCCCACAATGCAAAGGGTCTTGCCCTGAAGCGCTGCGTGGATCATCGGCGGAGCCGCTCCCGGCGTCTTCTCTCGTTCGAGGAAGGCCCGCAAGTGGCGTGAGGCAGCGAGGAGCAGCATCATCGCGTACTCCGCGACAGACACGGCATTGCCGGTCGCAGCGGAGGGCGCATAGGACACCCAGATCCCCTGCTCGCTCGCAGCATCCTGATCAACGCTTTCAAAGCCGGTGCTGGCTGTCTGGATAAACGCAAGCTTCGACAGGCCGTCGAGCTGCTCGGGACCGACCTTGCCCAAAGCAATCAGCAACTCTACGTCGCGATCCGGAACAGCCTCGCCCTGTGTCCAGGAGAGCAGCTCGTGGTCCGGAAGTTTCGAGTGAAGCTCGGCGAAGAGCGCCTCGGTGAACTCATTTTTGGGGTGGAGAAAGGCAATTTTCATGGTGAGTCAACTCTCCGGGGCATGCTTGCACCCACCAGTACGATGCGCCGGGCAGAGAACCTCCCTGAGGGGGGAGCCTTCGGCGACAGCGCTAGCCCGAGAACTCCTCATCCCTGGTGATCGCCACCTGCCGGCTGCCGCTGGTGGCAGCAGCAAGGTAGTGGCCAAGGGAGACGCTGATCAGGCAGAGCAGGATCGAGAGGCAGACATTTGCGAGCGCGCGCCCGACTGCGCCGGCACGGAGCAGGTCAAAGGTCTGCAAGCTGAACGAAGAAAACGTGGTAAAGCCCCCGCACACCCCCACCATGACCAGGACACGAGCGGATTCCGGAACGGCGAAGCGGCTGCCTGGCACAGTCAGGGTTCCGAAGTAGCCGATCAGGAAGCTTCCGAGCACGTTGATCAGCAGGGTGCTCCACGGGAAAGCGGGCGTGCCGCCGCCCATCGCCCTTGAGATCGCATACCGCAGCATGCCACCCGACGCACTCCCCAGCGCGACCCACACGTACATCAACGTTCCGTCTCCTTGCGCAGTCCAGGGACTGCCTCTCTTCAGCAGTCTACGCAATGCGGTTGTTCAGAAATGGTCTTTACTGGAAATTCGAAAACCCGCACAGATGCGTCCGGACCTGTTGCCGCATCCCTTCCCTAGCAGCACTGGATGGCTCGAAGTGCTTCGGAGCGTAGACGCATGAATTTTTCCCGAAGCGGACGGGGCGTGGAGGTCCGGGATGCATCGCTTCCCGAAGCGGTTGGCGAGACGCGTTGTGAAACCGGAGAGCGACTGGACGAGTTGTCCGGGAGGAGCCGCCTCCTGCTTCTCTTCCTTCGCCACTGGGGCTGCCCCTTCTGCCGAGAGATGCTGCGCGAGTTCGCTCCGCACCGCGAAATTCTCAGAGAAGCCGGGATCGAGACGGTCTTCGTACACATGGGGACGCCGGAACGGGCGCAGCCCTACTTTGAGCACTACGGCCTTGTCGATGCGCTGCGGATCAGCGACCCAGAGCAGCAGCTCTACCGACACCCCGCATTCGACATACCATCGAGAAGTCCTCTGCGATACCTCGGAGACTTGCAGGCAGCAAGGGCTCTGAGTGGGTTTGCCTTACGCAACGGGTTCGCACTCTTCAAAACGGAGGACATCACGCAGATGCCGGGAGCCTTCCTGGTGGAGCGGAACAGGATCGTTGCCCGGCACCGATACCGCTCCATCGCCGACAAACTGGATTACCGGCGCTTTGTTTCCGGCGCCTAATGGCCGCTCCCCAAAACGGAAACCCGCTCCCGGAACGTTCCCCCTTCGAAATCAGCATAGCTGTCCAGGTGGTCCTTGATCACGCGGTAGCACTCGCAGGCACGCTGCTCCAGGCGCAATTCGTCCACGATGTGCATGGAGCCCCTGCTGTACTCGATCAACCCTTCCAGCTTCAGCGTCTCGGCGGCCAGTGACACGGTAGGTCGCGAGGTTCCCAGCATGTCCGCCAAAAACTCGTGCGAGATCTTGAATTTCTGATCATGGGCGCGGTCTGCACAAAGGAGCAGCCATCGCGCCAGGCGCTGATGAACATTGTGCTTGGCGTTGCAGGCAGCCGACTGGCCGGCCTGAAGCAGCTGGGACTGCACGTACCGCAGTGCGAGCACCTGGAACAGCCCACCACGGGCAAACTCCTCGCGGCCCCGGTCCACGCTGCAGGCATAGCCCCAGCCGGCGATCTGCGTATACACACGATTCAGGCTGCGCTTGGTCCCCATCAAGGCCGAGATGCCGATGACCGACTCAAAGCCAAACATTCCGATTTCCACCTGCGAGCCATCTTCGAAGGTGGCTGTCATCGAAGCCACTCCGTCCTCGACGAAGTACAGATGATCTATCGTTTTTCCAGGGTACTCGATCTCATGCTTGACCTCGAAAGTGACCGCATGGAGGTTGAACCGGTCTACCACTTCATGGTCAAGAGCGCGCAGCAAAGAGTTCTTGTAGACCTTGACTTGCATGAGGACCGGCTCTCTGGCAAGGAAAGTCACTTGACTGCCCGGAGTATACGTCCGATACCCGAGCTGTGCTGAGAAATGGAATCCTGCACACAGCAGCAGCGCCGCCACGAGGCGACGCTGCCGACTTCTTCAGACGGAACATTACTTGGCAGGAACGAAGTGCAGAGCCGTCGGGTAGCTGTTCAGGGTCGCCAGGTAGCTTCCCGATTTGGTGGCCGTCGTGGGAATCGCGGTGCTCAGGGCCGGCGTCAGGTACGACACGGTCCACTTGCCAGCCATCGACACGGAGTACTGCTGGTAGTTGAAGATTTCCAGGCTCACGTTGTACGGATTCCACACAGGAACTTCATTCCACACATACAGGTAGATCGACCCGTCCGACGCCGTGAGCGCCAGTTCCTTGGCGGTGCTGGGAAGGCCCGTAAAGGTGGCGGTGACCGCCTTGTGGGCGGAAACCTTGTCAGCCGGCATCAGGGTCGAGAGATGGTTGAGCGCAACCGCTGCGATCTTCGGCGAACCATCCGAGTAGTGGAACAGTCCGTACGCCGTATCCGAGCTGGTTGTGTCGTTCGGGTAGGCTTCAAGCAGCTGGTAAACATAGGTGCGCGAAACGCCCAGCAGCATGGCATCGAAGTACGTATTCAAGAGAAGCTCAGCCTGCCCAGGCTCGTCGACGCCGTCCCAGTCCGAACCATCGGCGATCGTGGCATAGCCAGTCTCCGTCGCGACCTTCGGGTAGGTGCCAGGGATCGAGAAGTGGGTCGAATACTCGTTGTTGTACCAGTAGGTCGGCTCGTCGCCGCCATGCGGGTACGGGTGGCCATTCGCCGCATCTGCAAGCCCTGAAATCGAGCTCTGCATCGCGCCACCGGTGAAGTAGTACACCTGCGTGTTCTTCAGCAGGGAGTCTCCGTGAACGTAGCTGAACAACTGGGCCTGCATGCTTTCCGCTGCCTGCTCCTGTGTATCGCCTGACGGCGCATTCTGAATCGGGAAGTTATTGATCTCATTCGGACCTTCGACTGCAGCGACAGCGCTCGGATACTTCGCCGCAATTGCGTCCAGCTGCTGTTCCTGATAAGTCACATTGCTGTTCGGATCCAACACGAGATCAAACTTCATGCCACCCGCCGCAAGAGTGAGAAGGTCGGGGTAGCCCTGGGAGGCCCAGGCCTGGCTGGGGATGCCGTCGCGCACGTTGTGGACGCCGATGTACTTGAGGTCCGCTAAGACCTGGGGTGCGTTGGAATACAGACCATCGGTGTAGTTGATGTGGTCATTTACGCCCAGGCTGTCTTGGAATGTTTGGAGCGGAACAGACGTGACACTGATTGCGGTTTGGGCGAGGGCGGCGGAGGAAAGGCTCACAAGCGAACCTACAATAAGGGCTGTAACTTTCATGGTCTGTGCGTCTCCTTGACAACCTCAGTTTCCATGACGGAGACCCTTACGCTACGCATCCGCACTTAGTTCTATCTACCAAGAGTCACGTAGTACCAGCGGCACTTATAAGTGGCATTGACTTAAGGAATCCTTCTGCTAACCATCGAGACTTATCAGGCAATCTGTACCCAAATAGCGTCAGATTCCGCGTGTTTCGCAGGGCCGCTGTCAAGCTGCTGTCGACTCGGCTCGCCTAAGTGGGTTCGTTTGTTTCACTTCAGCACAATGCGCCCGCAGGATGCGTCTTTACAGCAGCTCCCACGAAAGAGCCAGAAGAAAACAGGGGCAAGGACCAAACAGATCAACTTGGGGCACAATTTCGCAGCATCGCGGCCGCTACAGGAGGATGCATCGATGGATCGGTGCACGTTCGGGAAGATTTTCCCACGAGACACCACTCACCAAGATCATGTTATTTCGGTAACCGCGGCAAACCTGAAGAGCCCGGGCCTGGCGCACCCTTTTACCTCATGAAGCGTCCGCGATGGGGTAGATTACAGCTCGCAATCCTTGTTAGTGGCGGCCTACCTTGTAGAGCAGCTGGCACTTAGCCGCATACAGCGTAGTAAGCCGTATCCATATTGCGTGCTTAGCATGCCCGCTTAGTGGTAGCTGTGCGCCGAGAAGCGATGGTGCGCACTGACGGGCACGCCTGTTAGGGGTATCGAACGTGCCGCGCGGGCGGGAGTTCGGCGTGAATCAAGCGCAGATGTAGGATGGGACCGATGGTTCGCCGTTTTCTTTCCAGTCCACTGGGCTTGCTTCTGCTCGCGACGGTTTTCCTTACGGCTCTGATCCAATCCGGCGAGCTTGGCACCTCTGACTCCACCCATCGGCTCCAGGTCGCCCACTCGCTCTGGACCCATCAACCCCAGGTCTTTCCATCGGAGTACCCGGAGTTCGGGATCCACGGCCGCAACGGGCGCCTTTATGCGTGGTACGGGATGGGTCAATCCCTGCTGCTGCTCCCCTTTGACCTGCTGGGCACCTGGGCGAGCCACTGGGAGCCCTGGCGTGCGTATGTGGCGACGCAGGCTGATCCGGCGATTCGTAGCGTGGTTGTGAGTATCGGGACAAACGTCCTGGTCAATGTGCTGACTGCGCTTGCAGCCTTTCGGCTCCTAGTAGCATTTCGCTTCACCGTCCCGCAGACGGTCACCGGCGTGGCCTGCTTTCTGTGCGGGACCACCCACCTGCACTACGCGCAGAATATGACCGAAAACAACTACATCCTGCTCCTGACACTGACCGGATGGCTTCTTGAGTACAGGTGGCTACAGACCCGGTCGCGGACGTGCCTGGTGCTAGGCTCTGCTGCGCTGGGATTGAACCTGCTGACCCGGCTCACGACCGGGCTGGATTTGCTCGCAGGGGCACTGTTCCTCGCGCTTGCAGCCGGACCGGGCACCGGCGCGACGATGCGGTCCAGGTGGAAGGCACTTCCCATCCGTGCGTTTGTTTCAATCAGCGCTCCGGTGACCGCGTTCTTCCTCCTGCTGGATCGTGTCTACCAGTACCTTCGCTTCGGCTCCTGGACCAGCACCTACGTCTCAGGGTTTGCGCGCGAGCAGCGCCTGCAGGATCCGAGCCTGCCTGCGAATTTTCCCTTCAACGGGCACGCTATCGCAGGTGGAGTGCACTCCGGACTGCTGGGGCCACTCCTCGCGCCCGAGAAGAGCATCTTTCTCTTCGATCCCTTAATCATCCTCGCCATCCTGGTGACGATCTTCCTGTGGAAGCGCATGGGCAGCAAGGAACGCGCGTTTGAGCTCACGGTGTTCGCGCTGCTCGTGGCGTACATCGCCTTCTACGCACGCTATCTGTGGTGGGCGGGCGATTTCGCCTGGGGCGATCGCTATATCGCAAGCGCGGTCGAGCTTGCCACGCTGCTGGCGGTCCCGTTGTTGATGAGGCATCGGCGCACGATTCCGCCGCTTGCCTGGAATGCCTCGTGGATGCTCGTGGGCGCAAGCGTCGTTGTGCAGTTCGCCTCGCTGGCGTTCTGGCTGCCGCTCGAGATCTACCAGGAGCAGGATTTTGGCCGGCCGACATGGGTGGTGTGGCTGCGATTCCGCAACATCGCAGCACAACTGCTCCATCGGCAGGCAGCCTGGGGCCTGCAAACGCCAGCCATGTTCGAGGACCCCTGGGATGCGGCCCACATCACCACGTGGAATGTGCTCCCGGCGTTGCTGCGCCATGTGGGGGTCGCACCACCCTGGGCGGTCCACGCCGTGGACCTGGTCTGGCTCGTTCTCGGCCTGCTTTTCCTGCTTACCGCCGCGCGGCTCTTGTTCGTGGTGCGCCGTGGCTACACGGATCCATCTCAGCAGACGCTGTAACAGGCGCGCCGTAGACTAGGTCCATGGCGAACAATGTGGCAGCACTGGAGCAGTGGAATCGCGAGTTCTCGTCTTCCCGAAGCGTCAAGGTCGTCGAGGGACAAGGCAAGCTCCCGAAGGTCGTTGTGGAATCGCCGGTTGCGAGTGCCGAGATCTATCTCCATGGAGCGCAGATCACCTCCTGGAAGCCGGCTGGCTTTGCCGAAGTGCTCTTCCTGAGTGAGGATTCGCGCTTTGAAGAGGGCAAGGCGATTCGCGGAGGCATACCAATCTGTTTTCCTTGGTTCCGCGGCAAGGCAGATGATGCGAAGGCGCCGGCGCATGGCTTTGTGCGAACGCGCGCATGGGAGATCGACTCGATCGAAGACGGACCGCATGGCGTCTCGGTCACCTTCTCGACGCACGACGACGAAGCAAGCCGGAAGTGGTGGCCGCATGGCTTCCGCGCAGAGTACCGGGTCACAGTGGGCGACGTACTAGCGCTGGAGCTGTCCCTAGCGAACACGGGCAAGGATAGCTTCCAGTTCGAAGAAGCATTGCACACCTACCACCATGTTGGCGATGCGGAACAGGTCCGCGTGGAGGGCCTCGACGGCGTGACGTTTCTGGATAATATGCACGGCAACCGCAGCACTGTGCAGCAGGGGCCGGTGGTGCTCAGCAGCCAGACCGATAACGCCTATCTCGCCACTGCCGGTCCTGCAAAGCTCATGGATCCGGTGCTCGGCCGTGCCATCACGACCACAAAGCAAAACTCCTCGACCACGGTGGTGTGGAACCCATGGCAACAAGGCGCAGCAGCGTTGAAGGATCTGGGCGATGAGGAATGGCGCGCGATGGCATGCGTGGAGGCGAGCAACATCCTGGAGTCTGCTATCACGCTGGCTCCCGGAGCGAAGCACTTGCTGGCTGCCCGGCTGGAGGTGGAGCGCAGCTGACAGCACTTCAGGCGAGCTGCGCCTTGTAGCCCATCCCCGCCAGCACGCCACGCATGTAAGCAAAGCTCATCAGCACGCCGGGCATCGGGTTCTCCGGGTGGATCTCGTACTCGAGATCCACAAACCCCTCGTAGCGGATCGCAGATAACGCCTCGAAGAGGCCGCGCACGGGCATGATGCCCTCACCGACGGCTACCTGGCTCTCCTTGCTGCTGAAGTCGGTGAGGTCTTTCATGTGCATGTTGAAGAGCCGCGGGCCGACGGCATGCACAGCCTCCACCACGTCAACGCCCGCACGCGCGCAGTGACCCACGTCCATGCAACAGCCAATGCGCGGATCAAGGTGCGAGACCGCCTTCATCACGTCCAGTGGCGAGTGCCAGATCTTGTCTTCTGGCCCGTGATTGTGGATCGCGATCCGGATATCGTACGCGCGGACAAAGCGCTCCAGGCGTGGAAGCGTTTCCGGCGCAGGGTCACCGGCAACAATCACCGAAACGCCGGCGCGTTTCGCATACTCGAACTTGCTTTGGATGTCTGCGTCCTCATCCTTGGTGAAGTACACGGCGCCGATGGCGTGGAGGCGGATGTTGTTCGCCGCGTACTCCGCGACCGCGGCTGCTTCGCCGGCCGGGTCGATCGGCAGGTGGTCCTTCACGTCCTTCGCGTTCAGCGCAGAGACACGCAGCTGCTCTATCGCGCCGATCATGTCGGCCCGGGTGAAGTTGCGGAAGGTGTAGCTGGCGAGCCCAAGCCGGATGGGCGCCCCACCGACTGGCTGCGCAGGGGAATAGACCTGACAGAGAGCCGCAGCCGGTAGTGCCGCAGCGATCCCGGAGGTTTGAAGAAAGCGACGCCGCGACAGAACAGGACTCATAAACACTCCCGGTTCAGCATTCTGTAACCACCTGCGATCAGATCCGGGGAGCCCAGCCCGGTTCGTAGTCGCGGCCCCAGAGCTTCATCGCCTCTGGGTCCTTCAGAACCTTGCCATCGCTCGTATCGAGTTGCAGTTCCCTGCGCATCTCCCACGCGATGTTCGAGAGCTGCAGCATCGTGACCGCCACATTGCCGACCGAAACGGGCGAGTGCAGCGCTTCCCCCTTGCGGATGCCGGCGATGAAGTTGGCAAAGTGCGCGTCAGTCATGGAATCGCTGCCAACCAGGTCTGTCGAGGAGGTCTGCTTGCCAGTCTTGAACTCGCTGATCTTCTTGCCGGCGAGGTCGTACTGCTCATAACCATCGCGATCCACCAGTACGCTTCCCGTGGTGCCCATGATGACGGATCCCCGGTCACGCCCGTAGAACTTCATCCCCTGGCAGCTCTTGCCTTCCCACGAAATCAGTTTGTCCGGGTAGTCGAAGCTCGTCACGAGCGTGTCATAGAACTGCCAGTCATCCTTGAACTGGTAGCGTCCGCCTGAGGAAGTGACTCGCTCTGGGTATTCGACCCCGAGCGCCCAACGGCAGACATCCACTTCGTGGGTGCCATTGTTGAGCGCCTCGCCGGTGCCATAGATGCGAAACCAGTGCCAGTTATACGGCTGAACATTGTCGGTGTAGGGCTTACGCGGCACCGGCCCCTGCCACAGATCCCAGTCAAGCTGCGGAGGTACAGGCGCCTGCTTGCCAAAGCCGATGGACTTACGCACATTGCTGTACCAAGCCTTGGCGTAGTACGGGCGGCCGATCACACCGTTGTGGATCTTGTCGACGACTTCGATGGTATGCGGCGATGAGCGCTGCTGCGTGCCCATCTGCACCAGCCTGTTGTACTTGCGCTGTGCCTCGACCAGCAACGCGCCTTCCGCAGGGTTATGGCTGCAGGGCTTTTCGACGTAGACGTGCTTGCCGGCTTTTAACGCGTCGATCGCCATCGGGGTATGCCAGTGGTCGGGCGTGGCGATCGTGACTGCGTCGATCTCCTTCAGCGCCAGGACATGACGAAAATCCTGAGCGGTCTTCGGCATCTCCCCCATCCTCTGCTGGGTGGCCGCGGCAAACTTGTTCATGATGTTCGTATCGACGTCGCACACATGCGAGATTCGCGCCTGCGACTTATTTGCCGCAAGCGAAGAAAGATGCGCGTACGCACGGCTATTCAGTCCAAAGACCGCGAAGTTAAGCCGATCATTCGCGCCAAGGATTTGCCCGTAGCTCTTGGCGGTGGAGTGCAGCGCCACGGCAGCAGCGCCGGTGGCCAGGGTGTCGAGAAAGGTGCGCCGTGTAATCATCCTTGTCCTTCGCGCCTAGCAGGGGATTCCTGCCTTGTTTAGCGTCTTCTTCAAGCCCGCCATGCTGATGCGTGTCGACGCCTCTGGTGTGCCAGCGCCACGCCAGTGTGTCTCGAGACTCACTGCGTAGTGGTAGTTCTGCCGCTTCAGCGCTTCGAACTGCCCAACCCAGTCCACCACCCCTGAGCCGACCGGCGCCCACTCGTAGGTGTGGTCTGGCTTGTAGATCACGTCCTTGCAATGGCAGTGTCCGATCCGCTCTTTCGGGAGCAGGTCGTAGCCATTTGGGTAGGGTTTGCTGAACAGCGCAGCCGCGTTGCCAGGGTCCCAGTTGAGCATGAAGTTGCGGTTGGGAATCGCTTTCAGCACAGCGGCAGATTCTTCCCCGGTAGCAGTGTTGCAGGACATCTCGTTCTCGAGGAGCAGGATGATGTTGTCCTTCGCGCATCGCTCCGCCGCCTGTTGGAGCTTCGCGTTGATGGCTGCACGGTACGGCTTCTGGTCATCGAGCCGCCAGTAGTCAAAGCAGCGGATCCGGTCCGTTCCGAATGCATGCGCGAGCTCGATGCAGCGCTCCAGCAGCTTGTCCTGTGCGGTCGCGTCGAAGTCTGCGTGGAACTGGTCACGGCGCTCGCTCTGCTTCGAGCGCGGCGCTCCCGGCCAGTCTGTCTTGAACAGGGGGCTTGCGATGTCTGTGACACGCAGGTTGTGCTCTTTGAGGATCCTGGTCGCGTCCTCAACCTGCTTGTCGTCGAGTTCGGTGACATTCTTGTTCCACATCGCACGAAGCTCGATCCAGTGCAGGCCAAAGTCCTGCGCCGTGATCTGGCAGGCGCGCTCGAAATCCTGCGTGATCTCGTCATTGATGACAGCAAGGCGAAACGGAAAGGAAGAGGGGAGAGGATCGGTGTCTGCCGTGGCCTGCTGAGGCCAACCGGAAGCCACGGAAGCGCCGGCAACGCCTGCAAGGGATGCAAGCACAGCGCGTCGGGAGTGAGTCATGGAAACCTTTCCTGCTGCGGACCACAGATTTGGCGCGCCTTCCCGTGGCAAAGAAGGCGCCGCAAGAAAACTAGTTTCGTGCACAACTGGGTGTCAAGTCGCGAGCCCGTGGACAAGCGTGGACGAGCGTGGACAAGAACGATGGGCAGCGGCGAGCTTTTCTGAAACAGTGCATGACACATGCGCCACCTTCTCCTAACATGAGCAGATGCCTTCAACGGTCTCTGAGCCCGCTTCTTCCCCCGCTCTTCCTTCCGCGCAACGCCGCTACAACAGCCTCCTGCTGCTGGTTGCCGGCCTGGGTGGGCTGCTCTACGGGGTGGACGTGGGCATCATCGGCGGAGCCCTGCCCTACCTCGAGGCGACTTCCGGCCTGACCGCGGGGCAACTCTCCGTGATCGTGGCGGCGGTGCTGCTTGGCAGCGTCATCTCCACGCTCTTCGCCGGCCTGCTTGCAGACTGGGTAGGGCGCAAGCCGCTGATGGCCGTAAGCGGCATCGCGTTCATCGCCAGCATCCCGATCATCGCGCTCTCACATGGATACGAACCACTCTTCCTCGGCCGCCTGCTGCAGGGCATCAGTGGCGGCTTTATCGGGGTCGTGGTGCCGCTGTACCTGGCGGAGTGCCTCACGCCCGGGACGCGGGGGCGCGGCACAGGGATCTTCCAGTGGTTGCTGACCCTCGGGATCGTCTCTGCTGCGCTCATCGGTATCTACTACAGTTACAGGGTGGAAGCGGTCGCCCATGCAGGCACCGCAGCGGAATTGTTCCACTTCAAGGACCAGGCCTGGCGCCGGATCTTCTGGGTGTCGATGCCGCCCGGAATCCTGTTCGTATTTGGCACCCTGTTTGTTGCAGAATCACCGCGCTGGCTCTTCCGCCAGGGCAGGACGGCGGCAGCACGCACGGCGCTGCTCCGTTCCCGCACCACGGTCGCGGCCGATCTCGAACTCCGCGAGATGGAGGAGACTGCAACGCAAGGCTCAGCCAAGACGAACACAACAGCACGCGAGAGCCTGCTCCAGCGGCGCTACGTGGTTCCCTTTTTACTTGCGTGTGTCATCCTGGCCTGCAACACGGCCACGGGCATTAACTCGATCATTGGCTACAACACCGGCATCCTGCTGCAGAGCGGCCTGTCTGATCTCAGCGCCCACTGGGGATACGTGCTATTCACGGCAGTGAATTTTCTGCTGACGATCGGCGGCCTGACACTGGTCGACAAGAAAGGGCGGCGCTTCCTCTTCATCCTGGGCACGATCGGCATCATCGTGTCGCTGTTTGCGGTGGGTGGCTTGTTCCTGGCGACAGAGAAGGCGAACGTTGAAACAAAAGCCGCGGTGCAATCCCTTGTGGGCCCCGGACAAGAGCTTACGCTGCGCTTTGACCGGGCGGCCGCCGCTCGTCTGCTCGCAACTACGGACGCCAGCAGCCAGAACATCGACCGCGCCCATGCATCGCTTGCCGTCATTTATTCCTATGGAGGTTTCACCGCCGCCACCACGTATGTGCGCTCAGATGACCCTGCAGCCGCGCCCATCTTCATCACCCGTGATGCATGCGTGCCCTCAAACAAGCTCGAGGCCTTCTTTCGCAATCCCTTTGCGAACCTCGACGCCGCGCGAACTGCGCCCCTGGTCATCGAACGGGCGCGGATCGGCCAGGTGCCCAGCGCTGCGCATGGATGGCTGGTAGCAATCGGCCTGTACACCTTCATGGCGTTCTACGCTGTTGGACCCGGCGTGTGTGTCTGGCTTGCGCTCTCCGAGTTGATGCCAACCCGCATTCGCTCTTCCGGCATGAGCATCGCGCTCGTGCTCAATCAGATCGTCTCCACCACGCTGGCCGTGTTCTTCCTGCCAGTGGTCAGCAAGTATGGGTACTCCACCATGTTTTTCATCTTCGCGGCTTTCACGGTGGTGTACTTCCTCACAGTTTTCTTTTTCCTTCCAGAGACAAAAGGCAAAACCCTAGAGGAGATTGAGCACGCGTTTGAGACTCGTGGCGCCCGCGCCTGAACTACTCGCAGACGAACACCGGATCCCCCTCGCGGATGCAGCCGCTTCGCGTCGTTGCAGCGTAGATGCCGGCCTTGCCTTCGTGGCGGGCAGCAAGCAGCCTCATCAACGCAGGATTGCACTCCCCGCTTTGCGGGTCTACCGTAATGATCCGGCAGCGAGGAGCGCGCTCTTTTACCAGCATTTCCGCTTCAGCGCCGATGCGGAGGGCCCTGCCAGCGAGCGCATCTTCACCAAAGCCTGCGAGATCCGTATCACTCTTCCGCAGATCCAGCAGAATGTTCGCACGGAATCGTGGTCCAGCAGCCGGGCTTCCCAGCTCCTGCTCAAACTGGGCCAGGGTTTGCGTGGAGAGCAGCGCGATCGGCCTGCAGTCAGTCTGCGGCCTGGCACTCCGCTTGATCCACATAGCATGCTCGGTGGCGAGGATGGCCTTGAACTCTGAGAGGAGCGCCCCGTCATCAAGATGCGTCCATGAACCGCCGGGCAGCAGCACCTCGACGTCCCGAGCCTGACTGGCAGCTACTCCTTCCGCCAGCAACGTGCGTGCGCGGCAGCGGAGCATCAGCGTTCGCTCGCTGCTGGAGACAAGTGGTTTTCCCCGCGGCGCCGCTGCACTCTCAAGAGCAAACAGCCGATCTCCTGCAACGCCGTATTCCTCCAGCCATACATGCGGGAGCCTCTCTCCGCCCATGCTCTTGACCGGATAACGCCACAGTTCCTCTACCCTTCCTACCTGTCGTTTCACTCCGCTCCTGCACCATCCAAAGCTGTGTTCTGCTGCGCACGACTCCGCCGGCGGCGACTGCTAGCATCTATGCTGTGATGCGCCCCGTCCTTTTTGCATTTGCGATTGCAACCAGCGCTGCTGCACAGACAGCAACGCCTCCCGGCGCACCCACTTCATCCCCGTCGTTCTTCGATCGCTTTGTAGATTTTTATCGCAGCGACTGGCATCCTCAGCGGGGTGCGGCTATCGCTGCCGCACCAGCACGTCGAGGCGCGCCCTCACCGCTCGACTCGCCGCCCTTCCCAAATGCCGACTGGTCCTATGGTGGCTCCCCCGTTATCGGCGAGCCGGACACGCAAAGCTATCCGCTGATGACCGCCCTGGACGGCGCGCAGGGCCGCACCAAGATCTATGGATGGCTCGAGCCGTCGGTGAATGGCAGCACGTCCTCGCGCAGCAACTCCCCGGAGGCAGACGATGCCTACTCGAATCGCCTCGAGTTAGACCAGGCCGTGGTTTACATCGAGCGCCTGCCAGATACAGTGCAGCAGAGCCACGTGGACTGGGGCTTTCATCTAACGGCCTTTTACGGAACTGACTATCGCTACACTGCGGACAAAGGTTACTTATCCTTCCAGCTCATCAACGACCACCATCAATACGGCTTTGATCCCATTCTTGAATACGTCGACGTCTACTTCCCTCACGTCGCTCAGGGAATGAATCTGCGCATTGGCCGTTACATATCGATCCCCGGGATCGAAGCACAGCTCTCACCCAACAACTATGTCTACTCCCACTCGCTCCTGTACGCAGTCGACCCCTTTACAGATACAGGGGTACTGGCCACGATCAAGTTGTCTGATCGATGGCTTGTGCAGGGCGGCATCACTGGCAGCCACGACGTCGCACTCTGGACGCCAGACGCAAAACCTTCCGGGACCGTCTGCCTAAGCTACACCGCAGCCACCGTGAAAGATAACTTCTACGCGTGTGCCAATGGCATCAACACAGGCAAGTACGCTTACAACAACACGCAGCAGTATGACCTGACCTGGTACCACAAGTTTGCGAAGACCTGGCACATGGCGACCGAGAGTTGGTACATGTACGAGCGCGATGTTCCAGCAGTCGGCGGCCCTGTCGTGCCTGAGAAAGGTACCAACGGGGCGTTCTGCCACGCGGGGCAAACGGAGTGCACAGCGCCAGAATATGCCGCTGTCAACTATGTGCAAAAAGAGGTATCCCCGCACGATTTCTTCTCTTTCCGCTCGGACTTTTTAGATGACAAGAAGGGACAACGCACCGGCTATCAGACACGCTATTCCGAAAACACCTTCAGCTGGAATCACTGGTTCGGATCAACCGTGCAGCTTCGCCCGGAAGTGCGTTTTGATCACGCGTGGGATCGACCCGGGTATGACAACGGTCGCCACAGCAACCAGTTCACTGCCGCGAGCGACCTGATCTATCACTTTTAGCTACGTGCATACGGTGTGGTGACTCCCAGCTCGGTCACGATGTGATCGAGGGACTGATCGTAGGGCTGGGGATGGATGGTCAGAAGCTCAGTGCCCGCAAATCCAATCCCAATCGTACGAGGGTGCGGCTCAAGCGCCGCGAGAGTGCGGTCGTAGTACCCTCCGCCATAACCCAGGCGAAAGCCTGCACCATCGAAGCCGACCAGCGGAAGAAGCAGCACAGTCGGGATGACGACGTCGCCGCGCACTGGCTGCGATGTTCCATATGGGCCTGACACCAACTCTTCGCCGGGACGCCACGTCTGAAAGCGCAGCGCTCGGACGCCGGGCGTGATCACCGGGAGCGAAACCTGGCCGGACTGAGCCACGCGCTTGAGCAGCGGCAGAAGGTCCACCTCCCCACGCATCGCAAGGTAAAAACCTACGCTCTCGCGCAACAGATCTCCCTCGAGCTCGAGCAGGTGAGCCGTGATGGACGCGGTCACAGCTGCACGCTGCCCCGGTACAATTCTCGCCCGAAGAGCAAGCAGCTCATCACGGCGAGCCCTGCGCCATGCTCGTACATCCTCTTGCGTCTCAGGCTGCTGGTCAGGGTTTCCCATCAACTAATCGTCGTCGTCTTTCTTCCTGCTCTTCTCTTTCGGTGGGTGCGCCAGCATCGGGGGAAGGGGTGCAGCCCCCATCGCGTCTTTCCACAAAATGACGTTCAGCTCAGCAGTGGGCGCCTGGTCTGCATGGGTGAAGTCCATACGGGCCGACTCTTTCGCGCCAGGCGTCTTCGATGTATTTGCTTCATAGATCAGGCCGTTGTCGCGATTGCTCGTGTCGGCGGTGAAGGGCGGCTGGTCTCCGTTGCCTGCGAACAGCGCACTCATCAACGGGGCAAATGCATCGTTGTTATTCATCGGCGGCAGGCCGAGCAGAGTCTCCATCGTGCGGATGGTGCTCACCGTCGTGTAGAAGCGGTGATCGACAAAGGGAGCGCCGTTCTCCGTGCGCGGAGCGTATTTGCTGACCACAAGCGAGATGCTGCGGTGCGCGTCGACGTGGTCCGCTCCATCCTGCGCGTCATCTTCAAGGATAAAGAAGGCCGTGTCCTCCCAGAATGGAGAATGGGATACCGCTTCAACAGCGCGCCCCACCGCAAGATCGTTATCGGCAATCGATGCAGACGGACGAGGCATGCCAGGTCGTGTGCCTGCCGTATGATCGTTCGGCAGCCGCAGCTGGATGAAGCTTGGCATGCTGTCGCGCCCATCCGCCCGCTCACTTACCCACCCATGAAACTTCGTCAGGAACTCTTCCACGCGCAGCTGATCTGGAAACGCAAGCTCGAAGTCCGGATATTGCGGATCGAAGTGGCCCTGCAATTCTGGCTTGGTGGCAGTGTTCGACGCGATCATTGGGATAGGCCATGGATAGGGGCTCCTTCCCCCGCCGTAGTTTGCCGGGAGCGCTTCGCCCTTGTGGATCGCCGTACGAGCGCAGCCTGTTGTTGTCGGCTCCGGCGTTCCTAGCGTTGGCGATTGCTGGTTCGTCGTAGGTGCTTTGTCCGTACAGAACTTCGTCGAGATGTATTCGCCAAAGTGGTAGAGCGACTTACCGTGCGCTGCAAGGTTCGTCCAGAGATAGCCGCTTGCCGGCTCGTTCACATCGGGGATTCCCTGCAGCAGCGGATAAGCACCCGAAACGACTCCCTCGTAGTCATACATTCGCTCTCCACCACGATAACTCTGCTGCCAGGTTTTCTCCGTGTAATCCGAAGTGATGGCAGCATTTGACCAGACATGGCCGTCCCCTGACACTTCAGCCGAGTCATAGAAGTTATCCAGAATGCCAAACTGCTCTGCAAGCTTGTGTTCATTGGGCGTGATACTGCGACCGTACATCGTCAGGCTGGGATCGCCGTTTGCAGCCGGTTCGTCGCCAAGAATCTGATCGTAGGTCCGATTTTCCTTGATGATGTAGATGACGTGGCGGATTGGGTTCGTGCCGGCATGGAACGCTATGGTTTGCTGCGCAGCTTTGAGCCTGTTCTCTTCAATCACGTCGCCGGTCCACTTCGGAAGATTGCTGGCAAGGCTGTCAAGCTGCACTCGTGCGAACGATCCATAGAGCAGGGTGCCGATGTACGTGCGATCGTAGCGAGGCGTACCCGCTGGCACATTCCGCTGCGGCATGTTGTTCGGGCCCGTTCCCCGGCCCTTGGCCGTAGCGATCAGGAGCTCTTTCGAAGTCGCAGCCAGCGCCGTGGGGTACCAGCCAGTCGGCACAAAGCCGATTGCACGGATCGCTTCTCCGTGCTTCGCTGCCGCGCGCGTGTTGTACACGGCCACTGCATCTGAGCTTGCATTCGCGACGAAAAGTCGGCTGCCATTCGGCGAAAGTGTAAGCGCATCAGGCACCGCTCCGAAATACGTCTGCCCCGGCAACTTGGTGTCAAAGAAGGACGTGACATGCATGGGCCCGGCAGGATCCCGCGGGATCGCAACGGCTGCAGCCATATCGCGGTTTGCCAGCGCGACATACAAGTGGCTTTCGTCCGGGCTGAGAGCAAGCGATGCCGGATGCGAGCCGGCAGAGGCGGGCGCGCGCGGAGGAAGCAGGGCAACACGCCCCGTGACACGGCCGCCCGGCAGGTCAAGCTCTGCGACAGAGGACTCGTTCCACAACGCCACAAAGGCGCGGCGCCCATCGCGCGTAGCCACCACCGTAATTGGGTAGGCTGCGGGAACGCTCGCGTTTGCAGAGAGATCGAAGCGATGCGTGACAGCGCCACTTGCGGCATCGATGAGCAACACGTCGTCCGACATATTGTCTGCGACTAACAACTGATCGCCGGCAGGCCCTTTCACAAGGCACAACCCTGAGGGGTACGGGATGGCCATCCCCGCTGCCACCGGCTTCTTCAACACATTCTGCTGCTTGCCTGGAGCAAGCTTCTGCAGCGGCACAGCGATGAGCCGCTCCGGTGTAAGCTTGCCATCCTCAAAGAGGTAGACGGCGATCGCGTTTCCAGTCTCATCGGGCGCGCCGCCTTCTGGCGCCGTCAACGAGGCCAGGCTGGCATACAGATGCCTGCTATCGCTGCTCCACGCGAGTCCCTGGTAGAGCGTCTGATGCGCGCTGCGCATCCTGGTGCGTGCATCTGGGAAGTCCAGCTGCCTGCCGCTCGCAAGATCGACGATCAGCACAGACTGGTCGTAGTTCGAGTCAGCAGTGCCATAGCCTGCGTTCAGGGTCGCAGCGTAACGGCCATCCGGTGAGAGCACCAGTGACATTGGCAGGCTGTTGATCTTTGCTGGCGACCCGGGGGGCGTCGCCTCCACTTCCTTGCTGCTCGGCAGGTTGATCAGCGGTGCCCCGCTTTGCGCAAAGCAGGCTGCTGATCCAGGAAGAGAGAGCAAGGAAAGGACTAGAGGAAGGCGGCGAGGCATGGTCTTCAGGATACGATCCTTACGGGTAGTGTTGGGGGGCGTTCGACGCAGCAGCGCCTGATTCACGCACGCAAGAGCGCCCGGGCGCTGTCTCCAGTCTCCGACCCCGGCACGGCATAGAACCGTGAGAATCGTGTGAATTCCCAACCGGCTACGGTTCGTCGCGGTAGATCCCGATCTCGACGCGTCCACCCTGCCGCAGCTTCGCGCGGAACATGCCGGGCGTGTTGAAGCTCCATGCCATCTCGCCGTCGGGTGTCACCGCAATGACGCCCCCATCGCCGTGAATCGCGACGAGTTGCTTCTGCACCACTTCATCCACGGCCTGCTGCAGCGGCATTCCCTTGTACTGCACCAGCGCGCAGATCGTGCGTGCGACTGTCAGCCGGATGAAATACTCGCCTGTTCCGGTCGCCGAAACAGCGCAGGACTGGTTCGACGCATAAGTCCCTGCCCCGATGATCGGCGAATCGCCGACGCGGTTCCAGCGTTTTGCCGTGACGCCGCCGGTCGATGTGCCCGCAGCGAGATTGCCAGCTTCGTCAAGAACTGTGATTCCGACGGTTCCATATTTATGCGCGTCCGGCTGCTCGAAGAAGCTGAGCGGTGTCGCCGGAGAGGCGGGCGCTCCGGCCGGCCGCGGCGGCACCGGTTCTCCCTTGCTGCGCAACTCTTTCGCGAGCGCCTGCCACCTGCGCTCGGTGAAGAAGAAACTCTGCGGCACCTGTTGGAGTCCGACATGGGCAGCAAATGCATCGGCACCCGCGCCGATCATCATGACGTTGTCTGACTTCTCCATCACGGCACGCGCCAGCGAGATCGGATGGCGCGTGTGCTGCACATCGGCGACCGCACCTGCTTTCATCGTGGCGCCGTCCATGATCGCGGCATCGAGCTGGTTTGTTCCATCGGCTGCAAACACAGCGCCGCGACCTGCGTTGAAGAGAGGATTGTCCTCGAGCAGCTGGAGCGCAGCCTCCACGGCATCGACCGCCGAGCCGCCCCGGTCGAGCACAGCGCCCGCTTCGGTGATCGCCTCTTGCATCCCGGCACGGTAGCCCTTCTCCGCGTCCGGTGTCATGGAGCTGCGCTCGATCACGCCAGCGCCGCCGTGCATCACGATCGCCCACTGGTGCTTCGGCGGCGACTGCGCGTCACCGATCATCGCGAGGCTCCACACGAGATAGCCCGACACCACCCGCATCCCACGCGTCACTGTTTGCCTGCCGCAGCAGCGTCATTGCGAACGACCTCGCCACCCTTCATCACAAAGTGCACCCTGGTGACCGCGCTGATATCAGCGACAGGATCTCCCTCAACTGCAATCACATCTGCATAGAAGCCAGGCTTCAGCTCGCCGATCTTGCCTTGCCAGTCAAGCAGTCGTGCCCCATGCAGCAGGTCAGCACGGAGCACTTCGGCCGAGGGCATGCCGTACTGCACCATCAACTCGAGCTCCCGAGCCTGTGTGCCATGCGGGAACGGCCCCACATCCGAGCCGACCGCGAACGGAACACCCGCCGCCATCTGCCGCTTGAACTCGCTCCTGTGCAGCTGCTGCACGGAACGCTCGCGTGCAGCAGCTGCAGGGGTCGCGGCGTGATCCACAAAATATTCGGTAATCGCGAAGGTGGGCACGGCGTAGATTTCTTTTGCCTTCATGCGCTGCATGGTGCTGTCGCTCAGCTGATACGCGTGGTCAACCGATGCCACACCTGCTTCCACAGCATAGGAGGCGCCCGGCTCCGCAGTGCAGTGGACCGCAACCCGGCTGCCCACGCGTGTAGCCTCAGCGACGGCTGCTGCGAGTTGCGCCTCGGTGTACTGGTAGGGCGCGACCAGCCGCCCGTCCACAACGCGATCCTCCCCTGTCTCGTACATCTTGGTGAAGTCCGCGCCTTCTTTTCGCTGCTGCCGCATCACGGCGACGACTTCCTCTGCAGTGTTGGCGTAGTCTGCATTGCCAATCACGTGCTGTGCGGGGTTGTAGCCGATCGCATCCTCATGCCCCCCAAGAATGCTGATGGCATTGCCGCTCATGCGCATGCGTGGGCCTGGGATCAGCCCTGCGTCGATCGCGTTGCGCACGGCCGTATCGGCCGAGCCTGAGCCTTCCGTGCCCATGTCGCGTTCCGCCGTGAAGCCGGCCATCAGGTCGGCGCGGGCAGCCAATTCCGCGAGTATGGTCCGCTGCGGGATGGATTCCTCCACCGTCTGCAGATCCTCGGCCCCGGGGTGAAGAAAGAGATGCACATGCGCATCGATCATGCCTGGCATCAGCGTCGCCGGGCCGAGATCGATGACGCGCGCGCCCGCCGGGTGCTCTACACTCCGTCCCGCCGCGGCAATCACGCCACCCTGCACCAGCACCTCCCCCGGTGAAATCAGGGAGCCCTTCTCGACGTCAAGCATGTGCGCCGCATGCAGCACGATTGCTTCGGGCTGTTGCGCCAAGCAAGGCAGAGGAGGAAACGCAGCGCACACGGCTGCGCCAAACAGAACCATTCGCAAGGGCACACAGGGAGCCTGAAGAAGCATGGCGGGATACTAGCACGCAACCGAGAGACGGCTGCCTATGAATTACGCTTGCTCCTGCTGCCCCGGTGAGAGCGGCAGAGACAGCCGAAACGTCGAGCCCAGGCCAGGCGTACTCTCCACCTCCAGCGTCCCGCCATGCGCCTCGGCGATGGAGCGGCTGATGGCAAGCCCCATACCCGTCCCCGGCACAATCTCGCTCTGCGTCCTCGCACGATAGAGGCGGTCAAAGATCAGCTTTGTCTCCGACGCATCGATGCCAACGCCCCGGTCCCCAACCGCGAACACCAGCGAGCTTCCAAGCTGCGCCGCTCTCAGCTCGATGGTGGTTCCTCCACGCGAGTACTTCGCGGCATTCTCGAGCAGGTTCGAGAGCACTTTTGCGAGGTAAGCAGCATCGCCAAAAACCCGCGGCAGCGTTGCCGGCACATCGACCCGCACTGCGTGTCTTCCGAGTGCCCCGGCACTCTCTTCAAGCGCCTCCTGCGCGATCTCGGAGGGCGCAGCCATTGCAAACACCATCTGCGCGTCCCGGGTTTCGAGCTGCGTCACTTCAACAGCCCGCGCAACCAGCCGGTTCAACCGGTCGGCCTCTTCATCGATCACTGCAACGAGTTCCTGGCGATCCGCCTTGAGCAACACGCCTGCCGAGAGCAGAGTCGTGGCGGCCGCCTTGATCGCGGTCAGCGGCGTGCGCAGCTCGTGCGTGACAGCATCGATCATGATCTTGCGCATCCGTTCGCTTTCCTGCGCGGTGCGCGTCTGCGTGACTTCCTCAAGCGCCTGTGCGCGATCCATCGAAACCGACACGAGCCCACCGAGCGCTTCCAGCGTTTCTTCGGAGAGCTGGATGCCGGCCAGCAGCAGCGTGCCTCGGGGCCGAACGCCTGCATGCAGCGGCACCACGACCTCGTCGGGGCTGATCCACTGTGGCCGCTCCGGCGCACGTTCGAGCGAGAGGGCCGCCACAGCGGCAGATAGAGTGGTGGATACCCCTGCGTCAAACACCTGCCCATCGGCTGCGTGCAGCGCCACGGCACGCGCGCCTGTGACGCGCCGGACCGCAGGGCAGATCCCCCCGAGCAGGGACGCCACATCTTCGGCCTGCAGCAGCTCGCGGCTGAGTTGGTACAAAACCTCGAGCTCCTTTTGTCGCACGCGCGCCTCTGCCGCATCGCGACGCGCCTGCTCCGCCAGCCTGCTGCCGAGTACCGACGTCACCAGAAACGCAAACAGCGTCAGCCAGTTTTGCGGATCTGCAATCGTGAAGGTGCCAATTGGAGGAAGAAAGAAAAAGTTGTAGCAAACGGTCGCCGCAATCGAGGTGACGACCGCATACTGCAACCCCCAACGTGCCAGCGCGAGCACTAGCAACAGCAACGTCATCGCGACAGTGGCCGTGTTCGCCGGGGCGACAAATCGATAGACGCATACAATCAGAGCAAGAAGGCTCGCCGCGAGGGACCAGCGACGCACCTGTTGTGCGACAGTCGGGCGTGCGATGCTAGAGGGCACCCCGCGATTCTACGCGGCGCTGAGCAGACGATGCGCATTCTGGTAGTGGACGACGAACGGCAGATCACCCGGGTACTCCGCACCTCGCTGCAGAGCAGCGGCTACGAGGTCACCACTGCGCACGACGGCCTTGAAGCGCTCGCGAGCTTTCAGGAGAAGCTGCCCGACCTCGTCATCACCGACCTCGCCATGCCGGAGATGGATGGCGTCGAGCTCACACGCGAGATCCGCCGCACGTCGGACACACCCATCATCGTGCTCTCGGTGCGCGAGACCGAACGGCAGAAGGTGACCGCCCTCGACAGCGGCGCCGACGACTACATCGTGAAGCCGTTCAGCATGCCCGAGTTGCTGGCCCGTGTCCGGGCGAACCTGCGCAAGGTCGCCCAGCAGGAAGAGCCTGCGCAGCTCTCCCTGGGGGACTTCTTCATCGACGAAGAGGCCCACCTGCTCAAGGTTCGCGAAGAACCCCTGCATCTCACGCCCAAGGAGTTCGACCTGCTGCTCTTCTTCCTGCGAAATCCGCACCGCGTGCTCACGCACAAGGTGCTGCTCAGGCAGGTGTGGGGACCAGCGGGCGAAGATCAGCCGGAGTACCTGCGCGTCCTGATCGCGCAGGTGCGCAAGAAGCTCGATGGCGGCGCGGGTCACCGTTACATCCAGAGCGAACCCTGGATCGGGTACCGCTTCCATCCCGAAGGGCTCTAGCCCTTACAACTTCTTTACAACTTCTCTACTGCATCCGAACAGGGCCCGGGCGTCTGATGGCACCTGTGGCAGTCTTCGCTCCGAGCCTGGTCTCAGGCCCGACGATCTTCGCAGCGCCCAGCAACAACAGCAGCCGCGCGTGCACTGCCGGTGAAGGAGCACCATGTCGGACGTCCTCTTCCTGATCGTCACCATCGCCTTTTTCGGTGTTGCTGAACTCTACGTGCTGGGCTGCGCCCGCCTGGGCTCAAGGGGCAATCGTGGCTGAGAACGCCATTCTGCTCGTGCTTGCCCTTGCCCTGCTCGTCTACCTCACCTACGCCCTGCTGCGGCCGGAGAAATTCTAGATGTCCCTGAACGGCTGGCTCCAGATCGCCCTCTTCTTCGCCGCTATCGCCCTGCTCGCGAAGCCCATGGGCACCTATATGACGCTCGTCTTTACGCGCAAGCACACCTGGCTCGATCCGGTGCTTGCGCCCTGCGAGCGGCTGCTGTACCGCGCGACCGGCATCGACCCGGAGCAGGAGATGGGGTGGACGGGCTACCTTCTCTCGGTTCTTGTCTTCTCGTGTATGACGCTTGTGCTTACCTACGCGATCGAGCGTCTGCAGCATGCTTTGCCGCTCAATCCACAACACTTCGCGAATGTGCCGGCAGCGCTCGCCTGGAACACCGCCGTCTCGTTTACCACCAACACCAACTGGCAGGCGTACACACCCGAGTCGACGATGAGCTATCTCACGCAGATGCTCGGGCTCGCCACGCATAACTTCTGGTCCGCGGCAGTCGGCCTCGCGCTTGCTATCGCCTTTATTCGCGGGGTCGCTCGACGCGAGATGCAGACCCTCGGCAACTTCTGGGTCGACCTCACGCGCGCGACATTCTGGGTACTGCTCCCCATGTCGCTTGTGCTGGCCCTTGCCCTTGCATCGCAGGGCGTCATCCAGAACTTCCGCGCCTACGACACAGTCAAGCTCATGGAGCCGCAGACACAGACCACCACCGGCGCCGACGGCAAGGCTGTCAGCACAACAGTGACAACGCAGACGATCGCCCAGGGCCCGGTTGCGTCGCAGGAAGCCATCAAGATGCTGGGCACCAACGGTGGCGGCTTCTTCAACGCCAACAGTGCCCATCCCTTCGAGAACCCCACCCCGCTGTCGAACCTCCTCGAGATGCTCTCGATCTTCCTCATCCCGGCCGGTCTTACGGTCACGCTGGGGCAGATGGTTGGCAGCTCGCGTCACGGCTGGGCCGTCTTTGGCGCCATGTCCATCCTCTGGTTCGCCGGCACCTTTACCTCGTACTGGGCCGAGTCCCAGGGCAATCCGCTTCTTCACGGCACGGATCAACACCTCTCGCTCACACAGTCCGGCGGCAACATGGAGGGCAAGGAGACACGCTTCGGCATCGCAAACTCCGCCCTGTTCGCCACGGTGACCACGGACGCCAGCTGCGGCGCGGTGAACTCCATGCACGACTCCTTCACACCGCTCGGCGGCATGGTTCCGCTCGTCAACATCCTACTTGGCGAGGTGGTCTTCGGCGGTGTCGGCGCTGGTCTTTACGGCATGCTCGTCTTTGTCATTCTGTCGGTCTTTATCGCCGGTCTCATGGTTGGTCGAACCCCTGAGTATCTTGGCAAGAAGATCGAGTCCTACGACGTGCAGCTCGCGATGCTGTACCTCCTGATCTTCCCGCTCGTGATCCTCGGCTTCTCGGCGATCTCGCTGCTCTCCCCATCGTTTGGTCTCCACTCGCTGGCCAACCATGGGCCACACGGGCTCTCTGAAATCCTCTATGCCTACACCTCCGCCACCGGCAACAATGGGTCCGCTTTCGCCGGTCTGAACGCGAACACAAACTGGTACAACACCACGCTCGGTATCGCCATGTTTATCGGCCGCTTCCTCATGCTGATCCCGATGCTCGCCATCGCCGGCAATCTCGCCTCGAAGCGCACGGTGCCGCCATCGGCCGGAACGTTCCCCGTGACCACGCCGCTCTTTGCCGTGCTGCTCACAGGCGTCATCCTGATCGTCGGCGCGCTCACGTTCTTTCCCGCGCTTTCCCTCGGTCCGGTTCTTGAACATCTCTCACTGCGCGCCGGGCAGGCGTTCTAGCTCAAGGGAGTCTCATGTCTACCAGTTCGCAAGCGAAACGCCGCTCCCTTCTCGACGGACCCATCCTGCGCCGCGCCACGGGCGACGCCCTGCGCAAGCTCAACCCACGCAGCATGGCGCGCAACCCCGTCATGTTCGTCGTCGAGGTCGGCAGCATCCTGACCACGGTGCTGCTCCTCTCTGACCGCATCCACCATCGTGGCGACTTCGGCTTCGACCTGCAGATCACTCTCTGGCTCTGGTTTACAGTGCTGTTCGCGAACTTCGCCGAGGCGATGGCCGAGGGCCGTGGCAAGGCCCAGGCCGATGCGCTTCGCCTGGCCAAGTCAGAGACCACGGCGCTTCGCGTTACGAAAGGCGCCGAAGAAGAGGTGCCCAGCTCCCAGCTCCGCGTCGATGACGTCGTCCGCGTCACCGCAGGGCAGATGATCCCGGGGGACGGCGAAGTGATCGAGGGCGTCGCGTCGGTCGACGAGTCCGCCATCACCGGTGAATCGGCGCCGGTGATCCGCGAAGCCGGCGGCGATCGCTCGGCCGTGACCGGCGGCACACGCGTCCTCAGCGACGTGCTGATGATCCGCATCACCTCCAACCCGGGCGAGACCTTTCTCGACCGCATGATTGCGCTGGTCGAGGGCGCCGAGCGGCAGAAGACGCCCAACGAGATCGCGCTCAACATTCTGCTCGCGGGACTCACCATCATCTTTCTCCTGGCCGTCGTCACGCTGCAGCCCTTCGCGATCTACTCGCATGCGCCGCAAACCGTCTTTGTGCTGGTTTCGCTCCTGGTCTGTCTCATCCCCACCACGATCGGCGGCCTGCTCTCCGCAATCGGCATCGCTGGCATGGACCGGCTCGTGCAACACAACGTGCTCGCAACCTCGGGCCGCGCGGTCGAAGCCGCAGGCGACGTGAACACGCTGCTGCTCGACAAGACAGGTACCATCACGATCGGCAACCGCCAGGCCGCGGCCTTTGTTCCGGCACCGGGCGTCGAGACGCAGACGCTCGCCGACGCGGCGCAGCTCTCGTCGCTCTCCGATGAAACGCCAGAAGGGCGCTCCATCGTCGTGCTCGCCAAGGAGCAGCACGGACTGCGCGGACGCGAGCTTGCATCGCTTCACGCGGACTTCGTGCCCTTCAGCGCCACCACGCGTATGTCCGGGATCGATCTGGAAGGCCGCTCCATCCGCAAGGGTGCGGTCGATGCAATTGCAGCCTACCTCCAGAGCGCGGGAACGCAGCTGCCAGTGCAGGTGCGCGGCAGCGTGGAAGAGATCGCCCGCAGTGGCGGAACGCCACTCGTTGTGGCCGAGAACGGCCGCGCGCTCGGCGTCATCCACCTGAAGGATGTAGTGAAGGGCGGCATGCGCGAGCGCTTCAGTCACCTGCGCGCTATGGGGATCCGCACCGTGATGATCACGGGCGACAACCCGCTCACTGCGGCCGCAATCGCGCGCGAAGCAGGGGTCGACGACTTCCTCGCCGAAGCGAAACCGAAAGACAAGATGGACCTGATCAAGCGGGAGCAGGCCCAGGGCAAGCTCGTCGCCATGACCGGCGATGGCACCAACGATGCGCCCGCGCTCGCCCAGGCCGATGTTGGTGTCGCGATGAACTCGGGGACCCAGGCAGCGAAAGAAGCCGGCAACATGGTCGATCTCGACTCCGACCCCACCAAGCTCATCGAGATTGTTGCGATCGGAAAGCAGTTGCTGATGACGCGCGGCGCGCTCACCACCTTCTCCATCGCCAATGATGTCGCAAAGTACTTCGCCATCATCCCCGCGATGTTTGCCGGAGTGTTCCCTGTGCTCAACGCGCTCAACATCATGCACCTGCACAGCGCACACTCCGCCGTACTGTCTGCGATCATCTTCAACGCGCTCATCATCGTCGCGCTGATCCCGCTTGCACTCCGCGGCGTGCGCTACCGCCCGCTCTCTGCCGCCGCACTGCTGCAGCGCAACCTGCTCGTCTACGGCTTCGGCGGGATCGTCGTTCCCTTCATCGGGATCAAGCTGATCGACATGCTGCTCACCATCACAGGCCTCGCCTGAAAGGATTTTCCGTGTCAGTCAAAAAGCTGTGCCTCACCTCGGCCTTGTACACACTGATCACCGCCGTGCTTCTGGGCATCGTCTACCCGGCCCTTGTCACCGTGCTCGCTCATAGCCTCTTCAGAGCAAAGGCCGATGGCCAGCTCATCACGCAAAACGGACAGCTTGCTGGTTCCCGCCTGATCGGTCAGCCCTTCACGGGTCCGGGCTTCTTCCACAGCCGCCCGTCTGCAGCCGGTACGGGCTACGATGCATCGGCAAGCTCCGGCTCCAACCTTGGGCCGTCCAGTGCAGCACTGCGCGAACGCGTCGCCACAAGCGTCGAGGCAGAAGGTGGCCCGGGCCCGGTCCCCATTGATCTCGTGACTGCATCCGGCTCTGGCCTTGATCCAGATATCTCCGTCGCCGCTGCGCTCTACCAGGTGGATCGCGTTGCAAAGGAACGCAGGCTGTCTGCTGCGTCGGTTCGCGACTTGGTGGAGCAACACATCACGCCACGGCAGTTTGGCTTGCTCGGCGAGCCACGTGTCAACGTGCTGGAGCTCAATCAGCAACTGCAGCAGATCGATCCGACTCACCGGTAAGAAGTGTGTTTCGCAGGTGGCCCTGGGGCTCGTACAAGGCGTCAATGGCGGCTTGGTAACCCGCCCTTTTCCTCCGATGGGTCTGAGCCTTCAAACCTATGTCGTGCACCGGTAACTTACCTTACGATTGAGCCATCTCGGAACAGCACCCACGTAGAAATTGCGCAACGCTATGGCAAACTAGGGGTGAGGATACTTACATGAAATTATCTTTGGTGGTCGCTTCGGTGGACCGCGTTGAAGAATTGAACGACTTGCTCCATGGTTTTGCGACTCAGCCTTACAAGGACTTTGAAGTGATTCTGGTCGATCAAAACAAGGACGAACGCCTTGTGCCGATCGTGGAGCGCTACAAGGCTCGCTTCGCTCTTACCCACCTCCGCTCAGCAGTCCGCAACTGCTCCAACGCCCGCAACCTCGGCCTGAACCTGGCCAAGGGAACAATCGTAGGTTTTCCCGACGATGATTGTGTCTACAAACCAGACACCATGCTTCAGATCGTCAAGCATTTCGACGAGGACGCAAAACTTACGTTGCTCGCCGGCAACTGTGTGTCCCCGGAAGGCAAGCTGATCAACGCACGTTGGACGCTGCACTCCTGTGCCATCGACGACAAGACTGTATGGACCACCGTGATGGGCTTTGCCATGTGGATGCGAACCGCTGCCGCAAAAGAGGTCGGCGGCTTCGACCCGGAGATCGGGCCGGGAACTCCCTGGGGCTCAGGCGAAGAGCCGGACCTTGCCCTGCGCCTGCTCCGCCGCGGCTATCGCGGCTACTACGACGTCACCCTTGGCGTCGGCCACCCGGATAAGAGCCTCACTCCGCATGCCATCAATCGCGCCTTTCTCTATGGTGCCGGCATGGGACGCGTGCTCCGCAAGCACTCGATCGCTGCATGGATCACGCTGCCCTACTTCATCCGCCCGATCGGCGGCATGCTGCTCAGCCTGGTACGCGCCCGGCTCGAACATGCGCGCTACTACTGGGGCACATTCCGGGGACGCCTCTTCGGCTACATGGCTGCTCCGGCCCGCTGACCAAAACAACACCTGCATGCAGAAGCGTCCAGGAGCGAAGCTTCTGCATGCGCCTCACCCGTTCGCCCGCGCTGGTCGAACGGGCTTCATGATTTTTTTGTTGTGCCTGGCAGTGGCAAAATCTGCCTGAGATCCACGAATCTCGCGTCTGACTCAAGACGACACATAAAAACCCGGTTTGCAGGGAGTCTTCTATGTCGCAACTCTTGGCCCCACGGCTGCTCGCCTCGTCCTTCACCTTCGCATCGCGCGGTTCAGCATCTCCCGAACGCTTCCTGGTCGGCATCGCCACCAGCGGACGGGCAGCCATCCTGGCGGATACGCTGGCTGATCTGGATCGGCAGACCCATCCCGCCGCCCAGATCGTGGTCGCGTATGGACGCCCCGACGACATCCGGGACCTTCCCGAGCGCTTTCCCCATGTTCGCTTCCTGCGTGGCGCCGCAGGGCTGTGCGCCAAACGGAATCTCATCCTTGAAGAGGCCGGGGATGCCGACTTCCTCTTCTATATGGATGACGACTTCTATCTCCATCCGCAGTACCTCGAGACCCTGGCAGAGGCTTTCCGGCGGGATCCACGGATCGTGGCCGCCACCGGGATCGTTCTGGCCGACGGGGCGAAGGGACCGGGCCTGACCTTTCGGGATGCACAGGCAGCTATCGGAGGCTATGTTCCGCTCCCAGGCAACTCGACCCCCCACCCGGTCTTCAATACCTACGGCTGCAACATGGGCTTTCGCCTGGACGCGATCCGAGAGCATGGACTGCGCTTTGACGAGAACCTGCCTGCCTACGGCTGGTATGAAGACATCGACTTCTCGCGGCGTCTCGCTTGCTTCGGCGAGGTGGTGAAGCTCGGGAATGCAGCCGGCGTCCACCTGGGAGCCAAGGTGGGGCGCGTCTCCGGGCTGCGCCTGGGCTATTCGCAGGTCGCGAATCCCATCTACCTCTCCCGGAAAGGCTCTTTTCCCTGGAACAACACGGTGCGGAGTGTCGGACGGAACGCTGTGGCCAACCTCCTGCGGAGTATCCGGCCTGAGCCCTATGTGGATCGCCGGGGACGCCTCCGGGGGAACCTGCTCGCCTTCCGCGATCTTGTTCGCGGCACCCTGCACCCTGGCCGCATCGACACGCTCTAGGCCGCTTCCGCTCGTGAAGTGGTCGAAGAGCCTTGTGCCGCAACGCCGAAAGCCTCATGCTGGTGAGGTAGGGCGGCTGCTGGTTCCCGCCGGTTTGCCTGCCCCGGGGTCGACTGGGTCGCACCCCATCCCGCCGACGAGCGAAGCATGCTAGATTTCCACCAACCCGCTCGACCACCCCGCAAGCAGTCCACCCGCCTCCTATGCATGCGGTCCCCGATCCGCAACCGGGGGCGGCAGCACCATGCCCGCTAGTTTCCCGCCATACTCCCAGGCTTCCGTTCTCACTGGGTCCGCCACCGCGCCTACCCTGCCATCCCTGTGCGTCGCCATTGCAACGCGAGGCAGGGGGCCGATCCTGACTGAGACGATCCGGGATCTCCACCGCCAGACCGTGCTGCCTGCCGCCATTCTGGTCAGCTACGTCAACCAGGAGGACGTGGCCGAGGCAGCCAGGCTCTTTCCCGAGGTGGAGTTCCTCCGCGGCATGGAAGGCTCATGCGCGCAGCGCAACCTCCTGCTCGACCACGCGGCCGCTGCCTACGACCTCATCCTCTTTATGGATGACGACTTCTACCTGCAGCGTAACTATATAGAGCGGATGACCGAGCTCTTCCGGACCCGGCCCGATGTGCTCGCTGCAACCGGCGCGGTTCTTCGCGATGGTGCCAAGGGTCCTGGGCTCCTCGGCAGCGACGCTCGCCGGGAGCTGGACGCAATCCGCACCACGCCTGCTCTCTCCCAGCTGCCAGCCGTCCCGGCCTACAACACCTATGGCTGCAACATGCTTTTTCGGGTTGCAGCTCTGCGAGCCCACGGCATCCGCTTCGACGAGCAGCTGCCGGCCTACGGCTGGTATGAGGACATCGACTTCTCCCGGCGCCTGCTTCCCTTTGGCGCCGTGGTTCGTGTGCCAGCAGCACAGGGAATTCACCTTGGGGCCAAGGTCGGAAAGTCATCCGGTCGAAATCTGGGGTATTCCCAGGTCGCCAATCCGATCTATCTGGCACAGAAGGGCAGCTATCCCTGGGCGGATGCATTGCGGAGTGTTGCCCGGAATGTGACGGCCAACCTGGCACACTGCCTTGCCCCCGAACCCTATATCGACCGCCGTGGGCGTCTACAAGGTAACCTCCTGGCTGCAGGTGACCTCCTGGCCCGACGTCTGCACCCCACGCGCATTCTTACACTGCGCTGATCGGGCGGCTCAGCTCCGTATCGCCTGTGTTTTCTGGCCCGGGACGTCCCCCTCGCTCAATCCACGTCCGGAGGAGATTTGCTGACCGGGCAATTTCTGCGTAGTGCCTGGCAGCAGCGCTGCGGAAAACATCCCCGGGCGGCGCGCCCTCCCGGTAACCACATCTCATCGGAAGAAAACAGCTGGTTCTTCAAGTAAAACTGAAGAAAATCTTGCGACCCGTTCGCTACTGGAACGTGCGGGATAGTATGGCAAGTGGTTACTCGTACTGTCTTATGGCGCTACAGTGGTGACCCAAGATTGCTTGAGTCACTGCCCCGCCCGGATGGTATGGTCCCGTTAGATCAAGAGGGCAGGAGGAAATTACCTACTCTCTGAATCTGAAAGATCGCAAAAGCGACAAAACTGCATAGCAGCTTCGTGGGATAGGGGCTGCTCCACTCGATCGCTGTCCGAATGACTCGAACTGGAGACCGGATAGCCTACTTGATTCATCTCTGGAAGCGACGATGACCCTGTTCCGTTTGCCACAATGCGCACCTCTGGAGTCTGCACCACGCGGCACCAAGCCCCGGGGCACTTCTCTTTCACTGTTGGTCTTTGCCCTCTCTGCCCTGGCTCTCACGCCTGTCGTTGCGAACGCCCAGGATCTCAACAGCGCCGATGCCACGGGGAACACACCGCTGGCGGTGCAGACCTCGGCTACCGTAACCGACGTGCTGCCCGCGCAGACCCTCGGCGCCGATGACCTCCTCCAGATTATGGTTCCCTACTGCCCCGAGCTCTCGCGGTCGTTTCGTATCTCCTCCGACGGTTCCCTCACCTTGCCGCTTCTGAAGCAGCGCATCCAGGTCGCCGGACTCCAGCCCTCGCAGGTGGAGAAGAAGATCGCCGCCGAGTTGGTTGCCGAGCAGGTCCTTACCCAGCCGGTGGTGAATGTCTCGGTGCTCGAATACCGTTCGAAACCGGTGAGCGTCGTCGGCGCGGTCGCCCATCCGCTGACCTTCCAGGCCACCGGCGATACCACGCTGCTCGATGCACTGGCCAAGGCAGGGGGGCTTACCACCACCGTGGGTCCTGAGATCTCGGTCACGCGCCGCGAAGTCGGTCCGGACGGCTCGATGCACATCACGGTCCAGTCAATCCCGACCCGTGGGTTGATCGATATGGCCGATCCCAAGCTGAATGTGAAGCTGATCGGCAATGAAGAAGTCCGCGTTCCGGAGGCGGGACGAATCTTTGTCGCCGGCAATGTGAAGAAGCCGGGCAGCTTTGTCATGCAGAACAACTCTGATACCACTGTGGTCAAGGCGCTCGCGATGAGCGAAGGGCTCGACGCCTACTCGGCGAAGCTTGCCTACATCTACCGCGAATCCGGACCCGGCAAGCCGCGTGAGGAGATCAGCGTTCCGCTTTCGCAGATCATGGCGCGCAAGGCTCCCGATGTGGTACTGCAGCCGGACGATATCGTGTATGTGCCGGTGGACAATGGCAAGCGTCTGACCGCCAAGGTACTCGAGCAGCTTGCCGGCTTTGGTTCCACCACCGCAGCCGGTGTCCTGATCTACCACTAGACCTCGCTTCCTACGCCTGTTCCAGAACTGTCTGCTGTACTTGTACCTCTTGGGAGTAGCCGCTGTTTGCTTCTCCCCTGCCCAACGATTCCGAGCACGAGTTTGACGAGGGTTCCCGATGCCATCTGCCTATACCAAGAAGCCCAAGATTCTTCCCGCCGCGACCAGCGCCGAGATGGTGAGCTACTCGCCGCCCTCGGCACTCCATGCTGAACCCGATGAACTGCTGCCGATGCAGCACTACCTCTGGCTTCTACGCCGCGCCTGGTGGAAGATCGCGCTCGCTGTGGTGGTCTGCACGGTGCTGACCGGGGTCGCATGCTTTCTGATTACGCCGGTCTACGAAGCGACGGCGCGCATCACGGTCGACAGCAAGGGCCCCTCAAACGTGCTTGGGCAGGGAGGAGACTCCCAGAACAGCGGCGATATCGAGTCGTTCCTGACAACCGAGATGGACCTGATGCAATCCGATGCAGTGCTGCGGCCGGTTGCCGAGCGCTTCCACCTTCTGCCGGCCGGCAAAAATGGCACCCATGCCAACCCGGTCGGGACTGTGCAGCTCAAAGGCCTGTCCATCACGCACCCGCTGAACAGCCTCCTGCTTCGCATTACCTACCGCTCCAAGGACCCGAAGCAGGCTGCGGATGTCGCAAACGCAGTGGCTCACTCCTACATTGACGAAGTGTATGAGCAACATCTGCGTGGCTCGATGGAGGTATCGGGCTTCATGGTCAAGCAGCTGGACGACCTCAAGGACAACATGACCAAGAGCGCCGAGGCGCTTGCGGAGTACGAGCGTCAGCTGGGCGTGATTGATCCGGAAGGCCAGACCAGCATGCTCTCCGCGCGTGTGCTTCAGCTGAATACCGAGTACACCGAGGCCGAGAACGAGCGTATCCGCAAGGAGACCGCGTACAAGGGTGTGCAGTCCGGCAACACCGCGGCGATCGAGATCTCGACCCAGGCCGATCAGCTGGCCAAGCTGCAGGAGAAGCTCCAGGCCGCGCAACAGCGCATGGCCACGCTCAAGACCACCTACGGTCCGAACTACGCCCCGTACAGGCAGGGGGAGAGCGAGCTCGAGGAAGTCACCCGCGAGTACAACGCCGCCCGCACTGATATTGGCAAGCGCATCCAGACCGACTACTCGCAGGCTGCCTCGCATGAAGCGATGCTGCGCGATGCCCTGGCCCAGGCCAAGGCCCAGGCAGACAAGCTGAATGCCTCCTCGATCCAGTACCAGCAGCTGAAGCGCGATGCCGAAGCCAACAAGACGCTCTACAACGAGCTTTTCCAGAAGATCAAGGAAGCCGGCATCAACTCGGGCTTCCAGAACAATGGGATCCGGATCGCGGACGAGGCTCGCCCTGAGACCACCCCGGTTTTCCCGAAGAAGGGCATCTTCATCGCCCTGGGCTTCCTGCTATCGCTGGTCGCCTCGGTCGCAGTGGTGCTGGTGCGTGACCTCCTCGACAAGAGTGTGCGCGATCCGGAACAGGCGCGCCGCACTCTCAACATTGAAGTGCTGGGGGTGCTGCCGGACGTACAGTACCTGAAGCCCGCCGGCCGCCAGCTTCTGCTCGACTCGGCGGACAAGACAGCCGGGGTCAAGAAGCAGCAGCCGCTTGACTGGAGCCGTTCGCAGGACGCCTACATCGAGGCAATCCGCACGATGCGCTCCCTGGTGCTGCTTGAACGCAGCCGCGAGTCTCTCCGCTCTCTGCTGGTCACAAGCGCCCTTGCCGGCGAAGGCAAGAGCACCTGTACCGCTCACCTGGCAATCGCGCATGCCATCCAGGGCCGCAAGACGCTCCTGATCGATGCCGACCTGCGCCGTCCCACGCAACACAACCACTTCGCCCTGACAAATACCGCCGGTCTTTCCGAGGTCATCCTGGATGGCCGCAGCATCAACGACGTCCGCCAGGAGATCGACGGAATCGACAACCTCCACGTGGTCACGGCGGGCCGGCTGTTTCAGAAGGCGGCTCACCTGGTTGGCACCAAGATGTCCACCCTGCTCGAAGAGGCGATGGAAGACTACGACCTGGTCGTGATCGACGCTCCACCGATGCTGGGCCTCGCCGAGCCGATCCAGATCGCCTGTGCTGCCGATGGCGTGATCCTGATCGCCCAGGCCGGCGCTACCAACCAGGAAGCGGTTGCCGCTGCCCTCGGTACACTGTCCCGGCTGGACGTCAATGTGCTTGGCCTGGTGCTCAACAAGGTCCGTCGCGAGATGAGCCTTACCTACCAGCACTACGGGGTCTACGGTCGGTATGACGAAGACCACGCGCTGAGCGCGAGCTAGGGGGAAGCCATGAGCACAACGCCCGTCTTCGAGGCTCCCTACGTCGTCAATGCGCGCTTCCTGGCGCACCGGATCACTGGTGTCCAGCGGTACGCCCACGAAATCGCCTCACGGCTCACCGGCGGCCCGGCCCTGCTCCAGCCGCAAAATGGCAAGGGTGCCCGCGGCCACGCCTGGGAGCAGCTGGTGCTGCCCCGGCTGGCAGCAGGCCGGCTCCTCTGGAGTCCCAGTGGCGCCGGCCCTGTGGGCTACACCCGACAGGTGGTGACGATCCACGACCTGTTCGCGATCGAGCACCCGGAGTGGTACTCGGGCGCATTCGCCAAGTGGTACGGCTTTATGTTGCGACGGCTGGCCCGCGAGGCGAGGCACCTCCTGGCCGTGTCGAACTACACCAAGGAGCGGGTGGTGCGCGTGCTGGGACGCAATCCGGACGATATCACCGTGGTTCCGAATGCGGTCTCCTCCGGTCTGCGGCTGACCTCCACCGTGGACGCAGCCCGGGCCAGCACCGCGCTCGCGCTTCCCTCCCGACGCTACGTTCTGAGCGTGAGTTCGCTTGAAGCGCGCAAGAACCTTCCCACGGTGCTCCGGGCCTGGCGGGAAGCGCAGCGTTCGCTGCCTGACAACGTCTGGCTGGTGCTTGCCGGTGCGGCCGCGCCTGCGGCGGTCTACGGCAAGCAGGAGCTCTCCGGCATCCCGGCGCGGGTCCATTTCACCGGCTACGTTCCGGAAGAGCACCTGGCCGGGCTCTACTCGGGAGCTTCGCTCTTCTTGTTTCCCTCGCTCGCGGAGGGTTTCGGCCTGCCGCTGCTCGAGGCGATGAACTGCGGGCTGCGGGCGATCACAGCCAACACCTCGTCGCTGCCGGAAGTGGGCGGCAATGCGGCGGTCTACGTCGATCCACTCGATGTGCGGGAACTGGCTGCCGCCATCGTTCGCGAACTGCCGGCGCAGAATGCTGCAGCCGACCCTTTTCTCCCGGCGCTCGAACAGGCCGCCCGGTTTTCGTGGGATTCCTCGGCACGGAAGACAGAAGACGTCCTCCTGCATGCCGCTGCAGTGCATGAGGCAGGCGCCCGCGAGGGCTCCCGCCACTGGAGCGCAGCCTAGGCTGGCTGCTTCAGCAACCCCGTTTCCCGCACCACTCCAGCGTCGGTTCGTTGTTCGACGCCGTACCAGGCTCTGCCACCACACTGTACCCGCCACAGAGAGCAACCGGTTCGGTTCTCCAGAGAGCGGCACAGGTGGAGGTCGATGGACTTACGATGTTGTATTTTTCTGCGGGGGGCGAGCGCGCCTTCTGCACTTCCGCCCTGGTTCCCCATGCCAAGGCACTCGCAGCACCAAAGCCGCAAGGCAAGAGATTGAAGGCCATGAGCACTTTGTCTACTCTCGCGTCCCCTTACTCTGATGTCGACGAGATCCCCGCTGTCCGTTGCAGCCGCACGCTGACGGTTGCGGCTCTCGTAGGAGCTGACCTTCTCGCCGTCTTTTTTGCCGGCATGGTTGCCGTTTCGCTGCGCTTTGTCTTCCACGGCAGCTTCCACCCGACCGACTACGCCACGCTGCTGACGGCACTGCCTGTCTTCTTCCTGGTCTTCTCGGCACTGGATCTCTACCCGGGCATCGCAGCGAACGCGATTGAGGAGTTCCGCAAGATCATGCACGCGGTGACGCTCTCGTACCTGCTGATTATTGTGTCCACCTTCTTCATCAAGGTGGGCGGTCAGTACTCGCGCATCATCTTTGTTCTGGCGTGGCTTCTGACCCTGGTGCTCGTTCCTATGTCGCGCCGCATTGCCCGCACCTACGGCTCAAAGCAGGCGTGGTGGGGTGTTCCCACGGTGATCTTCGGCGCCAACACCACTGGCCAGGCCATGCTGCAGGTGCTGGCTGATCAGCCGACCCTGGGCCTGCGCCCGATCGCACTGCTCCGCGAGCAGGCCCACGCCCACCGCTCGGATTCCGAGGGCAGCCTCTTTGTCGGTGAGTTTGCTGACGCTGCTGAGCTGGCCCGCCGCAACAAGGGCTGCTACGCCATTCTTGCCATGCCAACCCTGCGCGCGACCGAGCTCGAGGAAGTGCTCAACGAGTACTCGCATCTCTTTCACCACGTCCTGGTCCTGCCCGATGTCGCGGGCATGTCCAGCCTCTGGGTCTCGGCCAAGGATCTTGGCGGCATGCTTGGCCTCGAAGTCGACCAGCGGCTCTCGCAGACGATGCCCCGGCTGCTGAAGCGCTCCTTTGACCTCCTGGTGACCTCGTTGATTGCCCTGTGCTTCGTGCCCCTGCTTGCCCTGCTCTACCTGGGCGTCCGCCTGAGCTCGCCTGGTCCGGTTTTCTACGGGCAGCGCCGTGTTGGCCGCGACCACACCTTCTTCACCGCCTGGAAGTTCCGCTCCATGGTGACGAATGCAGAGGAAGTCCTCGAAGAACACCTTGCCAAGGACCCGGCGCTTCGTGCGGAGTGGGAGCGCGATCGCAAGCTTAAGCGCGACCCGCGCGTGACCCGCATCGGCCGCATCATGCGCAAGACCAGCCTTGACGAGCTCCCGCAGCTCTGGAACGTGCTCAGCGGCCAGATGAGCCTGGTCGGACCGCGCCCGATCGTCATGGCCGAGGTCGACCGCTATGGCCGCCGCTACCAGCACTACCGCCGCGTCACCCCGGGTATCACCGGACTCTGGCAGGTCTCCGGGCGGAACAACACCACCTACGAGCGCCGCACCGAGATCGATGAGTATTACGTTCGGAACTGGTCGGTGGCGATGGACCTGTACATCCTCTATCGCACCGTGAAGACAGTGCTCTTTACTGAAGGTGCGTACTAACGACTCTGTTTCCTGAAGCATGCGCCCGGATGCGACCGACCCATGGAAGGCTGGTCCGGGCGCTGCTAGTTTGATAGAAGCGCACCCTGGTGTACCTCAGACACCACACCTCGTTCAGAAAAGAAAGCCAGCGATGACTGCTTCGACCCTACCTCTGCTTGTACTGATTGCTTTTCTGTGGTGGCGCACCAAGGGCGAGCTGCTGCCCATCATCCTGTTCACGTCCATCTTCGACGCGGCTTCGGCGCTCAACATCGCCGGATCGCCGATCTCGCCCTGGATCCTCGCGCTCGCGATCTGCCTGCCTATCAAGATCCTGACCGGCAAGATGCGCTGGAAGCCGGTGCCCGGGCTGAATCGCTCCGCCTTCTATGCGCTGCTGCTCTTTGTCGGCTACGCCGTTGCTTCTGCTGTGCTCTGCCCCTTTCTCTTTCACGGCATCTTCGTCAGCAACTCCAAAAATGGGCTGAACACGCACCTCACCTGGACGATGAGCAACTTCGCCCAGACCGGCTACCTGCTCGCAGCGGTCACCGTCTACTTCATCGCGCTGCACAGCACGCGGGAACAGCTCCGTACCGCGGTGACCTGGTATATCCGGGCCGCCGTGACGATCGCTGCCTTTTCCATGTACCAGCTGGCAAATGCCACGCTTCACGTTCCCTACCCCTCGGCGATCCTCTACACCAACACCACCCATGTGATCTACGACGCCTACAAGGTGGGTGGCGTGTGGCGTCTCGATTCGACTCTCTCTGAAGCCTCGGAAGCCGCCTTTTATCTCGCGACCGGGCTGGCCCTGATCAGCTGGCATCTGGCGACCCATCGCATCCGCTGGCAGTCTGCAGGGTCCTTCCTGCTGATCCTGGTAGCTCTGATCCTGACGGTCTCGACCGTCGGATATGCCTGCCTGGCTACCCTGATCATGCTCGGGGTGATGATCTACCTGCGCTTCTCGTTCGGCCGCAGAGGCGTAGCTCCGATCAAGGTCCTGGTTGTCCTGGCAGTGGTTGCCGTTGCCATCCCGCTGGTGCTGGTCACGGATGTCCCGCAGACGGTCACCAAGGTGTTCGACACGGTCTTCATCAACAAGGTTGACTCCGACTCCTACCGCGAGCGCTCGCTCTGGAATACGCTCGCCTTACAGACCTCGCATGACTCCTACTATTTCGGGGCAGGCTGGGGCAGTGTGCGCGCCTCGAGCTTCGCCTGCTCGCTGATGGGGAACGTTGGCATCCCCGGCGTGCTGCTGTTCACCTTCTTCGTCTTTCAGTTGTATCGGCCGCTGCTGCGCCCTCGTCGCTACGCCCGCTTCGAGCTCTACGAGCGTTCGCTGTTCGCAATCGCCGTGATGCTCGTGGGGCTGGTGGTAGCGACCCCGGACCCGATTATGCCGGTCATCTGGCTGCTCTTCGCCGTCGCCACGGCAGCGAAGCCACGCCGGATTCCACTCACCGAGGCTGCCATGCTGCGCCATCCCCGGCCCTTGGCAAGGCCCCGACTGGTCTCACAGCAGTAAGGGAAGCATATGCGCGAAAATAAATTTTCGCGCATCCCTGCCGCGGAGAAGCGCGCATGCAACTTCTACGTAGCAGGCAATTCTGAGCAGCCCAATTAAGTAATCACTTCCACATTCAGACAAAAGCTACGCGATAAGTTGCAAACTTTGCTGCATGTTACCGACAAAGTACCGTGCCTCTTATGCGGGTGAATCACTATATGTGCCCTGTATTGAGCGAATTGCGAACCATCGCTATCTAGGCGGACTGCAAGCTTCGGGTTAGGATGCGAGAAAGAACAATAACTTTGCACGGCGACGCAGACAACTTGCTACCGCGGTGCCCCGAAGGATTGACATGTCTCGCTCTTCCTGGAACTTCCCCTGCTTGTCTGCCGTGATGGCCGTGCTGTGCACCCCTGGTGTGCTTCTGGCGCAAAGCTATCAAACCATCCCCTCCATGCCGCTCTCGACCTTTCAAAGCAGCCTTGGTGTCGTTGTGCAGATGGAATATACCGACAGCACTTATGCGAACGCCTCTGCGGTGCTAAGTGACCTCCAGTTTGTCGGCATCAGGAATGTTCGGGACTACACGCCGAATCCGAGCGCGTGGCAACCTGCAGGTCAGGGTCTTGCCGCTGTTCGGACGCTGGCTGCTGCAGGGATCCAATTCGACTTTCTCATCGATGGCAACTACAGCCTGTCCACGCAGATGCAGCAATTGGATCAGCTTGCGCAGCAGTATCCTGGCGTCGTTCGTTCCGTCGAAGGACCAAACGAGATCAACAACTTTCCCGTCACCAACGTTCCCGCGGGCGAGACCGAGGAACAGGCGGCTGAAGCTATCCAGCGCCAGATCTACTCCGCAGTACACAGTGACAGCAACCTGAGCGGCGTTCCTGTGTACTACCTCACCGGCGGCGCACCGATCGATCTCTCCGCCAACCCCGGGCTTGCTGATCTCGCGAACGGACATCCCTACCCGCACGACGGACAGCAGCCCTACAACTGGATCACCAACGAGTTCACGTCCCACTTCACGATGCCCGGCCAGTACCCAAAGGCCATCACCGAGACTGGCTACTACACGCTGCCGCAGTCCAAGGACTGGGGCGGTGTCGACCAACCGGCGCAGGCTGAGATGATGCTCAACGACTACTTCGACGCGGCACTGCAGGGCACCACCCGGACCTTCGCCTTCATGCTCGAAGACGCCTATGCCGATCCCAACGGGTCAAACATCAACGATCACTTCGGCTTCTTTGACATCAACAACTCGCCCAAGATCATTGCCTATGCCATGCACCACATTGCGGACGTGCTGCCGACCGATGCAGCCTCATCCCCGGTGAGCGTGCAGGCAGCCATCTCTGGCCTGCCGAGCACAGCGCACACCCTGGCTCTCACCAAATCAGATGGCTCCGTTGTCCTGTTCCTGTGGAACGAGGCGCCCGTCTGGAACCTGGCCCAGGAGATCCTTCAGCTCATCACGCCGGTTCCGGTAACGGTACAGATGAATGGCTCTTGGAACGTGAGCTACTTCACCCCCGCCGAGGATGGGACCTTTCCCGTCGCCGGTCTGAATGGCAGCTACCTCACCTATGTTTCCTCCTACCCGACGGCGCTCATCTTCAGCAAGAAGTAACCGTCGGCACAGCATGCGACGGACGCGGCCGCCCACAAGGCGGCCGCGTTTTTGCTGGAAGCACCGGCCCTTCGTAAGTACAGGAGGGAAAACAGAGCGATCCATCGTCCGCCTTGGTCCGTTTGGCATCGAACAAAGGAGAAGCGTCTTCGGACGCCCCCGATTCGCTTCGGGTACCATCACCCGGCTGTCGAGGAAGGCATCTATTGTTAAACGGCATCCCCAAGGCGGCGCACTTCGGTTCCACAGAGGACCCGGCGAGCAGTCCGCACCAGCACTTCTTCCTTCGGGGAGGCGGCACCGTGGGAAGCTTGATGCGCAACTGGCCCTGGTCGAACACGCCATTTGGCCATCCCGACTCCTGGTCCCCACCGCTGCGCTCCTCAATCAGTCTCTGCCTGAACTCACCAATGCCCGCCTGTGTCTTCTGGGGCCCGCAGCTCTACGTTCTCTACAACGACGCATGGAGCCGTATCCCTGGAGCGCGACACCCCGGCACGCTTGGACAGCCTGCAGAGGAGGTGCTTGTCGGTGCCTGGTCCGAGATCAGCGCCATGCTCCACCGGGCGATGCACAAGGGTGAATCGGGACAGGTTGACGACTTCCCAGTCCCGATCACGCACGAGGGTCTCGTGCAGGAGTGCTACTTCACCCACACGAGCAGCCCCATCTGCTCAGAAGACGGCGCCAGTATCGGGATCTTCGTCGGGCTGATTGAAACAACGCCCCGCGTACTCAGCGAACGCCGAGCGCGGGTCCTGCAGGGCCTCTCAAGCGCCTTGGCAGCCGCCGTGGACAGCTCTTGCATCGGGCGCGACTCGACCGAAATGCTGGGCCGATTCCCGCAGGATTTTCCCCTCGTGGCCTTCTACAGCCAGTCGCCGACTGACAGCCAAGAGTTCATCCGCGAGGCGATCTACTCCCATGAACTCACGAGCGATGCGGCCACACAGTTCGCGCCAGCGTCCCTGAAGCGCGATGTCAGGGATCCTGAAGCGCGGCCGCTGTTGCCCAGTTGGGCGGAACTGGTTCCCTTTCGCAAGCAGCATCCCCCCGGCTCGCGCCTCTTCCAGATGCGGTCGGACGAAACAGGTGTCCGGTTGCGGGAGCCGAGCGGTTCGCCCATGCAGCTTCTCGTGATCCCGCTGCCCTATTCGAGAGGTGCGGGAACCCCGCCTGCGTTCTTCCTCTGCGGGCTGGACCCACGCCTTCGCATCGACGAGGGCTACACGATGTTCGTGAATGCAGTCGCCTCCTCGGTCAATGTGGCCCTCCAGGCCACGCGGCAGAGAGAGCTCGAACGGCAACGCGCCGAGGTATATCGTCTTGCACTCGATACAGGCTGCTTCGGCACATGGACGTACGACCCGGCCACGCAGGAGATAACCTTCTCCGATCGCGCACGGGAGCTCTTTGGTTATGCTTCTGATCGCCACTCGTGGAAGCTGGAAGAAGCAGTAGGAAGATACCATCCTGAGGAGCAGCCGCTTGTCCGTCGCGCCTTTCAGCACGCCATGGAAGAGCGACAAGAACTCAACTATGAGGCACGCCTGAACCTGGCCGATGGAAGCGAACGCTGGCTCTGGGTACGGGGCAGTTTTTATCAGGACGCATTCGGCGCCGCGCGGTTCACGGGCCTGGTCGGCGATACCACGGAACGCCGGCATGCGGATGATCTGCTGCGCGAGACGGAGAAGCTCGCTGCAGCAGGCAGACTCGCAGCCACCATCGCGCACGAGATCAACAACCCGCTTGAGTCTGTCACAAACCTCATCTATCTCGCATCTCTCGACGAGAGCCTGAGCGAAAGCACCGCCAAACTGCTACAGCACGCTGATGCGGAACTGAGCCGCGTCACGCACATCGCCCAGCAGACACTTGGCTTTTACCGAGACACACTCGGCCCGGTACGCGTCAATATTCAGGAGCTTGTCAGCGAAACCGTCGCGATCTTCGAGCGGCGGCCCGAATCCCGCTCCCTCCAGGTGGATTATTCCCGCGTGCAACCCGTCTGGCTCACCTGCCTGCAGGGCGAGTTACGGCAGGTCCTTTCCAACCTCATTGCGAATGCGATGCATGCCACGGAACAGGGTGAGATTCGCATCACGGCGCGTTTGTCATTCAACTTCGCCACCCGGCAGCCTGTGCTTCGACTCACGGTTGCTGACAGTGGTTCAGGAATTGAAAAGAGCAATCGAAAAAAGCTCTTCACCGCGTTTTTCACAACAAAGCGCGAGATCGGCAATGGCCTGGGACTCTGGGTTTCAAAGAACATCCTGGAGAAGCAAGGTGGCTCCATTCGGTTCCGCAGCAGCACGGGCGATCGGTGTGGTACTTCTTTTATGATCACGCTTCCGATCCGCCCCTTCAGGAGTACTGTGCAATGAATCAGCACGGAATAGGTCACTGGGACCTGCCAGGCCAGGGTATTCCCGTCTGGGTCTTGGGCAACTTCCTTGAACCGGAGCACTCACTCCATACACACGCAGAAGCGGCGGAGTGTCCGGACGGACGCGCCGAACCCATGCGTGTCCTCGTCGTGGATGACGAGCAGATCATCGCAGATACCTTGACGCGCATTCTGAACATGAATGGCTTTGCCGCGACGGCCTTCTACAGTGGCGAAGCAGCGCTCGCGGCCCTGCCTTCGATTTGTCCGAATATTGTACTTACGGACGTTCGCATGCCCGGCCGGAATGGCATCGAGACCGGCATTCAGATTCGTTCGCAGTGCCCCGAAACACGCGTCGTGCTGTTCTCAGGGCAGGCCGGCGTGGGCGACCTCATGGACGAAGCCCGTCAGAACGGGTACGGCTTCGAACTCTGGCCAAAGCCGCTTCATCCTCGAGAACTGGTGCGGCGTCTCCGAGAACTCATTTCCTGATCTGCTCTCGCAGGGTGAACCGGCAAGGCTCCTGACGCTCGTACCCCTACACTGGTAGTCTCTCTGCTCAGGGAGATCACTTGTGCCTCTGCGTACCACGCTAACCCTCGCTGCCTTCGCCTTTGTTGTGGCCCCAGTCACGTACGGACAACACACCTCGATCCAGGCTGCACCAGGTGGAGCCGCGTGGCTGCTTACTGCCGACCAGATGAGTTATGCCGTTGGACTCAACGAGCAGAAGATGCCGCAAACCCTATATTGGGGACCGGAACTGAGTGACTTCTCCGGCTTGCCTGCCGCGAAAATGCATGGCGAGATCGCGTCGTTTGAACCGGGAATCTCGACTACCCCGCTCGAGTATCCGGCATGGGGCGGAGGCCTGGCCTATGAGCCCGCGCTCAAGGCAGACTTTGCAAACGGCAATCGTTCGATGAAGCTGGTCTTCGACAGCGCACAGCAGCAGGGCGCGGACACGCTCGAATTGACGCTGAAGGACGAGGTTGAGCCGATCTACGTCCACCTTTACTACAAGGTCTTCCCGGAGGGCATACTTGGACGCTGGGCCACGATTGAGAACAAGGGAAAAGACACAGCCACTGTTACGAATCTCGCCAGCGGCACCCTGAATCTTCCGCCAGACCCGCGGTACCAGCTCTCCTCGCTCACCGGCCGCTGGGGCGGCGAGTGGCAGCTCCAGCGCAGCGCGATTCATCCGGGAGAACAGGTGCTTGAAAGCCGTCGCGGCAGCACCAGCCACCAGGCCAATCCATGGTTTTCGATCGGGGAGCAGGGGGTGACCAGCGAAGAGGCCGGCCCGGTATGGTTCGGAGAGCTGGGATGGAGCGGCAGCTGGCGCATCATGGTTGAAGAAGCCGAGGCTCACAATGTTCGGATCACCGGCGGGTACAACCCTTTCGACTTCGCGCTGCCACTCGCGCCAGGCGCATCACAGACGACGCCGATCTTTTATGCGGGCTATACCTCCGCAGGTGAGGGCGAGGCCTCACGCATCTTCCACCACTTTCAGCAGGCGGAGATCCTCCCCCAGGCGCCAAAGCCAAAGCTGCGTCCGGTGCTCTTTAACTCCTGGGAGGCGACTGGGTTCGATGTCAGTGAGGCCGGGCAGCTGCCCCTGCTGGAACGCGCAGCCAAGCTCGGAGTAGAGCGGTTTGTGATCGATGACGGCTGGTTCGGCCAACGCGCGGACGACCATGCCGGGCTTGGCGACTGGTATGTCAATCCGCAGAAGTTCCCGCATGGCCTTGCGCCTGTGATTGATCGCGCTCACCAGCTGGGAATGGATTTTGGCATCTGGGTGGAGCCCGAGATGGTGAACCCGAACAGCGATCTTTACCGCAAACATCCTGACTGGGCGATGCACTTCCCTGGGCGACCGCGCACCGAAGCACGCAATCAGCTGCTGCTCAACTTGGCTCGCCCAGATGTGCGAGCCTATGTCTTCAATTTTCTCGACGAGCTTGTCTCCAAGAACCAGATCGACTTTCTGAAGTGGGACTATAACCGCAACTGGTCTGAACCAGGCTGGGAGACTGTTCCGCTCCCCGAACAGCAGACGATCTATATCCGCTACGTCGAGAACCTGTACAGCATCCTGGCCGAGCTTCGCCGCAAGCATCCGAAGCTCGAGATCGAGTCCTGCTCCGGTGGCGGTGGGCGGGTGGATGACGGCATCCTCCGTTACACCGATGAAGTATGGACCTCTGACAACACGGATGCCCTGGATCGTTTGACCATCCAAGATGGCTTCTCCCACGCCTACACGCCGGGCGTCATGATGGCCTGGGTCACAGACGTGCCGAACTTTCTCGACATGCGCACGATCCCGCTTGCTTTCCGTTTCGACGTCGCTATGACCGGATCGCTCGGCATTGGGGGCAATCTGAATAAGTGGACCGACGACGAGATGCAGCTCGCGCAGTCGAAGGTCGCCTTTTACAAGTCCGTTCGCCCGCTGGTGCAGCAGGGCGACTTATACCGGCTTACTCCGTCGCTGGATGCCACGGGCCACTGGGCAACCGAGTATGTCGCTCCCGATAAGTCACACGCTGTGGTTTTCGCGTTTCTCCACTCGGAGCAGTACGGCGAACCATTTCCGACGATCCACCTCCAGGGGCTCGTGCCCAACGACACGTACAAACTGACTGCTGTGGATAGCAAGAAGGGTGCGATGCTGCCGCAGACGGCCACCGGTGCTGCTCTGATGGGCGCAGGCGTGCAGGTGGTGGTGCGCGGTGATTACGACAGCACAGCCTTCACGCTCGAGCGTAAGTAACGCTACTTGTGGTCCGGAAGACCCGACCAGATCGCCGGGTCTTCCTCGCCCAGGACCCACGCGCAGATCCCCGCGAGTCCGTGGCTCTTCGCGAGCTCATACCGGTCATCGAAGCCACGTTTGTCGGTGTAGAAAACCCACTCCCGCAGCTGGTCGCGGTTGAAGAAGAACCATGCCGTGTGATCGATGGGATCCCACTCCTCGTGGCCGCCGTAACTGTCGCGCAGTGAGCGAGCATTGGTCGCGCTGATGTACTCCGCAGTTGGGTGAGGCTCTTTCTTCTCTGCATCGAGCCCTGGATCGCCCGTGTACCAGTGGTAGCCGTAGAGGGCAATGCCAAGCGACAGCTTCTCCTTCGGTACGACTTTGAGCGCGTAGTTCATGTTGTCGTTGACCCACTGCCACCCCGCGACCGGACCCGGCTCCGTCCAGCGCGTGTGCTGGTCGTAGGTCATCAGGCACAACAGGTCCACTGCGCGACCGAGGGCTTCAAGGTCATACGCCCCACGCCATTCCGCATACATCCACTTATCAAAGGCGGTATGTCCCGGGTAGCCTGGAGAGTTCGGAACCACCGCAATCTGTAAGTCAAGATGTTCGGCATGCAGTGCGTCGGCCGTCTTCTTCACCATTGCCGAGAGCGCATCACGATCGGTCCACATCACATCTTCGAGATCGAACTGGAAGCCGCGGTAGCCGTTCCGCTTGCACTCCCGGATCAGCGATGCGTTCATCGCCTCCTGTGCACGCTGGCTGGTCATCAGTGTGTGCACCTTGTCCTTGTTAAACAGGGCGACAATCGGCACAACGGGGATATGACTTTCCTTCGCAGCCTCCAGGATCGCCGGGTTGGGCTCGCCATTGACCAGGCCATCCTGGTCCACGTCATACCAGGTGGGTACCAGGATATCGATCTTCGACCGATGCGCCAGGAAGTCCCTCTCAGAAGGACCTTCCTGGCTCATGTAAAAGAGTGTCTTCTGTGCCCCAAGCCGTGGCACAGCGAGACACACCACAGCAGCCATCAACCATGCGGCAGTACGACGATTCATCCCCAACCCTCTAGGCGACAGGTACCGACTTGACCAGGTTCCGTGGTCGATCCACATCGACCCCATGTGTCAGGGCCACGTAGTACGCAAACATCTGCAGCGGTACAACCTCGAGCAGCGGCAGGAGGTGCTCGGGCGCTGCAGGAATCTCGATCGTCTCGCCAACGAGCGCACGCACTTCTGTGTCCCCCCGATTCACGATCGCAAGCACACGCGCGTGCTGCCCCTGCAGGATGCCCAGCAGGTGCACCGTACGCTGGTACCTCCGCTGCGAGTCTTCATCCGCGGGGTCATACGCTGCCAGCACAACGAGTGGCACCTCATCGCTCACCAGCGCATTTGGTCCATGCAGCACCTCGCCTGAGGGATAACCCTCCGCATGCACGTACGAGCTTTCCTTCAGCTTCAGTGCGCCTTCCCGGGCCAACGGGTAATGCACGCCGCGCCCGAGAAACAGATAGCTATTCGCGGTGCGGAGACTCTCCGCGCAGGACTTCGCACGCGCAGCCCAGCCATCGAGTGAACCGGCGAGCAGAGCAGGCAGCTTCTGCAAGGCAGCGAGACGTTGAGCCACGTCCTCGGGACGCAGTCGGCCGCGGGCTTCGCCTGCAGCGAGCGCAAGCAGGTGCAGCAAGGCAAGCTGGTTGGTGAAGCTCTTGGTCGCCGGGATGGCCAGCTCCTTGCCAGCCTCGGTGCACAGCGCCACGTCAGCCTCGCGCATCATCGTCGAGCCTGGCACATTGGTCACCGCGATCGTGTGCTGGCCATTGCTCTTCGCCTCGCGTAGCGCCGCAAGCGTGTCGCCTGTTTCCCCTGACTGCGAGATCACCAGCACCACCGCTGAGGGCGTAGTGTTGCTGGAGCGGTACGAGTATTCGCTCGCATACTCCACGTCCACCGAGAGCCCGCTCAGGTCCTCAAAGGTCACCTCGGCCATCAGCCCGGCGTGACGGCTCGAGCCGCTGGCGATGATCACGAGCGACGAGGCCTCGCGAAGCAGCGAGCTCACCGGCGCAAACAGCGCGCCCTCCAGTGCAGTGCCCGCAGGGGACAGTGACGCGGCAAGCAGGCGCTGGAGCGCCTCCGGCTGCTCATAGATTTCGCGCATCATTGCATGCTGAAACTGCCGCTCATTCGCGGCTTCGCGCGGGACGTTTGGGTCTTCTGTCATGGGTTCTGGCCTTCTCTCCGGGGCAACCTGGAGATACTCTGCATACTAAGCGCTGATCAAGGGGAGCACAAACGATCATTTTTATTGACATAGTCGCCACGGCTGGGCAGTCTACAACGACGAATAGGTCAGCGCCGAAAGCTCCTGTACGCATCCTGCACCCGAAGAGACGAGGCCCCTTGATCCGCTACTTTCGCTCCCTCTCCGCCGCACTTCTCCTCCTCGGCCCCCTCGCTGCCGCAGCGCAGAACTTCGCGGAGGTCCGCCCGTCGCCCCAGCAGGTCGCCTGGCAGGATCTCGAGATGGGCGCGATCATCCACTTTGGGACCAACACGTTTCTCGACCGGGAATGGGGCGATGGCACAGCCTCCCCGTCGGTCTTCAACCCGGCCCACGTTGACACGGACCAGTGGATGGCCGCAGCAAAGAGCGCCGGGATCCGCTATGTCGTGCAGGTAGCCAAGCACCATGACGGCTTCGCGCTGTGGCCCACGGCACAGACCGAGTACAGCGTGAAAGCGTCCCCGTGGATGAACGGCAAGGGGGACCTCATCCGCATGGCGTCCACATCGGCGCGCAAGGCGGGCCTGCTCTTCGGCGTGTACGAGTCGCCGTGGGACCGCCATGACCCGCGCTACAAGGACCCTGCTGCCTACGATGCGTTTTACCTGGCAGAACTGGAAGAACTCGCCGGGAACTATGGCCCGCTGGTCGAGTTCTGGCTCGATGGCGCCGGCTCACAGGGGCGTACCTACGACTTCGACAAGATCATCCAGCACCTGCGCACCTACCAGTCCAACACAGAAGTGTTCGCAGATGTCGATCTTTATAAGTACGCCGACCTGCGCTGGGTCGGCACCGAGAGCGGCAATGTCGACTTCGACATCTGGAACACTGTTGATCGCACCGGCACACTGCGCTGGAGACCCGTCGAGGCAGACACACCGCTACACACCGGTCAGTGGTTCTGGCACCCGAACAGCGACAGCACCCTCAAGTCTGTTGACGAGTTGATGAATGAGTACAACAGCACTGTTGGACGCGGCGCACAGTTGATGCTCGGTCTCGCGCCCAACAAGGAAGGCCTGCTGCCGGACGCGGACGTCAAACGGCTCGCAGAGTTCGGCGCACGCGTGCGCAAGGTATACGGCCAGAGCCTGCTCGCCCCGCATCTTCCAGTAACAGGTGTTGCAACACGCGCTGTTGATGGTGATCTTCATACCTGGTGGACTATGCCTGGGGACCTGCCGCAAACACTGACTGTCACGCTCAAGTCTCCCGTTCGGCTGGATCGGTTCATGAGCATGGAGCGGCTTGAAGACGGGCAGCACGTCGAGGAATACGCGATCGATGCCGAGAACAACGGCCGCTGGCAGGAAGTGGCGCACGGCCACGTCATCGGCCACAAACGGATCGACATTCTGCCTTCTCCAATCGAAGCACGTGCTGTTCGTCTGCGCATTCTCGCGGCAAACGGCCCCGTTGAGCTGAGGGAGTTTGGTGCATATCTCGACGAGGACGCACAGCATTCGGCAGTGGCCGGGAAAGCAGAGTAAGCGGCCAGCCTATGGACAGTGTTCGTCTCGAAATTGCGGTTGACAATGCAGAAGGAGTCCTCGCGGCATCCCGCGGGGGCGCCGACCGCCTGGAACTCTGCTCTACGCTCGCTGATGGCGGCCTCACCCCATCAATCGGCTTCCTGGAATGGACGCTAGCCTCCGCGTCGCCAGCGGTGCACTGCATGGTGCGTCCCCGCGCGGGAAACTTCATCTACACGCCGGAAGAAATCTCGATCCTGGAACGGGATATCCGCGCCCTGCGTGCTGCGGGCGCACACGGAGTCGTCGTTGGCGTTCTTACGCCGGAGCACCGACTCGACCTGGATGCCATGCGCCGGCTCCGTGACGCCGCAGGGGACATGCGCTTCTGCTGTCACCGTGCCTTTGATCGCACTGCCGACCGAAGCTCAGCGCTCGAGGATCTGATCGCGCTGGGCGTCAATATCCTGCTGACCTCGGGAGGGGCACCCTCGCTGCATGCAGGCGCTGCCGAAGTGACCCGGCTCGTGCAACAGGCCGCGGGCCGTATCGAGATCATGGGAGGAGCCGGTGTGCGGGTCAACAATGCAGGCGAACTCTGGCGCGACGTACCCGTGGACACGCTGCACGCCTCGCTGCGCACGCCCTGGCACCATGCAGCCGATACCGGGGACTCGGCAGCCAGCATCGGCTCCCGTGATGAGGATGCGCTCTATACTGTGCGCGAGGCAGATGTGCGCACGGTGCTGTCTACCCTGACGCCCCGGGCAGTGCTCGCACGCTGATCTCTCAGTGCAAGAGCCCCACACCCGAAACTCAGGGTGTGGGGCTTGTGCGCGGCTAGCTCGCGTGTGCTTCGGAAGCCGCAAGCACCAGCTTCTGGAGCGAGGCCAGGAAGGTGAAGTGCACCAGCGCCCCGCCCTTCTGCGCCTGCGCGATCACAGCCTGTGCATGCTCGGTCCAGGCCTGCGGCGCGGGGGTATGCGCGTCCAGGTACGCCAGCGCCTCCATGCCGACTCCGCCAAGCTCACTGAGTTCGAGCGCGAGCGGCGCCACGTCATCCAGCCGGGGTGTCTGCGTCGCAAGCAACGCCATCTGCGGCGCAGAGCGTTGCCAGTGCAGGAACGTATCCCGCAGATCCGACATGGCTTCCACGTGATTCGGCAGGTATCCCGCAGGCACGTCTCCACTTCTGTCCGGATCATTCTTGCCCGCAGGCGGAAGTTTGGTATGCGGCGTCAACGCATCCACATCGCCCGCAATCTGCTGGCGCGAGGGCGGATCGGCCACCACGGCATCTACCAGGCGATCGAGCGAGGTATAGCCGTTGGTATGCTGCCCGTCGTAGCGGTCGCCAAAGCTGTACGGCTCGGTGACCGAGGCCAGCAGGTCAAGCGCGTCCGGATGCAGTGTGCCCGCCAGGTTACGGCGGAGCTTCTCGGGCCCGCTGATATGCGTCAGCCCCACATCCTCGAGTTCAAGCGAGACCTTCCGCAGGCGCTCGTACATGTAGGGAACATCGCGATCACTCTGGGGCGACCAGAAGCGCTCGGCGATCGCGAGCGTGCGTGGCCACACCCGGCTGTCCACGGTCTCTGCGTCCAGCTGCTCGGCCCACATACATACCTCGCCGCCCAGGATCAGCTTCTGCTGCGCTGCATCGAGCTTGGTGTCAGAAGGGATCGGGTCCGCAAGGAACATCTGCGCCGAGGTTTTTTCACCGTCGAGATAATAGGGCGCCGACAGGATGCCCTCATACCCCTGCATCGCGCCAGCGGCCAGCGAGGCCTCGCCACGCCAGCTTTGAATCACGATATCCTTCGGCAGCGCCGGGTTCAGGATCTCGTCCCAGCCGATCATGCGCTTGCCATGCTTCTTGAGGATCGGCAGCAGCCGCTGGTTGAAGTACGCCTGCAGCTCCGCGGGCGTGGTGAAGCCCTTGCTCTTCATAAAGGCTGCGATCTTCGGGTTTGCGAGCCAGCCCTTGCCCTCCGTCTCGTCGCCGCCGATATGGAAGTACGCGTCAGGGAAGATCGTGCTCATCTCGCCGACGAACGCATCGATGAACTTGTAGGTGCTCTCACGCGAAGGATCGAGTTCCGCCTGCGGTGTGCCGTAGACAATCGGCAGCTTCTTGATGTCTTCGCCTGATCCGAGATTTGGGTAGGCCACGATCCAGCTTGAGGTATGCCCCGGCATGTCGAACTCCGGCACCACGCGGATCCCACGCGCACGGGCATACGCAACCACTTCACGCATCTGCTCCTGCGTGTAGAACTGGCCGTCGGACGCATCCGCCGTCAGCTTCGGAAACTTCCTGCTCTCGGCTCGAAATCCCTGGTCATCGGAGAGATGCCAGTGGAAGACGTTGAGCTTCGCGACCTCCATTCCGTCCAGCTGGCGCTTGACCACGTCGACCGGCTCGAAGTGCCGGCTCACATCGATCATGAATCCACGCCACTGAAAGCGCGGCGAGTCCTCGATGGAGATGGCTGGCAGCACACACGCGCCGCGTACGTTCGACGCAAGTTGCAACAGCGTTTCGTAGCCGTGCATCGCGCCCACATCGGTGGCCGCCGTGAGCGTGGCGCCCGTGGGCGTCACCTTGAGTGAGTAGCTCTCATTCTCTTCAAAGCCCTGCACCGCTGCGCCTGGCGAGGCGACCTGGATCGACAGCGTGGCGCCTGCGCCACCCTCGTTCGTCAGCACGGAGCGCCGCAGCTGCCCGCCGCAGCTGCGGTCGAGCCGGTCGACCATGCGCATCGTCGCGGCCTCCAGCCGTGCGTCGTGTGTCCCCGTGTAGCGGAGGGTGAACGCCGAGTCGCCCTTGGCGGGCGTGATCGTCAGATCACCGTCAGCGCGCTGCACCGAGGATGGCATCGGCATCAGGGCGATCTGCTGTGCCTCCAGACTGGAGACGGCGATACAAACAGCGAACGTTGTCGCGAACAAACGCAGACGCATACAGCACCTCGAAACCATGGGCCTGCTGCCACCAGATCATGCAGAAGGGACAGAACCCGCGGAAACGTCAGCCTACATGAAAGAAAGAGGCGACGCTTGATTTTCTACCGTTTCGGGGGCATATGATCACCGGACAAGGTTTTCTGCGCCGCCACGGACGGAACTCCGTAGAACGCGCAATCGGCCCTCGACATACGTCGAATGTTTAGTACGGAAAGGTTCCCTCTCAACACGATGCTCACACGACGGCTCTTCCTGCAATCGGCATCCGCAGTTTCCTGCTTGCCACTCCTCCAGTCTCGTCCCGCACTGGCAGCGTTCGCCACCGGCGAAGCCCCAGGCGCCGACGATGTGACGCAATACGTGAACATCCGCGTGGGCACCGGCGGCCACGGCCACACCTTCCCTGGCGCGACCGTTCCCTTCGGCGCTGTGCAGCTCAGCCCGGACACCTACACCAAGGGCTGGGACTGGTGCTCCGGCTATTACGACGCCGACACCTCGTTGATGGGCTTCAGCCACACGCACCTCAGCGGCACCGGCTGCGGCGATCTGCTCGACGTCCTGCTCATCCCCAACGTCGGCGAGGTCAAATGGAAACCCGGCACCCGCGAGAACCCGAGCGAAGGCTACCGCGCCCCTTTCTCGCATAGCGACGAGCAGATGGAGCCCGGCTATTACGCCGTGCCCTTGCATGATCGCCAGGTGCTCGCCGAGCTTACCGCTACCGAGCGGACCGGACTGCATCGCTATACCTTCGGGCAGGCTGCCGACAGCCACTTCCTTCTGGACTTCGAGCACTCCTACGACGACCCCACCAGCCCCGTCGACGACGCCACGCTGACGATTGTGGGCGACGATACTGTCACCGGCGGACGCACGGTGCACTCCTGGGCCAACGGCCGTCGCATTTATTTCGCTGCGCAATTCTCCAGGCCCTTCGCAAAAGCCGAACTGATGCAGGACGGAACCGTTCTGCCCGACGGCACCACCAGGAGCGCAGGCAAGAGCCTCAAGGCCGCCTTGCACGTGAAGCCCGCTGCCGGCGAAAAGATCCTTGTACGCGTCGGCATCTCCGGCGTCTCGGTTGAAAATGCGCTTGCCAACCTGAAAACCGAAATGCCCGGCTACGAGTTCGACGTGACCCGCGCGGCGGCCAAGGCCAAGTGGCAGAAGGAGCTGAGCCGCATCCGCATCGAGACCACCGACGAGAAGCAACGCGCCATCTTCTACTCCTCGCTCTACCACATGCACTGTGCGCCGACGCTTTTCGATGACGTGACGGGCGAATACTGCGGCATGGATGGCGCGAAACACACGCTCAACGCCGGCGACCATAACTACAGCACCTACTCGCTGTGGGACACCTTCCGCGCATTGCATCCAGCATTTACGCTGATCCAGCCCGATCGTGTTCCGGGCATGGTGAACTGCCTGATCGCGATGGCCGAGCAGAGCCCCGCCGGCATGCCCGTGTGGCCGTTGCAGGGCAAAGAGACCGGCACCATGACGGGCTACCACTCGGCCAGCGTGATGGCCGAGGCCTGCGTCAAGAAGTTCCCCGGTATCGACTGGCAGCGCGCCTACAAGGTGATGCGGAAGCGCAACATGGTCGACGACTACCGAGGCCTGGGCTACTACCGCTCCATGGGCTACATCCCCGCCGACAAGGAAGAAGAGTCGGTCAGCAAGGTGCTCGAGTACGACTACGGCGACTGGGCCTGCTCGCATGTTGCCGACGTCGTCGGCGCGCATGACGATGCGGAAGTGCAACGCAAGCGGTCACAGAACTATCAGCACCAGTTCGATCCAAAGACCCAGTTCATGCGTGCGAAGCTCAGCGACGGCAAGTGGACCGAGCCCTTCAATCCCATCGACCTCGGCCACACGGACAAGTACCGCGATTACACCGAGTCGAATGCGTGGCAGACGACCTTCGGGGTGCAGCATGACAACAAGGGCTACATCGAGCTGTGGGGTGGTCGCGAGCCCTTCCTCAAGAAGCTCGACGAGCTGTTCACCGTTCCCTCGACGCTGCCTGCCAACGCACCGCCGGATATTGCCGGCATGGTGGGCCAGTATGCACACGGCAACGAGCCAAGCCACCACATCGCCTACCTCTACGTCTACGCCGGCCAGCCCTGGAAGACCCAGAGCCGTGTGCACTCGCTGCTGAACACGATGTACAGCGACAACCCCGATGGTCTGCAGGGCAACGAGGATTGTGGCCAGATGTCCGCCTGGTACGTGATGAGCGCGCTCGGCCTCTACGCAGTCGACCCGGTCAGCGGCAACTACGTGCTCACCAGCCCGCTCTTCGACAAGGCCACGCTCACTGTGAGCGGAGGCAAGCAGCTCGTGATCGAAGCCAAGCGGCCCTCGCCCGACGCGATCTACATCCAGAGCGTGCGCATTAATGGCAAGCGGTCAGACAAGCTCTGGGTCTCGCATGCAGAGATCGCGCAGGGCGGCCACATCGCTTTCGAGCTCGGCACCGAACCTAACATGACACTGGCCACCGCCCCGGAGCTCGCGCCTCCGTCGCTCACGCGATGAGCGCACCGGTCACACGCAGGGCGCTCCTGCGTAACAGCCTTGCTCTCGGGGCCACCGCGGCTCTTGCAAGCCACAACAGCCTGGCACAGGACGCGGTGGCCGCGCAGGCCTCCACTCCGGCGCTGATCGAACGCCCGTCAGCAGGTCATCGTCGCTTCACCAGCCCGGCTGTTGAGGAAGCGATCACGCGCGTCAGCGGCATGATCGCTGACCCTGAACTCGCGCTGATCTTCAGCAACTGTCTGCCGAACACGCTCGACACCACGGTCTCGCCCGGCTCCCTCGACGGACACCCGGATACCTTCGTGATCACGGGCGACATCGATGCGATGTGGCTGCGTGATTCCTCTGCGCAGGTCTGGCCGTATCTCCCCTTCTGCAAGCAGGATCCGAAGCTCGCGAGGCTCGTTGAGGGCGTCATTCGCAGGCAGACACGCTGCATCCTGATCGACCCCTACGCCAATGCCTTCCTCCCCTCCACCACCAGCCCGCGGCTCTCCTGGGCGGTTCACGACCTCACCGAAATGAAGCCCGGGGTTGGCGAGCGTAAGTGGGAGATCGATTCGCTCTGCTACACCATTCGCCTCGCGCACGGCTACTGGAAAGCCACCGGCAACACAGCGCCTTTCGACAAAGCCTGGCGCGAAGGCGCCCGCGCAATCCTGCGCACCTTCCGCGAGCAGCAGCGCAAGGACTCGCCGGGGCCCTATCACTTCCAGCGCAGCTCACCCGTGCCGACAGACACGCTTCCGCTCGGCGGCTATGGGAATCCAGCACGCCCGGTCGGCATGATCTACTCGGGCTTCCGCCCGTCCGACGATGCCTGCACCTACCCGCTCTTCGTGCCCGCAAACCTCTTCGCGGTCACGAGCCTCCGGCAGCTTGCCGAGCTCGCCTCGGCCGTGGCGCATGATGCTGCCCTTGCTCGCGATGCCCAGGCACTCAGCGATGAAGTCGCAGCCGCAGTGGCACAACACGGGATCATCGACACGGAGTCCCACGGCCGCATCTGGGCGTACGAGGTCGACGGCTACGGCAATACGCTACGCATGGATGACGCCAACGCACCGGGCCTCCTGTCTCTCGAATACCTCGCCTCGGTGCCCGCCGGCGATGACGCCATGTATGCGCGCACCAGCGCCTTCGTTCTCTCGGAAGCAAACCCGTATTTCTTTCGCGGCACCGCGGGCGAAGGCGTCGGCGGACCGCACGAAGGCCTCAACTATATCTGGCCCATGTCGATCATCATTCGCGCGATGTCGAGCAATAACAGTCAGGAGATCCTCACCGCCCTGCGGACGCTGCGCAACACCACAGCAGGCACACACTTCATGCACGAGTCCTTCTGGAAGGACGATGCAAGCCGCTACACACGTCCCTGGTTTGCCTGGGCCAACACGCTCTTCGGCGAACTGATCCTCACGCTCGCCACCAGGCGTCCCGAGCTGCTGCGCGAGCGCTTCGCGTAATTTCTTTCCAAACATCAGGAGCTGTACGAATGCGCGTTGCTCTTCTCACCCTCGCTGCACTCTTCACCGTCACCGCAGCTGCGCCCGCACAGGAACAGCGCTTTGTCGTCTCCGGCGATCACTTCCAGCTCGACGGCAAACCCTTCCAGATCATCTCCGGCGCGATCCACTACCAGCGCATCCCACGCGCCTACTGGCGCGATCGCCTGAAGAAGGCACGCGCGATGGGTCTGAACACGGTCGAGACCTACACCTTCTGGAACCTGCACGAGCCCATGCGCGGCCACTTCGACTTCACCGGTCAGAATGACGTCGCCGAGTTTGTGCGCGAGGCAAAGGAGGAAGGCCTCTACGTCGTTCTTCGGCCCGGCCCCTACGCCTGCGCCGAGTGGGAGTTTGGCGGCTTCCCTGCATGGCTCCTGAGCGACCCCAAGATGCAGGTGCGCAGCGCTTACCCCGGCTTCCTTTCTGCGGCGCGTGAGTACCTCGATGCTCTCGGTCAGCAACTGGCGCCGTTACAGATCGGCAACGGCGGCCCGATCCTTGCCGTGCAGGTCGAAAACGAGTACGGATCGTATGGCGACGACCACGCCTACATGGAGGACATCCACAAAGCCGTCGTGCACGCAGGCTTTACGAAGTCGTTGCTGTACACGGCTGACGGCGCGGACGTTCTTGCAAAAGGTTCACTCCCCGAGCTGCCGATCGGCGTCAACTTCGGCACCGGCGACGCCAAGCGCTCCTTCGCGCTCTATGACAAATTTCGGCCCGGCAGCATTCACTTCAACAGCGAGTACTGGGACGGCTGGTTCGATCACTGGGGCGCGAAGCATGAAACCCGCAGCACTGAAACCCAGCTTGCCGACCTCAAGTGGATGCTCGAGCAGGGCTATTCCGTCAATCTGTACATGTTCGACGGCGGCACCAGCTTCGGCTGGATGAATGGCGCCAACAGCAATGGCACCAACTACGAGCCCGATGTCACGAGCTACGACTACGATGTGCCCGTCGCCGAGACCGGCGCGCTGCGGCCCAAATACTTCGAGTTCCGCAAACTGATCACCTCGGTCACGCACGAGACGCTGCCCGATCCGCCATCGACTCCGCCAATGCCCATCGCGACGGGCCCCATCGCGCTCGATGCGAGCGTCAGCCTGTGGAAGACCCTGCCGCCCCCTGTGCACAGCGCCAGGCCACGTACGATGGAAGATCTCGGCCAGTCGTACGGCTACATCCTTTACCGCACGACGCTCGCAAATGCTCACAGCGGCACCCTCAGGCTGCCCGTGGTGCATGACTACGCGCTGGTCTACCTCGACGGCAAGCTCCAGGGCGCGATTGATCGCCGGCTCAACCAGACCGAACTCGCCATTCACCCGGATTCCCCGGCCGCAAAGCTCGACATACTCGTCGAAAACACCGGCCGCGTGAATTATGGGAAGGCGATCGCTGGCGAGCGTACCGGCCTGCTCGCTACCCCGACCCTCGACGGCACGCCCGTCGAAGGCTGGGACTCTGAGCCGCTGCCCGTCCTGTCGCCCACCACCCTTGCCTTCACCAGCGCGACCTGCAGCGGACCCTGCTTCTACCGTGGCAGCTTCACCGTCGACAAGCCCGGCGACACCTACCTCGACACCAGCCAGCTCGCCAAGGGTATGGTCTGGATCAACGGCATTCCACTGGGGCGCTTCTGGAACGTCGGTCCGCAGAAGACCCTGTACCTGCCGGGACCCTGGCTGCATGCCGGCGCAAACGAGATCGTCATCTTCGACGTGGACGGCAAGCCGGGCAAGTCAGTCGAAGGGAAAACAGAGCACGTGCTCGACGGCCCTGTCGCCGCGGACCCTCTTTCGGCATCCGCCCACTAGAGGCCCGGGTGGGTTGCTGAACGTTCGTCAGCAGCCTACCCGACCAAAGGTCTGTTTTTTTCACAAGAACTTAGTAAATCCAGAAGACTGCAGGTATGCTCGCGAAGAAAGTTCCCAGGCACTGAGAGACGCTCGCTAATCCCTATGTCGGCAAAAACAGAGAATCGCGAAGAAAAGATTATGCGTCTGCTGCTTGGCAGAGGCTCGGCCACGATTGAAGAACTCCTGACGTCCATCGGCACCTCGGCGCCCTCGATCCGCAGAGACCTCAATCGCCTGGAAAGCCGCGGCCTGGTTCGCCGGACTCACGGTGGCGCCATGCTCGTGGAACCCCTGCTCTATGAGCCCTTCCGCTACGACACCAGCTTCCAGGCACGCGAGCAGCGAGCCGCGAGCGAAAAGCGCCGCATCGCGCTCGCGGCAGCCGACCTCGTTCAGCCCAACGAAACCGTGGGAATTACCGCCGGGACTACCACCACCCAGGTGGGCCGCGCGCTGCGTCACCGCGCCAACATCAAGGTCGTCACCAATGCCATCAACATCGGCATGGAATTGTGCAACCAGCCCGGCATGCGCACCTCGGTCACCGGAGGCGTGCTGCCCTATGCCTGGTCGTTCTCGCTTACCGGGCCGGCTGCGATCCGCTTCATGGATGATGTCTATCTCGACAAGGTCATGCTCAACGTCGTCGGCATTCACGCCGAACGCGGCTGCACCACCATGGAGCAGGATGAAGCGCTTACCTTCCGCGCCATGGTGAAACAGGCACGTGAAGTCATCGTTGTCGCGGACTCCTCCAAGCTCAACACCATCTCCTCTTCGCTGATCTGCGCGGCAAACGAGGTGCACATGCTCGTGACCGACACCGGAGCAAGCGACACAGATATCCAGCCCTTCCTCGACAAGGGGATGAAGGTGATTCGCGCCTGACGCATGGCACGTAAAAGAAAACGGCTCCCGCTGGGAGCCGTTTCTGTCGGCCAGGAGAATTACTTGCCGGGCTTCATCTCGAGGTGACCGCCAAAACCAAAGCGCATCGCCGAGAGGATCTTATTGGCAAACAGATCGTTTCCACGCGATGCGAATCGCGAGAATACCGCCGCGCTCAACACATCCACTGGCACGCCCTCGTCGATAGCAGCAATCGTGGTCCAGCGTCCTTCACCCGAGTCCGCAACTTCGCCACCGTAGTTCTTCAGATCCGGTTGCTGCAGCAGCGCAGCGGCTGTTAGGTCAAGCAGCCAGGACGAGATCACTGAACCACGACGCCAGACTTCCGCAACGTTGTCGAGCTCGAAGTCATACTGGTAGTGCTCTGGTGTACGCAGCGGCGTCAGCTCGGCCGAGTGCTCCTGCTCCTGCTGCTTGCCGATGTTGGCATTCTTCAGGATGTTGAAGCCTTCTGCGTAGGCAGCCATGATGCCGTACTCGATGCCATTGTGCACCATCTTGACGAAGTGGCCGCCGCCGGTCTGCCCGCAATGCAGGTAGCCATTCTCCGCGGTCGACTCCGACTTGCCATCTTCACGTCCCGGAGTGCGGGAGATGTCGCCTCGGCCTGGCGCCAGTGTCGAGAAGATCGGATCCAGATACTGCACTTCTTTGTCCGGCCCTCCGATCATCATGCAGTAGCCGCGCTCGAGGCCCCACACGCCGCCGCTTGTGCCTACGTCGATGTACTTGATGCCCTTCGGCTCCAGCTCCTTCGAGCGGCGAATGTCGTCGATATAGTACGAGTTGCCGCCATCGATCAGGATGTCATCTGCCTCGAGATGCGGAACGATTTTCTGGATCATGCTGTCGACGGCGCCCGCTGGCACCATCAGCCACACCACGCGCGGCTTCTGCAGCTTGCCGAGGAACTCCTCCAGTGACGTAGAACCCTGCGCCCCTGCGCCTTCGAGATCCTTAACGGCCTTCTCGCTCAGGTCGGACACCACGACCTCGTGGCCGCCCTTCATCAGACGCTTTGCCATGTTCGCGCCCATGCGACCCAGGCCTACCAAACCAATCTGCATGCTTTTCTCCTCGTATTCACCGCTGTCAGCGTCTGCTGACTTGCGCTTGCTGATTCACGACTATGGTATTCGATGCGACGCGATGCCGCGTGACAGACCCCCTCGATCTCAGCGCTCGATCACGCTCACACCCCCCGCATCGGCCACGATGACCCGTGTCGCCGTGTTCAGGAACAGCCCATGCTCCACCACCCCCACGATCGCCCGCAACGCAGCAGCAGTCTCGGCGGGCCGCGGAATCGAGCCAAAGTGACAGTCATAGATCCAGTTGCCTTCATCGGTGAGGAACGGCACGGCCCCCTTGAGCCGCAGCGTGGGCGAGGCTCCAAGCTTTCGCAGCTTCTGCTCCACCAGGGGACCAGCGAACGAAATCACCTCGACCGGCAGCGGAAACGCACCCAGCACCGGCACGACCTTGCCTTCGCCAACCACCACGATGAACTCGCGCGCCGCCGTGGCGACAATCTTTTCGTGCAGCAGCGCACCACCCCCACCCTTGATCAACGCAAGCTCCGGCCCTACTTCGTCGGCTCCGTCGATCGCGACATCAAGCTCCTCGACCTCCGCAAAGGTGGCAAGCGGGATCCCGGACGCTCGGGCAAGAGCCTCGGAACCGCTCGAGGTTGGTACCCCAACAATCTTGAGCCCGTCGCGCACACGTTGCCCTAGCAGCTGGAGGACGTGCTTCGCTGTGGAGCCGGTACCCAGGCCCACACGCATGCCGTCCTTCACATACGCCATGCTGCGTTCCGCTGCCTGGCGCTTTGATTCATCCACTGAGAGCAAGAGTCCTCCCCATCCACCACGCAGTATCTTCCACATCTTAGTCGTCCTCGCGCCGCGGGGCGAACCGCAGTGCCAGCGAACCGGGCAGCGGCGGGTTTTCTTTGCCGCGGGGCTGAACAGCGGGGCAGAGACAGCCGATAACGCTGCTACACCCATGAGAAGCGACAGGCCAGCAATGCTGAAAAAGGGCAACCCGGCGTGGGTCTACGCGCTGCTTGGCGTCTGGGCGCTCGCCGCAGTAGTCGCAGGAGCCGTACTCTGCTCCTATCACCTCAGCTTTGAGGCTCCCGACAGTGGGCTTGCCGCGGTGGCACCGTCTGCCTCGCAACACTCCTGGCTGCTGGTGCACGTTCTGTCGGAGGAGTGTGGCTGCTCGCAGAGAGTCATGACGCACCTCTTGGCACGGGGCCGTATCGCGGGCGTCTCGGAAGAAATCGTCCTGGTGGATGGGCCAGAAGCCACGCCGGAGCATCGCGTTTCAGACAAGCTTGAGTACGCCGGCTTTCCCTTGCGCCACGCAGACGCAGACGAACTGCTGCGGCGCTACCACCTGGTTGGCGTCCCGGTGCTGATCATCACCAACCCGGCTGGACGCGTCGTGTACCGCGGCGGCTACGGCAGCGCATACGACCAGGACGCAGTGCTGCTCCAGGCAGCACAACAAGGTCGGACACCGCCAGAGTACCCGGTCATCGGCTGCGCCGTAGGCGCCCGAATCCAGCGCCAGGTCGACCCCTTTCGGTGGAAATACAAGCAGCGAGGCAGCCTATGACACAGTTCGAGCAGACTTACTTCAAACGGATCAATGGATTCGCCCTGTGCTTCCTGGGGCTCCACGTTCCCGTTCTGGTCGCGATCGCGTGGCTGCGCGGCGGCAGTCCTCTTCTTGCGGCTGCCGTGGCTGCGCTTCTGCTCGCAGGGCCCCTCCTGGTCTTCCTGCGTGATTTCTCGGCCCCTCTTGCAGCAGAGTTAATCGCCGTGGCAGCCATGGGCATCAGCGCGCTCACGATCCATGTCACTAACGGCATGATCGAGGGTCACTTCGAGATCTTCGTGCTGCTGGCGCTGCTGACCGTCTACGGTCGGGTGACCCCACTGCTCGTTGCGGGCGTCGTCATCGCGCTGCATCACGTTCTATTCTGGCTGTGGCTCCCGGCGAGCGTCTTCAACTACAAGGCCTCTTTCTCCACAGTCCTGATCCACGCATTCTTTGTCGTCCTTGAAGTCGCTCCGGCCTGCTGGATTGCACAACAGTTCGGGAGGTCGATCCAGGCCAGGGCCCTGGTCGCCGAGCACATGGGCGGCGTGGCCGACGACGTCTCTACGTCCTCCAAGGCGCTCAACGATGCCAGCGGCGAGCTGGCCAGCTCTGCCACCACGCAGGCCGCCACGATGCGCGACACCCTGCACTCGAGCGACGAGTTAAGGGACCTCTCCTCAGGCGCGGCGGGAATCGCAAAGGACGCCATGCACTGGATGAAGGAGATGGACCAGAGCTTTTCGCAAGCTACGGCGGATCTCAGCGCTGTGCAGAATACCGTCAGCCAGATCGTGCAGGCAAACGATAAGATTCACAAGGTCATCCGGCTCATCGAGGAAATTGCCTTCCAGACCAAGATCCTCTCGCTCAACGCAGCAGTTGAAGCAGCAGGCGCCGGTCAGTATGGAGCGGGCTTCGCCGTGGTCGCAAATGAAGTCGGCAGCCTTGCCCAGCGCTCGGCCTCTGCGGCGACCGAGACCTCAACACTCATAGATGAGGCGATCCGGAGCGCGCAAAGCGGGTCATCTTCCGTTGCCGCCCTGAGCGACGCGATGGGGCGCCTCACCAACTCCACCGCCAAAGTGAAGGAGAGGATCGAGAAGCTGCAATCCACGTCCAATGGGCAGAAGGAAGCAGCGCAGGTGATCAACCGCGCACTGGAACGGATCGGCAAGAGTGCGGAAAGCACGGCTTCGGTTGCGGAACAAAGTGCCTCCACCGGCGCTGCCCTTGCAGATCATGCATCCAGGCTTCAGCAGCTGGTTTTTGAACTTCAGGGATGACCGCGGACCGGCGCCTTGCTGTCTCGAATGTTCTTCGTCTTTCTTTCGCCTGAAAGCGAGCGGGTTCGGTAGCATATTGGGGTGCATGCTTCCACCTTCACCGCGGCGCTGCCGGCCTGCTCTGCATCCGCACTGCATCGCGATCTGAACGCCCGCGCTGCCCTGTTCGCCAGGCGGAACGGATTTCTCCATGAGCTCTCCACGGGGCGCTCGCCAAGTGTCATCTTTGGCGAAGACGAACAAGGGCGGCACGGGAACTTCCACCCGGCCAGCTACAGCGCCATCCAGGGCGACGGGGCATGGCGCGCCCGCCTTGAAAAAGCGCACACCGCCGGACGAAGAGCACGTCCACGAGCAGACTGGCACTGGCGCGAGCTGGACTGCGCCGCCAGTTCGGACGCCCTGTTGATGAACATCTTCTGCGATCCGGCCGTTTTCCGGTCCGGGCACGTCGCGCGGCTTCTCGGCGTCCAGTCTGCCCCGAAACCCAGCTTCGGCGTACATCCCCGGCTGCCCCGGGTCCGCGGCCTCGTCGACACGACGGAGGTCGACATGGAGCTCGACGGGCTGCTCCTTGAAGCCAAACTCACAGAGGGCGGCTTCCAGACAGCATCCACTGCCCTGCTCGCCCGCTTCCCGACCCTGGAGGAAGTCTTCGAGGTCAACGAGCTCCCACGAACGGCCAGCGGCACTTTCCTCGGCTACCAGCTCATCCGCAGTGTGCTCGCAGCGGCACACACGGGGAGCAGCTTCTGCGTGCTTTGCGACGGGCGGCGCCACGACCTGATCGTCGAGTGGCAGCGCGTGCTCAGCGCGGTGCCGAGCGCAGCCCTGCGCTGCCGCGCAAAGCTGCTGACCTGGCAGGAGCTTGCCGCCGCGCTCCCACTGACGTTGCAGAGCTTCCTCGTCGAAAAGTATGGGATCCTTCCCGCCTGACCAGGAGCGCTTAGGGCGCAGTCGTTCCGCTGAGCGCTATCTCGAAGCCCCGCCCGGAGTCAGGCATCGTAAGCTGCCACGCCGCCGCCGTCGCACTCCTGGCGACGGGCAACGACTTCCCGTTCACCGTTGCCGTCGGGGCTGCCGGCAGTCCATACACTTCGAGCGCGACCGACTGCCACCAGGGAGCAAAGGACCCCTCATGCCTCCCGACCCGCACTGTCACGCCACCAGCCGTCGTCGTGCACTCCACGTGCATGCGCAAAAAGGCGCCTTTTCGGAAGCCGTACGAGATGCCGTCATCCTGGTACACATCCCCTGAGCAGGTCTGTCCCGAGGCATTGGCCGGACCCAGATAGACCCGCAGCGTTAACGGACCCTTTGGCTCGTCCATCGTGCTCTGCACCAGAGGCTGCTCCGGCACAACGCTGCCACCCCGTGCATACACCGGCATCACGTCGAGCGACGGCGTGATCTTCACCGGCGCTTCTGCCGCAGACGATGAGCTGGCTGCGTTGTTCTTCTGCTCCAGGTCCCGGCTCACCACCGCGCGCGTGCGATCGATCCGGCTCCCGGTCCAGTAGTCATACCAGACGCCGGGCGGCAGCTCGACCACGTAGTCGTCCACCTCGTCCGGGTAGCGCGGTGGCGCGACCAGCAGGTCAGGGCCGAAGAGGAACTCCGCTGGCGCATCGAGATCGACCGGGTGTTTGTCCGGCGCGGCATCCGGAAACTCCAGGAACAGTGGCCGCACGATCGGCAGCCCGGTCCGCGCCATCTCCTCTGCGGTGGTGTACAGGTACGGCATCAACCGGTAACGCTCCTCGATGTAGCGGCGACGTGTCGCCTCCTGCGCTGGCCCATGCACCCATACCTCCTGGTCCTTGGTGCCGTCGGCCGTGTGATCGCGATCAATCGGCTGAAAGGCCGCGAGCTCGATCCACTTGGTCAAGAGGTCCGGCTGCGGCGACCCCGCAAAACCACCTACATCGGCCCCCGACATCGCGAAGCCGCTTAGCCCCAGGTTCTCCAACATCGGCGTCGTCAGCCGCATGTGGTTCCACGTGGAGCTGTTATCGCCGGTCCAGGTCGCCGCGTACCGCTGGCCACCTGCATAGCTCGCCCGGGTCAGCACGAACGGCCGCTCATCCGGAGCAAGCTTCCGCAGCCCTTCGAACGTTGCCTCGGAGTTCAGCATGCCGAAGACATTGTGGATCTCAAGGTGGTTCGCCGTGCGATCGGCGAAGCCAAGCGCCGCGTTCCCGCGTATCGTGTGCTGCGCATCGTCGGGCATCGTCTTTGAGGCCACGTTGAACACTGCCGGCTCGTTCATGTCGTTCCAAAAACCGGCGATTCCGTCTTTGACAAATTCGCCGTAGAGCGTTCCCCACCAGGCCCGCGTGTCCATCTCGGTAAACTCCGGAAACACCGAGTTCCCCGGCCACACCCAGGCCACATACGTCTTGCCGTTCGGCAGCTTCACAAAGCGGTCCTGGGCAGCCCCCTCGTCGTAGGGCTTGTAGCCTGCGTTCGGCAGGTCGGCGATGTGGAGATCCGTGATCGCGACGACGCGGAACTGCTGCGCCTTCAGGTCCTTGATCATCTGCTCAAAGGTTGGGAAGCGTTCGCGATTGACCGTGAATGGACGATTGTTCTGCTGGTAGTCGATGTCAAGATAGATCGCGTCGGCCGGGATCTTGTCCGCACGCAGCCGGTCCGCGATCTCACGCACCCGCGACTCCGGGTAGTAGCTGTACCGCGACTGCTGGAAGCCCAGCGACCAGAGCGGCGGCATCGGCGTCGGCCCGGTCAGCCACGCGTAATCCTCCACCACTTCCTTCGGCCCTGGCCCGTACATCAGGTAGTAGTCGATGGGCCCATTTGGCGCCCCGAAGGAAAATTGGTCCGGGTACTCCTTGCCGAAGTCGAAGCTCGCCCGCCATGTGTTGTCGAACAGCGTCCCCAGCACCCTGCCCGAGCGCCACGAGTAAAAAAACGGGATGCTTTTGTAGATCGGATCGGTCGACTCCTGCCAGCCGAACTGGTCCGTATTCCAGTCGACAAACGCCATTCCGCGTCGGTCGAGCGGCCCTACCTTGTCTCCCAAGCCGAAGAAGTGTTCATCGTCCGTCATCTGCTTATACAAGCGGAAAGCCGTGCCGTGGTATTCGACCGGCCGCGTGTCCTGCTGCAGGATGTGCCCATCGAGGTCCTCAACGGTCAATTTCAGGTCCGGGCTCAACATCACGCGGAGCATCTTGGTGCGAAAGCCATGCGCCTCGACCGTCACCGGAACATGTGCCTCCCGCGCCCCGGGAAGCACGGCCCAGGAGCTGTCCTCCGGCATGTGACCGGTCTCTCCCTCGCGCACCCGCACCACGTCGTCCCGCAGCGCCGTGATCTCGATCGTGATGCCCCCAGCGGTCGCGCGTACCCCGGATGGCAGCGCCTCGACGCTCTGGGCCACGGCAAAGGGCGTGAGGGCTCTTGTCGCAGCGAGAAGAAGTGTTGAGAAGAGTACGGCGCGGCGGTTCCCTGTAACGAACATGGCACCATTAAAGCTGTCTGTTTGCCTCCCGGCAAGCGAACGACGTCACCCGCCCGTCCATGGAGCTCGCTCCGCCACGGGCATCCAACAGAGTGAGCCGCTTCCCCGGCATCCTCAGAGTTCCTGGAGCACACCTACGATGGAGTACACGCGCCTCGGCAAAACAGGCCTTTACGTTTCCCGCATCTGTCTCGGCTGCATGTCCTATGGCGAGCCAGCCAAGGGCACCCTCACCCCGGGCAGCCATGCGTGGACGCTGAACGAAGCCGATTCCCAGCCATTCCTCAAACAGGCGCTCGAGCTTGGCATCAACTTCTTCGACACCGCAAACGTGTACTCACGTGGCGCGAGCGAAGAGGTCCTCGGCAAATTCCTCAAGCACAACACCCGCCGCGAAAACACCGTCATCGCCACCAAGGTGCACGGCGCCATGCGCGAGGAGCCAAACGGCAACGGCCTCTCCCGCAAGGCCATCATGAACGAGATCGACGCCAGCCTGCGCCGCCTGCAGACTGACTACGTCGACCTCTACCAGATCCACCGCTGGGACCCGGAAACGCCGATCGAAGAGACCCTCGAGGCGCTCCACGACATCGTCAAGGCCGGCAAGGCTCGCTACATCGGGGCGTCGTCGATGTACTCATGGCAGTTCGCGAAAGCCCTGTATCTTGCAGACCTCCACGGCTGGACGCGCTTTGTCTCCATGCAAAACCACTACAACCTGATCTATCGCGAAGAAGAGCGCGAGATGATGCCGCTCTGCGAAGAGGAAGGCATCGGCGTGATCCCGTGGAGCCCGCTTGCCCGCGGCCGCCTGGCCCGCCCCTCGGACGCTGAGAACACCAAGCGCCTTGAGACCGACCAGTTTGGCAAAACCATGTATGCAAGCACGGAAGAGGCTGATCGCAAGGTGATCGACAAGGTCACCGAGCTCGCAAAGGAAAAAGGGGTCGCGCAGGCTTCACTTGCCATCGCCTGGATGCTAACCAAGCCGTTCGTGGACAGCCCGATCGTGGGCGCCACCAAGCCGAACCACCTCTCGGATGCCGTTGCCGCCCTCGACATCAAGCTGTCCGGGGACGAGGTGAAGCAGCTCGAGGAGCTCTACCTGCCGCACCCGGTACTCGGCTTCAAGTAGTTTCTTTGGCCGCTCCACCGGCTGGCACAGCCACTCGCTGCTTCAGCCGGTGAAGTCCCCGAGACTCCCCCCTTGTGGAAGCAGCGCAGCGAGGCTCATGATGAAGCCGCTCGCGTCCAACGCATCCAGGGAACAGCACCGCAGGACCGGGAAAGTAGAGCTCGAAGAAACTCCTGGAGGTGCTGTACGCCCATGCCGAGAACCGCACCCGACCTACGCCCACGCCGCGGCACGATCGGCCCAGCCGTGACACTGGCTATCGTCCTCCCCGGCATCCTGCTCTGCTCGCCTTCCCGCGCAACAGCCCAGGCAGGCGGCGTCAATCAGGGCGGCCCCGAGGCCATCCACTCCCAGGCGGGGATGGATCCCCTCCCACAAAAAGGAACCACCAAAGAAGCCACGCAGGCCGCGCAGATGCGCGAGGCGGAGCGGCGCAGACGCCTCAACGCAGATATGCTGAAGCTGCTCCAGCTCTCCACCGATCTGAAAGCCGAGATCGACCAGTCCTCGGACGACCAGCTTTCCGTCGATGCCCTGAGAAAGGCGTCGGAGATCGAAAAGCTGGCAAAGGATATCAAGTCCTGGTTGAAGTACCAGTAAGCCGGTAGGCACGAGAACCGTTTACGTCCCGTGAGTGCAGCGGGGTAGGTGGCGTACTTCGCTGCGCAGCCAGCGCTGCCAGGCCTTCGCAAAACGGCGCTTCCTGGCCGAAGCGCCGTTTTACGGAAGCAGCGGGTTCCTTCTGGCAACCCAGGTTGTCGGGCCGCATCCAGGGCAACGGTGCAGCCGAGTTTTGGCACTGTGCAGAAAGCACTGCCCCGGACGTACGGTCACATCTGCTTTCCGAGGATCAGGGGCACATAGCTTCTGGCTTCCTGCAGGAGTTGTTCGCGCCCGACACCGACTTTGCCGCGAAGCTGCAAACCTTGCAACATGTCGACGAGCAGACGCCCTCGCACCTTGGCCGAGGGTGTGCGGCTGAGGCGCCCCGCCCTGATCTCCTTTTCGAAACGTTTGGCGAAAACATCTGCGGTTGCAGTCAGGCCTTTGGCGACGTACGAGCGGATCTCGGCGACTCTCTCCGACTGTCCCACCGCGGCCGCGGCCAGCATGCAACCGCCGCGAGCCTCATTCGCAGCGGCTTTGACCGTCGCCTCGCAAAACGCGTTCACTGCCTTGTGGATATCCGGCTCCGCCCCGAAAGCTGCCATTCTGGGCGCTACGTACGTCAGCCCGTAGCGCTCAACTGCCTTGAGCATCAGGGTGGACTTGTCTCCGAAAGCCCGATAGAGCGCTGGTTTGGTGACGTTCACGGCGCGCGCGATACGATCCACGTCGACCCCTTCATACCCAAACTCCCAAAACATCTCAACGGCACGGTCGAGTGCTTCGTCGGGGATAAAGCCTTTTGGACGTCCTCGGGGACGCTTCTCGACAATAGATACCATTGGGTACGCATCTCCTTGCGCAGTGACTACGAGTATCGTACTCTCGCGTTTGTAACGTCGCAAGGCGCGGGAACACCCGAGGCAGCATCGATTGGCTCGTAGCGAAGAACACGCCTGTGGTGTTGCCCCGGCCCTCTCTAATCGTCCCCTGAAAATATGAATAACTACTTGCAAGTACGAAAAACTTTGCACCGTCGCGGCACCTACCGTACTCTTAAGTTCGTAATTGATTTCAAGCAGCCACAAAAGGGGACACCATGAATCGCTTCGAAGGAAAGACAGCACTGATCACAGGCGGAACAACCGGCATTGGCTTTGCGACCGCAAAGCTGTTCATCAACGAAGGCGCCCGCGTCATCGTAACTGGCCGCGCCGCTGCAACCATCAAGTCCGCCCAGGCTGAGCTTGGCGATAACGCCATCGTGGTCCGCAGCGACGCGACTTCGCTTGCCGATATGGATGCCCTGGTGGCAAAGGTCAGGGACACGTTCGGCAAGCTCGATGTGCTGTTTGTCAACGCGGGCTACGGTCAATGGATCCCGTTTGAGCAGATGACCGAGGGAGTTTACGACGAGATGCTCAACCTAAACGCGAAGGGGCCGTATTTCATCGTCCAGAAAATGGTGACGCTCATGCCGGAAGGAAGCTCGGTGGTATTTACCACGTCGTTGGCCAACGTCAAGGCGGTTCCAGCCTTGAGCGCTTACGGCGCCGCGAAAGCAGCGCTTCGTTCCATGACTCGGAGCCTTGCTGGTGAGCTGTCGCCCCGCGGCATCCGTGTGAATGCGGTGAACCCGGGACCGATCGGAGAGACAGACATCCTCCAGAAGGTAGGGATGCCGAAGGAGGCAAAGGATCAGGTCTACACGCAGATGGCGGAAAGCGTTCCGATGAAGCGTCTCGGCACGCCCGAGGAAATTGCCAAGGCAGTTGCATTCCTGGCGATTGACGCAACCTTCACGACGGGAGCAGAGCTTCCGGTCGATGGAGGATGGTCTCAACTCTGAGGCCTGGGCCCGGTATCGCGGGCGCGCTGGCATCGAGAGCGGCCTTCGATGACCTGCACACCACCGCGCACCTGGGGCAACAAGGAACGCCGTGGCGGCGGCGATGTCGCCGCCATGAAGCGCTGCTCCCCGGGAGAAGCCTTGTGTTCGGCGGGGCACTTACAACCAGCGTGGAACGCTCGGCGGCCCGGTCGAAGAACAAGCACGAGGACGAAGACGAGAACAAGAAGAGCTAACGGGACTTCGCGGGGCTCCGCGGACGTCCAGAGGATGAGGGCATGACAATCGATCGTTTCGAGGTTCAGGGACTTGCGCAATACTCATACATCATCTCTTCGCAGGGGCGAAGCGTCGTGATTGATCCCATTCGGGATACAGACCGCTATCTGCGCTTCCTGCGAGAGCGCGGTCTCGCTCTCGCAGCGATCGTGGAAACGCACATCCACGCGGATTTCGCCTCCGGGGCGAGGGCTCTGGCAGAGGCGACGGGAGCAGAACTGGCGCTAAGCGCATACGACGAAGGCGAACACTACCAGTACGGCATGCCTCACCGCCCCCTCCGCAGCGGCGACACCATAGAGGTGGGGACCGTTCGTGTGGAGGCACTCCACACCCCCGGGCACACGCCCGAACATCTTTCCTTTGTCGTGTACGACACGCAGCGCAGCAAAACTGAGCCGCTTGCGATCTTCTCGGGCGACTTCCTCTTTGTCGGTTCTGTCGGGCGCCCGGACCTGCTTGGCGAAGAAGCCAAACTGGGGCTCGCCCATAAACTCTTTCACAGCCTGCATGTTCCGCTCGATGCCCTTCCCGACAGTGTTCAGGTCTACCCGGGCCACGGCGCAGGGTCGCTTTGCGGGACGGGCATGAGTGAACGCGCGGAATCGACCCTGGGCTATGAACGCCGCACCAATCCGCTGTTCAGGCTCACGGAAGAAGCCTTCGTCGCGGAGATTCTGCAATCCGTTCCCCCGATGCCGAAGTACTACCCCAGAATGAAAGAGTTGAATGCGCGAGGAGCCGAACCCTTTGGCGCGGTTCCGGGGGCGGTCGCTCTCTCTCCGTCTGCGGTCGAGGCGCTGGCGGAAGCCCCTGACGTGGTGGTGCTCGATCTGCGGCGGCCAGAGGCATTCGGCGGCGCTCACATCCATGGCGCGATCAATATCGGCGCCGGTCAAAACCTTTCGCTATGGGCGGGATGGCTACTCGACTCCAGGAGCAGGATTGTGCTGGTCCATGACGAGGGCGACGACGAGGGCGACGACGAAGACTCCCGGCGCGGACTCGTCCGTGTTGGTTTGGATAACATCGTCGGCTTCCTGAAAGCAGGCATGCCTGCATGGATCAACGCGGGACTGCCATTCGAGCGAACCATTCAACTTTCCACCGAAGACGTCCGAGCTCGCTCGCAAGACACGTTGGTGCTTGACGTGCGCAGCGAGGCTGAGTGGAGAACAGGTCATATCGAGGGCGCCATGCACATCCCGCTCGGCGACCTCCCTCAGCAGGTCCAGGGACTCCCAAGAGACCGGCCGATCGTGTGCGTGTGCGGCAGCGGTTATCGATCCAGCATCGCAGCAAGTGGGCTTGCTCGAAACGGCTTGTCCCGCGTGGAGAGCATGGACGGCGGCATGGCTGCATGGAACAAGCGGAACTTTGCCGTTGAGACCCCGGCGTGATCGAGAACGCAACGACGCAGCGGAGAGACAGCAGTGCCGCCAACCACTCACGTGCCGTTCTCTTGTGCTGATCCGATGGGTGTGCCGCCTGACCCGCGCTTCGGAATGACGAGAGCCGCGCTTGCCCGCAAGTCAGCTCTTCGGAAGAAGGATCAGGCTCGCGGGCGGGTCGAGGGGCATGGTTGCAAGCCCCTCAAGACCTGGAGTGCGCCTTTGCAGCGCTTCCCCGTCGCACAGGGCCGCGTGCACCGAAGTTCCACACAACCCAGGCGTACTCTCTATACGAGTCCCAGATCGCGCCCACAGGAGGCCGCCTCGCTATGCAGAGCCGCATTCTCGGCACCACCATGCCCGTCCTTGAATTCCTTCTCGACCCCAACGACACAGTGATCTCCGAAGCCGGCGAGCTCTCCTGGATGTCGAGCTCCATCCAGCTCACCACCCACACGCAGTTCGGCGGCGGCGGCGGCTTCTTTGGCGCGATCAAGCGAGTTGCGGGCGGGGGCAGCCTGTTTATGACGGAGTACCGCGCCGTCGGCGCCCCGGGCGAGATCGCGTTCGCCGCCAAGATGCCCGGGCACATTGTTCCGGTCGAGGTCGGGCCCGGCCACGAGTTCTTTGTGCACCGCCACGGCTTTCTCTGCGCGACACCTGCCGTGAACATCGGCGTGGGGTTTCAACAATCGCTTGGCGCAGGGATTTTCGGCGGGGACGGCTTTCTGCTGCAACGTCTCAACGGCCAGGGCGTCGCGTGGCTTGAACTCTCAGGCGAGCTGGTGGTCAAGGACCTGCGCCCCGGCGAAACCCTCCGCGTGCATCCTGGCCACGTCGGTGCCTTCCAGGCCTCGGTCAACTTTCAGATCACGCGCATCCAGGGCATTCGCAACATGATCTTCGGCGGCGACGGCATCTTTCTCGCCGCGCTCACCGGTCCAGGCCGCGTGTGGCTGCAGACGCTGCCCCTGCCACAACTCGCGCACAAGCTGCAGGAGTACATGCCTGGCGCCGCTCGCGAGACTGCGCAGAGCGGCGTGGTCGGTGGCATCGTCGGATCGATCCTCGAGGGCATGCGCTGACTCCCTGCAAAACACAGAAGGCCCGGCGATCGCTCGCCGGGCCTTTCCTGTACTCCTGCCAGCTTAGAACTGGTACTTCAGCGCGAACTGGAAGCCGCGCGGGCTGTAGTTGGGCGAAACACTGGTGATAGAACCCAGGGTATTTGCCGTGGACACGTAGGTGTTGCTCGGGGTGGTGGTTCCAGCAAAGTTCACCGCCGCCACCTGCAGGGTCGCGTTCGGATTGCTGAAGTTGGTCGTGTTCACGATGTTGAAGCACTCTGCGCGAAACTCCACGGTCGACTCCCGGTACACCGGGAACTGCTTGAACACCGAAAAATCTACATCGCGGAAGTGCGGCCCATAGAACGCGTTGCGCTCCTCATTGCCCACCGTGCCGGAAGCTTCCGGCGCGAACGCTGCTGGGTTGATGAACTCGGCGATCGTCTTGTTGCCAACGTTCGGATTGCCAACCACGTTGGGCCGTCCGGCGGTCGCGCCACTGTTGGTGTTCACGATGCTGTTCGAGTTCGAGACGGTAAAGGGTTCCCCGCTCTCCCACTGCAGGATCGTGTTTGCCTGCCAGCCCTTGGCGAGCGCTGCTTCGATCCCGTTCAGGTTCTTGCCGAACGGCAGCTCATAGTTCGCGCTGACCACACCACGGTTGCGGATGTCGACGTCGCTGTTGCCGTACTCGAGCGTGCTGATCTGCGAAGGAATCGCACCGTAGCCATCATTGACCTCGTTCGAAAGGCCAAGGATGTCATCCAGCCCATGAGCCAGCGTGTAGTTTGCGCCGACAGTAAGTCCTGCGCGCGTACGACGCGTGAACACGAGCTGCAGCGCATGGTAGCTGGAGGATCCCTCGCTGTTGTAGCCGCCGATGCTGTCCACGTTCGGCAACTGCGCATAGAAGGGACGCAGCGTATTGAAGGCAGTCGCGGTGCTGGTTCCGTTCCTGGCTGCAATTGCTTCAAGTGCTGTGTTCGAGACCGGAGCCGGCGTGTTCTGGTCGTTGTAGATCTCGGCCAGATGCCGTCCAAGCATGCCGACGTAGCTTACCTGGAAGACGTTGCCGCCAAACTCCTTCTCGACCGTGAGGTTGAACTGCTCAAGGTACGACGTCCGGAAGTGCGGATCGAGTACGTCCGAGATCGAGCCCGAGGGATTGGTCGCGCTGGTCGGTACAGGCAGCGGAAGACCTAACTGGAACTGGCCTGCACCATTGCCGACGCCATTGCCGGCTCCCGGGTTGGCGGGTGCCGACCCATTCTGCTCGTAATACGACGACACGAAGGGCTGGTTCTTCAGCGAGGCATTCGAGGTGTAGTTCTCAGGCACATAGGAGATGCCGAAGCCTCCACGAAGGACGAGTCCGGGCTTTGGCGTAAGCGCGAAGCCGATACGCGGCGCCACGTTGGTGTAGGTGGTCTGGAGATCGGCGTGGTCGTTTACGCCATCGACACCCGCAACGTCGATCTTCGCGGTCGCCGGGTTGAAGTTCGAGATCGCGTTATGCGCTTCGGTAAACGGAGTGAAGATGTCGTAGCGGACGCCGAGGTTCAGGGTCAGGATCGACGAGGCATGCCAGTCGTCCTGGACAAAGACGCTGGGTTCCCAGGTGCGGTAATGCGGTGGAGCCAGGCTGTTCGACCGCTGCACCACGTTGTAGTTGCCCTGGAGCAGGGAGGGCAGCGCCGTTCCGTCGTATGTGCCGCCAGCCGACGGCTGATTGAACGTCCAGATGCCGATGCCCTGGTTGTTCTGGAAGTTCAGCGCCTGCCTGCGGATCAGCGCAGCACCCACCTTGATGTTGTGTGCGCCCTTGTTGATGTTGAGGACACCGCTCTCCTGGAACGTGTTGTCGATGTCCAGGATCGGGATGTAGCTGCCATCTCCAAGATCAGCCAGGCCCTGCGGCTGCGCCGGAGAGAGTCCCGACGTCAGGGTGTTGAGGTTCACATTCGGCTGGCCAAACGTGGCATTCACATTTGTCCCGTAGTTCAACGGGAACGACTGGTTGTTGATGCGGGTGTACCCAAAGCCAAGCTGCAGCAGCAGGTTGGAGTTGAAGGTATGGATGAAATTGATCTGCGCGTTCTGCGCATCATCCTTGGCCGCGCCGTAGAAGTTGTAGTCCGCCCCACCCGGCGCGACGTTGACGCCAGCCACGTTCGTTACCGGCAACGCACCTGGAAAGTTCGATGGAACGCGGTTGTAGGTGTAACGACCGTAGATCAGATCCTTCTGATCGATCTGCCAGTCGACGCGTCCGTCTGCCGTGTCCGAGTTGCGGACCACTACAGGCGAAGAAACATAGGCGCCGGAGACGTTCTGCAGGTTGGGGTTGGTTTGTGGGGCATTGGGTGCTGGATACAACATGGCGTAATCCAGGCCGACCGGGTCAACGGTGCCGCCATCGGCCAGCGCCGCGATTTGTGCCTGGCTGCCGCTGTGCAGCATGTTGTATTCCGTCTGCGTCGGCACCTGGAAGGTGGTGGGGTTCTGTCCGGTGATCGAGCGAAGACCCTCGTAGTCGCCGAAGAAGAACACCTTGTCCTTCACGATCGGTCCGCCGACCGAGCCACCAAACTGGTTCTGCCGCAACTCCGGCTTGCGCAGCCCTGTTGCTCCAAACTCGAACGGAAAGGCATTCAGAACGTCATTGCGGAAGAATTCGTACGCCGACCCGTGGAACTGGTTCGACCCCGACTTTGTGATGATGTTGATCACACCGCCCGCAGTGCGTCCGACCTCGGCCGTATAGTCGTTGGTCTGGACGTTGATCTCCTTGATCGCTTCGACCGAAGGGCGAATACCGATCGTGCCGATGATGCGCTCGTTGTTATCGAGCCCGTCGACCATCTCGTCATTGATCACGTCCGACTGGCCGTTGACCGAGATCGACGAGGTCTGGCGACGATCGTCCGGTCGGGCGCCACTGGTCAGTCCATTTGGCGGACCGGCATTCGCGCCCGGCGTAATCTGCGCCAGGTTGATGTAGTTGCGGCCGTTCAGCGGCAGATCCTGCACCGCCTGCTCGGTCACGGTGCTCGACAGGTTCGAGGTGTCCGTCTGCAGTGCGGGTGTCTGGGCAGTCACCTGCACGGTCTGGGCTGCGGAGCCAATTTCAAGCTTCGCGTCCTCGCGCGCACGGTCAGCTGCTGCCAGTTCAAGCGAAGGCACCAGGAAGGTCTTGAAGCCTGCATTGGAGATGGAGATGGAGTAGGAGCCGGGCCCAAGCTGGGTGAATGTGTAGTCGCCCGCGTCCGTTGTCTCGGCGGTGCGTACCTCCTTTGTCGCCAGGTTGGTCAGGGTGACCTTTACGTGGGGCAGGATCGCCCCGGTGGTGTCGGTGACGGTTCCCGTGATGTCACCCGTGGTGCTCTGCGCCACGGCAGAGGGAGCGGCGGCGAGCAGGAGGCACCCGGCCATAAAGCCGGTCCCTGCTGCGGTGATGATGCGGCGTCGTGCGGCCTCGGAAAAGATGCGGATGCTGCTTCTGTTTTTCATGACCACTTGTCATCCTCGTGTGTGCGCGGGGCTCTACGTACATGCCGCACACACGAGGTTCACCCTATCGGGACGGAAACGCGACGGACAAGATAGATACCGTTCCGATCCGCGGGAGGGGAACACGGCAGAGCTAAGTCACGTGATTCAGATACTTTGTGACCCGAGCGCCATACCGTTATGGGGACGTTACATACCTCCCCTTCCGGGGTGGACTATGCTGTTTTGCTCCGCGTATAAGAAAGGTGCACCTGAGGAGAGAGTCTGTGCCCCCGCTCCAAGACACACTTTGGCTTCCATCGACCGATGCTGAGCATGACGAAGCCCAAGTGCAACTGCAACGCCTTCTGAGCAGCCCCGCATTCCGAAACAGCCAGCGTTATCCGGCGTTATTACGGTTTGTGGTGGAGCAAACGCTGGCCGGCAGCGGCGATCAACTGAAAGAGCGCACCATCGGGATCGCGGTGTTTCATCGCGCCCCTGACTACGACACCAATACCGACCCGGTGGTCCGTGTCACTGCCGGCGAAGTGCGCAAGCGACTCGTGCAGTACTACTACGAACACCCAGACGAGCTACGGATCGAGCTACCATCCGGCTCGTACGTTCCTCTCTTTTCTCCCTCATCCGGGTTAACGGTGGCACCAGCCCCGGGGGCTGCAGAGTCCGCAATTCCTGGCGAGAGCGAGGTGGCTCCTGCACAGGAAAGCACCGCGGCCTCGAAGCGACGGCGACGGCGCTGGCCTGTCGCCCTGGCTGCGGGCGTGCTGTTCGCCTCGATCCTGTGCGCCGCCGTGCTCCTGCTACAGCAGCGCCTCCGCGCCCATGATCCGATGACGGAGCTCTGGGCGCCCATGGTTCAAAGCAACGGGGAGGCCGCGCTGATCCTGGGTGGACGGGCCGCGCTCTATCTCGGTGCGGATGGTCAGCCGCCCCACGGACTGCCTGCCACTCAAGGCAAGCCGGGCAGTACGCAGCTGGACGTGGTGAACACGGTGACCGTAAGCGATGCGCTCTCGTTTGCCCGGGTGGCCAGCTTTCTCAGTCGGCGAGAGGCCAAGTATGTCGGAACCAGCGCCGCGCAAACCACGCTGGAAGACCTCAGGGCACGTCCCGCCGTGCTGTTCGGCGCGTTCAACAACTCGTGGACGCTGCACGCCACCGATCAACTGCGATTCCAGCTCCGAATGGAGGAGCCCGCAGGCTTCAAGTGGATCCGAGATCGGGATCATGCGGGTGCCCGCAACTGGGCTCTGAAGCAGAATCAGCCCATGATGCAGGTCATGCGCGACTACGCGGTCGTCGCCCGCTACTTCGACACCGAGACCGAGCAGGAAGTGATGATCGCCGCGGGGCTCGGCGAGAACGGAACCACGGCTGCCAGTGAGTTCCTGACCAACGGCCACTACCTGCAGCAACTCAACAACTTTTCCCCAAGGGGCCGCTGGGATGGCCGCAACTTCGAAGCGGTTATCGAGACCGAGGTTGTGGAAGGCCGCTCCGGAGCACCCCGAGTGGTCGCGGCCACCCTCTGGTAGGACCTCAGCCCTTCAGCAACACTCTTCCCTGCGACTGGATGATCTCGCGGTAGGCAGCGGCCGAGTCCTTCACCGTCCGTTTCTGCGTGGCGTGATCAACATAGATCAGCCCGAACTGCTCCGTGAAGCCGGAGGTGAACTCCCAGTTATCCAGCAGCGACCAGTGGAAGTAACCGCGCAGCGGCACGCCATCGCCGCCAGCGCGCATGTAATTGCGCAGGTAGTCGCGGAGAAAGGCGCTCCGGCGCGGATCATGCACGGTGCCGTCGGGACCCGGCTTGTCGTCAAGCGACATGCCGTTTTCCGTAATGACGATTGGACGCCCATAGCGCTGGTGGAGGAACTTCGGCCCCCAGTAGAGCAGCTCCGGGGTGATCGGCCAGCCGTAGTGGGAGCGTGGAAAGTCTGCCGGCTCGGGCACCACTTCTGCCTTCCCGTTTGCCCCGGCGCGCACGTGGGGAGCAAAGTAAAGGTTGACCGCGCAGTAGTCGAGCGGCTGGTGGATCGTCGCCATCGCTTCCGGGGTCGCCAGCTTGCGTAACGATGGCACCGCCTCGAAGCAGGCTTCCTGGTACTTGCCGAGATAGATCGGGTCCAGCCACCAGCCGTCGTTGATAAACAGGAGCGGCGGGGCCGTCGGGATGATCGTCTGCGGCTCCACGGCGAACGACCGGGCCTGCGCCGCTGCAATGTCAGCGGGGCTTGTGGTCGCCGGCAGGCTCACCTGCCCGGCAAATGGCAGCCCCACCTCGACAGGCCTCTTCGCGGCCGCGCGGATCGCCTGCACAGCCATGCCATGGCCCAGCAGGATGTGGTGTGCACCGAGCGCCAACTGGTCGCGCGAGAGCTTGGCGAAAGGTGGCATCAGCCCCGCTTCGCTTGAAAAGGTCCAGAAGATATTCGGCTCGTTGATCGTCAGCCAGTGCGAGATGCGGTCGCTGAAGCGGCTGGAGACCAGGTGGGCATACTCCGCCATCCACTTCGGCGAGTCTTCGTGGAGCCAGCCGCCTTGCTTCTGCAGGGCCTCCGGGTAGTCGAAGTGGTAGACCGTCACCCAGGGCGTGATGCCCGCGTGCAGCAGCCCATCGAAGAGCCGGTCGTAATAGTCGAGCCCCTTGCTGTTCGGCGTACCGCGACCCTCGGGCAGAACCCGCGGCCAGCCGATTGACAGGCGATAGCTGTTCAGCCCGATCTCACGCATCAGCGGGATATCACCAGCCCAGCGATGGTAGGTGTCGTCGGTGACGAGGTCGGTGGTGCCGTCCTTGACCCTGGACGTGTCATGGTCGAGCACGGACCAGACCGAGCGACCGCCGCCATCCTCGTACGGGTATCCTTCCACCTGCATCGCCGAGGTCGCCGCACCCCACGCGAAGTTCGCCGGGAACGCAGCAGCGGGTGCAAGGGCGTGCAGCGCAGGCGCTGCCGCGGACGCAAGAGCAACGGCAGCAGCGGTCTGACCAGACGCCTGGAGAAAGGCGCGCCGGTTCATCGGGGCGGCAGAAAACGGGTGACGTGACGACATGGAACCTGCTTTGATCGGGCGTTCATTCGATCGCTACTCTAGGTTCCTGGCTGGAGGTTCTGCAAGCCTGGTCCTATCTACTTGAGCGCGTCTTCGAGCGCTCGTGCCACCCGGACGAGCTCGGGCCGCTTCATGTATGGGTGCAGCGGCAGACTCAGCACGTGGGCTGCCGCATGCTCGGCGACCGGCAGGCTCAGCTCTTCACCCGACTCCGCAAAGATCGGCTGCCGGTGCATCGGGACGGGATAGTGCACGGCTGTCGGAATGCCCGACTCGCCAAGCGCCTTCGCGACTGCTTCGCGGTTTTCGACCTCGATGGTGTATTGCGCGTAGGGGCTTGTGCGGTCATCACGGAGGAAAGGCAGCCGCAGGATCTTGCCTGCGCGATGGAGCGCGAGCAGCATGCCGTTGTACGCGTTCGCGGTCTCGCCCCGCGCGATCAGCTCGCGATCAAAGATGTCGAGCTTGGCCAGAAGCACCGCGGCCTGCAGCGTGTCGAGACGACCATTGATGCCGATCGCCGTGTGCCGGTACCGTGCCTCCTGCCCGTGATTGCGCAGCTGGTGCATGCGCAGCGCGAGCGCGTCGTCATCGGTGAAGCAGGCGCCCCCATCTCCGTAGCCGCCGAGCGGCTTGGATGGGAAGAAGCTGGTGCAGCCAATGGTGCTCAAGCCGCAGGAATGCCGCCCCTTGTACATCGCGCCGAAGCTCTGCGCAGCGTCTTCGATCACAGGGAGCCCGTGACGCTCGGCAAGGGCGTTGATCTCGTGCATGTCGGCCGGCTGGCCGTAAAGCGAGACTGGCATGATCGCGCGCGTGCGCGGCGTGATGGCAGCTTCGATCAGCGCGGGATCGATATTCCAGGTATCCGGCTGGATGTCGACCATCACCGGCTTTGCACCGAGCAGCGCAATCATCTCGCCGGTCGCGAAGAAAGTGAAGGGCGAGGTGATTACCTCGTCGCCGGCACCAACCCCGGCTGCCATCATCGCCAGCAACAGTGCGTCGGTTCCGCTTGAGCAGGAGATGCAGTGCTTCACGCCCACGCGGGCAGCCAGCCGCTCTTCGAGCTCCTCGACCTCGGGCCCAAGAATGAACTGGCCGTGGTCGAGCACCGCGTGAATCTTGGCGTCGATCGAGCTTTTCAGCTCGCGGTACTGGGCCTGCAGGTTGATGAACGGGACCGGAGTGGGGCGGGTAGGAGGCGCTTCAGTCTGACTCACCCCTCCATTTTCTCATCCACCCGGTTGCCGCCCTCGTGCCGGGATGGCCGCCCGCTTTGATGCGGGCAAGAGGAATCTGCCCGGGCGATTGTCACCGCCGCTGGGGAACAGGGATCATCTCACTGACTACTAGTAGCGGCCTCCGGAGCTTGCCGCCGGAGTTTGCTCCCGGAGCGGAGGCTCGACGATGCTTAAACGCGAACAGCACCTGTTGGGCATGATTCTTTGCTGCTTGCTGCTGCTCCTCGCAGCGTGCGGCACGTCGAACAATGGCGGCGACTTCTCCCTCGGCACCCAGCCCGCCACGCTCTCAGTCACGGCAGGCAGCACCGCAACCCTGAGCGTGACGGCGAACGCCATCAGCGGGTTCAGCAAGACTGTCGCGGTCTCCCTGGGCACGCTGCCTTCTGGCATCACAGCCAGCCCGATGAGCCTGACGCTCACCCCGGGCACGGCGCAGACCATGACCCTCACGGCTGCGGCTGGTCTGCCGTCCCGGACCGGAACTCTCACGCTGACCGGGACCTCCGGCACGTTGACTCACACAGCGACGGTGGCACTTGCGATCGGGGCCGCTCCGGTGGCAGCAGCCGACTTCGCATTGACCGTCAACCCTGCCAGCCAGAACGTGACGATCGGCGGCGCTGGTGCTTCGTTCGCCCTGCTCGCCACCCCGCTGAATGGCTTCACCGGCACCGTGAGCGTTGCCACTGCCGGGCTGCCTTCAGGGGTCACGATCTCCCCGACCGCACTCTCGCTCACGCCCGGCTCGTCGCTTGCCGCCACGCTCACGGCAAGCTCCACCGCCGCGGCAGGCATGTCGACCGTCACCTTCACCGGCACCGCCGGCGCGTTGTCTCACACGGCCACGCTGCGCCTCACGGTCCATGCAGCCACCACCCTGCCAACAACGGCCGCCGCCGCCGCACCAGACATTACGACCTACCACTACGACAACACCCGCGAGGGCCTGAACGCGCAGGAGATCACGCTGACACCGGCCAACGTGAACGCCGCGACCTTCGGCCTGCTCGGCGCCTACACGCTGGACGGTCGCGTCGACGCGCAGCCACTTGTGATGAACGGACTAACGCTCGCAGGCGGTTCGGTCGCAAACGTCGTCTACGTGGCCACCGAGAACGACAGCGTCTATGCCCTGAATGCCGCGAATGGCTCGCAGGTGTGGAAGACCACGGTGCTCGGCGCAAATGAGACCCCGAGCGACACTCACAGCTGCAACCAGATCATACCCACGATCGGCATTACCTCGACACCGGTAATTGACCCGAAGTATGGCGCGCACGGCGCGATCTTTGTGGTGGGGATGACCAAGGATGCAGGCGGCAGCTACCACCAGCGGCTCCATGCACTCGACCTTACCACCGGTGCAGAGCTCGCCAACTCTCCCACGGAGATCACAGCGACCTACCCCGGCGGCGGGGAAAACAGCACCAACGGGCAGCTCGCCTTCAACCCTGGCCAGTATGCCGAGCGCGCGGCACTGCTGCTTGCAGGGGGCACGATCTACACCGCGTGGACCAGCCATTGCGACATCGCGCCATACAACGGGTGGGTGATGGCCTATAGCGAGAGCACGCTCAGGCAAACCAGCGTGATCAACCTCACACCGAATGGCAGCGAGGGCTCGATCTGGATGGCAGGCTTCGGGATGGCCGCAGACGCGAGCAACAACCTCTATTTCCTTGACGCGAACGGCACACTCGACACCTCGTTCACTGCCACCGGGCTGCCAGCGCATGCAGATTATGGCAATGCCATGCTGAAGCTCAGCACAGGAAACGGACTTGCCGTCAGCGATTACTTCGAGCCGTTTAACTCGGACGCCGAGTCGGAGAACGACGTCGATCTCGGGTCCGGGGGAGCGATGCTGTTGCCCGATGAGACCGACGCAAATGGAGCGTTGCACCAGCTGGTTCTCGGCACCGGGAAGGATGGCAACATCTACGTCGCGGATCGGAACAACATGGGTAAGTTCAACGCCGGCGGAACAAATAACAACCTCTACCAGGAGCTGGACGGCGCGCTGCCAAATGGGGCCTGGTCGGGACCCGCGTACTGGAACAACACCGTCTACTACGCCGGAGTGAATGACGTGCTGCGCGCGTTTCCGATCGCCAGCGCGCGCCTGGCAAGTGCCCCGAGCAGCACGTCGGCGGCTGTGTTCGCGTATCCCGGCACGACCCCGAGCGTTTCATCGAATGGCACACAAAATGCGATCGTGTGGGCTGTGGAAAGCGCCACGAACGTGCCGGCGGTGCTCCATGCCTACGATGCCACCAACCTCGCACATGAGCTCTACAACAGCACCGAGGCAGCGAACGGGCGCGACAGCTTCGGTGTCGGCAACAAGTTCATCACGCCGGCAGTGACGAACGGGATGGTCTTCCTCGGCACACCAACCGGCATTGCGATCTTCGGGCTCCTTACAGCCCCTCACTAAGTCGAAGCGCCACGCTCTGCGCTTCTTTCACGCATTTGAACCGCGTGTGAATTCCGGCTTGATCTTTGCTGAAGATCAGCGTAGGTTCCATCGGAACGGGCCATGACCGTCCCTGTCTGACCTCAAACGTGCGTCACGTCTCACGATCCTTTCATTGCCGCGGCATCCTGTTCTGCTGAACAGCGGCGTCTCTTGTGCGGCAGTTTGCGATGCTTCATCGCGGATTCATGGCCTGGATTTCCACTCGGACACCTGTGTGTCTGGATCGCCCTGCAGCCCTGCAGTTCTGCTGTTTGCCGCCTTCGCTTTTGGCACATCCCTGTTCCCTGTTCCTTTCCCCCTCCACTTCGCTACCGAAGAAGCACTGTCAGGAGAAGCACGATGAACTCTGCATTGAGGATGGTTCCCACAGTATCTGCTGCACTGTTTACCCTTGGTCTGGCTTCCCTGCCCGGCTTTGCCCAGTCCGCAAACAGCCATGTCGCCCCTGCCATTCTCGAGAAAGGCAAAAATATGGGGAAGGAAAGTGCGTCCACGCCACTGACCCTGACGGCCTATCTCAACCTGCACAATCGCGCCGAGCTGGATGCGCGCGTACAGGCGCTCTACACGCCCGGCTCGCCCACCTACCACCAGTGGCTCACCGCTGCTGAGCTGAAGGCGTATGCGCCGACTGCTGCCGACATGGCAGCGGTAAAGGCAGAGCTCAGGAACAACAACCTCGCCGTGGTCTCAAGCGATGCGCTGGGACTCTCGGTCCGCTTCACCGGGAAGTCCTCCGATGTCGAGAAGGCTTTTGGAACGCAGATCACGCGCTACGAAGTGAATGGCAAGCTTACCCGCGCGGCAAGCCTTACACCGCATCTCTCGGGGCAGGCAGCAGGACTGCTCCATCATCTCTCCGGTTTGAATACGCTGCCGCCGCGCAGCAACGTGGTCGCGCCGTACAGCCCCGGCGGCAAGAAGCAGCAGGGCATCCCTGTGTCGAAGGCGAAGACCAGCGGCCTGGCGTTTTCGAGCCTGTGCCTGAACCCACCCACCAGCGCCCAGGAGTTTGGCGTCAGCGCGCAAACACCCACCACACCGGTACTCGGCACATTCGCCGGCCTGACTTATGGCACGCTCAGCCCTGCCCAGCCTGCCGGCAGTTCACCTTCCTGCGGGTATGGCCCGAGCGACGTGCAGAGCTTCTATGGGCTGGATGAGGCCTTCAAGCTGGGCTATACCGGCACGGGCGAGACCATCGTGATCGTTGACGCGTACGCCCAGCCGACCGCGCTGGCTGACCTGACCACCTTCAGCAGCCTCTACGGCCTGCCAGCGCCCACGTCGTCGACCTTCAAGATCTACGATCCCTTCGCAGCGAACCAGCCTGGTTCCGACTACGGCACAGACGTGGAGACGGACATCGACGTCGAGTACGCGCATGCCACAGCGCCGGGCGCGAAGATCGCCCTGGTCCAGGCTTTCTCAGAGGACGAGGAAGACATGCAGGCGGCGCTGCTCTATGCGGTCAACAACAAGCTCGGCAATGTGCTCTCACTCTCCTATGGCTACCAGGAGTTCTACTCCGGCGAGTTCGCGCTGGATATCTGGAGCGAGATCGTCGAGATGGGCGCAGCACAGGGCATCGCGTTCAACGTTTCGAGCGGCGATGATGGAGATCTCAGCGACTACGAAGGCCCCGGCAATACAGACGTGGATGCGCCGGCAGATTCTCCGTATGCAACAGCGGTCGGCGGTACCAGCGTGGTCGAGACACCGAAGGGCGGCCCGGTCTACACGACGGGATGGGGCACCAACATCGGCTATCTCAGCTATAGCTCCGACGGCGCCGACTACCTGTACGATCCGCCAGAGTCCCAGTTCTACGCGGGTTCCGGTGGCGGCGTCAGCGCCTACTTCGCCAAGCCCTCGTACCAGTCGGCACTGCCTGGGAGCAAGCGCCTGATCCCGGATGTCTCTGCGCTGGCGGATCCATTTACCGGGGCCGAGATCGTGTACACAGACTCGACCGACGGCAACCAGTACATCGCGGTCTATGGGGGCACGAGCCTCGCGGCGCCGATCTTCTCCGGGATCTGGACCGTCGCGGACGAGTACTTCGGCAAACCTCTTGGCCAGGCTGCGCCATACGTTGCGGCGACCGTTGGCTCGTTCATCACCGACGTACTGCCGCTCAATGGTCCTGCCAACGCGACGGCAACACTCACCGACCCCTCCGGCACGAAGAAGTACACCGCTGCTGACCTGCTCGGAGACCTGTTCACTACGACGCAGTTCACCAGCGCCTTGTGGAACTACGCTCCGGGTAGCTTCGATGTGGTTGGCTTCGGCACAGATTCCTCGCTCACCGTCACCCAGGGCTGGGACGACGTGACCGGCTATGGGACGCCGAACATCGGCACTGCCCTGCTCGAACTGGGGGCCAAGCCGAAGTCCTAAGTTGGCGACAAACCAAAGGGCGAGCCTTCACAGGCTCGCCCTTTGTTTCTTTTCGAGATATCAGCCAATCTTGTCGAGCATGTCTTCCGGCGTCATCCGGATGCAGGTGAAGATCGGCGTGTCGCGCAGCGTGTATGGGCTGATCTCGGTCTCGCGTAACTGCTGTACCAGGTCGAGGAAGTCCTCGGGATAGTTCGTTTCAAAAGCGACCACGAATTCCTGGTCGTCGATGCCGAAGGAGTACGTGGTATTCAGCTTGACCCGTGGGTAGGCCTGGCCGATGCGAATGTGCTCATTCATCAGGCGCTGGCGCTCTTCAAGCGGCAGGAGATACCAGGAGCGCGTCTTCCAGAATGGATAGATAAAGATGTACTTCTGGCCGCCCGGGCGCAGCTTGGTGCGCGTCTCGGCCTGCTCTTCGCCTTCCCCGTCGATGATGTACTGCGAACGCTTGGTCATCGAGAGATAGCTATAAGGCGTTTCGAGGTAGCCGCCGAGCGGGGTTGCCAGCAGCTCCGCACGCATCGCGTTCAGGTCATCGACCGAGTAGGAGATCGTCCAGAGCACCATGTCGCAGTCGCCCCGCAGACCCACTGTCGAGTAGGAGAGCGAGAGCATCCGGTTCGGCTGGTTCCACTTGTGGAACACCTCGGCAAACAGGCGCTTGTGCTCAGCGCGCTCTGCGGCCGCAAGACGGCGCCACTCGGGCAGGATCTTGTAGAACGTAAAGCCGATCGTCTGCCGCCGGATTGCCGGCTGGCCTCGCTTTGCAAACTGATCTCCAGCGTCCGGAACCTGCTGCGCGCCCTGCTGGATCTCGGGGGTTGCGACTGCGTCTGCCATCAGAATCTCCTCTGTCGGTACCCCCCTAGTTTATCGCAGAGGATCAGCCCGAATCAGAGCAGCACGATCTCGCCTGCAGCCTGTGTTTGCAGCTCACGCAGAGGCTCGCGAATCGGTTTCACCGCTTCCAGTTCCGCTACCATTTCCTGCACCACGTTGCGCCTTGACGTAATCTCCTCTGCCACTGCCTCGAGAGCAACACCTGTGTAGCGCGCCTTTGAGACCGCCAGGAAGAGCTTTCGGAGTTGCCAATCTCCCCGGTAGCCATAGTCTGCCCGCCAGTAGAACGGCTGCGAGAAGTAGCCGAAGCTGTTCGCGAAGTAGGCGCGTACATGGGTAGGGTCCTCCCAGGCGTCGTCATGGGCGCCGTGCGGGACCCGCACGAGCGCCCTGGCGCCCGGCGCCGCAACACGATGCAACTCCTGCATCAAGGGCAGCGTGTTGTGGATGTGTTCGATAAGGTGGGAGAGCAGAAACTCTTCCACAGAATCGTTTTCAAGAGGCAGCGGGACCTGTCCGCAGTTCTCGAGGTCGTACACGATGTCCACACCGGGAAGTGGTGCGTGATCGAGGTTTACCCAGCCTGGCCTGATGTTGCGCCCACACCCCACGTTCAAGCGAATCGCCATCAGCACGCTCCATGGTCTGAGCGATCAATGTAGCGCAGACCGCGGGGTGGGCGCGCCTCTCTGTGTGTGTGATTAATCGGTCATGATCATCACTTCGGTGGACTTGATGATCGCCGTGACGGAATCGCCTGCCTTGATGCCCATCTCGTCGACGCTTTGCTTGGTGATGACGCTTTCGATCAGGTTCTCGCCGATCCGTATGGTCACCCTGGCTGTGACCACGCCGACGACGACTTCTTCCACGGTGCCGCGCAACTGGTTCCGTGCGGAAATTTTCTTGTTCGTGCTCATCTGTTCCCCTCCTTACGTTGGGATGCCGGGCCCGCTGCAGTACGCAGCGAGACACAGGGCCGCACGGTATACTGCCCGGGCATGTCCGAGAAGATCATCGCAATTCTGGCCGGCTTTATCACCTCTGTCATTGGGGCCACCGGCTACCTGGGCGTCGCCCTCCTGATGGGCATCGAGTCGGCGTGTGTGCCGCTCCCCTCCGAGATCATCATGCCGTTCGCCGGCTACCAGGTGTACTTGCATCACCTCACCCTGATCGGCGTAGCGACAGCAGGGGCGCTCGGTTGCAACATCGGGTCAGCAGTTGCCTACTGGGTCGGCGCCTACGGGGGCCGCCCACTCGTGGAGCGTTTTGGACGCTACGTGCTCCTGAGCAGGCATGATCTCGACCGGACGACCACGTTCTTCGAGAAGTACGGTTCCATCACAGTGCTGGTCGGCCGCCTGCTGCCGGTCGTGCGCACCTTCATTGCGCTGCCGGCCGGCATCGCGCGCATGCCGCAGCTTCGCTTTCACATCTACACGTTCCTGGGCTCCTGGCCCTGGTGCTTCGTGCTGGCGTACGTCGGCATGAAGCTTGGCGAACACTGGGACACCGATCCCCGCTTCAAGACGGCATTCCACCGCTTCCATCTCGCGGTTGAAGTGGTCCTGCTGCTCGGCATCGTCTGGTTCCTCTGGAGCCACCTGCAGCGTGGGAAGCGCAACGAAACAGGCGCCGCAGCCTAGGTTTGGGCAGAATCAGCGTAAGCGGTTAATTTGCCAACGTCTGTTCGGAGGCGAGAGACTTACCTGTTTGGTGGTGTGGCCTCTATGCGTATTTTCTGATGGTCCGCCCCGACTGTACTTCGTATTTCGCTCGAGAGGACGGAACCACACAGAATGGAAGCAAGCAACACACCAAAGCCCAAGCAGCCTACCGGCAAGCTCGGCGTCATGACCGTAGGCATGGGGGCTGTCGCGACAACCCTGATCGCCGGCGTTGAAGCCGTCCGTAATGGGCTCTCGAAGCCGATCGGGTCCCTTACCCAGATGGGCCACATCCGCCTCGGCAAGCGTACCGATGAACACTCCCCCCTGATCAAGGACTTCGTTCCCCTGGCAGACCTGAACGACATCGTCTTCACCGGCTGGGACATTTTCGAAGACAACATGTACCAGGCTGCCGCCACGGCGAATGTGCTCGAACGTTCACACCTCGAAACCATCAAGCCATTTCTGGAAGCCATCAAGCCGATGCCGGCCGTGTTTGACCAGCACTACGTCAAGCGGCTCAGCGGGACGCATGTCAAGAAGGGCCGCTCGAAGTGCGATCTCGCGCAGCAGCTTCGCTCAGACATCCAGCAGTTTTCAGCCACGGTCGACCGCGTGGTCGTGATCTGGTGCGGATCGACCGAGATCTTCATCGAGCCCACCGCCGTCCACCAGACGCTGGCTGCGTTTGAAGAAGGCCTGAACAACGACGACCCGGCGATTGCGCCCTCGCAGATCTACGCCTACGCCGCCCTGATGGAGGGTGTTCCCTTCGCGAATGGCGCACCGAATCTCACGGTCGACCTGCCCTGCATGGTCGAGCTCGCCAAGAAGACCAGGACCCCGATCTGCGGGAAGGACTTCAAGACCGGCCAGACCTTCATCAAGACGGTGCTGGCGCCTGCCTTCAAGGCTCGCATGCTGGGGGTCGCCGGCTGGTACTCGACCAACATCCTGGGCAACCGGGATGGCGAGGTGCTCGACGATCCGGAGTCGTTCAAGACCAAGGAAGAGTCGAAGCTGGGCGTGCTTGAGTACATCCTGCAGCCGGAGCTTTACCCCGAGCTGTACCAGGACATGTACCACAAAGTTCGCATTAACTATTACCCGCCGCGTGGTGATAACAAAGAGGGTTGGGATAACATCGACATCTTCGGCTGGCTTGGCTACCCGATGCAGATCAAGGTCGATTTCCTCTGCCGGGACTCGATCCTGGCAGCCCCGCTCGCCCTGGACCTGATTCTCTTCATGGACCTGGCGAAGCGCACCCCCGAGCTCGCTTCAGTCGGTATCCAGGAGTGGCTGAGCTTTTACTTCAAGGCTCCGCAGACGGCTGAGGGTCTTTACCCGGAGCACGATCTGTTCATCCAGCTGATCAAGCTGAAGAACACGCTGCGCCACATCATGGGCGAGGAGCTGATCACGCACCTCGGGCTCGAGTACTACGAGGGCTAGCACAGGCTCAGCAGCTATGGGCATCCGCGCCCGGGGCGCCACTACCACCCCACTGCACTGAAGCGGTAAGTTGGAGGGCGATGAACAAGCGCGCCCTCCTTCTCTTTGCAACCACAGCACTCCTCGGTGTCGGCACCGTTCCTGCCCAGACCACCCCACCCATAGCCAAAGACATCATCGCCAAGATTGTCGCTGCCAATGGTGCCGCCCCGGTGCCGAACACCGTCGACACGATCAAGGCAGGCGACCCCAATACCCCGGTCACCGGCATCGCGACGACATTCATGGACTCCATGGCCATGCTGCGGGAGGCGGTTGCGCATGGAGACAACCTGGTGATCACCCACGAACCGACCTTCTACAACCATCCGGACGACATGACGGTACTTCCCAACGACCCGGTGGTCGCGGAGAAGCTGCGGTACATCCAGGATCACCATCTGGTTGTCTGGCGCTTCCATGACGGCTGGCACCGTCACGTGCCGGATGGCATCCTCACCGGGATGGTCGAGGAGCTCGGCCTCAAGGACATGCAGGTGGGCGGCACCAACTCACACCACTTCACGTTTCCGCAGCCCATGAGCGTGCTCGCCCTGGCGACGCTGCTCGAAAAGCGTACCGGCGCAACCGCAGTGCGCGTTGTAGGTGATCCGCAGATGCCGGTCACGCACATGACGCTGCTGCCAGGCGCGGCCGGGCTCAACCGCCAGGTGGAGGCGATCGAAGATCCAGGGACCGAGGTCGAAGTCATCGGGGAAGCGACCGAGTGGGAGGCGATCCCCTATGTCCGGGACGCCCAGGCGCAAGGCCGCAGGAAGGCACTGATCCTGCTTGGGCACAATGCCTCGGAGGAGGCCGGGATGCAGTACTGTGCCGAGTGGTTGAAAGGCGTCTTGCCCGGGTTGCGCATCGACTATCTGCCTGCGGGTGAGGCATTTTCGGCGGTTGTGACCCGAGGATCCGCCCCGTAGCCGGTCAGGCTCTAGAGCCAACCCTTGGTCCGGGCGATCCTCGCGGCCTCAATGCGGTTCGAGGCGCCCAGCTTGCTCGAGGCCTCGGAGAGATAGTTACGGACTGTTCCTTCGGAGAGGCGGTACTCGGCGGCGATCTCGGCGCTCGAACGGCCTTCGCCGGCCAGCCGGAGGATCTGCCGCTCACGCTCGGTCAGGGGGTCGGCTTCGGCCCAGGCCTCGGCTGCCAGTTCCGGGTCGAACATGCGCTTACCTGCGTGTACCTGCCGGACCGCATTCGCGAGCTCGGTAGCCGGGCGGTCCTTGAGCAGGTAGCCACGGGCGCCGGCGTCAAGGGCGCGGCGGAGATACCCCGGGCGCGCGAAGGTCGTGAGGATGATCGTCCGGATCGACGGGTACTGGTCACGCAGCTCAGCCGCCAGCGAAAGGCCGCTCAGCGCCGGCATCTCGACGTCGCTGACCACGACGTCCGGCCGGTTCTGGGCGACGAGCCGGAGAGCCTCCCGTCCATTCGCAGCTTGCCCGATCACCGTGATGTCCGGCTCCAGGTCCAGCAGGGCTGCAAGTGCGCCAAGCAGCATCGCCTGGTCCTCGGCGACCAGCACCCGGATGACAGGTGTGGCTGGTCGCACGGCTGCCGCCTTTGCTTTCACGTCAGACATGGGAGGAGCTTACGCCAGGTCGCCCCAAAGCTTGATGCCGCCCAGCAGACCGTCCTGGTTCGAGACCAGGCTCACGTTCTCCGGCAGATCGAAGGTGACGTACTTGGCATTGCCACCGCCGATGTACAGGTGATCCCAGTTGAAGGTATGCGCCGTCTGCTCGATAGCCTTGTCGAGCAGCTTGTTCCACTTCTTCGCGCCGATCTCCTTGTAGCCCCGGCGCCCGAGGTAGTCTTCGTAGGTCTTGCCCTTGCGGAAGGGGTGGTGGCCGAGTTCGAGTCCCGGGCAGAGATGGCCGCGGGTAAACAGCGCCGAGCCCATGCCGGTGCCGAGGGTGATCACCAGTTCCACGCCCTCCCCCTGGATCGCGCCATAACCCTGCACAGCTGCGTCGTTCGCGACACGCACCGGCTTGCCCCAGCGCTTCTCGAGCTCTCCCTGCATGTCAAACCCGATCCAGTCGGGATGGAGGTTTGCCGCAGTGAGCGTGTGGCCGTCCTTGATGACCCCGGGAAAGCCGACCGACACCCGGTCAAAGGCGGGGATCTTGGTCTTGAGCTTCTCGAGATCTTCAAGCACCCGTGGCGGGGTCGGCTTCAAGGGAGTATCGGTTCGGACGCGCTCTGTCATGGGCTTCGCGTCGTTGTCGAGGGCCATCATCTTCAAGCCTGTGCCGCCGATATCGATTGCGAGGGTAACAGGGTGGGTAGGTGGCTCCTGAGAGGTGGAACCCGGTTGCGCTTCAGCCATGAAATCCATACGCGACCAGTGTAGATGTTCTGTGTGGCTCGTGGGCTGGCACTCGGCAAAACCCGGGCGAACTCTGGTCAGAGCTCCCCCGTGCAAACCGCCCGGGGACCACTGAGGAAAGCATTTGGCGGGACGAAAAGCACGCGACGGGCGCAGCGAGGGAGGTTCATACTAGAGATACCGGACCAGGCAAGGCGTTCCGGGCTGAGGTTTCCCGTCATGACGAGCCGTCTTCTTCAAATCGCGAGCCTTGTGCTTGCCTCCTCCACTGCTGCCTGGGCGCAGACCACGCCTGCCACGGTGCCGGCGACCACCACGCCGCAAACGGTGCCAACGACGACGCCGCAAACGGTGCCAACAACGACGCAGACTGCGCCGCAGACTGTGCCGACGACCCCTCCCACTGCACCGACCAGCACCGACAAGAACGGCAAGCCGGAGGCGAGCAAGAACGCCAAGGACAAGCCCCTTCCAGCGCCCACGCAGCCGGAGAAACCGGTTCCCCTGGAGGCGCAGGTAGGTCCGGATGGCGTGGTCAAGGGTGTCAAGCCCGGCAGCGAAGAGGATGTCAGCGCGGTTGGCAATCGCAACATCGGCGGCCGCGGCCTGGGTAACTGGTACTCGACCAATACCGAGATCGGGATGGGCAAGCAGTACTCGGTTGAGCTTGAGAAGAGCACCAAGTTCATCAACGACCCAATCGTCACCGAGTACGTGAATCGGATCGCGCAAAACATCGTGAAGAACTCCGACGCGCGGGTTCCTTTCACCGTGAAGGTCATCGACTCGGATGAGGTCAATGCCATGGCTCTGCCCGGCGGCTTCTTCTTCGTGAACTCCGGGCTGATCCTCAATGCGGATACCGAGGCCGAGGTCGCGGGCGTGATGGCGCATGAGATCGCGCACGTTGCGGCGCACCACGCGGTGCGCGAGCAGACCCGCATGAACTACGCGCAGATTGGTACGGTGCCTCTCATCTTCGTCGGTGGCGGCCTCGGGTACGGCCTCTACGAGGCAGCAAACATCGGCGTACCGCTCACGTTCCTGCAGTTCTCGCGAGATTTCGAGGCACAGGCCGACTTCCTGGGTACGCAGTACCTGTACCGGGCGGGCTACGATCCGCAGGCGCTGGTCACTTTTTTTGAAAAGATCGAGAATCTCGAAAAGCAGAAGCCCGGCCTGATCTCGCGTGCGTTCGAGACGCATCCGGAAACGCCGGACCGGATCCAGCACACGCAGGAAGAGATCGCAACGCTGCTGCCTCCGCGTGCCGAATACCTCGAAACAACCTCCGAGTTCGACGATGTGAAGGCGCGTCTGGCGCGTATCGAGAACAAGCGCAAGCTCCAGGACAAGAAGAATGGCAACAAGCCGACGCTGCGGAAGGCGAGCACGCAGGATCCAAATGCGAACAACCCCAACAGCCAGGACGGCAGCGACCGGCCTACCCTGCACAAGCGGGATGACAGCGGGAACTAAGCTCCCCCTTGAAACAAAGCAAACGCCCCGCCGGGGACTTGGCGGGGCGTTTTGCTGTTTCGTCAGGCCTCTGTGGCGATGCCGTTTAGCCGTTCGAGTACGTCCGACGACAGCTCCAGATCGGCTGCCGCCAGGTTCTCTCGCAGGTGCGCGCGTGAGGACGTCCCCGGGATGAGCAGGATGTTGGGCGAGCGATGCAGCAGCCATGCCAGCGCCACCTGCATGGGCGTCGCGTCGAGTGCGGCGGCGACCTCGGACAGGGTCGAGGATTGCAGTGGAGTAAACCCGCCCAGCGGGAAGAACGGGACGTAGGCGATGCCGCGGGTGGCCAGCTCCTCCACCACCGCATCGTCCTCCCGATGCGCCAGGTTGTACTGGTTTTGGACGCAGACGACCGGCGCGATCGTCTCTGCCTCACGCACCTGCGCCGCCGTGCTGTTGCTCAGGCCGAGGTGACGGATCAGTCCATCCTGCTGCAGTTTGGCGAGGGCTTCAAAGCGCTCCGCAACCGACTCTTCGGAAGCGGTGTGTTGGGCGCCCCACAAGCGCAGGTTCACCGCATCGAGACAGTCCACGCCAAGATTGCGAAGGTTGTCATGGACGGCACTCACGAGCTCAGCCGGGCTCTGCGCGGGATTCCAGGAGGCATCCTCTCCTCGCACAGCGCCAACCTTGGTCACGAGCAGCAGGGTGCCCGGGTACGGATGCAGCGCCTCCCGGATGACCTGGTTCACGACGTGTGGGCCGTAGAAGTCGCTGGTGTCGATGTGGTTGATGCCTGCCTCAATCGCTGCGCGTACGACGGCAACGGCTTCAGTGCGATCCCGCGGTGGTCCATACACATGGGGTCCGGCCAGCTGCATCGCACCGTATCCCATGCGGTAAACCATACGGTTCGTGCCGGGCAGCGTAAAAGTGCCCCCAAGTTTCTCTGTCTGCAACATCTGTTCCCTCCCTCAGCCGGTGACGGCATCTTGTGGTTAGATGAAGCAAGCTTCAGGTTAGGAGTTCGCATTTGATCGCCGCATCCACTCAGGCGCTTGCGCAGCGAAAGACGCCAGTGCAGACGCGTTCAGCCGCCAGCGTCGACGCCATTCTCGAGGCGACCATTCAGGTTCTGCTCACGGTCGGCAAAGAGCGGCTGACAACCACCCGGGTTGCTGCGCGCGCAGGCGTGTCTGTCGGAACGCTGTACCAGTATTTTCCGAACAAGAGCGCCCTGCTGCAGGCCTGCCTTCGACGGCACCTGGAAGCGGTCAGTGGTCGGATTGTCGCAGTGTGCGACGCGTCGCAGGGGCTGCCGATCCTCGAGATGGGCACGGCACTGATCGCGTGCTACCTCGGCGCAAAGATGCGGGACCCGAAGGAGAGTGCCGCGCTCTACGCTGTCAGCTCGGACCTGGATGGCGCCGCGCTCGCGAAAGCCGCGAGCGCCCGCTCGCTGCGCGCAGTGGAAGGGCTGCTCGCGACCGCAGCCGAAGGGATTGTCAAGGATCCGGCGCTGGCGGCGACGGTGATCATTGCTGCAATGAACGGGATCTCGCGCCGGCTTCTTGAAGACAAACATCCTGAGCGTCAGCTCCCGGTGCTGCGCGTGGAACTGCTCGCACTGGTGCATGCCTATCTCCTCACCTGCACCGCAGCGGCACCGACGCTTCAGAAGTAGTCGCCTCAGAGCGCGGGATCCCGGCGCATGACATCTTCAAGAGTCGCGCTCGATGCGAGTCGCGCCTGGCGATCACGCAGGCGAAGACAAGGCCGCTCTACAAGAACGTGAAGCAGCACGGCTGCCGCGAGGCATGCGACGGCGTAGCACAGCCAGGAGAGAGGCCCCTGTGCGGCGGTGATCCGCGGCACGTGATGCAGCACCAGGTTGGCCACTGCCTTGTGCGTGAGATACAGGCTGAAGGCCAGACTCGCGATCCACTCCGCGCCCGGAACTCTGGTGCGCGAGAGCCAGCCGTTCACGCTGACGCTCGAGGCCACAATCATTCCAAGACCGAGCGCGAGCACCGGAAAGCCGACGATGACGCCCCACTTCGCCGGGCCGACGTTGCTGCCAAGATCCTGGTGACGGAAGAGAAAGACGACAGAGCCGATGCACACGGTCCCCACAAGAAGCAGCGCGTGTCCTCGCTGCATGAGTCGCTCCCACCAGCCGGGGCGAAAGGTCCGCATGCTGGCGAGAGCCAGCCCGGCGAGAAGCGGGTCGAGACGCGTGTAGGTGGGATAGTAGACGCGGGTGTTGACCTCGTCTGGATAGTGCGCGACGAGGAAGAGGCGAAGCAGGACGCCACCGGTTACCAGCATTGCGATGGCTGCGACCGTCCGCCGCACCGATGGGCGCTGCATCCACAGCATCGTAGCGAGTGGCAGCAGGAGGTAGAACTGCTCCTCCACGCACAAGGACCAGGCGTGCGAAAAGCAGCGCCGGTCAAAGTGGAAGCCGAGATTCATCGTGAAGGTGAAGAACTTCCAGAGTGGCGCGAGCCGCGGTGCTTCGCGGAACCACGGTACGAAGATATAGAGCGCGAGCACGACGAGATAGGGCGGCAGGATGCGGTAGGCGCGCCTGCGGTAGAACTCGCGGATCCCTGGCCGCTCGCCGCGCGCGTATGGCCGCAAGACCTGCTGACCGATGAGAAAGCCACTCAGTACGAAGAACAGGTCTACCCCCATCCAGCCGTAATAGGTCACTGGTAGAAAGCGCTCCGGGAGTTCGCCGAATATCGTCAGGTGGTACAGCATGACCGCGATGATTGCGAGCGCGCGCAGAGTGTCGAGGCCGGAGAGGCGCTGGGCCGGAGAGGCTGTCACTGCGGGAGCATGCCAATCGTGTGCAGCCAGGTCTCCACAAGGCGTGGCCAGCCTGTGACCGGGTACCTGGTCGGTCGCAGGCCGAAGGCATGGCCCCCCTGCGCATAGAGGTGCATCTCCACCGGAACGCCCGCGTTCTTCAACGCGATGTAGTAGACGAGCGAGTCGTTGACGCTGTCGACGGGGTCGTCCTCGTCCTGCACGAGAAAAGTGGGCGGCGTGCTCTTCGTCACATGGACAAGCGGGTTGAGAACGAAGCCCTGCTTACAGACCCAGAGATGACCAGGGTAAAGCGCCACGGCGAAGTCCGGTCGCGAGCTCTGGGCGTCTGCTGCATCGCGGGGCGGGTAGGCACGCCTGCTGTACGTATTGCTGACGGCAGCCACGAGATGGCCACCCGCTGAGAATCCAAGCACGCCGACTTTGTGCGGATCGATGTGCCACTCGGCGGCATGCAGGCGCACAAGGCCGAGGGCTCGCTGTGCATCCTGGAGCGCCATCGGCGACTGCCCGTATGTGCCCCAGTAGCTCGCGGTGCGTGATGCGGGCACGCGGTACTTGAGCAGCACACACGTGATGCCGCGCGAGCCGAGCCAGTCACAGACTTCTGTACCCTCGAGATCGATCGCGAGGATCTCGTACCCGCCACCGGGAAAGACAACGACGGCGGCGCCCGTATTCCGCCCTGCGGGGGAGTACACCGTCATGGTCGGTGTCGCGACGTTCCGGATCTCATTCCAGGGTTTGCCGGCAACCGGTTCGTCGGTCACCAGGTCTGTTGACTCGGGCGCTTTCGTGGCGCGTGCACCGGGTGGCGGTCCTGGCCAGATCGGAATCTGCGTGTGACCACGCGTGGGCTGCCATACGGCTGCGCTCGGCGCCTGCGCTACGAGGCCTGGTGAGACAGGGAGAAGGAGTGATGCAAAGAGGAGAGAACGCTTCTGCACGGGGCCACCCTTCGCGGATGCGGGGATGGGCTGAGTGTAAGGGAAATTTGTGACGCTGCGAGGACGCCTCGTCCTGGGAGCCTTCCGAGTCACTGGTGCGTGACTTAGCGCGGGCGGCCGCGGCTGACCATCCTGAGAATGATGATCAGCGCGAGCCCTACGATCAGCAGCTTTAGCACTTCTTACACTTGGCCAGGATGGCGGTCTGCAGACGGTCACGCAACGCATCGGGCAGCTCGTAGAGCACGTTCGCTCGATAGACTTCGATCGTCTTGCGGGTAGTCGTGATGGTGATCGTGCAGTGCGCACAACCGCCCAGGTGCGTTTCCAGCGCTGCCTTCAGCGTTGGGTCCACGGTGCCATCGAGAAGATCGTCGAGATGCACAAGAAACTCAGAGCAGATCACTGTACGCCACCATCCCTATTCGCCGCGCTTGTTCCCTCGGTGACCCGGTTGCTGAAGTAGCGATTGAGCCGCTCCCGCAACTGTAACCGTGCGCGTAACAGTCTTGACTTCACCGCCGGAATGCTCAGCCCAAGCGTTTCTGCAGTTTCTTCGGTTGACAGCCCTTCCACGTCACGCAGCACAAAGACGACGCGAAAGCCTGGAGGCAGGCCGTTCACCGTTTTCTTGAGAATCTCGGCCAATTCGGACTGCCCGTATTGCTGCTCGGGACTGGGACCCCAGTCCTGAAGCTCACGCGGCATCGAGCCTTCCTCGGTCTCCACGTCCTCGTCGATCGACACCATGCGCCCGGTGCGTCGCTTGCGCAGACGCATGAGGCTTTCATTCACCGCGATGCGCACCAGCCAGGTGTAGAACTTCGAATTGCCCTGGAACTGGTTGAGCTTCTCGTAGGCTTTCAGGAACGCATCCTGAACGACGTCTTCCGCGTCCTCGCGGTTCTGCGTGATGTGCTGGGCGATGCGAAATACCTGGCGGTCGTACTGCTTCACCAGAGTCTCAAACGCATGCACGTCCCCACCCTTCGCAAGGTTGACGAGGCGCACATCGGGGTGTTCTTCCGCGATGACCGGGTTCTGGCCCGCAGCGATCGAAAGTGGGGGAGCAACCGTGATCTGCGTGTCCTCCGGCTCGTGTCTATCTGATTGGATGGGAGGCATGGAGTCTGGTTTCAGCTTTTTGCGCCTTTCATGAAGTCGCGGCAGACCGGGGGGAGTTCTCCCGCACTGTCTTCTTCATGCTACCGCGTTCCCGGACAAGCAGCCCGAAGCGCGAGACCGTGCTTCGGGCGGTACAACGGTGCCAAAACTGCAGCTCACCGGTGCGCACTCGCTGTTGCCCGTCGCTTACTCTCTTGAAGAGGACCTCCCCGACAGTGAGCCGTTCACGCCCGATGCGCTTTGTCTCCACCGCCCTCCTGATGCTGGCATCTGCCACCCTGGGCGCCTTTGCCGCGCAGACGCACCACCCTGCGGCGAAGAAAAGCACCCATCACGCAGCAGCGGCGACCACGCACCACGGCCACGTGCAGGCGACCCGCCATGCGCCAGGCCATGCATCAGGCCATGCGACCACCCGAACGGGCAGCCGCGCGGGCAGCCACGCCGCGGGGCGTGCCGCCCACGGTCGCGTGCATCGGGTTGTGATCGTGAGGCACCGCGGACGGCACCGCGTACTCTCGGCCCATGAGCAGGCGCGCACGGCGCAGCTGCAGCATGCCTTTGTGGCATCGTCGCAGCTGAGACCGATGGCCCAGCAGCTCGGCAACTACCGCAGCCCGCAGGCGTATGCCGGGGTTGAGGCGTACGCCCACTCCCACGCCGGCGCGGCCGCAGCGGCAGCGTATCTCGCGCTGGGCCATGCCTACCTGCTTGACCATCGCTATCCCGAGGCCCTGAGCGCGCTTGGGAGCGCCAACGCCGCGGGCGACACGCTCGATGACTACGCCGACTACTTCCGCGCGCAGGCTGACCTGCAGTCGAGCCAGCTGCCGGCAGCCGACGCCATCCTGAGCACCTTCACCACCAGGTACCCCGACAGCATCTTCACCCCGCAGGTGCCGGTGCTTGAGGCCAACCTCCTGCTGCAGCAGAACCAGCCCGATGCGGCGCTGCGCGTCCTGCGGCTGCACAGCAGCGAGGCGCTCGCGTCCAAGCCGGACTACGAGCTGGCGATGGCCAGGGCGGATGTCCAGCTGGGGCAGAACCCGGAGGCACTCGTGCTCTACCGGCGTATTCTCGCCGACCACCCGCTCAGCCCGGAAGCCGCGACGACACAGCAGCAGCTCCAGGCCAGCGGACAGTGGCTCCAGCTCTCTCCAGGTGAGCGCCGGCAGCATGCGGATGCGCTGCTCAATGGCGGCCGCTACAACGAGGCTGCACTTGAATTTCGCGCGCTCGCCAGTGAGCCATCGTCTACGCCGAGCGATCGCGATAGTCTCCTGCTCGCAGCCGCGACCTGCGACATGAAGCTGAAGCGGCTTTCGGCTGGCTCGCTCGCCGGGATCCCGGACTCGAACGACGAGAATGGCGCGCACCGGCTGTATCTCCTGATGGAGGTCGCGCGCTCCAATCAGGACCTGGGCACGCAGCAGGATCTCGTCAACCAGCTACGCTCGCGCTTCGCCACCAGCCAGTGGCTGGCTGAAGCGCTGCTCTCCAGCGGCAACCTGTACATGCTCAAGCGCGACTACTCGTCGGCGGTTCCCTACTATCTCGAGCTGGCCAGGCGCTTCCCGCAGTCGAAGAACGCGGATCATGCGCATTGGCGTGCGGCGTGGCTGACCTACCGGGCGCGCAACTACCCGGACGCCGAACGCCTGATGGATGAGCAGATCGCGCAGTTCCGCGATGGCAAGAACGTGCCGGCGGCGCTCTACTGGCGGGGACGCCTGTATCTCGACCAGGGGCATGACCCGGCGAGGGCAGCCGAGTACTTCTCCACCGAGACGCGGGTGTTCCGCCACTTCTACTACGCGGCCATCGCGCAGCAGCGGCTGGATCAACTGGGCGCAAGTGTAACGCCCACACCGATTGCCTCGCTCGATGCCATGCAGCCCGAGCAGATTCCGGAGCTGACCGAAGACGTGCCCGAGGATGATCCGCACCTCGCCAAGGCACGGCTGCTCGCGAACGCCGGACTGAATGACTACCTATCGCAGGAGATCCATGCAGCCGAGGGTTCGGATGAGTGGGGCTCTCTTGCCGAGGCGAAGCTGTATGCGAGCTACGGCGAGGCGTACCGCGCGATGCGCTCGCTCAAGCGGGCCATTCCCTTCTACACCTCGGCCCCGATCGATGAGCTGCCGCTCGACTACTGGCGCATCCTGTTTCCGCAGGACTACTGGGACACGATCAAGCGCGAGGCGGCTGCAAACAATCTCGACCCGTACATGGTCGCGTCCCTGATCCGGCAAGAGTCCGAGTTCAACCCGCGCGTTGTTTCGTATGCGAATGCGTACGGGCTGATGCAGCTGCTCCCGTCGGTCGGCAAGCAGATGGCCCGGGAGACAGGCTATAGCCGCAATCTTGAGGCAGCCGCGCTGCTCGATCCGGAGATCAACATCAAGCTGGGCTGCGCCTACCTGCGGCAGACGCTGGATAAGTTCGGCAATCACCAGGAGTATGCGTTCGCTGCCTACAATGCAGGCGACAGCCGTGTGACGGACTGGCAGTCTGCAGGTGACTACACCGGTATCGATGAGTTTGTGGAGTCGATTCCATTTACCGAGACCCGCGACTACGTGCAGGCAATCATGCGCAACGAGCTGATCTATCGCGAGCTCGACCAGGCCGCGAAGACGCGATCCGCGATCGAGGCGGCTGCGGCGGGTGGAGATGCGACGGTGCAGTAGCGTCTCGCCTCGTTCACGGCGTGCTCGCGGTAGGCGCTCCTGAAGCAAGGCAGAAAGACCACACCGTGTGGTCTTTCCGCTACGATCAGACCTATGTGTGCCGCACATCGCCGCTCCGCTGCTACGCTCCGCCCGCTGTCCGCAGTTCCCGACGCACAAGCTCGCCCCACGACCAGGAAGCCGACCGGGAAGCCGGCCGGGAAAGCTCCCGGCAAAGCCGCGAAGAAGAAGCCCGCAGCAGCGCTCGACCCCTCCCTCGCCCCGGCACAGAAGCTCGATCCACCCTCCCCACGCCCGCGCCGCGATCTCGCGCCTCTGCGCATCACGACGCTGCTCGAACGGCTCGCCATGGCGCAGCCAAACGCCGAGTGCGCACTCGTGCACCGCAATGCCTGGGAGCTCCTGGTCGCGACGATCCTCTCCGCGCAGTGCACCGACAAGCGCGTCAACCTCGTCACACCCGCGCTGTTCGCGATGTTTCCTACGCCTGAGGCGATGACCCATGCTTCGTTGCCGGAGCTCGAAGAGCTGGTACGCACCACTGGCTTTTTTCGCAACAAGGCAAAGTCGATCCTGGGAGCGGCGAAGCGGATCACCGAGGAGTTCGGCGGCGAGGTACCGCGAACCCTCGGGGAGCTCATCACCGTGCCCGGCGCCGCGCGCAAGACTGCGAATGTCGTGCTCGGCGTCGCCTACGGACTAGCAGAAGGGGTGGTCGTGGACACCCATGTACAGCGGCTTTCAAAACGCCTCGGGCTGACCCGCCATGACGACCCCAGCAAGATCGAGAAGGACCTCATGCGGATCATCCCACGCGAGCGCTGGATCGCGTTCTCGCATGAACTGATCCTGCATGGTCGCGCGATCTGTGTTGCACGCAAGCCCCGCTGTGCCGAGTGCCCGCTCGAGACGACCTGCTGGGCGCCCGACAAGACCTGGCGCAGCCACTAGCCATGGTCGCGACGGTCGCGATGGTCGCGATGGGCTCGATGGGTCGCGATGGGCTCGGAGACGCATCCGCAGATCCCGCCCTGCGCTCAGGAGGACGGCGGAAGGCGGCACGGGCAGGATCCGATCAGCAGCGAACGAGCTACCGCCTTTGATCTACCGCCTTTGATCTGCCACGTCTGATCTGCGGCTTGTAGCGGCCCATCGGTTCCCGCAGGCTCCGACCTACTGTTTATCGCCCGAGAGAGGGCTCGGTGGTTCCGGTGTGATGTGGCTTGGCGGCTGGGGAATATTGTCGCGGCGGTGCACCGGCGGAACAGGCGGGTTGGTCACGGCAAGCTCCCGCACTTGGCGCTCCTGCCGCTCCGCATCGAGCATCTTGCCACGGTGCGAGACATGCTCGTCCCAGATGTCGAAGTGCCCTTCGTCGACCCGGTCCGTGAAGGTCACCTTGCGCTCGCCATTGCGCAGCAGGCGGATCAGCGGCGGTGGCGCGCTGATGGTGTTGTTGTTGCCCGCGGTCAGGTAGGGCTCGTTCGGGATCGAGGGAGATGCGCCACCCATGGTGGCGATACAGGCCGAGGTCGCGATCCAGTCCTGCACGGGCTGAAGATCGGCGTAGAGCGTCGCAGGCGGCAGCGCTTCGTTCACAAACGAGGTGTCCTGCTTGGAGTGCAGGATCTGGTGCTCCTTCGCCTTCTTGTTCCGCTTCGGCTCAGGCCTGCGGCCGGGATCCTTGATGACCCGGACAGGCAGGCTCGCATCGCGAGGCACAATCGCGGCGAAGCCGCGGCTGTTTGCGTTGGCATCATCGCGGCGGAAGTTCAAAAGAATGAAACCCTGTCCGTTTCCTGCGGCTGGCACGCCGATTGCAGGATTGATCCCCGGCTGGGTGGCCGGGCAGATGGTCTGGCGGGGCTGGAAGCCGCTGTTGTTCAGATCCAGGCCACGTGATCCCGCTGCGTGCGCAAGATCCGCATGCCGTGCATCGAGGATCGCCTTGTCTGCGTCCGCGATCTCGTTCCCGGCGACAACCGGCAGCGAGTAGTACACCATGCTCGGATTACGCGGCTCGCTGCGGGAGAGCATGCCTGCGGGGACCGCGGGAATGATGTCAAAACCAAGATCGACCAGCGGGCTGGCGCCGAGGCCGAGGTCCATCGGATCAAGCGAAAGATCGCTGTACTGCGACGTGGGCGTCGAGTCCAGGGTCGAGCTGATTGCCGTGGTCGGCTTCGAGTCAAGCCGCAGGTCCGGCTTCTGCACCGGCGTGGGTGCCTTGCTGGCAGGGGTGACCGTTGACGTGCCGGTTCCCGGCTCTGCCGGCTGCTGGCTGCCCGACGTTGTGCCCGGACTGGTTCCCTGACCAGGCGCCTGCGCGAGCAGGGCGGTGGAGCTCAGAAGTGCGGCAGCAGCGACAAGTGAAAAGACCTTCATACGACCCCTAATCTACCATCGGTCGGATGCAGAAAAGGGACAGCCTTTCGGCTGCCCCTCGGTTCCGCTCCCATTCCGGGTACTTTCGGAAGGGTTGTACCGCTAGCGGGCAGTGCGGCGACGGGTAGGTGCAGCCGTCGGCTTGGCGGAGCCGTCCTTCAGGGTGATCATCAGGGGCTTCTGCGTGTAGGAATCGAATGTCGCCACGTAGGTGACGGTGGATCCGACTGCCGGCACAGTCTTCAGGGGTTCCTTCATGTTGATCGTGAAGTCGGCCGTGTTGGACTGCTGCATATCCTGCGAGACCGCTAGCTGGACCGAGTCCGCAGTGGCCGCAACCACCTTGCCCGGGATGCCCAGGGTTTGTCCCTTCAGCGTGCCCCATACGAGGTCTGCATCGGTCTGCGAGCCATTCGCGAGAATGAACTCCTTGTCCGACAGGCCAAGCTGCTTGGGATCGTTGTTCACCGCGGTCAGGGCTGCGTGAGCCTGGTCAGCAGGCGAGGGTGGCGGCGGGGCGGGCACCGGCTTGTAATCAGCCGGCGGCATCAGGTTCGCCTGCGCCAGGGTCTTCACCTGATCAAAGCCATCCATGCCACCGTGGTACTTGTTGTACCAATACTCCGCTGCCTTTTCGATCTGGTCCTTGCTGGGGCCGGAGGCAAACTGGGCGGCACGCGTCAGGTACCAGATCGCGTTGACCAGGTCCTTCGGGTCTTCCTGCAGGTAGGCCTGGCCGAGCTGGTAGGTGTCGACAAGGCCAGGGCCGGTCTGCGTCTGCGCCGGATCGGTGTAGGACTTCAGCTCTGCCTGGTAGGCATCGATCGCGTCCTTGTAGTCCTTCTTGCCCACGTCATCGGCGGCGATGGCGCTCTCAAAGATCGGCGTCGCCAGGCCCTTGAGCTTGGTGTAATCGGCATCCGACATGCTGGCCGGCTTCGAGCTGGCGAGACCCTTCTGGGCGAGCGAGGCTGCGTCATCCAGCTTTGACTGGTCGCCGGTGCCCTGGGTTCCCTGCTGCTTTTCAACGTAGACGATGAAGGTCAGGGCGCGAAGGTTCGAGGGGTCCACCTGGAGCAGGCGCCGGGCCGCGTCCACGGTCTTGGGCGTGTCATTGGCCTGCTGATAGGCGCCGACCAGCTGCTCGAGCATCTCCTGCTTCACCACGGAGTTCGGGTACTGGGTGAGGAAAGCTTCGATCGCCTGGGCCTTGGCGGCAGGCGAGCTCTGGCCGACAGCATTGGTGTAGGCGTTGTACTCCGCCGGGTCCTTGATGGTGATCTGCCCGCTTGACGCGGAGGACTGGCCCGTCGCGGCTTGCGCGTGGGCGGCAGGCAGTGCAGCAAGTGTGCTGGTCGCAAACGCCAGCAGTGAAGCAACAACAACCTTTTTCATGCAACGCTCCTAGAGATCTGGGAATGCTCTGAGAATGCAGTATCCGTGCAGCTTTCGTTCGTTATGGCAAGAACAAACCCAGCCGGAACCGTTCCCTCCTCTTATAACGCACAACACGCTGGGTGAGAAACCTGCCCTCGCAACGAACCCATTCGCCAGGGCTTGTTCTTGCACCCGCAGGAGCCCCGAAAGCGCATCTGTTTCCGTATGGAACAAGAACACGCTTTGAAACATCAGGTTGCGGTGGTGACCGGCGCTGCGCGCGGCATCGGCGAGGCGATCAGCCACCGCCTGTCCGCCCTGGGAGCCCACATCCTGCTCGTGGCACGGGACCGGGCGCGGCTCGGCGAAGTACAGGGGGCAATCGAACGGCGCGGAGGCCGGGCTACCGCCTGCTCCCTGGATCTCCGCGATCCAGAGGCGGTCGCAGCCTTTGGCACGCGGCTGGATCGGGAGTGGTCCCGCTGCGATGTGCTGGTCAACAATGCCGCGGTGGGCCGGATCGGGAAGCCACTCCACGCCATGCTGCCGGAGGAGTGGAACGAGACGATGGAGACCAATCTCCGCGCGCCCTTTCTGCTGATCCGCGCAGTGGCGCCCCTGATGATCCGGCAGCAGAGCGGTCACATCATCAACATCTCGTCGCTTGCCGGGCGCAATCCCCTGCCGAATGGTGCAGCATACTCGGCATCGAAGTGGGGGTTGAACGGGCTAACGTACTCGGTTGCCGAGGAGCTGCGTGAGTACGGCATTCGCGTCTCCGCGGTCTCGCCCGGCTCAGTGAACACCGGCTTCGGCGGAGGCCCAACCGAAGACACCGAGCGCGCCCGGCGCAAGATCCAGCCGGACGACGTGGCCGATGCCGTGGAACTGCTGGTGAAGCAGGCACCGCAGAGTTTCGTCAGCGAGATCCTGATGCGGCCGACGCGAAAAAGCTGAGCTAGGCGGCCCGGTCGCCTCGCGAGAGCGCACCGCGGTAGCCAGGCTGCTCGCGCAGGTCCTGGCGCAGGATGCGGGTGGCCAGGACCTCCTCGGCCATCAGCGCGGCGACCGGGGCGAGAAACGGCACCAGCTCCCCAAAGACGCGGGTCTCGGTGACAATGCCCCAGAACAGCATGAACCCGTACCAGAGTGGCAGCACCAACAGCCACGCGCGCAGCAGCGGGTCGCGCACTCCCTTGCGGTAGACGATCAGGAAGGGCCACAGGTACCCGAAAGCGCTGGCCAGCTGCGGCCAGTAGCGCAGACGGAGGAAGCAGTGCAGGTTGAAGCGCAGGCGAGGGTAGTACTCCGATGGGTTCGCGCCAAAGATCGAGAAGACGGTGTGGTGCCAGAACACCCAGTAGAGCAGCATCAGGCCGCATGCACCGAGCACCCGTGGAGTCACGAGCGCGCGCCATCCCGGACCACCCGAGCGGTATGTGACCTCGCCGAGTGCCCAGAATGGCAGCAGAAGAAGCGTTGTCTCCCGGTTCAGGGTCGCAACGGCAAACAGGAGCACAAACCATGCAAGCGGCTTGCGGAAGCGGATCAGGTAGAAACCACCGGCAAATGCGGCCAGGCTTGGCATGTCATACACGTAGCGGAAGTTCTGCACCGTGTGCAGCACGTAGGCCAGCGTGCAGAGTCCCAGGAAGAGCGGGTACACCAGCGGAGCGATCAGCAGCCGCCGACTGGAGGCCTCGTACAGGCGCACCGCCACCCACCCGCTGAAAAGAACACACGGGATGCCGAGAAAGAACTCGAGCACCATGCCAGCGCTCACACCCACGGGGAAGAAGTAGTGATTGCGCGCCAGGTCGGCAGCATAACGCGTACTCCAGCCTGCTTCGTCAACATAGCGATACAAAGGCGCCAGCAGCAGTCGTGTCTGGAAGGGCAGGCGCTCGGAGCCAGTCTCCCAGACCCGGAGGTTGACGTACGGGAATTCAAGGTAGATATAGGCGCCGACGAACTGCACCGTGGCCAGGACATAGAGCAGCAGCAAGCCGACGCGGCGCAACCTCCGGAGGTGCCCAGGCGTCCACCACGCAGACATGGCTGTTTGAGCCGCACGTCCAAGTCTCTGGAGTCTCGCAGGGGCTGGCCGTGTCGCGCGCTGTTCGAGCAGTGGCATCCGCAGGTTTGGATGCAGGCCGCATCGGTCGGCGAGGAAACGGGTTTCGGCCGCCTTATCCACACTCCAACGTCACCGGATGCCCGAAACGGCCGTGCGCGCCTTGCTTCGCCTCCCTGCCAGCGCTAGTCTTTCGGTAACCCGCTGCCCAGGAGCCCCGTCGACCCATTGCTGAAGCTTAAGAAAATCCAGATTCTCGGCTTCAAATCCTTCTGCGACAAGACAGAAGTCACCCTGCCCGGCCAGGGCATCGCGGTGGTTGTCGGGCCAAACGGCTGCGGCAAATCGAACATTCTCGACGGCGTCACCTGGGTTCTCGGGGAGCAGAGCGCGAAGAGCCTGCGGGGCGGCAAGATGGAGGACGTGATCTTTGCCGGGACGCGGGACCGCCGCTCTCTCGGCATGGCCGAGGTCTCGATCACGCTGATTGACCCCGAAGCCTACGGCTCGGGCCCCTTGAACAAGGATGGCTTCGACACACCGGAAGTCGTCGTTACGGAAGCCGATGCAGACTGGGACGAGGCGCTCCTGCGTGCCGAAAAGGCCGAGGAAGTGGAGCAGATCATCGCCGAGGCACAGCCCGGACCGGTGGAAGCCACGAACGAGGCCGGCGACCCAGCCGGCACTGCAGAGGGAGCCGACGCGTCCGAAGGCGCCCCGGGCGACGTGGTCCTCAAGATCCGGCGACGCAAGTTCCAGCGCACTGCCCAGCATGGCGAGATCGTCGTGACGCGGCGGCTCTTCCGGACGGGCGATAGCGAGTACCTGCTCAACGGCAAGCTCTGCCGGCTGAGCGACATTCGTGACATCTTCATGGGCACCGGTCTTGGACCAGAGTCCTACGCGATCATCGGGCAGGAGCGCATCGGCCAACTCCTGAGCTCGAAGCCGCACGACCGTCGCGCCATTATCGAAGAAGCTGCCGGGATCACCCGCTTCAAGACCCGCAAGCGCCTAGCCGAGCTGCGCCTGGAGCAGGCCCGGCAGAACCTCGCCCGCATCGACGACATCTTCGACGAAGTCGCCAAGCAGATGGTCTCGCTCAAGCGCCAGGCCGCCAAGGCCGAGCGCTATGGCGCCCTGCGCGACGAGCTGCAAGGCCGCCTCCGTGTGGTACTCGCAAGCAAGCTGGTCGGCATGGACGAGCAGGCTGCGGCGCTCGAGGCCGAGATGGCGAAGCTGACCGCCGAGATCGACGCCCAGGCGCTCACCATCGAAGAGCTCCAGACCACTGTCACCGAAGGCCAGCAACGCGGCTACGCGCTCGACGCCGCCGGCAAGGAACAGGGCCGGATCGCGGGCGACAGTGCGATCGAACTCGAACGCGCCCGCAATCGCCAGGCCAGCAACGCCGAGCGTATCGCGGAGCTTGACGCCCGCATCGCAGCCGGCACGGGCGAGCTCACGCAGGCACGGGAGCAGCTCGCAGCTCTGAAGACAGAACGCGACCAGCATGAGGCGTTCCTCGCGACCGCAGCCGGGGAGGCTGAGACCTTTCGCGCGCGCGCCGCGCACCGTCAGGGCGAAGCCCGCGAGGCCTTTGCCGCCGTGGGTCAGGCCGAGGGCCGCGTCGAGGCTGCCCGTCGTGAAGTCACGCAGCTGCTGCACCAGGTAGGACAGGTACGCCGCGAACACGCGCAGGCTGAAGAAGCCCTTGCCTCCGTGGAGCGCGACAACAACAGACTCGCCGGTGAGCTCGAAGCCGCGCATCGGGACCTCGAAGCCCTCGGACTGCAGCGAGGGCAGGTATCGCTCCGCTTCGAGACCGCAAGCGAGGCCTTGAAACGTCTTGAAGCGGAGCTCGCGCAGCTCCGCAACGATGTCAACCGCAAGCGCGTGGACGAGCAGGAAGCCCGGCGCCGTGGCGACACCCTGCGGGCCGAGCGTGCGAACCTGACCGGCCGGCGCAACTCGCTTGAGGCGCTGCTGCGGGAACACTCCTACTCGACCGACACCGTCAAAAAGCTCTTTCGCTCGAACTCGCTCATGGGCGGCCTCAAGCCCATCGGAACGCTGGCTGATTTTCTCGAGGTCGGCGAACGGTATGAGTCGGTCGTGGATGAGTTCCTGCGCGACGAGCTGAATTACATCGTGGTGAAGAGCTGGGACGCGGCCGATGAAGGCATGCGCCTGCTCAAGGGCGGCAACGGTGGAGTGGACGGGCGCGCGACCTTCCTCGTGCATCCAGACGACTCGCAGGCCAAGTTCTCCTTCGCAGGCGACGAAACCGGCGCGCTGACGCCGCAGACCGGCGTGGTCGGGCTGAAGGATTGCATCCGCGTCCTTGATGGTTTTGGCAAGTCGCTCGAGGTGATCCTGCCCAAGCTGCGCGACGGCTATGTGACCGAGGACGCGGCGACGGCACGCACGCTTGCGCTCGAGAATCCGGATGCTTTTTTCCTCGCACCCACCGGCGAGTGCTTCCACAATGTCACTGTGACCGGTGGCAAGCCCCGGGCCGAGGGTCCGCTCGCGTTGAAGCGCGAGCTGCGCGAGGCCCAGAGCAAGCTCACTGCGGTCGAAGAGCAGCTTGCGCAGGCAGAGACCGCGGTGGCGTCGCTGTCGCGCGAGACCGCTGAGCTGAATCGCGGCATCGAGAGCCGCGCCGAGGAGCGCCGGCAGGCCGAGCGCGAGAGCGCGCACGAAGGCGCTGCGCTGCGCCAGATGGACAGCGAGAAGCAGCGGCTGGAGCGTCGGCTCAGCGAATGGAACCTGCAGAGTGAGCGTGCCAAGTCGCAGCGCAATGACAAGGCCACGCTGATCGCCCGCAAGGCCGAGGAAGCCGAGCGGCTTGACCGTACGCGGTTGACTATCGAAGCGAAACAGGAAGAGCTGATTGCCGCGGTCGCCACGGCGCGTGCACGCCGCGACCAGGCCCAGGCTGCAGCTGCCGAGGTGACTGCCGAGCTGGCCGGTCTCGAGGAACGGCGCCGCGGCGCCGAGGCAAACTTCAGCCGCCTGCAGCGGCTCTTTGCCGATGGCGAACGCCGCGTCGCGCAGCTGCTGCAGCAACTGGGGAGTGGCGGCGCGGAGCGCGAACAGCGCGTGGGCGAGAACGCCACGCTGGCCGCGCGTGAAGCCGAGCTGCGGGTGGTGCGCGAAGAGGCCGAGATCCAGGCGCGTGCGCTCGCCGAAGAAGCACGGGCTCTGCGTGTCGCTGTGGCCGAGGCCGAGCCACGGCTTCGCAGCCTGCGTGCAGCCACCGACGCCGCACGCGAACAGCGCAGCACCCGCGCCACCGCGGCCGCACGGCTCGCCGCCGAGCTTGCGCATCTCGCCGAAGCAGCGCTCGGAGATCTGGGCGTCGAAGCGGATGCGCTGCGTGCGTCGCTCGCGGCGAATGAGTTCAGCCGCATCGATGCGGAGACGCTGCGCGGCGAGGAAGAGGCCTGCCGCGAGATGAAGCGTCGGCTGGAGGCGATGGGTCCGGTCAACATGATGGCGCTCGAGGAGTTCAAGGAAACCGAGCAGCGACACGGCTTTCTGGAAACGCAACGCAAGGATCTGCTCGAGTCGATCGAGAACACCCGCGCGACAATCAAGGAACTGGACGGCATCTCGCGCACCAAGTTCGACGAGGCCTTTGTGCGCATCAACGAAAACTTCAGCACGGTCTTTGCGCGGCTGTTTGGTGGGGGTCAGGCGTCGATGCGACTGACCGACGAGGAGAACTCGAACGACTCCGGCATCGACATCGTGGCGCAGCCGCCGGGCAAGAAACTGCAGAATGTCTTCCTGCTATCCGGCGGCGAAAAGGCGCTCACTGCGCTCTCGTTGCTGATGGGCATTTTCATGTACCAGCCCGCACCCTTCTGCGTGTTGGACGAAGTGGATGCGCCACTGGATGAAACAAATGTGGGTCGTCTTGCAGATATGCTGCGCTCGATGGCCGTGGATACGCAGTTCGTCATGGTGACGCACTCGAAGCGTATGATGACCGCCGCCGACATGATCTTCGGGGTGACGATGCAGGAGCCCGGCGTATCGAAGGTCGTCAGCGTCCGGTTAAGCGGGGACGCTGCGCGGGATCGCGGGCGTGAACAGCGGACACTGGCCTTCGCATAAGCTCTTCGTCAACGTGACGAAAGACCGCGGTCCCGTTCGCGATACCGGGCTGGCTTACATCGCTTCCTTCCACCCCGCCCGGACCAGCAGCCAGTTCACCGGCATCGCCGTCACAAAACCGCAGATCATCGCCACCTGCATCATCAGCCAGTAAGCGGCCTGGTCGGGATGGAGGTGTGGGGCTGGAAAGAGCTTGAAATAAGCCAGAGCCATCCACCCGTACATGCCGATCTGAAACGCTGCGATAGACAGCGTGTCTGCCTTCATCGCTGCCCAGATGCCCTGCCCTACAGAAAGGTCCTGCATCGACCGGATGGCGAAGTACTGGATGACGACGCCGAGCGACCAGGCAGCGACGAAATCCCACAGATAGCTCGCATACAGCTCCGAGCCCAGCACTGTCACTCCCAGCCCGAAGAGCGCGAAGTCGGTGACGATGTCTGCGAGCACACACCCTGCGCCACAATGGCTCGTGGCAAGCGCTGTTTGCGAGAGCGTGGGAGATTGCGGCATCGGCTTCCCATGCGCATGCATGCCGCCCCCGGACATAGACTCCATGCCCTGCGCGCCTCCGTCAGAAGCCTCGCTCGGCTTGGCCCGACCGCCACGGAAGTAAGCCCAGAGAGCGAAGACGCTGAAGTAAAGCGCCGTCACGGGCCAGACGACATTCATGATTCCCATCTTTTGCGGGCGACGAATCTCATCGAGCGCAATCACGACGGCACAAGCGCAGGCGAGCAACAGCGAGGTCCAGGCAACGATCGAGAGCATACACTGCTCGGATGCGGAGCGGCGTGTCCCCGCGAAGAAGACGTCTACCGCGGTGACTCCACCAGCGATCGCTCGGGCCAGCGACTCTTCAGCCGCAGGATCGGCGCCTCGAAGTAGCGGCGGGAGAGAAACGCGAGCACTGTGGAGATCGCGATACACGCAAGCATGGCGACTGTGTAGAAGCCGAAATTATCCAGGCGCGTCGCTGGTACGTGGTGCAGCACAACGTTCTTCGCCTCCTGGTACACCAGCACCTGGATCAGGTACAGCCCGTAGCTTATGTAGCCGAAGAACGCCAGAAATCCCTCTGAATCAGTGCGCCCGGTCGTCTCGAGACGCGCATGGTCGTGTTTGAGGCCGAGCAGCAGCAGGCCACACGCTCCCCAGGTGAAGGGCAGGTCTTCGAGCGCGTCCATTGTCGGGTTGTTATGGAACGCAGTGACCCAGATCGACACCGCACCCAGAAACACGCCAGCTGTAACCAACACGGTGCCAATCCGCCTGACATTCTCGAGCCGGATGCGTCCGCTGTTTACCAGCAGCGACAGCAACGCACCGTAGGCGAGAAAGTCGAGCACAAACGGAGTCTTGTAGTGGATATCGAGATGGCTGCTGATATGCGCTCCCAGGAGCCGCAGCAGCGGTTCGCCGATCAGTGCCGCCACGAGCAACAGCGTCATCGTGCGCTCCTTGAGGTGGCGCACACAGGTCGGCCAAAGCAGGTAGAAGTGCTCCTCGACAGCAAGCGACCAGAGCGATCCGTACTCGGTCATCGGTGCGCCAAAAAGGCGCGAGAAGTTGGCGAGAAACAGGAGCGCTGCCAGTGCAAAACGGACGTCGATCACATGCAGTCCAAGCAGGATGACGAGCACGAGCAGATACACGGGCAGGATCCGCAGCACGCGATGCATGTAGAAATTGCGGTAGTAGTCAGGCCGCGTGCGATTGCGCAGCAGGATGCCAGTGATCAAAAAGCCGGAAAGCACAAAGAAAACGTTCACCCCAAAGCGACCGCAGCCGACCACTGTCGACCCGAGCGTGCCCCAGAAGCCGCCAAAGACCGGCACCCACCGGAACGTGCCATACCCATGAAAGAGGATCACCAGCAGGATCGCGAGCCCACGCAGCCGGTCGAGCGAAGGCATGTGGCGCAGGATGAGTGTCGAGGGAGCAGTCGCAGCAGGTGTTGCCATGGCACCTCAAGGGGGCAAAGAAACAGGCTACGGCTATTATCCCGGAAAATGCCTGGCAGGATGCGCTTGAACCGCCCCTCCCCCTTTGCTCTTTGAGTACTATGCGCCCGGCCATGCACCCCGCAGCACTCACGGCCGCCCCGGACCGTCATCACTGGCCCTTGTCCTCGATTCCTACTGCGGGACGGGCGCGTCCTCTAAGTCATGGGATCAGCCGTGCTGCCCGCATCTGCGCGAAAAGATCGAGAAAGCTGTCCTCACTGGGTTGGTAGTCAAGAAAGCCCAGCTTGCGGCTTTTTCCCATATCCGTCATGACTTCAAATGGCCGGCCCAAGTCCGCGTCAGTATGCCACGCCGAGGTAAGCACGTTCACGTCTGACTCCACGAGGTTATGCTTCGCTGCGATCTTTGCCCAAATGGGCGCCGCGTCTGCCAGCCGCTCTTCGAGTGGCTGACGTTGGCCGTCGAATGGCGCAGCTTCGATGCCGAAGAAGGCGGCAAGCCGTCCCCACATCCAACTCCAGCGGAATACATCACCATTGACTATGTTGAACGCCTGGTTTGCTGCCGCTGGTGTGGTCGAGGCCCAGAGGAGATGACGCGCGAGGAGGCGGGCATCCGTGATGTCAGTCAGTCCGGACCACTGGGCTGCCGATCCCGGAAAGCGGAAGGGACGACCTGTCTCGCGACAGATCGTGGCGAAGACTGCAAGGGTGGCTCCCATGTTCATCGCGTTGCCTACCGCGTAGCCGATGATGGTATGGGGCCGATGAACGCTCCAGCTATACTCGTCACGCGCTGCCGCTCGGAACACTTCATCCTCCTGCGCGTAGTAAAAGTTCTCTACCGGGAGTCTTCCCTGCTCTTCGCGAAAGGGCGTCGGGGGCAGCGCGCCCTGGCCATAGGATTCAAATGGTCCAAGATAGTGTTTCAACCCAGTGACCAGAGCTACATGTTCAACGCTGCGCTTCGAGGAAAGTGCATCGAGAAGGTTGCGCACCATGGTGCCATTCACCGCAATATTTTCAGCCTCTGTGGGCTGGCGCATCCACGTCGTGATGAACACATGCGTGGGGAGTACCGTGTCGAATATCGTTGCAAGCGAAACGGGATCAAGCAGATCGGCTGGCAAAGGTTCCACACCCGAGGCCGTACCGGGTCTGCGAGCGAGGCCGAAGACAGACCAGCCTTCTGAAACAAGATGGGTCGCGAGGTTTGAACCGACAATGCCTGTTGAGCCGACGATGAGTGCGCGCTTTGCTGCCATGAGCCTCCCAGGAAAACCAGCCTCCTGTCCCTAGTAGGATGTGCGGAAAGCAGGCAGGATGCAGAGCGCGCATACATTCGCAGACGGGCCAGACGGTTGGCGCCGGGACAGATAACGTGAACGTGGATCCGACGCGCGTGCTGCCGTGCACTTCGATGAAACCGCTCACCGCATGACACCCGTCGTCTGGATCAGATAGAGCGAGTCGTAGCAGAAGAGCGGCTGGGTAGCATCGAGCGTTTGAGGGGATCGACGGCGCAGACTCCAAACCCCCATGAGTGCTCTCCCTTATCACTCGATGCGAAGACTCCGCTTCCGCTCCGGGTGATCGGAGCGCCCGGCCATGAGAGAGTCGCCTTCCCGCTTTCGCCCTTACAATGCCAGGCGAAACCCTCGACGAGAGGGGCGCGGAAACACCGTCACGGGGGGGTCCGGTTCATGCCGAACACACCACGCAGAAAGGGCGCGACATGCTCAGCATCTCGCGCCTTTCATGATCCAGATGCTCGACGAAGGCAGGATCAAACACCGCAGGATTGCCGCCCATCGCCGGATGCATTTCGAGGCTGTGATGGTTTGTAAGTGGCGAATCCATGCCGAACGATGGGCGCGCGCACCGTCAGCGGTACCTGAGAACTACGTACCAGAACTCAAGCTTCCGCTCTGAAGCACCCGCGAAAATGTTCGAGCGAATGTGTGCGCATCGCCCGGCCACCGTGCGGATACATAAGTGCCGTCGGTAACAACCCAAGCGGCTGTCGAATCTTCCTTCGTATCGCGAGAGAGGCCCGAGGTCTTCTTTTTGTAGTCTCGCTCACTGGAGGGGACATCCATGAAATCTTCCGGTCGGCGAAGCGCTCGCGTTACCTCCTGCTGGACAGACATATACCCCTAAGGTTCTCCAGCAGCTTCCTTGTAAGTCCGGTAGTAATCCCGATCCCAGAAGCGGCCGACGTGCGCAAACGCGCTCGCAGTTTTCTCTTGAGTCCAGGTGAGCGAAGTCGTCTTCCTTCCAGCGAGCACAGATTCGCCAGACTCCAGTTTGCTTCGCGCAGCCAAGAGAACGCCATGACAGATGGCAGCGACTGGCTTCCCGGCAGAAAAGAACTTCGCCACCACAAGCTGCAACTCTTTGCTTTCGAGGTACGGTCGCATACCACGGGCACGGTGCCCTCCCCCCAGCAGCAATCCATCGAAGGCCTCCACCCGGATCTCGTCCCAACGAACGGGACGCTGGAATGCCGGATCCTTAACCATCGCCGCATAAGCGGCCCGCGCATCCTTGTTGGCACGAAGCATCAGGCCGAGAATGCGAATGGCTCCAAGAAGTGGGATGTTGCTCCAAGGGTCCAACCCTCGACCACTGATCATGATCGGGTCGCACTCTGCGGGTTTCCCATCGGGGGTGGCGAACGTTACGCGGTGTCCTGAAGTGGTGAGCATTTTCCAACTCACCCCGACCTCTGAGGGATCGAAGTCGCGGCTGGGTAAGGGGAAAAGTACGTGGGCCAATTGAATTCTCCTCGGATGCAAAATACGTGCTCGTTGCTGCGACTCGGGCTTCGGTCGCGCCTGATCATCCAGGTGTCCCTGCACCTTTGCCCCCCATGCGCCTCCTCGAGCGACCGAGTATCGCGGGGACGGGAGAGCAATTGATCCACCTTCTAAATTGGATCACCCATGACTCGCCCTCCCTAAAGCCGTGCAGCATGTTGCCACTGCACACATTTCTAGCATCTCGATGTGTGCGCTGGCAACATCGATTCACAAACGGCACCCATACGCATTGGGCCTCGAAAGAATACTCATACTACCGAGTCTGATCATGCGGATCATGTCTTGATGGGAGCTGTGCTGTACGTTGCCACCTGAAACAAGTGCTCCTTTGTAGAATAAAGAACTGTGACAAACAAAAAGCGCGCAGCCCGGACTCCGTATCATCACGGTGATCTAGAAGCCGCACTTCTATCAGCGGCACTACGAATAGTCCATCAACGAGGTGCGGAAGGGCTTTCCATCCGCGAAGTCGGGACCGCTGCCGGTGTCTCGCGAAATGCGCTCTACCGCCACTACCAGAGCAAGGCCGCACTCCTTGCGAAGGTGGCCGAATCAGGCTTCCTGAAACTGTCGGAGGGGCTGGCGGAGAGCTTGAATGCGGCGGAAAAGGAAGGGCTGGACTGCATCGAGGAGATGTCGTCCTGCTACGTCAAGTTCGCTTTGTCGAACTCAGCGCACTACAAGGTCATGTTCGGCCCGCTGTTGGACAAAGAGCAATACCCTGGGCTCAGTGCGGCGGGGGCTTCGGCCTTTGGAGCCCTTGTCAGAGCTGTCACAGCTGAGCAGGCATCAGGGCGATTGGTCGAAGGCAACTCGATTCGACTTTCGCAAGTGATATGGGCACAGGTCCACGGCATCTCGTTACTTGGTATCAACGGTCAACTCGCTCACAAACAGGTCGGATTGGAAGATGTCGACGAGCTCGTTCGGTACGCAATCCGGGGCATGAGAAATGGACTCGGCACAGGAAGCTGAGCCAAGGCAGCGACGGCGATGTCCACCGCCAGTCGTCCATCAAGCCGGGCAAGCGTTGGACAGCTTGCACCTCTTCGTAAGGATGCGCGTCCACGCACTCGCTGTCCTCGGTTAGCTGCCACTCGAGCGCTTGGCGGCGCTTCAGTGATCTTATAAATGGATAGCCTGGCGAGCCAACAACTGTCGATAGGTGTTCTCTTTGGAATGTTGCTCCAGGAGTCCACTTGCAAGCAGGAGGCGAGAATAGATCGCCCTGTAGAGCAGGTCGATGGTAACCGAAACATGATCTCGGACGTGGCCCGCGACGGGAGCCTGCCACATGGTGCATTGCACTCCTCTACGGCGAGGTAGCGGCCGGCACCCTCGAAAGGCTATGGCAAGCTCCGGGTCCAACCGCTTCGCCAGCTTTGACCCTTGCACCTCCGGCGGTCGCATGCCTCCGTTTCGAGCTTTCGCACCAAAACCACGATTACCAGGAGATGAGATGAACAAGTATTCGCGACATTTCTAGGGACCTTCGTTCTGGTGTTTGGCGGAGGCGGCAGTGCAGTGCTGAAACGTGCGCAAAGAAGTTAATTGTTCCCATGGAAGAAGTCATTTTCTGCCAGTTCTTGCATTTCTCGAGCCCCGATCCGCAACTAGCTTTGTCCATGGAAAGCCCTCCCATGGCCCCGACGGCGCTGGGAGTCATGGAAACTGTTTGCGCTCCGTATCAGAAGTCATCGGATCCTAGCGGCAATCAAGATGTTCTTTTCGTGTGGAAAGCCGCCACTCAGGAGGCCTTCTCCGCAAGCGGCTGCTGATTGACTCGTGCCTGTTGCAGTGAGCAGTGATTGAGATTGCTGATGACACGTGTGTTTATCAGGATTGGTCTGCCTTCAGACTGTCAAAGAGCGCATCCGACTGCTATCGACTATCAGACTTTGTACCCAGGTGGACGGTGTCTTTACTTCGAAGCGAGATCGCCAAACCAGTAGGCGGCCGTCACTCCACCGTCCATAAGGAAGTCGCTTCCGGTGATGAACGCGCCTTCTGGTCCCATGAGGAGTGCGCCGACCGTTCCGACCTCATCCGGTGTACCGGCTCGTCCCGCCGCTGACACTTCAATCATGCGCCGATAACCCGGACCGCGCGGCCCTTGCAATTCGTCATTGGCCAGCGGTGTGATGATGATGCCGGGGCTAATGGTGTTGACTCGTGCGCTACGCTTGCCCCAACGAACCGCCTCCGCCATCACGCGCAACGAGTTTCCGCGTTTGGAGATCTGGTAGGCATGTAGGGAATCCTTGATTTGATCCAGTTGAAGCATGGGGAGGGCAAGCAATTCGTCGACAGGGGTCATCGCAAGAAGTGCATTCTGTTCGGCAGTGAGTGGTGGCAGGCGATGGCCCGACTGGGAGGCGATGACGATGCTTGAGCCGCCACGAGCGATGACGTTGCCGAACTCCTCCAATACGAGCGCGGTTCCGTAGAGATCGACTTTAAGTATCGTTTCAGGTGGCGCTTGTGAGGGTGAAACCCCCGCGGCATGAATAACGCCGGTCACTTCGCCAACGTTGGTGGCCGCTTCAACGAGAGCGTGGACCGAACTCCGAGAGGATACATCGACGGTTGCCGTGCTGACGCTGAAGCCGGCATTGAAGAGAACCTTGGCTGCTGCCTCGGCATTGTCACGCTTGATGTCGGCGAGCAACACATGCTTGCCCGCACTCACTCGCCGCACGATGGCCTGCCCAATGGAACCGGCTCCGATCACCACGATGACATCTGTCATTTCATTCCTCACTTTGCTTCCTGTTGCAAGTGTTTTGCAGAGAAGGCATTCATTGCCTTGATGTCGAGCACCTGGTAGCGAACGGACGTGACCACGGAATGTTCACTCTCGCCTGGCGTCTGATTCAGATGGATGCTTACTCCGCAATTCGATGGGTAGCTGTGCGGCGGGGGGACGAGTTCCGGTTTCATATCGTCTTGAGAGCGGGATTGGGACTGATGACGCTCTCAGCAAAACCGGAAGAGCATGCGCTAGCGTGCGGGTGTATCGCCCATGAAGCGGCCCATGTCGAACATGAAGGGCATCTGTACAAGACCTTTCCCGATGTTTACGGTCGCACGCTCGACTGTGGTGATCGTTCCCGACAGTCGTTCATCAAGGCGCTCGACGTTTGGAGTGAGTACGCTGCTTGTCGATCCTCTGCGCAGTTCCGGCCCGAAGCGATGGATGATTTCGACAAGGCATTCTGTGTTGCGCTTCGAAAGAGTCGCTTTGTGACCCAGAAGTCGATTGAGAACTTTCGAGATGGTGGAAGTGCGACCGAGACATTCCGCGATATTCAGCAAACCTTTGGAGACACGTTCATTTGTGCAGGTTACCTGCTCGGTCACCTTCACGGGTTGGAGATGCACGGCATACAGGAAGCACCCGGCGCGCAAAAGTTGCTGGCCGAGGATCCATCCATCGCGGAACTGATTGGTAGGCTTGAGCGAGTACTCAAGGAACTCTGGCTTTCTGAGTTTGGCTGGGCTTCAATCGAAGTTTTTGCACCAGTCTACGAACTGCTGTGCGAACTGATGGCGTTGCACGGCATGGCTTTCGCCAGGCATGGGAACGAATGGCGCATTGTGATGAGCGACGAAGCGCCGAAGTCCCCAGCCCTAAGAGACTTCCTTATCTCGAAAGCGAAGCAGTAGTTATCGATTTTGAGGCCGGCGAGTGAGCGGAGCAAATCGGATTCTCGCTTGAGAAACGTAACAACATCCCCACTCATCCGGTCGCCCGCTGAGATGACATACCTTCGTCTTTAGATTTGCTGCAGGTTGAAGCCGTTGCCGCAGAGCACATCGTTGTCGCCGTCTGAGCAACCGGTCATCGTCAAGCGACGGCTTGCTCAGACATGATTTCGAATTCCACTCTGCTCCCGCAGAAATCACAATCTGCTTTGTTGAGCCCTTTTGCTGCTTGCGACACTGGAAAGGTTCTCAGGCACTGGGTGCATGTGACAGCAAGAAGTTCGTTGTCGTTCTTCGCCCATACAGCAGCTCGCTTAGGCATGGCCGTCAGCGGGCGCTTGGGCAGCTCATTCAGTAGTTCACTTATTTTTCCGAAAAGAGCCGCAGGCTTGTAGCTGCCCTTCGGGAAGAAGGCGTCCGCCAGGACACTCTCCGGAACCGAGATACCCGAGAACTCGCCCGAGATGACAATGACAGGCACTGCGGGAAAACGCTGCCGGACCACGGACAGAAATTCAAAGCCGTTCATATTCGGCATCTGCAGATCTGAAATAATCATGTCCGGCAATGCTCTCTTGAGTGCTGCCAAGGCTTCAAATCCATCTTCGGCGCAGTGAACTTCATAACCTTGTGATTCTAGAATGCTCTTTCCGAGGACGCGAAGACTCGCCTCATCGTCAACAATGAGCACTCGGTAACGAAAAGCTCGCTCAGGCAATCGAAGCGCCCTTACTGACGGTCCCGGATTGTTTGGAGCGAGTGGGTTCGGATGGACGACTCGGAAGGTCGATCTGACCCTGTTTCCGCTCTACCACCGACAGCGGAATGACAGGCATCGACATCTGTTCATCGAGGAGAGACCAGAAGAAAACTCCTCCCAGAGCAGCGATAAGAAAGCTATATATCTGGTTCATCCATTCACCTTTTTACACAGTTGCCACGCCGCTCCCGAGAATACCTGAGCACTCGTCAACTGCCTTCCAAACAGAATCGCATTTGCTTGAGTAACGGTCTGCGCCCTTGTGCTCACACCATTGTTGCCGAGAAAGCGTCATGACGCAGTTGATGATGGGATGTGGAGGAGGTTCGCGTTACGCAGCTGGTGCAGGCTTCATTTTTTTACGGCTGGCGGTTTAAACTCTAGCGTGACCGGCTGCTTCGTCCTTTGCTCTGGCAGCTTGTCGTGCAGGACCACATTGAGAAGCGATTTATGAACGTGAATCCGTCCGTTGTACGTGATGTAACCCAGCTTGCGGAAGCGATTCATGAACTTGCTTACTCTGGATCGAGTGGTGCCGACCATTTCTGCAAGAGCTTCCTGCGTTACAGGTGGAATCAACGTCTGCGGCTCTCCAGCGTCGCCGAACTGCGCCATGAGCAGGAGCGTCCGGGCCAAACGTTTTTCACTGTTGTTGAAGAGCTGGTCGACAAGATCTTCTTGCGTTCGAATCGCCCTCGTCAGCACAAACGTCAGGAACATCTCGGAAAACGTGTGCTCATTTCGAAGCAAATCAATCATCTCCGCCCGGTCCAGCTTCAGAGCAGTACAAGACGTTATGGCCAAGGCGGTAGCAGCGTGAAATCCGGCTGTTCCGGCGAGTGATTCTTCCCCGATGAAGTCGTGGGCAACCATCAGAGACACGGTCGCTTCCTTGCCTCGTGTCGATACGACGACGAGCTTCGCTCTTCCGGCCTCCAGGTAAAAGATCGAATCTGCAGAATCTCCCTGTGAATAGAACACATGCCCCGCCGGTACCTGGACCGTCTTCCGTGTCAGAGAGGAAGCTGATAGGTACTGCGCGGGATTGAACTTCACGAGCTTGGTTCCAGGCATTCGACCCACCATTCGGGTGATCGTTCATCACCGAGATGAAATCCGGCACCCTTCGGCGTCTATATCACCTTAGCTCAACGGCAGTAGGGCGAGTGAGCCCTATTGCTCACTGCGAGCCCATCTCTCTCGTTATGAATGGCTTGGCCCATCAGCGCAGTGCGCTCTCGGAGAGAGCAATGGGACTCTACTTCTATGCGCGATGGCGCTCAGAATGAAAAGAGAATCCGGGTTCCGAAGCCGGTTCGCAAGTTACACAACCACGCCGCGGGTCTCCCAAAGCATTGGAATCAGGCATTTCGCTAAGACAACGTTTCACAGCAAAAGGAGAACGTAATTTCCACAATGAACTCGGTCGTCGCTGTATACAACACCCACTCGCAGGCAGAGCAAGCCATCAAGGAACTGCAAGAGGCGGGCGTTGACATGAAAAGCCTGTCAATCGCCGGGAAAGATACTCATACCGATGAACACGTTGTGGGCTACTACAACACCGGGGACCGGATGAAGCGCTGGGGCAAGATGGGAGCGTACTGGGGAGGGTTCTGGGGACTCTTGTTTGGGGCTGGAATGTTTGCAATACCCGGAATTGGCCCCATCCTCGTTGCCGGGCCACTAGTTGCCTGGATTGTTGCTGGGCTTGAGGGGGCAGCTGTCGTGGGTGGATTCAGCGCCATTGGTGCGGGACTTTTCAGCATTGGAGTCCCCAAAGACAGCATCATCCAGTACGACGTAGCGCTTAAGACTGACAAGTTCGTGCTCGTCGTGCATGGCACTCCGGAAGCCGTGGATCATGCAAGACACATCATCGAGGGAACGGAACACCACTCGTACACCGTCCATGGTGAATTGGTCACGGCTTAAATCGAAGTAACGTACATGCGGTCGTCTGGGGCTTCCATCTCAGGAGAGGCTCCAGCGCCGCACATTTTTGGGAAGAAGGTTTATTCACATGAGAACGAATGGTTCGTTTCCGGCTTTGATATTCATTGTGATTGCAGGTATTGGGGCAGTCATTGGCTCTAGTATCCATGCTGCCGGACACGAATATCTTGCCTTCATCGCCTTCGGCATAGCCATATTCGTGGCTGCGATTACCTCGTCAGCCATCCGAGTGGCCGACCAATGGAGCAAAGCCGTCGTCTTGAGGCTTGGAAAATTCCGCTCTCTGCAGGGGCCTGGCCTCTTCTTCATCATTCCACTCATCGATACGATTCCCTACTGGATCGATACCCGCGTCCTTACCAGTTCCTTCAAAGCGGAGAAGACCCTCACGAAAGATACCGTCCCTGTCGATGTCGATGCCGTGCTGTTCTGGAAGATCTTCGACCCTGAAAAGGCGGCCCTTGCCGTCGCAGACTATCAGAGCGCAATCGGGTGGGCCTCTCAGACCGCCCTGCGCGATGTAATCGGCAAGACCATGCTTTCGGACATGCTGGAAGGCCGCGACAAGATTAGTGCCCTGCTCCAGACCATCATTGACGCGCGGACCCAACCCTGGGGCATCAGCGTTCAATCGGTTGAGGTCAAGGATGTCCTGATTCCGGCCTCTCTTGAAGATGCGATGTCGATGCAGGCTCAAGCCGAGCGAGAGCGTCAGGCGCGAGTCATCCTGGGCGAGTCGGAGTTGCAGGTTGCATTGAGTTTTGGAGAAGCGGCCAAAAAATACGCGAATAACCCGGTAGCGCTTCACCTGCGCGCGATGAACATGCTGTACGAAGGCTTGAAGACCAATTCGACCATCGTTATTGTGCCAAGTTCCGCGATCGACACGATGCAGCTAGGCGGACTTGCCGGTCTCACTGCCCTAACGATGGGGATCGGTCAAGACAAAGCGCTTGCCGCTAGCAACAATCAGCCTCAAATGAATCTTCCACCGGCCGTGCCAGCTGTCAACGGTACTGCGCCAATAGCCCAGACTTGAGCCATTCCGAAACTTAACCCCTCTACGCAAACTAGGAGCTCCCAATGTCGGATACTCACAAGGCGGCGTTTTCAGCGACGAAGATCCTATTACCGATTGATTTCAGCCCGTCGTCGGAAGCCGCTATCGAAGCTGCGACCGGGTTCGCTCAGCAGTTCCATGCAAGCATCCATCTCGTCCACATCACTCCGGAGATTCCCGACTTTAACGGCTCCGACTTCTTTCCTGAAACCGCAGTGCTCCAGGAGCGCAAGGAAACCATAGAACAGAAGCTTGATGCCTGTAGAGAGCGACTAGCGCAGAAAGGCGTACCAGCGTCCTTCAGTATCGAGTTGGGGAACGACATCGTCGGCAGCTTGATGCGCGTTATCAAACGCGAGCACAGTGACATGGTCGTGATCTCGACGCATGGCATGTCTGGCTGGCATCCGTTGATCTTCGGCTCCATCGCTGAACACATGATCAAACAGGTCAACTGCACTCTGCTTCTGCTCCAGTCCGATCGCGGATTTGCTGCCGAGGAGCCGGCAATCCAAATTCCAGAGAACACCTTTGTCCCACAAATTCCAGATACGGGACACCTTGAATCGACTGTTCGTGAAGCAGCAACCCCAGCGCAGAGACGACTGGATCGGGTCGCAGACGACCTGGCTGAACAAGGTTCAAGGACTGAACAACGGTACGACCAGAGCCACTCACTCATCACAAAGTAGATGTCTGATCGCGGAAAAGTGAAAAAGTCATTCCCAATCACGACGTTGTTTATAGATGTTGGCGGCGTATTGCTCACCAACGGTTGGGACCACCTTGCGCGCAAACGAGCGGCCAAACACTTCAAACTGAATTGGGCAGAGATGGATGAGCGTCATCGTCTCGTCTTCGAGACCCACGAAGAGGGCAAGCTCTCCTTTGAAGAATACCTAGGATGGGTAGTGTTCTTTGAGAAGCGGCCATTCACCCGGAATCAGTTTCGCGACTTCATGTTTGCTCAGTCGAAGCCGTATCCAAAGATGCTTGGTCTCGTCGCTCGACTCAAGGCCCAACACGGTCTCAAGGTGGTTGTCGTTAGTAATGAGTCGCGCGAGGTGAATGCCCATCGCATTCGTACCTTCAAGCTCGACAGACTGGTGGACGCATTCATCTCCTCCTGTTTCGTTGGAATGCGGAAACCCGACGTCGAAATCTTCCGGCTCGCTCTTGATCTTGCCCAGACGGCCCCGGAGCGGGCTGTCTTTATCGACAACACTCAGATGTTCGTTCAGATTGCGGAACGCCTCGGGATGCGAAGCATTCATCACGTCGATTGTGAATCGATCCGTGCAAAGCTCACTGCACTTGGGCTACAGACGAGCGACGCAACTTAGCCGTGTCACCAGTTTGAAAAGGAGATTTAGAAATGCCAACCGACATGCTTACGACCGAGGACTTGCTTCACGAAACGTCCAATGCAATTGTCAACGAGGAGTCGCTCAAGGGCGGCGCAACGCTCTCTCCAGAGCTGCTGCGCCGGATGAACGCCTATTGGCGGGCAGCCAATTACGTTTCGGTCGGCCAGATTTACCTCTATGACAATCCACTGTTGAAAGAGCCGCTGAAGCTAGAACATGTCAAGCCGTTGGTGGTCTCGCATTGGGGTACAACGCCAGGGCAGAACTTCATTTATGTCCATCTGAACCGGATCATCAAGAAATACGACCTGAACATGTTCTACATTGCAGGGCCAGGACATGGCGGCCCTGCAATTGTGGGCAACGTGTACCTCGAAGGCACCTGGAGCGAGGTGTATCCCAACGTCACACAGGATGAAGCGGGGCTGAAGAAGCTCTTCAAACAGTTTTCCTTCCCCGGTGGAATTTCCAGCCACGTTGCTCCGACTACGCCTGGATCCATTCATGAGGGCGGTGAACTCGGTTATTCGCTGAGCCACGCCTTCGGTGCCGCATTCGACAATCCAGACCTGATCGTTGCGTGTGTTATCGGTGATGGCGAAGCAGAGACCGGGTCTCTGGCAACTTCGTGGCAATCCAACAAATTTCTAGACCCGAAGACCGACGGGGCAGTGCTCCCGATCTTGCACCTAAATGGTTATAAGATCAGCAATCCGACCCTGCTTTCCCGGATCGAGCATGAGGAGTTGGAGCAGTTCTTCAGAGGCTGCGGCTGGACTCCCTACTTCGTTGAGGGAGATGAGCCGGAGAAGATGCACGAGCTCATGGCGACCACCATCGATAAGGCCATCGAGGATATCCGCCGGTTCCAATCCAATGCGCGCGCTACCGGTGATACAACTCGCCCTCGTTGGCCGATGATCGTCCTCAAATCGCCTAAAGGCTGGACAGGCCCAAAGGTCGTGGATGGTTTACAGATTGAAGGAACATTCCGTTCGCATCAGGTCCCGCTGCTCGTAGACCCGCAGCACCCCGATCATGTACAGCTCTTGGAAGCATGGATGAAAAGCTACAAGCCCGAGGAGCTGTTCGACCAAAACGGACGACTCATGCCGGAGCTTGCCGCATTGGCACCTGAAGGAACGCGCAGAATGGGGGCCAACCCGCATGCGAACGGCGGTCTCCTCCTGCGTGATCTTGAGATGCCTGATTTCCACGACCACGCCGTCACGGTCAAATCCCCAGGTGCGGTTGAGGTGGAAGACACGCTGGTGCTGGGATCGTTCCTGCGGGACGTCGCCAAGTTGAATCAGGACAAAGGAAACTTTCGGGTGTTCGGCCCGGATGAGACGGTCTCGAACCTGCTGCAAGCCGTCTTTGAGGTCACAAGTCGTCAGTGGGATGCTCGCGAATTCAGCAACGATGAGTTCCTCGCGCCTGCAGGTCGCGTCCTCGACTCCATGCTCAGCGAGAACCAATGCGAAGGCTGGCTAGAAGGCTATCTGCTGACCGGCAGGCATGGACTCTTCAATAGCTACGAAGCATTCATTCGGATCGTGGATTCGATGTTCAGCCAACATGCGAAGTGGCTGAAGGTGTGTCGTGAACTGCCGTGGCGACGTGACATTTCCTCTTTGAACTATCTTTTGGCGTCGCATGTGTGGCAGCAGGACCACAACGGATTCACCCATCAGGACCCAGGGTTCCTCGATCATGTCATCAACAAGAAAGCCGACATTGTGCGCTGCTATCTGCCGGCTGACGCGAACTGCTTGTTGTCAGTCTTCGATCACTGCCTGCGCAGCCGGAACTATGTCAACGTGGTTGTCGCTGGGAAGCATGCGTTGCCCCAGTGGCTCACGATGGACCAGGCTGTTATTCATTGCACCGAGGGTGTCGGCATCTGGCAATGGGCCAGCAATGATCAGGAGAGCGAGCCTGACGTTGTGATGGCCTGTTGTGGAGACACGCCGACGCTTGAGATTCTTGCCGCGACTTCCATTCTTCGCGAGCACTTGCCCGAGTTGAAGATCCGCGTCGTCAACGTTGTCGATTTGATGAAGTTGCAACCCAGCACGGAGCACCCCCATGGCCTGACGGAACTGGCCTACGATTCGCTCTTCACAAAAGACAAGCACATCATCTTTGGGTTTCACGGCTATCCCTGGCTGATCCATCGGCTCACCTACGCTCGGACCAACCGCAACCTGCATGTGCGTGGCTACAAGGAAGAAGGAACGATCACAACGCCATTCGATATGCGCGTCCAGAATGACCTGGACCGTTTCCATCTTGTGATGGACGTGGTCGATCGTGTCCCGAATCTGGGCTCCAAGGGCGACTACCTGAAGCAGCAGATGCAGGACAAACTCATCGAGCACAAACACTACATCGACGCCCACGGCGAAGACATGCCGGAGATCCGGAATTGGAAATGGAGCGCCGCAAAGTGAACATGCAGACTCTTGAAGAAACCGCCAAGATGATGGTCGCCGATGGCAAGGGCCTGATAGCGATCGACGAAAGTACAGCAACCTGCAACAAGCGCTTCGCTAAATGGGATATTCCACTGACCCCTGAGGCCCATCGCCAATACCGGCAGTTGATTGTCAACACGCCGGATCTCAACGAATCCATCAGTGGCGCTATTCTCTACGATGAGACGATTCGGCAGAAGATGGATGATGGCACTCCCTTTGCCAAGGCTCTCGCCGCAGTCAGAATTATTCCGGGCATCAAAGTTGACCTCGGTGCCAAGGAGATGGCGGCTTTTCCCGGCGAAAAAGTTACTGACGGTTTGGATGGCTTGCGCGCTCGGCTGGCGGAATACTTGCAAATGGGCGCACGTTTCGCTAAATGGAGAGCGGTTTTTTCTATCGGCGACGGCACTCCAAGTAGCGGGTGCATCGAGGCAAACGCACACGCGCTGGCCCGCTATGCCGGTTTATGTCAAGAGGCCGGCCTTGTTCCGGTCGTTGAGCCGGAGGTCCTTATGGCGGGAGAGCACACTCTGAACGTGTGCTCCGAAGTAACTGAGAGAGTTTTGCGGACCGTCTTCCGAGAGCTTTACTCGCAACGCGTCAAGCTTGAGGGAATGATCCTGAAGCCGAATATGGTACTTCCCGGTCTGACTTGCCGTGTGCAGGAATCGGTGGAAGAAGTAGCCGATGCAACTGTCGGCTGCCTGCTGCGCTCGGTTCCCGCCGCCGTACCTGGAGTTGTGTTCTTGTCGGGCGGTCAATCCGGGGAACTTGCCTCTGCCCGTCTCAACGCTATGAATGTACAGTACACGTCGCGCCTTCCCTGGGGGTTGTCATTCTCCTTCGGCCGGGCAATTCAGGAACCCGCCTTGGAAATCTGGCATGGGGAACAAGCGAACGTCATTCCGGCGCAGGAAGCTCTTTACCATCGCGCCAAATGTGACGGGGCTGCTCGCCGCGGCGAATATACTGCGGCCGTTGAGGCCGATCACCGTGAAAGCGCGACACATCACTTGACACAGGTCTACGCTGGGAGCGCCAAATGAAAACACAATTACGTCAGAAATACGTCGTTGGAAATTGGAAGATGCACATGACTGCCTTTGGAGCGGAGCAGTTGGCAAAGGATGTCATCGATGGCCTTGCCGTCGCCGACGATGTCACGGTCATCCTCTGTCCGCCGTTCCCCTATCTCGCTCTTGTTGGAGACATGCTCAAGGGTAGCCAGGTCGCGCTCGGCGCACAAAACATGTATCCGGAATCCGAGGGCGCATTTACAGGGGAGGTGAGCCCAACTATGCTGCTTGATCTCGGCTGCAAGTACGTCATTCTCGGCCACAGCGAGCGCCGGCACAAGTTAGGCGAGTCCGATCACTTCATCAACCAAAAGGTCGTCTGTGCACTGGCTGCAGGATTGGAAGTCATCCTCTGCGTGGGCGAGACCCTCGAACAGCGTAAAACCAAACAGACGGAGGCGGTACTCGACCGCCAACTCTCCACAGGATTAGCTGGCGTTTCGGGCGAAACTCTTTCCCATCTGAGCATCGCATACGAACCGGTTTGGGCGATCGGGAACGAAGAACATCATGCCACTCCGAAAGAGGCGCATGATGCCCATTTGCTCATTCGACGAAGGCTAAGCCAAATCTGTGGAGAGACCTGGGCCAAGAGGATGACGGTTCAGTATGGCGGTAGCGTCGAGCCGGAGAATGCGGCTGCGTTCCTCGGTCAGCCCAGCATAGACGGCGTGCTCATCGGCGGCGCCAGCCTGAAAGCTGATGAGTTTCTCGCCATCGCCAAAGCCGCCGTGAGTGAGACGCAAGCTGAGATGCAACCGGCGTAAACAACGCCTTCCCAATTCCCGCCCCGACGCATCAGAACGCATCTGATTTGCCAGCTAGAGCTTTGCGGATCTCAGTCGCAGTGCATTGCCGATCACTGAAACTGAACTGAAACTCATGGCGACGGCGGCGATCATCGGGTTTAGGAGCAGACCAAACGCTGGATAAAGAACACCCGCCGCTAACGGAACACCGAGGGCGTTATAGAAGAATGCGAAGAACAGATTCTCACGAATGTTGTTCATCGTAAGATGGCTCAAGCGCCGGGCCTTCACAAGTCCTCTCAGGTCTCCCTTCACAAGGGTGATGCCGCCCGTTTTCATTGCGACATCTGTTCCGGTTCCCATCGCAATCCCGACATGCGCTTGCGCCAATGCCGGGGCATCGTTGATCCCATCGCCCGCCATAGCGACAGTCGCGCCGGCATCTTGTAGCTTCTTTACAACCTCCGCTTTTTTGTCAGGGAGTACGTCCGCCTCGAAGTCGATTCCGAGCTTTCGTGCAACCGCCTCTGCTGTGTTGCGATTATCCCCTGTCACCATCACGACCTTGATGCCTTCACGCTTTAATTGCTCGATGGCCTCTGCCGTGGATTCTTTGATTGGGTCGGCAACGGCAATCAGGCCGGCAAACTTTCCTCCCAGCGCGATATACATGACGGTATTGCCCTTTTTCTGGAGGGCTTCAGCTCTGATCCGCAATGATTCAGGAGAAGCGCCAAGCTCGGTCATCAGTGCCACGTTTCCTATGGCAACTTGCTTGCCGTTAGAAGTGCCCTTGACCCCTTTGCCCGTCACTGACAGAAAGCCGTCGATTGCAACCAACTCGATGTTCTTTTCCTTGGCTGCCGCAAGGATCGCTGCGGCAAGAGGATGTTCGCTGGCCTTTTCGAGGCTGGCTGCGGCTTGCAACAATTCGGCGTCTTTCACGCCTTCGACCGGGATCAGTTCCGTAAGCTTGGGCTTGCCCTCGGTCAACGTCCCGGTCTTATCGACAACCAGCGTGTCTACCTTTTCCAGGATTTCGAGCGCCTCGGCGTTGCTTATGAGGACGCCTTCCCGGGCACCCCTGCCGGTACCAACCATGATCGCCATGGGCGTTGCCAGCCCCAGGGCGCAAGGGCACGCAATGATGAGAACTGCGACTGCATTGACCAGCGCATGTGCATAGTGCGGTTGCGGTCCATAGGTCGCCCACACGGCAAAGGTGACGATTGCCGACATGAGGACCGCCGGCACAAAGTATGAAGACACCAGGTCTGCGAGTCGCTGTATTGGAGCACGGGTGCGCTGCGCCTCGCTTACCATCTTTACGATCTGCGCGAGCAATGTGTCGGCCCCCACGCGCTCCGTCTTCATGACGAAGCTGCTGTTGCCGTTGATCGTTCCTCCGGTAACCTTGGCGTCGACCGTCTTTTCAACCGGAATGGGTTCGCCGCTGACCATGGATTCATCCACCGAGCTGTTGCCTTCTACAACCACTCCGTCAATCGGGACTTTTTCGCCTGGACGGACACGGAGCGTGTCGCCCACCTTGATAGCGTTCAAGTCCACGTCCTGCTCAGTACCGTCCGCAGCGATGCGGCGTGCTGTCTTCGATGCAAGTCCGAGGAGTGCTTTGATTGCGCCGCTGGTCTGGCTCCGGGCTTTCAACTCCAGTACCTGCCCAAGGAGAACGAGCACGGTAATAACTGCGGCCGCCTCGAAATAGAGTCCGAGTTGACCCGACATATCTCGAAATGACGGGGGAAAGAGTTCTGGCAGCGCCACTGCCATGACGCTGTAGAGGTAAGCCGACCCGGCTCCGATCGAGATGAGCGTAAACATATTCGGATTGCGGCTGATGATGGACGCCCAACCTCGCTGAAGGAACGGCCACCCCCCCCAGAGTACGACGGGAGTCGCAATGGCAAATTCAAACCATCCGAGCAGTTGCCCTTTCAAGAGATGCTGCAACCCATGACCTGGAAGGATGTCCGAGATCATGATGGCGAGCAAGGGTAGCGTCAGTGCTGCACAAACCCAGAATCGGCGTGTCATTTTGTCGAGTTCAGGATTTGCTTCGTTGACCGCTACGGTCAAAGGTTCGAGCGTCATGCCACAGATTGTGCAACTGCCCGGCTCATTCCGCACAATCTGTGGATGCATTGGACAGGTGTATTGGGTGCGAACGTCGGGCGCGGCAACTGTCGCCGCTTCGAGCGTCATGCCGCATGCCGGACAGTTGCCCGGAACAGCACTATGAACGTCCGGGTGCATCGGGCAGATGTAATCCATTATTTGACCAATCTAGATCGCGGCTGGGGAGATATCCTCAGTAATTAAAGACTTATATATTCGGGAGTGTAGTCCTGAAAGAGTCCTTTACCGGGATAGATGATCCGGATCGGCATACGCTCATCCCTCGCGTTCATCCTCACCCAATGCCAGGCATGATGAATTTCTGAAACATCATAATAGGCCGTTTCGGCTTGCATGAAGGACGTGGCGGCGAGAATCATCTCGGAGATCTCCTGCCATTGGTCATTGCAGATAACCGCCATTCGCGCAATGTGATTGGTGTGGCGCTGCAGGAAGCGCATCTCATCCCACCGCGCGACCCAGTTCGCTCCCTGCATCTCCGACAGATCGGCGAGAAGGCCAATAGGCTTCTTGGTCGCGACGATCACATTTTCAATCTGCCCCGATACGCTAGTAATGTCATCTGCGGTGAGCGTTCCGATCACTTTGAATCCAAAAGCCGCTCCGTGACTTTCCCTGAGGTGCTCAATCATTCAACGCTCCGATAACCCGTTATCCCGATTGTTTCTGGTTGGCGCAATTGCTTGCTGTATCGAAGTGCTCACGTGAAATCCGAATCGGCGCGATGCGCCGCCGGATGATTGCGCAGGTGAGATCCACAGTTTAGTCAGCCAGTGCTCGCAATCCCTTCTACCTCTCAGAAACTCGGGCCTCGCCTAGTCGATTCCGAACTTCGACAAGATCGGGATCTTAATGGCGTCAAGAATCAGTCCAAAGAACGCAGCCGCAATGAACTCGCAGGCCAGTATTGACAGGGATATAGGAGCCATCGCGACTCCTCGGTGCGCCAGCACTGTGATGATTGCGATATCCGCTACGGTGGAAAGTACCAGCCATATCGTCGGGCGTGGCCCCCACATTTGGCGACGAGCTCGCAATGAGTGAATTGTGGCTTGGCTTCCATAGACGATAGCGACGACTAAGAGCGTTCTCAGCGGTTCAATTCCAAGTCGCAACTCAAACTTACCGAACGCCATGATGCCAACGCAGAAGGCGAGAAAACATAATCCCAGGAGGACAGCCGCGCCGGTGATTCTTCCCACATTCCAGGAGTTTGGCATCGCTGATGGGCGCACTCTGTCGGTCGTCAGTGACATGGCGAGAAAGTCTCCCGTAATCATCACGATCACCATCAGCATGGGTGTGAGGACGGCATGCCCCGTCATGATCAAACCGATCGCCAGCAACAATACCTGCACAATCTTCTTGATAACGGAGTTGAGCGTATAGGTGAGAATGCGTTGAAACGTGACTCTGCCCTCTTTGACCGCGGCTACAATTCCGCCAAGGCCAGCCTCCGTTAGCACCATGCCTGCTGCCGATTTGGCGACATCGGTTGCAGTCGAGACAGCAATGCCGATTTGGGCTTGACGGAGGGCGGGCGCGTCGTTCGCGCCATCGCCGCACATTCCTATCGTGTGGCCGTTCTTCTGGAAGGCCTTGACCAGGTTGAACTTTCCTTCAGGCAGTATGCCCGCGAAAACCGCGAAATCACCCGGTTTGACTGAGTCGGGGATTGCACCGCTGGGACAGATTGGCCCGTCGAGACCAACATCATGAGCGACGATCTTCGCGGTCTCCGGTGCATCGCCTGTCACCATGACAGTGCGGACACCAAGATTCTTCAACTCGGAGATGAGTGAGCTTGAGTCGGCTCTCGGTGGATCGCTAAGCGCTATGAACCCAACGATTTGAATCGAGCCATTTGCACCCGCGGCGACTGCCAGAACTCTGAACCCCTGTTTCGCCAGCTCGTCGGCGATGGCGGCTGCTTTTGGATTTGGAGTTGCGAGGCCCGAGACGGCGGCGAAGGCACCCTTGATAATTCGCTGCTGGTTCCCCTGGGCGTCAGTAGCGGTCGCTTCTGAAATTTTTTTGGCCGGATCGAAAGGAACAAAATTCGTCAGCTTGGGGATATCTGTCATCGCCTTATGAGAAGCGGCCGATCGGATAGCTGCGTCGACCAAGTCCTGTCCCCCGTCAGAACTTGCGAGCGCAGCCAACCCGAGAACATGCGCCTCATCGAAACCGTCCATCGGTTTCAAGCTAGTTACAGAGAGCTGATTGGCGGTGAGCGTTCCCGTCTTATCGCTGCAAAGCACGTCCATTGTCGCGGCTTCATCGACTGCCGAAAGCCGCGTTGGAAGAACGCCTAACTTGGCCAGTGAGCGCGCGCCGATCGCGGCCGCAAGGGTGAAGGTCGCGGGCAAGGCAACGGGAATCGCGGCGAGCACGGAGGTCAGGAGGAGAGGAATAATCTCGCTCCAGGGCATCGAATGGAGGTAAGCGTATGTGCCGATGAGGAGGATAACAGCAGCGTTGAAATAGGCGAGGTTCCGAACGATCGTGAGGACTGCCTTCTGCTGCGAACTCACAACGTGCGCGGTACGGACGAGTTCGGCCGTGCGACCGAACTTCGTGCGAACGCCCGTGGCAGTGACTTGCGCGGTCTCTTCACCTCGACGCACGAGCGCGCCCGCATAAGTATCGAACCCGGCACCGGCTTCGACTGGCAGAGATTGTCCCGTGAGCATGGATTGGTCCAACTGTACCGATCCGTCCAGCAGATGCACATCCGCAGCCACGACGCCACCAAGCGATAGCTTGATCAGGTCTCCGCACACAACCTGGGCGGCGGGAATTGTCGTCCAGGTACCATCTCGGCGCACGGAAGCATTCAATGCAAGGCGATGCTTCAACGCGGCGAGCGTCGCCTGAGCGCGGCCTTCTTGAAAGTAGGCCAGCGCTGCATTGAAAATCAAAAGCCCTGCAATGACCGCCGCTTCAAGGTACTTGTGCAGTACCACCTGGAGAACGATAGCGAATTCAAGCAGCCACGGTACCGGAGCCCAGAATTTGATGAGCACATCGCGCAACCGATGTGCAGATGTGTCCTGCATCGCGTTCGGACCGTCCTTCTGTAGTTGCCTGGTAGCTTCATCAGTCGTCAAGCCCGCAGGAGCGGTCTTTGCTGGCGACACAGTAGCCGTAGCGGGTGGCGAGGCCTGATTGATCGTATCTACAGGCATATATCTTTACTCTTCAGGTGGGGAAACCATTGCTTTGCCAGTGAACTCAGGAGCCACAGCGTGGCGGTCGCGTTCAAGGGGTAAGGGTGGCCGCTGTCGTTCCTTGCGTCTCTCATTGCTGCCAGAGAATCTGCCCGGCTTCGAGAGGGATGGACGCCCCGGCGTGCGATGGAACAAGACGGGCCGTGTAATCGGTGACCGGACGTCTTGCGAGACAGCAGACGGAGTAGATGATGGTGCTAGACGGGTCTGCCGAAGACTTACATGCAGCCAGGATCTCGGCTCTGGCCCCACTCTCTCCGGCCGGACCGGCATAGAGTTCCACTCGGAATTGATCCGGATGGAGGCCACCAGGGACGACCGAAATATGGAACTGATGTTGACCATCTTTTGTCTCGGCTGTGACTTTCCCAAAGAGGAGTGTCCCCCAGTGCTCGGCGATACTCCGCTGCCACTGCAAAACTTCGGCCCCGAGTTTGCCATCGTTGGCGGCGCGTGCGTTGTATCCAGCAGCCGCAGGCAGGTAATGATCGTTTGTATATTCGCGGATTGCCCGGCTTGCCGAGAACTCAGGGGTGAGCGTCGCCATGCTTTCGCGGATGCGTTCAAGCCACCGGGAAGGCAGTCCTTGCGTGTCTCGGTCATAGAACTCCGGAACGACATGCTGCTCCAGCAACGTGTAGAGACTTTCCACTTCAGAAGTGTCCCAAGCCGCGTCCTCGCCATGTTCTCTTCCGTCACCGATTGCCCAACCGATCTCCGGGGTATAGGCCTCCGCCCACCAACCGTCGAGTTCGGAGATATTGAGCCCTCCATTGGCCAGAACTTTCATTCCGCTCGTCCCACAGGCCTCCCACGGCCGCCGCGGCGTGTTGATCCAGAGGTCTATGCCTTTGACCAGCTCTTGCGCCATCTGCATGTCGTAGTCACTGAGGAAGACAATATGGCTCCGAACCTCGGGCAGCTTGATGAAATCGTTCCACCGCTTGATAAGCGCTTGTCCCGGCCTATCCTCCGGATGGGCCTTACCTGCGAGGATCAATTGCACAGGCCGTTTCGAGTCCGTGAGTAAACGCATGAGTCGCTCAGGATCGTGCAGCAAGAGGTCGGGACGCTTATAGGTTGCAAAGCGGCGAGCAAACCCAACGGTAAGCACGTCTTCCTTGAAGATTTCAGCGACGTCCAGGCGAGAGCCGCCCTCGGCTGAGAGTTGCCTCGCGTTGCGGACACGCACCTCGGCTAGCATCGTCTTCCGCGCTCCAGTACGCATATGCCACAACCCGCTGTCGGTCAAACGACGAACGTCTTCGGCTAGTGGACGATCGTCCCGCCAACGATCTGGCCCGCATGCCTTCGTCCAGAGTGCATCGGCTTCGGCCGAATCCCAGGTCGGCACATGGATCCCATTCGTAACAGAACCCACGGGCACCTCCGCCTGGGGCCATCTCGGAAAGAGAGGCTGAAAAATCTGCCGGCTTACGTCTCCGTGAAGCTTGCTGACGCCGCTGACTTGACCGCTGCCCCGAAGCGCAAGGTAGGCCATGTTGAAAGGCTCCGAGGCATCTGCAGGGTTCTGTCTTCCCAAACTTAGGAGTTCCTCCATGGAAATTGCTAGTTCGTCCTTCGCGTAGTGACCGAGATACTTCCAGCAGAGTTCCGGGACGAACCGGTCAAATCCAGCTGGAACGGCTGTGTGAGTTGTAAATAAGTTTCCCGCCCTGGTGATCGTCAGCGCTACCTCAAAGGAAACACCATGATCTGCCATGTAATACCGGGCGCGTTCTAGCACTGCGAACGCCGCATGACCTTCGTTGAGGTGGCACACTTCCGGATTTAGACCGAGTTCTCGGAGTAGACGCCAGCCCCCAATACCCAGAACGATTTCTTGTTTCAGCCGCATCTCTGCATCGCCGCCGTACAACTCGCTTGTGATTCCACGATGCGCGGCGGTATTGGCGAAGTCATTCGCGTCCAAGAGAAACAGTTTCGTGCGGCCGACGAGTACCTGCCAGCATCGCAGCCAGATCATTGCACCCGGGAGCTGAATCTGGATGCGCAGCCACTCTCCGTTTGCACGTCGAAGCGGCTGAATGGGCAATTGCCCCGGATCGTTGACGGGATAGAGAGCGCGTTGATTGCCATCAGCATCGAAGTCCTGACGGAAGTATCCCTGTCCCCACAGTAAGCCAACTCCGACGACCGGCACGCCCAGATCGCTGGCGGCCTTCATCTGGTCGCCCGCGACATTGCCGAGTCCGCCAGAGTAAATCGGCAGAGCTTCGGTCAGCATGAACTCCATGCTGAAATAAGCGATTGTTGAGAGCGCTGCCGCGGGGTGCGTCTTCTGAAACCACGCATCAGCCGAGAAGAATTTGCGTTTGTGCTGCAGCAAGTCAGACAGGCGCTCCTGAAACTCTGGCGTGGCCAGAAGAACCTTGACCCTATCGTCTGAGACCGTTTGCAGAATTACCCAGGGGTTCTGCGTTGAGTGCCATAAATAACTGTCCAGGGCTTCCCAAAGGGGGTCCGCCATGTGGTTCCAAGACCAATGCAGGTTCAGCGCCAACTCTTTGAGTGCGTCAATTCCCAACGCCGATGCTGCCTTTGCTCCTGGGACCTTCTTATTTGGTTTGCTCGATTTCAGATCGCTCACTTTGTCTCCTGAAGCTCTCGGCGCATCGTTGCCGGCGCTGCGGATGCGAACGCCTGGTTTGCGACGGTTTGGGCTTCAACCTCGATGAGGGCTAAATGGTCTTCTCCACTGAAGCTTTCCGCATAAATCTTGTAAATGGCTTCGGTTCCCGACGGTCGTGCAGCGAACCATCCACTTGCGGCGGCAACCTTGATGCCGCCAATGAGATTGCCATCTCCAGCCGCTTTCGTCGTAACCGTTATCGGCTTCTCACCTGCCAGGTCAGTTGCGTGAATATCGTTTGCAGTGATGTGTTCGAGAGCGGTCTTTTGCTCATTGGTCGCAGCGGCTTCGGACCGGCGATAGAGCGACTCGCCAAGCGCGGCGGTGAGTTCGCCATAGAGTTCGCCCGGATCTTTCTTACAAACCGCAGTGATCTCAGCCGCTAGCAGCGCGGCGATAATGCCATCCTTATCCGTCGTCCAAACCGACCCATCGATGCGCGCAAATGACAAGCCCGCGCTCTCTTCACCGGCAAATCCAAGAGTGCCATGAAGCAGCCCCTCCACGAAGTATTTGAAGCCGACCGGAACCTCATAGAGCTTTCTACCTAGGCTAGCCGCGACACGGTCGATCATGCTGCTGCTGACCACGGTCTTGCCGATTGCCATATCTTTCGCCCATTGCGGGCGATGAACGAACAGATAGTCGACGCATACCGCCAGGTAGTGATTGGGTGGCAACAATCCAACACTTCGGGTTACGATGCCATGGCGGTCGTGATCTGTGTCGCAGGCAATCGCGATATCAAATTTATCCTTTAGGGCAATCAAAGGTCGCATGGCGTATTCCGAAGAAGGGTCCATGCGAATCTTCCCATCCCAGTCAAGCGTCATGAACCGAAATGTCGGATCAACAGTCTCATTGACCACCTTCAGATTCAGGCCGTAGCGCTTTGCGATTGGCTCCCAATAGTGCACGCCAGCTCCGCCGAGCGGATTCACGCCAACGCTGAGGCCCGACGCCCGGATTGCATCCATATCGATGATGTTGTGCAGGTCGTCTACGTAGGCCGTCAGGAAGTCGTGGCGATGAGTGGTAGGAGCGGATAGTGCCTTATCGATGGAGATTCGCTGAACACCTTTGAGTTGGTGAGCGAGACATTCGTCGGCTCGTCCTTCAATCCACGCAGTGATCTTCTCTTCTGCTGGTCCCCCATGAGGCAGGTTGTACTTGAAGCCGCCCGCGTCGGGAGGATTGTGCGAAGGGGTGATAACGATACCGTCTGCGAGCCCCGTCGTCCGTCCGTGGTTGTAGGTGAGGATGGCGTGCGAGATAACGGGCGTCGGAGTATATTCCTCGCGACCCGCCAGCATGACATCGATACCATTCGCGGCCAGAACCTCAAGCGCGCTGTCGACGGCAGGCTGTGACAACGCGTGGGTGTCAATTCCGAGGAACAACGGCCCGTCGATCTTTTGCTGCTTGCGGTAGAGACAAATAACCTGCGTAATTGCCAGAATGTGCCATTCATTAAATGTTTTCTCGAAAGAGGAACCGCGATGTCCTGACGTGCCGAAGATGACACGTTGTTCTGGAATATCTGGATCAGGCCGCTCCTCATAATAGGCAGCAATCAGCTTTGGCACATCGACAAGATCGCTGGCTTTTGCGAGTTGACCGGCTCTTGGATCGATCTTCATTGGCTACTCATTTCTTGGACCGATGGCTTGGGTGATTCGGCCTTTACTTCACCAAAAGCTTGCGAATGGCCTGCAGTTCAGCCTTCTGCTTTGCCGTGGTCATTGGATAGGACATCTTTAGGTCTTTCAGTGCATCCATCACAATCCTGGAGATAATTAGACGTGCATTTTCTTTATCGTCAGCTGGCACGACAAACCAGGGCGAAGCCTCGGTGCTCGTCGCGTTCAGGCATTCTTCAAACGCTGCGGCATATTGCTTCCAATACTTTCTCTCGTGGATGTCCGTTAGGCTGAACTTCCAATTCTTGTCGGGCTCATCGATACGTTCGAGGAAGCGCTTGCGCTGCTCTTCCTGCGACAGATGGAGGAAGATCTTGACGACGCGCGTTCCGTTTATATGCAGGTGGCTCTCGAAGTTTTCGATGGAACGGTATCGTTCTTTCCAGACGGCCTTTTCGTCGCGAAGTTCTTCTGACAGACCCTCATTCTCAAGAATCTCCGGATGCACCCGTACGACCAACACTTCTTCATAGTAGGAGCGGTTGAAAATACCGATTCGGCCTCGCTCTGGCAGCCGGCACGTCGTGCGCCAGAGGAAGTCGTGTTCCAGTTCCTCCGCGCTTGGTTGCTTGAAACTGAACACTTCGCAGCCTTCAGGATTGACCCCCGACATGACATGTCGTATCGCTCCGTCCTTGCCGGCTGCATCAATGCCCTGAAAGATGATTAGAAGCGCGTATCGATGCGAAGCGTAGTGCAATCGCTGTAACGAACTCAGCTCTTCAACGTGGTCTTCCAGGGTCTTGCGGTATTGCTTCTTTGACTTACAGTACGGTTTGATAATCGTTGGTCTGTCGTCAAGCCGGAACTTCTTGTCTGGCTCAACTCGAAACTTTTCAGACTGAATCTTCACGTTTGTCCTCTTGAAAGCGGATTGCGCTTGTGTTTTTTGAACGGTCGCGAGATCGTCTAATGGCTTGTCTTGGCCAATGAAGTATCTGAACTAGGCTTGGGCTTCTCTCTGGTGAGCGCCTCGAATCCGGCGATCACGTCAAACAGTTCTTCATCGATGCTTTCCTGTCGAAGCCGGTGATACTTGCGATTGAGGTCGTCAAGCATGCTGTCAATGCTCTTCTCGGCGCGGCTCATGGACGCGAGTCGGCTCGCGTTCTCACTGGCAAGAGACTCCGCGCAGGCTTGAAAAAACAGAACAAATAAGTAATCGCGAATTAAGATTGGGAAGGCGGATGAAACCCCGTCGATCACTTGCGGAGGTGTCTTGGTAGGCCAAGGTGTTGCATGTAGTTTTTGCTCCCAGGCGGCGTCCAGAGGAAGCAGCCGCCGCCCTACGGGTTCATACGCTGAACTGGGCTTCGGATGATTGTGAAACACGTGAACCTCCCATATCTCGCCTTTCTCGCGAGCGGCCTGGAGTTCGAGCAGGATCTGCCCTACCAGCGGGGTGATCGCATCGAGAGAAGCTGGCACCTCCAGCCCTCGCACCGGACTTCCACCGGTCTCAGCCAGCAACGCCTTCGCACGCTCGCCGACGACCCAGATCTGAGTGACCTTTCCTGGAAGAGCACGCAGAGTCTTCAGGCTGAAATCGACGATGACTTCATTGAAGCTGCCGACGAGACCCTGATCCGAACCGAAGATCACCGCGCCGATCTTATCTGCATGCCGCGGCTTTACGTCGCTGGCTGGAAAACCCTTACTCGCTCCGTGTAGACAAGCGATCAAACCCAGTTCTACCGTTTGCAGGTAGTCGTCAAGAGCATCCACCGCTTTCTCATACTGTCCAACGCTCGACGCTGCAAGGGCCTTCATCGCTCGCACGACGCCACCAAGGTCCTTGGCTCCGCTGATTTTGCGACTCAGTTGTTCGGTCGATCCACTCATTTGGCGTCCTTCGTTGCTGGGGCTGGATCGGGTTTAGGCTGAAAGCCCGCTAGCGCGCCTTTTGCAAGCGCGACGATCGTTTTGCGATCCTCGTCGCTCAACTTGTCTTCCGACATGAGCCGACCGGCAACGTCTTTGGGAAGTGTTTTGAGCGCCTTTTGAAGTGCGCCTTCACCGTCCGCTACTTTATCCAAAGGAACTTGATCGAACAGTCCGGCCTGCAACGCAATCAGCACGACAATCTGTTGTGCGACCGGAAGAGGCTGGGACTGCGGCTGCTTCAGACAAGCCCGTATCCGCTGGCCATGATCGATGGTCTTCCGTGTCGCGTCGTCCAAGTGCGTTCCAAACTTTGCGAAGGTTTCGAGTTCTTCGAACTGCGAGTAGGCGAGCTTGAGATCGCCTGCGACAGCACGGTAAGCGGGCTTCTGTGCCTGGCTCCCCACGCGCGAGACAGATAACGCCACGTCGACGGCCGGAAGGACGCCAAGCTCAAACAGCGTAGGCGAAAGGTAGATCTGACCGTCGGTGATGGAGATCAGGTTGGTGGGAATGTATGCGGAGATATCCTGCGCGTCGGTTTCGATGATGGGAAGAGCAGTCAGGGAACCGCCGCCCAGATCTTTGATCAAATGAGTAGAACGTTCCAGCATGCGGGAGTGTATGTAGAAGATGTCGCCGGGATATGCTTCTCGACCCGGAGGTCTACGCAGTAGAAGGGAAAGCTCGCGATAGGCCTGTGCGTGCTGCGTGAGATCGTCATAGACAATCAACACGTCGCGCCCTTGCTCCATGAAGTACTCGGCAATACTGGTTGCCGCGTAGGGTGTGATGTAGACCAGCCCAGGTGCATTGTTGCCCTCCGCCACGACAACGACCGTGTACTCCATCGCGCCTTTTTCCTCCAAATTGGCGATGACTTTGGCAACCGAGGACGCTCGCTGTCCAATGGCGCAGTACACGCAGACCACATTCTGTCCGCGCTGATTCAGAATCGTGTCGGTCGCAATCGCGGTCTTGCCGGTCTGTCGGTCGCCAAGAATGAGTTCACGCTGGCCGCGACCTATGGGGATCATCGCATCAACGACCTTCAGTCCTGTTTGCAGCGGAACGCTAACCGGAGCGCGATCCATGATCGCGGGGGCTGGCCGTTCCACAGGCAGACGATGTTCGGTCAGCGGAGGTGGCTTGCCGTCAATTGGCCGGCCCAGCGGATCGAGCACGCGACCCAGCAAACCATTCCCAACGCCTATGTCCATCACGCGTCCGGTGCGTCGCACCTCGTCGCCAACGTGGAGGTCTTGGTAGTCGCAGAGCAGGATGAGGCCGACCTCTCCTTCATCCACGTTGAACGCCAAACCCAGGCGATCGTCTTTGAAGCTGACCAACTCTTCATTGCCGAGGTTCGGCAGACCGGAGATGGTGGCGATGCCAGTCGAAAGACTGGTGATGATTCCAATCTCCTCCGGCACCAGGCTTGGCGAGTAGGTGGCGCACGCATGCGTCAGTTCATCGAAGACGCTGTCTAGCGCCGTCAGCAGAACTCCGACGGGCTCACTCATTTAGCCTCTGTAACAGGCGCCGGCTTCGTTCCCTGCGATGTCAGTTCGGCAAGACTCCGATCAAAGGAATCGAGGTAGCTAGAGATACTCCAGGAGAGTTTTTGCCCTTGCGCGGTGAGTTCGATGCCGCTGATTGCATTCGCATCCGTCTCATATCGAACCCGGATCACTGCGGAAAAAGTTTCATTCAGCGCATTCTGAATCGCAGCGCGCTGCTGGTCGGGAAGGTTGAAAGCGCTGCGAAGCAGTGAGGCCTCGGGCGAAGACTTCAGCGCAGCGCCCATTTCCTCCTTATCCTTAGCGTTCATCTCCCGCAGCCTGCGCGTGAAAACTTCTCCGATGCGTTCCTCCAGAGTTACGGTCGCGAGATCGGCCAATGTCTTTTTTGTGATCGCAAACACCTGGTCCTGAGCCATGCGTCTGATTGCGACCGTCTGGTGCGCCTGATCGTCCTTCAGCGCAGCGGCCTCAGAGGCGCGAACTCCATCCGCTTCCTTGTGTGCATCGCCAATCAGACGATCGTGCTCTGCTTTGGCGTCGCTGTCGGCCTTGGTCATCAGTGCAGCCCGCTGCTCGTCGAAAGTCTTGTTCTTGGATTCGAAGTCTTCCTGCTGCTTATGGGCGCCAGCCTCTTTCGCTTCAGCATCCGCGAGCTTGGACGCGATACCTTTCTCGCGCGTGTCGATGGCGTTAAGGATGGGCTGATAAAGAAAATGCTTCAAGAGCCAGACCAGGATCAGGAAGTTGAGCATCTGCGCGATGACGGTGAACCAATCGATGAGCATAGGTCACTTACCCTGGACAGCGTGCGCGATGACGAACTTCCAGAATGGATTCGCGAAGATCAAAATCATGGAGACGACGAAGCAGTAGATAGCCAGGGACTCAATCATCGCTAGGCCGACGAAGAGCGTCCTGGTAATGGTGGCGGAAGCGTCCGGCTGCTGCGCGAGAGAGGTGAGAGCGGTCGCCACCGACTTTCCTTCGCCGAGCGCCGGGGCGAGGCATCCTATGCCGATTGTCAAACCGGCTGTGACAATCGACGCGATGGCTATTGCGGTTGTGCTATCCATGAATCCTCCTTGAGTCAGCTTTGCTTGGGAAGTGCTTTCGGGGCCGCGACGGCTACGTTCTGCCGCCTTGGAACCAACGTGGCCGCCGCGATATAGACCCCTGCAAGAATGGTGAAGATGTAGGCCTGAACCATACCTGTGAGCAGACCGAGCGCAGTCATGACGATGGGGAAGATGAAGGGGGTGATCGTGAGCAGAATTCCGACGATCATCACGCCGCTCATCATGTTGCCGAAGAGGCGCACAGCCAGGGCCAAGGTCCGTGACAGCTCACTGATGATGTTGAACGGCAGCATGATGATCGTCGGCTGCGTGTACGTCTTCAGATAGCCACCCAGGCCCTGCTCGCGGATTCCATAAAGCGGCACAGCGAGAAAGACACAGAGCGCGAGCGCCGCGGTAGTCGAGAGGGAGCCGGTCGGCGGCTTGTAGCCGGGGAGGATCACACAAAGCGCGCATGTGGCTACGAAGACAAACAACGTGCCCAGAAACGCTAGGTATTTGCGTGCATCTGGCAGACCCACTTCCTTGATTTGGGATTCCAGCGTCGTAATGATGATTTCAAGCGCGCCCTGCCAGCGAGAGATCTTACCTTCCGTTGCAAGATGGCGCGTGATGAGCATCGCACCGAATGCCATCAGCAGCATCATGGCCCAAGTCGTCAAGATGGTTTCGTTCAGCTTGAAAAAGCCGTGCTGCCAGAAGATGACCTGATCGGAAGTGAGATTCATGGTGCACCTTCCACAGGAATGTCCAGCTCCGCATGAGCGAAAGAAGGTGCGTTGCGTGTGACGATAAACCGGGCCGCCACAAATCCCGCGAGACTACCGGCCACATTCCGCCAGTCGCCGCGACCTAAACAATAGAACCCCAACATAACTACCAGCGTCCGAAGAATCATGCTGCCGAGAAATACGACCGCTGGATGCGCCGAGGCTACTCCTCTTCGCACCGTCCACCACAGCCCGACGAAGAAGAAGGCACCCAAAGCGAGGCCCCCGAGTACAGCGCCGCTGACTTTTAGCGTCTCACTCATCGGTGTTCTCCTCTCGCATGGATGCATCTTGCTGTGCGACCCAATGCCAGGCGTTGAAGCAGCCAACAATCAGACCTGCGAACAGCAGGGTGAGCGTCCAGGAAAACTTCTGCGGGTGTCGATCATCGAGCCAGACGCCGAGGACCGCGCCCAATACCGTCGGTACTGCGACGGACCAGCCGATGAGTCCTGACATTCCGAGACCAAACCAGACGCCTTGATCCCCTGCACGCAACGCCCGCTGCTTTCTCACAGCTTTGGCACCGATTTGCCCGGCGAAGAGATCCTCTTTGCCCGGGGCAATGCTGGGTGGCACGATCTCGTTATCGCTCATGAGCGAACTCCGCAAGTTTGCCGGCAAACGTGCTCTCCAACTTGTGGAGGGCGTCTCGAACTTGCCGCTCCTCATTGTTCAGAGTCAGGAACTGCTGCTTGACCTCGTCGTGCATTTGGCCCAGATCGGTACCTCGAATCGCTCGCCGCACCGAAATAAGCACTTTCATCCCGACCTTTGCGAGGGCTCCTTCATCAACGGCTAGATAGGCCGGTGAACCATTGGCCTCCTGGTAGGTCAGTATCCCTGGCGCAAGTGCCGCAACACAGTCACGCCGATGTGGCAGAATGCCGAAAGAGCCTGAGCGCGTCTCAGCCACGATTCGTTCCACGTTATCGCTCTCGAAGAAGATTCCGGAGGGGAGAAGCACCTTAAGCTGCATGGGCGGACCCCGCAGGGGCGGCTGGCGGCGGCATCAAAGTGTGAGCGGCTTTACCGTCCTGCTTCTTTTGGGGGGGCGCTTGCTTTGCTTCGCTGATGGCTCCGATCATGTAGAGGGCACTCTCGGGAACATCCTTGAACTCATCCCGCAGAATACGTTCGCACCCATCGAGCGCATCTTCCAGGCTCACCTGCTTTCCCTTCAAGCCGCTAAACTGCTCCGTTGCGAAGAACGGTTGCGTGAGAAATCGTTCGAGCCGCCGCGCTCTTCCAACCGTTAGGCGGTCTGCCGGGGAGAGCTGGTCCAAACCCAGCATCGCCACGATATCTTTCAGTGCTTCGTATTCGGCGAGGGTCTTGCGAATTTGCTGGGCGACCCCGTAGTGGCGTTCGCCTACGATGGCGGATGTCGCCATGGCAGAGTTCGATTGCAGCAGATCGATCGCTGGATACAATCCCTCGCTTGCCCGCTTTCGTGAAAGCACAAGCGATGCCGACAGGTGCCCAAAGACGTGCTCCGCCGCAGGATCGGTAAGGTCATCCGCCGGCACATAGACAGCTTGGATCGAAGTGATAGCACCTGCGTGGGTGTTGGCGATGCGCTCTTCCAGGCCGGACAACTCTGTGCCCATGGTGGATTGATACCCTAGCCGCGATGGCATCTGACCAAGCAGGCCGGAGACTTCCATACCCGCTTGAAGGAAGCGGAAGATGTTGTCCACCAAAAAGAGTACGTCGCGATGCTCGTTGTCTCGGAAATATTCGGCCATGGTCAAGGCAGCGTGTCCCACGCGGAAGCGAGCTCCGGGAGGCTCGTTCATCTGACCGTAGACCATCACCATATCTTTCAGCACACCGGCATCTTTCATCCCGCTGTAGAGTTCTTCTCCTTCACGACAGCGCTCGCCGATGCCGCAGAAGATGCTCATCCCTTTCTGGTGCCCGATCATGTTGTGGATCATCTCGGTTAGCAGCACGGTCTTTCCTACCCCGGCACCTCCAAAGAGACCTGCCTTTCCTCCACGCTCAAGCGGCACGAGCACATCGATTGCCTTGATGCCGGTCTGAAACACCTCGGATTTCGTCAGGCGATCCGACAGCGGGGGCGGAGCCCGATGCACACTCCGCCACTCGGTGTTCGCAGGCTCAGGCTGGCGGTCGATCGCGTGGCCGAACACGTCGAACATGCGGGAAATGATCGTCTTGCCTACCGGAGCCTGCAGAGGCATGCCAGTATCCCTCACCGTCATCCCACGCGCGAGCCCCTGTGTCGCTGTAAGTGCGATGCCCCTTACTCGATCTTGATCGATCTGCTCCATCACCTCGATGACGATTGCTTCCTTTGTGCCACAGCGCAGAATAGAAAACACTGACGGCAGTTGGCCGGAGAATTGCGCGTCGACCACACTGCCCCTTATAGAGACGACGACTCCGCAATGGGGTGCCATGGGTTCGTCGGACATCGTTTGTCTCCAAAGTTGCGGCTGAATTACCCGTCCGGATCGGGCATATCCCGAACAGAACCGGTGTACTCAACCCTATCTCGCGGGACAATATGAGGCTGTATTCTTTTGCTCACCTCTATTGAGTAGGTATGCGAGACATTCGCGTTAGGGGTCCGCAGGCGCCTAGCTCAAGCTTGTCTGGAGAACCACTATTGAGCGGGAACTAACGAGATACCGATCGTCCGTGACCACAACCCCACTTTCGGATTCAACAATGTCGTTGGGTGACGCGAGCGATGTGTCGACGAGACGCTGTCAGCCAAGTGGGCCTGCGACCCTGCTTGCGGGCAAGGCGAATGAGAGTGGTCCCCAGAACGCGTTGACGGCGACGTAAAGCAAGCGCTTAAGCGAGGATGTATGAAGCGTGAAGGCAATCGCGTGGGAGTCATCTTTCCAGTCGGGCTTTCCGAGCTCGATTCCATGCCACTGGTAATGCGCTTCAACCTCATACTGCTCCAGGCTAAGGCGTCCACTATCGCTTGAAACTTCAGATCCAAAACGCAAACGAATCAGACATGCAACGAAGCGTTGCAACTCCTCGTTGCGACAGTTCAGACTCCAGTCCAGCCAACTCGTTTCGTTATTTTGGCAGTAGGCATTGTTGTTCCCCCCTTGGGTGCGGCGTCCTTCATCGCCCATCAGCAGCATGGGCGTTCCTGCCGAAAGCAGCGTAAGAGCAAGCAGGTTCTTAATCTGCCGCGACCGGAGGAGCGAGACAGCCTCATCCTCGCTTGGCCCCTCGGTTCCACAATTCCAGCTATGGTTAGCGTCCGTCCCATCACGATTGTTTTCGCAATTGGCTTCGTTATGCTTCAAGTCATACGACACAAGATCGTTGACAGTAAAACCGTCATGACAGGTCACAAAATTGATGCTTTGACCCGTGGGCCGGTCCCCAACCCCGTAGAGGTCAAGACTCCCCGTGATCCGCTCTCTTAGTTTCACGACCGTCCCCTGCTCGCCCTTCACGAAAGCTCGTATGTCATCCCTGAATTGTCCATTCCATTCCTTCCACTTATCGGGTCCAAAGCTGCCAACCTGATAGAGGCCGCCTTCGTCCCAGGCCTCCGCAATGAGCTTTGTGCCCGCGAGTGCGGGGTGTGAATCAATCTCCCAAATGATGGGTGAGTTGACCATCGGCTCGCCGGCTTCGTTCCTCGAAAAGACTGAGGCCAAGTCGAACCGGAACCCGTCTACGTGCATCTCGGATACCCAGTACGCCAGGCTGTCGAGGATAAGACGCTTGACCACAGATTGGTTCGCCTTCAGCGTGTTACCGGAGCCGGTGAAGTTGGCGTAGCGGGCTTTGTCGTGGTTGAGGATGTAGTAGGTACTGTTCTCAATTCCGCGAAAGCAGACCGTCGGACCGCGCTCGTTTCCCTCCGATGTGTGGTTGTAAACCACGTCGAGGATGACCTCGATTCCTGCCTTGTGAAGGGCTTTGACCATCGTTCTAAACTCGTCCATACAGCGCAGAGGGTCGCTGTCTGTGCCATACGCGAGATGCGGAGCAAAAAACGACACCGGATCATAGCCCCAGTAATTCTCGAGGCCGTGGGGCGTATCCTGCGGATCGAACTGGGATACGGGCAGCAGTTCAACAGCGGTCACGCCAAGCTGCTGGAGATAAGGGATCTTCTCAACCACCCCCAGGAATGTACCGCGCTTGTTTTCCTCGACTCCTGAATTCGCGTTCCGAGTGAAACCCGCAACATGCATTTCGTAGATCACAGTCTGACGGAACGAGTGATTCAGAGGAACGTCATCTTCCCAATCAAAGCGGCTCGGATCGACGACAACACTCTTCATGCAACTTGCAGCCGTGTCTCCAGGCGCGCAGCCCGCAGCGCGGCTGTAGTTTTTTCCCACGGCCACGCCTCGGCCATAGGGATCGAGCAACACCTTCTGGCTATCGAAACGATGACCTCCCGCCGGGTCGTCGGGACCGTGAACACGAAAGCCGTACAGTTGCCCCGGTGTGATGCCGCAAACCAACATGTGCCAATAGTGCGACGTGCGATTTCGCTCGCCGTCCAACTTGATGGTCCTTGAAGGAGCTACATCGTCAACTCCGTTGAACAGGAGAAGTTCAACCATTGTGGCATTCGCCGAAAATAGGCTGAAGTTTGTTCCTTTCTCGCAAACAGTTGAACCAAGAGGGAAAGGCCTTCCCGGGTCTGTCCCCTGCACAGGGTCTAGTGGCAGGATTGGTGTCATTCCATTCACCCTTCGTTTACTGTGCGACTCGAACTCGTCAATTCATGAGTATGTCGCTATGGTGTGCATGCCTGTTGTGTTCGTGCTCACTTCTCCGCTGACCGACTGATTGCTTGCTTCCTATCGATGCGGCAGCCTGGGCGCCTATGGAACAAGGACAATGGAGCTATCGTCGCGATCTCTGCTAAGCATGGCCAGCGCTTCATTCGCCTGTTCTAACTTCAGTACAGTCGTCTTCGGGCGTATACCGAGCGTATGTGCAATCTCAAGAAAGCCGCGGGCATCAGCCCGGGTCATGTTTGCGACGCTGCGTATCTGCCGCTCGCCCCAGAGCAGGCTGTCGTAGTCGAATGCTGGAATCTGGGCCATATGAATGGCGTTGACCGCTACGACGCCACCTTTGCGAAGTGCGCTCAGCGCTGCGATCACAACCTCTCCGCTGGGAGCAAAGGTGATCGCACGATCCAGCGCAACGGGCGGCTTATCCCCGTCTTTTCCTACCCATGTTGCGTTTAAAGCGGCGGCGCGGTCACGATTGCCCTGGCCGCGAGATGAGACGTATACCTCGCAATTCCAAGAGTGCAACACCTGGATTGCCAGGCTTGCCGAGCTACCGAAGCCGTAAAGTCCTACTTTTTCACCAGGTTCAACTCCCGCCACACGAAGGCTGCGAAAGCCAATAATCCCGGCGCACAAAAGCGGCGCTGCTGCGGCATCGTCCAAGCCAACGGGGAGTGGCAGCAGGAAGTCAGTGCGTACAAGAACAAACTCTGCGTACCCTCCATCGACTGTATATCCGGTGAAGACTGGCTTGTCACAAAGATTTTCCGCGCTATGCATGCAGTACCAACAAGTACCGTCCACTCCACCCATCCAGGAGACCCCTACACGCATTCCAACGGGGAAGTTTGATGTTGCACCGTCGACGACTTCGCCGACGATCTGATGGCCGGGGATCAGTTGCGTCCTCAATGCGGGCAACTCTCCAGTCACGATGTGGAGGTCAGTCCGGCATACACCACAAGCGATCATGCGCAAAAGAGAGTGCCCCGGAAGCATGCTTGGGCGCGGAACGTCTTCGATGCTGAGGTACGGCTCCGCATCCTTGGCGGACTGACGAAAGATAGCCGCTTGCATGTACGCTCCCCACCCTCCCCCGCGATCGAAATGCGTGATCGCTAAGCTTATCTTGCCCTCTAGCCATCTCGAACCGCTGTGCAATAGGAGACAGTTTAAGGAGTTTGAAGCGCCCACACTGAACGATGGGACTTGTTCGCACCTGCAGCAAAATTTCAATGCACAGGGGAAAAGATGATGAAGAGCCAGATTTACCCGCTCGTAAATAGGTTGAGCGTTCCCGCGCCCGTTGCGGAGAGGCGTGCAGTGCACGGAGTTCTGGAATCCGACGAGGTCAAGCAGATCGATCTTGCCACCGACCATGAGATCCAATTGGACGCGTCTTTGAATGAGTCTGCCGCAATGGAAGAAGAAGACGACGAACTAGAAGAGCAAGACAGAGTCGAAGCTGCGGCAGCAGCCAATCGGGGTTAGGCTTCTCCTTTCTAGATGTCTCGAAATGGCTGAACGACTATGGTAAGCGTTCTTGACTGTAGCTCTTGCCTGGCTTCCGGCGTTCTTTCCAGCATGTCCACAGGTCTCACGCAGTCGTTTCCGTTCAAGGGTGGAGCAAACGGGCGAGCGAGACCTTCGGCGGGGGCAAGGCAGGCGCCGCTAACCTTCCCTCGTCCCGCTTGCCCCTAAAACGTCTTCGCACTCTGCTGTTGCACCTCTATTTTCAGGCCAAAGCGCACCGTTACTGCTCTAAATTGCACACCCTGCGCAGCAGCATGCCCACGTGTGGTCAGGATGCAGATAGACTCGGTAACACAGGTGACATATAAAACAGAGGCCTTTGCAGTCGTCGTCAAGCGCAGTAGAGTTTGATCCGGCCGTCTTCCTGGCGAGCGCAGGCTTGGGCCGACGGATTATCAAGGTCAAAGTCGGAGAGGCCCTCTTCTCGCAAGGCAATGCGGCTGAGTACGTCTTCTACCTGCAAACGGGTCGCGCAAAGCTTACGGTTGTGTCAGGAACCGGCAAGGAAGCCACCATAACTTTGCTTGGGCCGGGCGACTTCGTTGGCGAGGAATCTGTGGCTGCTGTCGCCGGTTTGCATATGGCCACTGCCGTGGCCATCACGGCCTGTACAGCGCTCAAGATCAGCAGGGCGGAGATGTTGCGCGTTATGCACGAAGAACACGCATTCTCTGACATGCTTTTAGCGTTCCTTGTCTCCCGAAGCATGAGGATTCAAGCGGATCTGGTGGACCAGCTTTTCAATTCCAGCGAAAAACGCTTGGCCAGAATTCTGCTGCTTATGGCCGAATTCGGCCAACCGGGAGAACCCGAGAAGCTGATCTCTCGAATCTCTCAGGAAACCCTGGCCGACATGATCGGAACCACTCGGTCGCGGGTCAGCTTCTTCATGAATCGCTTCCGTAAGTTGGGCTTCATCGAATACAACGGTCGTATTCATGTAAATAAATCCTTACTCAACGTTATTTTGCACGACCAGCTTTTTGAGCATAATGCAGTTGGGGCCGCACTCTTTCCCGGTCAACCAGAGAAATCGAGTCTCACGAAACGCCAGAGCAAGGCTAAGATGCCCGCCTGAAGGGCTGCTCTCCGCCCGGCAGGTTGCGGGAGTATGCTGTTTCCGCTTTACCTGCCAAGCGTTTCGTTGGGTCGCTCTCAGCTACTCTCGCTATTGCCCCACCAGTCAACAGACGTTCCACTCTGCCATCGGCCAAGATGGCTGCTGGTGTCGCTTTCTGATTTCGAGGGTATTCCGTAAGCATAAGCAATGCTGCGAGCAATTCTTCCGGGCGGGCGCGGTGATCGATGCGCGCGTCGTAAAGGTGGTCTTCGATGGCGGCGCCACTACTGCCGAAAATCAGGATGCGCGCCCGTGGCCAGTTCCGCCGCACGATCTCCGCGGTTCCGTTTAGAACGGCACGACCGAGGCTCTCACTCAGAATAGCTATGGAGACCTCACGCTCTTCGTTTCGCTCAGACTGGTTCCCGGAACAGGCAGAGACACCCACATAGTAGTCAGCAGCCGCGAGCAGCATACTACGAGCCGTGAGCAGTCCCTCGTGAGGCTCGACAATGAGTATGCCAGAGGGCAGAAAAGTATAGGGGAACGAGTTCAGTACCTGGAGGGTCATAGAACGCCTAAGAAAATCGGTGTGAGACTTTGAGGTCAGGCGGAAACAAAGCTCGGCGAGCTAAGTGCCTGCATTGTGCCAAAGACAATCCGATTGTCTGCTTTATGTGATTTCGAAGTTGTATCGGATTGCACAGAGACCACGCGCGGACAGTAAGACTGTTCTCGGCAGGCTAACAGTTCCATTTCCAGTGCCAGTGATGAGGCTGGATGGCCAATCTGATCATCTCGGCATCAGGCGTTGGCTTCTTCGTGCTTCAGATTCAGCGATTCGCAAGAAAACCTGTGCTGAGTTCGGGCCTTGTGTCCAAGCATGTCTTTCGGCAGCCAGAAGCTTTCTCGGATTTGCTAGAACCCTTCTATTGCTGCGAATCGCCGAAGTGAGTCCTGATGATCGAAGGCTAAATCCATATTGAGAGCCTCGCTGAGCGGAAGCCACGCTACGGCCTGAAGGTCGTCGGCAGCGGCAGAAGGAAGTTCGGACTGGAGGATAGTAGACCACACGGTATCGATGATTTGGCCGCGCGGATCGCGTTTGGGGTCGGACTGAACAGTAACCAGCTTCATAGACCTAGGAGAGACTCCAATGCCTGTCTCTTCTTTCAACTCGCGGGCGGCACACTGTTCGAGTGACTCGGTGCCGGGGTCCAGAAAGCCCCCGACAAGAGCCCAGGAGTTTGCGAAGGCTTTTGACTTCTGTCCCCTCTGACCAAGCAGTACAAAGAGGGTGCCGTCCTGCAGATAGAAGGGAATGATGGAACTGGTGATGCCGTCGATGGTCTTGTAGGGCATGAATTGCTCCTGAGAGTGGCGTCGATCGGTCAATATTGCACGTCTTGTCGAAGACGTTTGACGTAAGGTATGTTGTGCAGCGCCATATTGGCGCAATCCATGTCTCGCATCGGCAGTGAGCTTCTAAGCGGGATGGTCGCTGCGTCTTCCCAGCGACCTTAGCGTAAGGAGAACTTATGTATTCTCAAACAATGATTCACGATTGGGCCCGCAGGCTCGTTGCTTCCGAAGTTGATATGGAATTACCTTCTGCACGGACCGAGGGCGCCACCCTTCGCGTCTATGAAAAGCTGCGCCAAAAGCTCCGCACACCCGTGGGAGTCGATGGATTTCAAGCGCTTGCCGCCCGTGCTCTATCTCTCGCGAAGTCGCAGTCTCCCAGACTTAATACCGTGCAGGTAATGGCCACCGGTGACTTGAGCGGTCTTAGCGAAGTTGAGGTGCAAGCGGGCACAGACGAGGAGGACGTGGTCGGGATCATCCTGATTACACAGCTGCTCGGACTGTTTCTTACTCTATTGGGAGAGGCGGCCACAGTGTCTTTGATTGAAACTGAACCTGTTCGGATCGACACCAACTCGGAAATGGAAATACCGGAGGCAACGATCCCCGCCGCAGGTACGAGCTACTTAGGACCCTTTGAAGATATTTTGCTGGAAGCTGATCAATTAAGGAATGTGAGCGAACGCCTTGAGACCCTTGCGGACAAACATGTCGGTATCGAAGAGGTAATGAGCGTTGCGGGAAGCATCCGCAATATTGCGGCGGTGTTGGACGTCTTTACGGTTATCCGAAGCAAGCCTGGCGGTTTGAAGGCGAACGCACTCACCTCACCACAGAATGGCTATTTGAATTGAAACCAGTTTAGTACCGTCTGACGGAGATACTTTCTTGCGCTACGCGTTGCAGCAGCGGCTGCAAGAAGGAGGCGGGACGTTTAGAGACAAGCGGGATGGGGGCTAGGGGGAAACCGAAGAGGTTTCTCCCGCGTTGGATTTTGGCATTGACAAAGCAAAGCGGGAGCCGATGATGGCTCCCGCTTCTGGTTATGCTGCGATCTTTTTCTTGTTTGAATTTGCCCTTTGCGTTTTGGTCTTTGGAGAGGGTTTCGCTTGGGACTCGATGGGTGTCGGCTGCTTTGCCTTCTCCGCGGCGGCTTTCTTCCTCGGCGGTGGCGGAAAGAACACGCTTCCGGCTTCAGCAAGAAAGTCCAACTCGCCTTCGCGTGGAATGCCGACGTGTCCGGCAAGGGCTAGGCGCAGGGCGAAGCGGGTTAGCTGGTCGTCTGCGGTCGCGTCGATGGTGGAAAGCAGTACCTCTTCGGCGCTGCGTTGTTCGTTCTCGTTGTCTCCTGCTATAACCTCGGCCAAATCGTCCGCAAAGGTGTAGGGGTCAAGGTTTACGAGTGCGCGGAGCAAAACACGAAGTTGCTCTGCATTCAGGATGGCGGGGGCGTTCTCAAGGATGCGGTCGAAGGTGGCTTGGCGGCTTTTGATGATTTCGGCTCTGCGATTGTGCTCGGCCTCAATCTCCGCTTGCTCCCGCTCGAATTGCTGTTTGCGCTCCTCCTCCCTACGGTGGCGTTCTTCCTCGTACTCCGCTCTCTGCCGCTCGAACTCGGCCTCACGCTCTGCGGCCTCTTCTTCCGTCTCAGCTTCCTGTGGCGGTGGCATGGTCGGCACGGGATGGGCGGATGCTTCGGCTGCTGCTTGTGGGTCATGCACCGGGCAATGCTTGTCCGTGCAAACGGTAAGCTTGCGACCAAGCTGCTTGCCGTAAACGACAATGGCGGGTTTGGCGGCTTCGCACGGCATCACGGGTTCCGCGTCCGGGTTGTCGATTACGGTTTCAAGCTCCCGAACGTGGCCGCGCTGGACCGCTCCGGGTCGCTGCTCTTTGGGATTGCGCCAACCGTTCTCGATTTGAACGAGGCCGGGATGGGCTGCAATCTCCCGGTCAAGGAATGCCTCAACCTTGCTGTGGTAGCAGCCTGAGTCGAGGCACTGATCGGAAACCACGTCAGCAAAAAGTGCGGTGTTGTATCCGCTGCGGCGGGGGCAAGTGACGCAAGCTCCGGCGGCGGGGTTTAAGGTGGGGTCTTCGCGGTCGAAGGGCGCATCCGCGAGAGACAGATAGAGGTTTGCCTGTATCCACGCGGCAAGATGCTTGGCGGGTACCTTCCGTCACTCCTTCGGCACATTGCTGAAGGCAAACGGGGAAGATGTGAAGACGGTCCAGGAGCTGTTGCGGCACGCGAACAGCAGGATCACGCTCGACGTATACACACAGGCCGTGAACTCGCATAAACGAGCCGCACAGAGCAAGGTTGTAAGGATGATGGTGCCCAACGTGGGTCAGAGAGAGGTTGAAACTGACACGCTTTTGGTACCCAAGCGGGCGTAATGGACCCTAATCGGACCCTGATTCGCTTGTCACATTAGGTCCCATACGAAGCTAAGTGCTTTGCTTTGTATGGCGGGGACGACGGGGCTCGAACCCGCGACCTCTGCCGTGACAGTGAACCGGAAAACTGTAACTAGCTGAAACAATGCGTAGCGGATGGCCCGTTTTAGCGCTATTGGGAACAGCAAGGAACAGTTATTGGACCCTTATCGGACCCGTGCGTCCAAAACCTCGACCTCTGCCCTAAACCACTGCTTCGACGCGGCAGAGGTGTCCTCAAAATGTCCCGCGAATGCTTCGAATGGTTGCGTTTACTTCGAATAGAGGCCATAATAAGGCGAGGTTAAAACCGTGCCGGAAGCCCTTCTGACCCAGATTTTACCCACGCCGTCCGAAGCCAAACAGGCTGAGGAAACCAGCCGTCTACTCTCCTCCCGGCTTCTCTCGAAGACCCCGCTTCGCCTCCGGGTCGTCGGAGGACCCGAAGATGAGACGGTCGTACTCCCCGCTTCCGCTCTCAAGATGCTTGTCGGAATCCTCGACGAAATGGGTCGCGGAAACACCGTCACGGTGATTCCCGTTCATGCCGAATTGACCACCCAGGAGGCAGCCGACATGCTCAGCATTTCGCGGCCTTCTCTGATCCAACTGCTCGACGAGGGCAAGATCGAATATCGGAAAGTCGGCACCCATCGTCGGGTGCGCTTCGAGTCCCTGATGGCTTTTAAGCGGAAGGCCCATGCCGAGCGCCTTGCGGCTCTCAACGAGCTGGCCGCCTACGACCAGGAGATCGGGATCTGATTCGTGGCGACACTAGGGGCCTTCTTCGACGCAAATGTTCTCTACCCTTCCGGGCTGCGAAACTTCCTCATGCACCTCGCATTGACGGGCACCTTCCGTGCCCATTGGTCTGCAGAAGTGCATGAGGAATGGATGCGCAATCTGCTCAAGAATCGTCCCGACATCACGCGCGATAAGTTGGAGCGCACTCGGCGACTAATGGAACAAGCGTTGCCGGATGCCATGGTATTCGGATACGAACACCTCACTGAAACATTAGGTCTGCCGGATCGCGACGATCGGCACGTCCTCGCCGCCGCGATTCAGTCCGATTCAAGCGTGATCGTCACGTTGAACCTGGCGCACTTTCCATCTGCTGTCCTTGCCGCTTTCGACATCGAAGCCCAGCATCCAGATGACTTTGTTCTGACGCTGTTTGAAGCTTTCCCGGACGTCGTCTTGGAAGCAGCAAAGGCCCACCGCGTTAGTCTCAGAAACCCGCCCAAAGACCAAGACGAGTATCTAGATGACCTTCGACGGCAAGGTTTGTGCAAGAGTGTCGACGCGATGCGCGAGCACATCATAGATGGATTGGTAGACTTCTGACCCAACGTCAACTTCTCGTTCGAATACCGTTCGGCGCGTTCCGGCGGGCTGTGCCGAGCGCTTCACCGAAAGCCGCCAGGTGATCCAGTATCGAGTGAATCTGAGGTCGCATGTCCTCGGTGAAATCGTATTCGACATGGCGGACTGACCCGCCGAGATCACTTCGAAGCACCAACCCAGCGTCTTCCAACTCCCGCAGATTCTCCGCGAGCACTTTCTTCGAAGCGTGCCGAAGTTCGCGCCTCAGCTGCCCGAGGCGAACGGGACCGGCCCGTATAGCGCACAGGATATGGATCTTCCATTTGCCTTGGACGAGGTGGACGGTATCGGTACACGAGCGGCAGTAATCCTCTGGAGTGTGGCTCATGCTGGGGCCCTCGGCGTATGACCCCAGCGATCGGGTGTCGTCGCCCTGTGTTGCTCAACCAAATTCCGTCTTCAGGAACAGGCTCTACAACTGTGCTTATACAGACGCTTGCTCCGCGCCGAGGTTGCGGCGGTTGAAGAAGTGCGACGAACCCCTGCACAGATTCTTCGATAAAGCGAACGCGCAATCCATACAACTTCGGTAAGAGCAAAGCGCTGCGCGTCGCGCCCACGGTTGTCGCCCCGTACGTGATATGCCGACGGCCCGGGTTGGCTCGGACCCTTGGTTGGTGACGACTCATTGCCAAGTCGAATCGGATGTTCGATGATGGAGTCGGGACGTTCACGCGCCGTCCTGGGGTGTGGAAACCCCTAACAGAGTAAATCGCGCTTAAGAGCGCGATGGATTCCCTTGCCTTTGCGGTCGGGGAGCCTGAGACGTATGTCCAGGCCCCTAAAGCTAAAGGTCTCAGGAACCGTACTCTGTTCGGTTTTCCAACTCCCCGATCACGGGTTTATAGGGCAGTTTGCGGGGGCGCACCGCAGACGTTTCTTCCCTAAACGAGTTGGATGGGTCTCCATCGATCTCCGGAAAGACACAAGCGAACTCGATCTTTCCGCGATGCGTCCTCAATTTTCTCTTTTTGCGGGCGCGAGCGACATCCTCTTCCGATACGCTGTTACGCGGACGGCTACGAGGGCTTGGGAATGGGCGGCAACTACCTTCTGGATTTCCATCACGACGAAGAAGCAAGGCTTCTTCTCCCCCAAACATGTGGCGTATCCATAAACTGCTATGACTCGAAAGAGTTGCGGGATGCGGTCGCCACCTCCATCGAGCAGTCTCTCTACGCGCTTGCCCTATCTGGTATGGACCTGCGCGCACTCGACGGCGTCACCGTTGCAAGCGACGTCCGGAAAGCAGCTTATGAATTGCAGGACCTGCCACCCGGAGTGGTTCCTCTTGAAATGACCGATCAACCGGAAACGATGGATCTTGCACGCACCGTAGCTGTGCGACGGGGGGACGAGTTCCGATTTCACATCGTCTTGAGAGCGGGATTGGGATTGATGACGCTCTCATCAAGACCGGAAGAGCAGGCGTTAGCGTGCGGTTGTATCGGCCACGAAGCGGCCCATGTTGAACATGAAGGACATCTGTACAAGACGTTTCCTGATGTGTACAGCCGGACACTCGACTGCGGTGATCGCTCCCGCCAGTCTTTCATTAAGGCGCTTGATGTTTGGAGCGAATACGCGGCTTGTCGGTCCTCAGCGCAGTTTCGGGCCGAAGCGATGGAGGACTTTGATCGTGCATTCTGCGTGGCGCTTCAAGAGAGTCGCTCCTCGTCCCAAAAGTGGATCGAGAACATTAGGGACGCCGGGAATGCCGGTGAAACCTTTCGGGAAATCCAGCAGCTGTTCGGCGACACCTTTATTTGCGCGGGCTATTTGCTCGGCCACCTTCATGGCTTGGAGATGCACGGAGCAGAAGAGGCGGCAGGCGCTCGACAGTTGCTGGCTGAGAACCCTCCCATAGCGGGACTGATCTCCCGGCTAGAGCTGGTGCTCAAACAACTTTGGCTCTCGGAGTTTAACTGGAATTCACTCGAAGTGTTTGCGCCGATATACGATTTGCTCTGCGAGATGATGGCGCTACACGGGATGGCGTTTGCTCGGCGCGGGGATGAGTGGCGCATCGTCATAAGCGATGAGGCCGCAAGAACACCCGCCCTCAGAGATTTCCTATTCGCAAAGGTCAGAGAAGGATCTGGAATTACCCCGTCTAGGCCCAAGAAAAGAAGTGCAGATTCAAAAGGCTGAATTGGCGTCCGCCGCCAGCTGTCCTCCTAAATCTGTTTAGCGAAGAAACGAACTGGGTCATTGGGCTTTCAGAGCGTAGGCGGGATAATCTGAATAGCCTTTTGGACCCGGCGCATATACGGTCTCCCAATCGATGTCGGCGAGAGGAGCATTCGCTGCGAACCGTTCCACAAGATCAGGATTGGCAATGTAGGGACGCCCATAGGCCACAAGGTCTGCCAAGCCAGATTCGATCAACCGATTTCCCCTTTCCTGTGTCATATTGACGTTTGCGATCAGGGTGCCGTTGTAGATCTGACGAAAGTGTTCAAACATGCCGTCTCCGCTCAAAGTTTCTAGCGGAGTTCCGGAGAAGTCGGTGGTATTTCCCATGATTAAGAGGTGGGAAAGATTGAAGTCGTTCAGGCGCTTCACGGCATAGTCGATGATTGGAAGCGTCTCGGCGTTTGCGGCAAAAGCGTTCGTTTCATGCATCGGACTGAGTTTCACGCCAACGCTATTTGCATCGACTTTGCCCAAAACGGCTTCGACCACCTCGAACAAGAAGCGGGCGCGGTTCTCCATGTTGCCACCATAATCATCGGTACGGAGGTTGGTCGCCGAGTTGAGAAACTGTGCGATGAGATATAGATAGTTGGCGAGAATCTGAACTCCATCAAATCCGGCATCCATGGCATTGCGAGCCGCTTGGGCGTAGTCACGGATCGTGGTCTTGATTTCCTCTTTCGTAAGGGGACGGGGAGCGACGGTAGGTTTACGTCCCTCTTTCGTTACAGAGACCTGTCCTGGATCAACGTTCGATGCCGAGACAGGAAGAACGCCGTCTCGCAGTTCGGGATGAGAGATCGCACCTGTGTGCCAGAGTTGAGCGATGATTCTGCCTCCAGCCTCGTGAACGGCATCCGTAACCAGTCTCCATCCGCGTACCTGCTCCTGACTCCAAAGCCCAGGCGTATCGGCCCAACCAAATCCATCCGCACTGATGGCCGTAGCTTCAGCCACAATCAACCCTGCGCTTGCTCGCTGCGCGTAGTACTGAGCTTGCAGTGCGGTTGGAACATGATTATCGGGATGGGCTCGCATCCGCGTCAGAGGTGCCATTACGACACGATTGCGAAGAGTGAGATTTCCCATACGGACAGGAGTGAGAAGAGGTTGCTTTGACATCGAATAAACTCCTTGGTGCCTAAAGGCGACTACAGGGTGATGACGACTTTCCCTAGGTGTTCACGGCTCTCGATAAAACGATGCGCTTCTCTGATCTCCTCGAAGGGGAAGGTTCGTGCCACCGCAGGCTTCAACGACCCATCCTTCAATCCGGTCTGCACGAACTCCTTGAGCTCTTCCCGCACTTCATCGTTCTTATTGAGAGCCGGAAGTGCCAGGCCGCGGATTGAGATGTCCCGCGCAAAGATGTCGAACGGCGGAATCGTGGTCGGTTGCGCATCAAGCACGCCGTACAGAACGAGGAGGCCGCCTGATCTCGTCGACCTAGCAAGCGACGTGAAGCCGGGACCGCCAACGGGATCAAACACAAGATCAACGCCCTTTCCGTCGGTCAGCCTCTTCACCTCGGCTACAAGATCCTGCCCCTCGGTCACAATGACGGCGGCGGCGCCCCGCTCCAATAAGTCGTTCACTTTCTGTTCAGTGCGGGTCAATGCAATCGGGCGTGCACCGATCCGATTGGCAATCTGGATTGCCGCCAATCCTACGCTGCTCGACGCCGCAGAGATGAGTACGGTCTGACCTTTCAGCAATTTCCCGACAGACAACAACCCTCCCCACGCCGTGCCGTATGCGACCCACGTAGCTGCCGCATCCATGAAACTTACCTCATCAGGAATCTTGACGAGCGATTGCGCGGGTGCCAGCGATGTCTCGCCATAAAGACCATATTGAGCGGCGCTGTACGTGGGCAGCAAGGCAACTCGATCGCCGACGTGATATCCCTTCACGTCTGAGCCGATCAACTCTATCTCACCTGCAGCCTCAAACCCCATCCGAGAAGGCAGTTTGGGCTTGATGGGAGAGCGTCCGGAACGCAGTGTTATCTCCGTGCGGTTCAGCCCGATCGCTCGAATACGGAGACGAACTTCTCCCGGTCCCGGAGACTCTATAGGGACATCCTGGATAAGCAGAACGTCCGGACCGCCAAATTCATTGATGACCACGGCTCGACTCATAAGCTCTTGTCCTTTCAGCGACGATGGTGACCGCCATTGTCCTAATAGATGCACGTCTCGCAAGAACGATTGCGATCACCATTGTCTTTTTCAATTCAAACTAGTACCTTCGATCAGGAAGCTCTGCTGAGGAAAATGATGGGTGTAACGAAAGAAAGAGCTGCTGAAAACCGGAGAAAGATTCTTGCCGCTGCCTCACAACTCTTCAGAGAAAAGGGCGTGGATGCCGTCGGCCTCACAGAAATAATGAAAAAAGCCGGCTTCACCCAGGGAGGCTTCTATAACCACTTCACGTCCAAGGAAGCTTTGGTCGCGGAAGTCGTCGGTGACGCTGTTGACCGCGGAGTGGACGAATTGGCTGCAGCAATTTCAACCTCATTGGCTGACGGAGTCGATCCTCTGACCCGTCAGATCGGTTGGTACCTTTCACCAGGTCAGCGTGATAATACCCAATGCGGATGCCCGATGGCTGGGTTCGCGGGAGACGTGCGGCGCCTCACGAAGGAGGCTCAGGTCTCCTATGCGAAGGCGTTGCGGGGCACGTTTGATCAGTTGGCAGAGACGATCCGGTTGCAGAAACCAGCTCTTTCAAGAGACGCAGCCCACTCGAAGGCGGTCGCCATGTATAGCCAGATGGCGGGAGCCCTGATTCTTTCACGCGCTGTATCTACCGGAGAGCCCGATCTGGCAAACGATATTCTCGGTCATGCTCGGCAGAACCTCCTTAGTGGATTTGCTAAGCCAACAAAGCGCGCAGGCAAGAGATCAGTTAGCCGACAAACTCGTTCTAGAGGCTCATTTGACACAGGGTAAGGCTAAGCGCTTCCGAACTGTAGGTCCTGGAGAGTCGTTCTTAGATAGCCTATTGGGCTAAGCCCTGACCCGATGGCTGAGTGGCATTTGAACACCATAGATCAGGCACAAATTACCGCTCTCCTTCGGACTGCAATGACCTCAGTTGACGGATTGCTGGAAGGACATCCCGTCCAACTTGATCGAGACTAAGGGCGCGCTCGGAATTTTGTTTCCTTCTGCGTCGCAAGCAAACACCTCGCGCTTCGTAGGGACCATAATTCCATCAACCCGCTCATATGATGAGCCATAGTTGACACCCATAGTGCCACCCAGGACATCTACTCCGTAACGGTGACGGCGCAAGAGACCGTCGGGTCCATAGTACGAATACTGAACCTTTGTATGGGCTTCAATGTGGTCAGGGAAGGTGATTTTGAGAACTCTCCAAGTTTCCCCATCTTCATGCCACGGTTCAACTTCCTCAGTCTCAAATCCCGGGTATGCATAAAGGAAGGGTGCGGTTAAGTACTGCCACATAGCATAGCCAATAAAGTAGCCGGCCTGTAGCTCCGTCCACGGATTTCCTAGATGTTCAATCAGGTCCTGGCGAGGTCGCTTTAGATAGCGTGTCTCTGCCCTTGAAGGCATGAGCGACACTTCTAAGGGCTCGAACAACATCCGTTCTTTCGCAGCCTTCGAATACATGATTACGTGCTGGCGTCTGAGCGACAGGGACAATTGAAAAGTAGGCATAATGCTCGGAATGCCTACCTGAGCCCAAAGGGATCCTCCTAACGTTGTTTCCAGGACAAGATCAGACAGCTCGTTCCATCGTTTCATGCCGCCGTGAGCATCCAACGCTAACTCCAGCAATCTATTCGTCATGTTTACTCCTTCTGCTCTCAGTGGCGTATCGACGAATCGACTTGGTGTCTGAGGGTAGTCTTCATCAGTCATTGAGATGTTCAGCTTGCGCCCATGCAAGTTCACGTTTGTGGGAGAGACGGGGATGGCGGTTGGCTCCAAGTCCAAGTCGACTACAAACGTTCAAATGCGGATTACTGTTATGTTGCGTTCGGGGCCATCGATCGCGGTCAGCCAAGCAGTTGGGGCCTTTAACAATCCCTCTTCGACCCTTACGTGCGACCAAATGCTACCTTGAACATTTCCTCGGACTACTTCTCGGGAGAAGTCGTCAAAGCGCAGCTCGGCTACTTTCGGAGTTCCGATCGACAGGCATTTGCGTAGCAATGCCTCTACTGTGGCAACGCTTCCGTACTCCGCTGCGCCGCCTAGTGCATGACTGTACTGAGACCAAGAACCGGCAAGAACGACCCGCCCGTAGTTATTCATGAGCGGCCGTATAAAGCGCCAAAGTGCTCCGCCGATAGTCTCGTAAAAGATGTCGACACCTGCTGCGCATACCTGAGTCAGCTCATCCTCGAACCCAGGTAGTGTGTGATTTAGCGCGGAGTGGAAACCTAGCTTATCTTTTATGAAAGAGACTTCTCGATCCGACGACACAATACCCACCGTCCACAATCCTGCCATCCTGGCGAACTGGCCGACCATAGCGCCTAGAAGACCATTCGCGGCAGGTACGACGAGCGTTTCACCCGCTTTGTAAGAGGCGGAGTAGGTGAGACCTGCGTAGGCCGTCATCGCGGCCGTTCCGTGTGTGATCAAAGCAATCTCTTCCCGGAGTAGAGAAGTAGGTATGTGGTGTACAAGACTTCCGGGATGTCGGAGGTGTGATTGCCAACCAGTTCTGGCCATCACGATATCGCCCGATCGGAACTCGGGATGCTTCGAGGCTAGCACCTTAGCGGTTCCGTCTGCTTCGATGATTCCTCCCACGAGCAAAGGGCTGTGTCCGAAACCAAGTTCAGGATCGTGCCCTCGCATGTTTGCATCGACGGATACGAAGCGAGTCTCAAGAAGAACTTCTCCTTCGAGAACCTCACCTACGGCAGCCGTCTCCATCCGAAAGTCCTCAATGGATGGTAATCCGGAGGGGTATGAAGCCAGAACTATTCTAGTGCTCATTGGTGTAGGCATATCCCTCCTCCTTTGCCTGATAGCCTTCGGGGCGGTGAGTTGTAGAGGAGACAGCCTGAGGAGCTTGATGATCGTGAGGCGTCTATAGTGCCGACAGTGTGACCGCGGTCAAAGTCGGAGGCAGGTACCGGCGAAAGGTCATTTCGGAGATCGGGATGAAAGAGGGCGCCTGTGGGCCAGAGCTGTTCCACTACTCTGCTCTCAGCCGCGTGAACAGCATCTGTCATGAGGCGCCATCCATGGCTTGCAACTTTGTAGGAATCCCGTCGTGCGGCTCGGCACTCATGCGGGTCAGTGTTGCCATCACGACCCAGTTCTTGTGATAGAGATCTCCCCTGTGAAAAGGTGTGAGCATCTGTTGTTTAGGCACATGTGACTCCAATTCGATCAAAGGATCCAATTAGCTACCATCGGGGACACGTTTCTACCAAGAATCCGACGGAAAGCTAGCTGTAACGAGTGCAAGTAAATCACCAGGAGAGGCGATCTTGCCGCTTTGTTGCTCTGCGACGGACTGCGATATTGAACCTGGTGCAGATCCTTGTGCGGGCGGGGCTGCAGAGATATGTCGCTCTGGAGACTCAAAACTCGCCGTCACTAGGGCGAGCAATTCTAAGCTTGACGACACCTTGCCATCGCCACTGGAACTATTAGTGTCTGGGACAACTCCATTGGACGGATTTACGTTAGGATCATTCGACATAGTACCTCCCTAGATGTAGTGCTGTGCCCTTTTCAAGCGTTCGTTCCACCGTCCACGTTGATGTTGGCGCCGGTGATATAAGACGACTCGGGACCAGCCACAAACGCAACCACTGCTGCGATCTCGTCTACGGTGCCATAGCGATTCAGCGCAGTCGTGGCCGTCTGAGGCACCGCCCAATCTCCGGACGCTGGGTTCAGATCAGTATCGATCGGACCCGGTTGTATGTTGTTGACGGTGATCCCCCGGCTTCCGACCTCTCGTGCCAGTCCTTGCGTGAACATCTTCACCGCACCCTTCGTTGCGGAATACGCCACTAAACCCGGCGTGAGCACCCTTTCACCCACGCTTGAGCCGACCATAATGATGCGGCCGCCCGACTTCATGTGTTTTAGGGCTGCCTGCGTGGCCGCAAGTGTGCCGCGCAGATTGATATCGATCATGAGATCCATTTCGGCGAGGGAGGTGTTTTCGAATGTCTTGGGAATGGCAGTACCCGCGTTATTGACCAAAATATCCAGTCCGCCTAGCGCTGTCACGGTCTGCTCGACGGCGGTTGTCACAGCCACTGGGTCTGTTGCATCCGCTTTGATTGCAAGACCCTTGACTCCGAAGCGCTCGATTGCTGCGACTACGTCTGCGGCAGCGCGGTCATCTTTCACGTATGTAATAGCGACCGAAGCCCCTTCTGCAGCTAATCGCCTCGCAATGCCCGCCCCGATGCCCCGTGATCCGCCGGTGACAAGTGCTACCTTCTTCGTTAGTGCCTTCACAATGACCTCCTTTTGCTGTCCTATTGCTCAGCTAAGAGCAGTGTTTTTCGCGAGTCGGCTTTTACATATGAGAGCCGGGGGAGGCGATGGCGGTGATCAGAATTGATCACTTTGCCTCTCGCGTCCCCCGATCGCCTTACGCGCCTGCCGACCCAGAGAAGAGTGCCACCATGTGGTCATTGAGGCCATTGACAAACGCATGCTCTGAAGGACCGGGGTTGGCCCGCAGCGGCTTGGCGCTTTCGACGAGGATCTCGTCTACGTCCGTACCCAGAACCTGCATCGTTTCTGAGATGAAGGCGTCAAGCGGCATCGCTTCTGCTGCTTCCCGGCTATTCATGAGATCGGTGCGTACCCAGGGCGGGGCGATCTCAAGAACGCGTACGCCGGCATTCTTTAGCAAGAAGCGCTGTGACAAAGCGTAGGAGTGCAAAGCCGCTTTGGTTGCGGAATAGACCGCAGTGAGCGACAGCGGTACGAAGGCGAGAACGGAAGTGTTATAGATCACCGTACCCTTCGTCTTTTTCAACTGCTCAATCAGCGCTGAAGTTAACCGCACCGGTCCGAGCAGATTCGTCGTCACGGTAGAGTTCAGTAGCTCTTCGTCGATCGTGCCCGCCGCCTGATCCGGAAGCATGATGCCGGCGTTGTTGAAGAGCACATTGAGATCGGGATACTTGGAGATCAGGGTCGATGCCACAGTTTGAATGCTTTTCAGATCGGCTACGTCGAGTTCGATCGATTCCATCCCGGGATTGGCGGCAATGACCTCATCGAGGTGGCCTTTACGACGACCCGAGATGATGACTTTGTTGCCGCGTTTGTGAAATTCCTCAGCCAGGGCGCGGCCGATGCCTGAACCTCCGCCAGTGATAAAGATCGTGTTGCCAGTGAGTTTCATTGTGATTCCTTTCTCGTTCTGTAAGTTGGTGAAGGTGTTTTAGCGGTAGATGTCCACCGCATGCCGGAATACTTGCGCCGCGCTGCGATTCCTCCGCAGAGCGGTGGCCGCTTACGCTGTGAAGTGGTCCCCAAACATTGGGAGCCCGCTTACGGATTCGGCCTGCGTCACCTCGTCCTGCAAGACATCCCAATGTTCCTTCAACAAGCCGTCTTCAAACCGGACGATATCGGCCGCAATCCACGCCGCCGGTCTCCCATGGCCGCTAAATCGACCGTGAGCAATGACGTAGTCGCCCTCAGCAACAATCAGCTGGTTCTCATAGCGCAACGTGTCAGGCACAGACCGGATCAGGTTGAAAAGCCCATCGCGCCCGGGTCCGATGTGTGCGCTGTGCTGTATGTAGTCAGGCGACCAGAAAGCTGCGGCTGCCTCGTAATCACGCTTGTTGAAGAGAGTGTCAAACGCTTCGAGCACCAGCGCCTTGTTTTGATTTGGTGTTGTTTTTGCCATGTCCGTTCTCCTCTTTCAATGCTCTATCGGTTATTTGCAGCCATCGGCTTGCTGCTTCGCAGCCGCAATTGTATGGGGCCCCAACGCTGGGTGGTGATCATCCTGCCCATACTTCGGCAACTGTTCGTAACGCAGGAAGAACATGTAGGGGGGCTGAGTGAGCAAGTCGGCAATACCCTGCGGCCCGCGGTCCTCCGCGATCGCCGTGGCCATGACGTAGGCGATCGTGTAGAGAGTTCCATGGCCCAGAAACCCTACCTCGTAGATGTCGTCGTATGAGGGAGCGTGATCGGCATTGATCGAGATCACGGACATCTCCAGGAGTGAATTGCTTGCGCGGACGTGCTTCAGCCCATCCAACGTGTCGTCCCAACTTCTCTTGCCAACGGCAGAACGGGCCTCCGACAACGTCGATGGATCTGCTACATATTCCGCTGTACCTTCCTCATAAAGATTTGCAAAGAGTGTCTTGAGGTCGGAGCAGGCCTTTAGACGAGGAGTTGTCACATTCGCTGGGCCCGCTGCATCCCGCTGACTCGCAAATGCGCCTTGAACGGCATGATAGAGCTCGTGAGTCGTGACACTCTTCGCAACTACCGGTTCATCATCCATCCCGATGTTGAGATAGAAGTCGGTGCCACCGAAGGCATAGCCGCCACCGTCTCCGGCGGCCAAGATGTATCCCCTAAGATGGAGATCCGCCCCGGGCGGCGCACACTTCGTAATTCGCCTCTCGATCGCCTGCTGATAGTCTTGCGGATTTGTTTCTATCTGTTTGAGAAAAACCAATAGTTGTAGGCTCTTTGGTTGCACCATGTCGAACTGATAAGACTTCTCCGTCCTGTCGGTGATCTTCTCGTTGTGAACCGTCTTGTAAAGTGCGCTGGCAAAACTCTCGGTCGCCGCCGGGATCCTGAACTCCTGAAGCTTCCGGATCGCTCCTTGATTGCCAGGCATCATGGCAATCTTGAGCGCGTCCTCACGACTGAGCTTAGGATTCTGCATAGCTTCAAGCACGCCTCTTGCGGACTCATCGTTCATCGTCACAGTGATTCCAGACTGCGCAGCACAAAATGAGAAAGAACAGATCAATGCCAGCAAGCTTAAACCAATCTTCATCATGTGCTTCCTCTTCTGGAAAAGTAGTCAATTACTTCTGAGCAACTTCAGGGATAACGTGAATGTCGTCCACGCGAGTTGGATAGAAAGCGAGGCAATCTTTGATGATTGCAACGGATTCGTAGGGGTTTTCGTAAGTCCACACGGCGAACTCCGACATCGAGCCACCAATAGGAATGCTGAAGTAGGTACAGTCCCCTTTGTAGGGGCAGTACGTGTAATGGGTCGTCCGAACGAGTAGCGACATATCGGCGTCGTCGCGTGGTATGTAGTAAACCGGTGGGTATCCCTTCTCTTCCAGACACAGTGCGTGCGAGGACTGCGCAACCACTTTTCCTGCTACCGTTACGCGAACAGCTCCACGAAACGGAGTGATCGAGATCGGATGCTCTGGACCAGGTATCTTGACCTCTTTGCCTTTTCTCTCCATGTCATTACTCCTGAGTCTCATCTAACGGCAAACGTCTTACAGTCTTGAGTAGCGCGCTTAGTGTCGCGCGAGGTTATGGAATGACGCGCATCTCGCGAAGTCTCGTGAGTTGTCGTTTGAAGCTTTCGTGGGTATCGATGCAGTCAGCGAATCCCGCCTTACGAATTTTGATGGTGCTCTGAATCACTTCCTCACGGAAGTTGAGCATCCAGTCGACAAAAGACCAGTTTGCAATCTGTTCATACGGCGTGGCGTGGAGCCCGTAACGCGACACAATCGAATCCCACAAGGGGGCCTTTTCACTCATCTCCGAGACGGTCGACATCGGAAGCGGCTCAACGACCTTCAGATCGTAGAACTCAGCCAAAACGTTCCACAGTTGGCTCCAGCGGTATACGTCTCCATTAGAAATGTTGAAGATCTCATTGCGAGCATTGTCTGATTCAAGGGCCCAAAGAGTGCCACGACCAAAGAGCTCAGCATCCGTTGTCTCCTGGAGAGCATTCCAACCTTCTCGTGTGCCGGGATATCTCAGCGGCAAACCTAGTTCCCGGCTCATAGCTGCGAAGGTGGCGAGACTTGTCACGAGATTCATTGGGGAATTTAGACTTGGACCCATGACCATGTGAGGACGCAGCACCGTCCAGCTAGCCCCGTTTTTGGCAGACCAGTTTGCAACGATGTCCTCTTGTTGGTGATAGTGAATGGGTGCTATGAGGCGGGACTCCGTCTCCTTCGCGGGAGCATTGAATGCACCCAAGCTGAACCCATAGGACTTCGCTCCACCTGAAAGCATGATGCGTTGGATTGGCGCGCCCGTGGCCGCGAGCGAATCGAGCGTGTTTTGAAGCAGCGCGGCATTTGGCTTCACAGTTTCCGCCATCGTCGGCTTCTCGACGTAGGCTGCAAAGACCAGGTCCGTGACGTCTTTGAGGGAAGCGAACGCTTTGGTGGTTCCCTCGCGGTCCATCAGATCTACTGTGACATGAGGTGGGGGAGCCTGAGGCCGAAACGTTGGTGCCGGACGACGAGCCGCAGTCGTTAGCTTCCATTGTGGACTATCAAAAACTGCATCGATTACGCCCGTGCCGAGAACTCCGTAAGGCCCGACGAGCAGGATGTGGCGGTTTGGTTGCGAAGAGATAGACATCTTAGTTCCTTTATTTGGGTCTGGAATACCTGCGTGCAGCCGACGGTTCTCCGCCACCTGTGCTTAGAGTTTTGATCCGCCGTCGACTCTCACGGTGTCTCCGGTGATCCATCGCGCCGCATCGGAGACAAGAAAAGCAACAACGCCACCGATATCATCCGGGCCGGCCACGCGTTTCAGCGCTTGCATGTTCATCGCATAGTCGCGACCCTGGTCTGTCTTCGCAAATTCGGACATGTCGGTCGCAACGATTCCAGGAGCGACCGCATTTACGCGAATCCCGCGCGGGCCCAGTTCGTAGGCAAAATGCTTCACCATGGTGTCCAGAGCGCCCTTCGTCATCGAATAGGCAGAGAGACCATCAACAGCGGCATGGGCGGCAAGCGATGATGTAACCACGATGCTGCTACCCTGCGTGAACAGTGGTAGAAGATGTTGAACCAAGAAGAACGGTGCGCGGACGTTGACGGCAAAAAGCTCATCGAATTCCTGAATCGTCGTCTTGTCGATCGTCCCTGGTCGAGAGATACCGGCATTGGCAACAAGTATGTCAAGGCGATCACCGAGGATGTTTCGAACCTCGTTTGCAAGGACACTCGGACCTTCGGGAACAGTCATGTCACCAGCAACTGCCTGAGCCTGTCCTCCGGCTGCCTTAATCTGAGCTACGACGGCTTCGGCTTCCTTTGCACCTCGCCCATAGTGAACGAGCACATGGGCACCCGCCTCAGCGATAGCGAGAGCGCTCGCCCGCCCGATGCCCCGCGAGGCCCCTGTCACGAGTGCAGTCTTACCGGATAGATCGTTCATCGCGAATCTCCTTAGATGGTTGAACGGCTAAAACGAAGAGCGGGCCCAGTCAAGGCGTGAGACCGCAAGAGCTTCTAGCGACGGGTCAAGCTGGTTTGTCCTAAGTGATAGGACAAATGGTTAGTACGCGTAAGCAGGATCGAAAGCTTGTTGCGCAGAGTATCCTTCACGAAGTCCTCGTCTTTGACCGCTGTGTGCTTTTCTAACCACTCGGCTGGCGTTAGCCGGGCAATGCCGGCGTTCAATTGGCCGTTGACGAGCTTCCAGGCGTTACGAATTTCTTCTGCGGAAGGTAATTCCTTCGTTCCGTCCGCAGAGGTGAGGAAGATCTCATCAAAAGCCGGGATCACCCGATCACCGAAGCCGAGGAGACTGCTCATGCGATCGTGCATGGCCGTCAGGTGTCCCCAGAGGTAGATTAGGCGGTTGCGGTCGGGAGCCACGCGGTACTGTAGCTCCTCTTCGGATAAGCCAGTGAAGAACTTGTCGGCTCTTTCCAGAGCCCCGTTCCAGACGCCCACTGTGTTTGCTAGAAATACGACTTCGGTTGCCATGATGCGGATCCCTTCGTGATTCTGTGGACTCTATGGGTCGAGGCTACCCTCGACCCACATGAGTGTTTATTGCTGGTAGCGGCGACTCAAGCGGCAGTCTTGCCACCGTCGACCGCAAAGGTAGCGCCGGTGATGAACGAGGCGTGATCAGAAGAGAGGAAAACGATCGTCTCCGCGATCTCTTCAGGGTGACCAACACGCTTGAGCGGTACCGTTGCAGCCAGTCCCGCCTTAACTTCTTCGGTTCCCGTGAACCGGCTCAACATACCGGTATCGATCGGGCCGGGTGCGACGGCGTTTACGCGGATCCCCGATGCGGCCACTTCCAACGCCGCCGACTTTGTCAGGCCTTCAACCGCATGCTTGCTGGCGGCGTAGACCGACGCATATGCCGCCCCGGTCTTTCCATAGCTTGAGGAAGTGTTTACGATGCTGCCCTTCTTCGCCGCCTGCATGACACGAATCTCATGCTTCATGCTCAACAGGGTGCCTAGCACATTCGTCTCAAAGGTTGCATTGAAGCTTTCAGCAGTCTGATCGACCACCAACCCGGGCTGACCTTCTGTCCCTGCGTTGTTCACAGCGATATCCAGACGGCCGAAACGGGCGACAGTCTTATCGACGAGGTTTCGTACGTCGTCCTCATGCCGGACATCGGCTTTAATGTATTCAGCCTCGGCGCCCAACGCTTGGAGCTCCGTGACCAATTTGCTACCCGCGTCATCCGAGCGTCCGGAGACAACGATCTTTGCACCCTGCTTTGCGAAGGCCACAGCCGTCGCACGTCCGATACCCGTGAGTGCTCCTGTAATCAAAACGACTTTATCCGACATAACTTCCTCCCTTGCTACTAAACCAACTCGCTGTGACATTTTGAGAATGATACGATACGTCTCGTATCTTCTTTACGTTGGATATGATACTTGCTGTATCGTTTAAGATTCAGGGAGTTTGAAACGTGGGCGACGAGACCGAATTCGACAGGACAGCTCCTCCAAGAGGAGGACGCCCGAGAAGCGCGAAGCTTCAGAGGGCCATCCTGAAAGCTGCGGTGGACTTGGTGTTGAGCAGTGGATTCCGTTGCTTGAGCATCGACTCCATCGCTGCGAAGGCGGCTGTTGGTCGGATGACGATTTACAGGAGATGGCCAAACAAGGCAGCCATCATCATGGACGCTTTCGTCGAACGAGTCGACCCCGGGACCCTGTTCGCCCCGTCTGTTTCCTTTACAGAAAGTATCCGCCTTCAGATGCGGACCATGGCGAAGGCTTTCCGTGGTAAAGATGGAGCCCTTATTCGCGCTCTGCTTGCAGAAGCGCAGTTTGATCCTGAATTGGCAAAAGCTCTTCATGACCGCTGGACGATGCCAAGAAGGAAGATGGCGGTCGAGTATTTTCGCCGGGGTATCGACCAAGGGCTTCTTCGATCTGACGTCGACCCTGACGCGATGATTGACCTGCTTTACGCTCCTCTGTATTACCGACTGCAGATGGGAACTGGAGCTCTCTCGGACGCGTACATCGACCAAATCTTTGAGCATGGAATGCAGGGTCTCCTTCCCAACAAGGATGCGCGATCGTAATCGAAACTGGATTTTAGTAACAGGGCACCGTCGCGTGAATGTTTCTCGATCAAGCGCTCCAACTGGACATCCGAATGACATCACAGAAGTTTCCGCGTCTAAACTGGTGGTCTTTCTCCGCCAGAACGTCTGCCTTAACATTGCCGAAGGTAGTCTGGGGTTTATGCCTAATGCCTTGGTAAAAGGCCTCAATGATGTCTTCTTTGAAAGAGGCCGGACGAGGGAATGCCTCGACTACGCAGGAACGGCTCTCGGCACTGTATTCCGCGTAGGTAAGCCCAAGTACATCCATCTCGACGCCAGCAGTGACAAGCGCTATCACTGGACTCATGTACTGTGGAATTCCTGGTGTCGTGTGAAGTGCGATGGCTGTCCACACTTCGCGAGCGGCTTCTTCACTCACTCCCCGCTGGCGAAGGAAGTCCGCTGCTGCGTTCGCACCGTCGACCTCAAAGCGGTCCTGCTCGCTACTATACGTCCGCATTAATCCAAGATCATGGAACATTGCACCTACGTATAATAGTTCGGGATCGAAGACAAGCCCTTTCTGCGCGCCCATTAGCGCCCCGAAACAATAAACCCGGCTTGAATGGTTGAACAACAACTCGCTTTCCGTGTCACGCACGAACTCTGTGACGTCACGAACCAGGGAGCTGTACGGCAAACTTATGCCATATTCCAAAGCTGATGTGTTTGTTGCGACGCTAGTGCTCATAGAACCCATCCCGTCCTAGTTCGTCCTGCCATATGCACGACTGTAGGTTCTCTCCCCGCCTTTCAATAGACCAATAGAGGCCAGCTTCATCTAGCCCTTTCGAGCTGAGTTGGCAGTGCCTGCTAACGACTGCTGCTTGTTCTTGCAGCAGTCGTAGCTCTCACTTGATCTCGGTCGTTTCAGCGGAGATGACGAGTCGTTCAGACATTTGAGGGGCTCGAGGTCCAGTCAAGCAAGCAGACTGCTACTCCTGAATACGCGGATAGTCCGTGTAACCTCTGGCGTCGCCACCGTAAAAGCTGGCCCTGTCATATGGGTTGAGCGGGAGATCGCGCGCGATCCGTTCTGGAAGGTCAGGGTTTGATATGAAGTGCCTTCCAAAAGCAATCAGGTCTGCTGTGCCGTGCTCGACCGCGGCGATCGCATCAGACGGTTCATACCCTCCAGCTGCGATGATCGGCCCCCTGTACACCTTACGAATGTGTGAGACACCAAAGCTATCTGCCTCGCCCTTCACGTCTTCACTTCCGCTTACCCGTGGCTGAATGACATGCAAGTATGCGAGTTTCCTTTCGGCGAGTTTTTCTGCGACATAGCCGAAAAGCGCGGGTGCGTTAGAATCCGACATTCCGTTGAAGGTTCCACTCGGAGACAAGCGAACACCGACTCGGCCTGAACCCCAAATCTGGATCACTTCGTCTGTGGCTTCAAGGAGCAGGCGCGCTCGATTTTCAATAGACCCACCGTACAGGTCAGTGCGCTGATTGCTGCCATCCTGGAGAAACTGGTCAAACAGGTAGCCGTTTGCACCATGCAGCTCTACCCCGTCAAACCCCGCGAGCTTGGCGCGCACTGCTGCTTGCTTGAACTCGCCAATGAGGCCGGCGATCTCCGAAGTTGCAAGAGCACGATTCGGTGTGGTCGCGACCCACCCCTGCTTTATATATGTAGCGCCCTCATATGGAACGGTCGACGGCCCCACCGGTACCTCTCCGGCAAACTCAAGATGGCCGGTTCTTCCCCCGTGCCACAACTGAAGAAAGATTTTGCCCTTCCGTGTATGGACGGCGTCTACGACTTTCGCCCATGCTTTCGTTTGCTCCTCAGAAAAGATTCCCGGAGCCCCAAGATATGCTTGCCCCGTTCTCGAGACGGCTGTCGCTTCAGCGATCAAGAGGCCACCCTCGCTGGTTCTTTGTGAGTAGTATTCGACCATTAGCTCGCTCGGGATCGCACCTGCATCCGACCTCATCCTTGTGAGCGGTGCAAGTACAACACGATGCGCAACTGCAACATCGCCGATTTGAAATGGAGTAAACAGCTTTGACTCTGAATGGAACATGATTCACCTCTCGTTATGCGCTGTGTTGGTAGGCACTTTCTTTACGATACGAGACAGCCCGTATCACACTATCCTCTGTATCTGATTCGGTAATTATGATCACGATTCAGCGAATTGACCTGTGAGGATCCGAGCGCTTATTCGCAGTTCGGGCCCAGTTCGTCAAAGACTTCTGCCCCGCAAACGATGATTGCGAGTGACGAGCTTAGGCTCGGCTTTGGAAAGTTCAAGTCTGCGACGGAAGAATCCGTTTTAGACCGAAGCGTCTTGCGTCGATGGAATATGCTCCGGGCCCCAACAACGCCAAACTTACGAGAACTCCTATTGCGATTGCCTCTTGACCGGACCCAGAGATTCCCCACGACTTAAACGAGCTGACCTCAGTAAGTAGACTCAGAATGCATGTGATCCAAGTGAAGGCTCCTGTGCACAAACCAACTATCGAAACAACGATCGCCGATGTTAGCCAGAAGGAATTCCCAAAAGACACCGTAAACAGAAGATGACTTGCGACGCAACAACGAAGAATGAGCAAACCAAATCCCGCGCCGTTCCCAGGGAACCTCGAAGACAGTCTTCGCACCCATCAACAGTAGAGATGAAGCCGATATTTCGTAAACCTCTTGCGAGGCTGTCCAGAGTAGCCCTTTCGAGCCAGACACGCGGAAGCCGGGTTCGCTAGGATAAGACTGATTGGTGTCTCGTGCCCCGCTTTCGGGAGCGAGAAGGAGAACACATGTGCGAACGCGGCCTCATTAGAGTTCTGATCGTGGACGATCACCCGCTGATGGTTGCGGGCCTTGCCGGTGAGATCAATGCACAGAAGGACATGCGAGTCATCGCGGAAGCGGCAGGAGGAGAAGAGGCTCTCCGTCATTTCCGGTTACATCGTCCTGATGTGACTCTCATGGATATAAGGATGCCTGGCATGAACGGGATTGATGCTATTGGGACCATCCGAGCGGAGTTCCCGCGAGCCAGGATCGTTGTCCTTTCTTCTTCTGCTGGTGATATTCAGGTGCTCAGGTCCTTCAAGGCGGGTGCAGTCGGCTACTTAGTCAAGAACTTGCTACGGACGGAATTGATAGATACCATCCGAACGGTTCATGCGGGCCATAGGAAGATACCTGCTGAAGTAGCACAACAGCTTGCCGCGCATGCAACCGATGATGCATTAACATTGAGGGAACTTGAAGTCCTTCGCGGTGTGGTGAAAGGGCAGTCCAATAAGATTATCGGTTCTGACTTAAACATTGCCGAACATACAGTCAAGAATCATATAAAGAGCATTCTATCGAAGCTGGGTGCAGACGACCGTACTGGCGCAGCCGTTATCGCGCTGCGCCGAGGTTTTGTAGACCTTTGAATAAGCCTCCGGTCGGCTTTAATTTTTCACTAACAGCTTTAGGCCAACGAGCGTACGCTGATTACTCAATTAAAGACGGCCTTAAACCAGCGCCTAAAGCGGGCCCGTGCGTCGGTAGCGTAGGCCGATCGTGCCTCGTACGCGACAGCGGCCGGAACGCGGACGCCAATCTCCGTCCCCGAGTTCTCGCGACTCCAGATGCTAAGGTGTGCTCCAATCCTTTTCGCTCGTTCTTGCATCCCAGGCAGACCCCAGTGTCCAGCGATGCCTCCCCTCTGGAGGGTGCTTGGCTCGATACCGATGCCATTATCGCGGACGACCAATCGTAGTTCGGTATCGGCATAGTCCACTTCTACTTCGATTTGGCTCGCCTTCGCATGTCGGAAGGCGTTGAAGATCGCCTCCCGACCGAGCTTGTGTAGTTCGTCAAACACGATTGGATGAAGGCTTGTTGCTTTTCCATTGACCATCACGGTGAATGGAATCGAATAGTCTTGCCGGAAGCGCTGGCCCGCTTCCGCAAACAGGTTACCGATGTCTTTCAAATCTTCTTCGTGGCGCAAATCGAGCACAAGTTCGCGGCCTTCGAGCATCACCGCATCGGATTGCTCCAGAGCCTGCTCGAAGATTGCTTTTGCTGGCTCGTGTCTTGGGAGCTGCGAGGTTGCTGTTTGAAAGCGAAGGAGCAAACCCTGCATACCCTGGAAGAACGTGTCGTGCAAATCCCTTGCGATCCGCTCCCTCTCTGCCATCTGTGCGAGAAGCCGCGCTTTCACCGTTTCGGCGGCTTGCTCAAGGCGCATGGAATACAGGACCCACAGGCACGATACAAACATCGACAGCACTAGAAGCTTAAACCAAAGTGTCTGATAGAACGCGGCAGCCACGACGATGTCGAGCCCCGCTCCGACTGTATTCCAAACTCCGTCGTTATTACACGCCATGACGGAGAATTGATAGTGCCCAGCAGGAAGTTGACTGTAAAACGCACGACGACGCGTCCCTACGTCCTGCCACTTCTGATCAAGCCCCTCCAACTTATAGCGGAACACTACTTTGCGTGGTTGAACGTAGCTGAGGCCGCTGTACTCTATTTCGAGGTCTTTGGCATTTGAAGGAAGCCTAAGGGTCTTAGAGGGAACGAGGGCTTTGTGGTCTAACAGGATGGCGTCGATGTGAACTGGCGGAGGACGTAGGTTGTGACGCAATCGATCTGGCTGGATCATCTGCAAGACTGTGCCGCTAGTAAACCACAGCGTCCCCCCGGCCGCCTTCGCAGCTCTCGGCTGCCCATCCTCCTGATCTCCCGGGAAGGCACCTTCAAGCCTGCCAAATATACGAGGAGTCACTCGGAACGCTTCATTCAGTAAGAGTTGTTGGAGGTCAGCCTTGCGGACCTCCAACAAGCCGCACGCCCCAAACAACCAGATATCCCCATTGCTATCGACGAGTGCCGAATAGATGGCGGAGCACGGTAAGCCATGATCCGAATCCAGGACTCCCCATTGCTGCTTTGTCTTGATGAATAGACCGACCCCCGTGCTAACTAGCAGAGTATCGTCGGGTGTCACCCTAAGATCAGTGATGCCGAACGAATACGAGCTTGTTGGGAGCGGGACCAACGAGCGCCGTCCGTCCCTGAGATAGCTCAATTCTCCGCTGTTGGAACCCACCCAAAGTCCTCCCTCTAAATCCGCTGCTAACCACTTCGCTCGGTCCTTCGCCGGCAACGGGATGGTCCGGACAACTTTCTCGTTCTTGATCTCCAGGAGTGTTCTCAAGCCGCTCCGAGAGAGGACTGCCCACAAGGTGCCCGTCCCATCCTGCGCAATCGAGCTGATGGTTTCTTCAGCGTGAGGCTGCTCACTGTTTTTGCTTATAGGTATCGTTCGTAATTGACCGTGGTCATATAGACGGAGGCGATTGTCGGCAGCGATCCATATTCGACGATTTGAATCCTCGTAAAAGGCATGGATGGTGTGCCCAACATTCGCTTGAAGCGGAGTAATGCTGCCGTCCCGCCAGACATCGACGCCTCCTTTTTCCGCGATCCAGACTGATCCATCTGCTCTGGAAAGGATTGGGCCACTTAGGCTCCGGGTCAGTCCCCTATGCGGAGTGTAGTCCGCGACGGGTATATCTCTGAAACAGTCAACACCGCCAACGGTTGCGACCCAAATGTTGCCTTCAGCATCCTCGCGCACATCATTCACTTGATCACCCGAAAGGCCATCACTCATCGTGAAATGATCAGCTCTTCCGTTCGAGATGCGGTAGAGCCCTTGATCCACCGTGCCTACCCAGAGGGCACCTTCCTTATCAAGGAACATCATGTTCGCAGTAGTTTTGGAACCATGGAAGCCAAATGCGTCAAAGCTCTTCCAGGTGCCATTGGCGTACTGTCGCACACCGCCCAAGGGACCTTTGACGTCCAAAGCCGCCAAGATACCTCCCTGCGGTTGCGGAAGGAGATAGCGAACGCTACTCCCGCCGGATATTGCCCTAAGCTGTTTTTCTAGAAAGGAACGGACCTTACCATCATGCCAGCACCTGATCGACGAGGAGCCGAACCATTTCGCTCCGGTGCCATCCTCGGCTAGTGCTGTGGCATATCTCTCCGGAATCCTCGCTTCTGCACCGTGGCAGCGCAGTTCTGAACCAATCACCTCACACAGAGGCCCTTTACCGTCCCGGATGCGAATCCGAGTGACCCATATACCCCCGTCTCGTGCCTCTATCACGGAGCGGATTTCGGCTTGCCAAGTGGAGATTTGACGAAGCTGGCCTCCATGTATCGCTTGCAGACCGCTTGGACCGCCAATCCAAATTGTCCCATCTCGCGCGAGAAGCAGGCTGTCCACACCGACGATGCTCTTGCCCCGTACCACATCAGGGGAAGTGAATGATCCTCCGACTAAGCGGGTCAAGTCCGTGCTGGTCCCCACCCAGATGTATCCATCCGTGTCCTGAAGGATCTGCGTCGGTGTACCCTCAAGATTGCCATCCTGGGTCCGCCACACGGTATGTGCATACTGATAAAGAGCCCGCTGTGGGTCGAGTGCCGCCGCGGGTATGCTCCAGGTGCATCCTGCGACAAACATGGTGAAAAGCCGCAGTAGAAAGACACAGCCGCAAGTTTCTGCTGTGCCCGAACCCACAAATCTCAGCATCGGCCTACCCCTCCCCTTTTGTGAGCACGCCTAATGTTACCTTCTCTGGCTTTGTCAAAATGACTCCAAAGAGCTATCCACCGCTGGCTCTCGCGGGCTGCTGATGAATCACGACAGTCAGCTAACCTTTCCCAAGGCACATCGTTAGCAGTCGCGCATGACCCATAGACGTCGAGGTGCCGACATCCCTAAAGGGTCATACGAGTGCCCTCAAATCGGTGTCGACTAGCCGTGCGGTAGGGTTCGAACGGCACAAGTGAGGAAGGTTCATGTCCCCGGAAGAGATTGGTCAATTCGATTTGCTTTCGGTACCAGACTTCCGTCCGGAGCTTGCTTTTCCGAAGCTTACGGAGGACCAGATCGAGAAGCTCCGATTCTACGGCACCGAAGAGACGCTTCCGGCTAATCAATTGCTCTTCACCCACGGAGCACGCGGAACCGATATGTTCGTGATTCTCGATGGTGCAATCACGATCTCTCTGCCGGTGTTCGGTGGTCAAACGAAAATTATCGCGCAGTACGGAACATTTGAGTTTACCGGCGAGCTTAATCTTCTCAATTCCCAAGGATCGCTCGCCGAGGCCAACACAGTCCTTGAGAGTAAGGTGCTTCGTATACCGCGCCTTGAGCTGCAGAGGCTGATGCGAGCCGAGGGAGAGATCGCCAACATCATTACGTCTGCGGCAATCTGGCGGCGGGTAGGCATTCTCGGCCAAGTGTCCAGCGGAGTTGAACTAATGGGGGATTTGGAGGATCCGGCGTTACGGCTGATCCAGCGCTTCCTTGTGCGCAACAGCTACCCTCATCGGATCGCCGCGTCAGCCAAAGACAATGCTGCTTTAGTCTGCCAAACGACTGCAAAAACGAGCGAGACATTCCCAAGAGTCACACTTACTGATGGTCGAATCCTGCATCGTCCCAGGATTGCCGAGCTCGCCGATGAACTCGGCATTACCGAACGACCTGACCCCGCAATGATCTACGATGTGGCTGTCGTGGGCGCCGGTCCTGCCGGATTGGCGGCCGCTGTATATGCGGCCTCGGAAGGACTCTGCACAATTGTCGTGGAATGCACGGCACCCGGAGGGCAGGCAGGAACTAGTTCGAAAATAGAGAATTACCTCGGCTTTCCTACAGGCGTCTCCGGTCAGCGCCTCGCAACCCGTGCTCACTTGCAGGCGTTAAAGTTCGGAGTGAGGTTTGCAATCTCAAGAGAGGTCGTGGCGGCAGAGCAGTTGGATCGGATTCATATCCTCACTCTTGCCGGCGGTATCCGGCTCTGCGCTCGCTCCGTAGTGGTGGCCTCCGGCGCACAGTATAGGCAACTCGCCGTGCCTGACTATACGCGCTTCGAGAATCAGGGAATCTATTATGCGGCCACCGCGATGGAGTCGCTGTTGTGCCGCGACAAGGAAGTGGTGGTTGTCGGAGGAGGGAACTCCGCAGGTCAGGCGGCGCTCTTTCTCTCAGGCGTTGCTAAGCATGTGCACCACATTGTGCGCGCCAAATCGTTGGCGAAGAGCATGTCACAGTACTTGGTATCGCGCATCGAGAACTCATCTCGCATCACGCCTTATACGGGAACGGAGATCGTGAAGTTAGAGGGCGAGAAAGGCTTGGAATGGGTCACATGGAAGGATCAGAAAAGGGATCAACCAGACCGGAGGCGAATCGGAAGCGTGTTTGTCATGATTGGCGCGGAGCCTAATTCGGGATGGTTGTTCGGGACAGTTAAATTAGATCGAAAGGGCTTCATCCTGACCGGGGGTGCGGATGCCTTTAGTAGGAGTCCTTACGCCACCAACGTACCTGGCATGTTTGCAGTTGGTGATGTTCGTTCCGACTCAGTTAAACGCGTTGCATCAGCCGTTGGCGAAGGATCCGTTGTCATTTCTGACGTCCACCGGTATTTAGCGGATCTAGTCGCGAGTGAAGCTGCGGAGCCGCCCGTTGGTGTCGCATTTCCAGCTACGGCTGAGAACTCAACTAAGTAACATAGTGATGGCGGGGATATGAAACTTCAAGGTAAAAACGCTCTAGTTACAGGCGGCAATAGCGGCATAGGGCTGGCTACTGCGGAAATCTTTGTTCGCGAAGGCGCCCTCGGGAGTTGACGCTCTAAGCGCTTCAGAACTTGCCTTCGGCGTCATCTCCTCGCGCTCACCCAACACGGCGGTGGCCTGAGCTGCCGGCGAAGCGGCGGCGGAGGTAGCGGTCGTCGGATGAGCGAAGTCGATGGCGACGGTATCGCTGTTGAGCGCTTCTTGATGCAGCTTCTCTTTCTCCAGTGCCTTCTGTTTCGCCTCTGCTTGTACTTGCGAGACGTTGGAGGTCTTGGCCGGTGCGTTCGGGCTGTCGCCATACATGGCGGAACGCTGGGCGGCAGTCATAGGTGGTGCTCCTGCTGCCTCCGGCCCTGGCACATTTTGCGCGGCTTGGAGTTGCTGCATCTCGGCGGCTAGCTCCTGTCGCCGCTGCTGATCCTCGGAATCTCGCTTCGCTTCCGTGGCCTGCTGCGTCTCGAAGCTTGAGACCTGCTGGGGATTTGCGGTCGCGGGACGCATCGGCAAAGCGCTTTGCGGTGCGGTTCTCTTTTTGCCGCTCACAAGGCTCGATATATTCGCGAGTCCTATGAGGCCAACTATAACGACAAGCGCAATAATGACGGGCGTGCTCTTCTTCACTGGTCCCACAGCTTCACGCTGCGCGGGAACGGTAGCGGCCGGGTTAGGATTCTGATCGATCATGGCTAGTTTTTCTCCCCTGTTGCGATGGAAGTGCGGTGGAAGTCAACGCGTTTCTTGCCGATCGCCAGATAACCCGTCTCCAACTGCTTTGGTACGGTGTACAGGCCAGCGTTGTAGTCGAAGTTGATGAGCGATCCCTTACCGTCTTTCAGTTCATACAGCGCAGGCGTCTCCTGAAACTGGCCGCGCAGGTAGGTGAACTTGTCGTCGTGCCATATCTGCTGAAGGCCAAGCTCTTTACCCTTTTTCTCATCCCAGGTGAAATCGAAGTGCAGACTGCCCGGGTACTGACTGCGATAGGTCTCCGCTTTGGCCTCTTCCGATTTCAACTCGGCAGCTTGCGCGGCCTTGGCTGCGGCGGCCTCCTGCTTGGCCTTGTCCAGCTCAGCGGCGGGCACGAACACAGGCAAATCCGTAAGCCTGTCCTTCGCGGCCTTATCACCGGGCACAATGAACACCTTGGAATCGAAGTGCGCGTCCGCGTCACCGGAGATCTCCTGAAGTTGCAAGGTGTATTCGTTGCCGTGGTCGGACACGATATGAATATCGGTGGTCGTGTTCGCGAGCTTTGGCTTGATGCTGATGAAGCGACTAGCCACATGGCCGCCATCGAACACCCAGTCCACGGTGTCGCCGCCGAAGACGGTGGCGATCTTCTCTTCGGCCGGGAGGAGAATAAGTGTGGACTGCAGCAGCCCGGCCCGGATCACGGGCGGCGTCTGCGCCTCGGGTACGGTGACGGAACGCGGCGCGTTCGGCTCAAGGTGATGCGGCGGAGTCGTGGGCGAGGCCTGGGAGACGCCACAGACAAGGGAAAGAAGGGACGTTACGGTTAGGATGGTCGGCGGTTTCATAGGGGCCCTTTGGTTGTGAAGTGGTGATGCGGGTTACACAGCCTCGCCCTGGGCAAAGCGGGAGATGCCCTCAGAGAGTCCGTACTTTTCGATCAGCTTCGTCCGTCGTACACGGTCCTTCGGCTTTGTCGAAAACGTTGCGTAGCTGCGGCTGTCGAGATTCAGGGTGACAACCTTCGTCAATCCATCGCGCCGCATGTAAAGTCCTTCGCGGTCCTGCAAGCTCTCGAAGAGAGCAAGTTGCTGCTCGTTCATCTTGAATAACTCGGCATAACGCCTCCGGTTAAACGTCGCGTCTTTCAAGAAGAGAAACGACGTGCAGGAGTTCACGATGCTGTCGGCATTCGCGCCCAAGTCATCGGCGGACTGGCCGATCATCGTGACCCCGCCAAGGTTCTTGCGGACGGTCTTGATCGAAGCCAACGCTCCGTCCAGGAGTTGCTTGTTCTTCATCGAAGAGAAGATCTCCTCGATGAGGATGTGCTTCGGAACTCCGAGATTGGCGGGGTTGTAGAGAACGTCGTTGATTCGACGTAGCAGCCAAACCATCAGTGGCTCAATGAGGTCGGCGTACTGTTCGTTATTCACTCCTTGGAAGTCGAAGCATTGCAGCCGTGACAGCGAGAGGCTGTCCTCCACGTTGTCGAAGACGGCGTTGTAGATGCCCTTACCAACCCACTTTGCCAGATAGCGGTCGAGCTTCTTGGGAAGGAAGAGATTCGAGAGCCGGCGATTGGCGGCGTCGAGCAGGTACATATCCTGCACCGCCTTATGGATCACGTCGTCGTCCTCCGGCTCCAACTCCGCGCCGCCGTTCGTAAGGAGGAGCTTCACGAACGAATACAGGAACTTGATATTGCTCTCGGTCGGCTCCAGGGCAAACGGGTTCACTCGCGGGCCATCTTTGCCAACTCGATCAACCTTGCCGCCGTACAGCTCGACAACGCTTTCATAGCTTCCGCCGATGTCGAAGATGTAAGTGAACCCGCCATACTTCTGTTCGAGCGAGATGATTTGGTTTCCGTGGACCGACTTTCCGGTTCCTGTAGGGCCGATGATGAGCATGACGCGCACGCCATCCACATACACGTCCTGAAAGAATGGCGTCCGTGTGCGCGTCTCGAAGATGTTCAGATACTCGGAATCGAGATCTTCAGAATGCGGATGTCCGATATGAGGCGCGAACACAGACGAGAGACGAGCGTGGTGGTCTTCGGCCAGCCATAGCGGGAAGACGTTGAACTTGTGATTGCCGGGGAACATCGCATAGAAGGCGGAGAGATTGCCTAGAGTCTCCTCCATCACTTGAGCCCTAGCATCAACGAAGATCCGATGCACAGTGGGGACGGTGTCTCGTAGCTGCTCCGGGCTGCGCGTCGCCAGAAGTAGACGCAGCGAAAACTCGCCCTGGGCCTTCTTGTCGAGCGACCGGATCACGTCGCTCAAGTCATCTACGTTGTTGTTCGCGGCCTTGGCCCCGGCTCCCGTTTCGAGCGAGGCTGTGTCCCGACCGCTCATAACACGGGTCAACACACCAACTTTGAAGAAAGAGATGAACTTCTCTTGGGCGTCGATCTCGCTGCGGGCTGCCGATGTTGACTTCACCCGCCATGTCGAGCACACAACACTGTCGCAGTCGAGAGTCAGCAGGCTAGAGAATAGGCAGGGCCGCGACGCCTCCGGAGTCGTCTTCAGCGAGAACATCTGAACGTGCCGCTTGCCGATCTGCACATGATCGCTATGCCATGCAACCGGGCTCTTGACGATCTGCCGGTCAACACCGGTGTCTGCGCGAAGCTGATCGCGGCCTGACCATTCCTCCAGATTGAACAAGTAGCTGAAGAACTGGAAGGCCTCGGCCTTACCCAGCAACTTGAGACCGAGGGAGCTGCCGAGGTGGCCTTCGAGCAAGGTTGCCGTCTTATCAAGATCGGAGAGCATCCTTGATGTGTCCGCGACATTCTCGTTTGGCTTGCGATGGAACGCCTTCGACTGGGAAGGCTCCAGCGTCAGGCACCAGTGGAGGTCGATACGGCGGAACGCTGCTGTGTTGTCGAGATGGGTGAGACGGTCGCTCGCGAACGTCTCCGTCACCTCGTTCCGGTATTGCTCCTGCCGGGGAAGATCAAACCCAGACATCACTCTCGTGTACTGATAGAGACACGATCCCTCCGGCAGTCCGCGCAAAGCGCCTTCGACCTGACGAATGCGGGCGTCAAGCTCCAGGTCGGTCAGAGCCTCTTCATCTAAGCCTGTCAGAGAGAAGAGGCATCCGTAACCGCCGCCCTTCAGCGCGAAGATGCTCGGTCCAACGAAGCGGGAGATCGGGACGATGCTGCACGCCGCTCCAGCCTTCGCAAACCACGGGGTATGTTTGATCTGTTCAGTATTTGCGCGGGTCATAGTAGCTCTTCTGGCCGAGACTGAGGCCCCACAGTTGAAACATCTTTGGGTGTTTACGGACGATCAGCCATGCGCCGCCCGCTAATGTTGGAAAGCTTAGGATTGCCAGCATTCGGAAACCGACGAGGAAAACCGTCACGCAGACAAACACGATGGCCATCCATGCCGAGAGGTCAAGCCCTAGCTTGGCTCTCGGCCTGTTCAATGCCTGATTGATCGGTAACGGTTCTCCCCGCTTGGTCGTGTGCATGGCAGCTCCTACATCGACTGCCCGGTAAGAGACCCAATCCAGCCAGCGCCCCATCCAAGAACGCCAGCGCCAAAGAGCGCACCGAAGAGGCCGGGGATGGCATCCTGAAAGCGACCGCTCATCATCCGATGCCGGCGAAAATCAAACCGCCGAAGCAGATGACAGCGCCCGCATAGACCGCGAACGTTTTGAATGTCCCCATGAGCGTTTGAGCGCCGGAGAAATCCATCGTTCCTTGTGCGTGAGCAACACTCGCGAAAGCGAGCACGAAGAGCGACGGCATCATTACACGAAATGCTTGAGTAAGCTTCCGGCTCAGTAGTTTGAGATTGTGACGAAGTGACATTCTGATTTCTCCTGATGGCGTGTAGTGATTGCCATGGCAGGAAACTAGGTCACTTGGTGCAGCTGAGTCCAAGTCTTCTTTTTTAGATCAAGCAAAGTTTCGCTTATAGAAGAGGGCTATCCGAGAAGTTCCAACTGCTTCGGTAAGGGGCGTACTCCACGGGGTCTTTTCCGCTGAACAGTAAGACCTTCCTGTCGCAGGAATTTCTGAACAAATGGGAGCGCGATGTGTTGGCTATTCTTGCTCGCAACAAAGGCTGTCTGGGCCGACCAGTTCACGCCCGCAATCGGCCGAGTCGTCAACCCAGATTCGAGAGGCAACGCTTGATCAATGAGGGCAAGCCCATACTTCTCTTTGACCATCCATTGGATGTCCGCAGGATTCGTCACGGAGTTTGCGAGGCTGATTGGGATACCAACCTCGGCGAACAAGTTGACCAGATGCGCATGGGCAGACGGATGGAGTTCCGGATCACGAAAGACCCTGATACGCGGAGCTACTTCGTGGATATCGAGCTGTGTCTGTAACGCCAGTGGGTCATCGGTTCTCATGCACACGACAAGTTGAGAATGTGCGACGGGGATCACGTCCAGAGTTTCGCTGTCAATGGGACAAGGCAGGATGCCGCAATCGAGCGCATTCGATTCAAGCCGCTGCACAATTAAAGCAGAATGACCGCCTGAGAATACGATCTCGCACTTGGGAAAGAGATCGGAATAGCACTGGCGGAATGTCGTCAGCAGTGTTGGGTTCACAAAGGAGGAAAAGCCGAGCCTTAGCGTCGGCACTTCGCCTTTGTGGATCGCTCGGGCGATGGCGAAGACTTCGCGCCGTTCTTCCAGGACTGTTCGAGCCCAACTCAGAACAAGTTCGCCGGCAGGAGTCGGCGTGACGCCATCTCGGCCTTGCCTCAGAAAGATGGGAAATCCGATGTCGCTCTCAAGGCCACGTATCTGCTGACTGATCGCTGGCTGCGAGCGGTACATCTTCTCAGCCGCCCTCGTGAAGTTTTTACCTTCGTTGATGGCGACCAGATATTCGAGATGGCGAAACTCTACCGGTTCTGACATGGCCCTGTACTCCGCTGGTGTGGGCCTTGCACTCCACACCGATCTGTGGAAAAGACATACCTAATACTTGGCTGTGGGTATCAACACTGTCAACGGGGCACCTCAAGGTACCCGGTTACTTGAAGGTGCTCCCTCGGCCTCGGATACAGGTACCTTTATAAGTTTTGCCATGGGTGGCATAGATAGGAAGTATTGGACTGTTTTGGAGCCGCGGGGCACGCTGAGTAATCGTCTCCTTCGAGACGAAGCAGAGATCAATCAAGGAGGCACAATGCTGCCTTTGTCGTCCCGTCATCAACAAGAGTCTGAAGCTATTCCGAAAAAGCCTCCCGCCTCAGCCGATGTTCATCCGGAACCATTACTGGACTCGGACGAAGCAGCGGCGATCATGCGCATTCACCCCAAGACGCTACAGCGGTACGCCAGGCAAGGAATCGTGAGGGGCCTGCAGCTCGGGTCCATGTGGCGATTCCGCGCAAGCGACATCGACCGATGGATATCCGAGCGCCTCGCCGGATAAGAAGATTTTTCAACAAAACCTCTGCCCGGCGTGCGATAGGCTTATTCCAAGCCATCCGCTACGCCTACAGGAGAAACATGCCAAGGCGGACACGGTATCAGCAAGGAAGCGTGCAGTGCGAAAAACGGCGGAGTGGACCAGATGTCTGGGTCTTCCGCTGGTGGCAGTCAACATCTGATGGCGGAACGAAGCGTCGGAAAGCAATCGTCGGCACCATCGCGGCATTGCCAACCGAAGCAGCAGCACTCAGAGCCGCTCAAGCATTGCGCATCGACGCAAACCAGGAAACCCCGCAGACTGAAGGCGGGCCAAGCACAATCGCAGAACTGATCGCTCATTACCGGTTGAAAGAACTTGCCGGTGAAGATCAGGGACGCAAAGCGTTCTCGACGCGCGCTGCTTACGAGTGCTATCTGAGGGGTTGGGTTCTGCCTCGTTGGGGAACACATCGTCTGGATCAGATCAAGCCAGTCGCAGTAGAAGAGTGGCTGGGTGGTATCAAGCGTTCGAGGGGAACGAAGGCAAAGATTTGGAACCTTATGAGTGCTCTCTTCCATCACGCGATGCGCTACGAGTGGATCGAACGAAATCCGATCAAACTCGTGCGCCAGAGCGCGAAGCGAGAGAAAGTTCCTGACGTTCTGGAACTGCACGAACTCCAACTTCTCCTCAGCAAGCTGGCGGTTAGGGAGCGCACCTTAGCACTCCTCGATGCCGCGACTGGGCTGAGGGTCAGCGAACTCCTGGCACTCCGTTGGGACGACGTTGACTTCAAGAACTTGGAGATTCGAGTCACCGAATCGATCTGGCATCAGGTGGTCGGCGTATGCAAGACCGAAGCGTCGGCCAAGCCCGTCCCGATGGACGAGTACATGGCTGAAGATCTTCGTCGCTGGCGGCGCAACAGCCCGTACCCGATGGATGGTGATTGGGTCTTTGCCAGTCCGCGCATGAAGGGGAAACAACCTTACTGGCCGGACAATCTCATGAAGCGGTACATCAGGCCGGTGGCACGTCAAGCCGGCATCACCAAGAACATCGGCTGGCACACGTTCCGCCATTCCTTCGGTACATTGCTGAAGGCGAACGGGGAAGATGTGAAGACGGTACAGGAGCTCTTGAGGCACGCGAACAGCAGGATCACGCTCGACGTATACACGCAGGCCGTGAACTCGCATAAACGAGCCGCACAGAGCAAGGTTGTAAGGATGATGGTGCCCAACGTGGGTCAGAGAGAGGTTGAAACTGACACGCTTTTGGTACCCCGGCGGGCGTAATGGACCCTAATCGGACCCTGATTCGCTTGTCACATTAGGTCCCATACGAAGCTAAGTTCTTTGCTTTGTATGGCGGGGACGACGGGGCTCGAACCCGCGACCTCTGCCGTGACAGGGCAGCGCTCTAACCAACTGAGCTACGTCCCCACTTCCTGGCGCGCTTCTCCTCGCATTGTGCACGACGAGTGGCAACCACTTGAAGAACTATAGCAGAATCTCGGCCTTCTTCACGAGCGGCCCCCCTGCCGCCCACAGGGTCGCTGCCCTGCTGGAACAAACCGCGTCTAGCATCTACAAAGCAGAAAACATACGGGCGCTCGGCAACATCGTAGGGGCACATGAAGCTCGTGATCTTTGGACTCGCCCTCTCGTCTTCCTGGGGCAATGGCCATGCGACCCTCTGGCGCGGACTCCTACGCGCGCTGGCCCAACGCGGACACACAGTCACCTTTTTCGAGAAGAATGTTCCCTACTACGCGGCACATCGTGATGCGTGGCCGTGCCCGGCGCAGGTCTATCTGGTGCTCTACGACACACTGGAAGACGAAGCAAGGCGCATCGAGCAGGAGCTGCGAAGCGCGGATGTTGCAATCGTCACAAGCTTTTGCCCCGAGGGAGCGAAGGCGTGCGAGCAGGTGCTCGGCTCCGATGTCCCGTTTACGTGTTTCTACGATCTGGATACGCCCGTCACCCTCGATGCCCTTGAGGGTGGGCGCGAGATCGAGTACTTGCCCCCGCATGGTCTTGCCGGCTTCGATCTTGTTCTTAGCTATACGGGCGGCCGCGCGCTCGATGCGATTTCACGCCGGCTCCACGCACGCGCAGTCGCGCCCCTGTACGGCTTCGTCGATCCGAAGGCTCACCGGCCGGCGGCCCCAGACCCGGGCTTCACTGCCGACCTTTCTTACCTGGGAACCTATGCCGCCGACCGCCAGCCGCAGCTGGAAGAGCTCTTTCTCGCGCCCGCACGCCGTCGCCCGGAGCAGCGTTTTCTGATCGGTGGCGCCATGTATCCGCAGGATTTTCCATGGGCGCCCAACATCTACTTCGCCCGCCACGTTGCACCCGAGCTTCACCCGGCCTTCTTCTCTTCCGGCCGACTCACGCTCAATATCACCCGCTCTGCGATGGCCGCTTACGGCTGGTGCCCGTCCGGCCGCCTGTTCGAAGCAGCAGCCTGCGGCGCGCCTCTACTGACAGACACCTGGGAAGGCCTCGAGTCCTTCTTCACGCCGGGTGAGGAGATCCTGACAGCTACGGACCGCACCGATGTCTTGGCCGCGCTTGATCAGAGTCCTGAGCAGCTACGACAGATGGCGGCCCGGGCGCGTGATCGCGTGCTCGCAGAGCACACCGCCACACATCGGGCGCTTCAACTCGAGGCGCTCTTCAGCCAGGCGGCAGCTCCGCTGGCGGCAGGCAGCTAGGTGCGCCACACCTGGGGTGTCATCCCCGCAGCCGGACGCGGCAGCCGCATGCAGCCTCTCGCGTTTTCAAAAGAGTTGTTGCCGGTCGGAACGCGCCTGGAGCAGAACGAGTCGGGCCATCTCGCAGAACGACCGCGCGCTGTAAGCGAGTACCTGCTGGACCGCATGATCCGCGCTGGCGCAACGCGGCTCTGCTTCGTGATCTCGCCGGGCAAGTCCGACATCCTCGAGTACTACGGAGCAAGCTTCAGGGGCATCCCGATCGTCTACGTGGTGCAGGCCCTTCCACGTGGCCTCTGTGATGCTCTGTTCTGTGCCGCGCCGCTGATCGCAGAGGCAGACGACATCCTTCTCGGCCTTCCGGATACGGTCTGGTTTCCAGAGGACGGGCTGGCGCAGCTGCCGTCAGACGTACTCGCCTTTCTGCTCTTTCCTGTGGAGCACCCTGAGTTTTTCGACGCAGTGATCGCTGACGAGCACGGGGTCGTGCTGCGTATCGAGGTGAAGCAGCCGCACGCTGGCTCGTCGCTCGTCTGGGGCGCTGTGCGCATGCCGGGACAAATCTTCCTCGCACTGCATGCACTCTGGGCTGAGCCCGGGCGCGGCGATGAATATCTGGGCACGCTCGTGAATGCGTGGCTTGCACACGGCGAAACGGCACACGCCATTGCAGCGGGTACGCACTACGTTGACACAGGGACGCCGCATGGATTTCGCGAAGCCTTGCGACTGCTCGATGAGCATGCACGCGGCAATCGTTAGCGAACCATATTCCTCTCTTCACTCCTGCGCAATTTTTCTTTCGAACTCTGCGGAAACACCTTCCCGTGCGCTGCCATCCCATGCTGTGATACACACCAGGCGTGCTGCATCTGTGGCAACGGCAACGGCACGAGGCGCGGCGCGACACAAGGGAGAATACGACCGATGGCACTATCAAAGACGACACAGGATCACGAAGAAATCAAAGCGTGGGCAGAGAAGCGCGGGGGCAAACCTGCAGAAGTAGAAAGCACCAGTGAGAACGGCACAGGCATCCTCCGCATTGAATTTCCGGGTGCGACGAATGCGAATGACTCCAACCTCAAAGAGATCTCGTGGGAAGAGTTCTTTGAGAAGTTCGACGCGAGCAATTTGTCGCTGGTCTACCAGGAAGTCACGGCAGAAGGCGCAGAGAGCAACTTCAATCGCCTGATCCACCCTGAAAACGCGAGTTCGAGCGCGAAGAAAAGCACGGGCAAGAAGACCGCAAAGAAGGCAGCACCAGAAACCACGGGCCGCAAGACCACAGCCAAGAAGGCTCCCGCGAAGAGCGAGCCAAAGAAGGCGTTGACCAAAACAGCGATCAAGACGGCAACCAAAGCAGCAGGCAAGAAAGGGACAGCCAAGAAGGCAACAGCGACCCGCAGCGTGGGACGTCCCTCGACGAAGCAGGCTACGACCAAGAAGAGCGTCGGTCGCCCCGCAACCAAGAAGGCTGCCGCGAAAAAGAGTGTCGGCCGCCCCGCAACCAAGAAGGCAGCCGCGAAGAAGAGTGTTGGCCGCCCGGCCACCAAGAAGACGGCGACCAGCAAGACGGCGACCAGGTCTTCAGGGCGCACGGCGACTCCTGCAAAGCGCCCCGTAGGACGTCCGCCTTCCTCCACCAAGAAGACGGCAACGAAGACGGCAACCAAGAAGACAGCGGCCAAAAGTACCACCACAAAGAAGGCTTCTGCCAAGAAGACGACACGCGCCGGGGCACAACGCGCTGCCGTCGCCATCAAGAAGAAGTCAACGGCAAAGAAAAGCGGCCGCCGCTAAGCGGAAGCCGCGCATCATTGCTTCAGCAAAAGGCCCGCTTCCAGCTTCAACGGGAGTGGGCCTTTCTCCTGATCGCGCGCTGCTACACTCGGGACTGATCCGCAAGCCCAAGGAGTGTTTCATGGCAGATGTCACCATCACAGTTCGTCCCAACGGTCCCTTCCGCGTTGAAGGCCCCATTCGTCTCGTTGACGCGAATGGAGCCGAGTGGGACCTCACCGGCAAGCCCGCTGTTTCTCTGTGTCGCTGCGGCGCCTCCACGCGCAAGCCATTCTGCGACGGCATGCACACGAAGATCGGCTTCCAGGCTGCGGAAGCGGCTGTGATCGCGCAGGATCCCTCTGCCGCCGACGCGGTGAAAGGCGACAATGCGCCGAAGAACGGCCTCTAGAAGAAACATCGCCGGGCTGCTTCCCGTCGTCCAATAGGCAGCATGCAGAAGCAGCCCGCCGCCCGATTCAAAATCAGCAAGCTCCAGTTCATCAGCAACCTGGTCCGTGAGTCGCTGTTCACCCCCATGCGGGGTGAACAGCACCTGCCGCTCGCTGCGCCCGCAGGCAGTTACGGCGTGACCTGGATCGGCCACTCATCCTTTCTGCTCGAGATCAACGGACCCCACCTCCTGGTGGACCCGGTTTTCGCGAGCTTCCTCATCGTGCTCAAGCGGAGACGAAAGCCTGGTCTGCGTGTGCGCGATCTTCCGCCGATCGATGCTGTGCTCCTGACGCACGCCCACATGGATCACCTCAATCTCGCCTCGCTGCGCGCGATCCTTCGCAACAACAAGCGGCAGAAGGCAGCGCCTCCCATGGTGATCGTGCCGAAAGGCGTCGCCGACCTGGTCGAGAAGCTTGGCTTCCGTGAGGTGCGCACGCTCGACACCTGGGAGGCGACAGAGCTTCCATCTGCAACCGACCCGATTACAATCACGCTGACGCCGGCCCGGCATTGGGGCGCCCGCTTCTTCAATGACACCTTCCGCGGCTACGGTGGATACGTCCTCCAGTGGGCGACGCACTCCCTCTACCACTCCGGCGACACCGCAGCGTTCCCCGGCTTCGCCGAGATCGGGCGACGCTTCCATCCCGAGATCGCGCTTCTGCCGATCGGCGCCTACTACCCTGACAACTTCCGCAGCGTCCACACCAGTCCCGAGGACGCGCTGCATGGCTTTGTGGAGCTTGGCAGCAGCACCTTGATCCCCATGCACTACGGAACCTTCCGGCTTTCGCTTGAGCCTATGGACGAGCCACCGGTACGACTCCGGGCTGCCGCCGCCGCCGCGGGCCTTGCCGATCGCATGCTGCTGCTCACCGAGGGACGCACACACTTGCTGCCGAACAGGTAACCAGGAAAGCACGGCGAGTCCACTCTGCTGTATCCTCCCTGCAACCGCAAACACGCGGAGTATGCCAGGTGAAGCAGGTTACGGATACATGCGGCTGAACTCTCTTTTGATTCGCAGCGCTCTCGTTGGCGCGCTGGGCGGTCTGCTCTTCGGCTTTGACACAGCCGTGATCTCAGGCACGACGCACCAGCTCACCGAGATTTTTTCGCTCTCGGCTGGGCAGCTCGGCTTCACCGTCTCGATCGCCTTGTGGGGCACCGTCATCGGCGCGCTCACCTCCGGCAACCTCGGGCAGCGCATCGGCTCGCGCGAGGCCCTGCGCGTGATGGCGATCCTCTATCTCATCTCTGCCATCGGAACCGCGCTTGCGTGGAGCTGGACTTCCCTGCTGGTCTTCCGCTTCATCGGCGGCCTCGGCATCGGCGGCTCCTCGGTACTCGGCCCCGTGTACATCGCGGAGATGGCGCCAGCGCGTCTTCGTGGCAGGCTCGTCGGCCTGTTCCAGGTCAATGTTGTCGGCGGCATCCTGCTCGCCTATGCGTCCAACTTCCTCATCCAGAGCGCACATTTCGGCGTAAACACGTGGCGCTGGGAGCTTGGGGTGGCTGGCATTCCTGCGTTCCTGTTCCTGCTGCTGCTCTTCGGCGTGCCACGCTCCGCCCGCTGGCTGCTGACACAGAATCGCATCGACGAAGCACAGGCCGCACTTGGGTTGCTGGGCTCGCCTGATCCGCAGGCCGAAGTCGATGAACTCCGGCGTGCAATCCACGCGGACGCCGCGCACAGCAATGCGCCGCTGTTCACGCGCAACCTTCGGCTGCCCATCTTTCTTGCTGTCTCGATCGGCCTCTTCAACCAGCTGGCCGGCATCAATGCAATCCTCTACTACCTGCCTGATATTTTCCGCTTCGGCGGCTTCTCGTCGATCTCTGGCGCAGAGCAGTCGGTGATCATTGGCGCGGTGAACTTTTGCTCCACCTGCCTCGCGATGACAGTGATCGACAAGCTTGGCCGCAAGACACTGATGCTCGTCGGCTCCGTCGGCTGCGCGCTCTCGCTTGCGGGTGTCGCCTATGTCTTCATGGCGCACCGCTACCTCGCCGATCTCCTGTGGCTGCTGGTCGGCTTCATCTTCTTCTTCTCGATCTCGCAGGGCGCGGTCATCTGGGTCTACATCAGCGAGGTGTTTCCGACGCGCGTCCGCTCCAAGGGACAAAGCCTCGGCAGCGGCTCGCACTGGGTGGCCAACGCCGTGATCTCCTTCGCCTTCCCGGTCGTGGCCAAGCACTCGAATGGAGCGCCCTTCGTCTTCTTCAGCCTGATGATGGTGCTCCAGTTTTTCGTTGTGCTTTTTATCTACCCGGAGACCAAGGGCAGAACGCTCGAACAGCTCCAGACGCAACTTGGTACCGAGGCCTGACGCTTTCTCCTTTTGTTCGCTATACTGGATGAGTTCTCTTCTGTGTGATCCGGCCAAATTGCTGCTGTTTTGCTTTGCAGCGCACGGCGGAAGCTCATCCTATGCCCATGATGCAGGTGCAGCAGAAACTCGAGATCCTGGCCGATGCCGCGAAGTACGACGCTTCCTGTGCGAGCTCCGGCGCCAAGCGTAGCGGCAACGGCAAAGGAGTCGGCCACTCCGACGGAATGGGTATCTGCCACAGTTACACTCCCGACGGCCGCTGTGTCTCGCTGCTCAAGATCCTGCTGACCAACTACTGCACGTATGACTGCGTGTTCTGTGTGAACCGAGTCTCAAGTGACGTGCAGCGCGCCCGCTTTACGCCGCAGGAAATCGCCGACCTGACGATTAATTTCTACAAGCGCAACTACATCGAAGGCCTGTTTCTCTCCTCCGGGATCATCCAGTCACCGGATTACACGATGGAGCAGCTCATCGAAGTTGCGCGCACGCTGCGCGAGGTGCACTCCTTTGGCGGGTACATCCACCTCAAGGCGATTCCCGGGGCGAGCGATGTGCTCGTCGAGCGTGCCGGTACCTATGCAGACCGGCTCAGCGCCAACATGGAGCTGCCGACGCAGCAGGATCTTGTACAGCTTGCCCCGGACAAGAAGGTCGATGTTATCGAGGGCACCATGGCGCAGATCTTCGAGCATAAGAGCGAAGCCGAAGAGGAGCGCAAGCGTCGACGGTCCGCCCCGAAGTTTGCGCCTGCGGGGCAGAGCACCCAGATGGTCGTCGGGGCAACTGCGTCAACAGACCAGGAGATACTCGCGACCGCGTCGCACCTCTACGGCAACTTCGACCTGAAGCGTATCTACTATTCGGGCTTCAGCCCCTTTCCGCAGGGCGATGCGCGCCTGCCGATGAAGGCCGCGCCGCTCGTGCGCGAGCATCGCCTCTACCAGGCGGACTGGCTGATGCGCTACTACGGCTTCCAGGGCTCCGAGCTGACGACACCTGAACAGCCGAACCTCGATCTCGACAAAGACCCAAAGCTTACCTGGGCCCTCGGCCATCGCGAGTTCTTCCCTGTCGATGTGAACCGCGCCACACGCGAAGTGCTGCTGCGAGTTCCTGGCATCGGCTACCGCAACGTGGAGCGCATCCTGCGTATCCGGGCCTATCACCCGCTCTCGCTCGATGATCTGCGCAAGCTCAACGTACGCATCAAGACCGTTTCGCCATTTGTGACCACCACCGATCACACCTCGGTCGTTGACCCATTGCTGCCCGGCATCGACTCGGTCGCGTTGCCGAATGCAGTGATTCTCCCGGCACAGATGCAGCTATTCGACGCAGGAGCGAGCGCAAGCACGGGGCAACTGTGAGCGCCGGGCTTCTCTTCCGCATTGCCATCGAACCAGAGTTCGCGAACTGGCGCAATGAAGCAAGGAGACTCCTGCGCGAGGGCATCGCGCCCGAGCAGGTTGAGCTCGTCAGCTCCGAGAATGACAACGCCATGCACTTCGGCTTTGCCACGGAGCCGGGCGGGGACCCGCAACGCGCAACCGCACAGCCTGCTGTTCCCAAGGCCTTTCTCGACCTGGCTGAAATCGCGGCCTGCCATAACGACCCGGAGCGCTGGCAGCTTCTCTACCGCGTGCTGTGGCGCCTCCAGGCGCAGCGCATGCTCATCAAAGACGAGCTCGATGAAGACATCGCAAGGCTGCGCCGCATGGATCACCAGGTCCGGCGAGACCTGCACAAGATGCATGCCTTCCTACGGTTTCGCATGGTCGAGGAGGAGGGCTCGGAACACTACATCGCCTGGTACCGGCCCGATCACCGCATCCTCGCGCTCGCGCTTCCCTTTTTCAGGGAGCGCTTCGCCGTGATGCAGTGGACGATCCTGACCGATTACGCCTCCGTCAGCTGGGACCCTGAAACCCGCAGCGCGACATGGGGGCCTGGTGTGCCACGCTCTGCCGCGCCACCGGCCGACGAGCTCGAGGGCATGTGGCGGTCGTATTACGGTTCCATTTTTAATCCGGCGCGGCTGAATACCCGCGCCATGAAGGCAGAGATGCCGACGCGCTACTGGAAGGATCTTCCAGAGCTCCACATCCTGCCGCAACTACTCAACAATGCAGATCGACGTGTAGAGACCATGATTGAACAACAGAGCCTGCTTGCCGCCAACACCTTCGTGCCCGACACCCACACGCTCCCCGTTCTGCGCGAGGCTCTTCCCCGCTGCCAGGGTTGCGAGCTCTACAAGCCGGCTACGCAGGCGGTCTTTGGTGCAGGCCTCGCGCATGTGCCGATGATGCTCGTCGGTGAGCAGCCGGGTGACGCGGAAGACCTCGCCGGCAAGCCATTTGTGGGCCCTGCTGGCAAGGTGCTCGACCAGGCAATCGAAGAACTCGGCTTCGACCGCGCCGGCATGTACGTGACCAACGCCGTGAAGCATTTCAAGTTTGTGGAGCGAGGAAAGCGCCGCATCCACGAGTCGCCCAACCTGCGCGAGATCGCAGCCTGTCGCCCATGGCTCCTGGCGGAGCTCGACGCCGTACAGCCAAAGGTGGTCGTTTGTCTGGGTGCGTCTGCCGCGAAGTCCCTGCTGGGCGCAAACTTCGCGTTGATGAAGGAGCGCGGCAAGGTGGTTGAGTCGCCCTATGCACCGCGGGTTATCGCAACGATTCACCCCTCGGCCGTGCTTCGGGCAGAGGGAGACAACAAGCGCGTGCTTTACGAGTTTATCAAGCAGGACCTCGCGCTGGCCGAGCAGATCGCCATGCGCGAGGCCGTCTAGCTCGCTTAGAAGCTCACCTTGGGTGCGGTTTTCGCTCCCTGGTCTGCCTGGAAGTAGTCGTTGTCTGTGTGGAAGCCAGCGATGCCTGCCCAGATGCTCGCCGGGAACTGCTGGATATAGGTGTTGTAATCCTGCACGGCCAGGTTGTAGCGACGACGCTCCACAGCGATGCGGTTCTCTGTGCCCTCGAGTTGATCCTGCAGCGACAGGAAGTTCTGGTTCGCCTTCAGGTCAGGATAGTTTTCGCTGATCGCCAAGAGCCGGCCGATCGCTCCATCGAGATGGTTGTTCGCAGCGATCTTGCTCGCCGGGTCCTGCGCATTCAGCAGGCCCGCGCGCGCATTGTCGACGTCGGCGAAGACGGTTTCCTCATGCTTGGCGTAACCCTTCACCGTGCTGACCAGGTTAGGAATCAGGTCGGCCCGGCGCTGCAGCTGGACATCGATCTGTGCAAACTGCTGCTGCACCTCGTTATGCTTTGAGACCATGGTGTTCTTTGAGCCGATGTAGCTCATAAATGCGATCACAACCACTGCGATCAGGGCAATGCCTACCAGACTTCCACGTTTCATCGTTCACTCCGTCGTGCCGTTCTTGTTCCATGCAAACTGTACGTCGCTGTTAAAAGCTGCCGCCCGCCCCGCCGCCGCCGGTGCCGCCGCCGCCAAAGCCGGAGAAGCCGTCGCCATCATCATCGTTGCGCCCCCCACCGCCGCCTCCTCCACCAAAGCCGCCCCCAAGGAACATACCAAAGAGAAAGGGCAACATCCCGGTGCGGGCCGCGAGCACGAAAAGCAGCACAAAGACACCGAACAGGATCGCAAGCTGCCCCTTGCCAAGGTGCTGTACCGGGTGCTGATCCGGCACCACCTGCTCGCGCGGGGCCTGCAGTTGCACGCCGGCGGCCTGCGCGATCAGGCTTGCAATCTGCTCGGTGCCGAGCGTCAGGCCTTCGTCGTTCTGGCTGACGCGCAGGTACTGCTGCATCTGCCGCCCGATAATACCTACGCGCTCGTCGGTGAGCACCCCTTCAAGACCGTAGCCGGTCGAGATAAACCACTTGCGATCCCCGATCGACACCAGCAGGATGACGCCGCGATCTGTGCCTTTTGCCCCGACCTTCCACGCGTCTTCGAGCTGTACCGCGTAGTCGGCGATCGGCTCATCGTCGGTGTTCTGTACCGTGACCACTGCGATCTGCGCGTGCGTCTGGCGCTCCACCGCACCACACAGCATGTTGAGGTGCTGCTTGGTCTCTGCCGAGAGCACGTGGCCATCATCGGAGACGTAGTCGGTGGGGCGAGGGAGATCCTTGACCGCCTGGGCGAAGAGCGCGGCAGGAGCCGGCAGGAGCAGCGCGATCGTGATGGCGATGAGCCGGATGATTTGCATTGCAGCCTTATTGTACGGAGGAACTTCGCCCGGACACAGAAACGCCCGCGTTGCCGCGGGCGCTCGCTGCCTCGAAAACTTTGATTTACATACCGCTTACGGTCACGTTGTGGGCCTTGGCCAGCGCCTCGGCTTTCTGCAGGTGCATGTCGATGATGGGCTTGTTCTGCTCGGCCGCCATCTTCTCATCCGGCAACTGACCATTGCTGGCTTCGTTCGCAAACATCCTGTCGACCTTCTCGTGGTCCATCACCATGTCCTTGATGTATGCCTGGTCGAATGCGTCGCCGCTCAGTCCCTGGAGGCGAGCGTACTCCTTCGCAGGCTTACCCCTGAGGCTGCTGGGCGGCTGAACCCCTGCCTGCTCGGCGATGGGCTTCATCTTGTCGTCCAACATCTCGTGGTCCTGGATCATCATGTGTGCAAACTGCTTCACGTCCGCGCTGTTGCTCTTCTGCAGGGCGAGCTGGCTGCTGTGGATCTCGAACATGTCGCCCTCGGCGGCCTGCTGCAGAAACATCCGGTCCATCGGCGACGCCATGCTGTTCATGCCGGAGGTTGAATTCATGCCGCCCGGCTGGCTTCCCGGAGTGTTCATCGAGCCAGGTGTGTTCGCGGCGCCTCCTGGCTGCTGGCTGTTCATCCCGCCCTGCTGCGCAAAAGCTGTCCCGACGCCCAATGCCACGACCAGGGCCGCGATCGCCGGCCTGCTACACATACCCACTCGCATCGTCATACGCATCTCCTAACTTTCTCCGGAAGCTTGTCCCGGGGCCCGAGTCGCAAACTCGGCGCGGGTCACCCATAGTAAGGCGCATGATCCGCCGAAAGCGTTGCCCCTGCTCTCCACACGGCGCTTCGCGCCGCATCAACTCGGATCCTGTCCGGGGTCTATCCTTGACGGATGAGTACTCCTGTTGCCGCAGTAAAGCCGCCCGTTGCCCGTGTCGACACCCGCACCACCAGCCTCCATGGCGTCACGCTCAAGGATGACTACGCCTGGCTGCGAGAGCGCGAGAGCGAGGAGGTTCTCGAGTATCTGCGTGCGGAAAATGCCTACACCGACTCCGTCATGGAAGGGACAGCGGCTCTGCAGGAGACGCTTTACCGGGAGATGCTCTCGCACATCAAGGAAACCGACAGCAGCGTGCCCGCCCGCGAGGGCGCCTGGTGGTACTACGCGCGCACAACCGAGGGCTCGCAGTACCCGGTGTACTGCCGCAAGCGTGGCGCGCGGGAGACATTCGAGCAGTCACCGGAAGAGATCGTGCTCGACGTGGAAGCGCTGGCGGCCGGGCAGAACTTCATGGCGGTCGGCGGCATGGATGTGTCCGACGACGGCAACCTGCTCGCTTACTCAACCGACACCACGGGCTTTCGCCAGTACACGCTTGCGGTGAAAGACCTGCGTACCGGCGAGCTGCTGCCGGAGCGGGTCGAGCGGGTCGGCTCGATCGTCTGGGCTGCGGACAATCGCACGTTCTTCTACACCGTGGAAGATGAGGAGCAGAAACGCCAGTATCAGCTCTTTCGCCATGTGCTGGGCACCCCGCACAGCGAGGACGTGCTGGTGCTCGAAGAGACCGACGAGCGCTTCAACCTGGGAGCGGGTCGCACCCGCGACGGCGTGTACATCGTGATCGAGAGTGGCAGCCACACGGCGAGCGAAGCCAGCTTACTGCGTGCGGATGAACCCACGGGTGAACCCAGGCTGCTGCTCGCGCGGCGCGACAACATCGAGTACTATCCCGACCATCGCCATGGGCAGCTCTACATTCGCATCAACGACACCGGCCGCAACTTCCGGCTGGTGACCGCGCCTGCCGCGACCCCGGGGCCGGAGCACTGGGTCGAGCAGATCCCGCACCGGCCCGACGCGATGCTTGAGGACGTCAGCCTGTTCTCCGCGGTTGCCGTGGCGTCGGAGCGCTCCGGCGGGCTGGAGCATCTGCGGGTTCTTTACTTCGCCGGCGAGGGGCCGGAGGTCGCGCGCATCGCCGAGATCGCCTTTCCCGAGCCCGCATACAGCGTGCATCTCAGCGGAAATCGCGAGTTCCAGACCGATCAGATCCGCTACAGTTACACATCGCTCGTGACACCTGCCTCGGTCTTCGACTACGACCTCGACACGGGCCAGAGCACGCTGCGCAAGGAGCAGGAAGTGCCAGGCGGCTTTGACCGGGCGCTCTATGCGTCGGAGCGCATCGCGGGGACGGCCTCCGACGGCACTGCGATCCCGGTCTCGCTCGTCTACCGCCGCGATCGTCGCGAGCCTGGCACCAACCCGCTGCATGTGTACGGCTATGGATCGTATGGCTACCCGCTGCCGCTCGGCTTCAACTCCAACCGGCTCAGCCTGCTCGACCGGGGATTTGTGCTCGCGTATGCCCACATCCGTGGTGGCGGCGACCTCGGCAAGCCCTGGCATGACGCGGGCAAGCTGCAGCAGAAGCGCAACACCTTTACGGACTTCATCTCCGCAGTCGAGCACCTGCTGCAGCAGGGCTACGGAGACCCGGCGCGTGTTGCCATCCAGGGCGGCTCGGCCGGTGGGCTATTGATGGGTGCGGTCGTCAACATGCGCCCGGAACTGTTCCGCGCCGTGGTCTCGCAGGTGCCGTTCGTCGACGTGATGAACACGATGCTTGATGCATCGCTGCCCCTGACAGTGCCGGAGTACGAGGAGTGGGGCAATCCAAACGAGCCCGAGGCCTTCCAGCTGATGCTGAGCTACTCGCCCTATGACAATCTCAAGAGTGCGGCGTACCCCGCTATGTTAGTGAAGACATCGCTCTATGACTCGCAGGTGATGTACTGGGAGCCGGCCAAGTATGTGGCCAGGCTGCGTACGCTCGACGGGGGAGAAAAACCTATCCTGCTGCACACGAACATGACGGCTGGGCATGGTGGCGCGAGCGGACGGTATGACTACCTGAGAGAAATCGCATTTGACTATGCGTTCTTGCTGCGAGAGTTAGCAGCGGCTGAGGCGCGGTGAGATGTTCCACGTGAAACGTAACTTATGTGACAGCGCGGCGAAGAGAACCACTCGCCGCGCTGTCACTTAGTTTGCTCGATGTGTGCTAACTAACTCTTTGCACTTAACTGCGCGGCCTGCAACACCACCAGCTGCGACAGATCCTTTTTCTCGAGCCCGTGTACTTCCTTGTTGAACTCGTCCACCTTGCTCGACCAGTTCATCGAGCAGAACTTCGGCCCGCACATCGAGCAGAAGGCTGCTTCCTTGTAGTAGTCATCCGGCAGCGTTTCATCATGCATGGCGCGTGCCGTTTCGGGGTCGAGCGACAGGGCGAACTGCTTGTCCCAGTCGAAGGTGTAGCGCGCGTAGGAGATCGCATCGTCGCGATCCTGCGCGCCGGGCCGGTGGCGCGCGATATCGGCAGCATGCGCCGCGATCTTGTACGCGATCATGCCATCCTTCACGTCCTTCTCGTTCGGCAGACCCAGGTGCTCCTTGGGCGTGACATAGCAGAGCATGCTTGCGCCATGCCAGCCGATCATGGCTGCGCCGATCGCGGATGTGATGTGGTCATAGCCGGGCGCGATGTCGGTCACGAGCGGGCCCAGCACATAGAAGGGCGCGCCGTCGCAGAGCTCCACTTCCTTCTCGACCTGCTCCTTGATCTTGTCCATCGGCACGTGTCCCGGGCCTTCGATCATGACCTGCACATCCGACTGCCAGGCCTTGCGCGTGAGCTCGCCCAGCGTCTTCAACTCTGCAAACTGTGCTTCGTCCGAGGCATCGGCAACCGAGCCCGGACGCAAGCCGTCACCGAGCGAGTAGCTGACGTCGTACTTCGCCATGATCTTGGTGATGCGGTCGAAGTTTTCGTACAGGAAGTTCTGCTTGTGGTGCGCGGTCATCCACTGCGCCATGATGGCGCCACCCCGGCTCACGATGCCCGTAATCCGCTTCGCGACCATCGGCACATACTGGATCAGCACACCGGCATGGATCGTGAAGTAATCGACACCCTGCTGCGCCTGCTCCTCGATCACCTCAAGATACATATCGATGTTGAGGTCTTCGACGCGCTTTACGCGTGTCAGCGCTTCGTACAGGGGAACAGTCCCGATGGGCACCGGGGAGTGACGCAGGATGCGGTCGCGGATCTCGGGGATGGCGCCACCGGTCGAGAGATCCATCACCGTGTCCGCGCCGTGCTGCACGGCCATGTGCAGCTTCCGAAGCTCCTCGTCGATATTCGAGGTCACGGCCGAGTTGCCGATGTTCGCGTTCACCTTGCAACGCGTTTCGATGCCGATCGCCATCGGCTCCACTTCCGGGTGATTGATGTTCGCCGGGATGATCATGCGGCCGGCGGCGATCTCGGAGCGGATCAGCTCGGCCGAGATATTTTCGCGCCGTGCCACGTAATCCATCTCTTCGGTGATCCGGCCAAGCCGTGCGAAGTGCATCTGGCTCATGTTCGTATCGCCGGTCCGGGCGGCCTCCTGCGCGCGTGCCGCGAGCCACTGGGCCCGGGGCTCGAGGATCTCGGTTGCACGTTCGGGCATCGGCGCGGTTCCTGCATAGCTCACTGGATTGCTCATCGGGTCCCTCTCAGAAGCGGCGCGGTTCGCGGCCGGCTGGATTCGTTCATGATACTCGCTGCCCGCGCCTGTCGAGGGGATGACAGCAAACGCCGGCAACTGCTTGACGCGCCCCTCCCACCCTCCTAGGCTGAGAAGTGACGATGCCCGCCCCCGACCGAACACGCAGCGCCCGAGCCCGCTCCCAGTCTCTCCGCATCACGGTCGCGGTCCTGATTGTGCTGGCCGTGGTGGCGTACCTCGCGGTTACCGGCGTCCAGGCCAACAAAAGCTACTATGTCACCATCAACGAGTTGCAGGGCATGGGCGGCAAGGCATACACGCGGCACCTGCGCGTTGCGGGCAACGTCCAGCCGGGCTCGATCGACCACCATGGCGCCGGCGCGCGCTTCGTGCTGGTCGAGAACGACCGCAGGCTCCCGGTTGACTACGACGGGACCGAGCCGCCCCCCGACACCTTCAAGGACAATGCGCAGGCACTGGCCATCGGCATGTACGGCCGCGATGGTGTTTTCCATGCAACGGAGCTGCAGGCAAAGTGCGCATCGAAGTATGCTCCCGCGCCTTCGGTACAGACCGGTCCCAGGCCTACGGGCCAGCCTGCTGCTTCGCTCACGACGCACCCCGCGGAAACCGCAACAGTCCGCCACCCAGAGATGGACCACGTCGACAGTGTTCGCCGCTGAGCCCCGTTACTCTGCGGCTCACTCCAGGGGACCAGTGTGATCAACGCTTGCGCACTGGCTGACGAGCTGGCTTATCTGCCGACGCCAGGGCTCCGGCTGACACCCTTTCTCAGGCGGCCATGGGTTCGCTGGTCCGGCAAGCCCGCAGGAGCCACTATCCTCGAGACCGGGGGAACATCTACCTCTCCACGCGTTTTTTCCGATCGTCTCCTCGGCCTGACTCCGGAAGATGAACCGTCCCTTCAGATACCTACACGTGTGCGATGGGACGCAAACATCTCCCACCCTGATGAGTTCGCTGCAGGGCAGGAGTTTCAGGTGAGGTACCGTGTCGGGCGGCGCTACACCGCGATGCCGGATGCACGTGCGCGGTAAGTTGTGTACTGTCGATAGAGCGACGTCTCTCTGATGCCATACCTCTACATCGACAAACTTTTCAACGAGCTCCGCGACGAACTTCTCTCGGCCATGCATGCCGCGGCGGAGCGTGAGATTCGCACGGGAGCGCGCGTTGATGTGAACCGCCTCTACCGTGCCTTCACACGGGCCGCAGTCGGCAAGATGGCAAACCCCGTCCGTGTTTCGGACCGCTGCCTTGAAATGGCTCCGCCCCGCTCGAAAAAAGGCGCAGGCCGCGACTCCGAATAGCGCCCGCTATACTCAGTTCGTTCTGTATGGATCACCCCCCGACAACTCGCGGCGCCGTGTCTCCGACGCTCCTCCCTGTGCTACTTGAGGATGTGTCGCATGTGTACGCCGGCGCTCCGGTCCTTCGTCATCTTGAGCTTGCGCTCGGGCCGGGCCGCTGCTCCCTGCTTCTTGGCCCGAATGGCGCGGGCAAGTCCACGCTTCTGCGCATCATCGCCGGCCTCCTGCGGCCGAGCTTCGGCAGCGTGCTCGCGTGGGGCGATGCACCGGCACACAGTCGCGCGCGCATCGGGTACATGAGCCATGCGCCGATGCTGTACGAGGAATACACCGGGCTTGAAAACCTGAGCTACTTCGCGGAGCTCTACCGGGAGCAGCCCTGCCTCACGCCCGAAGCAGCACTCGCCGCAGTGGCACTCGAAGCGACGCTGAAGCAGCCCCTGCGCGCCTACTCGCAGGGCATGCGACAGAGATTGTCGCTCGCGCGAGTGCTTCTGCCACAGCCAGACTTGCTGTTGCTCGACGAACCCTTCTCGAACATGGACGCGGCGAGCGCGCGCTCCATGCTCACGCTGCTGTCGCGGGAACGCGATCGCGGCCGCACCATCGTGCTCACGACCCACCAGCGGGAACTCGCCGAACCCATCGCTGACGATTTGCTGCTGCTGCGCGATGGCGAGCTCACGCGGGAGCCGCGATGAGCAAGGCAGCGATCCCGAAGACGAACGCAGCGCGGCTGCTCGACTTGCTTGGCGTTCCGTATGAGTTGCTCAGCTACGAAGTCGATCCGGAGGATCTTGCCGCGACGAGCGTCGCCCGCAAGCTCGGTCTTCCCGCGGAACAGGTCTGGAAAACACTTGTGTGCGCGACAGAACACGCGGGGCATGTCTTCGCCGTGCTCCCCGGGAGTGCGGAGCTTGACCTCAAGAAGCTGGCCGCCGCAGCTGGCGTGCGTGCAGCCGCGCTCGCTCCGCTGCGCGAGGTGCAGGCACTCACGGGCTACATCCGCGGCGGCGTCACGGTGCTTGAGGCAAAGAAGCGCTTGCCTGCCTTTGTGGACGAGACGATCGAGTTGTTCGACCGCATCAGCATCTCCGCTGGCCTGCGGGGCGTGCAGCTCTTCCTCGCGCCGGCAGACTACCTCCGCGCCACAGGGGCAACGCTTGCCGACCTCACGGCTGCGTCACCCAAGCAGCCATGACGCGCTACTGGCATGCTGTGCGGGTGCAGGTGGCTAAGGATCTCCGCCTGGAGTGGCGTTCGAAGGACGCCCTCAACGCCATGCTCTTCCTGGCGCTGCTGGTCGTGGTGCTGTTTTCACTTGCGTTCGATCCGACCCGTGCCGAGGCGCGGCAGATTGCAAGCGGGGTGCTCTGCGTCGCCATTCTCTTCGCAGCCACTGGTGCCCTCAACCAGGCCTGGTCGCGCGAACTCCGTGGTGGTGTGCTCGACGCCCTCCGCATGAGCCCGTGTCCACCATCGGCCTTGTTGTTGGGCAAGATCGTCGCCAATTTCCTATTTGTCACCGTGGTGGAGCTGATCCTCGCGCCCCTGTTCACCATCTTCTACAACCTGGACGTGAAAGGCTCGCCGGCACTGCTCCTGTTGATCCTGCCGCTCGGCACCTGGTCACTGATCGGCAACGGCGTCTTCTTTGCGGCGCTCTCGCTGCGGACGCGATCGAGAGAGCTGCTGCTGCCGCTGCTGCTCTTCCCGATCTTCATTCCGGCGCTGCTTGCCATGACCTCTGCCCTTGGGGCGGTCTTCACCGGTGAGAGCGATGCGTGGCTCTGGATCCAGATGCTTGCTGGCTACGATGTCGTCTTCACCACCGCAGCCGTACTGCTGTTCGGCATCGTGCTCAACACGGAAGGTTAGCTGGCGATGTGGTGGGCGTGTGAGTGCAGCAGGGCCACGGCCGAAATAATCGCCATCCAGGCGCCTACGATGATGGCGGCCAGCGTCAGCACCAGGCGAGCGCCGGCACGATCTCCAGCATTCGTCGCCTCTTTCCTGCGCCGTCCGAGCGCAATCTGTCCTGCAATCCCGACAGCGAAAAGTCCCGTACCTACCACCAAGATCACGATTGCCAGAGCTAAACTCATCTACCCTCCCGAACCTCTTGAATCGGCCCCTCGCGGGACGTCTATGGCTCCCAAGTGCATTGGCTCACAGTGGGATGCGCGTCGTACCCTTCTGACACCTCCTCTAGATTTACACTGATCAAGCGAGGAAGGAGCAGCGAGTGAAGGCGTTTCGAACAGTCTGGCTCATTGCAACCCTCTTGATCCTGGGAAATGGTCTGCGTGTCGCATTCTTCGTGGTGCCTGCGGACGCGGCGCAGGGCGACCTGAGCCGCATCTTCTATTACCACCTTCCCGCCTGGATCGGCACCTCGGTTTTCTTTGCGCTGAACCTCGCCGCCTCCATCACCTACCTTGTGCTGCGTCATCGCAGGCCAGCGTTCGCGCTGCAGGCAGACGCCGTGGCCCAGGCGGCTGCCGAAATGGGCGTGGTCTTTTGCACCGTCGGCCTGGTCACCGGCTCCCTCTGGGGCCGCGCCGCCTGGGGGATCTGGTGGACCTGGGATGAGCGGCTGACCTCCACGCTGATCCTGTGGCTGATCTACCTTGCGTACCTGCTGCTGCGGAGCTTTGCCGAAGGCGCCTCCATGCGCACGCTCGCCGCCGTGATGGCGATTTTCGGGTACCTCGATGTGCCACTGGTGTACATGAGCACCCGCTGGTGGCGAACCCAGCACCCAGGACCCGTCTTCTTCGGGGGCCCCGGCTCGGGCGTGGATGCGAGCATGCTGCCGGCGCTACGCTGGAACATCACAGGCTGGTTGATGTGGGGCCTGTTCGTGGCGGCTGTACGTTACAGCCGTGTGCTGCGGGCCGAGCGAGCCGCCGACCTGGCGACCGAAGCACTGCTGGCACGGCCTGCCTCCCCGAACCACGGCTCCTCACTGCCTGCCGGAGACCGCGCATGATCCACGGCCTGCACGGCTTTTGGTCGACGTACACGAGCGACATGGCTCACCGCCACGTGCTGATCGGCTATGCCTTTGCCTGGGCGATCCAACTGGGCTATCTCACCTACGTCCTCTGCTCCTCCCGCACGACCGCTGCACCGCCTGATTGATAGCGATTCTCCAACTGGGGAAGCTCTCGCGCTACACTCAGAAGGAGAGGTTTTCGCATGCTAGTCGTGATGAAGTCGTATGCCACCGAGGAGCAGATTGCCGCGGTGTGCACCCGGATTGAAGGGCTGGGTCTTCGCCCGCATCCGCTGCCGGGCGCACAGCGTACCGCCATTGGCATCACCGGCAACCGGGGCGAAGTGGACCAGAGCAGCATCTCCGAGCTGCCCGGCGTCGCCGAGGTCATCCGCGTTTCAAAGCCGTACAAGCTCGTGTCTCGCGATGTGAAGGAAGAGAACACGATCATCCGCTTCCCCGGCACCGACATCACGGTCGGTGGACGCGACCTGATGATCGTTGCCGGACCCTGCTCCGTCGAGACTCGTGACCAGGCCTTTGAGACCGCGGACCTCGTAGCAGCCGCCGGCGCACAATTCTTCCGGGGTGGTGCGTACAAGCCGCGCACATCGCCGTACGCCTTCCAGGGCCTTGGCGAACAAGCACTGTCGATCATGGCCGAGATCCGCGAGCGGACCGGCATGCGCATCGTCACCGAAGCGATCGATCAGGACGCGCTCGACCTCGTCGCGGCGTATGCAGACGTGATCCAGATCGGCGCACGCAACATGCAGAACTACTCGCTTCTGCGCGCTGCCGGCCGCAAGCGCAAGCCGGTGCTGCTCAAGCGTGGCATGTCGGCGACGCTCGAAGAGCTGCTGATGGCCGCCGAGTACATCATGAGTGAAGGCAACTACGAAGTGATCCTCTGCGAGCGTGGCATCCGCACCTTTGCCGACCACACCCGCAATACGCTTGACCTCAGCGTGGTTCCCGCGGCCCAGCAACTGTCGCACCTGCCGATCGTGGTCGACCCAAGCCATGGCACAGGCAAGCGCGACAAGGTGCTCTCGATGGCGCGTGCCGCGGTGGCCTGTGGCGCCGATGGCCTGATCGTCGAGGTACACAACCAGCCAGACCGCGCACTCTCCGATGGCGCCCAGTCGCTCTACCCTGACCAGTTCACGCAGCTGATGGCGGAGAGCTCGCAGATCGCAGCGATCGTGGGCCGCAACGTACCGCATAACAGCTATGTGATGGAGCCGGCCGCGGTGTAACGCACGCTGCCCTCACCGAGGCTGCTCCTATGGGGGCAGCCTTTCTGTTGCCCCCGGAGGGCGGGATCGCGGCAATCGCGTACAGTGGCAAAGAACCCATGCGCCTGCCTTGTCCCCTCCCATCCCGATCGCTCCTTCTTGTTCTGGGGCTTGGTGTCACGTTTGCGCTCACAGGATGCCGTACCGGCGCCTTTCCGCAGTATCCATCGGACTACCGGGAGTACGCGTACATCGCGAACAGCGGCAGCGACACGGTCACGGTGCTCGATCTTGTGCATATCGAGAAGGTCATCAGTCTCCCCGTCGGCAGCCATCCCGCCGCGCTCGCAGCCAGCCCCACGCACAACGAGGTTTACGCCGCCAGCTGGGGCGGGGCGAACGACAAGGGCGCGTTCACGATCATCGATGCGGAACACAATCGCGTCGCTGCGACCCTTTCGATCGGCCGACAGCCTGCGGCCATAGCAGTGTCCTCCACAGGCAAGCGCGTCTACGTGGCAAACGCCGGAGATAACAGCGTGTCTGTCATTGATCCCGCCTCTCGCCAGGTTCTCGGGGTTGTCGGTGTGGGTGAGGATCCCGGCCCGCTTGCGGTTGCGCCGAATGACAGCACACTCGTGGTCGCAAACCATCAAAGTGGCAGCATCAGTCTTCTTGATCTGCGCGGTGACGCCCTGCCAAAGCTCCGCTCCTCGTTCGCCGGCTGCCCCGGAGCAGCCAGCCTCAGCATCCTGCCCGATTCATCCAAGGTCTTCGTCGCCTGCTCGGGTGGTGCGCAGGTGATGGTCGTAGGTTTGAAGACGCTGCCGGAAAAGAAGACGGCGAGCAGCGACGAAGAAAATGACTGTCTGCTCGCCATGCTCGACGTGGGCAAGGAACCGGTGAAGCTGATCCAGAAGCCAGATGGTGGCGAGATCTTTGTCGCGGATCGGGGCGCGGACACAATCTCCGAGATCGCGACCGGCACCAACGAGGTCGGCGGAGCTTCGCTGATCGGCTCGCACCCAAACGCAGGCGTGGTCAGCGCGGACAACTCCCTGCTGTGGGTCGCGAACCAGGATGCCGACACGGTCGCGGTGTACTCGGTCGATGATGGCAAGCTCGTGAACACTGTGCATGTGGGCGATGGCCCGGGAGCCGTGGCGTTTTCTGCCGACGGCCACCTCCTGCTCGCGGTCGACACCCGCTCGGGCGACGTCTCGGTGGTGCGGACCCTGAGCCGCAACCTGCGCAAGGAGCCGGTCTATGGCTCGCTCTTCACCCTGCTGCCGGCAGGCGCTGCGCCGGATGCGATCGTCGACAAGGCCTTTCGGCTGCCGCGCTAGCGCGCTTTCGCCCCGGCCTGCACTTCCACGCCTTTCACGAGCGCTTTGGCATAGCGTGTGGCCGAGAAATGGGCGCCGGCGAGCAGCAGAAGCCCGGTCACAAAGGCCCACATCATCAGCCCGACTGAAACGGCAAAGGGCCCGTACACCGCCTGCAGGTCCATCCATCGCAGTGCGTGCACGTAGACCACCTTCGCCACCTCCCACAGCAGACCGACTACGATCGCTGTCGGCAGCACGGCACCGAACGGCAGCGTCCGGTTGGGCAACACCCAGTAGATGATGAAAAAGATCGAGATCGAGAGAAACGCCGCGGTGATCTGCAGAAACGATCCGCCCAGCAACGCGAAGAAGATGTTCTGCGTGTGGCCAAAGAAGACAAACGAGAGCACCCGCTGCTGCAGTGCCGTCAGGCTGACCGAGAACAGTGCCAGCAGGCCCACACCAAGCGCGAGACCCAGCGAAAGGAGCTGGTTCATCAGGTAGGAGCGGTTCGTCTCCACACCCCACACCCGGTTGAGCGCAACCTCGAGCGGTAGAAACACGCCCGAAGACGAGACCACCAGGGTCAACACCGAGACCAGCTGGACGCTCCCATGCGGATGCACCAGCAGGCTCATGTTGCGTACGACGAAGTCCTGGTTCGCCGGCAGAAAGTAGTGCAGCATGTCGCCAATTACGCTCACCATCGTCTCCGAATGGAAGACCCGGCGAGCAATGGTGAACATCATCACGATGAACGGAAAGAGCGACAGGATCGCGTTGGCTGCGACCGAGAACGCGTACGTATGCACCTCGGACTGCATGAGGTAGCAGCCCAGCGAGATCCAGGGCGCCCAGGGCCTCTCCTTTTCCGGCGCCGCAGCCCCGGCAGCGGGAGGAATCATCGCTGCGGAAACGGGAGCGGAAGCTGGGGAGGCGGGCAACATGCAGCGATGGTAGCAGCGGCAGCAAGGCTTCCAACCGTCGCCTTCGGAGACGAGGTGACCGTGGTAAACTTCTCAAAGTCCGCACCAATGCGGCACTCCGCGGAGAGATGGCAGAGTCCGGTCGAATGCAGCTGACTCGAAATCAGCCATACCTTTACGGGTATCGGGGGTTCGAATCCCTCTCTCTCCGCCATTTCCGCAGCTCAGCTCACCTTGAACAAGCTTCCCACCCAGTCCTGACGGGGCTCCGTGTCACGCTCCTCGCAGCGGGCTCAGGGTTCCGGAAACTCCGGCAGAGCGCGTGCCGGCGTTATTGAACCCTCACCGCCTGGCCGCTCCCCTGCAGTGTCTTCCCTGGCCTTGGTGCGCGGTAGGGTCGGTCGTTTTGAGGCGATATGCGGCGACAATGGGAATGGGCCCGTGCTCTCGCTGGGAGCATACGTGCTCCCGCGCGGCGTGTAAGGGCCATCACAGAGGCTGCGCCGGACCCGTGCTTGCACCCAGCGCGTGAGCAACCTAGCGGCGTGTGAACTGGAGCGGAACGCCATCCTTCGGCCGGAGATTGACGGACGGATTGATCGGGAGCTCCGCGGGTGCGCCTGGCACCGGGTCAAGCTTCCAGTCACGCAGGATCGTCGCAAGTACCAGAACGCCCTCCATCCATGCCAGACCCTCGCCGATACACTGGCGCGATCCCCCGCCGAAGGGAAAGTACGCGAACTTCGGACGGCTGCTCCTTCCTTCATTGGCAAAGCGCGAGGGATTGAACCGCTTCGGCTCGTCCCAGAAGCGCGGGTCCTGGTGCAGCACGATCTGGGGCGCCAGCAGCATCGCCCCGGGCTCAATCTCAAAACCGTGGAACTCGTATGGCTCAGGCCCGCTGCTGCGCCCCAGCACCCACACGGTTGGGTAAAGCCGCATCGCTTCCGCAAAGATCATGTAGGCGTACTTCAGGTTCGGGTAGTCGGCTGCGCTTGCCACGCGGTCGCCGAGGACGCTGGCTGCTTCCCGGTGGCCCTCTTCCTGCACTGCCGGGTGCTTCGCCAGGAGCCACAGTGCAAAGCTCAGTGAGTTCGCAGTCGTCTCATGCCCGGCAAGCAGTACGGTCAGGCATTCATCGCGCACCTGCTTGTCGCTCATCCGGGTGTCGCCACCCGCGGCGGCTTCTTCGGTGTCTTCTGCTGCGAGCAGCATGGAGAGCAGGTCCCCGCGATCGCCAGGGTTTGCCCGACGCTCCGCGATCATGCCGTAGAGGATGCGGTCCAGCGCATCGATGCCGTTCTGCACCTTGCGCATGGGGCCAAAGGGAACCCGCTGCAGCTGCTCGATGAGTTTGTACGGCACCCACGTCGGCGGCGGCGTCACCATGAACTCGGCGACGGCGGCGGCGATCCGTTTCGCCTCGGCGACATCATCGATATTGAACAAACATTTGCCCACGATACGCAGCGCAAGCAGCAGCATCTGCGGGTGGGCGAGAAAGCTCCCCGACACCCAGCCCTCGGTGACCTCGGTCGCAAACTGCCCGATGATGTCGCCATACGCCGCAACCCGCTGGCGGTGGAACGCCGGCGCTGCAAGCCGCCGCTGCCGCATGTGCAGCGGCTCTTCACTGGTCAGCAGCCCCTCGCCAAGCAACGCGCGCGCACGCTGCATTACGAGCGCCCGGCGATTCCGCCGCTCATGCTCGATCATGATCTCCGCGATCAGCGTCGGGTGGTTGAACTGGTAAATGTGGCACTCGAAGCCACGAAAGTGCACCAGGTCGCCATACTCCCGCGCATTTTCCGCGAGCACGTCCATCGGGTTCTCGCGAAAGGCACGTCCGCTCAGCACGCGCGGCAGAAGGCGAGGGCCGGGCGGGTACTTTGATCCGGGCAGAGCACGAATATCGATCGGTGCAGCAGTCATCGGTCCATGCTAGCTGCTTCTCCGAGAAACACCCTGCTGTAAGTTGCGTGTCGCGCACAAACGGGCGTCTCCAGCAGGAACGGACCTTGCGGTGATAAGTCGCGGACCGCAGCCCGGCCGAAGAAAGAAACAAGCATGGCGGGACTTGCTCGATGCCGGGTGGACTTACCTCTGCAGGGCCGCTCGCTTCCGAATTGATATGACCTACGAACTTTACCCCACGGTCTCCGAGGCCCTGCGCGACCGCGTCGATACGCGAAGAACGCAGACAAGCTGACGAGTAAGTCGCGCGATGCGAGAAGGAGGAGACACCAGGCCCTCTGCTCTTTTTTGTTTGACAGCTAAGTTTGTGCGTGACTAGGATTCGCCCCGTTACCCATTGAAACAGTTTCCAGACATAAAAGAGGGTGGTCCCGATGGTGAAGCTCTTTACTTTGGAGAAGGCACTTTTCCCGGTCATGGCATGTGTTTTCTGCTCGGCGGCCGCGATGGCGCAGGGCAATCAGGGTGCGATCCGAGGCACCATTCTCGACGCAAGCGGCGCGGCTGTTCCGGACGCCCAGGTGGTCGTGGAGAGTGAGGCGACCGGTGTGGCGAGCACGGTCCAAACCGGCACCGCCGGCTTCTACGCAGCCGACGCGCTCACACCGGGACAGTACACCGTGCAGGTCACGAAGCCGGGTTTTGAACAGGTGCTGTTGCAGCATGTCCAGGTAGACCCCGGACAGACGCGCGACTCCAGTGTGACGCTCACCGTGGGCAAGGCAAGCGAACAGATGACCGTAAACGCGACGGCTGTTGCGGTGGAGACCGAGGACTCCGCCTCCGCAGGAACGATTACCTCCAAGCAGGTCGAGAACCTGATGCTGAATGGCCGCAACTTCCAATCCATGGGGCAGCTGATTCCCGGCGTCAGCAGCACGGCTGGCAACAACCAGCAGTCGGCGGGCGGGCTGACCGGCGGCACGACGCTGATTGTCAACGGCGCGTCGATCGAGTATTCCGTGTACACGCTCGACGGCGTCTACAACATGAACACCGGCAATCTTGCGAACATCAACGTGTTGCCGATCGTCGACTCGATCGACGAATTCCGCATTCTGAAGGATAACTACAGCGCCCGCTACGGTCTTGCAGGCTCTGGGCAGGTGGTCGTGCAGACCCGCTCCGGCAGCCGCGAGTTTCATGGCAGCGCCTGGGATTACTTCCGCAATGACGCGCTCGATGCGAATAACTACTTTGCGACAATTAAGACGCCGCTCCACCAGAACATCTTTGGCTACACCCTTGGTGGCCCCATTATGATCCCGCATGTCTTCAACGGAGACCGTGCGCACAAGACGTTCTTCTTCGCTGCAAACGAGTGGCGGCGTAACAGCGTCGGCTCGGTGATCAAGGGCCTGGTCTTCGATGCGGCGCAGCGTGGCGGGACCTTTACCAACCCTCTGACTCTCAGTGCGCTCGACCTAAGTCAGCTTGCCGCGCGTGGCGCGACCAACTGCCAGACCGGCACCTACACTCTCAACACTGCCTGCTTCGATCCAAATGCGCTCGCGCTGCTGAATGCGTTCGGCGCCCAGCCAAACAACACCGGCTCCCTCAATTACATCAACCAGCTGCCAAACACCCTCGCGCAGGACAGCTATAACTACCGCATCGATCACTACATCACCGACAACGAGATGCTTACCGGACGCGTCACCTATGAACAGGTAAAGAATGGGGTACCGGATAACTCCTTTTCCGGCGGCGCCATACTCGCGACAACGCCGACAACCTACTACACCACCGGCATGAACATGATGGTGCGGCTGAATTCTAACATCACGCCCGCCCTGATCAACGTCGCGACCGTGGCCGAGACCTACGACAAGCCGCGCATCAACCTGGCGAACGAAACGACGCCCGCCGGCGTCGCGATCAACCAGAGCTACCCGGGCGCGAACACGCTGAACAAGGCGCCCTTTCTCACCTTCACTGGCGGATACAGCAACTTTGGAGCAGGCGTCGACCCGATTCACGCCTCGGACGGCGAAGGCATTCTGCAGGACGACCTGACCTGGTCCAAGGGTCCGCACGTCCTGCAATTCGGCGCGATGTACATCGCCGGCATCAAGAACCAGGACGTCTTCACCTACCCGAATGGCGAGTACACCTTCAGCGGCATCCGCACATCGAACAATGGCGTCGGGGGCGATCCGGTGGCGGACTATCTCCTCGGCCTGGACGCGACCTATCACCAGGACAGCGGCCAGCGCAGCGGCTCCTTTCACTACCGCCAGGGCGAGGCCTACGCCCAGGATGATTGGCATGCCTCGCGCAAGCTGACCATCAATGCCGGGTTGCGCTGGGTCTACTTCTCTCCGAACACGAGCAGCGGAGACAATGTTTCCTCCTTTTACGCCTCGGCCTACAACCCGGCAGTGGCCCCGGTAGTGACGCTCGGTGGCGGCTTCCAGACAAATGCCACCGGCGTTGTCGTCAACGCAAGCGGTACACCGGCCAACACCAGCACGGGCCTGGTGCAGGCAGGCGTTGGCGTGCCGAGTGGCTTCTTCACGGCGGGCAAGAAGGATTTCGCGCCACGCGTCGGCTTTGCCTATGACATTTCGGGGGATGGAACAACCTCGATTCGGGCAGGCTACGGCATCGGCTACTCGCGACTGGCGGTCGAGGCGATCTACAACGCTTTCGGTCAAAATCCACCCTACAACCAGAGCTCGAATATCCAGGATGGCACCATCGCGAACCCCGCCATCGGTCTCGCCGTCGGGGCCACGCCGCCGACGCTCGATGCAGTGGGCCCAAAGTTCACAGCCGCGATGCTGCAGTCCTTCAGCGCCAGCATCGAACACCAGGTCGTGCCGGGTGCCGTGTTCAGCGTGGCCTACGCTGGCACGCTGATCCGCCATGCAGACACTTTCGGCTTTGATCAGAACCAGCCACTCTCGGTGACAGCTCCGTCACAGGCAGGCTGTCTTGCTCCCGGGCAAACACCCTCTGCGGTCTACGACTTCGATCCCTGCATCAACACCGGCGTCAGCAGCCCCAACTACACGCGGCCCTACAAGGGTTACTCCAGCATTTACACAGAGGCCGGCATCGGCACGGCGAACTACAACGCCTTGCAAACCGGCTTTGTGTATCGCAAGTCAGCCGTACAGGCTACGGTTGCATACTCCTACAGCAAATCGCTCTCGCAGTTCGGCCACGCCAGCAACAGCGGCGGCGGCGGCAGCATTGCGGGTGGGGGCGGCACAGGGGTGCAGAACTGGAACAACCTGGCAGCCGAGTACGGCCCATCGAACTTCGATCGGACCCATGTGCTGACGACCTCCTGGGTTTACGACCTGCCCTTCTTTAAAAGCAGCGGTGCCAACTTCGCCGAGAAGGCCGTGCTCGCCGGCTGGAGCCTCGCTGGCCTGGGCGTGCTCGAGAGTGGCTTCGCCTTCACCCCGGCGATCTCAACCTCGAACGTCGGTCTTGCAATCCGCCCCAACCAGGTTGGCAAGATCAATCTCCTCAAGACCAAGGACGAGTGGTTCGACACCACGGCTTTCGCTGCCCCCGCACCCGGCTTCTACGGCAATGCAGGCGTCGGAACCATTCGCGGACCGCGTGAAATCTCCTTCAATGTTGCCGGCTACAAGACCTTCCCCATCCACGAGCGTCTCGACCTGCAGTTCCGCGCGGAGGCCTTTAATTTCGTCAACCATCCAAATCTGAACCTTGTCGACACGGGACTTGGCGACGCGAGTTATGGCCAGGTGACCTCGGCGCTCGACCCGCGCATCCTCGAGTTCTCGCTGCGGCTCGTCTTCTAGCGAGCAGGTTTGCTGAACCATGCGGAGGCAGCATATCGGTCGCTGTCTCGCCTTGTCTCTCGCATAAGACCCGTTGAGGAGTCGTGCTCGTGATCTCTCTGTTTCGTTCGAAGTTCGTGGCGTGTTCTGCGCTGGGTCTCCTGCTTGTTCCTGCCACTCGCGCGTACTGCCAGTCCGCTGACCTGCCCACCTCCCTCGAAGCTGGTTTTGCCACGCCGCCGAACTCGGCGATGCCGCGGGTGTGGTGGCACTGGCTGAATGGCAATGTCACGGAAGAGGGCATCACCGCGGATCTTGAGTGGATGCACCGCGTCGGGATCGGCGGCTTCCAGATGTTCGATGGCAGCCTGGGGGTGCCGGTCTTTGTCGACAAGCCGGTAATCTGGATGACACCCGAATGGAAGTCTGCATGGAAGCATGCCGCCGCCGAGGCAGACCGCCTGCACCTGGAGATGGCGATGGCGGCCTCTGGTGGCTGGAGCGAAACCGCCGGCCCCTGGGTGAAACCCGAACAGGGCATGAAGAAGTATGTGTGGAGCGAGACTGCAGTCAGCGGGCCGTCCGCGTTCCATGCTGAACTCGCTTCGCCACCACACTCGGTGGGCAAATACCAGGACATGCACACGGCCGCGAACCTTGACTTTCCCATGGTGAAGGACCTGCCCGGCGAGAAGCCGCAGCCGCCCGAAGCGCCGTTGCCGGTAACACCGGACTTCTACAAGGACGTCGCGGTCGTCGCCTATCGCGTGCCGGCCTCTGCGAGCGCGGCCACCGCCGACAGGCCTGAGATCACCAGCAGTGGCGGCCCGATCGAGGGTGAGCTGCTGATGGACGATGACTACAACAAGCAGGCGACGCTGCATATCCGGGATGGCGAACCGCAGGGGTGGGTGCAGTTCCGCTACGCGCAGCCGCGCACCGTACAGGCGCTTACCCTCTGCACGGGTGTGGCGGGCGGCTTTTTCGGCGAGAGCCTGCCCAAAGGCGAGTTCCAGTCGAGCGACGATGGCCAGAGCTGGAAGACCGTGATCGCGCTGCCCGGACCATCGGCCTCACTGCTCGCGAACATGACGGTGCGCACCTATGCCTTTCCCGCCGTCACTGCGAAGTACTATCGACTCCTCGCAGATGCCGCCACGCCGAACCCGATCATGGCGCAACTCGGCATGAAGGTCAGCCACGATGTGCACTTCTCCGAGATCCAGTTGCACGCCGACCCACGTGTGGACCTCTGGCAGGACAAGGCCGCGTTCGGCACCTACGTACCGGCAGACGGCACGCCTCTTCCCCCAGCGACAGACTCTTCTGCGATCGACCCTTCGTCGGTCATCGATCTCAGCTCGAAGATGAACCCGGACGGCACGCTCAGCTGGCAGGTGCCCGCAGGCAAGTGGGTGGTGATGCGCTTTGGCTACTCGCTCACCGGTGAGCTGAATCACCCGGCCACACCCGCGGCGACCGGCCTCGAGGTCGACAAGCTCAGCAAGGCCGACGTGCAGAGTTATGTCGAACAGTACGTCGGCATGATCTCAGGCACGGCCGGCGAGTACTTCGGCAAGAGCTTTCGCTACTTCCTCATGGATAGCTGGGAGGCTGGCAACGAGAACTGGACCGAGGAGATGCGGGCGCAGTTCCGCGCGCGCCGCGGCTATGATCTGCTGCCCTACCTGCCGGTACTGACCGGCCATGTCGTTGGCAGCCCACGCATGAGCGACGCGTTCCTGTGGGACTTTCGTCGCACCATCGCGGACATGCTCGCCGAGAACCATTACGCGACAGCGGCTGCATACTTCAAAACGAAAGGCGTCGGTCTCTACGCCGAGGCGATGGGTACCAGCCTGCCTACCACCGGCGACGGTCTGCTGAACAAGGGCCAGGTCACTATCCCGATGGGTGAGTTCTGGACGCCCCTTCCTGGCGAGAAGCCCTCCCCCGAGCACCCTGCGGACGTGCGCGAAGCTTCGTCCGCGGCGCATATCTACGGCAAGCCGCTGGTCGCGACCGAAAGCTTCACCACAACGATCGGAGTGCCGGCCTGGGGCCAGTCTCCCTTCTACCTCAAGCAGCTTGCGGATGAGAACTTCGCGCGTGGCGTCAATCGCATCGTGGTGCACACCTCGGACCAGCAGCCCTTTGTCGACAACAAGCACAAGCCGGGCATTACACTCGGACCCTTCGGCCAGGACTACACCCGCAACATCACCTGGGCGGAACAGGCGAAGGCCTGGAACACCTATCTCGCCCGCTGCTCGTTCCTGTTGCAGCAGGGCAGGCCGGTGGGAGATGTCGCCATCTTCTACGGCGATGGCGCGCCTGCGACTGTGCCTTTCTGGAAGACGCTGCAGCCCGCTGTGCCCACGCACTATACCTACGACTACATGAACGCCGACGTGCTGCAGCATAAGGCGTCTGCAGCGAATGGCAAACTCTCGCTCCAGAGCGGCATGCAATACCGGGTGCTCGTGATCCCGAACGACCAGGTGGCGCTTTCGCTGCCGACGCTGCATGCGCTCCAGACGCTGGTCAAGGGTGGCGTGATCCTGCTCGCGCCGAAGCCGGAGATGGCCGAAGGCCTTCACGCGGGCAAGCTCGCCGACAACGAGGTTGCACAGATCGCTGACGACATGTGGGGCGCAGACGCAACAGGCGCCCGAGGCCACGCGTATGGCGCGGGGCGCGTCTACAGCGGCGCAGCGATCGAGGACGTGCTCGCGCGCGAACACACAGGCGCAGACGTCTCCTGGGGCGCGCCACGCAATGTCATCGCGAACGATGCGTATGCCCTGCCAAAGGCCTGGTCGCCTGACCCGCTCGTGTTTACGCACCGCAGCCTTCCCGAGGGCGAGCTGTACTTCGTTGCATCGCAGACCAACCAGACCTTTGATATCGACGTGACCTTCCGCCAGGCAGGCGGCACGGCGGAGCTGTGGCATCCGGACACGGGCAAGGAGGAGCAGACGGCTGCAAACGCGTCCGGCGCGCACACCGTGGTTTCCCTGCACTTCGACCCGAATGGGTCGGTGTTTGTTTTCTTCCGCAGGGGCGCGTCGCACGCGCCGCGCGTGCACAGCCAGGAGGGCGAGACGCTGGCGACAGTCTCCGGTCCGTGGAAGGTCAGCTTTCCGCCTGACCTTGGCGCCCCCACCTCGATCACACTGTCGACACTTAAGTCCTGGACCGAGAACAGTGATGCAGGCGTACGCTACTTTTCTGGCACCGCGACCTACACCAGGGAGGGCAGCTGCCCGCAGGACTGGTTCTCTTCGGGAAAGCAGCTGACGCTGGACCTTGGCACGGTAAAGGAGATCGCCGAACTCTCGGTCAACGGCAAGCCGGTCGACCAGATCCTCTGGAAGCCGCCCTACCGCGCCGAGGTGACAAGCCTGCTCCATGCCGGCAGGAACACGATCGAGATCCGCGTCACCAATCTTTGGCCCAATCGCATGATCGGCGACCAGCAACCCGGCACAAAGGCCACCTACACCTTCACCGACTTTCATGCCTACACCAAGGACTCCCCCTTGATGGAGTCAGGGCTGATCGGGCCCGTGCGGATCGAGTCGACAGCGGCAAAGCGGAGCGCTCAGTAGATCGCACGCTGCGCGGGAGTACGCGGCTGCCAGCGGTAGGCTCGCCGCGCGTTCCCGCGGTAGACCTTCGCCTGCGCCTCGGTGCTCTTGCCCGCGAGATAGGTCGTCACGATCCGCAACGTTTCGGAGAAGCTCGCAACGTGGTCGCTGTTCGGCCAGTCGCTGCCAAACAGAAGACGATCTTCGCCCCAGTCTTCCCACAAGGACGCCAGCCGGTCCCGATAGAACGCGGGTGCCTCGGTGAGCTCCCCTGACGCGCTGCGAACCGGCACCTCCGAGATCTTCGCAAACGTGTGGGGTCGCTGACCGAGCGCGCGGAGTTGTGCGTCAAGGGTGCGTCGCGCCCGGGCGTCAGCCGGCACGGCGGCGCTTGCGAGGTGATCGATCACGATCCGCAGCCCGGGCAGCCTCTCGCCCACGCGCGTGATCGCGTCGATCAAGGGTCCATCCGGATTCGCCGTCTCGAGCGTCAGCCTCGCATCCGAGAGCCGCTGCAGGTCGTCGACGAAACCAGGCTTCGACAGATCTGCAGCGAGGCTCCGTTCCCAAAGATTGCCGTAGCGGATTCCAAGAAAGAGTGGGCTTGTTGCAAGCCGCGCGAGCTTGGAAGGAAACGTCGCGTCCCCCGGAACGAGGTCGCCGATGATGCCGACGATGAAGGGGGATGCGGCTGCCGTTCGGAGCAGCCAGTCGTTATCCGCGGCACGTGGGCTCGCTTCGATCGCGATCGCGCCGACTATGCCGAAGGGTGCAGCAAGCGCCTGGTATCGCGCTGGCAGCGCAGGCTGATAGATCAGGTCCCCTGGCTTCGGCCACGGCACGCCACCAGCGCGTGTCGGGTCGAAGAGATGGATGTGGGTGTCGAGGATGGGCTGAGCTGGGCTCCCGGCATCTGCCACTGCCACGGTGCCACATACGGCGGCCGCGCTGAGGAATGTGCGTCGCGTCAGCGTCATCGGGGTCTAGCGCGACGCCTGTACGACGGCAGACGGCGCGACACGCAGGTAATTGCCGTAGCCCACGATGAAGGTCGAGCTGACGAGCAGAAAGAGACCCAGCGCCACCAGCGCCTTGGTGCGTACACTCGTGCCGGTCCACTCCTTGAGCACCATGCCCCAGAGCGTTGCGAAGATGATGATAGAAGCCATGTGCAGGGTCCACGACGAGAAGTCGTAGCGGCCCATCTTCGTCTGGCCAAGAGAGTAGAAAAAGAACTGAAAATACCAGACCACCCCGGCAAGCGCAGCGAAGAGATAGTTCTGCAGCAGCACCGTGGGCGCGATCATCTTGGTCAGCTCGCGCGGATCGATGTCGAGCGTGTAGCCGGAAACGCGCGCAGCACGCATCGGGTTCGTGCCCGGCTGCCCCGCAAACTGCGCGACCGAGTGATTGCGCGCGATCAGGATGACCGACCAGACAAAGTTAGTTGCAAACCCGCCCCAGAGAACCACCACCAGCACCGGCAGGTTCTGCCAGAGATCCAGATGCCCTTCAGAGACGAGACTCTGTTTCGCAATCGCTGCGATCGGCGCGCCGGCCTTCAGGCCAAAGGCGAAGAACGCGCTCATGATGCCTGCGAACACTGCAACACAGAGCCCGCGTCCCAGCGAGAAGTCACGTTCGCCCGCTTCCAACCGCTCTTCGGGCTCGACCTCCCGCTCCTTCGACCAGCCGGCCGCGCCGTTCACGGCGACCGCGACCAGGCAGACCGCAACGCCCGCCAGGATCCAACGGCCAGAGGTCTCCTGCACGATCGTGTGCATCTCGCCGGTGTAGATCGGCGGGATCAGGGTGCCGAAAGCCGTACACAGGCCGAGCGAGATGGCGTAGCCCAGCGCGATGCCGAGATAGCGGATCGAGAGACCGAAAGTCAGGCCGCCAAAGCCCCACATCGCGCCCCACAGCACAGCGTAGCCGAGCGCCTCATGCGGGGCGCTGCGCAGGATGGCAAAAAGGTGCGGAACAAACAGGAGCGCGACCACGAGTGGCGCAACGATCCAGGCGGCAAAGCCCTGCACCAGCCAGTAGATCTCCCACGACCACCGCTTGATACCGCGGAACGGGATAAAGTTGGTGGCGGACGCCAGACCGCCGATCCAGTGATAGATAATGCCGAGAAATGGATCTGCTCCCACAAGCCCCCGCACTGGCATTCACCGCGCTACGGATCGCCAGGATGAATGCTCGAACACTCTATCCGAACTGCTTTGCGCTTGGGAAACAAAACCCGTATTGAATCCTGAGAATCCTTGCTGCAGTTGCCGATGGCGTGTGCCTTTTACCAGTTGACTCCTGCAGGGTAGTTTCATTAGAGAGTATATTTCTAGCTCGTTGGAGCAGGAGGCATGTCCATGGAGAACGCGCTGCACGCACAGGGAGCTGAAGAGCGGGTTTTCGCTGCTCTGGACGAGTTTCGGATCGAGCTCCCTTCGTGGGGATTTGCCAACACCGGCACACGCTTCGGCAAGTTTGTGCAGGCAGGTGCAGCGTCGAGCGTCAGCGAGCGCTTTGCCGATGCCGGCGAGGTCCATCGTCTGACCGGCGCAAGCCCCACGGTTGCTCTTCATGTCCTCTGGGATCTGCCGAACGGCACTGGCGATATCAGCGCCATCCGGGCGCTCGAGCAGAAGCATGGCGTCCGCGCCGGCTCCATTAATCCCAACCTCTTCCAGTCACAGGAGTATAAGTTTGGCTCGATCGCGAACCCGGACGCAGGGGTGCGTGCAATGGCGTTGCGGCATCTGCTCGAGTCGGTCGAGATCGGGCGGGCGCTTGGGACCAGGGATCTCTCGCTTTGGATCTCGGATGGGTCGAACTACCCGGGCACGCAATCGATACGTCGACGCATCGGCTGGATGGAGGAGGTGCTCTCGACGATGCACGCGGCTCTGGACGACACGCAGCGCCTCCTGGTCGAGTACAAGCCCTTCGAGCCTGCCTTCTACCACACCGATGTCGCGGACTGGGGTATGGCACTGCACCTGGCGCGCGTTGCGGGACCCCGGGCCAAGGTGCTGGTCGATACCGGCCACCACTACCCTGGCACCAATATCGAGCAGATCGTCGCATGGCTTCTTCACCTTGACGCGCTCGGTGGCTTCCACTTCAACGACCGGAAGTATGCTGACGACGACCTGACCCTCGGCTCGATCGACCCGTACCAGGTCTTCCGCATCTTTCACGAAATCCTGTGTGCCCCGGCCGGAACGCGCAGGGACATCGCGTTCATGATCGACCAGAGCCACAACCTCAAGGGCAAGATGGAAGCGATGGTGCAGAGCGTTGCGACGGCGCAGGAGCTGTTTGTAAAGGCCGCCCTGATCGACCGCGAGCGGCTCGCAGAGCTGCAGGACAGTTGCCGCCTGGTGGAGGCTGAGGAATGCTTCCGCGACGCCTTCTGGGCCGATGTGCGGCCACTGGTGCGCGCCTGGCGCCGGCGATGCAATCTGCCGGCAGAGCCGCTGCGGGCGCTTGCCGAAAGTGGTTACGTGGAGCGGATCGAGGCAGACCGGGGAGCACGCAATCAGGGCAGCATTTCCACTTACGCGTAAGTGTGATTCAATAGCGAAACTTCATGGGTGCGCATCATAGCTGTGTGGCATCCGCCGTACGACGGAGTTCCTCGCTTGCCAAAGTCCCCGAAGAACCTCTACCTGATCCCTGTGCTGTCGAAGGCACTCGACATTCTTGAGCTCATGCAGGCAGACAATGCCGCCATGAGCCTGGAGTCGATCTACAAGCAGACCGGGACCTCAAAGACAACGGTCTATCGCATCCTGAAGACCTTTGTGCACCGGGGCTACCTGGCCCAGGGGCAGGACGGCACCTACCGCCATGTCAGCCGGCCGAAGAAGCTGCGCTTCGGCTTCGGCAGCCAGAGCGCGGACATGCCGTTTTCAAACGAGGTCAGCCGCAGCATCCGCGCAGCGGCAGCCGCGGTCAGTGCAGACCTGCTCGTGCTCGACAACGAGTACGACGCGGCCAAGGCTGTGGCGAACGCTGAGGAGTTCATCCAGAACCGCGTCGATCTGATCATCGAATTCAACACGGAACATCAGGTCGCGCCCGCAATCGGGGACCGCGCCGCCGCAGCCAAGATCCCGATGATCGCAATCGATATCCCGCACCCCAACTCGACCTACTTCGGCGTAGACAACTACCGCGTCGGCGTCGAGGCAGGTGAGGTATTGGCCGAGCACGCGCTCGAAGAGTGGGGCGGCAAGGTGAACTGGGTGCTTGGCCTTGATCTGCCGGAAGCCGGCCTTCTTGTGCAGGGCCGCGTCTCCGGTGCGTTTGAGGCGGTGCGCTCCGCGATGCCTTCCCTGCCGATCGAGTGCTACGTCCGCATGGACGGGCGAGGCATGCGTGATCGCAGCCACACGCTGGTCGCTGAGTTCCTGGACCGGCATCCGGAAGCCAAACGCATCCTGATTGCGGCCGCCACCGATACGAGCGCACTGGGCGCGGTCGATGCGGCGCGCGAGAAGAAGCGCCACCGCCACGTGGCGATCGTCGGACAGGACTGCATCGCAGAAGCGATCGCCGAGATGAAAAAGGCGACCAGCCCGCTGATCGCCTCGGTCTCGCATGAGACCAGCACCTACGGCCCCAGCATCATGCGGCTTGCGCTTGCGATCCTGAAAGGTCAGACAGTCGCGCCGTACAACTACGTCGTACACCGGCTCGTGCGCAAGAAGGCACTGCTCGCCGCGGCCTCCTGAACGCAGATCCTTCGCTGCGCTCAGGCTGACGGCTTTCAACAGGAGGCAAGACCCTTCTCCCTTAGTTCTCGCCCGCCGCCTCCGCCGCCGCAGGCTTCAGCGTTGCGGAGAAGTGGTACGTCCCTGCGGCGAGTCGATAGCGACCTGCTCCCTCGGTGCGAAGGGAGCTGCTCCGCTCGAGCGGGGCTCCCTCGAGCAGCAACGACGATGCATTCAGCTCATCGAGCGGCAGCACCGCAGTCGCGTTCGGGGGGACCGTAAGGGTCCAGGTGACGCGCGGCCCGGCTACCAGCCACGCCGAGTGGACGGTGCCGTACGGCGAGTCGTAGTCGAAGGTGAGGTGCCCAAGCCGCGCGTCAAAGTTCGGGTGCAGCAGGATTGTGTGGAAGCCTGCATCGCTGCTCATCGTGTCGACACCAGCGCCGTAGCGGTACATCCACTCCGCAACCGCGCCGTAGGCGTAGTGGTTGTAGGAGTTCATGCTGGGGTCACCGCGCATCTGGTCGCCGTTCCAGCGCTCCCAGGTGGTGGTCGCTCCGTGCGCGATCAGGTAGCCCCACGAGGGGTAGTCCTTGTTCAGCAGCAGGCGATAGGCAACGTCATCGTGGCCCGTGTCGGAGAGTACTTCAAGCAGGTAGGGCGTACCGAGAAAGCCCGTCCCCAGCAGCCAGTGATTCTGCTTGATCTTTTCGACGAGTCTGTCTGCGGCAGCAGCGCGGAGCTCGTCCGGGAGCAGGCGCATGTGCAGGGCGAGCACGTAGCCGGTCTGCGTCTCGACGACCTTCTGGCTGGAGTCGCCGGCCTCGGGGTGGATCGTCGGCGGCGGAATGCTCGGGTAGTGGTCCACCGTCCCGACAAAGCCACCCTTGCGCACATAGGCCTTCTGGAACGCAGCCTTGATCGCCTCGAACATCTTCCTGTAACGTTCCGCTTCGGCGGTGCGGCCGGTAGCGAGTGCCATCTGCTGCATCAACGTCGCGTCGTAGGCCCAGTAGGCGGTTGCGACCAGATCTTCCGGGGTGGTGATCGTCGGCGTCAGCCAGTCGCCAAAAGCCGCGCCAAAGCTGTTGCGCCAGAGATGGTCAGGGTTTTCTTTCTCGATCTGCGCGAGGTACTGCTCCATGCCCGGCCAGTTCTCGTCGATGACGCGGGTGTTCCCGGATTGCACCCAGCCTGTCCAGGGAATGATGACGCCCGCATCGCTCCAGGCCGCCCCGTAGCCCGGATTCGGCGTGGTGACGCCGGGCGCAAAGATCCCGTACATCGGGGTACCCACCTGGGTCCCATGGAGGTCCGCGGCATACTTCTGGCTGAAGGTGGTGAGGTCCATGTTGTACGTCGCGGTACGCCAGAAGACCTGGGCATCCGCGCTCCAGCCGAGGCGCTCATCCCGCTGTGGGCAGTCGGTCGGCACACCGATAAAGTTTGAGCGCTGGCCCCAGAGAATGTTGCTCCACAACTGGTTGACCATGGCGTCGCCGGTGCTGAAGCGCGTGGTAAACGGGGCTGCCGTGTGCAGCACCACTGCCTGCAGGGTCTCCCTGGTCGGCGCTTCCCTGAGGCCCCGGATCTCCGCATAGCGGAAGCCGTGATAGGTGAACTGTGGCTGGTACTCCTCGACGCCGGTGCCGGCGAGGATGAAGTGGTCTGTCGCTTTCGCGGTGCGTAGATTCTCGGTGTAGATGGTTCCGTCGGGGTTGAGCACCTCGGCAAAGCGCAGCTGAATGTCCTGCCCACGCGCGCCACGCAGCTTCAGGTGCGGCAGCGCGCTCATGTTCTGTCCGAAGTCAAAGACGTAGACCCCTGGGCTCGGCTGCGTGATCGCTTTCGCGATCATGGTGCGTTCGGCTCGGATCGGCGGAAAGTACTGCGCGACGATCTTCGGCTCCTCTGCGCTGACCACGGAGGCCTGGTGCCAGGCTGCATCGTTGAAGCCGGCGCGGTCCCAGCCCGGCGTCTCCTTGCGGGCGTCACGGGTTTCCCCGTCATAGATCTCCGCCTGCTCGATCGCCGACGAGTCTGCCTTCCACGAACTGTCTGTGCTGATCCAGTCAACGCTGCCATCAGCATGCTGGAGGCGCAGCTGTGCGCGCAGCGCCGGTTGTGTTGCGCCGTAGTTGTTTCCCTGCCGGAACCACATCAGCGGCGTGCTGTACCAGCCGGGCGCGAGGTACGCCGCGATCGCGTTCTGCCCCGGCCTGATCTGCGCCGTCACGTCATAGACCTGGTACGGCACGTGCTCGCGAAAGTCCATCCAGCCGGGCGCGAGCAGCTGGTCGCCCACCGGGCTGCCGTTGAGGCGAAAGCTGTAGGCGCCGAGAGCCGTTGCGTACAGACGCGCCGAAACTACCGGGCTCGCCTCCGTGAAGGTGTGGCGCAGCGCGGCAACCGGCCCCGTCGGCCAGGGGCGTCCACTCAGCGGATTCCCCGCCCCATCCCGGTACGGCACGGCTGCAGCCCAGGAGGAGTCGTTGGTCGCCCTGGCCCACCAGCCTTCCGGGGCATCAAGCGAGGCCTTCCAACCAGGGGAAGCCGAGGACAGGAGCTGCGTCGATCCGTCGGCGTATTCCACGTAGAGGCACATGCTCATCGGCGTCGTTGCGGCGACGGTCAGGCTGCCAGGGGTCGTGTACTTGGTGATTTCGATCGCGAGCAGATTGCCGCCCTGCTTCACCTGCGCGGTGACCTCTTGCTTGCGGTATGTGCCCCACGGCATCTGCTTCCATGCGGTGAGCGGCTCGGCCATCAGGACCGGCTGGCCATTCACCCAGGCAGCAGCTGTGTCCTCGCCCGTGGTGTAAAGAATGGCTTGCTTCACCGGTTTGTCCATCACGAAGGGAAAGCGGAAGTCGTGCCGGGCATCGTGGCTGACCGGCTGCGCGCCGGTGTTGGTGATCCACTGCGCGCCCGAGGTGCGAACGCTATGCAGCGCTTTCCCTTCGTAGCCAATCCAGGAGCTCTTCCAGTTGGCCTGGTTCATCAGGCCAGTCTCCCACCAGCTCACATCGCTTGCAGGGTATGGTTTCCCATCCTTGTCCCACGCTTCGACCTGCCAGTAGTACCGGTGCTCCGGCTCAAGCAGGGGTCCACCATACGGCACACCTGCTGACACGCCGGAGTCGACCTTGCCGCTATCCCAGAGCGGTGTGCTCTTCGCCGGCACTTCGCCTGGCGCTGCCCGGTAGACACGGATCTCGTACGCGGTCTGCTTCGCGCCCATGCGTGGGTCCACCAACTGCCACGCCAGCATCGGCTTGGGGTTGTCCAGACCCAACGGCTGCTGCAGGGCGTCGGTGCGCAGCATGTGGGGCTTGCCGACAGGCGTGCCGGCTGCGTGGAGCGGGCCAGCAGCGAGCATGATCCCGGCAAAGGCCAGCAGTGCGGGTGTTTTTTGGGCGAAAGCGTCTGTCATGGGAGATCCTTGTTCGCCTGGAAAGGCGGGTCAGCGAGAGAATAGTACGCCACGGCTGCTACTGAGGAGAACGGCAGAAGGGACCTTATTTCCGAATGGGAAACATTTGCCGTATTGGTCTGGGCTGTGGAATGATGATGGGCGGCAACCAACAGGGAGAGAACTCAGATGGCTGATACACAGGAACGCGGCGTGCTCCGCTTCCTCGAAGACAAGTGGGACGATTCGGTGGCGGCGACGCTGGACCCGCCGGAGCTGCTGCGTTACCGCTCGAATCTTCTGGGCTCCGACCTGCGCATCACGAACTTCGGCGGCGGCAACACCAGCTCCAAGCTGGACATGGTGGACCCTGTCGACGGCACGACGAGGAAGGTTCTCTGGGTGAAAGGCAGCGGCGGCGACCTGGGCAGCATCAAGCGCGCCGGCTTTGCCACGCTCTATCTCGACAAGCTGCTCGCGCTTGAGTCGCAGTACCGGGGTGTGGCCGAAGAAGATCTGATGGTCGGGCTCTACCCGCTCGTGACCTTCGGCAACAACCCGACAGCGGCCTCAATCGACACGTCGCTGCATGGCTTTCTGCCTTTTGCACACGTGGATCACCTTCACCCGGACTGGGGTATCGCGCTCGCGGCTTCAGCGAACGGAAAGCAGAAGATGGATGAGTTCAACCAGGAGTTCGGCCACAGGCTGGCGTGGCTCCCCTGGCAGCGCCCGGGTTTTGAGCTGGGCATGATGCTGCGACAGATCGTAGAGGAGACGCCGGGCTGCGATGGCGTGGTGCTCGGCGGCCATGGGCTCTTCACCTGGGGTGAAACGCAGCGCGAGAGCTACTTGAACACCATCACGATCATCGACCAGATCGGGCAGTTCATCGAGCGTCATGGACTGCGAGAAGGCCACCAGCACTTTGGCGGAGTCAAGGCGCAGACGCGCGAAGACCGGCAGCATATTGCAACCGAAGTGATGCCGTACCTGCGCGGGGCCGTTTCGAGGAAACAGCGTTGGATCGGCAGCTTCTCCGATACGCCGAATGTGCTGGCCTTTGTGAACTCGCAGAGCGCGGCGAAGCTCGCGCATCTTGGAACCAGCTGCCCGGACCATTTCATCCGCACCAAGATCAGGCCGATGTTCCTGCAGTGGGGTCCCGCTGGCGATCCAAAGGAGATCCCAGCTCTGATCGAAACAGCACTCGAGACGTACCGCGCCGAGTACGCGGAGTACTACACAAAGCATGCGCTGGCTGACTCCCCGAAGCAGCGCGACGCAAGCCCAACGGTGGTGCTCTTGCCTGGCGTCGGCATGTTCTCCTTTGGCAAGAACAAGACCGAGGCGCGCATCACCGGCGAGTTCTACATCAATGCCATCGGCGTCATGCAGGGTGCCGGTGCGTTGGGTGGTGGGGTGGAATGCAGGGACATCCCGCAGGCCGGCCCGGCTGCTTCGGCAGACCAGTTCAGCGTGCATGAGAACTACGTCGCACTGCCGCCCAGCGAGGCCTTCCGCATTGAGTACTGGGCACTGGAGGAAGCCAAGATTCGCCGCCAGCCGCCCGAGAAGCAGCTGAGCCGCCAGATTGCGCTTGTGATCGGCGGCGCTGCAGGCATCGGGCGCGAGGTGGCGCTGCTCGCCGCAGAACGTGGGGCGCACGTGATGGTTGCGGATCGGGACGTCGCCGGTGCCGAGACGGTCGCGGCTGAAGTCGCGGCGATCCTCGGCAAGGAGGCCGTGGGTTCGACCTCGATCGACATTCGGGATCGCAGGGCGATCCGCGCAGCACTCGAAGCGACGATTCGGAAGTTCGGCGGCATCGATCTCCTGATCAACACGGCCGCACTCTTCCCTTCCTCCCCTGATGGCGTGATCAGCGACGCGCAGTGGGCACTTACGCTTGAAGTCAATGTCACGGCGAATTACCTGCTCGCGGACGAGGCGTCCACAATCCTGAAGGCGCAGGGGCTCGAAGCGAGCATGGTGCTGACCAGCTCTGCAAATGCGGTGGTTGCAAAGCGTGGCAGCGAGGCGTACGACGTCAGCAAAGCGGCACTGAGCCACCTGGTACGCGAACTTGCGGTGTCGTTCGCGCCGAAGATCCGCGTCAACGGCATCAGCCCGGCAACAGTGGTGAAGGGCTCGACGATGTTCCCGCGCGATCGCGTGCTCGCGTCGCTCAAGAAGTACAACCTGCCCTTCCCGGAGAATGCGACCGACGATGTGCTGCGCGACGAACTGGCGAAGTTTTATGCCACGCGCACGCTGACGCACCAGCCAATTGATCCAAAGGATTGCGCAGAAGCAATCATGTTCCTCGCCGGGCCACAGGCCCGCTGCACGACCGGCCACCTGATCCCGGTCGACGGTGGCCTGGTGGAGGCGTACCTGCGGTGAGCCTCGCCGCCCCGGCAGATGCCCGCGCCTCGATCGCAGTGGATCTCGGCGCGGAGAGCTGCCGGGTGACCCTGCTCCGCTGGACCCACGGTGCCCCGAACATTGCGCTTGTGCACCGGTTTGCAAATGCCCCGGTCCTGAGCGGAAACGCCCTGCGCTGGCCGCTGCAATCGATCATCGCCGGCGTGGAAGACGGCATGCGACGCTGCGCCGAACTGGCGCCCGAAGGCATTCGCTCCGTCGCGGTGGATGGCTGGGCGGTCGATTACGTTCGGCTCGGAGCAGATGGCAAGCCACTGGCCGAGCCCTTCTGCTACCGCGATGAACGTACCGTGGACGCCGAACGGCGGCTGCACGAGCGCATCACGGCCGAGCGGATGCGCGAGATCACCGGCATCCAGCAGTTCCGCATCAACACGCTCTACCAGCTTTACGCCGATCGCCTGAGTGGTTATGACCCGGGCACGCGCTGGCTGAACCTGCCCGAATACCTCTTGCACCACTGGGGTGGCCGCGCTGTGTCGGAGTACACCAACGCGACGCACACGCAGCTCGTCGATCTCCACACCCGCGAGTGGAGCCCGGAGATCTTCGCGGCTGCCGGGCTCGATCTCGCGAAAGCACCAATGCTGGTGCCACCAGGTACCTGCGTCGGCCGGCTTTCCGGACCGCTGGCTGAACTCCCGGCATTCCGCGCCACGGGGCTGATCGCACCGGCCTGCCACGACACGGCTTCGGCACTCGCCGGCATTCCGGCCGAGGGTGAAGACTGGGCCTACATCAGCTCGGGAACATGGTCGCTCGTCGGCACGCGCCTCGATCATCCTGTCAGCAACGCTGCGGTGCGCCAAGATAACTTCACCAATCTCGGCGGCGTCGGAAAAACGACGTGCTTTCACCGCAATGTCAATGGCATGTGGCTGGTGAAACAGTGCATGGATGCGTGGGCTGAGGCAGGCGGGGCGTGGACGCTCGACGAACTCCTGAGCCAGGCAGCGCTGCTCGAGCCGCATACCCTGCCGCTTGAAGAATGGCTCGACGTGGATGACCCGGAGCTGCTCTTGCTGGGAGAGATGCCAGCGCGCATCAATCGTCAACGGGCGCTGCGGGGGCTTGCAGGGCTGGACGGTTCGCCTTCGCATGCACCAGCGATGATGGCGCTGCTTCTGGCGAGCCTGAGCGCGCGCTACGCAGAGGTTCTCTCGCAGGCAGCAGAACACACCGGCAAGCACTTCACGTGCGTGTACGTCGTGGGTGGTGGAAGCCGGAATACGCTGCTCAACGCGCTTACCGAACGCAGCACGGGGCTCCGGGTCTGCAGAGGCCCTGTGGAAAGCTCAACGATCGGGAACCTGGCGGTGCAGCTGGCGACGCTGGAGGGTAACACGGCCTGTGCTTCGCGGGAGTTTGCGGCCGAGGTAGCGCGCTGGGCGTCGTTGTTGCACACGCCCAGCGGGTAGGGTCTAGAACGGCTCCAGAACCGGCTCCAGAAGTGGCTCCAGAACTGGCCCTGGAACCGGCTCCAGAACTGGAGCTATGGCTGGCTCTAGGACTGGCTCTCGGCCGTCGCGCGGAATGAGCGGGGTAGCTCCGCTTCGTGGTAGGTGATTCCCTCGCTTGCCAGCCGACGGGCGGTCTTGGCGAGCAGCTCGCGCGAGGCAGCAATCTTGCTCAGCGCGGCATCCCGCGCTTCCTTGGTTTCAAAGGTGTCGAACTTCTCCGCGTGGGCCAGCTTGCGATCGAGGAGATCGATGTCCTGGTGTACGGCTCTCAGAAAGTATTTGTCCTGCACTTTGGCGGGTTTTTGCATAGGTAGGGGTCTCGCTTTCCGGCTGATCGTTCGTGAAGGACGGACTGCACCGGTAGTGGCCCTCTGGGGAAAGCGCGGCACCACGGGGGATCTGGCAGGGAGCCGACGCCCCCAATACCTCCGGTAGCGACGTCTCCAAACGTCCGACGCCATAGGCGCCTGTGCTTGAGCCTAACAGCTACCCAGCGTTTTCCCCGCTACATTTCGGTGTTTCGTCCTGTGGCGATTCCCGATGCAAGGTGTCAGCAGCCAGTGATACGCTCTGAACGCATCCGGGAACTTGACGGGAGAACGCAACCATGATCCGCATCATCACAGTCGAGCGCGAGTATGGGAGCCGCGGGGGCGAGTTTGCCTACGTGCTGGCAGAACAGCTGGGATGGCGCCTGATCGACCGCTGTCTGATCGATGAGATCGCCGGGGAGATCGGCGTCGCTCCCGACCGCGTCGCCAACTGCGATGAGCGCTTTGATCCGTGGTACTACCGTGTCGGCAAAAGCTTCTGGCATGCCAGCGTCGACCGGATGCCGGCCATCATGACCGATGCGCGCGTCTTTGACAGCGAAAGCATGAGCAAGCTCGTGCGCAAGTATCTGCGCGAGCGCCTCGACGAAGGCCGCTGCGTGGTCGTGGGCCGGGGTGCGGCTGCTGCGCTGCGCGGAGAGCCTTCCTGCTTCCACCTGTTTGTCCACGCCGCGGAGTCGCGCAAGCAGGCATGGTTTCGCAACGAGTTCCCGCAGCGCGCGGAAGAGGCTGAGGCCGAGCTCCAGGCGACCGACCGCCGCCGCGCGGCGTATATCCGTCGGTTCTATGGACAGGATTGGAAAGACTATCGCCTCTACCACCTGATGATGAACTCGTGCATGGGCGTGCCGGCGATGATCGGCGCCACGCTCGAAGCTGCGGGGGAGATACAGGGGGTGCCGCGGCACCACTCCGGTGCGACGCAGGTTGCGTCTCTCTAGAGCAGAACCAGCGGGAGAGCAGAAACAGCGGGCCGAGCAGAGGTGCCCCACATCCCGGGAGCGAGGTGTAGGGCACCTCTGTTTTCTCGACAGGTCAGGCCATGGCGTTGCTGGCGTAGCGTGCGCGGGCGCAGCGGAGCTGCTCCAGCTGCTCCTGCTTGAGGCTGCTCACTGAACCCAGCTGATCGGCCACCAGCCGCACCTGAGCCAGGTGCTCGACCGTCTCCATCTTCTGAAAGGCATCAAGAAGGCTGTCGCCATATGCGACGGCCCCATGGTTCGCCATCAGGATCGCCGAATGCCGGTCGATGTGGGGCGCGAGGCTCGCAGCCACCTCGTGCGTACCCGTCGTCGCATAGGAAGCCAGGGGCACCGAACCCAGCGTCATGATGGCTTCCTGGCAGAGAGATTCATCGAGCCCGCGACCCGAGCACGCAAACGCCGTCGCGATCGGCGGGTGCGAGTGAATCACGGCCTGGACATCCGGCCTCTGTCGATAGATGGCCAGGTGCATGCCGATCTCGCTGGTGACGCGGCGTGCACCAGCCAGCTGGGTTCCATCCAGCCGAACCACGACCATGTCTGACGAGCGAAGAAGAAACTTGCTCGCGCCTGTCGGTGTGGCGAGCAGTGTGTCGTCATCGAGGCGTACTGACAGGTTCCCAGAGGTTCCCGGCATGAAGCCAAGACGCGACAACCATCGCCCACACCGTACCAGGCCGCGCCGCAACTCCAGCTCTGCCTGGTGCCTTAGTCCATCCTCGATCGCGATTGCTCTACGTTCCATATCCGTATCCTGCCGCCCTGCTGGGTTCACAGTATCTTGAATGGTGAGACTCTGGCTTGCGTTTTCGTTGACTCACTGCGCAACAGTCGTTGCCGCATCCGTTTCCAGCGCTTTCCAACCCGGTCTGACGCGAGAAACAGGTGCCCTGCGGTCAGCGGGCCGAGGACCCGATGATGCCCCACCGCCGCGAGACCCATCGACGCGATGCAGCCGCATTGCTCGCAGTCCGGCGTTCCGCCGAACTGGCAGGGAGAGATCGATGTCGTGAGATCAGCCGACACCGTCGCGGTCGTCCGCGCAAAGATGCACTCCTCGGGGCTCTTGGGAGGCGTTCCCATCTCGCCGATAACGCTCTCATGCATATCGAGCACCGGGTACAGGACACGCAGCCGGAGGAGTTCGGCCATCACCGCCCTGCGCTGCGCCGGCGACAGGATCTCTGGATCGGTGGCGCCCAGCTGCGGCGTGAACAGGCTGAACCAGATCTTCGCGATCTGCGGGCGGCCGCTCCAGAAGGCGAGGAACTCTTCGAGATAGCCCGGGCGCTCGGCGATCTGCGAGGTGATCGTGCAGTGGATCGTGATGCGCGCGTCCTCGATGTTCTTGAGGATGCGCTCATAGGTAGCCGGTTTGCGGCGCACGTCATGCTCGGGAGCCAGGCCGTCGATTGAGACCACGACCGTCACCTTCTCGAACTCGCGCCAGTGCGCCGGGATCACGCGAAAGGCGCTGGTGACCACCTGGGTATGGATTCCCCGCCGCTCGATCTCTGGCAGGAGCTGCTCGAGCTCGCGGTAGCGAACCAGCGGATCGCCGCCCACCAACGAAACATGGAGCGGCCGGTACTCATCAATGAGTGCGAGTACACGGGCGACGAGTTCGTCCCCGCGAAAGTCGGAGAGCTGGCGCAGCTGCACGTCGCCGCCGAGGTGCGCTGCGTCGAAGGCATAGCAGCCGGGGCAGCGGAGCGGGCACTCCTTGGTGATCTCTATCGACAGGGATGGGGCACGGCCGGCAAGGATGGAGGACCATGCCTGGAGAACATCAGATGTTTTCATCTTCTACCTCGGGGTTGTGCAGGGCCGCAGGCCCGCGCAGAAACGGAGCGGTTCAGGAGAAAGAAAGTCTGCATACGTGGCGAGAAGAAGGGATCAGATTCTGAGAGGAAGAAGCGCGGCTGCCGGGATGCACTGGAAGATGCCACCCTCGCGTCGGCTGCGATACTGCAGCAGTGGCGGCGCGCTCGGGCGAGCGGCACCGGAAGAACTCGTCAGGACGCGAAACAAGCGAAAGAAGGCGTCTCTTCCATGCTCAAGCAGCAGCAGGGCAAGACACAGGACAGAGACAGAGACAAGTAACCCGAACTCAAGATCCTGGCCGCCATGGCAGAAGCGATCGAAGCTCCAGAGATGCTCCATCCACGGCATGAGGAGAAGCAGAAATGATGTACTCAGCAGGAGCAGGCGGCTGAGCATCCGGTAGTGCACTGCGGGCCCGGCATGCAGCATCGCACGCATACCCTCTACCCACCCGGCCTCAAGAACACTCGCCTTCATTGACTCCAGTCTATCCTGCCGGGACCCAGGCATTCAAACCCGGCAGGCGAAGAGTTCAGAGGCAGCGGTGCTTAATTTGTCACCATCGCGGTTACATAGAGGGTGATCGGAATGGATCAGGCTGCAGCGATGCGCTGCACCAGGTCGTTCTGTTCACCCTGGTTCTCCGCGCCAATCGTGAAGGCGTCGAGCACACCCGAACCAAGCGCGTACCTGATCGCCTCGGAGGGTCTGTCGCGCATGGCGCCCTGGCCAAGGATCTTCATCCCGACGATGCCCTTGCCTTCACTGCGCATCTGCCGGATCACGCCAATGACCTCCTCCGGGGCAGCATCCATGTGCGCCTGCACCGGGTTCAGCCGGACCAGGTCCACATCGACCCAGGGCGAGGCGGCGGCGGCCTTGAGTGCGCCGAAGCTGTGGCAGGACACCCCGTGCGCGCGGATGACGCCGCGCTCCTTGGCCTCGGAGAGAACGTCCATGGCGCCACGGTAGCGCGTGGTCCAGTCGGCCTCGGTGACGCAGTGAATCAGCACGATGTCGATGTGGTCGACGCCGAGTTCCCTGCGAAAGCGGTCCAGATCGCTCTTTACTCCTGCGGGGTCGCGTGTGTCGGTCTTGGTCATGACCACGACCCGGTCACGCGGCACAACCTTGAGGGCGGCGGCGACATAGGGATGGCTGCCGTAGGAGTCAGCAGTGTCGTAGAAGCGGAGTCCGTTCTCGTGGTAGCCCTCGATGAGCATGCGCGTAAACGGCGCTTCGCCCAGGCGGGTCTGGTTGGAGGAGCCACCGTAGCCGATAGTGCCGGTGCCCATGGCGAGGCGGCTGGTGCGGATCCCGGTGCGGCCGAGCACCACATCGTCGTGCGCCTTGAAAGCCGGGGTCGCGGGTTCAGCCGAGGCAAATGGAAGGGGGGCTCCAAGCAAGGCAGCACCCACTCCGGTCGCGGCGGTCCGTAGAAAGTCTCTTCGTTTCATGCGCGTACGTCTCCCTCTCTGGCGATGAGGGAAGGCTACGCCTCGAGGTGTGGCTGCGACCACAAACTACCGAGAATTGGGACCGAGATTGAAGGGATCAATGCTGGCTTCTCACCGGGAACGTCACACACTCACGGAATGGACACGTTCCCGGCAAGACTGGCTGGTAGAACCCTGGGGGAGGGCAACAGTTTGACGACGCTCGGGCCGACGAAGACGCAGCAATCGCAGGAAAGATTACCGGGTCGGAACCGTTCGCCCGGGAGACCTGGAAGGCCGAGAAGACCTAGAACACATGGAGCAGCATGAGCAGCACGACGACCAGAAGCACCGTCCCGATCCCGCCGGTACCGCGGTACCCCCAGTTGCGACTGTAAGGCCAGGACGGCAAAGAACCGATCAGCATAAGAACAAGGATCACGATCAGAATATCGACGAGCATCGGAGTTCTCCTGAGTGCATCTCTCGCGCGTTTCTACCTACAACCTCGCGCCGAGACATGGATGCTGCTGATTCGTGCCCAGATGCTCCTGAAACAGGTCGGATCCGGGGAGCAGCCAGACCAAAGTCATGCGTCGAGACCAGCCACCTCGCGAGCGCGGTGCAGCACGCGCAGGAGCATCGGCGCGGTGAGCCGGCCGGTGTTCGTGTTCTGGAGCGAGGGATGGTAGGTTGCGAGCAACCAGCGCCCGTCGGGCAGGGCGTACTCTGCGCCATGCCGGAAGACATAGGCACCCCGGCGGGGGATCGCGCCGGTCCGCTGCAGGTACGCCGTGTAGCCGTCGAAAGCTATCTTGCCCAGGGCAAGCACCACCCGCAGTTCCGGCAGGAGCGCCAGCTCTTCCGCGAGGTAGGGCGCGCAGTTCGCGAGCTCGGCAAGGCTGGGCCTGTTGTCCGGCGGAGCACAGCGGACCACCGAGGTGATGGCAGCGCCGCTCAGGCGCATCCCGTCCCCCCGCGAGGTGGCATTTGGCTGCGAAGCAAAGCCGGCCTCCCACAGGAGCGGGTAGAGAAAGGCGCCGGAGCCATCCCCGGTGAAGGGCCGGCCGGTGCGGTTCGAGCCATGGGCACCCGGAGCCAGCCCCAGGAGCAGCACCCGGGCAGCAGGATCGCCGAAACTCGGCACCGGCTTGCCCCAGTACACTTCGTCGCGGTAGGCCCGGCGCTTCTCTCGCGCAATGCCCTCGCAGTAGCTGCGCAGGCGTGGGCAGCGCTCGCAGTTCACGACCCGGGCATTGAGGCTTGCGAGTGTTGGGGGGAGGGCTGGCGTCATCGGGCTCTCCCGATCATAGAAGCCCGATGGCGCCCCCTTCGCTTCAGCGCACCGGACGTGGCAGAGGCAGCGTGGCTCATCGTAGAATTGCGACGCCGCGCAGAGATCGATCTGCAGCACATTCTTGCTCGTAGGGAACCCTATCTTGCCTAGCCTGTTTTCGCGTCCCGCCGCTCTTCTGCTTCTCTCAAGCGCCGCCCTGCTGCCGCTTGCCGCCTGCAGCAAGCATGTTCACCCGAGTGAATCGAATGCACCGCAGCCGCTCGTCACCGACTCGTCGCTGCAGGTCGGCGGCGAAGATGTCGTGACGCTGCACCGCCCGGCATCAACCGATACGAGCACGCCCCAGTTCATCTCGGCGACGATCTTCCCGGGTCGCGGCTTCAACCTCTTCCAGATCACCGCGAACCTGCCCGGCCGGGGAGAGGTCAACCTCTTTGCCTCGCCGAGCGTGGAAGAGGCAGCGAGCAAGCTCAATGGCGGACCCGGGGATATTGGCGGCACGGCCAGCACGTCGTTCGGCGGCGGCTTCCTGGTTCCCTACCCCAACCGGATCCTGGGCAAGCTCTCGGCGGATGGGAAGACGATCACGACCAGCTGGCATGGACACACCCTGGTGCTTCCGGCGGACTTCCAGGGGAAAAAGCCGGGCGCCCCCAAGCACTCCATCCACGGTCTGATCCTGGCGAGCAAGATCGACAACATCCAGAAGACCGCCACGGCCGACGGCCAGAAGGTCACGGGCATCCTCCACGCCGGAGATTTCGGCGGTCACTGGCTTTCAAAGACTGATCTGACGTTTGAGATCGATCTTGCCGGCGACTCGGTCACCGCGACAATCACGGCAAAGAACGTCGGCAGCATGGCGGAGCCGATGGCGATTGGCTGGCACCCGTACTTTGCCATCCCAAGCGGCGACCGTTCGCAGGCCCGCCTCCATATACCGGCCTCCAAGCTCGCCGTTGTAAACAACTACGACGACGTCTTCCCCACGGGCGAGCTGAAGCCGGTAGCGGGAACCCCCTATGACTTCAACGCCCCGGACGGCAAGCCGCTCGGCCAGATGTTCCTGGACGACAACTTCTCGACGCTGACCCGGACCGACGGTGTGGTGGACGTGGAGCTAACCGACCCGGCTGCCCACTACGGGATGAAGGTCGAAGGCCTGTCGCCCGAGATCAAAACCGTGCAGGCCTACGCGCCTCCGGCCAAGCAGTTCGTCGCGATCGAGGAGCAGTACAACTTCGGCGACCCTTTCGGCAAGGAGTGGAAGGGGATGGACACGGGCATGGTCACGCTTCAGCCCGGCCAGAGCACGACCTGGAAGGTCAGGCTGCAGCTGTTTACGCCGCCCGCGCCCTCGGGGAGCCCTGCCGGCCAGCAATCTACCCAGCAGTGAGCACATGCTGCTGGCAACCTCGCAGGCGACAGAGGGCAGCGAAAGCTGCCCTTTGTTTTCACCGGACAAGAGCAGGCCTGAGGCGTCCCGGAAGCCGTCGTGACGCGGTTTGACCCGCCCTCGAAAGCTCCGTAGCATAGAGCCTACGGCCGTCCCTGATTGCGCTTTCGCACCCGCTCGCGCGCGCACCTATTTTCTGCAGGAACCCACGGGACGAGCACCATCGGAAGGCACACGTTGAGCTCAACAGACACTCTCGCAACCACCCCAGCAATCGAGGCCCAAGAGGCCGGGAACGACGTGGAATCGTCCACGTCGCAGGACACCACGCTCGCGACCACGCAGGATCACCATGAGCCCACCGGCGAGCACACGCATGACCACGCACCAGCCGGGCCGCCGATGAATCCGGAGTGCGTCCGCGACGTCGAAGTCGAGATCCCTGCCGACGAAGTGACGACCGCGTTCCGCCGCATCGTGAAGAACTACGGCCGGCAGGCCCGCATCCCTGGCTTCCGCGCGGGCAAGGTACCGCCTTCGCTGATCCGCGCTCGCTTTGACGAGCAGATCCGTCAGGACGTTGTCGAGCAGCTGCTGCCCGCCCACTTCAAGGCAGCCATCGATGCCAAGGGTGTGCAGCCGATCTCGCAGCCCCAGGTAACAGAACTGCAGCTCGAGGATGGCCAGCCGCTGCGCTTCCGGGCGCTCTTTGAAGTCATGCCCGAGATCAACATTGATGGCTACCAGGATGTCAAGGTTGAGCGTGAGCCCGCGGAGCTGACCGATGGGGAGTTCCAGGCCGAGCTTGATCGCATGCGTGACTCGCGTTCCACAATGGAACCTGTGACCGAAGATCGTGAACTTGCTGACGGCGACTATGCCGAGATCAGCTTCAATGGAGACGTGACCGGCAACGAGGGCGAACCGATCAACGAACCCATCGCCGGCGAGAATGTGCAGCTGGAAGTGGGCGGTTCGAACACCCTGCCCGCCTTCAACGACGCCCTGCGTGGCGCAAAGGTCGGTCAGGAACTGAAGTTTGAAGTCACCTACCCGGCAGACTTCGGCGAGCCGCGGCTGGCTGGCAAGACGATCAGCTACCAGGTTGAGGTCAAGGCGATCAAGCACAAGAACGCGCCCGAGATGGACGACGAGCTGGCCAAGACTCTCGGCAACTACGAAACGATGGACGAGTTCAAGGAGAAGCTGCGCGAGCATATCTCCGCGGACAAGAAGCGTCAGGCCGAGGCAGCGACCAAGGACAAAATGCTCGAGGCGCTGGCGGAGCGGTATACCTTTCCCATTCCGGAGAGTCTGGTTCAGCAGCAGATCGAAGCGCGTCTTGACCGAGGGCTCCGCGCACTGGCGCAGCAGGGCATGACGCAGGAGCAGATGCGTGGGCTCGACTTCAACCGGTTGCGTGCGGCGCAGCGGGACCAGGCGTACGGCGAAGTGCAGGGCACGCTCCTGCTCGACAAGATTGCACAACTGGAGAATGTCGACGTCACGGAAGCAGAGTTCGATCGCGAGCTGGAGATGCTGTCCGCGCAGATGCGCGAGCCGCTTGAAACGCTCCGTGAGCGATTGACGAAGGATGGCTCCACCACTAGAATCCGGGAACAAATTCGGCGCGAGAAGACCGGCGCCCTGCTCTACGAACGGCTGGGTTCGTAGCATTATGCGTTCGGGCCGCATCCTTCCGTGCGGCCCGGTATCTACTGAACAGCGTTGGAACAGATAAGGCAGGCTATGGCACTGGTACCTATGGTGGTTGAGCAGACGAGTCGGGGCGAGCGCGCCTACGATATTTACTCCCGTCTGCTGCGCGATAACATCATCTTTCTGGGCACGCCGATCGACGACCAGATTGCGAACCTCATCATCGCGCAAATGCTGTTTCTCTCGGGCGAAGACCCTGAGAAGGACATCCAGCTGTACATCAACTCCCCCGGTGGCTCGATCACGGCAGGACTCGCGATCTACGACACCATGCAGTTCATCAAGAATGACGTGGTCACCTACTGCATCGGCCAGGCTGCCAGCATGGGCGCTTTTCTTCTGCAGGCCGGGACTTCCGGCAAGCGCTTCGCACTGCCGAACTCGCGCATCCTGATCCACCAGCCGTCGATGGGCGGGCTCAGTGGACAGGCGACCGACATCGACATCCACGCACGCGAGATTCTGCGGATTCGTGAGATCACCAACAAGCTCATGTCGAAACACACCGGACAGCCTCTCGATCGGATCGAACGGGACGTGGAGCGGGACTTCATCATGAACGCACCACAGGCAAAAGAGTACGGCATCATCGACGAGATCATTGACCGGCCGCGAACGTAACAGCGGTCGGGGTACACGGCCCTTCACCGGGCCAGGAGCTACACAATCATGAAAACGCGCACGGGATCAGACGACACATTGCGGTGCTCGTTCTGCCACAAATCGCAGGACGCAGTCGCCAAGCTCATCTCTTCTCCGAGCGACTATCCGCGCGCTTACATCTGCGATGAGTGCGTGGCTGTCTGCAATTCCATCCTTGAGGATGACCGGAGCGAAACCCCATCGGGCGCAACCCCAACCCACCTGCCCAAGCCGCTCGAAGTGAAAGCGTTTCTTGACGAGTACGTGATCGGGCAGGAGCAGACCAAGAAGAAGCTGGCCGTCGCGGTCTACAACCACTACAAGCGGATCCAGATGAACCGGGTTCGTGGCAATGATGTGGAGCTGTCGAAGTCGAACATCCTGCTCGTGGGACCTACGGGCTCGGGCAAGACCCTGCTTGCGCATACGCTCGCCAAGATGCTTGATGTTCCCTTCGCCATCGTCGACGCGACGACACTGACGGAGGCCGGCTATGTCGGCGAAGACGTCGAAAACATCATCCTGAAGCTCTTGCAGGCAGCTGACGGGGATGTGGCGCGTGCGCAGACCGGCATCATCTACATCGACGAGATCGACAAGATCGGCCGCAAGGACGAAAATCCCTCGATCACGCGCGACGTCTCGGGCGAAGGTGTGCAGCAGGCACTTCTGAAGATCCTCGAAGGCACAGTTGCCAATGTTCCGCCGCAGGGCGGCCGCAAACACCCCCACCAGGAGTTCACTCCTGTGGACACCACGAACATTCTGTTCATCTGTGGTGGCGCATTTGTAGGCCTCGAACGGGTGGTGGGACGGCGCGTCGGCAAGAAGGCGCTCGGCTTCAAGGCTCTCACCGAGAAGCAGCTTGCCGAGGGCCTTGTGGACGTCCGGCAGCAGCGCGATACCGAACTGCTGCGCCAGGCCGAACCACAGGACCTGATCAAGTTTGGGCTGATCCCCGAGTTTGTAGGGCGCCTGCCTGTCATCGGCATCCTCGATGAACTGGATGAAGTCGCATTGGTCGAGATCCTTACCAAGCCGCGCAACGCCATCCTGAAGCAGTACCAGAAGCTGTTCGAGTACGAGGGAGTGCACCTGCGCTTTTCGGAAGAAGCCGCAAAGGCTGTCGCCCAGGAGGCGCTGTCGCGCAAGGTCGGCGCCCGCGGGCTCCGCATGATTCTCGAAGAGCTCATGCTCGACCTGATGTACCACCTGCCGGGCAACAAGAAGATCAAGGAACTCGAGATCACGGCAGAGATGGTACAGAAGCGGGATCTCTCCTTCTCACTCTTGGAGAAGGCGGGCTGAGTTGCTGTATAGTACCGGTTTGGCAGAGGCCCGCGACGACATCGCGGGCTTTTCTGTCGTTGTGTGTGCATCACAGCCTCGAAGGGCGGCCGAGCCCAAGCATTACAATCGAGTCAACACACCGGGGCCTGGCGGCACCGGGCACTCGCATCCGATCCACCCGTTGCACGTCTAATCCTTGGAAGAGGACAGAATGACCGAAGCCAAAGCAAACAAAGGCGATCTACGCAAACTGCCCATGATGCCCATTCGGGACATGGTGATCTTTCCTCACATGATGACCCCGTTCGTGGTGGGTCGTGAGTCCAGTGTGCGTGCGCTTGAAGAAGCACTCACGGGCGATCGCAAGATCTTTCTGGCCACGCAACACGACGCACGGATCGACGAACCCAAGGCGGACGATATTTATGCCGTCGGAACCATCGGCAATATTGTCCAGAGCGTCAAGATGCCGGACGGCAATATCAAGGTGCTGGTCGAAGGGCTGGAGCGCGGACGGGCTGTCGAGATGACAGACTCCGACGGCTTCTTTGTCGCGACCGTACGCACTGGCAAGCAGCAATTGGAAATCACGCCACAGATCGAGCAGCTGGCACAGAAGGTCACCACCCTTTTTGAGCAGTACGTAAAGCTGCAGCAGTCACTCAACCTCGAGTCGACGATGGCTGCCCTGCGTGTTGATGAACCGGCGAAGCTTGCAGACACCATAGCCGCCAACCTGCAGCTCGAGATCGCGGAGAAGCAGGAGATCCTGGACGTTTTCGATCCAGTCGATCGCCTGACTCGCATTGCGGGTGTGCTGGATGTGGAGATCGAAAAGCTCAACATGGAGCGTTCCATCCAGTCGCGCGTGAAGCGGCAGATGGAGCGGGCGCAAAAAGAGTACTACCTCAACGAGAAAATCAAGGCTATCCAGAAGGAACTGGGCCGCGGCGAGAAGAGCGAGTGGGACGAGCTCAAGAAGAAGATCGAAGTCGCTGGCATGCCGAAGGATGTCTTCGACAAGGCAATTCAGGAGCTGAAGAAGCTCGAGGCGATGCCGCCGATGTCGGCCGAGTCGACCGTCTCGCGCAACTACCTCGACTGGCTGCTTGCAGTTCCGTGGAAGAAGAAGTCGAAGGAGACGCGCTCGATCGAGCACGCTGAAAACGTTCTCAACGAAGACCATTATGGCCTGGAGAAGATCAAGGACCGCATCCTTGAGTTCCTCGCAGTCCGTCAGCTGGTTAAAAACCCGAAGGGCTCGATCCTCTGCTTCGTTGGCCCCCCGGGGGTCGGCAAGACCTCGCTCGGCATGTCAATCGCAAAAGCCACCGGGCGCAAGTTCGTGCGCATGTCAGTTGGTGGTGTGCGGGATGAAGCCGAGATCCGCGGTCATCGCCGGACGTATATCGGCGCGCTGCCCGGACAGATCATCCAGTCGATGAAGAAGGCTGGCACCAAGAACCCGGTCTTTCTCCTGGATGAAGTCGATAAGATGGCTTCGGACTTCCGCGGAGATCCCTCCTCTGCATTGCTCGAGGTGCTGGATCCGGAGCAGAACACGAGCTTCCAGGATCACTACCTCGATGTCGAATATGACCTGTCGCAGGTCCTCTTCGTCGCGACGGCAAACGTGCTGCACACCATCCCCGGTCCACTGCAGGACCGCATGGAAGTGCTGCGCCTCCACGGCTATACCGAAGTCGAGAAACTCGAAATCGCGAAGCAGTACCTGGTGAAGAAAGCGCTTGAAAATACCGGGCTCACCGACGCGAACATCACCTTCGACGACGGCGCGCTAAAAGAGATCATTCGCAGTTACACACGCGAAGCCGGGGTGCGAAATCTCGAGCGTGAGATAGGCAACGTCTGCCGCAAGGTCGCGCGGCGCGTCGTCAAGAACGGCGCTAAGCACAAGGAAGACATCACGGCCGAGTCCGTGCATGAGTTCCTAGGCGTCGCGAAGTTCCGCGACTCGCAGGTTCACGAGAAGAGTGAAGTAGGCCTCGTCACCGGGCTGGCCTGGACCGAAGTCGGTGGTTCGATTCTGCAGACCGAAGTACAGGTACTCGACGGCAAGGGCAAGCTCACCCTCACCGGCCAGCTTGGCGAGGTCATGCAGGAGTCCGCGCAGGCTGCGCTCTCCTACATCCGCTCGCGCTCGCATCACCTTGGGCTACCCAAGGACTTCTACCGCAACGTGGACATTCATCTTCACGTTCCGGAAGGTGCGATCCCGAAGGATGGCCCCTCTGCCGGCATCACCATGGCGACCGGTCTTGCCAGTGCGCTTACCAAGATCCCGGTGCGGCGCGACATTGCCATGACGGGCGAGGTCACCCTGCGCGGCAAGGTTCTGCCGATCGGCGGCCTCAAGGAGAAGCTGCTTGCAGCCCACCGTGCCGGCGTCTTCGAGGCGATCATGCCGAAGGAAAACGAAAAAGATATGGCCGATCTGCCAGAGCTGCTCAAGTCCACGATGAAGCTGCACTTCGTCGAGTCGATGGATGAGGTCCTTGGCATCGCGCTCGAAGGTCCGTTGCCGGAGCTCAAAGAGGAAACCCCCGAGGTCCTTCTGGAGGTTCCCGCAGCAACCCCGGAGCGCCGTCCCCACCAGTAACCGTCCCCACCCGGTAACTGTCTCAGCTACAAATCCCAGGGGCAGCCGCGATGGCTGCCCTTTCTTTTGCCCTCGGGGACCTCGTTATAAACTTGAGGTCCATGCCTGCCTATCCACGCTTCCTCTTGTCCGCGATGGCACCCGAGCAGTTCCCGAAGCCGGGTCCTCCAGAGGTCGCGTTTCTTGGCCGGTCCAACGTCGGCAAATCCAGCCTGCTCAATGCCCTGCTTGGCTCCAAGCAGGCCAAGGTTTCTTCTACACCAGGACGCACGCGAGCGATTAACTTCTTCGCCGTGAGCGAGCGCCCGGACAAGCCGCCACACGTCGTCTTTGCGGATCTGCCGGGCTACGGTTACGCCAAGATCTCGAAGTCCATCTCTGCCGAGTGGCCGTCATTCATCGACCCCTACCTGCGTGAAAGGGCAACGCTTGCGCTCTGCCTCTGCCTGGTCGATAGCAACATCCCCGCACAGCCGAGCGACGCACAGCTGCTCGCGTTTCTTCGCGCTGCCGGACGACGGTTCCTGGTGATCGGAACCAAGGCGGACAGGCTCTCGGGTAATGGCCGTGCCAAAGCAGTGTCAACCTTGCGAACGGGGCTTGGTCTCGCGTCTCCTCAAGAAGAGCCGCTGACGCTTGTCTCTGCGAACACCGGGGCCGGCATGAAAGAGCTCTGGAGTACGCTGCTCGCAGCAGCCGGCGCAGACTAGCTCCCTGCAACGAGGCGTTCGGGCCACGCAGGTGCACCGTTCACTCGCACCTCGAACGATGCCCAGTGCTCTTTCGCGTCATCGAGGTTTTGAAGGAGTTGCCGCCGTTCGCTCGCCCGCATCGGCAGAACCCGCCAGCGATGCATCGCTCGTCCATAGGCTGCCGGTGCCTGCTCAAGCCAGCGCAGTCGCAGAGCGTCAGCCTCTTCCAGGCTTTCTCGCGCAAGCGCATCCATCTCGCTGAGCAAGCGGAGCGAGCCCTGGGGCAACCACCAGCTTGCGAAGGTCTCTTCGCCGCGCTGCTTCCAGTCAAGTGTGTGTGCGCCGCGTTCGCTTAGTTCAGCGCTTGCGCCATCTACCACATCCGGCTGCACGCCTCGGGCGACACACTCTGCGAGAACTGCTGCGACATCCCCGACCAGGCACACACCAACCGGAGCTGCGCGTCGTACCTCGTTCTTGAGAATCCGGAGCGCCTCATCGAGCGAGGTCACGGCAAAGTCCGCTGCGCCGCTCCGCACCGCAGCACGTGCCCGCGTTTCATCTGCCAGCAAAAGAGTGGCCGCACCTGCCACGCGTGCCGCTGCAAGATCCGCATCAGCGGACCACGCAAGCAACAAACGCCCGTGCAGAGAGCCGACGCCCAAGCGCCGGGCTACCTGCATCAGCGCGGCATAGCGCACGTACGGAGCTTCTGTCGCAGGAGAAGGTTCACTTGCCTCAGCCATGCTCTACCGTAGCAGCGCCGCAGCTGCTAGTTCTATCGATGAGCATGGCCGGATCGGGCTAGACTGGCACGCGTGTACCGCTGCTGCTGCGCAGACGGAGCTCTTCCGCGGTGGTTTACTGCGAGGCCGCCCCGCCGCCGTTCTCGGTTCTTTGGATGAAGGCTGCAACGCGATCATGCAGCTGGTGGAGCGAGTCCTGATGCAGGTACACCATGTGCCCGGACTCGTAGAAGTCGTACTCGATGTTGCCGGCGAGCCGCTGCGGAATGGGCAGGTGATGATCCTCATAGACGGCCGCGTAAAAGGGCGTTGCAAGGTCGTAGTACCCGCCATTCAGCATCACGTGCAGCCCGGGATTCTGCTTCATCGCCTGCGCGAGATCCGAGAGCACTTCCGTTGCCGTGGGCAGACTCTCGTGGTGGCCAGCGCGGCTCCAGTTCCACGAGAAGCCTGGCGCGCTGTACGCTGAGGGTTGGAAGGTCAGCCCTTCCCCGAACTTGAGCGTGTTGCGGACGTAGTCGTTGAAGAGCGAGACGTACGCGGAAGAGACGGCGGCGCTTGCGGGATCGTACTCTGCTGTCTCGCTGAGCGGATCGATCGCCGGGCTGGAGAAGCGGGTGTCGAGCCGGCCTGTGTCCGTGCCACTCTCGCCGAGCAGCGTGTGCTCAAACTCGCCCCCGCTCACACGCAGGTTTGCGCGAAGCAGGTACTCCGTCGAGAGCCCCGTGTAGGTGTGCAGCTTCTCCGCGATGGAGCGCTTCTCGTTCTCCGGCAACTCGTCACCCTGTGCCAGCGCATGCAGGTAGGCGCCTGTCGCAAACTCCGCCACCTCTTTGAGGAACGGTTCGAGCGCTGCGGGCTGCTGTGCGAGCTTGTGGTGGTAGGCCGCGGTTGCTGCGTACGTGGGCAGCGCGAGCGCGTAGGGTAAGTCATTCCCCGGCGTGACCGTGTCAATATCCGTGTCGAAGTACAGGATCTGCGACAACAGAATCACTCCGTTCAACCCGATATCCTTGTGGTTCGTCAGCACGTTTGAGAGCACCGCGGAACGCGTGGTTCCGTAACTCTCACCGAACAGGTACTTCGGCGAGTTCCAGCGGTTGTACTTGCCCAGAAAGCGCCCGATGAAGCGCGCGAACGCGCCGGCATCTTCGTCGACGCCCCAGAAGGCCTTGCCTGGATCCTTGCCAGTGAGCGTACCGAAGCCCGTGCCAGGCATGTCGATGAAGACCACGTCGCTCACGTCGAGCAGGCTGTACGGATTATCCGCAAGATGGTACGGCGCGGCACCCGTGGGCGTGTGATCCGCGCTCTCCACATGCTTCGGACCCAGCGAGCCCATGTGGAGCCACATCGTCGACGAGCCCGGGCCACCGTTGTAGAAGAAAGTGACGGGTCGCGGTCCGTGCTCGCCTGCTACGGAGTAGTAGACATAGCTCATATGGGCGACAGGCGGATCCTTCTCCGGGTCGGCGTGAGGCTTGCCATCCATCGGCTTGCCTTCCATGTTCAACGCAGCATCTTCGGCATCCGTCGCTCCCACAGGCAAGGTTCCAATCACGGCCTTGTAGGTGATGTTCTCGCTGCCGGCGTGGATGGTTCCCGTTGTGGTGCTGTCTGCGGGAACAGCGGCAACAGGTGTTCCCTGCGGCGGATCATCAGCACGCAGGGGAGCGGCAACAAGGGCCAGCGAGGCGCAAAGCAGAAGAGGGAGTGAACGCAACAGGAAGCCTCCGAATAGTTCAGCAACAGAGAGAAGATGGGATTGACGACAAGCATAGCGCAGGGAGCGCTCGCTACCCGAGGTTTTCACTCCCCCTCTTCGGCGGCTACAATTGGGCGCTCACCGAAGCACTCCCCTGGAGCCTCAATGTTGCTTTTTCAGAACACAGCAGTCCGCCATCTCGTGCGCACCTTTGCCCTTTTTCTCTCGTTCGCAACGCCCCCCGTGCTGGCTGCGCCAGTACCAGTTCCGGCGCACGGGCCAGCGGTCGTCCTGTTTGACGGCAAGGACCTCGCGAACTTCGACGTCTTTCTTAAGAATGACGGCCTGAACAATGACCCCCAGCATGTCTTCTCGGTCGAGAAGCACGTGCTGCACGTCTCCGGCAAACAGATGGGCTACGTCATCACCAAGAAACCCTACGCGAACTACTACCTGCGCGCCGAGTTCAAATGGGGCGAGGGGACCTACGGCGAACGCGCCGGGCAGGCACGCGACAGCGGCATCCTCTACAACATCCAGGGCGAACAGAAGGTGTGGCCACGCTCGATCGAGTTTCAGATCTGTGAGGGTGGAACCGGGGACTTCTGGATGACCGATGGCGCCGCACTGACTGGTCGGGATGGCAAGCGCGTGACCGGGCCCCCAGGGTCTGCGCTCAAGATCGACCGCATCGGCAAGGGTCCCTGGAAGAACGTCGTAGGCTATCGCGATCCCGTAGGGGAGTTCGAGAAGCCACATGGGCAGTGGAACGTCGTGGAACTGATCGTGCAGGGGAACCACATCCGCCAGTACGTTAATGGAAAGCTTGCGAACGAGGGCACGGACCCCTTCCCGACCGAGGGCAAGATCCTCTTCCAGTCGGAAGGCGCCGAGGTGTACTTCCGCAACATGAAGCTTTACCCGCTTCAGTAACTATGGTTGTTGCACTCCCCCTGGCGGTGGCATGCCGCTCGCGGGGAGAGCACCCAGCCACCAGCATTACGGAGAGACAGAGATTGAATCGCAGAGGATTTCTTCAGACCGCGGCGCTGATCACCGCAGACACACTCGCCGCACCTCACCTTCCGGCGATGGCGCAGTCAGCCGCTAAAAAAACCAGCAGCAACGACGCAATCCAGATCGCGCTCATCGGCGCCGGCGGCCAGGGCATGTCCGACACGCGCAACGCACTTGAGGTTGCGGGCGTAAAGCTGGTTGCCGTTGCGGACTGCTACCAGGGCCGACTCGACCGTAGCCGCGAGTTGTGGGGCCAGGATGTTTTCACTACGCGCGATTACCGCGAGGTGCTCGCCCGCAGGGATGTCGACGCCGTGATCATCGCAACACCGGATCATTGGCACAAGAACGCAGCCATCGACGCCATGAAGGCGGGCAAGGATGTGTACTGCGAGAAGCCGATGATCCACCTCTACTCGGACGGTCCTGCGATGATCGAGGCGGCACGCTCGACCAATCGCATTCTCCAGGTGGGCAGTCAGCGTGTCAGCTCTGTGGTGTATGCGAAGGCGCGCGAGCTGCTTGCATCCGGTGCGATCGGCCAGCTCAACATGGTCACAGCCCGTTGGGATCGCAACTCTTCGATCGGTGCGTGGAACTACACGGTACCGATCGACGCAAGTACCACCACCTGCGACTGGCCACGCTTCCTAGGCACTGCGCCTCAGATCCCGTGGAATGCAGAACGCTTCTTCCAGTGGCGCAAGTGGAAAGACTACGGCAGTGGCGTTGCGGGTGACCTCTTTGTTCACCTCTTCAGCGGGACGCATTTTGTCACCAACACGCATGGTCCCACACGTGGCATGGCCACCGGCGGCCTGCGCTTCTGGAAGGACGGACGCGACGTTCCCGATGTGATGCTGGCACTGTTTGACTACAAGGAAGGCTTCAATCTGAGTCTCCGCGTCAACTTCGTCGATGGCGGAGAAGAGAGCGAGGGGCTGATCTTCACCGGCTCTGAAGGCACAATGGAGATTGCCGGACCAACTGTAACGGTGAGCCGCACACCCAGGCCGAAGGCGCCGGGCTTTACTGTCGACACGTTCACCGAGGCAACACAGAAGGCGACGCTCGCGGCCTACTATAAGAAATATCCCGCCGAGCACGATGACACCGTGACAACCGCCCTCGAGCGGTACACCGCGCCTCCGCACTACAACGATAGCTACGATCACTTCCGCGTCTTCTTCAATGCCGTGCGCACCCGCCAGCCCGTGACAGAAGATGCTGTGTTTGGCTACCGTGCCGCCGGTGCGGCGCTCCTCAGCAACCTCAGCTATGAACGCAACGCCATCGTCGGGTGGGACCCGGAGAGCATGAAGCTGCTATAGATTCCCTGTGAGGCCGGGTCAGCATGGTGTGATCCGGCCAAATGTTCCCGTTCGCGGTTCCCGGTAGGCGAGGCTTGCATGCTGCGGGCTTGGATGGAGCACCTTTGACGCGCGGCCGCTGCTGCGCATGCGCTGGTCTGCCTCGCTCCAGGGAGGCAGCGTGGCATCCTCCTGCTCCCAGTGAGCGACCGAGGCCTCGTCACACCAGTGCATCAGGTGGGGCATCGCGCGCTTGTGCGCCCCGCTGATGATGTAATTGCGCATCGCTTCCTGCGAATCCCAGGCTGTCAGGGTCCAGAACGTCCAGCTGCGGTCTGCGAGCAACGCCCCGGTGCGAAAGCCCTGCGACCTTCGCACCTGGCGCAGCGATGCGGTTGTCTGCAGAAAGAAGAGTGGCACGAAGCGAAGAGACCGGAGACGGAGGCGGGTCAAGCTCACGAAGACCATGATCTTTTCACAATAAATGAGCCCCCGTGTGACAGAAATGTATCCTCGTACGGGCGACGTTCGCCCTTGTGACGAGATCGAGGTGACACAGCAGGCGCGCCTGTTCAGCTTCTCAGCAGGATCGCCATGCCTTCAAGGCTATTGAGTTGCAGATGCGTCATCAGCTCCGTGAGAGACCGCAGCACTAACGGGTTGTGCTGCGTCGCGCGAGAAAATGATTGCACCACCTTCACCACGTGACTCGCTGAAAACTGTTCTTTGTAACAACCTGCCACGCCGATGAGCAACACCTCGATCCAGGCAAACTGGCTCGCCATCAACACGTACTCCTCGAAGATGCCACGCGCCTGCGGGTCCATGCTGCTCCCTCTCCCGAACGGAAAGAGGTGCCCATAGATGTAGTTCAGCAGGTAGTTCTCCATGACGAACGGAAAGCTCGTGTTGAAGGGACGATAGTAGAGCGCCTCGGCCTCTGTGAACCGGGACAGGTCGCTTGCGGACCCCGCGCCTGAGGTGTCGCCAATTCCCTCGACGAACCACCAGAACACGTCGCGAAAGCGTGCGCCACATTCCGGGTCCTGGACGCGTGCGTCGGTGAGGCGCAGGATCACGCTAAGCCGGACCGCCGGTTGTGCGGCAATACTCTCGAGGCTTTGTCCGAGCGCCTCATCGTCGAGGGCGTCGCGGTGGAGCTGAATTACCTCCGCTGCATTCTCTTCCTGACCAGCAGTAACAAGATCGTCCAATGTCTTACATAGGGAGCCGATCAGAAGCAGTCGTTGCCACATCGGCCTCGATCGATCTCGCACCATGCAAACAAGAAGATCGCGGACTGCGGAGAAGTGTGGCAGCAGCTTATCGGCTGCGCTTTGTTCGTCGCTGGCAAGGCGCAGCGCGGCGTCTCTGCGAAACTCCCCCGCGTCCATGTCATGAGCCGTCTCTATGAAGTGCTCGTCCAAGAGAACATTGCGCGTCGCTTCGGGGCAGGATAGAAAGAGTGAACCCTCGAGAGTTTCCCCTACGCGATTAAGGATACGCGGGTACACAGAGCACGTGGACGGAAGCCCGGTCGGCCCACACGCCTTCTGGACAGCACAGAGTCGGTCCGCATCGAAGAAGGCGCAGAGACCGGACGACGTCGGCAGGATCCGCGCGAAATGACTCTCGGGCGCACCAGGTGTCGCGTTGATCGAAACATATTGCGCGACACGGGTGCCAAGACCAGCGGCGGGCATCTGTTGGTACTTACGATAGGTCGCCCGATCCACCGGGATCGCCCAGTCCCGGCAGCACATATCTTCGCACTCTGGACCGATGCAACGGAAACCTGCAGCGTAGCTCGGACCTGCTCCTGTTTCAGCGCGCTGCTTTTCTATCGCCATCGTGGCCGTCTCTGCCTTTCCACCTCGTTAGACGCCGACACGAGGAACACGGTTCGCCTGTCATGCAGAGTTGCACTCACCAATCATCCACAGTAAGAAAGAGTTATCTTGTGGCGATCTGCATATACTGCTAGCGTTGTCGCCATGGAACAGTCCTCGACGCCTCGAAGTGCGATTGAAACCAGGACAGGCTGTGGTGCTTGCGCTTAGCAAATCCCGCTTTTCTCCTCATCGGGATCGCTCTCATGGCATGCGCCGCACGCGGCATGCTGGCGATCTTTCCTCTGCTCTCCGTTGAGAAGCGTGCCCACAAAGATTCCCTGCCGCTCGACGGTCTGCGCGGTTTGCTCGCGTCCGCAGTGCTCTTCCATCACGCTTCCATCTGGTTTGCCTATAAGCATCGCGGGGTATGGGGCGAGCCAAGCTCCCGCCTCTATGCCCACATAGGACCGGCTGCCGTCACACTGTTTTTCTTCGTCAGTGGCTATCTCTTCTGGGACAAGGTTCTCAGAACTCCAGACCGCATCACCTGGGCTCGGCTACTCCCCAATCGCGCACGCCGCATTCTGCCTGCATACTGGGCAGCGGCACTCCTGATCCTCCTTAGTGCGCTCGTGTACACGCACTTTCACCTCCATGAGCCTGCCGGCAGATTTCTCGAAGAGTGCGCACGCTGGGCCCTCGTTGGCTTTCCGATCCTCGGGAACACCGGCGCCAACGGCCTGAGTGGGGAAGTACTTTCAGCGGGTGTCTTCTGGACCCTGCAGATGGAGGCGATGTTCTACATCCTTCTGCCACTCCTGCTCTGGTTTCGTGCGTCCTGGCGCTTCCCCCTTCTGCTCGTTCTTGCGGAGGTTCTGCTGAAGCTCTCGCACCATCTCGACCCGACTCACCTGGGTCAGACGCTGGCCCCGTTTACAGGCCTCTTCGAGCGTTTCCTGCTGATGTTCAAGGTCGGCTTCTTTCTCGGCATGCTCGCCGCATACCGTCCATGGAAAGCACACTGGCTCAACTGGATGAGATCGCCCTGGGCAGCGATCGCTGCCATAGTCTGCCTTTGCCTGGAATTAACCCTGACTGACCACAGCTACACTGTCTTGCTGTCCCTTCTCCTGGCGCCCACCTTCTTCCTGGTCATCGCAGGAAACACCTTCGGCGGCCTCTTCTCCAGCCTGCCCATGCGATCTCTCGGCCAGGTCAGTTACAGCATCTACATCTTCCACGGCATCCTGCTCTTCGATCTTCTTTCCCTATGGAACAAACACCATCCGATCAACACCATGAGCGAGCCCGCATTTGCGGGCGTGATCTGGATCCTCGGCATGGCCGCGGTCGTCTTCTCAACGCTCAGCTACTGGTATATCGAGCGGCCGTTCACCACGCGTAGGACTTCCAGGGAGCCGCTGCCCGCGAGTGGCAGATCGCCGCGCCTCTCGCCTGAACAGCTCTCCTGACGGCTCCCGCACCCGGCAGCACACGCGCAGGGTTCAGACGGGACCACGATTCCGCTAAACTGGAACTGTCGCCCCGCAAACTCCATGTCAGCCCAGATCACCCTCCAGCACGCTCCCGACCCAGCCGTTCTCGAGAAGCGGGAGCAGCTGGCAGCAGCCCGCAACACGATCGCCGAACGCGAGGCTGAGCTCGCCCAACTTCGCGCGCAGCTCGCATCCTTCGAGGGGCGCTACCTGCGTGAGGTTGGCAGCCTCTACGCAGAACTCGACGAACTCCATGCCCGCATCGCCGAGCGCGAGGCAGAACTCTACGACTCTGAAACCGCCCGCACCCGCGCCGAAGACGCCCGCCAGCGCGCACAAGAGACCCGCGATGCCGCCTTTGGCGACGCCGCAGACGTTGAGCCCTTTGATCCGCCCCCAGGCCTCAAGACGCTCTTCCGCGAAGTCGCGAAGCGCATCCATCCAGACTTCGCCTGCGACGAGGCAGAGCGGACCTACTTCACCCTGCTCATGGCACGCGCCAACCACGCCTACAGCTGCGGGAACACACACACGCTTGAGCGCTTGCTCGACGATCAACGCGAAGTACGTGCCGCCGGCCTCGAGGAAGGTTCCGCAGCTGAACTCTTCCGCATGACGCGACAGATACAGCACGCAGTGCGCGACATAGCTGCCCTTGAGGAGCAGCGTCGTGCACTGCTCACAAGTGACATCGGGCAGCTCCATCGCGATGCGGAAACAGCGGCTATCGAGCATCGCAACCTTCTGGCTGAGCTTGCCGCGACGCTTCGCGAGCAGATCGCAACCGCCGAACGCAGCTTTGAACTGATTAGTCGGCAACTGTCACATGAGCGATAACACAGACACCGGCTTGCAGCACATCGCTCGCGGCGCCGGGTTGTCCCTCCTTGGCAATCGTGCTGGCATCATCGCACGCGGCCGCCAGGATGCTGACTTCAAGTCGACCAACGCAAACTATGTGCAAGGCGCCGCGGCTTACAATGCCGCCGATTACGCAACCGCAGCTGCATGCTTTCAGCGTGCCGCCGAGCAGGGGCACGCCGAGTCGCAATACCTGCTCAGCACACTCTACGACGAAGGTGAAGGCCTACCCCATGACCCCGCGAAAGCAGCCCTCTGGGAACGCAAGGCAGCCGAGCAGGACCACACGTATGCGCAGGCAAATCTAAGTTTTCGCTGTTACGCAGCCGGCAACTTAGCCGAAGCGTTCGCATGGTGCCAGCGTGCAGCCCACGCGCATCTCGCCTGGGCCCAGTACAACCTGGGCCTGATGTATCGCAAGGGTGAAGGCGTGGCCGAAAGTGACCAGGACGCTGCTCACTGGTACCGGCTCGCCGCCAACCAGGACTTCACAGACGCGCAGTTGAAGCTTGCCGACCTGTACTACGCAGGTCGAGGCGTGCGACAGAGTTACGAAGCAGCCGCCGGTTGGTACCAGAAGGCAGCAATACACGGCAACGCCGAAGCCCAGTTTCAGCTGGCTCATCTCTACGACATCGGTCAGGGCGTCGATCCCGACTACACGCAGTCTCGCCACTGGGTCCGACAGGCGGCCCTGCAGGGACACGAGCAGGCACTCCAGGAGTTGAAGAGGCGAGCCTACCGCGATCCGTGAAGCGGAGAGAGCTGCGGACGATGCTGCGCAATGAAGTTCTTCTGCTTTGGAAATTCAAACCAAACCCAAGGAATGTCAGGGGCTGCCCTGTTGATTTGTGCTTGTAGCCTGCTCTCCTCCCCGGGGTTTTGTTGCACAAAGGGAGAGGTGTAGGTGCCAGCGATCGCGATGCCAGGAAAGCTCTCCGCAAAGTAGCCGGCCAAGCCTACCGGACAGTCTTGTGGCCGGGCCCTGCGGCACTACACTCCGCGCATGGCAAAGATAGCTGTATGGACGACGACCGCCAGGTCGAGGAAGAAGTTTCGATTGCGCACGTAGTACAAGTCGTACTCGATACTTTCGTGAATATGGAAAGCACGGTCTGCACTAAGCTGCCACATGCCCGTGATCCCCGGCATAACCTGAAGGCGCTGACGCTGCTTGGGCCCATACCCTTCTACGATGAACGGCATCTCAGGTCGGGGCCCCACCAGAGACATGGTTCCCTCCAGTACGTTGAGCAACTGGGGTACCTCGTCAAAGCTTGTCTTTCGTAGGAAGCGGCCGATGCGAGTGATCCGGGCGTCTTTCGCATCGACCGGGGACACTCCATACGCAGGAGCATTCACATGCATTGAACGAAACTTATACATGCTAAAGAGCTTTTCTCGCTTGCCCACTCGCATCTGCTTGAAGAGCACAGGTCCCGGAGAGTCCAGCCGCACCAAGAGAGCGACCGTGAGGAGGAGCGGGCTGAGCACAATCAACAACACGATCGCACCCACGACATCGAACACTCGCTTCGCCGCCTCGTAGCGCCAGTTGGAGGTGGGACTCCCGACCACGCTCAACAGAAGACCATCGATGTCGATGGACTCGACCCACTGGTTTTCGCTGATCGCCCGGTTCGGTAAGAACGAGACTTCAATTCCAGCATCGCGAGCCGCTTGCAGAGTTTGCGGGAACTTCTCACGCGACAGAGTAGGAATCGCAATAATGAGCATCTCGCACCGGAAAGCAGAAACTAATTCCGGTGAAATCGGGCCTCGTTTGATCTCGACGTAACGATGCCTACGGTAGCTCAACTCGAACAGCTTCGAGCCCTCGAGCTCTGGATCATCATCGACGATCGCTACCGGGAGCAGACCTAGCCTGGGCGACTCGAGAAGAGCAGAAAGTACTCTCCTCCCTGTGTCGCCGGCTCCGTAGATGATCACCCTGCGCACGCCGAATCCTTTTCTGTGCAGATAGCGGATCACGGAGAAGGCCAGGTGCTTCTGCAGAAGCAGGAGCGCCGGAATAGCGATCAGGATGAAGATGAGCGGCCCTCTTAGCGCCGCACCGCCCGTGAAGTACGTTGCAGGGAGGAGAAACAGAAACACCTGCCACGGGATGCGTAAGGCTCGTTCTGTTTCGCGGATCCGCAGCAGGCTACTTCCACCTCGGTACGCACCGTTCCTCTCCAGAAGAAGGGGTATCAACACGCCCCCGATAAGAGAGAAGATCACCACGCTTGACGTCGTATTGTGAATGCTTCTGCCGAAGGGCAGAGACACGTAGACGTAGTATGCGGCAGCAATCCCGACAGCACTGGTCAGGAAGTCGGCTACGATTTCGGCGCAGGTCACTCCTTTTCGAAAAGTCCTGCCTGAAGGCATCCAGCGCACTCGCCCGGTAGGAAGCCTCGTCTGCGGGTAAGTGGACGCATCGGCCGGCCTGAAAGCATGCATTAGAACCCCTGTTCCACTTCATCTGGCGCGCGTGGCGGTCGCATCATATCCAGGTAAGTCTAGGTAAGTTTTGTAGCTGTTAGTCGCAGGCACACAGGGCGACAAGTACGCCAAGTGGATAGGTCTCATCCAGGTCCACTTCAACTGCGATACCCTTGCGGACACGCTCCAGAATGAGACGCATTTCACGCCAGGGCTTCGTCGAGGCAGCGAACCGTTGTACTGACCAGCGTTGAAACAAGCAGGTGGTCTCTCCCATCGGTTGCCTCTCGCTCCGTGTAAGTGGAGAAGACACTTGGAAAATGAGCATAGCTTCGCACCCTCACGCGAATAGGGGTTTCTTACATAGGTCGTGGCGGGAGAAGCAAGCGTCCAAGAACAACGTCACTTACAACGTTCTCGAGCGCGAGCCACTCGCTGTTTGGTGGAAGACCGCAGATCACCCGGTCCCTGCAGCATCCTGCAGGAAGAACCGGCTGGATGCGCATCGATCATCTTGGGCGTCAATGTGTTCAGAGGTTTGCCAGTGTTGCGCCATCGCGCTATGTCCCTGCCGAGTTATCTCCGCGTAAGACATCGAAGCGCTCCCTGCCAGAGAAATCGACGCCACTGGTGCCTCGTCTGACCGTGATACTAGCCTTAAAGTCATCGCTGCCGGCAAGTAAAAGCTACTTTTTGGTTACATAAGGGGAGAGTTGTACCCCAAAGTTTGTGGACCTTGAACGCACAGCGCCGACGCCGAACAATGCAGGGTAGAATGCGATTCCGTCCTGGAGCACCCTGGACTCACCGTCAGTCCCTAACGGCGCGCACACGCGAAGCGACGCAACGTTAAATCTCAGAACGCCCAGGCATGGTCGGTCAAAGCGGAAGCGCGAAGGCGAGATGCAGAGCGAAGGGAAACGATTGCTGGTGGACGCGGTAGGAATCGAACCTACAACCTGTCGATTAAGAGTCGAATGCTCTGCCAGTTGAGCTACGCGTCCGGGAGGAAAGTGGCACTCGCAGCAGGGCGCTGCGATCAGGGCGAATCACAACCCGTCGAATACGAATATAGCACAGCCCAGCCGCCGCTCCCTACGGAGTCAGAGGCGCGCGAAACGCAGACGGCAGTGCCTCGGGGAGCTCTCGCATGTGCGTCAACACCCGCTCAGCCCCCGCAGCCAGCAGGCGTTCTCCATGATCGGGAACGCAGTGGCTGCCGCCGGTAAAGCCGAGCACCCGCATCCCGGCCGCCTGTGCAGCGCGCACCCCCGGTTCACTGTCTTCGACAACGAGACACGCATGCACGGGCGTGCGCATCCAGCCTGCCGCAAACACAAACACATCGGGCGCGGGCTTCCCCTTGGCCACCAGCTGGGCGCTCACGATGTCGGGCGCGAAGAGATCATAGAGCCCCACAAACTGCAGCCCCTGCACCAGCTTCGCGGGCGCACTGCTCGATGCAACTACCTTCGGAATCCCGATACGCACGAGCACCTCGGCCGCGCCGTCAATCGCCTTCAGCTCGCTCGTAAAGGCGTGGTGCACGCGCTCCTTCATGCGCGAAAAGTACGCCGCTGGAACAGCCTGGCCCCAGTCACTCGCGACCTCCGCAAGAATTTCCTGCTCCGGCCGCCCGGCAAACCGCCGCACCACATCCTCGGGAGTGATCGCGTACCCGAGCCGCGTCAGTTCTTCGCTCACCGCCGTGCACACCAGGATCTCGCTATCCACCAGTACGCCATCACAATCAAAGATCAACAGCGCCGGATCGTTCGGTTCACTTGAGGGACTCATGCCTGTATTGTCACCCAGAGAGGCCCGTTGCCCGTGAAGCGCACGCTCGCACTGCCGCTCCTGCCGCTCCTACCGCTCCTTGCACTCGCTGCCTGCAGCAAGCCCTACGTCCCGAGTGCCTGGCTCGCGACGGTGCCTCCGGCTGCCCGAGACACCCTCAATCCACTGCCGCGGAGCGCCGCCAACGCAGACAGCGGGCGCGACGCCTACGCGCTCTACTGCAGCAGCTGCCATGGTGACGATGGTGCCGGTCGCCGCGCGCGCCCTTCGCTGCGCAACAGCAGGGTGCGCGGTGAGACCGATGGGGAGATTCACTGGATCCTCGTCAATGGCAGCAAGGGCCACGGCATGCCGGCATGGCGCTCGCTCGGCGATCCCGCACTCTGGCAGCTCGTCGAGTACATCCGTTCGATGCCCCCCACGCCTAAGTAAACGTTTTCAGCCAACAGTGTTCCTCTGGAGCTACACTGGTTTGCGCTTTCCGAGCGCGGAGAAAACGCCGCCCCATGAAACAGTTCGCCTCTGCCCTTCTCGCCGCAATCTGCACGCTTCCCCTCGCAACAACACTGCACGCGCAGGCCACCCGCTACCCCGAGGCGCCACCCGTGCTCCTCGGTGCAGCGTGGTACCCGGAGCAGTGGCCCGAGTCGCAGTGGGAACCCGATCTCCAGCGCATGGAAGCCGCGCACATTCACTTCGTACGCGTCGGCGAGTTTGCCTGGAGCACCATGGAACCTACCGAGGGCGACTGGCACTGGGAGTGGCTCGATCGCGCGATCGCGATGGCCGCGAAGCACCATATCGTTGTTGTCCTCGGGACCCCCACCGCCGCCCCGCCTGCATGGCTGACCGAGAAATACCCGCAGACCCTGCGCGTCGATAACGATGGCCATCGTGACGAGCATGGCAATCGCCAGCAGTTCTCCTTTGACGACACCAAGTACCGCGAACTCGCGCGCGACGTGGCAAACCGCATGGCTGAGCGCTACGGCAAGAACCCCAACGTCGTCGGCTGGCAGATCGATAACGAGCTTTCTGCCACCTCGTTCGACGATGAGGCGAAGCAACAGTTCCACGCGTGGCTCAAGGCCAAGTACGGCACCATCGATCAGCTCAACAAGCGCTGGTGGACCTCCTACTGGTCGCAGAGCTACAACGACTTCAACCAGATCCCCGTGCACGACAAGGGGGAGAACCCGGCGCTGCTGCTCGACTGGAGGCGCTTTGTCACCGACACCTGGGTGAGCTACACACAGAACCAGGTCGATGCTATCCGCGCGCACAGTGACCCCCGCCAGCTCATCACCACGAACACCATGGGCTGGTTCGACGGCTTCAACGCTTACAAGGAGCACCAGGGGCTCGACTTTGCCGCGTGGGACGACTATATCGACTCAGACCACTTCGACTGGGCTGACAACGGGGCGCGGCATGATCTCACCCGCGGGTACAAGCAGAAGAATTTCTGGGTCATGGAGACCGAGCCGGCCTTCGTCAACTGGCGCAAGATCAACACCCCGCTTGAGAAGGGGCAGGTGCGTGAGCTCGCCTGGCAGGCGATCGGTCATGGCTCCGATGCGGTCGAGTACTGGCAATGGCGGGCGGCTTTGAACGGGCAAGAGGAATACCATGGCGTGCTTGTTGGCGCCGACGGCAAACCCGCGCCTGTGTATGCGGAGGTGCAGCAAATCGGCAAGGAGTTTGATGAAGCAGGCCGTGCTCTATCCGGCACCGTGCCGGTTGCGGATGTGGCTCTGATCAACGACTTCGACAGCCGCTGGGCGATCGACTTCCAGCGTCACAACCAGCAGTTCGACCCGGTCGCCGAGATGGTTGCCTTTTACCGCCCGCTCTCCGAGGGAGCGCAGGGTGTGGATGTCGTGAGCACCGAAGCGCCTCTGGCGAAGTACAAGATGGTGGTCGCGCCGGCACTGAATGTGCTTCCGCAGGAGACCGCCGACCGCCTTCTCGCCTACGTGCGTGCAGGCGGCAATCTGCTGCTCGGCCCGCGCTCCGGCATGAAGAACTTCGATGACGGCCTCAACCCGCAACAGCAGCCCGGCCCGCTTGCGGAGGCGCTCGGCGCCAAGGTGACCCAGTTCTATGCCGCCGATGAACCGATCCCGCTCACCCTGGATGGAGCCCCTGGTTCGGCAAAAGTCTGGGGCGAGTCGCTCGAGACCAGCTCACCCGACGCGGAGGTGCTCGCCACCTATGGCGCAAGCAACGGCTGGCTCGACGGGCAGCCCGCGGCTGTCACGCGCAAGATCGGCAAAGGCACAATGACCTACATCGGTACGTGGCCTGATGCACCAACGCTCAAGAAGCTCACGGACATGCTGTTGCAGCGAAGTGGCGTCATGCCCCGGATCACGAATGTGCCAGAGGATGTGGAAGTCTGCGTGCGCACGGGCAACGGCCATTCCGTGCTGGTACTGATTAACCACTCGAAAGAGTCTCAGACTGTCGCACTGCCGGCAGGGCTCGATGCGAAGAGCCTGCTCGATGGGGAAAACGCATCCAGCAGCAGCGTGACCCTGCCGAAGTACGGCGTGGCCGTTTACCAGATGAAGGCGATGCAGTAAGCAGCTGTTCCAACGGGGCAGGTCGTCCAGGAGCAAACGAATTGTCCTCGATGACCTGCCTCGAACCATGGGGCAGTTCTGCGTCGGGTTTGTAGTCGCGAGCCTACCCGACCCGGCGCCGCTTCTGCGTAGCCGGCTTTGACTCTGCCGACTTCCGCGTCGACGCCGCCGGCCTGGCAGCGTCCTCTTGCTCAGCAGCAATCGAGGGCTGCGCGCCCTTGCCCTTCTGCGCCAGACTCGCCCGCAGCGCATCCATGAGATTGATCACCGGGGCCATTGGCTTTCCCTTCTTCGGCGGCTCAGGGCCGGTGTCGCCCGCGCCCTTGCTCTCGATTAGCTGCTCCACCCGCTCCTGGTACGTGTTGTGGTACGCATCGGGGTGAAATGGCGCGCGCAGCGACGTCATGAATTGTTCTGCCAGCTTTACCTCTGCATCCTGCAGCTCGAGCGGCTTCTGGTCCCCAAACTCCGGGATCTCCCGCACTTCTTCGGGGTAGTACAGCGTATGCAGGATCAGCCCATGCTCGTAAGGACGGATGATGACGACCTGCTCTCGCTGGTGCAGCGTCAGCTTCGCAATCGCGCCCAGCTTCATCTTGTGCATCGCCTGCATCATCAGCGCGTAGGCGCGCCGGCCGGGCTCCTCGGCGACCGTGTAGTACGACGTCTCGTAGTAGATGGGGTCCACCTCGTCGAGCTCCACAAACTGCTGGATCGCCATCGTCTCCGACGACTCCGCCTCGAGCGACTTGAGCTCGTTTGGTGAGATCAGCACGTAGGTGCCATCGCCTGTGGGATAGCCCTTCTCAATCTCATCCCGCTCCACAACCCGCTCATCTGTCGGACAGTAGAGCTGCTGCTTGATCCGTGTCCCGCAGGCTTTGTGAATCTGGTTGAAGCCGATATGCTCTTCCCGCGCCGCCACATACATACGCACCGGCACCGAGATCAGTCCAAACGAGATGTATCCCTTCCACACTGTCGATGCCATTGCGGGACTCCTTTGTCCCGGTCTGAGATGTCGAGGTGGCCAGCGCGGTTACCCCGGTTTTCAGGGAAACGCGAACCATGGTGGAGACAGGTAGAGTAGAAGAAAGTCAGGATCGGCCCAGTGCTCCAAACAAGTCCCAGGCTTACCGTCGCCGAACGGCGCGAGAAGCAAAAACTCTTTCTTCGTGATGCAGCCATGCTCGGCGCCCTGACGGGCCTCGTCATCGTGCTCTCGTTTGTGACCTACGGGCTCTTTCACTCGTTCACCGCGCACCGCGCCATGCTCGAGACCCGCTGGCGCCAAAGAGGGGAGGCAGCACTGGCAGACCACCGCCCCCATGACGCTCTCAACGATCTCCACTCCGCGCTGGCCTATGCCCCGGATGACGACCGCAGCCTGCAGGTCGAGCTCGCGACTGCCCTCGCCGCCAGCGGCCGCACCCAAGAGGCACAGGTCTACTTCACGACCCTGCTCGAAAGCCAGCCCGGCAACGGCAACATCAACCTCCAGTTGGCCCGGCTTGCGATCAAGCAGGGCAACGCCCAGGCCGCGGTTGAGCACTATCAGGCCGCCATCGATGGCACCTGGAACGGCGATGCCTTCACCCGGCGACGTGAGATCCGTCTCGAGCTCGCCAACTTCCTGATCCAGCAGGGCCGTTTTGCCGAGGCGCGCTCGCTCCTGCTGATCACCGCAGGCAACGGACCCGACAACCACCCGCTCCAGCTCATCGTGGCTGGCCTGCTTGAAAGAGCACAGGATCCGGCCGACGCCTTCGACGTCTATCGACGCGACGTCACGAACAAGGCGACCCGGCTCCAGGCACTCGAGGGAGAAGCCCGCACAGCCGAAGCCATGGGACGCTGGACCGACATGCGCACCTTCCTGAACGAAGCCGTGAACGACCCGGCGCTCCCCCACCAGGCGGAACCCGTCCACACCACGCTGCGGAGCGACCTGGAGGCGGCAAACGGCATCCTGGCACTGCTCCCGCTCGACACGCAGCCCATCGCGGAGCAGGCGCGCCGGATCGCCCATGCAGCCGCACTCGCGGAAGCCAGGCTGCTTGCCTGCACCCCAGCAACACCCGGTGACAATGCGGCGGCACCTACCCCGGCCGCCGGGACCCAGCGCACCACCATCTTTGCCGCGCTCGGCGACCACCTGCAACGCTTGAATCCCCTGGCACAAAAGACAGCATCCCCTGTCAGCGGAGGAGCCGCTGCCCCTGCGGCCGACAGCGCCGCGGCAGCCAGCGTTGTCGCGCCGCCCCCTCCCGCTGCCCCAGCCGACCCGATCAGCGTGCTCGCCGCCCGCTGGACCGCGCTGCCGACCGGCGCCGCGCTCCTGAAGCAGCTCGCTGACGACCCCGTCTTTGCACGCAATACCATGGCGCTGGTCTTTGAGTCAGAGCAGGCCGCCGCGCGCTCCTGCGGCGCCCCCACCGGGCAGGATGCGTTGCTGTTACGCGTGGCCAATGTGCCACTCTACGGAGCAGCACAGGGGGAGGCCCAGCTATGACGCCTGTAGACCTCGCTGCACTGCGCGCCAGGGAAGACCTCACCACGAAGGTGACAGGAGTCGACCCGCCGAAGGCTCCAGTCCCCATAAATCCAGGCGACCACGTCCGGCTCGATCCGGCGCAGGGCGAGGGCCAGCCGCAAACCGTCGACATGCAGCGCATCGCACCCAAGCGCGAGGAGCGGTTGTTCCTCGTTCTCTCCATCTTTATCGGCGTGCTCTCCGGCCTGCTCGTTGTCTCGTTCCGCGTTGCCATCGAGTGGATCAAGATCCTCACGCTCGGCTCAGCCCCACACCCACATGAGCCGCGACTGATCATCGTGCCAGCCCTCGCCGGCCTCTTTGTCGCCGGTCTGGTCCGCTGGGTCTTTCCCGGGGCGCGCGGCTCGGGCGTCAACCAGACCAAGGCCGCCCTCTACATCTACAACGGCTTCATCTCGTTCAAAACCGTGATCGGCAAGTTCATCACGGCAGCCATTGCGATCGGCTGCGGCCATTCGCTCGGCCCCGAGGACCCGTCGCTCCAGATCGGCGCCGGCGTCGCCTCGATCGTGGCCCGCAAACTCCGGCTCTCCCGCCAGTCCCTGCGCCTGTTCGCCCCGATCGGCGCAGCCGCCGGCCTTGCAGCAGCATTCAACGCCCCCATCTCCGCGATCCTGTTCGTCATTGAAGAAGTGATCGGCTACTGGAGCGCCGCGGTGCTCGGCTCAGTCGTGCTGGCTGCCATTTCGGCCGTCTCGGTGGCGCGCATCTTCTGGGGCTCCGCCCCCATGTTCCGCATTCCCACGGTCACGCTGCGCGACCCGCGTGAGCTCACCGCCTATGCTGTGCTCGGCGTGATCGGCGGCCTCTCCGCCTTTGTCTTCGCAAGAGCTCTCGGAACACTGCGGCCTCGCATGCGCGCGATGCCGGTCAACGCGCAGCTCTTTCAGCCCGCCATCGCCGGCATCCTGGTCGGGCTGATCGGTTACTACGGCTTTCCTCAGGTCATGGGCCCGGGGTACGAGGTCATGGACCAGGCTCTCCACGGCCAGTTCACCTGGCAGTTCCTGGCCGGGCTCGTCGCCTTCAAGATGATCGCGACCACGCTCTCGTTCTCGAGCGGAACCCCGGGCGGCATGTTCGCGCCCACCCTTTTCATCGGCACCATGCTCGGCGCCGGCGTCGGCACGGTCGAGCACATGATCCTGCCCCATGCCTCGGGCGCAGTCGGCTCCTACGCGCTGGTCGGCATGGGCGTTCTCTTCGCCGGCTTCCTCCGCGCACCCTTGACCTCCGTGTTCATGGTGCTTGAAACCAGCGGCAACTACTCGATCATTCTGCCGGTCATCCTTGCCAATACCATCGCGTACCTGCTCTCACGCTCACTCCAGCCGACGCCCATCTTCGAGCTCTTCACCCACCAGGATGGCCTCGACCTGCCCTCGATGGAAGAGCAGCGCGAAGAGGTCGGACTGCACCTTGAAGACGCCCTGGTCCCCCTCGGCGTCCCGCTGCTCGAAGGCAAGGAGACCCTGAAGGCCGCGGCCGTTGAGCTTTCGCTCGCGCCCAACACAGAGGCCATGATCGTGCAGATGTCCGATGGCAGCTGCTATGTGTTGCAGACCGACGAGCTCGTACTGCTCGTCCAGAGTCTGCCGGCCGAGACGCTGCTCGAACGGGCACTCCCGCCCGAGCGTGCCCCGCTGCTCTTCCCTGACCTGCCGCTCGACACCGCGCTCCGCCACTTTTCCCGCTGGCCGATCCTGCCCGTCAGCAACCGCGCCAGCAAGGGAACACTCGAGGGCATCGTAACGCTCCACGACGTGCTTGCACGGTACCAGCGCGCCTGAAACTCCCCCTCCTGACTGTGAGCACCTTTGCTGAAGCGCGTCCCCTCGTTTCTCCTCCTCGCCCCCGTCACGCTCGGCAGCTTTCTCCTCCAGGGCTACCACCCCGGCGCTGAAGACGATGGCATATACCTTTCGGCGATCAAGAAGGACCTGTCCCCCGGGCTCTACCCGTTCAACTCCGGTTTTGTCACCCTGCAGATGCGAGCCACCGTCTTCGACAAGGCCGTTGCAGAGACGGTGCGGCTCTCCCACCTGCCAGTGGCCGATGTTTGTCTCCTGTGGCAGCTCGCGGGACTCTTCCTCCTGCTCGCCGGCTGCTGGCAGATCGCAGGCTTCTGCTTTGGAACTCGCCGGGCCCAGCTGGCCGCCGCGATGGCCGTTGGCTCCCTCCTGTCCCTCTCAATCGCCGGGACCGCGCTCTACATCGCCGATGAGCACCTTCATCCACGCCTCATCGCCACCGGCGTGATCCTGTTCGCGATCACCGCAGTCGGCCGCGGAAAGCTCTGGCGCGCGGCGTTCCTGCTCAGCATCGCGCTGCTCTTCCACCCGCTCATGGCAATGTTCGGGATCTCCCTGTCGCTCATCTACGCCGTGACGCCGGCCGCCCTCACTCGTCTTCGCCCGCGCACCCCGCGTCGCGCCGCCATCCTCCCCGGCGCGTCGCTTTTCGAGACCGTCACCCCGGCATGGCGCCGCGCACTCGAGCAGCACTCCTACTACATCCTCACGAGTTGGGCCTGGTATGAGTGGCTCGGCGCGATCGCACCGCCTTGCCTGCTTCTCCTGCTGGCGCGCCTCGCGATCCGGCGCGGCAACGACCGCTTCTTTCAGCTCGCCGTAGCGGTCGCAGCCTACAGCGTCGTGCAGCTCCTGGTCGCCCTGTGCATGCTGCTTCCCCCGGGCCTGGAGCGCCTGATTCCACTGCAGCCCATGCGCTTCCTCCACCTGACCTTCCTCCTCATGGCCCTCCTGGCGGGTGCGGCCCTCGGCGAGTACGTGCTGCAGAGGCGCACCCTGCTCTGGCTGCTCGTCTTCGTCCCGCTCGCAGGGCTCAACGGCTATGCCCAGCGGCTTCGCTACCCTGCGACCGCGAATCTCGAACTTCCCTGGAGCCAGCCGCGCAACCAGTGGGTGAAAGCCTTCCTCTGGGTGCGCGCCCACACCCCCGAACCCGCCGTCTTCGCGATGGATCCCGACTACCTGGCACTCCCCGGCGAAGACAATCATTCCTTCCGCGCCATCGCCGAGCGCTCCTCCCTCGCCGACGATGAGAAAGACCCCGCCGTCGTCACGCAGGTGCCGGAGCTCGCCCCGGTCTGGCTCGCGCAGCACAACGAGCAGGCCGGCTGGAAGGGATGGACGTACGGAGACTTCGCGCACCTAAAAGCCACCACCCCGGCCCGCTGGGTGCTCGTCGCACCCGCCCAGTCCCACGGCATGGACTGCCCGTTCACCAACCCGGCCGTCAGCGTCTGCAGACTGCCTTAACGGACGCCGGCGCTTGCGTTGCAATCCAGCTCACACTACCCTCAGACTCACACTGGTGGAATGCTGACCATATTTCAACGACTGCTGCTGGGTGGGCTGCTTCTCCTTGCGTTGGTGACAGGGCTGAGCCTGCTCGTCCGCGGCTCCTTCGTCTCCCTCAGCGCACTCGACGGCGAGCAGAAGCGCATGGATCACGCCGTCGTCGGCGTGGCCGGTGCGCGCTCCGCACTTGCGCGGGAACAGATCCTCGTCGAACGCTCGCTGCTGCACCTCGCGCCCGAGCCCGAAGTCGCAACCCCCGGCCCCGGCACGGTCAATCCTGCGCCCGCACCCCGGGAGCAGGACATCCACGCGCAAAGCGAGCGGGCCGAAGATCGCCTGCTCACCGCACGCACCGCGCTCGCCGACCTGCCTCGCGCCCCCTCGATCGCAGACGAGATCACTGCCCATCACCGCGTCCTGCTGCGCCTTCACCACATTCCCCCAACGCTCGAGGCACGCACGCTCTCCGCCCGCGAACTCGAGCCCATCGACGAAAGCCTCTCAGCCAAGCTGGTGAGGCTCCAGGACCGCCGCGCACGCCTGCAGGCTGACCTCGAGCTGCGCCGCGAAAGCCTCAGCGCCCGGCTGATCGGCGCCTGTGGCGCAAGCATCGTCACCGCGGTTGCACTCATCGCCGCCATGCTCTGGTACACCATGCGCCCGCTGCGGCTCGCAGCCCGCGCAGCCCGGCGCATGGGCCAGGGCGACCTGCAGCAACGCATCGATTGGCCGCGCAGCGACGAGCTCGGCACCATCGCTACCGAGTTCAACCGGCTTGCCATCCGCCTGCGTGATCTGCGCGAAACCGAAAGCGGACGCCGCGAGATGGAGCACCAGCTCTCCGATGCCGTGGTGCAATCCATATTTGAACCAGTGATTGTTACAGATGGCCGCGGCCAGCTGCTCAAGCTCAACAAGGCCGCGCGCGAGTTGCTGGGCGAGGCAGCCGCGGACCGCATGGCGCTCACCTCCACCCCAGGTGGCGACCAGATCCTCGCGGCCATCCAGACCGCCGTCTCCATGCAGCGCACCGTCGGAGGCGAAGGGGAATCCGCCACGGCGCCCCCGATCCGCATTGGCGCCGCACAGAAAAACTTTCGCCTGCGCACTACACCCATGCGCGACAACGAGGGCCACCTGCTCGGCGCGGTCACCGTGCTTGAAGACGTCACCGAACTCCAGGCGCTCGACCGCTTCAAAACCCGCTTCCTCTCGATCGCGTCGCAGAAGCTGCAGGACCCGCTCGAGAAACTGCGCCTCGCCATTCACGCACTTGCTCGCGGCTACGCCGGCGAGCTCCGTCCCTTGCAGGCCGATGTCGTTGAAGGCGCACAGATCGAAGCACAGCAACTCGACGACCTCATGGCCGACCTTTTCGCCGTCGCCGAGCTCGACAGCAACCGCCGCGCCCTGCGCCTTGAGAAAATTCGCCCCATCGACCTTCTTCGCGAAGCCCAGGCCAACATCCGCGCCGCGGCCACCGAGCGCGGGCAGACCGTGGAAGTTGACGCCTACGCCGATCTGCAGCGTGTTCAGGCGGATCGCCGCGCCCTGCGCTCCATCTTCGAAAACCTCCTCAGCAACGCCGTGCGCAATACGCCCACTGGCGGTTACATACGGCTCGGCGCCACCGAGAGCAAGGGCACCGTGCAGTTCAGCGTCTCCGACACGGGTCGCGGCATCGAACCTGATCGCCTCAACATGATCTTCGGCCGCTTCAACTCCGACACCACCGATGGCACTGGCCTCGGACTCGCGCTCGTGCGTCGTCTCGTGGAAGCCCAGGGCGGCCAGATCTCGGTTGAGAGCCGCGTCGGCGCGGGCACCACCTTCACCTTCACCTTGCCGGTTGCTGCGCTTGCGGAAACGCGCCATCCGGTGGAGGCAGGCTAAGCGGATGGCTGAGCTCCACCAAGAAGACGATCTCTCCAGGCACAGTGTTGTGCCCACCCCAGAACCCGCGCGGCTGCGTGTATACATCGGCGCGGCGCCGGGTGTCGGCAAGACGTACACCATGCTCGAGCACGCGCACCAGCTCAAGGCCGCCGGCGTCGATGTGGTGATCGGCTTTATCGAGACACACGGACGCAAGGAAACAGCCGCACAGATCGGCGACCTCGAGATCATCCCGCTGCGCAAGATCCAGTACCGCTCCGTCACCCTCGAGGAGATGGATCTCGAAGCAATCCTCGCGCGCAAACCGCACACAGTGCTCGTCGACGAACTGCCCCACACCAACGTCCCCGGTTCGCGCAACCGCAAGCGCTACGAAGATGTTCTCGAGCTCCTTGAGGCTGGCATCAACATCGAGACCGCGGTCAATGTGCAGCATGTCGAGACGCTGAACGACGCCGTCGCCCGCTCGGCCAACACCACCATCCGCGAGACTGTTCCCGACAGCTTTCTGCGCCGAGCCGATGAACTCGTCAACGTCGATCTCTCGATCGACGAGCTGCGCAACCGTCTCCGCGAAGGCAAGATCTACAAACCCGAACGCGTCGAGCAGGCGCTCGCCAACTTCTTCCGCAAGGGCAACCTCACCATGCTGCGCGAGCTCGCTCTGCGCACCACTGCCGAGCAGGTCAGCGTTGCCGCCTCCGAATACCGGCGAGCCCAGGGCCTCGAGCAGGCGCCCGTCCCTGAGAAGGTGATGGTCTGCCTCTCGCACCGCCCCGGCACCGACCGCCTCATCCGCACCGGCGCCCGCATCGCCGGCCGGCTCGCGACCAACTGGTACGCGGTCTACGTGCAGGGCGCGCGGGGCCACCAGCCTGGTGCCGGTGACCCGCAGGCCGCGGAGCGCCTCGAAGAGTACCGCCGCCTCGCCAAGAGCCTCGGCGCACAGGTCGTCACCCTTGAAGAGAAAAAGGTCGGCGAAGCCCTGATCGCCTTTGCCAAGCGCGAGTCGATCTCGCACGTCGTCTTCGGCCAGGCTGCACGCTCGCGGCTCGATCTGCTGCTCCGCGGCTCGGTCATCAACGACTTCCTCACCGAAATGCGCGACACCACGATCCAGGTGGTTCCCATGAACAAGGGCCGCCGCGCGTAACCGGCTCTCCAGCGCCCGCTATGGTAATTTTGAAGCTGGTGGCATGTGAGCTCGTAGCTCAGTCGGTAGAGCAATGCACTTTTAATGCATGGGTCCTGGGTTCGAGCCCCAGCGAGCTCACCAAGCATCCTCCCTGCCCCTTGCCAGAGCGGTGACACAGGTCTTTCGATCTTGGTACGCTCCACTCCGTGGAAGCCCGCCCTCACACCCAGCACCGAACACTCATCCGTTTCGCGGTCTTTGGTTTCCTGCTCGCGATCCTGCTCCAGATGAGCTTTCTAGCCGCGCGCAACTCCGCTACCTGGGATGAAGCCGACCACACCTACGCCGGCTACATGCAGTGGCGGCATGGCGACTTCGGTCTGAACCCGGAGCACCCGCCACTCGTGAAGTTCCTTGCCACCGCGCCGCTGCTTCCCATGCACCTGCACGAGCCACCGCTGCTCAGCCGTATCTACCGCCTGCAGGAAGTCATCGGCGGACGCGAGTTTGTCTTCGGCAACGATGCCAACGCGCTGCTCTTCCGCGCACGCATGGCGGCTTCCCTGCTCACGCTCCTGCTTGCAGTGCTCGTCTTCCTCGCCGCTCGCGAGATGTTCAGCGAGAGCGCAGCCCTCATTGCACTCGCCCTCATCAGCTTCGATCCCACGCTGCTCGCGCACTCTGCGCTCGTCACCACCGACGCCGGGCAGGCGTGTTTCATGTTCTGGGCCATCTACGCCTTCTACCGTTACATCAAGGTTCCGACAGCGTGGCGTCTGGTCACCGTCGGGCTCGTCGTCGGGCTTGCGCTTGCGACCAAGCACAGCACAGTGCTGCTGTTTCCCATGCTGATCCTGCTCGCAGCCGGTGAGTGGGTCGCGCACCGCAACGCGCCCGGCGCATCACGCGCAAGAGCGCCGCAGCTCATGCTCGCACTCGCCGCGATCACTGCCCTCTCGCTCGCGGTGCTCTGGTCGTTCTACGGCTTTCACTACACGCCACGTGGCAGTGACGCGCTCCCACTCAACCCCACGATGGCTCAGCAACTCGCGCGGGTTCCGAGCTCGCTCGAAGCACACGCACTCGGCATCGTCGATCATCTGCACCTCGTGCCGCAGTCCTATACCTACGGCTTCGCGCACGTGCTCTACCAGTCAAAGGCTTTTACCAGCTATCTCTTGGGCACGACCTATCCGCACCCGGTCTGGTTCTACTTCCCCGTCGCGCTGCTGATTAAATCGTCGCTCACATTCCTCATCCTCCTCGGGATCGCAACCTGGGCGATCCTTGGAAAGCGATTCCGCTTCTCACGCGAACTCGTCTACATGATCGTGCCCGCGGCCGTGTACATGCTCTTCGCCATGGCAGGCGGCATGAACATCGGCATCCGCCACATCCTGCCGATCTACATCTTCTCTGCCGTTGCGATTGCCGGCGTCGCTGCCACGTTGGTCCGCAGCAATCGCCGCTGGCTCTACGCAGTGGTCGCGCTGCTCTGCTTCCAGGCTGTCTCGGTATTGCATGCCTTCCCTGCGTATGTCTCCTACGCGAACGAAGCCTTTGGCGGCCCGGGCAAGGTGCACCTCTATCTCAGCGATTCAAGCTCCGACTGGGCGCAGCAGATGAAGGACGTCAGCCGCTGTCTCCACGCGCACGGAATCACAAACTGCTGGTTCGCCTACTTCGGCGAAGGTGTCGCGGAGTACAGCTACTACGGCATCCCCTGCAAGCCGCTGATCACCGCCGACTCACTCTTCTTCGACAACCCGCATGATGTGCCCGCCGACATCGACGGCCCGGTGCTGATGAGCGCAGGCGTGCTCTCAGGATTCGAATTCGGCCCTGACGGCCTCAACCCCTACGAGCAGTTCAAAGCGCTTAAGCCGGAAGCCGTCATCGACGATGGCGTATTTCTCTTCCAGGGTCACTTCCACATCGCACTCGCCGCCGCCCTCAGTCATGTGCAGAAAAGCGGCGTGCTGCTCGCGTCCGGCGACATCGCAGGGGCTCTCTGCGAAGCACAGCAGGCCGAGGAACTCGCGCCGCAATCTGCAACCGTCAACGCCACACTTGGCCGAGCCCTTGATGCCAATGGCCAGCACGACGAAGCGGGGCAGTATGATCAGACAGCCCTACGTGAAAGCCAGACGACCGAGCCCACATTCCAGACAGCTCTCGCTGCTGCAATGCAGAAGCGGCTCGCAGCTTCTGCGGCGGGGAAATAGCAGCCCGACAACCGGCAGAGGCAAACACATGGACGAGGAAGTGTACGTTCTTACGGTCGGTGTTCCAACGCCTGAGAAACATCAGCAGCTACGCATCGCAGCAGGAATGAACGGCAAGAGCCTTGAGGCGATTTCTCGTGGGCTACCAAACACACTCTTCGGCGTCACAATACGTCGCCATGGAGAGCTCGTCGGTATGGGCCGCATCATCGGCGATGGCGGCATGTTCTTCCAGGTCGTCGACATCGCGGTCGAGCCCCATCATCAGGGTCGTGGCCTTGGCAAGCGGATCGTCCGTACACTCGTGGAGCATGCGCACCAGATCGCTCCTCCGGGTGCCTACGTGTCTCTGCTTGCGGATGGCGATGCGCATCATCTCTACGCCAAGTTTGGCTTCAGGCCCACGGCGCCGCTATCGATCGGCATGAGCTTCTCGATCCGTTAACGCTCCGGGCGTTCGCGAACGATCAGCCGGTCCACTGCCAATGTTCCGATTGAGAGCTCTTCTATCCGGGCGCGCCGGATGGCTAGCCTGCCGATTGCGAGTGCTTCCACAGCCATCGCTCCCACCGCAGTCGCAGCGATCGCAATGCCTGCAAGGGCAAGACCGTTCAACGTTTGTGAGCTTCCAGCAGACCGTCGCTTCGACATGCCGTGCTTGTAGACCGCGCTTGCCCGCGTAAGGGGCTGCATCACACCGCGAGCTTGCGCGTCTTCAGCGATGCATCCAGCCGCTTCGCGAGCGGCTCGAAGTCCGGCGTGGGGCCATGCCACTCCAGCTCATCCACCGATGCGAACAAAGCAATGTCGGTGCGCAGCGTCGCAAGATCGCGAAACAACAGCGCCTGCTCCCGGTCACGCGTGAGCGTCGCCGCAAGCGACTTGGGGCTCGCGACCGAGACCTCCCATGTCTGCCAGTCTCTGGGAATCTGCTCCAGGTCTTCAAAGCGCTTCAACACTGCGGCGGCCGATTTCGCACCCCATCCCAGGAGTCCGGGATATCCATCCGCCGTGTCTCCCACAAGCGCCAGGTAATCCGGGATCGAACGAGGCAGCACGCCGAACTTCTCCACGACGCCTGCCTCATCCCGCGTCACACGCTTGCGCCGGTCCAGCTGCACCACGCGGCTCCCGCGCACACATTGCGCGAGATCCTTGTCTGGCGTGCAGATCACCACCTGCTCCACCCGCGCGTCGCGCTCTGCGATCCGCGCCGCCGAGGCCAGCGCATCATCCGCCTCGTACTCGGTCATCGCCCAAACCACGATGCCGAGCGCTGCGAGTGCTTCTTCGAGCAGGGGGAACTGCGCCAGCAGCTCCGGCGGCACCGCGGCACCTGTCTTGTACCCCGCCCACATTTCGTTGCGAAAGGACTCGATGACATGATCCGTCGCCACGCCGATGTGCGTCGTCCCCGCCCGCACCATGCCCAGCACCGACGCGAGAACGCCGCGCACCGCCGCCACTTCCTGCCCCTGGCTGTCCTTCACGGACGGCATGGCGTGGTAGTGGCGAAAGAGCTCGTACGTGCCGTCAACCAGGTGGACGTTCACCGCCCTACCGCTCCGTGAAGTGCGTTGCGGCGACCGCGCGCAGCCGCTCCGCCGCGCCCTCCGCCGTAATATCCCGCTGCGGCATACCCAGCATCTCGAAGCCCACCATGAACTTCTTCACCGTCGCCGAACGCAAGAGCGGCGGATAGAAGTGCCCATGCCACTGGAAGCCCGGATGCTCCGCACCATCACACGGCGCCCCATGGAAACCCATCGTGTACGGAAAGCTCGTCTCGAATAGGTTGTCGTAGCGCACCGTGACCTGCTTCAGGATATCCGCGAGATCGCGCCGCTGCTCCGGGGTGAAACCGCGCAGGTTCGCCACCGCGGCCCGCGGCAGGATCAACGTCTCAAAAGGCCACACCGCCCACCACGGAATCACACACACAAAGGAAGCATTGCTGCACAGCACCCGTGTCTCTTCGCGCTCTTCAAGAGCCAGGTAGTCGAGCAGCAGCGACGACCCATGCTCCTCGAAGTACGCAGCCTGCGCCACGGCCTCCGCCGCAGGCTCATCCGGCACATGCCCCGTCGCCCAGATCTGGCAGTGCGGATGTGGATTGCTCGCGCCCATCATCGCGCCGCGGTTCTCGAAGATCTGCACATACCGGATCGAAGGGTCCGCGCTCAGTTCCGCATCCTGCGCCGCCCACGCGTCCACCACGAGCGCGAGATCCACGGGCTGCATCCGCGCCATCGTCAACGAGTGGTCAGGATGAAAACACAACACGCGGCAACGCCCATGCTCCGGCTCCGCCCGAAGCAGCGGCGAAGCCGTCGGCAGGCTCCGGGGCCCGGTCGGCAGAATCGCTGCATAGTCGTTGTCGAACACGTACACGTGTTCATACGGTGGTGTATGCGCGCCACCCGCCCGCGGATTTCCCGGGCACAGATAACACGCCGGATCGTAATGCACCGTGGAGAACGCGCCCGCTTCGCCCACCTCGCCTTGCCAGGGCCGCTGCGTGCGCTGCGGAGACACGAGAACCCACGAACCGCGAAGCGGATTGAAGCGACGGTGCGGCGTTTTTGCAAAGAGAACAGCAGACGATGAAGCAGCCAAGAGCACCTCGGGGCCTCGCCTACCGGCAGCTTCCGTTGCCTCAGCCGCGAGCCAGCCTTATTCTAAGCGTTGCGCCCTGACTTGATCATGCAACTGCCCTTGCTGCCCCCCATCCCGACGCTTCATGATCACTCCACACGCCTCTGGCACGCGGACGCGAGCGCAGCATTGCCCGCGGCAGGCGAACTCGAGCGCATCATCCTCGAGCAGCACCACGCAAACTTCGAGCTGTGGCACATCGAAGATCGCGCCAGGATGCCCGAGCTCGATGATCACGCCCTCGCCGGGACCAAGCGCGCCATCGACGTGGTCAACCAGCGCCGCAACGATCTCGCCGAGCAGTGCGATGTGCTGCTGCTCTCGATGCTCTCCCTCCACGACCTGCCCCACCGCGACGCCGAGCTGCACTCCGAAAGCCCCGGCCTCATGATCGATCGCCTCAGCATCCTCGCGCTTAAACTCTTCCACACGCAGGAGGAACTCCTGCGCGGCAACGCCCCGGCCGGGCATCGCGAGCGTAATGCTGCCCGCCTCCAAACACTCGTCGAGCAGCGCGCGGATCTCTATGCTGCCCTGGAGCGGCTGTGGCGTCGTGTGCTTGCCTCCGAGCGTCGCTTCAAGGTCTACCGGCAGCTCAAGATGTACAACGATCCCGAGCTCAATCCCGTGCTCTACCGCAACCACGACCGCTAGGCCCGTCAACTCTGGCACTTCTGGTCATTTGACTGCGCGCGTCTACGTGCGTATAAAACGAGGCAACCGGACCGCGTCTATCGACGTCGTGCGCTTTTGTAACTTGCGAAGCGAATGCCTCCAAGTGTCCTATCCTGAAGCCATGGAGAACCAGGCCGCCCGCATGCCAAAGCCCTCTGCAACACCCAAGACGCTGGCCGCTAAAGTCCACCCCATCACGAACAACGCACAGAAGGAAGCGTTGCAGGTCTACACCGCAGCGCTGCAGGCCATGCAGTCCGGGAAGTTCAAGGAGGCGCTTGATGGTTTCAAGTCCATCGATAGCGGCGCCCCGGCCGAGATCCGGGAACGCGGCCGTGTGTACCAGCAGGCGTGCGAGCGTCAGCTCACGCAGCAACACGTCGAGCTCAACTTCGAATCCCTCTCCGAACAATACGATTACGCGATCGCTCGCATCAATAACGGCGACTACGATGAGGCACGCGAGCAGCTCGAGCAGATCATCGAGAAGGACGACGAGACCGACTACGCGCACTACGGACTCGCCGTGCTGCACAGCATGATGACCCAGGCAGAAGGCTGCCTGCATCATCTTGGCCGCGCCATCGAACTCAATCCGCACTGCCGCATCCAGGCGCGCAGCGATGTGGACTTCCGCCAGATGGCCGATGATCCACGTTTCACCGAGCTCCTGTACCCGGAAGCGATCTAGTCCAGCCACCCTCTTTGTCCGCATCACTCACAGCAATGCCACTGGCACCCACGCAGCCCGTTCAGCCCGAAGCGCCGCTCCGCGTCGTCGCTATGGGCGGGGGCACCGGGCTGTCCACACTGCTGCGCGGCTTCAAACACTTCGCTCCCTCCGTCCTCGCCTCCCCGGTCCCCTGCGATACCCCCGACTGCCTCATCAGTGACCTCGCTGCCGTCGTCACCGTGACCGATGACGGAGGCTCTTCCGGCCGTCTCCGCAAGGACTTCAACATGCTGCCCCCGGGGGACCTGCGCAACTGCATGGTCGCGCTCTCGGAAGATGAAAAGCTCCTGTCCCGCCTCTTCCGCCATCGCTTTCGGTCCGGCGGCGAGCTCGAAGGGCACGCCTTCGGCAATCTCTTCGTCGCGGCCCTCCAGGAGATCACCGGCGACTTCGCCCAGGCCATCAAGCTCGCCGCAGAGGTGCTCGCGACCCGCGGCCACATCTACCCTGCGACCAACAGCAACGTCACCCTCGCCGCACTGATGGATACCGGCGAGATCGTGCGTGGGGAGACACAAATCACCGGCAGCCGCTCCCGCATCGTCGAGCTCATGCTTGAACCTGCCCACGCCGCGCCCTTGCCCGAAACCCTCGAGGCCATCGCCGCCGCCGACCTCATCACCCTCGGTCCCGGCTCGCTGTTCACCAGCGTCATCACCAACCTGCTCGTCGCCGGCATTCCCGAGGCGCTCGCCGCCGCAAAGGCCACCCGTGTCTACATCTGCAACCTGATGACGCAAGGCAACGAGAGCCTCCATCTCACCGCGTCGCAGCACATCGAGCGCATGTACGAGCACGCCGGCGAACCCTTTATCGACTACGCCCTGGTCAATACCGCGCCTGTCTCCGAGACCCTTCGCACCCGCTACGCCGCCGAAGGCGCTGAGGTCATCGCCGCCGACATTGAACAGATCGAGTCCATGGGCATCCGCTGCATCCCCGGCGCCTTTGCCGCTGAGGGCGACGTGCTGCGCCACGACGCGGACCTGGTCGCGCGCACTGCGCTGCGCCTGACCCTCGCCGACCGCAGGGCACGTGGCTAGGGCACGTCCAGGTTCCCCCGATACGAATCACCCCGAGACGAATCACGCCAATCCAAATCACCGGGTCCTTCAACGACCCTAAAACAGGGAGACCTCTTCCTCGCTCAGGAAATTTGCCAGCACCTGCTGCATCGTCGTTGGCTTATGCCCGATCAGCCGCTCCAGGGTCGGGTCCACCATCGCGAATTCCCCTGCTCTGGCCGCCGTGTACAGGCTGAGCAACAACCCCACATAGACCTGCGACATACCCTGCTCCACAAGCACCGCGCGGTATGCTTCGTCGCTCACCACCTCGCGGTCGACACGCTTTCCGGTGATCTCCGAGGCGAGCCGCGCCACATCGCTGAAGTCCAACAACTCGGAGCCGGTCAACGCGGGTGACGGTCCATCCGGCAGCAATCCCGGGTTCAGCAAGACGGCCACAGCTGCCTCCGCCAGATCAGCTCGCGCGGTCCACGACACCGGCCCGTCCGCAGGCAGGGCTATCCGGCCTGAGTCCTTCAACCCGCCCAGCTGGAAGAGCGCTGACTCGGCATAAAAGCCGTTCTGCAGGGACACATACGGCACCCCGCATCCGCGCAGCAGTGCATCTGTCGGCACATGGTTTGCGCGCGTCGGGATAAAGATCGATGCCGCTCCTCTGCCCTGGTGGCTGGTGTACAGAATGCGTTTTGCCCCCGCATCCCTGGCCGCCTCGATCGCATGTCCATGCTGCCGCACCCCGTCCTCGCCCAGCGTCGTCCCGGACACGATCAGCACCTGGTCTGCCCCTTCAAATGCCTGTCGCAACGTGGCCGGATCTCCGAAATCCCCCCTGCACACCCGCACCCCGCGCTGCTGAAGGTCGGCCGCCTTTGCGGGCTCGCGGGTACTCACCCCGATCCGCCCCGCAGGCTGCTTCTCGAGCAGGCCCTCAACAACCTGCCGTCCCAGCTTTCCCGTTGCTCCCGTCACAATAATCACGCCAGCGTCTCCCATGCAGAGCGAATTCACCGCTCGGCATTACCATTGTTACCATTGAACTGTTTACAAAGGAAACAGCGGATAAGATAGGGGTGTGACAAGCAAAGCCGCTCACATCCCGGTGGACCTCTCCCGGAATGCGGCCCTCGGCGAAGCCACGGCATCCCCGCATCGGCAACGCATCATCGAGGCGGCGTTGGTGCTGCTTACGGAAGGGGGGAGGGACGCTGTGACGACGCGCGCCGTGGCGGAGGCGGCCGGTGTACAGCCGCCTGTGCTGTACCGCATCTTCCAGGACAAGCGCGGTCTGCTCGGTGCGATGGCAGAGTACGGCTTTGCTCTGTATCTCTCCGAGAAGCGCCAGCCGCACCCCGCCGAAGACCCAATCCAGTTCCTTCGTGACGGCTGGGCACGCCACGTCGAGTTCGGTCTCGCCCATCCCGAGTTGTACCTGCTCATGTACGCCGACCCGCACCCGCATACGCCGGGCGGCCACTCTGTTCCACACGCGCATCCCGGCCTGCGCATACACATGCGACGCATCGCGGATGCCGGCCGACTGCGGCTGCCGGTAAACCTCGCAGCAGACCTGTTCCACGCAGCAGCATCGGGCGTCGTGATCACTCTGCTCGGCGCATCAGAGCAGCATCGCGACATGGCTCTCGCGCGCGTGGCGTGCGACGCAGCCCTTGCGACCATCCTGACCGGCGTGCCGGCGATCCCCGACGCCCCTGCGGCTGCTGCAGCAAACCTGCTGCGAGAGCGGATCTCAGATGCCGACGGAGAGACCGTTTCTGCTCAACGCCTCTTCACCAAGGCAGAAGCATCCCTGATGCTCGAGTGGCTCTCCCGCCTCATCAAGCCGCTCCCGTAGCGGCTACGGAGGCGAGTCTCGCCGACAGCATAGTTCCACCACGTCGCCCAACCCGCCGTCACTCAGCCCCGCACCAGCCCTGCAACCACCGTCGCCACCTTGTCCAGGATCTGGTTCCATCCCTCGAGCTGGCCGCTCATCTTCGCGCTCTCCATTGGCTCATTGCCAATGAACGTCAGCTTCGTCTGGCCGACTCCGAAGTCCTCAAACAGAATCACGTCAGAGGCACCCTCCACGGCCTCATGCTCGATGCCGTACTGCTCAGGCCCAACCTTGTTTCCGTCCGAATCGGCGAAATACATGGAGGAGACGATCCGCTCGTAGGGAACAATCTCGTGGTACTCCCCGCCATTCCAGAACTCCTGCCCATCCGGCGCGCGCATGCAGCAGAGATACTTGCCACCCACGCGAAAGTCGATCTCGCACACCGGCGCCGTAAAGCCCTTCGGCCCCCACCACTGCATCACGTACTCTGGCTCAGTCCACGCCTTCCAGACCAGTTCGCGTGGAGCATCGAACACCCGTGTCACCACCATCCGCTCTATCTCGGTAACCGACTTATCTGCCATTGCTGCTCTCCCTCCCTTTCATCTGCTTGACCACGGCATCCAGCTTGTCGAAACTCTCTTCCCAGAACCGGCGATAGCTGATCGCCCAGTCGTTGACCGTCCGGATCGCCTCCGGCCGGAGCGTGCAAATACTCTCGCGCCCCTGCTTCGTCTTCGTGACGATCCGTGCTCGCACCAGGCAGGCGATATGTTTCGAGATCATCTGCTGCGAGAGCGCAAATGGCTCCGACAGCCCATGCACCGAAGCCGGCCCACGGGAGAGTCGTTCGATCATTGCCCGCCGCGTCGGATCCGCCAAGGCCGCAAACGTCGTACCCAACTTATCCACAACCACATGGTAGTGGATTGCAGTTCAAAAATCATCAGGATGCCGGCGGAAATCGGCAGGAGCCGACAGCCACCTGCGCCCTGCGGCGAGAGTGACCTTGCTGACGAAATTTCAAGAGAAGCGGGCGGCGGCGGTCGAGTCTTAGCTGGTCGTCCGCTTCAGCTGCCCACACGCTGCATAGATATCGCGCCCGCGCGGCCGTCGGATGTACGCCGTCACCCCGCACGCGATCAGCCGTTTCTGGAACCGGTCCACATCTCCCTGCTCCGGCTGCTCGTAGGGGGTGCCGGGGCCGGGGTTCCACACGATCAGGTTCACATACGCCGGGAAGCCTGCCGCACGCACCAGGGCCACCACCTCGTCCGCATGCTCCAGTCGATCGTTGACCCCGCCCAGCAGCACATATTCGAAGGTGATCTTCTCACGCGGCCCGAGCGGCACCTGGCGCACCGCATCGATGACCGCCGCGGTGTTCCACTTGCGCGTGATCGGCATCACCGCCTCCCGCACCTCGTCATTCGAGGCGTTCAGCGAGATTGCCAGCCGCGGACGCACCGGCTCCCCTGCGAATCGCAGGATCCCCGGCACAATCCCGGAGGTCGATACCGTCATCCGCGAGGGCTGCAGCCCAACCGGCCCTGCCAGCAGGCGGAACGCCGCAATCCAGGCGTCGTAGTTCAAAAAGGGCTCGCCCATGCCCATGAAGACCAGGTTGATGCGGTCGCGCCCCAGGTGCACGCCCTGCCGCTTCAGCACCGCGACCACCTGCCCGGCAATCTCACCCGCCGAGAGGTTGCGCACGATGCCCATCTTCGCCGTCAGGCAGAACTGGCAGTTCACCGCGCAGCCAATCTGCGACGAAACACAGATCGTCGCCCGGCGTTGCGCCACATTCGTGCCCCGCGTGTCTTCCGCGATCTCGGCTCCCTCACGACCCTCGATCGTTGTCTCGGCGCCATCGCCACCCGGCATCCAGACGGTCTCCACTGTCTGCCCATCGAGCCCTGCGATCAGGTACCGCTCCGTCCCGTCGATCGAGCGAAACGTCTCCCGAATCTCCGGCAGCCCCACCGAGTACCCGGCCCGTGCGAGCTGCTCGCGGAACTCCTTCGAGAGGGTCGACAACTCGTCCACCGACGACACCCACTGGCGGTAGAGCGCCTGCTCCAGCTGCTGGGCCCGGTACTTTGCCCCGCCAAACTCCGCCGCCACCACCCCAAGCGCGTCGCGGTCCAGACCGAACAGCAGCTTTGGGGCCACAGCAGGAGCCGCGGGAGGTCCGCCGTCTACAATGGAGAAATGCCCGTTTTGGATGGAAGAGGCCACGGTATCTCTCAGGATATCGCAGTGAACCCCGCTGCAACGGACCTCCACAGGATCACCGCACGATCAGGACACGAATGACAGAAACCACACACACCACACCCCGAATCACCGCTGAGCGCAATATCCGCCGCACCACCCTGCCCAATGGCATGATCATCCTCACCGAAGAGATGCCGCACCTGCGCTCTGTCGCCATGGGCGCCTGGGTACGTGCCGGCTCCCGCCACGAGGCTCCCGAGGTCAACGGCATCTCGCACTTCGCCGAGCACATGGTCTTCAAGGGCACAGCCCATCGCACCGCGATCCAGATCGCGCGCGAAGTCGACGCCATCGGCGGCAACCTGGACGCGTTCACCGGCAAGGAAACCGTCTGCTTCAACATGAAGGTGCTCGACGAGCACACGCCCAAAGCCCTTGACATCCTCTCGGACCTCGTACTGCACCCCACCTTCGCCGAAGAAGAGATCAAGCGTGAACGCGGCGTCATCCTTGAAGAGATCAAGATGGATGAAGACAATCCTGACTACCTCGTCCACGAGATCTTCACCCAGAACTTCTGGCACGGCCACGCGCTTGGCAAGCCCATCCTCGGTACAGAGAAGACTGTCGGCAGCTTCGACCGCGCCAAGCTCGTCGACTTCTACAGCTCCCGCTTCCACGGCGGCAACATCGTCTTTTCCGCCGCCGGACATATCGAGCACGATCGCTTCGTCGCCCTGGTCACCGAGCGCTTCCAGTCGCTGCCGGCCGGCACCCCGCTGAGCTTTGACGCACCACCCAGCACCGCGGCCAAGATCATCCTGCGCAACAAGAAGTCGCTCGAGCAGGTCCAGCTCTGCCTCGGCGTCCCGGCGCGTCCTCTCGCCGATGAGTCGCGCTACGTCTCCCTCCTGCTCAACACCATTCTCGGCGGCGGCATGAGCTCGCGGCTCTTCCAGACAGTCCGCGAAGAGCACGGCCTCGCCTACTCCATCTACTCCGACCTGAGCCCCTATCGCGATACCGGCTCCCTTTGCGTCTTTGCCGGCACCTCCGCCGACAAGGCCCTGGAGCTGATCCGCCTCGTCATGTGCGAGTTCCGCCGCCTGAAGGAATCCCCTGTCGAAGAAGATGAACTCCGCCGCGCCAAGGACCAGCTCAAGGGAAACCTCCTGCTCTCGCTCGAGAGCTCCGGCTCCCGCATGTCGAACCTCGCGCGTCAGCAGATGTATTTCGATCACTTCTTCGGTCCCAGTGAAATCCTCGCGCGCGTCGAGGAAGTGACACTCGGAGACCTGCAACAGATGGCGCAATCGCTCTTTGACCCGGAGCGCATTGCCCTCACCATGCTCGGAAGACTCGATGGCCTGAAGGTCGAGCGCGAACAATTGGCCTGTTAGGGCATAACTCCCGTGACTGGCAGCGAAGCTTCGCAGCCAGTCACGCGCAGGGAATCAAGCCAAAGTATCCCTTCCTCGATCGCACCCGCACAGCGCCGCGTCCCTACTTAGTAAGTCGCTCTGTACAGTAAGCAGGACGCGCTGCACTCCCCGCCGGGTATCTCTCCGGGCACCCGTATCTCAGCCACAGGCATTGCATCCGGCGGACTTGCACTCTGATCCCACAAAGCACCTAGGCCTGGCTGGACTAAGTGCTCCTGACTTTGATTACTCGCTGCTCCACCCGGCGCTTCCCCCTGCTTACCATGCATTACCAAAAACATCTACCACCCACCAACGGAATCGTGTGTCAGCGCTGCACTTCTTCTGCTACGCTCTAGACGTTTCAGCCCTTTCCCACACAATTGATGTGCATGGAGGTTCGTACGTGACTACAGTCTCTACACTCCCCACAGGCGCGCAGATGCCGGCTCCCCTCACGCCGGTTCGAGTGGCTTCGGATGTGAAGCGCCGCATCGCTTTGCATGACTGCTACCGGTCCTGCTCCAACGTCGACATCACCAGCCGCTTTGGCCTGCGCCTTCGCGAGTTACGTCTCTCCCGCAACATGACGCAACTCCAGATGGCTGTTTCGTTCGGCATCGATAGAAGTTATCTCTCCGATGTAGAACGCGGACGCAAAGCTATCTCACTTCCAACATTGGAAGTCATTGCCCTCGGCTTCGAGCTAAGTCTGTCGCAACTACTCGAGAACATCTAGGTCGCCCTCCCTTCCCTGCTTCACGTTGACCACTGCTGTGTCTCCAGCCGAGAGGTCCTCATCCCGCCCCGGGATTCCCTCGCCTCTCCCCTGGCCTTCTGCTTCTCGCAACCCTCCGGCCATCACGTTGTTGAAGCGGCACACGGAATCTCCCTCGCCCGAGACACGGGATCAAAGCTTTCGACATCCAAGTCCTAGTGTTTGCGGGCAGCTCCCGCAGCGTAAAGGAGAGACCATGGAATCGAAACAGTTCCGCTGTGCAAACGTTGGCTACTCGGAGTGCGACTGGCACCTCGAAGGCAACTCCGAAGCGGAAATGCTGCCGCAGATCGAGGACCACGCCCTCAAGGTCCACCACCTGGAACTCAAAGACGAAGCCATCGAGCATGTCAGGAATGCCATCCGGGACGTCGCCTAGCTCATCCCGCGGCGCAGCGTCTCCCCTCGAGAAGACCCTGCGCCTTGCTACACTGGGGGCATGTTGGATGAAGCACAGTTTCGCCACCACGCCGACCACTCCGTCGAAGCCCTCAAGCAGGCCCTGATCGCCCTCGAGGCCGAGGGCGGCTTCGAGGTGGAAGAGAACAACGGCGCGCTCAACATCCTGTTTGAACAGCCTGCCGGCAAGTTCGTTGTGACCCCCAATACCCCTGTTCGGCAGATCTGGATCTCCGCCCTCTCCACCTCGTTCAAACTCGAGTGGAGCGAAGCCACGCAGGAGTTCATCCTCCCCAAGACAGGCGAGTCGTTGCAGCCACTCGCCGCACGCCTGATCCAGCAGTTCCAGGCATCGTAGCGCCCCAACCGATGCAGCCCGAGACCCTCGACTCTGACGCCGCTGCCCCCGCTCGAAGAAACACCATCTCTGTTGCCATCGTCGCCAAAAACGAGGAAGCCAATCTGCGTCGCATGCTGCCTACGATTACCTGGGCAGATGAAATCATCCTCATCGACTCTGGCTCCACCGACGAAAGCATCGCCGTTGCAACGCAGCATGGCGCGAAAACCACGTACCTGCCTTGGATGGGCTATGGTGCGCAGGTCAACAACGCCCTGCGCGCCTGCACCGGCGATTGGGTACTCTCCCTCGACGCCGATGAACGCCTCACACCTGAACTTGCGGAGGAGATCCGCGCACTGCTCGCACAGGATCCGCCCGTCCACGCCTACTCCATCCCGCGCCGCAACTTCTTTCTTGGCCGCGCCATGCAGCACGGTGGCTTCTACCCCGATCCAAAACTGCGACTCTTTCGCCGTGGCACTGCCTGGGCACGAGAAGATACCGAGCCCCACGCCACGCCCAAGTACGATGGCCCGACGGGCACGCTCCGCAGCGACATCCTTCACGACGCCTACCCCACACTCCTGCTCTACATCGAGCACATGAACCGCTACAGCAGCGCAAGCGTTCCGCTCGTGCGCGCACGCGGCAAACGCAGCCACTCTCTCCCCGCGTTCGTGTGGAACACACTCGTGAACCCGGTCGCCACCTTCTTCTATAACTACATGCTGCGCGCCGGCTTTCTGGACGGTCGCGAGGGACTCCTCCTGCACCTCTATCACTCCTGCTACGTGAGCTGGAAATACAGCAAGGCCTGGGAGGCGAGCCGCGACATTTCACGCTAGCAGCGAGCCGGGACCGCTGGTACGCTGGCGAAACAATGGCGCGTCTCTTTTCCCTGCTCCCCCTCCTGCTGCTCGCCTCCGCTGTCCCCTCTCTGGCGCAAAACAACGCGAATCAACACCTCGATGGCTTCTTCCCGCTCACCTGGAACGCAGCGGATGGCAAGCTGCTGCTCACCATCCCGAAAACAATGCTCACCGACGGCGCAGAGTTTCTGCTCCTTGACCAACTGCGCCAGGGCGTCGGCGCGAATGATCTTCTGCTGGATCGCGGGCAGCTTGGGCGCGGCCGCATCGTCGAGTGGTACCGCTCCGGGCCGCGCCTTCTGCTCGTCGAGCCCAACCAGCAATACCGCTCCTCCTCCGCCATCGCCGAGGAGCGCACCGCGGTCAGGGACTCCTTCGCACAATCCGTTCTCTGGGGCTTCCGGATCGAAAGTGAAGACAAGGCCGCCGGATCTGTCACCGTCGATGCGACAGATTTCTTCCTCCACGACATCCACGGGGTCAACGACTCACTCGTCGCCATGAAGCAGGGCGCCTACAAGCTCGATGCAGCCCGATCGGCCATCGACACGGAGAGCCTGCGCAGCTTTCCTCGCAACACCGAGGTTGAATCCCTTCTGACCTTCTCAAGCGATGCCGCCGAGCCGGCGAAACTGATCGCAAGTGTGACGCCCGATGCGCACCATGTCACCGTGCGCGAGCACTTCTCGATGATCGAACTTCCCGGACCCGGGTACACGCCACGCGCGTTTGATCCACGCGCCGGCTACTTCGACCTGACCTACCGGGACTACTCCGCGCCGCTCGGCGAAAGCATGGACAAGCGCCTGATCACGCGGCATCGTCTCGAGAAAAAGGACCCATCCGCCAGGGTAAGCGACCCCGTCACGCCAATCGTGTACTACGTCGACAGCGGCGCACCCGAGCCCATCAAAACCGCACTCATCGAAGGCGCAAGCTGGTGGAGCGCAGCCTTCGAAGCTGCGGGCTTCTCGCACGCCTTCCTCGTCAAGGAACTCCCAAAAGGAGCGGACCCCGAAGACCTTCGCTACAACATGATCGACTGGGTGCACCGCTCCACGCGCGGCTGGAGCTATGGAGCGAGCGTCGTTGATCCGCGTACTGGCGAGATCCTCAAGGGCGTTGTGACGCTCGGCTCACTGCGTGCGCGGCAGGACTTCATGATCGCCGAAGCCCTGCTCGCGCCCTACACCAACCCGAACGCCACGCCGCAGCAAACCAGGCAGGAGCAGGCTGAAGCCCTCAGCATGGTGTTGCAGCGCATCCACCAGCTTGCCGCGCATGAGGTCGGCCACACCCTCGGGCTCGCGCACAACTTCGCAGCCAGCACCATCGCACCCGGCACGTCGGTGATGGATTACCCGCACCCCATGATCACGCTTGACGCAAACGGCAGGCCTGATCTCACACATGCCTACACGGTCGGCGTCGGCGCGTGGGACAAGGCCGCCATCGCCTACGGCTACACCCAGTTCCCCGCCGGCGTAGACGAGCGGAAACAACTTGATGCGATGCTGCGCGCCGACACGGACCACGGCCTCCTCTATCTCACCGACGAAGACGCCCGCCCACTTGGCTCGCTCAGCCCACAGGCTCATCTCTGGGACAATGGACACGATCCAGCCGATGAGCTCACCCGCATTCTCACCCTGCGCAAGGCTGCGCTCGATCGCTTCGGTGAAGCAGCCATTCAGCCCGGCGACCCTCTCGCAACCCTTGAGGACACGCTCGTCCCGCTCTATCTGCTCCATCGTTACCAGACCGAAGCAGCGGCTAAAGAGATCGGCGGCCTCGACTACCGCTACTCGCTGCGCGGCGATGGGCAGCAGATGCCGCGATTTGTAACAGCAGCGGAGCAGAAGAAGGCGCTCGATGCAGTGCTCGCAACCCTCAGCCCCGAAGCGCTGACGCTCTCGCCAAAGCTGCTCGCGCTCCTGCCACCACGGCCGCCAGGCTACCCGCGCACCCAGGAATCCTTCCCCGGCAACGCGGGCCTTGCTTTTGACCCGCAGGGTGCCGCGGCTTCCGCGGCCAATCTCACCTGCTCGCTGCTCTTTGAGCCCACCCGCGCAACCCGGCTCGCAGAAGATCACGCCGAAGACCCGTCTCTTCCGGGTCTCGGCGACGTACTCAGCACGATCCTCAAGGCCACCTGGTACGCGCCTGCCCCTGGCGATGCCCCGACCGCACAGACGGCACGCACCGTGCAGACAGCGGTGCTTACACACCTGCTCGCACTCGCAGTCGCGCCGGCCACCAGCCCGGAAGCACGCGAGCAGGCGTCTGCCGCCGTGGAGCAGTTGAAGTCCCACCTGTCCGCTTCGCCTGGCGACGAAGCGGAAGCAGCGCATCGCGCAGAAGCCCTGCGCACCATCGCAGCGTGGGAGAAGAATCCGGGCGCCTACGCAAAACCGGAGGTGCTTGAAGCACCTCCGGGGCAGCCGATCGGCAGTGACGAAGACGACGAGTGGTAGTTAGCTGCCCGAGGGCTGAGGCACCTTGCTGGTGCTGTTCGGCCCAAGCGCACGGCCCATGCCCTCAAGCACCGCAACGCCTAGCGCCAATGCACGTCGCGCATCCTTCGAGAAGAGCCGCTTCGTTATTTGGAACAGTGACGGTGGCTCTTTGCGCGGGTCCTGCGACGTGATCGCAGGCGTCACGCTGTTCGCAATGCTGTGCAAGGCATTTGGATCGATCGTGCCGAGAATATCGGTGAGGATCAGCAGATTGCGGATCGCGCGCGTGGACTGCGGCGAGGTCGCAACACTCACCACCTGCGACAACACCTCGTCCCCTGCGCCAAGCAGGCCACGGACGAAGTCCAGGGTATTCGTATCGTGCAGCGTCTGCAGGGTGCGGAATGCATTTAACACCGCATCTGCATGCTCGAGCGGTGCCGCATCGAGCTTGCGCTGTGTCTCCGCAATCGCTGGTGCGGGCTGTATTTTGAACTGAACTGCCTTGGCCATTGCGCTCTCCCTTACCGCGATCCCTTGCTGTGATTGCTATCAGTGCCGGTATTGATCTGCACCAGCCCCGGCTTCGTGCCAGGCATACGGTAGTCTGCGCGCTTCCACTTGCGCTCGACTTCCACACCGTTCTGCGCCTTCGGGTTGCCATTGCGGAAGTTCAAAGGCCGCAACGGATTCTCACCACGCCACGGCAGCACCTTGATCTTCACCGCCAGCTCCTTGTACGCCGGAGTGTGGGTCACGTCATCCACATCCTTGCCGGTCAATGCGTTGATCGGTGTGCTCGTCGTATTCAGCGGCACGAACATCTGGTTGCCGCTGACCCGATCCGTCACCAGCACCTGCACGCGCATCGTGTCACGCCGTGAAGTCACATCGACCCACTGCCCGGTCACCACGTTGTGCGCCTTTGCCAGCTCCGGCGACATCTCGAGCCAGCGCTCTGGCGTCTCCGCCTGAATGCCCGGAACGCGCAGTGTCATATTGCCTTCGTGGAAGTGCTCCAGCAGCCGGCCATTGTTGAGGTGCAGGTCGTACTCCGCATCCTCCACTTCCGCCGGCACGCGCAGCTTCAACGGGTGGAACTGCGCCTTGTTTCCCTCCAGAGGGAAACCCGTCGTGTACAGGAGCGGCTGGTCTGTTCCGTCGATTGCAACCGGCCACTGCAGTGTCTCGTATCCTGCGAGCCGGTCGTAGGTGATGCCGGCGAACATCGGCGCAAGGGATGCAGACTCGTGCATGATCTCGCTTGGGTGCTTGTAGTCCCAGTTCGCACCCAGCCGGTTGGCGATGTCCTGGATGATGCGCCAGTCCGGCCGCGACTCCCCCAGTGGCTCAAACACTTCATACAGCCGCTGGATACGCCGTTCCGTGTTCGTGAACGTGCCTTCCTTCTCCAGGCTCGGACTCGCCGGCAGAACAACATCTGCAAACCGGCAGGTCTCCGAGAAGAAAATATCCTGCACCACGAAGAAGTCCAGCCGCTCAAACCCGCCTGCGACATGGTTCGCATTCGAATCGGCCGAGTACATATCCTCGCCAAACAGATACACAGCCCGAAGCTTGCCTTCGTAGATGCTGTCGATCATCTGGTGATTGTCGAGGCCCTTCTCCTTCTGGAGCTTCGCACCCCAGCCCTGCTCATAGCGCGCGTGCGCTGCTTCATCATCCGTGTGCTCGTAGCCGGGAAACATATTCGGCATGCAGCCGAAGTCACTCGCGCCCTGCACGTTGTTATGTCCACGCAGGGGATACGCACCCGTACCCGGCCGCATGTAGTTCCCTGTCGCCAGCAGCAGGTTCGAGATAGCCGTGGAGGTATCGGAGCCCATCACGTGCTGGGTTACGCCCATCGCCCACAGGATGCAAACACTTTCTTCCTTGGCAATGATCGTCGCGATGCGCCGCAACTCATCCGCCGAGATACCCGTCTGCTGCTCGGCAAACTCCATCGTCGCCCAGTCGAGGCTGGCGCGATACTCCTCGAGCTTGTTCACCCAGCGCTCGATAAAGTCCATCTTCGCCAGACCGGTGTCGAGAATGAATCTCGTCATCGCCGAGAGCCACACGATGTCCGTTCCCGGACGCGGCCGAAAGAAGATATCCGCGCGACGCGCCATCTCGTGCTCGCGAATGTCGGCAACAATCAGCTTCTGCCCACGCAGCTTGTGCGCCTGCTTCACGCGCGTGGCAAGCACCGGGTGGCTCTCGGTGGTGTTGGTGCCGATGCACAACACAAGCGATGCCGTGCCGATATCGTGAATCGAACCCGAGTCGCCACCATACCCCACCGTGCGGAACAGGCCCTGGGTCGCAGGCGACTGGCAGTACCGTGAGCAGTTATCGACATTGTTCGTGCCGACCACTGCACGCGCCAGCTTCTGCATCAGGTAGTTCTCTTCGTTCGTCGTCTTCGACGAAGAGATAAACCCGAGCGCATCCGGACCGTATTGCTGCTTGATCTCACCCAGTCGCTTGCCGATCAGATCGAGCGCCTCTTCCCAGCTCGCCTCGCGGAATGTTTCCCCATCGCGGATCAGTGGCTTCTGCAGGCGGTCCGGGCTGTTGACATAGTCCCAACCAAACTTACCCTTCACGCAGGTCGAGATATCATTCGCAGCACCCTGGCCCGGCTCCACCTTCAGGATGTGGCGATCCTTGGTCCAGATATCGAAGGAGCAGCCAACCCCGCAATACGTACAAACCGTCTTCGTGATCTTGGTGCGCACATGCCGCATCGCGGCTTCGGTCTCCGAGACCTTCAGAATCGGTCCGTAGCCCATCTCCGGCTCGATCGCCTTGACCAGGTCGATCATCTGCTCAAGCGCCGGCGCCGGCCAGTTCGTCAGGTAGCCCGCCTCGCCAAGCATCGACTTCTCCATCAATGCATTGCAGGGACACACAGAGATACAGTGACCACACGACACGCAGCTTGACCCGGCAATCGTATGCCCGTGGTCCCACTGCACGCGCGGATGCGGGTCTTCCCAGTTGATCGACAGGGTCTCATTCACCTGGTAGTTCTGGCAGGCCTCCACGCAGCGGCCGCACAGGATGCACTGGTCCGGGTCGTAGCGGTAAAAGGGGTTGGTCTCATCCTTCTCGTAGGGCTTCGTCAGGAACGGGTGTTCCTGGTGCTCCACCTCGAGCAGCGCGGTGGTGTTGTGCACCGTGCAGTTCCCGTTATTGTTGTCGCACACAGTGCAGTACAGCAGGTGATTGCCCAGGATGCGGTCAAAGCCTTCCCGCTGCGCATCACGCGCCCGCTGCGACTCGGTGACGACCTTCGCATTTGCCGTGACGTGCGTGGCGCAGGCGCGCACCAGCTGCCCGTCCACCTCGACGAAACAGGTGTCGCAGGTCTGGATAGGCCCGAGCTGCGGCACATAGCACACATGCGGCACCTCGCCCTTGGTCCCGCCAAGGGTACGCTGCAGTGCGTCGATCAGTAGCTCGCCAGCCAGCGCACGCGTCTGCTGCCCATTGACCGTGATCGGGCACTCAGGCAGGTTCTTGTGGTTCTGGGGGTGAGCGGAGGGCAGCAAAGTCGAGGCGGTGGCGCGCGAGGTGTGTTCCATAGCTGTATCTACGATGCTACAGAACGATCGCGGGCTTTACTGCCTATCACCACACAGTTCGTCCCGAGGGTACCCCGCGCCCCGCTCACCCCTCGCACTACTCCTGCTCCAGGATCTCCATCTCCAGTGGCGGCTCCAGCAGGCAGTCCAGCGATTCCACCTCGTGCAGCGCTCGTTCCAGGCTCGATCCAGCGCAGCGCTCCAGCGTCATCACAAACGGCATGCTCGCCTTGCTGTGCCCGGGCAGCTGCAACAGCGCGTCAATATTAATGTGCTCCCGCGCCAACGCGGTCGCGATCGCAGCTACGATCCCCGGGCGATCCCGCACCACGAACCGGACCGAGTGCCGCAGATGCAGATCGCTCGTGACCTCGGCCTTGTGGCTCTCGAGCTCCACCGCACCGGACCCGTGGGCAAGCGCCAGCAGATCTGAAACCACGGCGACCGCCGTGGGATGGCCGCCTGCTCCATGGCCGGAGAACACCACATCGCCGCCATACGCGCCGCCCACCAGCACCATGTTTTCCGTCCCCCGCGACCAGGCCAGCGGCGACCGCTGCGGCACCAGCATGGGGCCCACCAGCGCCACCACGCTGCCGTCCTCCGCGAGCTCCGCCCGCGAAACCTGCCGGATCGTGCAACCCAGCAGCCGCGCATAATCAAAATCGACCGAGGCAAGTCGTGTGATGGCACGGCATTTCACCGACTCCACCGCGACGTCCTTCCGCAGGGCCAGCCGCGAGAGGATCACCAGCTTTGCCCGCGCATCGAAACCGCCTACGTCCTCGGTCGGGTCCGCCTCGGCAAAGCCGCGCTGCTGCGCCTCGCCGAGCATCGCCGCGTACTCGGCGCCCTGCTCCATGCCACTCAGGATGTAGTTGCAGGTTCCGTTCAGGATGCCTTCGATCCGCTTGATCCGCTCCCCGGCCAGGCCCTGCTGGAGACCCGGGATCACCGGGATCCCGCCCGCCACGGCCGCACCGTAGAACAGGTACGCTCCGCGACTACGCGCGAGCTGGTGCAGCTCCACACCCTGCGCCGCGATCAGCTTCTTGTTCGCCGTCACCACGCTCTTGCCGGCTTCAAGCGCCCGCCGCACCCAGCCGCCCGCTGGGTCCAGGCCGCCCACCAGCTCCACCACAACATCAACGTCGCTTGAAAGAATGTCGTCGATCTGCTCCGTCCACGTCACCCCTTGCTGGTTCCAGGTCGCCTGCTTGCGCGCCACGTCACGGTTGTACACATGCGTCAGCACGAGTTCCCCGGCTGCCGGACCCTCCAGAAGAATTCGCGCTACCGACGAACCCACGGTGCCAAAACCAAGAATCCCTACCCGGATCGGGCGTCTGCCCCTCCCTGTTGTCGCCTCTGCCACGCTGCCTCCACCCTGTGTTTGCCTCATGCTACCCGAGCCCGCCCGTTTCGCATGAGAATAGAACCATGCTGCCCGCCCGCGATGCGGAACTCATTCAGATCGTCGACGCCGCACTCGCCGATGCCACCCGACGCGCCGCAAGGCCGGATGGAGGCTCCTGGCTCAGCTGCCGCCCCGGCTGCACACCCTGCTGCCACGGCGTCTTCCGCATCTCGGCACTTGACGCTGAGCGCCTGCGTACCGGCCTCCAGGGGCTCGCAGCCGACGATCCCAACCGGGCCAGCGCCCTCCGGAATCGCGCTCGCAACCTCCAGCGCGACCTCGCCGCCTCCTTCCCCGGCGACCCGGCTACCGGCTGGCTCGCACCGGAAGACGAGCAGTGGGACGCCTTCGCCGATCTGCCGGAAGCCGATGCTCCCTGCCCCGTGCTCAACCCCGCCACCGGCCGCTGCGAGCTCTACACCCATCGCCCTCTCACCTGCCGTATCTTCGGGCCGCCCGTCATGAACGAGGGAGGCATCGGTGTCTGCGAGCTCTGCTACGTCGGCGCAAGCGAAGCCGAGATCCTCGAAGGCGAGATGCTCCTCACCCACCACGAGCTCGAAGCCGAACTCACGAGCGAAGTCACCGGGCGACGAGACGAGCGGGACACCGTGATCGCCTGGGCTGTGCTCCAACCCTGACAACCCTGGCGGCTGCAGCATCTCAGCCGCTATGCAAGCCATCACCATCGCTTCACCAGGCGGCCCCGAACAGCTCCAGCTCACCGAGCTCCCCACTCCGCAACCCGGGAAGGGGGAAGTCCTGATCCGCGTCGCCGGCGCCGGCCTCAACCGTGCCGACCTGCTTCAGCGCCAGGGCCACTACCCACCCCCGGCAGGCGCTTCACCGCTGCCCGGCCTTGAAGTCTCCGGCACGGTGGAAAGCGTCGGCCAAGGCACGCAGTGGAAGCCTGGCGACCGCATCTGTGCCCTGCTTGCAGGCGGCGGCTACGCTGAGTACGCCCTCGCCCCCGCCGGCTCCTGCCTGCCCGTCCCCGCGGACCTCCCGCTCGCCGACGCGGCAGCGCTCCCGGAGGCCGTTTTCACCGTGTGGGCCAACCTCTTCTCTGAAGCCCCGGGGCAATCCACCGCGGCACGCGTCACAGCAGGCGAGCGCCTGCTCGTCCAGGGCGGCACCAGCGGCATCGGCTCAATCGCACTGCAGCTCGCCAGGGCACGCGGCATCCACGCCGCAGCCACAGCCGGCTCTGCAGCCAGGTGCCGGCAGTGCCTCGAGTTCGGCGCAGAGTACGCCGCCAATTACAACGAGAACTGGGCTGAGCAACTCCGCACCTGGGCCCCGGACGGCTTCGACTCGATCCTGGACATGATCGCCGGGCCCTACTTCGAGCAGCACCTCGCGCTGCTGCGCATGGGCGGCCGCCTCACCCACATCGCAACCTCGCAGGGCGCCGAGGTGACGCTCGACCTACGCAAGGTCATGCAGAAGCGCCTGGTCCTCACCGGCTCTACCCTGCGCAGCCGCTCGGCCGCTGAAAAACAAGCCCTGCGCGACGAGATCGCGCGCGAGGCCTGGCCACTGCTTGCTACCGGCGCACTTCGCCCCGTCATCCATGCCCGCTACCCCCTCGCAGACGCAGCCGCGGCCCACCGTGACATGGAAAGGGGCGGCCACACCGGCAAGATTCTGCTCTTGCCCTAGCCCCGGGCAAACCGGAAAGCGAGAGCCGCCACTCCATGGAATACTGGGGAGGCACGCCATGGCCCCGACACACGAAGACTGGATGCGACGCGCCATCGCACTGGCAACCGAAAACGTTCGCGAACTGCGCGGCGGACCCTTCGGGGCCGTGATCGTCCGCGACAACCTCCTCGTTGCAGAAGGCGCCAATCAGGTCACCGCCACCAGCGACCCCACCGCCCACGGCGAGATCGTCGCCATCCGCGCGGCCGGCGCCGCCCTTCAGAGCTTCACGCTGGCTGGCTGCACCCTCTACTCCTCCGCCGAACCCTGCCCCATGTGCCTCGCCGCCATCCACTGGGCCCGCATCGATCGCTTCTTCTACGGCAATTCCGTCGCGGTCGCTGAACAGGCAGGTTTCGATGACGCCAAGCTCTACCGCGAGTTCACCCTCGCCCCCGCACTCCGCTCCGTCCCCGCAATTCCGCTCCTCGCCGACGAGGCCGCGGCAAGCTTTGCACTCTGGCAGCGAAGCCCCCTGCGCGTGCACTATTGAGAACTCCAGCCAAAAGCCTGCTCCTGCTCAGCGTGCTCTCCCAGGCGGCCGCGCACGCGCAGCAGCTGCCATCCGCGCCATCCATTCCCTGGACTCCGCCCTCCAGCCTTCACCTGGCGCCCCCACCGGAGGCCCCCGCGCTCGCCCCGACGCCAGCCGACCACCCGCTCTCGCTCGCCGCGCTGATCGACATCGCCGAACAGCGCAATCCCGAGACCCGCGCCGCCTGGCAGCGCGCCCGGCAGGCTGCCGCCGCCAAGGGCATCGCCCGCTCCGCCCTGCTGCCCACCCTGACCGGCCTGGTCCTCGGCGCCACCACGCGCAATGGCATCCTTTTCAACAGCGTCTTCGTCCGCCAGACCGAGGGTCTCGTCGAGCCCGCCCTCCAGCTCGAGTACACCGTCTTTGACTGGAACGCCCGCGCCGATGCGCTGCGCGCCGCCCGCTACGAGCTCTATGGCGCGGACTTCGCCTTCAATCGCGTCCACCTCGAAGTGATCGACGCCGTCGCCACGCGCTACTTCCGCCTCCTCAACAGCCAGGGCGAGGTCGCCGCCGCCCAGGCCAATCTCCAGAACGCAAACACTGTCGCCGCCGACGTCAACGCCCGCTTTGCCCAGGGCCTCGCCACCCTGCCCGACGCGCTCGAAGCCCGCGCCGCCGCTGCCCAGGCCACCTACGAGCTCACCAACCTCCAGGGCATCCAGTCCAATGCCGCCGCGGACCTCGCCACCGTGCTGCGCCTGCCCGCGTCCACAGCCCTGCCCGTGGTCCCGCTCGGTCAGCTCGCGCCCCCCTCTGCGGTCTCCGAGACGGCGGCCGACGCCATCGCGCACGCCCTCCACGACCGGCCCGACCTCCTCGAGCAGGAGGCCCGTATCGCCGCTGCCGATCAGCGCATCCGGCAGGCCCGTACCGCGTACCTGCCGCAGATCACCTTCAACGGCACGCTCGGACGTGTCCGCGCCTACGGCGAGCAGGATGACCTCCCCTCGGTCTACGGCGCAGTGGGCGTCTGGGATGCCAGGCTCAACTTCACCTGGACCCTCTTTGACGGCGGCCGCCGCGCCAGCCAGATCGCGGAGGCCATCGCCGAGAAAGCCACCGCCGTGGCCCGGCTCGACGCCGCCCGCGACCAGATCGAAGACCAGGTCTTTACCGCCTATACCAACACTCAGACCGCCTTTGCCCAGCAGGGGGCAGCAGAGCTGCTCCTCAACTCCGCGCAGATCTCCTTCGACGCCGCCACCGAAGCCTACGGTGATGGCGTGCGCACCCTGGTCGACGTCGTGGCCGCCCAGCGAACCCTCGCCCAGGCGCGCGCCGACGAGGTCAACGCCCGCACCAACCTCTTCCAGCAGGCCACGGATCTCACCTTCCGCACCGCGGAGCTGCTCCGCTCTCACCCGGGACCAGCCGTGCTGCCCCCGGCCCGGAACGCACCCGCATTGCCGCCACCCACGCCGCCCGCAATCGCACCCCCACCCACGCAGTCGATCCCGCCAAACGGTGGAGAATAGAAGATGATGGCCCGCCGCCTCGCCCACCGACTCCGTTCCACCAGCCCCGCAGCGCTTCTGCTGCTGGCAGCAGGCTGCGGTCGTGCCCCCTCCTACAGCATCCTTGGTTCCTACTTTCCGGTCTGGCTGTTCTGCTTCGGCGTCGGCATCCTGCTCGCCTTTCTGGTTCACCTCCTGCTGCTGCGCCTCGACCTAGACCAGCAGCTCGCTCCCCCGCTGCTCGTCTACCCGGCGCTCGCCGCCATCTTCTCCCTGGGCCTTTGGCTCGTGTTCTACAGCTAAGGAGCATGCCGCGCATGGCAGAAGACAACGCACCCCACGGCCTCGCCGAGCTCCCTGAGAAAGAGAAACAGCACGCGCAGGCTCCCCCGAACGCAGACGAGAAGCACGAACCCGACGCTCCCCAACCGCGCCAGAACACCCCGCCCGAGCCTTTGCGACAGAACGTTCTCGGCCGCCTCGTCAGCGCCGCCATCGTCCTTGTGGCGCTCCTGCTCGCCGCTCTCGTGGTCTGGCAGACCAATCGCTACCCACGCACCGATGACGCCGAGGTCTTCGCCAACTACATCGGCATGGCCCCAATCGTGAACGGCCCCATCACCGAAGTGAACGTCCGCGACAACCAGCAGGTCCACGCCGGCGAGGTCCTCTTCCGCGTCGACGACCGGCCCTACCGCTACGCGCTTGAGCGCGCAAAATCCGACCAGGCCGCCCTTGAAGGGCAGATCGTCGATGAAGCCCGCCGCATCCAGGCGCAGCGGGACGCCGCCATCGCTGCACAGGCGGGCACCCGCGCCTCGGAAGCCAACGTCGGCCGCGCCACCGCGGCCATCGATGAAGCCAGTGCAGACGTCGGCAACGCCCAGGCCGGCGTTGCCCGTGCGCAAGCCGAGTACAACTACTCCCTCAACAACCTCCACCGCGTCGAGCCCCTGCTCGCGAAGCAGTTCGTCACCGTCGACCAGGTGGACCAGCTGCGCACCGGCACCGCGGCCAAGGAGCTCGCCGTCCGCCAGGCCGAGGCCCAGCTCCGCTTGTCGCAGGCGCGCCTCCAGTCCACCTACTCTGCGCTCAGCGCCTCCAAGTCCGACGTCTTCCAGTCCGAGGCCCAGCGCCAGCAATCGCAGAGCTCCGTCGTCACCATCGACGCCTACACCGCGCAGCGTGGCTCCCGCGAATCTGCAGTGCAGAACGCCCAGTACAACCTCGATAACTGCGTCGTACAGGCGCCCTTCGATGCCCGCGTCACCAACCTCACGCTCTCCGAAGGCGCCTTCGCCCACGCCGGCGAGCAGGTCTTCACCCTGATCGACACGCGCGTCTGGTGGATCATCGCCAACTTCCGCGAAACCCAGCTGCACCGCATCCTGCCCGGCATGCACGTCAACGTCTACCTGATGAGCGACCCCCACAAGCTCTACCGCGGCGTCGTCGAGAGTGCCAGCTTCGGCGTCACCCCCGATGCAAGCACCGTCGGCAGCCTCAGCCAGGGGCTGCCCAACATCCAGCGCACCCTCTCCTGGGTGCACCTCGCCTCGCGCTACCCCGTCCGCATCCGCGTCATCGACCCCGCACCCAACGCCTTCCGCATCTCCGAGTCCGCCGTGGTCGAAGTTCGCGGCTGGAACGGCTGGTGAGCACAGGCGCCGCAGTGCGGGCTGTCACCGCCCCGCGGCACGGCGACGCCGGGGATCGGCAGCCCGGGGGCAGCTGGTTTCTTGACTTCCTGCGCCGCGAGCTTGCGCCCTTCCCGGGCCGGCTCTCGCTGGTCGTTCGCATGGTCCTCGCTGCCACGCTCACCATGCTGCTCATCATGACCTTTCACCTGCCGGCTGGCGCGCTCGGCGGCTACTTTGCGCTCAACGTCTCGCGCGAAAGCCTCCGCAACACCGCCCAGCAGACCTGGCTCACCATCGCCTTCTTCGGCCTGGGCACGGTCTACACCATGGTCGGCATCGCGCTCTTCGTCGACTCGCCCCTCACCCACTTCTTCTGGGTCATCGGCTCCTTCTACCTGATCTTCTTCGTCATGGGAACCGCCCGCAACTACGGCCTCGCCGCGGGCTTTTCGTTCCTGATCGCGACCGCCATCCCCATCTGGGATCGCGCCGGCGAAGTCAATCTCAAGGTCTCGCTCACCCTCTACACCTTGCTCTCCGTCATCATCGGCACCCTCTGCACGCTCTTTGTCGAGCTGGTCTATCGCTCCTTCCATCCCCGCGACCCGGTAATCTCCGGCGTTGCCGACCGCCTCTCCGTGGCCGCCGCCATGCTGCTCGCAGCCGCTGACGGCCACCCGCCAGCCAAGGCCCACGAAGCCCGCCTCCTGCAGTACGCCATGGTCGGACCCAGCAGCCTGCGCCGCCAGATCATTCGCGCCGGCGTCACCGCCGAAATGCGCGCCCGCGTCGCCGCGGTCGTCTCCATGACCGGCCGCCTGGTTGAGCTCTGCGCCGCGACCCTCGATGACATCGAACACGGCGCCCGACCCACCGCCGACGAGAGCGACCGCCTCCGTGCGCTCGGTACCGCCGTGACCGTCCAGGCCAGCGAAGTCAACGCCCTTACCGATATCGAGCAGGTCGGCCGCAGCAAGCTGTCCATCTGGCAGGGCACCGAGCAACCCTCCCACTTCCTCCCCATCCTTCCCGAGATCGAACGCAGCGTTCGCCTCCTCAGCGAAATCTTTGACTCCTTCGGTCTGCCAATCGTGGAGGCCACCCCGGACGACGCCCGCAGCGGCGTGGAAAAGGCCCGCAAGCGCGCCTCCGACATCGGCGAGCTGCTCGGCTCCAGGCCCTCCCTCGTCTTTGTCGCCGATGCCTTCACCAACCGCGATCACCTCGTCTTCGCCCTGCGCGGCTGCCTCGCCGCCACCCTCTGCTACCTCGTCTACAACGGCATCGACTGGCCCGGGATCAACACCTCGGTCGCTACCTGCATCATCACCGCACTCGGCACCATCGGCTCCTCGCGCCAGAAGCAGCTCTTGCGCATCTCGGGCGCGATCTTCGGCGGCTTTGTCATCTCCCTGCCGGCGCAGGTCTTCCTCCTGCCCCTCATGGACTCGATCACCGCCTTCACCTTCTTCTTCGCCATCGTCTCCGGCATCGCCGCCTGGTTCGCGACCTCCAGTCCCCGGCTCTCCTACTTCGGCCTGCAGGTCGCGCTCGCCTTCTACCTCGTCAATCTCCAGGAGCCCTTCGAACAGATCTCGCTCGCGGTCGCTCGCGACCGCGTCGTCGGCGTCCTGCTCGGCCTGGTCGCCATGTGGCTCGTTTTTGACCAGTTCGCCGCGCCCAAAGCCACCGTACGGATGGGCGAACTGCTCGAGAGCAACCTTGTCAAGATCGGCGACCTCGCTGTTGCCGTCGCTGACGTGCGACTCGCGGCTGCGAAGAACACCGACCCGGAGCCAGCCCTCGCCCGGATGCGCCACCTCCGCGACCGCATCAACGACGGCTTCAGCCAGATGAACGCCCAGGCCGACGCCGTGCAGTTCGAGTTCGGACGCAGCCGTCTGCGCAAGCTCCAGGAGCGCGAGCGCATGCAGGCCATGCAGCCGCCCATGCGCTCACTCTTCCTGCTCGAGATCGCCCTGCTCGAGTCTGACAACCTTCCCCGCGAGGCCCGGCGCATCCTCGACCCACACGCCGACGCCTCGCTGCAAGGCTTTCTCCACGAGCTTTCCACCGCCCTGCACCGCATCGCAGCGCTCGGCGCCACCGCACCGGCCGCCGGCGCGCCGGTCCGACGCGCCGATGTCGCCGTTGACAACGTCCGGGCCACACTCCGCAAGGTCCGAAGCAAGTCCGGAAGCGGCCGCGAAAGCCCGCTCACCCTCTGCGACAGCATGGCCAGCGCACTCAACGCCCTGGAGCGTGCCGCCACCGCTTCGCCCGTCGCGGAATAGCATGGGGCGTCCCGGCCTCGGGTCGCAACAGAAGCACCTGCAACAACAGGAACGTCGCCAGCGCCAGCCCACCATCCGCGCAGAGACTCGCCACGGCAGCCCCGCGCCAGCCATACGCGGGAATCCACACCAGGTTCAGCACGAGGTTCAACACCGCAGCCCCACCCTGCGCACCGGTTCGCAGCCACTGCCGGTCGCAGGCCGTGATCGCTGTGCCGAAGGCATAATGGAGCGCACGGAAGAGCGGCAGCACCGCAAGAAAGCGCAACACACTCACCGACCCTGCAAATGACCTTCCGAACAGCAGTGGTACGGCAGGCGCCGCTGCAAACGCCAGCAGCGGCACACACACCAGCCCAAAAGGAGCCGCCCAGCGCAGGAGCGCCTTCGCGGCAAGCGCCGCGCCCCCGGCACCATCCAGCTTGCCCCGCCGGAACAACTCCGGCGACCCTGCCGCGAACAGGCTGACGATCGGCGTCGACGCCACGTCCACCACGCGGTATGCAGCCGCATAGATGCCGGCGTCGCCCAGCATTCCATAGGTCGCGAGCAACGTCTTGTCCACATCGTTGTAGACCGAGATCGCCGAGCTCGAACAAGCAAAGGAAAGCCCCTCCACAAGATGCCCCCGGCGCACCGGGCTCCACCGCGGCAGCCCCAGCTTCCGGCTCACCAGCCCCACCGCAAGCACCGCCACCAGGAACGACGCAGCCAGGTACGTCTCGGTCCAGCGCAGCACCGGGACGTGCGTGTGCCCGCGCGCAGCCACCGCGAACAGGAACCCGGCAGCGATTGCCCGTGCCAGGTTTGTGAGCAAGAGCAGCTTGGCACTCCACCGTGCAAGCTCTGCCCCTTGCAGCGCGCGACTCCCGAGCTGCGTCACCTTGCCGAACAACGCGTCGGACAACGCCAGGAACGGCAAGAGCGCAAAGAGCTCCGGAGGCAAAAACCACCGCCCATAGAAAAGCACGGCCAGGAGCACGCACAGAAATCCACCGCCGGTCACCACGAGCGCCCTGCCCCAGCACTCCGGAAACGCCTCCGGGCTGCGCGCAACCGTCCGCAGCAACACCATCTCCATCCCGCAGGACGAGAACTGCGCCAGCACATTCACGAGCGCCACAGCGCCTGCAAACGCCCCGTACTCCGCAGCCCCCAGCATCCGGCCGGTCACGAGGAAGTACAGCGTCTGAAACACCAACGCGAAGGCGTTTCCCGAGAGCAGCCACGCAGTCTGCCGGAGGAAACCCGGGGAGCGCTTTTCACCCTCGGACCATGAGGTCGCCGCCCGGGGACTCTTCTCGCTCCCACGCGCCTCGCGAGCGTCCTGCCCGGCTTGCAGCCCCTGGCTCGGGGCGCCCGGCGGCCCTTGCGGTCGGAGCCCCTGGCTCGCGGCGCCCGGCGTCTCCTGCATTTGGAGCCCCTGGCTCGCGGCACCCGGCGTCCCCTGCGGTCGGAACCCTTGGCTCGCGGCGCCCGGTGTCTCCTGCGGTCGGAGCCCTTGGCTCCCGGCGACCCGGTCGTACACCTGCTCGAGCTTCCGGGATTGTTTTTGGAGGTCAAAGTCCTCCTCCACGCGTGCTCTTCCCGACACGCGTAAGCGGTTACATTGCTCTTCTTCGCCACACAAAATCAGCAGATTTTCCGCCAGTTTCGCGCTGTCTCGCTCCGGCGAAAGCAAGCCATGCACCCCCGAACCAAGCAACTCCGGAATCCCGGAATGCGTTGTACTCGCCACCGGCAACCCCATCGCCAGCGCCTCGGCGAGCACTGTCGGCAGCCCCTCCGCGTCCCCATCCCGCGCGGTCAACGAGGGAGCGGCAAGACACCGCGACGCACGCATGTGCCCCTGCACCTGATCCGGTGTCTGCACTCCAACAAACGTCGCGCGCACACCGAGCTCACACGCCAAAGCCTCCAGCGACCGGCGTTCCGGCCCATCGCCAACTACCACAAGCGCTGCATCCGGTAGCTCCTGCTGCAACAACTGCATCGCCCGCAGGAGCACATCGCAGCCCTTCTTCTCCACCAGGCGCCCTACAAAAAGAACCTGAGGACGACGCGTCAGCTGCTCGAGATACGGGACGCGCCCAACCGCGACCCCGATCGGCAGCACCTGTAATTTCGCTTCTGGAAAACCACGTTCCTGTGCACGCAGTCGGATCGCGTCGGAAACACAGAGAAACGTGCTCGCCTGCGCCCACAAGGCCTCTCGCCGCCGGAGATAGAGCCTGCCCCTGCGGCTTGCGCGGTGCGCCGCATCGCTGCGCATCACGTCATAGCCGTGCAGAGTCACAACGATCGGCAGACGTAATCTCTGCAGCAGCGGGAGGAGCACGGCTGCATCGATGGCGAAATGCACGTGCGCGAGCACCGGCTGCGCAGCAAGCAAACGCTTGCGCAGACCAGGGGCCCAGCCGACGCTCTGCACCAGCGCACGGGTGACCCTGCTGCGCGCGAGCAGAAGCAGCGGAAGAGTGAGCGGCAGCGTCGGCTCCACCCTGCGCAGCCCACAAAGCAGCGGCTGGAAACGCTCAAGCGTCGTCGCCTGCGCGGCGACGAAGGTCTCGGATGGAGCAAGCAGCTCCTCGCGAAAGACCAGCACGGCCGGCATCAGTGCACCGCCCGGGACGGCACCACCGTCCACCGTTGTTTGAGACGCAGAAAGGGCCGCTCCCACCAGTGATAGCTGCAGAAGGCCATCCCACAGGTCAGCAGGAGGGCCACCGCTTTTTCAACCAGCAACGACCCGAGCGTTAAGGAGACCTCCAGATACCGACGCAGGGCGTCCGCAAGGAAGAAGCCGGTCTCGTGGAAGACATAGAGCCCGAAGGAGAGCTGCCCCAACCGGACCAGCGGACGCAGCCATCGCCGCGACGCGATCCCCAGGACCGCGAGGAAGCAGCACAGCGTGCCGCCCGCAACGAGCAGGTAGCCACTGACGAGAGCTCCCGTCGAACGCGCAGGTACCGCCTGCTTGATGCCGCACACACCGGCTGCCAGCAGCATCAAGACCACGCCAAGCGCGAGCATGAGGCAACGCGCCCCCCGGCTTACCCGAGGTACCCGTCCCTGAAGGCAGAGCGCAGTGGCCGCACCGAGCGCGAAGTACTGGAACTGCACCGCGCTGTCGACCCAGGCAGTCACCGGGAGCGAACGCGGATCCCCGGTTCGCGCAATCGCGATCAACGCCACGTAGGCAAGCACCGCGATCACTATGCAGCTGAGAAACAGCGCCGCACGGGAAAGCCCGCGCTGCAGGACCGGCCAGAACAGGTACCACTGCTCCTCGACGGAAATGCTCCAAAGGCTGCGCAGCGGCGTCGTGATTGCGGGATGGAGCGCGATGTACCAGTTCCCGGCGAGCAGGCAGTTCAGCAGCAGCCTCCCCGCCTCGACGTGGAAGCCGTGAAAGCGTCGGCCAAGCACTGCATAGGCAGCAAGGATCCCGAAGTAAAGCGGCCAGATTCGCAGGATGCGGCGCACGTAGAACGAGCGAAGGGGTACTGTTCCCGCGAGCTTCTCTCGTCGCAGAAGCTCCGTGATCAGGAATGCCGACAGAAAGAAAAAGATCGGCACACCGCAGCTGCCTGCGCCCTCAAGCGTCGAGAGTACGGCAGCAGGCAGCAGACCGTGAAACGACAGCAGCGCATGTGCCGCAAAGACCATCAGGAATGCAAACCATCGCAGCATATCGAGTTCCGGACGGTAGAACCGTTGCGGAACCACGAGGGGTTCGCGCCTGGCGTCTCCCGGGATCGCCTGCTGCACGATCATTGCGACGCTCCCGTCCACCACACCGGTCGCAGACCACCTGTCTCAGGCGCATTGGAACGCGGCATGAACCCCGCGCCGCGAAAGACCGGTACACAGGGTCGCTCCGCTGCCAGGTTCCGGGTCTCGATGGCTACGACCGCCCCGGCATACAACACGAAAAACAGGCCGTTGAAGGAGAGCAGCGTGTTCTCGTCGAGATCGTAGAGAAAAACCAGGAGCACAACACCCGCAGGCCACACAGCTGCGCTGCACCGGCCGGCGAAGAGTTCGGAGGCGAGCAGCCGCAGAGCACGCAGATACCCTGCAGCAAACAAGGCGAGCCCAACGAGACCAAGATTGATCCACATCTCGAGAAAGCCGTTGTGCGCGTGGAAGAGGACGAAATGCAGCGCGACCACCACGTTCCAGGACGCACCCTCTGCCCCTCGCCAGAAGGCAGAGAAGCCATACCCGAGCAACGGGCGCTGGAGGATGGCGGTCCACACTTCGTGCCAGATTGCAGTGCGGCCGGTGAGTGTGGCGTCTCGTCCCATCCACTCCGCGAGGTCGGCGAACCAGACCACGGCAAGCGTTGCGGCGCCCGCGGTGGCGATCGCGACCACCCCGAACAACAGGAATCGTCCGGCGCGATCCAACTGGCTGCCGCAACGGAGGAGCAGGAGCGCGGCTAGCGTGACAAGCCCGATCGCCCAGGCCCCACGGGACCCGCTCAGGATCAGTTCGATCGCGAAAACAAGAAAGAGAAAGCCTTCGAACCAGCGGAAGCGCGGGGAGGCGAGCACCGCAGTAAGGGCGAAGACCATGCCGCGGCCACACGCGTTTTTTTGTGTAAATACGCCCTGCCAGTCACCGCCATGCCCCGTCGAGGCGTCAAGCCCCAAAGACGGAAAGCCCAGGGCCAGCAAGGCAGACCCAAGGGCAAGCAGCAGGAACGTGATCTGCAGAAGCCGCACCAATCGCGCGGGCCCGTAGCAGAGCGGAAGCAGCATTCCAAACAGCGCGGCCAGAGCGAACGCCCCCGCGCGCCTGAGCGTGAGGACCGGCGCCTCGGACCACGCTGTTGACAGCACCGCCCAGAGCGGCAGAAGGGCCGCCCACCGCAACGCGCGGGCATGCTGGCGCAGCGTGGCGCGATGGCAGAAGAGCAGCAGGAGGATGCATCCGTTCACCAGGACCTGCGCACCAATGCCGGCTGCTTTCTGAAGAGGTGTGCCAGCTGCTCCCGTCATCTCGTTCGCCTGGTTGGGAGCGATCCCAGGGATCGAGCCCGCCATCCCAAAGAAGAGCAGAACACCCACGGCGGCCACATCGCACAGGCGGATCGAACACAGCGGAGGCCGCATCGTCAGTACGCCGCGTAGATGACGGCTGAGGAAGCCGACGCTGCGACAGACGCCGCGCCAAGGGCAAGGTTCTTGCCGAACGAAAAGGGCACGTAGAGGATGTCGTCGTTTTCGAGGGAAAGGTCAGGCGCCTTCCCTTTCTGCACGGCTTTCAGATGAAGCGGTATTTCGGTGCCATTGCCCGCGGCTCCGCGGATCAGTCGCGCCTCCCCCTCGGCCGCGGTTTTTGTCGTGCCGCCTGCAAGTGCGAGCGCCTGAAGCACCGAGAGCCGGGAGTCATCTTCCATCAGGTAGCCGCCCGGCCGACCCACATCGCCAAGCACGTAGACAATTCCCGCGCGCGGTACCAGCACGGTGTCACCGGGCCGGACGAGCACATCCGCAGTGTTCAGGACAGAGGCCGCCTGGTTGCCGACAAGCACGGTGATTGGCGCCTCGTCGGGGCGGCGGATGGTCACATGATGGTCGGCGGACTTGAGCAGGCCTCCTGCTTCTGAGAGCACATCGATGAGGCTGCGCGGGCTGCTAAGCGCCACCGTGCCGGGACGGCCGACCTCTCCCAACACCGCGACCTGCTGCAGCGCAGATTCCTCGATCAGCAAGGTCACTTCAGGATGGGTAAGGAAGTGTCCCGTAAGGTACGCATCTGCAATGCGAGCAGCGGCCTCGGCTGGTGGCAACCCGGCGACCGCTACGCTTCCGATCAGTGGAAGGAGCACAGAGCCTCCATCGCGGACGCGCACCTTCGTGCTCAACTGGTCTTCCCGAAAGACCTGGACCGAGAGCAGGTCGCCGCCGCGGATCGTCACGCTTTCCTGCGCGATGGCTCCCGGTGTGAGAAGCAGTCCCACAATCACGCTCCAACATGTTCTTGCCAGCACTCTCATCGGGGGAGCCTCGTCATTCCGTAGTAGCGCTTCCACTCGGGGCCGTGCTCCTCGACCAGGTTCAGGACACAGCCGATTCTGCCATCAGGGGGGCAGTGGCGCTGCAGGATATCCATCGTCCTTCTCAACGCGGTTTGTTGGGTGGAGCGATGCGCGGCTACGACGAGGGTGGTGTCGCTCAGTCGCACCAGAGCTGTTGTGTCGGCACGGCCCAGAACCGGCGCCGAGTCCAGCACGATGTAGCGGTAGTGCTGCTTCCAGTCGCGAAGCAACTCCGCCATGCGTCCCGAGCTGAGCAGGTCTGCCGTGCGCGGCGGTTCCTCACTACTGGCGAGCAGGTGCAACTCCGGCAACCGGGCGACCGGCTGTCTCGGGGAAACACCGCGAGGACCAGAAAGTGCGGTCGCCAGCCCCGGCTCCGTACCTGGACTGGAACCTGGCCCAAGCGCCGCCAGGGTAGGCTTACGGAGATCGGCATCCACCAGCAGCACACGCGAACCGGCTTGCGCAAGCACCAGGGCGAGATTGAGCGCTACCGTGGTTCGGCCCTCCCCGGCAGCGCTGCTCGTCACAAGGATCGTCTCGGATGCGGTGGTTCGCTCATTCCCGCGAAGAAACTCGCTGCGTAAACATCGCATCGCCTCGCTGTACGGAGCATTGGCCTGCTCGAGCGTGACTGCGACGGGTTGGCGCGATCCTGGTTGCTGTTGCCGCGTCACGAAGCGGGGAAGCACCGCAATCAGCGCGAAACCAAGGAGTTCCTCAAGCGCAGCAGGGGAAGCGACCGAGTCGTCCCGCCACTCGGCGTGGATGGCGGCCATCCCGCCGAACACCAGCCCCGCAAGCAGGGCAGCCGCCATTCGCAGCAGCATGTTCGGCGCCACTGGATCGTTGTGCGAAGGGACCGAGGCAGGGCTCAGCACCTCGACGTTGGTCGCGCCCATGCCTTCAAGCACATTGATCGTTTTGAGCTTTGCTTCGAGTCCCTCGTAGAGCTGCTGGCTGCTCCGGGCTTCATCGCGCGCGAGTTCGTACGCGATGTAGGCATCGTTCTGACGCATGGCGAGCTGCTTCTGCTGCTCAAACGCTATGCGCGCCGCCTGCTCCTGCTTCTCGGCAACGAGCCGATCCGTGTGTGCGCGCTTGCCCAGGCGCGCTGTTTCCTCCTGGATACCTCGATCAATCCCGGCACGCCGGGCCTGCAGCTCAGACATCTCGGGGTATGCCGGGCCATACCGTTCGGAGGCTCCACGCAGTTCCGCGTCAATCCTGGCTCGCTGGGCCTGGAGGTCCTGGATCAACGAGAGACTCGTGTTCATGGACGCCACGGCGCCGGTGCTGGAATTACCGCTCAGGCTTGAGATCAGCTCCGGGCTGCCATCGCGAGCAACCAGGTCGATACTTTGCTTAAGGATCCGGTTGCTCTCGGCAGCAGTCAGCGTCTGGTTGAGGCTCTGCAATCGATCAAGCACGATGTTCTGGGCAGCATCCGGGCCGAAGGTGCCAGTACTCCGCTGCAAGGCGGCCGCCCTGGCCTCGGCTGCTTCAGCCTGCTTCCGGTAAATCGCGATCTGGCTGTCGAGCCACGAGGCATCGCGGCGCGTCGCCTCGAGCTGTTCCCGGGATGTCATCTCGGCGAGAACAACAGGGATCATGTTCGCGACTGCGGCAGCGCTGCGCGGATCCCGGTCCGTGTACCCGATGCTGATCAGTCGGGTACCAGTAAGTGGTTGTATCTTGAGTTGCCTACTGAATATCTTCTCGGCGACGTACCTGCGATTGGGTGCGTCCCGGAGAGGAACAGCGAGAGGCTCGATCGGTTCGCTCCGCGTGAGGCTTCGCAGAGTGGTGCCAGGCCAGGCGAGAACCGGCGACCATGCACTTTTTTCGGCCGGCTGAAAATAGCCCCTGGTTTGTTCGAGCCCGGTTCTCTCGATCACTGCAAGCGCCAGCTGCGGGGATCGCAGGATCGCTGCCGTGGTCTGCAACGTCATGGTGTAGTCCAGTGCGTCGGTCGACATGGTGCTTCCATCGAAACCGAGGGCTGCGCTTTCGAGTCCCAGTGCGCCCCCATCCTGCTTCTGCACCTGGATTGTGGCGACAGCACGGTACTTTCGTGTGGAGAAAGGCCAAGCCGCAGCAACCAGCACCAGCAGCGTTAACGGGGGCCAGAGGAGCAATCGCTTCCGCCGACCGCACGCAGTCAGAAGGGAGCTAAGGGTCAGCTCGTCTGCGGGCCGGGGCTTTTCTCGGCGTGAAGTGTCCATGAGGGCAAACCTGCGCCTGCCATACGCGAAGAAGAACCGCCTGCGCAGCCGCAACATTCTGAAAGGGTGTTGTTGAAGGGACCGTACCACCCCTGACAACGCAGGGGTACATTACGTAAGTTTTACGATAGTCCGCGTAGAATTGACTCAGTCGCCGATGTATCTGTACATAGAAAGAACACTCATCGGCACGTTGACCAAAGTTGCACCCCGCCCTGTGGAGAGGAGGCACCGTAGATGCAGCGATTTGAAAGAGAAGGCCTGCTTACTGTCGGCCTCCCGGTGCATAACGCCATGCCCTATCTCGAGGAGTCTCTCGAGAGCGTTCTGAAGCAGTCATTTCGGGACTTCCGGATTCTTGCGGTTGTGGACGGCGCGACCGACGGCAGCCTTGCGTACCTCCATTCCATTCGCGACGAGCGCCTGCGGGTGGTGGAGCAGCAGCACTGCGGGATCACGTTCACGCTGAATCGCATGCTGCGCGAGTGTGAAACACCCTGGCTCATTCGGCAGGACGCAGATGATATCTCCACCCCGGATCGTTTCGAGAAGATTCTCGAAGCCATCGAGCGCCATCCGGATGCCGGGATGTTCTACTCAAACGCCGCCTACTATCCCACCCACCGCAGCATGGGGCAGTTCCGATGCACCCGGGGCACACCGGATCAGATTCGCTCGATCGCACGCGCCGGCTATCTGCCGGCCATCTGCCACCCGAGCGTCACCCTGAACGTCACAAAGACACTCGCCGTGGGAGCGTACCGGCCCGGGATCCAGTGCGAAGACACGGACCTTTGGTGGCGGATGGCACTTGCGCACGACATTTACTTCATCCCGGAAGTGCTCTTGCTCTTTCGCCAAAACATGGAAAGCCTCACCTCCAGGAACCTGCATGCACAGGCGCTTCACGGCCTGTATGTGCAGTACCTGCTCCTTTCGCAGCTGCAGAGCCGGGTTCCGGAGCGCCTCAGCGACGTCGAAGGAGAGCTGCTTGCCATGCTCGAGCAGACGCCCCTGGCCGCGAAGGAAAAGCTGCGGTTTTTCAACATCCATCTCGGCCGGGGAGAGTACCTCCCGGCAGCACAGTTCTTCCTGTCCGCCCTGTTTGCTTCGCCAAGCTATGTCGTCCGCCGGATCGTCGATGAGATGCGACCCTCCCCAGCGATCAGCAATGGCGTTGAACCACGATTGTTTCAGCAACGGAAAGACTCACTCTGGCCGGAGCATTCTCCGGTTTAACAAGAAGTCTCCGCCTCCCCGGGCGGATCAGAACGGTGCCGAATGATGGATAGATCAGCAACCAACCGCGTCTTTTTTGGCGCCGCCCCTGTAGATGCTATCGATGCGCAGTCCGCTGCGCGTTGGCTGATCGACTCCCTGCACCAGCGACGCGAGCAGGGTCACACTCGGCCTCCCCTGCAGATCATGGGCCCAAACGCCTTCCTGGTCACCCTGGCACAGAAGAACCGGGATTTCGCCACAGCGTTGAACCGGGCGACGCTCTGCCTCGCAGATGGCATGTCGGTCGTCTGGGGAGCACGGCTTCTCGGTGAGCGTCTGCCAGAGCGCGTCCCTGGTGGAGAGTTCATGGAAAAAGCGTGTGCCTTGTGTGCTGAGGCGGGTCTGTCCGTCTACTTTCTTGGCGGCCTGCCTGGAGCCGCGGATGGCGCTGCACTGAACCTGCAGCAGCGCTATCCGGGACTGAAGATCGCCGGAACGGACTGCCCACCCCCTGGCTTTGAGCAGGACGAACTCCTCAACGATGAAGTGCGGCTACGCATCATTGCCGCCGCGCCCGACCTGCTGTGCGTCGCTCTCGGTGCGCCCAAGCAAGAGATCTGGATGCTCGATGAGTGTCCCTCCCTCCCGATCGGTGCGGCGCTCTCGGTAGGCGCTGCGCTCGACACCCAGGCCGGACTCCGCAAGCGGGCGCCACGCTGGACCCACAACATTGGTGCCGAGTGGCTATACCGGCTTGCCATGGAGCCAAGACGACTCTGGAAGCGTTACCTGCTTGGAAATCTCGGTTTCGCGTACATCACACTGCGAGAGTGGGGTCGCCGGCGTCAGCACAAGGCCGTTCAGGAGCTGCTGCGTGCGAATCCGCGTTCAGCGTCGCACGTCGTGCGCAGGCCCCTCGATCCTGAAACGGCCGCCTTCATCCACACGCTCGCGGAAGAAAAGATCACGTCGCAGCACAAGGTGCAGCAGCACTAAAGCAGTGCGTGCCGCAGGCGGTCGCGCATCGCGCGGCGCACGTGCTGCGGCACCCAGAGAAACACAAGAAGCTGCGGGATACTCCGCATAAAGGATCCCCGGGACGCCCGCAGAACCGTCCCCGTAAGCAGCAGCTTCTCACGGGCTCCTGCGAGCTGCGCCTGGGCAGTGCACTCGATGGCCAGAAATCCTGCATAGGCTCGCTGCGTCAGGTAGGGGCGGCGCGACCTCGCCCAGTCCAGCGAGAACCGCCAGTCTTGCGCCCGGCCGACACTCGCGCGCTGCCCTTCCACGTGGAAGATGGAAAGCGGAAGGCCGCCGGCAAAGCGCACCACGACGTCCGGTTCAGCGGCAACGCGCAGCATCCAATCCCAGTCCTGGTGTTTGCGAAGACCACTCGCGAAGGGAACCCGCACGAGCAACTCTCGCGGGACGAAAAGCGTGGAGGTCTGCAGCAGGGCGGCACCGTAGCGCCAGTCCCGGCGGCAGAACAGGTACTCGCCCATATCCTGTCCGGAGCGGTACATGGTGCGTGGCCAGACCTCTTCCCACTCCGGCGCACGTGCGATGACACGGCAGCTGATGACCGCGGTCTTGGCGGCGTTTACCGTGTGTGCTTCCTCCAGTTGCACTGCCAGCTTCTCCCCCAGCCAGAGATCGTCATCATCCAAGAACGCGATCCACTCGCCTCGAGCCTCGCGAACCCCGATATTCCTGGCTTCGGCACCGCCGACCGACTCGGGAAGCGAGATGAGGCGCAGCCTCGAGTCGGCAACAGCAGCGAGCGCGGTCGTGGTCGAGGGCCCTGTTTCAGGACCATCCACGATCACCAGCACCTCGAACGGCGCGAGTGTCTGCGCAAGCGCGCTTCGCACCGCAGCAGCCAGGGACTCTGGTCGACCGCGGGTCGGGATGACGACACTTACACGGTGCTGGTGGACTTCGCTCATTGCAGTCGACGGTCCACTCAGCTTAGGCTGCATTGCACCCTGTTTGCGGGGATGCATCGGGCTGTAACCACACCGAGGTAAGCAGGTCGGGAAAGCAGGGGTACGCCATGCAGCATGCACCAACGCGGGTCGGGGTAGTGGGTTCAGGCCCGAACGGCATGGCAGCCGCGATCGCGATGGCCCAGGCCGGCTTCGCAACCACTGTGCGCGAGGCGCAGTCGGTAGCCGGCGGCGCCTCGCGCACGCTGCCGCTGACGTTGCCCGGATTTCTGCACGACTTCGGCTCCGCCGTACACCCGATGGGTGCCGGCTCTCCCTTTTTCCGCCAACTGCCGCTGGACGCGCATGGGCTCCGCTGGCTGCACCATCCGGCACCCCTGGCGCACCCTCTGGATGACGGCACTGCGGTAATGCTCGAGCACAACCTCGCGGACGCAGCGGAGGAGTTGGGGGTCGATGGCAAGACCTGGCGCTGGCTCATGGAACCGCTGGTGGAGCACTGGGATGCGCTCACGCCGGAGCTGCTCGAGCCCCTGCTCCGCGTTCCCCGTCACCCCCTGTTGCTGGCGAGGCTCGGTGCGCTTGCCGCGCAGCCTGCACGGCTGCTCGCCTGCACCTTGTTCCGGACCGAACGCGCGCGTGCCTTGTTTGCCGGCCTGGCGGGCCACTCCTTCCTTTCTCTGGACGATCCTTTTTCCTCGGCAATCGCACTGGTCCTCGGCGGGGCGGCCCACGCCGTTGGCTGGCCGATTCCCGAAGGTGGATCGCAGTCGATCACGACCGCGCTCACCGGCGTGCTGCGCAGCTATGGCGGCGAGCTGCGCGTCAGCTCCCCGGTCCATTCAGTGGCCGAGTTCAATACGAGGTGGACGGATGATGCAATCGTGTTCTTCGACACCCGGCCAAGGCAGATGCTCGCGCTGGCTGGCGACCGCCTGCCAGCCACGTACTCTGCGAAGTTGAAGCGCTTCCGTCCAGGGCCGGGCGCCTTCAAGATCGACTACGCGCTCAGCGAGCCGATCCCCTGGCGAGCCGAGGGCTGCCGGCGGGCCGGCACTGTCCACCTCGGAGGGACTTTAGGCGAGATCACGCGCAGCGAGCGCGCGGTGCTGCGGGGGCAGATGGCCGAACGGCCGTATGTGCTGGTGGCCCAGCCGACTCTCGCCGACCCCTCCCGAGCGCCTGAAGGCAAGCACGTCGCCTGGGCATACTGTCATGTTCCCTACGGCTCAACCGAAGACGCGACCGCGCGGATCGAAGCGCAGCTGGAACGGTTTGCCCCCGGTTTTCGGGAGTGCGTGATCGCCAGGAGCATTTCAAGCCCACAACGGCTCGAAAGCATGGACGCCAACCTCGTCGGGGGCGACATCAGTGGTGGCGCGATGGACGTGCTGCAGTTGCTGTTTCGCCCCACGCTGCGGGCTTACGCCACGCCCGATCCACACCTGTATCTCTGCTCGTCCTCGACGCCCCCAGGCGGCGGCGTCCACGGGATGTGCGGGTACAACGCGGCCCAGGTGGCGCTGCGCCGCTGGTAGCTGTTTAGCGGTTCCAGCGGCGAGGCTTGCCGGCCTTCTCGGCCCCGGTGTGTTCAAGCACTGCGGCCAGCACCTCGGGGCGCAGAGGCTGCGGCTTCATCGTCGCCCAGGGATTGTTGGCCGGCTTCGCCCGAGCCTGCCACTCGGCGAAATCGGCTACGGCGAACTTCGGCATGCCATCGCGAAGCTCATCCCACGCGAGCGGCACAGCGCACCGCATGCCGGCGCGGGCGCGTGGCGACCAGGGAGCAACGGCTGTGGCGCCGCGCTCGTTGCGCATCCAGTCGATAAAGATCCGTCCGGTCCGCGCAGCCTTGGTCATCTTGATCAGGTACAACTTTGGATCGCTGCTTTCCATGGCCGCGGCCACACCCCGGCAGAAGAGCCGGATCTCTGGCCACTCGGCCGCCGGCTCGATTGCGACCACGATGTGCAGCCCCTTGCCGCCGGTGGTCTTCACGAAGCTCTCGAGCCTGAGCTCCTTCAGGAAGTCGCGTGTCGCCTCGGCAGCGTCCACCACGGTGTTCCAGGCGAGTGACTCGTCAGGATCAAGATCGAAGATCAGCCGGTCAGGCTTCTCGAGCTCCACGGCGGTCGAACCCCAGGGATGCAGCTCGAGTACCCCCAGCTGCGCCATAGCTGTGAGCGCTTCCGCGGTGTCGAGCGCGATGTACTCCTCCACCTTCTTCGGGTCATCCTTGTCAGGGATCGGAATCGCGCCGACCGTGTTGGGCAGGCCTGTGTTGGCGTGCTTCTGAAAGAAACACTTTTGCTCGCTGCCGTTCGGGCAGCGAACGATCGAAATCGGCCGCGCCGCCAGATGGGGCAGCATCACTGCCGCAACGGCTTCATAGTAGTCCGCGAGCTGCTGCTTGGTGGTGCCGGTTGGGGCGTCGAGCACCTTGTCCGGATGGGTCAGCTTCGCTGCGCTCTTCGGGATCGCGGCAGATGTCTCCGGCTTCGCGGTCTTCTTCTTCGGCTTTGCTGGCGCTTCGCTCTCTGCAGGCTTCTCTGCAGGCTTCTCTGCGCTGGGAGCAGGCTCGGCCGCCTCTTTCCTGACCTCTTGAGCCGGCTTGTCCAGGCGCATGCCCTGAAAGGAAGCGTGACGCAACGAGCCATCAGCAGTCCAGGTCGCGAACTCGACCTCGCAGACCAGCGCCGGACGCACCCAGATTGCATCTTTCTTTCCCTCACGGCCCAGGTTGGCGTCGAAGGGGGGCTTCTCCGCGCGAAGCGGCTCCAGCTGCTTCCGCACGGCGCGTGCCGTGGCCTGTGAGAAGCCTGTCCCGCAGCGGCCGCAGTGCACCAGCTGCCCATCCTCGTAGTAGCCCACGAGAAGCGAACCAAGGCCCGTGCCCTTGTCCTTGGGAAGGGTGAAGCCACCGATCACAAACTCCTGCCGGTGCGTGCACTTCAGCTTCAGCCACGAATCGGAGCGGCCCGCGGTGTAGCGGGCTTCGGACTGCTTGGACAGGATGCCCTCTGCGCCGAGTTCGCAGGCGTGGGCGAAGACCTGGTTCGCGTCAAGCTGCAGGTGCTGAGAAAACTGCAGCAGCGGGTCCTCGGCCGCAGCGATCAGCGGCTCGAGCGCGCTCTTGCGGGTGCGCAGCGAGAGCCCGCGCAGGTTGCGGCCGTTCAGGTGCAAGAGGTCAAAGGTGAAGTAGGTGAAGGTCGCTGCCTCCCCTTTCTCAAAAGCAGCCTGAAGCTTTGCGAAGCTGCTCTTTCCCTGCTCGTCGAGAACCACGACCTCGCCATCAAGCACGGCCTGCTCAACCTCGAGCTTCTCGACGGCGCGTGCGACTCCCTTCATCCGGTGCGTCCAGTCCAGGCCGGAGCGAGTGAAGAGAGTTGCGGTGCGCTTCCCTTTCGCGTCGGTGCGGAGGTGCGCCTGTACCCGGTAGCCATCGAGCTTCAACTCATGCAGCCAGCCAGACCCCTGCGGGACGCTCGTCGACGCGCTCGCGAGCTGGGGCGGCAGAAACGCCGGCATTGCTTCTTCAGGGGCGGATGCGAGCCAGGACTCCGTGGTGCTGGTGCTCTTTGCGGCTACCTTCGTTGTGGGCACGGCGGGCGTTGGCCCAGTCTTGCCAGCCGCTCGGCGCGTGCCATGGAGATGCGCATCCTTGAGTCGCTGCTGGATTCGGGAGTGATTTGCAGGGGCCGGGGTGTGCTCGGCCGGGCGTGACTGCCAGACATGGTCCTCGGCCTCGGCGATCGCGTCCAGGCTGCGCCCGGTGACGACGCTGTCCGGGGCTTCGTCGGTGATTGGCGCTGCAGTCTCCGGGCGCTCGTTGCCGTCGTGCTCCTTGATCAGGAGCCAGTTCGGCTTTCCCTCCTGTGCGGCATGGCCGCCCATCCGCACCAGAGTCCAGCGCCCTTCGAGCTTCTGCCCATGCAGGGTGAACTTGACTGCGCCTTTTTCCAGCCCCTCGTCAAAGTCATGATCCGGCAGCGGCTCCCAGGTTCCCTGGTCCCAGAGCATCACGGTGCCGCCGCCATACTGGCCTTTTGGGATGGTGCCCTCGAAGCCCCCGTACTCCATGGGATGGTCTTCGACCTGCACCGCCAGCCGGCGATCCTTGGTGTTGTAGCTCGGTCCCTTGGCGCAGGCCCAGCTCTTGAGCACGCCCCGCCAGCCGAGACGAAAGTCGTAGTGCAGACGGGTCGCTGCATGCTTCTGGATCACGAAAGGCAGGCCGCCCTCGGGAGCAGGCGCTGCCGATCCACCGCTTGGCTCGGCGGTGACGGCGAAGTCACGCATCGCGCGGTAGCGTTTGAGCTGTGCGTCGACCTCGTCACTCGGACTCTTCTTGGCTTTCTTCGTAGACGCTTTTGGCATCGTCGCCTCGTTCACTACACTCGTTCCCTGTTGGATGAGGAGCGATCCCGTGACAACCGTGTACCGACGCACTCTTTCGTCACCGTTCCACGATGAAAGGGAGCCCAAAGGCTCCCTTCCTGTTGAGCACAGCAGCGCCTAGAAGTGGTGGATCCGCTCTTCCTTCACCGCGATCGGGGCCGGCCGCGGGTTGACTACTTCCTTTTCGAGCGAACGCGTCACGAGGTCGCGCGAGCCCAGTCCGACGGCCAGTGAAAGCGCAAAGACGATCCCGCCGAACAGGATGCCGAAGGCCAGGTCGACGATGCGGCCGCCGATGTTCAGATGGTCGAGCACCATCGCCGCCGTGAGCACCAGCACCAGCCACTTGACCCCGGTGCCGAGCACACGCGCGTACTGGAGGTTTGCATTCACACCAGAGATCAGGACCGAACGGCCGAGCACACGGGCGATCAAAGTGCCGACAAAGAGCAGCACCAGCGCGCCGACGACGCGGGGCACGTAGGAGAAGACATAGGCCGACACACCGACGTCCGACGAGCCTGCCTCGAAGGCCGAGATGCCAACCAAGACCCCGAGAAGAAAGAAGCCCCAGAACACGATGCGAGCGACCAGCCGCGAGGGCGAGTGCGTCCACTCGGAGAGGTTCTCGTTCTGCTCGAAACGCGCGTCAAATTTCAGCGCAGCCAGGATGCGCTGCGTCACCCAGGCCAGCCCGGCAGCGATGCCGAGAAATACCAGCAGCACCAGGATGAATGCCACGATGCCGGGCAGCAGCGTGGCGATCTTGGTCATGACGCGGCCGATCGAATCCTGCAAAGACTGTGCAATCTGTTGACCCATGCGGGTTCTCCTCTTTCACGTGCAAACTCAGAAAAGGCCTCGTGGAGCTTAAGGGTTGAAGCGATCTGGCCAGCGCCAGCGACGCACCAGGTAAGGCTTGCCGTCTTCGAAGGCACGTGCCAGCCGTTCCGCGCGAGTCTCCGCAGCGAACGTTGGATCCGTGGCAGCCTCGTTGATGTACGACGCCACCCAGCCCAGGTACAGCGGGGTCAGTGCGCCCAGCAGGTGCGTGCGGTTAATCGTCCGCAGGCGATAGCCCAGGGCGAAGTCGTAGATGATGCGCACCCAGAGTTCGTCCGGCATGCGGAACTTCTCGGGCGCCATCAGGGTGAGGCGCTTCAGATCAAGCAGCGTCACCGGCGGTAGCACCATGCCCCACACGTCCTGCAACGAGCGCGAACCCAGCAGGAAAGACTTGATCATTGGCGCGCGGTCGATCTCGGCAGCCTCGGCGGCAATCGCATCACCGTCAGCAGACATTCCGCGAACCGGCGGGTGGCCCGGCGGATGCTGCCCGGTGCGAACCCGCTGCCAAAGCGGCGCATGCAGCTCCATCTCCGAGAAGGTCGAGCCGACCAGTTGCGCGATCACGGTGCTCAGCTCCATATCACCCGCGGACGGATGGTGCAGGGGCAGCTTCGCCTCGAAGACCGAGGCGTCCATGGAGGCAGCAATCGTCGTGGGCCACAAGACCGGCGTGACGTTGCTGGGCTGCGCGCCATGGGTGCTCATTGCAAGCCGAAGCGAGAGGCGGTGCGACACAGCGAAGTCCGGTGCCAGAGGAAAGCGAACGCGCTTGCCGTAGAGCGCGCGCGTTAACGGCGCCAGGATGCTGTGGTTGAGCAGCCCATCGAACGCGCCTTGGGTGTAGCTCGCCATCACCAGGTCGGCCTGGCTCGCGAGCACCGGCGAGGCCAGCTGCATCAGTGTCGCTGGCTCGAGCGCGGTCAGGTCGGGATGCAGAATGACCAGGGCCTTCGCCTGTGCCTCGGCCGCGAGCGACATCAGTGCGCTCTGCGCGGCCGCAGTGTGTGCCCAGGGGGAGGTGGTTCCCTCGGCTGTCGGCAGTGGGTAGGAGACCAGGTCGATGCCGTCGGCGAGGTTCGTGCGGCTGGTATCCGCAGCCGGGTAAGCGAGCGTGATGTGGGTGCCGGCAAATACGCCGGATTCGGTCAGCGCCGCGGCGTGCGCGCGCAGCTGGTCACTATCGACCACGCCACCGATGCCGGCGAACAGGGAGCCGGTCTGCGCCGAGACGGCCGGGGTGCTGCGAGCGGTGAGCTCAGGTTCTGTTTCCATCGGCTCTGTTTCCATTCTTGCCATGCTCTGCGTTGACTCCAGGGTCTTATTCCCCGCTCCATGCTACGGGGCCGCGTGAGAGTTGCAAAATGCCGGACAGCGGAATCCGGACCCAGGCGGGACGATTGTTGAGTTCGTACACGAGCTCGTAGAGCGCCTTGTCGAGCAGGTAGACATCGAGCAGCTCGGTGAAGCTTGCCTCGTCGGCCGGCACGATCGAGCTGCCGCTGACCACCTTGCGGTACGAGTCGAGGAACTCCTGCGACACTGCCGCTTCCCACAGGCGGGCCCAGGGCTCAAGCAGCTCGCGATCCTGCGGGCGCCGTGCCGTGCTGCGTGTCAGCCCTGCATAGGCTGCATAGGAGAACGATCGCAACATGCCAGCGACATCCTTCATCGGCGACTGCTTGGCGCGACGTTCGGAGAGCGGCCGCGCCGGCTCGCCCTCGAAGTCGAGCAGCACGAAGTCGCCCTTGGATCGTAGAACCTGGCCGAGGTGATAATCGCCGTGGACACGGGTGCGCAACGCGCCCCCGCCGACCTTGCTGAGCGCCGAGAACTTGGCCAGGATCGCGCGGCGACGGCTGAGCAGGAGCCCGGCCTGCTCGACCGTGCTGTCTGTGCCTTCTTCGAGCTTTGCGAGGCTGTTGCGGAGCACGTCAAATGCCGCAGAGCCGTGCTGCAGAAGATCCCGCTCGAGCTCATGCAGGTCATCAACGGACATGGTCTCCGGCCGGAAGGCCGGGTCCTCCGTCGGCTGCGCCAGCGCCAGGTGCATCTCCGCCGTACGGCGGCCGAGTGTACAGGCAGCTTCGAGGTAGTAGCCGGCCGCATCGCGGGCCTGCAGCATCGCCGGGCTGTCCGCAGCGATAGGCGCTCCCGCGCTCGGGAGCTGGTCGGCCGGGAACTGCGAGGCGCGCGCGCCCTCGTAGTAGCGGGCCAGCTCTTCCAGCGTCCACTGCCAGCCGTCACCTTCGTTCTGCACCAGGCCCTGCAGCATCGCGATCGTGGCGGAATTCGCGCCATTAGCGATGTACTCGATCGATCCGCCGAAAGGCGCGATATTGCGGTAGGCCGAATGCTCGGTGAGGTAGCGACCGATCTCGGTGTCCGGGTTGGGGCCGAACTGCAGACGGCGGAACAGCTTCATGATGAGCCGGTCGCCGAAGAACACCGACGTGTTGCTCTGCTCGGCCGAGGAGCGGCGTGGCGGCAGCGCCTTCGCTGCATCGCCGCGCAACTCAGCGTAGATCGACGAGCTCGCCCCGCGCAGTGCACCCTTGCGCATCGGCAGCTCTCCGCCGTGGGCAATCAGGTTCAGCAACGCAGACGATGCTTCATCGGTGTACATCGCATCGGCCACGACGCCAGAGGCACCCGGCGCGAGTACCGCACCAATGACGGCATTGGGCGCGCTCTCGCGGAGCGCAGCCGCAGCCTCGTCGAATACCAGCATCAGGGGCAAGAGGTAGATCTCGGGCTCCGCCTCGGTGTAGGCGACTTCAATGGTCGCAAGTGCGATCGCAGCATCGTCCGACGTGCTGAGCGGCGTCCAGTCCGTGACCACGGAGGTTGCAATAGTGCGGCTTTTCGAACCGAACCAGCGTTGGCGCGGCAGGTAGTCAGGCAGCATGCGCTCTTCAAACAAGCGGCCGCCGGACGCAAAGACACTTTCCCAGTCGCGCGGCTGACGCAGCGAGATCTGCACTTGGGCGTCGAGCTCGTCCCCTTCATCCTGGAGGCCACGATCGGGCGACGCCTGCAATTCGAGCCAGAAGAAGCCGTAGGAGCCGAGCGTGACATGGTACGGAGCCTTGCTGATCACTGGAAACTCGACGTAGCCGAGCATCTCAACCGGGACCATGCCTTCATACTCGGCAAGGTCGAGCGTGACAGGCTGTGCGAAGCGCGACAGGTTTGCGATGCACAGCACCTTCGACGTCTCGTCTTCACGCACATAGGCGAGCACCTTGCGGTTGTCCGGTGCAAGGAAGTGCAGCGTGCCCCGGCCGAAGACCTGGAAGAGCTTGCGCAGCGAAATCATGTTGCGCATCCAGCTCAGGAGGCTCGAAGGGTCGCTCTGCTGGGCCTCGACGTTGATCGCTTCATAGCCCCAGACCGGGTCCATGATCACCGGCGAGTAGAGCTTCGCGGGACTGGCGCGTGAGAAGCCTGCGTTGCGATCGCCCGACCACTGCATCGGCGTACGCACACCATTGCGGTCGCCGAGGTAGATGTTATCGCCCATGCCGATTTCATCGCCGTAGTACAGGATCGGCGTCCCCGGAAAGGAGAAGAGGAGCGAGTTCAGCAGTTCGATACGGCGGCGATTGTTGTCGACGAGCGGCGCGAGACGGCGGCGGATGCCGATGTTGATCCGCATGCGCGGGTCCGCCGAGTACGCAAGGTACATGTAGTCGCGTTCTTCATCGGAGACCATCTCGAGCGTGAGCTCGTCATGGTTGCGCAGGAAGATGCCCCACTGGCAGTTCGCAGGAATATCGGGTGTCTGCGCCATGATGTCGGTGATCGGCAGACGGTCCTCCTGCCGGAGCGCCATATAGATCCGTGGCATAAGCGGGAAGTGGAAGGCCATGTGGCACTCGTCGCCATCGCCGAAGTACGGGCGCACATCTTCCGGCCATTGATTCGCTTCGGCGAGAATCAGGCGGCCGTCGTAGCCTTCATCAATCGCGGCGCGGATCTGCTTGATCGCAGCATGTGTTTCCGGCAGGTTTTCGCAGTTGGTGCCGTCCCGCTCGATAAGGTACGGGATCGCATCCATACGCAGGCCATCGACGCCCATGTCGAGCCAGAAGCGCATGACGTCGATCACTTCCTGCACAACACGCGGGTTGTCGAAGTTCAGATCAGGCTGATGCGAGAAGAAGCGATGCCAGTAGTAGGCGTTCGCAACGGGGTCCCACGTCCAGTTCGACTTCTCCGTATCGGTGAAGATGATGCGCGCGTCAGAGTAAAGCTTGTCCGTGTCGCTCCACACGTACATCTCGCGCTCGGGCGAGCCCGGTGCGGAGTTGCGCGCTGCCTGGAACCACGGGTGCATATCCGAGGTGTGATTGATGACGAGCTCGACCATCACCTGCATGTTGCGATCATGCGCGGCGTGGAGGAAGCGCTTGAAGTCGTCGACTGTGCCGTAGCTCGGATTCACCGACATGTAGTCGGAGATGTCGTAGCCATCGTCGCGCAGGGGCGAGGGAAAGAACGGCAAGAGCCAGAGGCAGGTAACGCCCAGGTCCTGCAGGTAGTCGAGCTTGCTCAGCAGACCAGGAAAGTCGCCGATGCCATCGTTGTTGCTGTCGGCAAACGCACGCACATGCAACTCGTAAATGATGGCGTCCTTGTACCAGAGTGGATCCGACGCACTTCCCTGCCGCTTCAAGCCTGTCTCCTCCATTGCTACTGCTGCTGTTCCAGATGGCCCTGCTCCACCACAAACACGTGACCCGGCTGTACCGCCGGATCGAGCGCCACGTAGTTGCTGGGGCCATGCCAAGTGTATGCTGCGCCCGAGAGCACGTCTTCCACTGTATAGGTCGACTCATCGGTGAGTCCCATCTGCTTCGTGTCGAGGTACAGCCAGCCCGACTGCCGGTTCAGCGGATCAAGGTTCACCACCGTCAGGACCACGTCGCGGTTGTCCCGCGAGCGCTTGCTGTACGCGATCAGCTGCGGGTTATCGGTGCTGTGGAAGCGCAGCGACTGGTCAAAGGTCTGCAACGCTGCATGCTCGCGGCGCGCGCGGTTCACCGTCGCCATCAGCTGCGCGATCGGGTTCCGGAGCGACAACTCCCAGTGCTTGATCTCGTACTTTTCAGAATGGAGGTACTCTTCCCCGCCTGCGCGGAAAGGAGCGTCGACCAGGTTTTCGTACGCACCGCCGTAGACTCCGTACGAGGGGTCCATCGTTGCTGCAAGCAGCAGCCGAAGCGCATGCGAAGCCTGGCCACCGGTCTGGAGGTTGGTCGGCAGGATGTCCGGAGTGTTGGGCCAGAAGTTCGGGCGGAAGTACTGCCACTGCTCCCCCGCAGTCAGCTCGGTAAGGTACTGTTCCAGCTCGGGCTTGGTGGTGCGCCAGCAGAAGTACGTGTAGCTCTGCGAGAAGCCGAGTTTCGCCAGTTGCTCCATGACGCGGGGCCGGGTAAAGGCCTCCGCGAGAAAGAGCGCATCCGGGTACTGGCGCTTCACCTCGGCGATGCACCACTCCCAGAAGCCAAAGGCCTTGGTATGCGGATTGTCCACGCGGAAGATGCGTACACCACGCTCGGCCCAGCAGAGAAAGACCCTGGCGAGCGCATCCCACAGGCTCTTCCAGTCTTTGCTCTCGAAGTCGATGGGGTAGATGTCCTGGTACTTCTTCGGCGGGTTTTCCGCGTACTGGATGGAGCCGTCAGCGCGGTGCTTGAACCACGAGGGGTGCTTCGCGACCCAGGGGTGATCCGGCGCGCACTGAAAGGCGATGTCGAGCGCCAGCTCCATGCCATGCTCTGCTGCGGCAGCGCGAAGATGCTCGAAGTCTGCAAGCGTTCCAAGTTCCGGGAGGATATCGGTGTGACCACCCTCGGAGGCGCCGATCGCCCAGGGACTGCCAACATCGTTCGGCTCCGCAGTGACGGAGTTGTTCCTGCCCTTGCGGTAGGACCTCCCCACCGGATGGATCGGTGGCATGTACAGCACATCGAAGCCAAGCTGCTGGAGGTACGGCAGCTTCGTTTCCACATCGCGGAAGGTCCCGTGGGTGGATGCATCCGGCCCCTGTGAGCGCGGAAACAGCTCGTACCAGGTCGAAAAGCGTGCACGCTCGCGGTCCACTGCAACCTCCAGTGTGCGGCTGTAGCGGACTTCGAGGTTGGGATCGGGATAGCGGGCCGCCAGCGTCAGGAGGTCTGTCCCGAGCCCGGCTGCGGCGAGTGTTGCCCGCTCAGCCTCGGCGTGGCCGCTCTTTTCAAGACCGGCGAGCGTGTCGCCATTTTTCTTGAGGAGCTTGGCCGCGGCAGCCAGCGCGCGCTGATCGCGTCCGCGGGCACGCTCGGCCGCTGCTTGCACCAGCAGGCTGCCGGTCTGGAGTTCGAGCGCCACATCCTGCCCGGCCTTGAGCTTCTTCGCAAGCCCATCCTGCCAGGTGTCCAGGTGATCGATGCTCGCTGCCAGCGTGTACTCATAGACCCCGGCCTGCTCCGTGGTGAAGCTTGCCTGCCAGCGATCGTTGCCGATCGGCTGCATGCGGCCAGTCTTCCAGTTTTTCTCTTCCGGGCCGCGCACCAGGAGGCGCGCTTCCACGTGGTCGTGACCGTCGCCGAAGATGTCTGCTTCCACAACAACTGACTCACCCACCACACGCTTCGCCGGATAACGTCCTGCATCAATCTCCGGCACCACATGTTCGATCACGACCCGTTTCTGCCCATTCTCCGGCTTCGGGATCTCACGTTTTCCGCTTGCCATTCCATCCCCTGTACTGGTTCGACCTGTTGGGTGGCGCACGGCATGGCCGCACGGTAAAGAGAGGGAGATGAACGAAGTGCGCCCCAAGTTGTCAGGGCCTGCACCTCGTTCGCTCCCACCCTTCTACTCTTCCCAGCTGAAGAAGATGTTATTGAGCGCCTCGGCCCAGGTGGGGTGGGCCCACACTGCATCGCGGAGCGCTGTGTAGGGCAGCTTTGCTGCCATCGCGATCTGCACCATCGCTGCTATCTCGCCGCCCTGCCCGGCAAGCACAGCCGCACCCAGGATCTGCTCCGAATCCCGGTCCACGAGGATCTTCATCAACCCGCGGTCCTCGCCGGTTTCAAAGGCGCGCGCAACGGAGCTCGCCGCCATCTTCGCGACGCGGACGGTATGGCCGGCCCTCTTGGCTTCCTCGGTGGTCATGCCGATGCGCCCCAGTTCAGGGTCGGTGAAGACGGTATACGGCACCGGACGATCCCTCGTGGTGCGGCTGCCACCGTCAAGCAGGTTTGCAGCGACGATCCGGTAGTCGTCGTAGGAGATGTGCGTGAATGCCGGGCCTCCCTTCACATCACCCAGCGCATAGATGCCCGCTGCGCTGGTCTCCAGACGATCGTTCACCGGGATGTAGCCATGCTCATCCGGCGCAATGCCGGCAGCCTGGAGGTTGAGCTTGTCCGAGTTCGGCACGCGTCCGGCAGCAAGCAGAAGATGGCTCCCCTCGATCGTCCGCTTGCCCTGCTTTGTTTCAAGGGTGAGCGACACCACGCCGCCCTCGTGCGCGGCGTGAGTCGCCTTCGCGTCCAGCAGGACTTCGATGCCATCCTCGACAAAGATCTTCAGCAGGCAGTCGGCGATGTCCGCGTCCTCGCGGGGCAGCAATTGCGGCGCGTGGCTGACCACGGTGACCCTGGCACCGAAGCGGCGGAACATCTGTGCAAATTCCACGGCGATGTAGCTGCCGCCCAGCACCAGCAGGTGATCCGGAACAACATCCAGCTCCATCACGGTCGCGTTCGTGAGGTACGGAACGCTCTCAAGGCCGAGCCCCGGCGGCGTGAGCGAGCGCAGGCCGGTATTGATGAAGATCAGGGGCGCGGTGAAGGCTTTTTTGCCGTCCTTCAGGTTGACCTCGACCGTGTGGGGCGCAGTGAAGTTGCCCAGGCCGCGCACCAGCTGGATGGTGTCACTCGCCTCGAGCGACTTCTCGCTGCCGGAGCGCCAGATGTCGACCACGCGCCGTTTTCGCGCACGCACGGCGTCCATGTCGACCCGCACCCCGCCGGCGTGGATGCCGTACTCCTCTGAGCGACGCACGGTGTCAGCAACCTTGGCGCTTGAGATCATGGTCTTGGTTGGCGTGCAACCCTCGTTCACGCAGGTTCCGCCTACGTGCTCGCTCTCGATGACGACCACACGCTTGCCCTTCTTGGCGAAGGCGGATGCCAGTGGGTTGCCAGCCTGCCCGGAGCCGATGATGATCGCGTCTACCTGTTCTGCCATGCCGCTGCTGCTCCTGGAACGTCCTGTTAAAACCGTGAGACCACAAAGAAGGCGACACCGATCGTGAGGAGGTCTTCCGCGAGCGCGACCGGAAGATCCGGCAGCCCGGCGCGGCTGGTGAGTGCCTTGCGCGTGAGAAAGCCGCTATACGCGCCCACGACCGCCCCCACCCCGCCGAGTACGATCCCAAGCACCAGGGTTGTGCCGGCGAGCGTCGCCAAGGCCGCGCCGCAGCCTGCGCCGAAGACAGCGCGCGCCATGAGCGGAAAAGCAGTGACCCGTGAGGGTGTTTTCGGTAGCTTGTCCCCGATCAGCTCGCCAAGAGCCAGCAGCGTGAAGAGGACCAGGGACACGATGTTGCCGAGAAAGGCAAAGGGGGTATGCGCAAAGGAGAACCAGCCGAAGTGCGCGCCCCAGCAAAGCACGGCCACCGGGGTCATGGTGCGCAGTCCGTTTACGAAACCAAGCACCAGGATCAGGGAGGCGAGAAGAGGCATCGGCATACGCCGTGTAGGATGCGGCTTCTGCCGGATCGCTTCAGCGTTGTTGTAAAAAGAAGCGGTCCGCCGGTACCGTGACAACGGCCAGCCCCCCGGCTGGCCGTTCCGGGTCAGATAGCGGCCTAATTTTCGCGCAGGAGACTCGGCTCTTCGGGCGCACGGAGACGCACCAGGCGATCCACCGCATAGGGAGAACGCTGCCCGGCATGGTGGTAGTGGCGAACCTGCAGTTCGCCGAGCAGCCCGATCGCCAGCATCTGGATACCGGCCAGGATCAGGATTCCGGCGACCACGAACAGCGGTCCATGCTGATCCATCGTGTGCTGGTGGGTGAAGAGCTTCAGCACCAGGAGCAGCATGGCGATGGCGCCACCGCCGACCATCGAGAGCGCGCCGATCGTGCCGAAGAAGTGCAGCGGACGCGTCATGTACTTGAGCAGGAAGCGGATCGTCAGCAGGTCGAAGAACACGCGGAAGGTGCGGCCAATGCCGTAGTGGCTCTTGCCACGCTCCCGGTTGACGTTCTTGATCGGAATTTCGCAGATACTCGCGCCGTACCAGCTGGCGAGCGCGGGGATAAAGCGGTGCATCTCGCCGTAAAGCGGCACCGCGTGAATCACCTCGCGCCGATAGGCTTTGAAGGTGGTGCCGAAGTCGTGGATATCTACGCCTGAGAGCTTGGCCATCAGCCAGTTGGCACAGCGTGACGGGATACGCCGCATCACAAAGTTGTCGATCCGCTCCTTGCGCCAGCCGGAGACAACGTCATATCCCTCCTCAAGCTTCTCGAGGAAATTCGGGATCTCGTTGGGGTCGTGCTGAAGGTCGCCATCCATTGCCAGGATGTACTCGCCCTGCGCATGGTCGAAACCGGCGGCAAGCGCCGAGGTCTGGCCGAAGTTGCGGCGCAACTTGATCACCAGTACGCGGCTGTCTACCGCGGCGATCTCTTCAAGTAGCTTGTAGGAGCGGTCACTTGAGCCATCATCGACCAGGACCAGCTCAAAGGAGTCACCCACCTGCTCCATGACGGCCTTCAGCCGGTCGTAGAGCGCGGTGACATTTTCTTCTTCGTTGTGGAAGGGGACGACGATGGAATACTTCGGCATGATTCTCATGGTATAACGTCGTCCCCTCTCGCTTTCAGCAACCTGGGCACTCCCGTCGCTCGCGTTCCATGCAGCAGCGTCACAGCTCATGCCTCTATCCCAAGCGAGGCGAGGGCCCTGCGGCTGCCACGGAGCCAGCCCCACGCGCTTAGCTGTCGCGCTTCGGGAAGCCCTCGGACTCATCGTAGTTCCCGACCATCTCCAAAAACACCTGCTTGGTCGATTCCGCGTCTTCCAGTGCCTGGTCTACCAGGTCCGGCGAGCCACCCTGTCGGCGCAGCCAGTTTGCGGCGTCCTCGCGGCTTGGCGACTCGTAGGTCGCGCTGTCCTTGCGGTAGTTCGGAGCCGCGCTGCTCCAGGATGACGTAGCCCTCACCCTTCTTCTGGATCTCCAGCGTCCGTACTGCCATCAGTACCTCCCTTGTTCCAGAGGTAGGATGCGAGGCCCTTCCGCCGGGAGAGCCTCGCACGGACGCGGTTATGCGTGGGCCAGAACCTCGGCCGCAACCCGCGCCGCATGGCTGCAGTCGTTGCGGTCGACATCCTTGTGGGTCACGAAGCGTACCGCATGCGGCCCGACCGCGCCGGCCAGGACGCCCCGCTCCTTGAGTGAGCGCACCACGGCATTGGCATCGCGGCCGCCACGCAGGGAAAAGATCACGATATTGCTCTGCACGGAGTGGAGGTCGAGCTCGACCTCAGGAAGCGCGGCCAGCCGCTCTGCCAGAATGCGGGCGTTGGCGTGGTCATCGGCGAGGCGCTTCGGCATCTCTTCAAGCGCGATCAGCCCTGCAGCCGCGAGGATGCCGGCCTGGCGCATGCCGCCGCCGAGCGCCTTGCGCACCGCCCGGGCCCGTTCGATGAACTCGGCAGAACCGACCAGCATGGAGCCGACGGGGGCGCAGAGGCCCTTGGACAGGCAGAACATCACCGAGTCAAAGCCGCTCGTCAGCTCGCGCACGCTGATGCCGAGGTGCACGGCAGCGTGGAAGATCCGCGCGCCATCGAGGTGAACCGGCAGGCCCAGCTCCCGGGCACCGGCCCAGATTTCTTCAAAGACCGGCAGCGGCGTCACGATGCCACCTGCCATGTTGTGCGTGTTCTCAAGCGAGATCAGCCCGGGCTGCTGCCGGTAGTAGATCCTGGGCGCGATCAGCGTCTTCACATGCTCCCAGCGAAAGATGCCGTCCTCGGCATAGGCCGTGCGCAGCTGGCAGCCGTTGAAGGCAGCGACCATGGCCATCTCCCAGTCCACCAGGTGGGCCCGCGCCTCGCAGAGCACTTCCTGGCCGGGACGCGTGTGCAGGCGAATCGCGATCTGGTTCCCCATGGTGCCGGTCGGCACGAACAGGCCAGCCTCGCGGCCGAAGACTGCGGCAGCCCGCGCTTCAATAGCATTGATGGTGGGATCTTCGCCGTACACATCGTCGCCAACCTCGGCCTCTGCCATGGCGGCCCGCATCTTGGCGGTGGGCCGGGTCACGGTGTCGCTGCGCAGGTCCACGGTGGTGACGGGGTGATCCTGGGCGGTGGAGGCGGTGGGCGGGAGCAGAATGTCGGTTTCGAGAGCCATGGTTCCCCTCATTATCTATGGAAAGGGGGGAAGCGATCTATGGAAAGGGCCGGGCGTCAGGAACGGTTCCCGCGTTTCCCGTCCCCATCGTGTCTCCCCGGCTGGCACTCAGTCTGGATGACGAGGCACTCGGTCTGGATGACGTCGGGTCGGCATCAGAGCTTTCGGGGCGTCGCCGGCGCTTCCCGGTCCAGGATCGCAGCGAACACATCGTTCGAGAGCAGTCGTCCGCGGGTGGTCAGGGCCACTCGGTCGCCTTGCTGCTCCTCGAGCAGCGCATCTGCGACGAGTTCTTCGAGCGCAGGGCGGTACCGGTCGACCGCTGCGGCGCCAAAGCGCCCGGTGAGCTCAGGGAGCGACACGCCGGCATTGCGCCGCAGCCCCAGGAACCAGCTCTCCTCGAGCTCTGCCTCCTGGGTCAGCCGTTCCGGTTCCTCCCAGCGTCCACCGGCGAGAAACGCGTCCAGCGCCTCACCGACAGCAAACCGCGCGGCTGCCTGCCCGGACTCGCCTTCGAGCATGGAGTGGGCGTCAACCCCGATCCCCAGGTATGGCTCGCGCCGCCAGTAGCGTTCGTTGTGGCGGGAGCATCCGCCCGGCCGGGCGAAGTTCGAGATCTCGTACTGCCCAAGCCCGGCCCGCCCAAGCGCCTCGCATGCCCCCTCGTACCAGTCCGCAACCGTATCTTCTTTCGGCAGCAGCGCCGCGCCAAAACGGAGGCCGCCCCGCAGCGCCTCGGCACCCAGCCGCGAGTCCTCGTCGAGCTCGAACATGTACACCGACGCATGATCGACAGCCGAGCCGGCCAGCGTCTCGATCGAGTGCCGCCAGCTCGCGCCGGTCTGTCCAGGCAGCCCAGCGATCAGGTCCGCCGACACATGCGTGACGCCGCGCCGGCGCACCCGCGCGATCTCGCTCAGTGCCTCGTCGCCCGAGTGGGTGCGGGCGGTCGCACGCGCCTCCGCCTCCACAAACGACTGCACCCCGAACGACACCCGGTTCACCCCGGCCAGCAGTGCAGCATCCAGCGTCGGCCCCTCAAGCTGGAGGGGCGCGGCTTCCAGCGTGATCTCGGCGTCGTGGTCCACCAGAAACTCCCCGCGGATGGCGGCAAACAGCTCGGCGAGGAGCGCTGGCGGGAGGAGCGAGGGCGTTCCGCCGCCGAGGTAGATCGTGTCGACGCGCTCCGGCAGTGACAGTCCGCGAATCCCGGCCCACACACGTGCAGCACGGAGCTGCGCCACAAGCGCGGCGACGTAGCCCGGCATCGCCGAGACCGGGTACACGCCCGAAGCGAAATTGCAGAAGGTGCACTTGGCCCGGCAGAACGGCACAGCCACGTAGAGGCCGACCGGCCTCTGCCCGGACAGAGACGATGCTTGTTCCGATCCCTGCATGAACCGCCCTCCCTTCCCTATTTTCGCCCACCCGAAGACTCGGCCGCGCCGGGCCGATAGAATGGGTTACGTCCATGGCAGAGGCGGCGCAACAGCAGCAGCAAGACGATGATGTCGTCGGAAAAGCGTACGACGGGCGCCTGATGGGGAGGCTGCTCGGCTACCTGCGGCCCTACAAGGCTGTAGCCGCCGGGTCGCTGGTCGCGATCCTGATCAAGGCTGGCGTCGACGTGCTCGGTCCCTACCTGTTCAAGGTGGCGCTCGACCTGTACCTCCTGCCGCAGAAGCAGGCGACTAAGCACTCGTTTCTCTCGCGCTACCTGAGCGCTGACCCCTACCGCGGCGTCTCCGAGCTTGCCGGGCTCTACTTCGGCTCGCTCCTGCTCGGCTACCTGCTTGAGTTCGCGCAGACCTACATCCTGCAGTGGATGGGGCAGAAGGTCATGTTCGACATGCGTCGCGAGATCTTCTCGCATATGCAGCGCATGCATATCGGCTTCTTCGACAAGAACCCGGTAGGGCGGCTGGTCACCCGGCTGACGAGCGACGTCGATGCCCTGAATGAGCTCTTCACCTCGGGCATCTTCGCCATTTTCGAAGACGTATTCGTTTTGATCGGCATCGTTGCCGTGATGCTCTCGATGAGCTGGTGGCTGGCGCTTCTGACCTTTGCGGTGCTGCCGCTGATCCTCGTGATCACACGCATCTTCCGCAAGTATGTCCGCGAGTCGTACCGCCGCATTCGCGCGGCGGTCGCGCGCATCAACGCGTACACCCAGGAGCACATCACGGGCATGTCGCTCGTGCAGCTCTTCAACCGGCAGCCGCGCGCATACGACGACTTCGAGCGCATCAACAAGGTCCACATGGTCGCGTTCAAGGACTCGATCCTGGCCTACGCGCTCTACTACCCCGGCGTTGAGCTGCTCAGCACCATTGCGATTGCCCTCGTGATCTGGATCGGCGGCGGCGGCGTGCTGCGCGGCACTGTCACGGTCGGGGTGCTCGCCGCCTTTATCCAGTACTCGCAGCGCTTCTTTCGCCCGATCCAGGATCTCAGCGAAAAGTACAACATCCTGCAGGCCGCCATGGCCGCAAGTGAGCGGGTCTTCAAGCTGCTCGACTCCACACCCGAGATCAGCTCGCCTGCGACCGGGCTTCGGGTCCCGGAGCTGCGCGGCGCCCTCGCCGGCACGATCGAGTTTCGCGATGTCTGGTTTACCTACCAGAAGCTGACCCCGGAGCAGCAGCGACTCGCGAGCGAAAATGGCCCCGCTGCGCTTGCCGCGATGCGGGACATCGAGTGGATCCTGCGGGGCGTGTCGTTCCAGGTCGGGCGGGGTGAGACCGCAGCGATCGTCGGCCACACCGGCGCGGGCAAGACCACGATCATCAGCCTGATGATGCGCTTCTACGATGTGCAGCATGGCGCGGTGCTGATCGATGGCGTGGATGTGCGCGCGCAGGACCTCCGCGCCCTGCGCTCACGCTTCGGCGTGGTGCTGCAGGATCCGTTCCTGTTTTCGGGCACGATCGAGGCGAACATCAGGATGGGCTCGCCGATCACGGAAGAGCGGGTGCGGCAGGCAGCGGAAGAGGTCAACCTGCTCGACTTCATCGATGCACAGCCAGCCGGGTTCCAGGAGCTTCTGCGGGAACGTGGCGCAGGTCTCTCGACCGGGCAGAAGCAGCTGATCAACTTTGCCCGCGCCCTGGCCCATGACCCCGCGGTGCTGATCCTGGACGAGGCGACCTCGTCGGTCGACACAGATACCGAACTGCGGGTGCGCTCGGCGCTCGAACGCATGGTGGCGGGCCGGACCTCTGTTCTGATCGCGCATCGGCTGTCGACCGTGCAGCGTGCCGATGTGATCCTCGTGATGCACAAGGGCCAGCTGCGCGAGCAGGGTCCGCACCAGCAGCTGCTCACGCAGCGCGGGCTCTACTGGAAGCTCTACCAGTTGCAGTATCGCGACCAGGAGACAGCCACGCCGAACGAAGCCTTTCGACCGCCGGTTGAAAATACCGGCGCACTTGCGATGGGAACGGATTAGCGGCGATGGCGCGCATCTTCCTGTCGGCAGGTGAGGCGAGTGGCGAGCAGTATGCAGTGGAGCTGATTGCGGCCCTGCGACAGGAGCTTCCTGCGGCCGAGTTCTTCGGCCTGGGCGGCACACGGATGGAAGCAGCCGGGTTCCGGCGCATCGTCCGTGCAGAAGATGTCGCGGTCATGGGCATCACCGAGATCGTTCGCCATATTCCGCGGATCTACCGCGAGTACCGCCGGCTGCGCCGCTCCCTTGCGACCGAGAAGCCGGATGTCGCCGTGCTGATCGACTTTCCGGACGTGAACCTTGGCCTGGCACGGCGCTGCAAAACGCTGGCAATCCCCGTGATCTTCTTTGTGAGCCCGCAGGTCTGGGCCTGGAAGAAGCACCGTTTGCCGCAGATTCAGCGGAACGTCGATCGCATGCTCGTGATCTTTCCTTTCGAGGAGCCCTGGTACCGCGAGCGCGGGGTCGAGGCGACCTTTGTCGGGCATCCGCTTGCCGAGCTGCCGCTGCCCACAGTCACGCGTGAGAGCTTCGCCGCAGAGCATGCGCTGGACCCGGCGAAACACTGGATCGGGCTCTTACCCGGCAGCCGACCCCGGGAGATCACCCTCAACCTGCCGACCATGCTCGAGGCTGCGATGAAGCTGCAGGCCGCTCTCCCCTCGCCGGGACTGGAGTTCGTCCTGCCCCTTGCGCCGACGCTCAACACGGCCCAGATTGCCGCCGCCACGAGCCTCGTCAAGAGCCTCGCCACGAGCCTCGCCACGGGCTCCGCTGCCCGGGTCACGCCTGTGCGCGACGCCCGGGCCACGCTCTTCCATGCCCGGGCCAGCATCGTCGCAAGCGGCACCGCGACGGTCGAGGCGGCGCTGCTTGGCAACCCCTTTGTGGTGGTTTACCGGCTCTCCGGCCTGTCGTACGCTGTGGCGAAGCGCGTGGTACGGGTGCCGCATGTTGCGATGGCGAACCTGATCGCCGGCGCCCGTGTGGTGCCCGAGCTGATCCAGGACGAGTTCACCCCGGAGCGCATCCTCGAGGAACTTCTCCCGTTGATCGGGGAAACACCCGAACGCCTCCAGATGCAGCAATCGCTTGCGGCCATCCGTCACTCCCTTGCGCCCACAGCTTCCGCAAGTGAAGCCGGTGCGATCAAGAGCGTTGCGCAGCACGTCCTTTCCCTGCTTCCCGTGTCTATACTGGCCACTTCACAACGGAACACCCTGAGTCTTGCCCAATGAAGCATTTTGCCGCGTCTACAACTGCACTGCTGCTCCTGCTGCCCGGCGCCCTGCCTGCCGCGATGCCCCCGACTGAGGTCAAGCCGCCGATTGCAGTGACGGCCTACGTCATCAACGCCCAGGTCGACCCGTCCAGCCACAAGCTGACCGCCCAGGCGCGCGTGACTTTCACCGCGAACCAGGCGGGCGATGCGGCGGTCTTTGAGCTTCATGGCGCACTGCAGGTGACGCAGGTGCTCGACGGCTCGGGTGCAGCGCTCAACGGCGAACGAGGAGCGAATGCGACGGTGCGGGTCACCCCGGCACAGCCGCTGGTGGCCGGGCAGAGCTACACGTGGACTTTCTCGTACAACGGCGCGCTGACCGGTGCGGACGGTGGACCGGTCGAGGGGCTCAAGCTTGCCTCGATCTCGGATGGGACGCCCGATGCTTCCGGCGCAGCGACCAGCCCCATCTCGTACCTGCTCTACGCCGGTCGTTGGTTCCCGATGGTCGGCTACACCACGGATCGCTTCACTGCCGAGATGCATGTGTTCGTCCCTGCCGGTTACACCGTGATCGGCTCGGGGGAGACCCACGGCAATGGCCCGGCGGCAACGACGGTCAGCACCGAGCAGGCACACCGCGAGGCAGCTGCCCCCGCGGGACAGGCCGGGCCCGGGGAGCCCACGCTCTCCCGCCGCGGCGATGCCGCCGGCCAGGCGCCCACTACGGCAAGCGAAGCACGCCGCAAGGCTGGCATCAGCGTGCCGACCGACGATGAGGATGCGGACCGGCCCCCGGTCAACGGGCAGCCCGCGCCCGCACGGAAGACCGCGAGCACGGCAGCCAAGACCGTGCCGCCCCGGACCGCGACGGCCAGAAGCACGGCAGCCGGGAGCAAAACAGCCATGACCCCGGCACAGCGTCGGGCCGCGGCGCGCGCCGCGGCGGTCGCCAGGACCGACGTCGCCCCGGCCGTTCCTCAAACAGGGGTGAACACGGCGCTCGCCCTGCCCGGCGGCCAGGAGTTTGACTTCAACTGGTCCAAGGCCGGGTTTCCCGGCACGCTCATCATCGGCAAGTTCCTGCCGCCTGTGACCGAGTCAGGGTCCCCCAACATCCGCGTGTACACAACCGACGCCCACAAGGCCTCGGCAGCGGCCTACGCCGACACCGCCAACCGCGAGTTCGCGTTCTTCTCGAGCACCTTCGGTCTCGCCGAGTCGAGCCGGCTGAATGTGGTCGAGCTGCCGGATGACACGGTGCCCGCTGCCTGGGCGCCCGAGATCGCGGGCATCGCCGGCGCGCGGCTCAACAACAAGTCGGACTACCGCCTGCTCGCGAACACCATGGCCCACCAGTGGTGGGGCTCCGAGATCAGCCCTGCCACGCTCAACGACACCTGGATCACGAACGGAATGGCCCGCTACGGCGAGCTGCTGTACGTGGAAGACCTGAACGGGAAGAGTGCGCTCCAGTCGGCGGTGCTCGATGTGTCGGCGGGCGCACTCGCCTACGACACCATTCCGCTCGCCACCACCGGGCGGCTCCAGGTCTTTTCGCCCGAGTTCCAGTCGATGACACTCGAGAAGGGCGCGATGGTCTTCCACATGCTCCGCTGGGAGGTGGGCGATGACAGCTTCCTCAAGATCGTACGGGCGGCGCTCTCGCAGTACACGGACAAGGGCATCACTACGCCGCAGTTCGAGAGGCTGGCCGAGGCGCAGTCGCAGCAACAGCTGACGGCCTTCTTTTCGGAGTGGCTCGACGGCACGGGCGCGCCGCAGTTTGTCGACAAGTACGCGGTCTACCGGCTCGGGAACGACAAGGGGTTCCGCACCATCGGCTCGGTGCAGCAGGATCTTGACCTGTTCAACATGCCGGTCGACCTGCGGGTCGAGACCGAGGGCAAGACCGAGAACAAGCGCGTCGATGTGGAGGGCACGAACTCGCAGTATGTGGTCGATACCTTTGGCGCACCACGCCACATCCAGATCGATCCCGACAACTGGATCCTGAAGAACTCGCCCGAAATGCAGGTACGCATCGCGATCCTGCGCGGCCAGCAACTGGTCGGCGAGGGCGATCTGGGTGCAGCGCTGGTCGAGTACCAGAAGGCGCTCGCGGCGAACCCTTCGAGTTCGCTCGCGAACTACCGTATCGCCGAGCTCCTGTTCACCCAGAAAAATTACCAGGCCGCGGCGAACTCATACCGCGATGCACTGCGCGGCGACGGCGAGCCGGGTTGGACGCAGGTGTGGAGTCATATCGCGCTGGGCAAGATCTTCGACGTCACCGGCCAGCGGGATCGCGCGGTCAATGAGTACCGGCAGGCCGTGCAGACGAATGACAACACGCAGGGCGCCCTCAACGAGGCGCGGCTGTACTTGAAGCAGGCGTACAAGCAGCCTGACGCATAAAATCCGAGGACTCTTGCGACGTCAGGCTAACTTCTGCATTGCAACGTCATGCGCCTGAGATAGTTGATCCGACAAAGCGGGACCAAAATCCTCGTGATCGGCGAGGAAGAGCGTACTCGAGTCTATCGGGAAGATCACTTTCAGTCCGTGACGTTGCAGAACGACGCGCGCGAAGACCCGGAAATGCCCGTTATGGACGACTTTCGCGCGCCAGTCAGGAGTCTGGGTCGAGTAGAACTCAGTATCCGGAAAAGCTAAACAGAGCTGCTTGAAATACTCCATGAGAGAGAGAAATTTTCTGTCAGCTGTTGGCTGTCTTTCTGTTGAAGGATCCTTGGCATGCGGCTTCACGGAGGTCACAAGAACGTCCTGCCTGTCAAAATAGTCATGGCCTAGAATCTTCATTAAGGAACCTATGTGCGAGGCGAAGGTCTCCATACTTGCGGCATCTTCGGGCCTCGTAGAAGGTTGAGGAAGCAATACGTTCTCAATCCGGTTTGGTGCTCTCTTCGCTTGAGCGATGAGGATCGCTTCGAGATGAGCTACTTCACCTGCATGAAGGTCATCTTGTACACGGAGAAAAGCAAAGGCCGTAGACCAGAACTCCTTGCTTTTACAATGCTGCCTCAGCCTCTCGTCGAGCGAATCGCTTTGACCTATGTAGAGCTTTGACACAAGCCGCGGAGGCTGATGGCTCCCATCGACTTCATAGGGTCCGGCTAGTACATATACCCCCGGATGCAAAAGTTCTTCGGGTATTTGCGAGCTTGAGACGCGTTTACGGGGGATGATAAAGCATGCCCCAGACCAGTTAGCAGTCCTGATGCGCCGTATGCCGTCAGCGTCCGAGTCCAAGAAGTTAATCTGTACCGCATCCATGATGCCGGTTCGCTCCTGCCAGAAGGTTCGGCAACTATACCCGAGACACGCAACTATTGCTCGAAGGAATCTTCAGCACGCATAAGTGCCCGTAACTCGCTACGGGAGCGCGCTTAGATCCTCTTCCACTGTCAACGTTGCGCCCAGCCTTCTGAGAACCGACTGAAGGCGTACAGTCGTTGCAGCCTCACAGGCCGGCGCGTAACGCAGTGCGATCTCGAGCGCCTGCTCCGGAGGAAGCGCGATGAACTGCAGCCCGAAACACTGCCCCGCACGATAGGTGCACGATGCGAGATCCGCGATGCTGAGCACCGCCGTGGGCGTGGCAAACAAGGTATGCGGGGGAGCCATGCGATCGAGCAGGCTCAGGATCTCCAGCTTCGACTCGAGTTCATCGGGCACGGTATCGATCACGAGATCGGCGTCGCGGACAGCCTCTTCGATCGAGGACGCATACCGCAGCCTGGGCGAGGGCGCCTGTTGTTCAATCACGCCCTGGGCGCGACGGAGGTTGCTGGGTAGAACATCTTCAAGCACAGTCTCAAACCCGGCGCGGCTGCACAGCAGCGCAAGCGTGGCGCCCGAGACTGGTCCGCCTGCCCCGGCGCCGATGATCGCGATGCGCTCGATCGGCCGGGGGACCGGGGCCGTCACGGGGATGCCTACTTCTCGACCGGGGCGGTCAGAGCTTTGACCACGGACTCGATATTCGGCTCGGACTTCGCCAGGTGCTCGCTCACGCGGTTCTTCTCTTCCTGGGTCAGGCTGATCGACAGGGCGATGATGCGGCGGAGCGTGGTGGACACATCGTCAACGTAGTTCATGAGGCGGATCGCTTCGCCGGACAGTGGCATGGGGCTCCTTCAGGTTGGTGCAGTCGTGATGCTGTCTCCAGTATAGATGCGACACCTCGGGAACCGGACGTCGAGCGTGCATCCAAGTGAACGAGCGAAGCCACTCCCCGAGCGCTTCGCCACGCCTTTGTGCCTCAGTCTCCCGAACACCAACGCACGACACAGCCGCCTTCGGCAAGGAATCAAGACCGCTACCATGACGGACTGCATACAGACCACGCTCCGGACCGACGCCCGTGTTCCCGCCTCTACCTACCGCTTGCAGATGCACGAGAAGTTCACCTTCACCGATGCGCAGGCCATCCTGCCGTACCTCAAGCGGCTTGGCATCGGCGACGCGTACGTCTCGCCGATCTTTGAAGCGCGGCCCCACTCCATGCACGGCTACGACGTGGCGCGTCATGACTGCCTGAACCCGGAGCTGGGCGGCGAAGAGAAGTTCGCGCCCTTTTCGCGAGCGCTGCGCGAGCGCGGGATGGGCCTCTTGCTCGACACGGTGCCGAACCACATGGGCGTCGGCAACAAGTCGATCTGGTGGCAGGACGTGCTCGAGAATGGCCGCGCGTCGGAGTACTCGGAGTACTTCGACATCGACTGGGAGCCGCTCAAACCGGACATGCAAAACAAGCTGCTTCTGCCGATCCTGGGCTGCCAGTACGGCGAGGCGCTCGAGGGCAAGCAGCTGCAGGTGAAGTTCGAAGCCGGCCGCGCGTTGATCACCTACTACGACCACATCCAGCCGATCGCACCGCGCACCCTGCCCATGGTGTTCCCGAAGGAGCGCGATGCAGAGTTTGCTGTGACGCCGGAGTTCCGCGCGCTGCTCGACGAACTTGCGCAACTGCCGGTTCACGAGAGCACCGAGCGAGAGGCTGTGGATCAGCGGCAGTCCCGACTCAAGGAGCTGAAGCCACGCCTGACCGGGGTGCTCGAAGCCAAGTCGCTCCAGCCGGCGCTTGACAAGGCAGCCGAGGCCATCAATGGCACCGAAGGCGAGCCGCACTCCTTTGACGCCCTCCATGCGCTGCTCGAAGTGCAGCCTTACCGGCTTGCGTTCTGGCGCACATCGAGTGAAGAGATCAACTATCGCCGCTTCTTCGATGTGAATGACCTGGTAGGTCTGCGCATGGAGAACCCGGAGGTCTTCGCGAAGACGCACTCCCTGATCCGCCGCCTGCTTGCCCATGACGATGTAACCGGGCTGCGAATCGATCACTGCGACGGCATGTTCAACCCGCGCGTGTACCTCGAACGCCTGCAGCAACTCTTCATCGCGGCGAAGTGCAAGGGTCCAAAGGAAGAGCAGAGCGAGACGACCCCGAGCGGCATCGAGAAAGATATCGTCGACGCGACGCGCGGGCACGACTGGACCGATGCAAAGCTGCCGCTGTACTGCGTCGTCGAGAAGATCCTCGAGCCAGGAGAGGTGCTGCCGCGCTCCTGGGCGGTGCAGGGCACCTCGGGCTACGACTTTGTGCACTTCGCAAACCAGTTCTTCATCCAGCCGAAGAACAAGCAGCGTTTCGACGCGATCTACTCGGACTTTATCGGCGGTCGCGTTAACCCCTCGCAGATCGTCTATGAGTCAAAGCGCAACGTGATGTTGTCGTCGCTTTCGAGCGAGACTTCGGTACTGCGCAATCTCTTGTCGCACCTGGTGCGCCGGGATCGGCACGTTCGCGACTTCACCGACAATCTTCTGGAGACGGTAATTCGCGAGACGATCGCCTGCTTCCCCATCTACCGCACCTATATCGATGAGCGCGGGAAGTACTCCGATGAGGACACCAGGACCATCCGGACAGCGATTCGCCTCGCGCGTCGCCGCAACGCCTCGGTCGATGCGTCGGCTTTCGAGTACCTGGAGAAGGTGCTTCTGCTTGAAGGCCGCGGCCAGGGCGATGCAGCCCGCGACGAGGCGCAGCTTTACTTCGCGCTCAAGTTTCAGCAGCTGACCGGGCCCGTCATGGCGAAGGGTGTCGAGGACACCAGCTTCTACGTGTATTTCCGTTTCCTCTCGTCAAACGAAGTCGGCTCGGCGATGGAGTCGTTCGGCATCAAGCCCGAGGTGCTGCACAAGGCCAATGCAGAGCGGCAGCGGAACACGCCGCATGCGATGCTCACCACCTCGACCCACGACACCAAGCGAAGTGAGGATGTGCGCAACCGGCTCAATGTGCTCTCCGAGATGCCGGATGCCTGGGAAGCGCAGGTGAAGCACTGGGCCGAGGCAAACGCTGGGCTGAAGACCACGCTGGAGGATGGCGCAGTGGCGCCGGATGCGAACGAAGAGTACATGATCTACCAGACGATTGTGGGCGCATGGCCATGGCTCAAGGTCGACCAGCCCGGCTTTAGCGATCGCGTCAAGGAGTACATGGCCAAGGCGCTCAGCGAAGGCAAGGTCAATGTCAGCTGGATCAACCCACGCCCCGAGTACACCGCGGCGGTGCAGAACTTTGTCGAGAAGCTGCTGACGCCGGCGGAGGACGCGGGGCAGACAGAGTTTGTGAAGGAGCTTGCGGAGCTGCTCCGGAGCGTGAAGGTGCATGGCGCGGTAAACTCCCTGGCGCAGATGGTGTTGAAGGCGACATCGCCGGGCGTCCCGGACTTCTACCAGGGCACGGACATGTGGGACCTGAGCCTGGTCGACCCCGACAATCGCCGTCCCGTCGATTACGAGACGCGTCAGAAAACTCTTGAGGCCCTCGACAAGCTTGCGCCCGCGGAGGCCGCAAAGGATGTGCTCTCCAGCCTCGAGGACGGCCGCATCAAGCTGTACGCGATGCACCGCACCCTCTCCGTGCGCAATCAGCATCGTGCTGCCTTCGAGGAGGGCGCGTACACGCCCCTGGAAGTCAGCGAGCCGGATCACGCGTTCGCCTACCTGCGCGGCGAGAACGTGCTGGTTGTGCTGCCGCGTTTCACGTACACGCTGACAGGCGGCGGCGCCACGCTGCCGCTTGCAGGGGAGTGGAATGGGCTTGCGGTCACGCTACCGAACTCTGCATCCGGAAGCTGGACGAACGCCTTCACGGGCAAGGAGACTGCAGTGACCGGATCGCTCTCACTCGACGAAGCCTTCGCGGACTTCCCGGTGGCAGTGTTGACGCGCAAAGCGTAAACGCCCCAAAGAAGAAGGGCCACTCCCCGTTGGGGAGTGGCCCTTTTTGTTCTGCAGCGAGGAAGCCTATTGCTCCTGTTCTGCCAGCTTCTTTGCTTCCTCCGCGTCCCTCTTCTTTGCGTCAGCAATTTCCTTCTGCGCGGCGACCGTTCGATCCGCGCCATCGGTGATCCCCCGTAGCTTCTCCGCGATGTCTTTCGTCAGTGCCGACTGCTCAAAGCGCCAGCTCCAGTTGCCTGTCGCGGCGGATGGCACATTCATGCGTCCTTCCGTGCCGACGCCGATCACGTCCTGCACCGGGAAAAGGCACAGGTCCGCCACCGAAGTCGAGGCAAGCCGAATCAGCGACCATACCGGCCCGTCATCAGCAGGCTTCACATAAGCCTCGACCGCGGCCTTCTCTTCCTCGGTCGCGCCGTTCTGCCACCAGCCAAGCGTTGTGTCGTTGTCATGGGTCCCGGTGTAGACGACCGTGTTCGTCACAAAGCGGTGAGGCAGGTAACTGTGCGCGCCGCGGTTCCCGAAGCCGAACTGCAGGATGCGCATGCCCGGGAACGCGAAGTCATCACGCAGCTTCTCGACCCCCTCGGTGATCACGCCCAGGTCCTCGGCCACAAACTGCAGCTCACCGAGCGCCTCACGCAGCCTTGCGAACAACGCGTGGCCCGGTGCTTTGACCCATTTGCCATTGACAGCCGTCTCGTCCTCGCCCGGGATCGCCCAGTACGCCTCGAAGCCGCGGAAGTGGTCGAGCCGGATCATGTCGTAGAGTTCGCTCGCGCGACGCATCCGGTCCACCCACCAGCCGAAGCCCCCCTGCTCCAGCCGGTCCCAGCGGTACAGCGGATTGCCCCAGCGCTGGCCTGTCTTGCTGAAGTAATCGGGCGGTACGCCCGCGACGCGCTTGGGCGAAAGATCGTCGTTCAATTCGAATAGCTCCGGATGCGTCCACACATCCGCCGAGTCGAACGAAACAAAGATCGCGATGTCGCCCATCAGAGAAATATCGCGTTCCCTGCAGTAGGTGTGCAGGTGATACCACTGCTCATCGAACGCAAACTGGATCGCCTTTTCAACCTCGAGCGCCTCGTGGTTGCCCTTGCGAAACTCCTCAAGCGCAGCCGGCTCACGATGCGCCAGGGGCTTCGGCCACTCGGTCCACAGTGCATTGCCGTTCTGCTCGCGCAACACAACAAACGCGACGTAGTCATCGAGCCACGCAGCTTTGTCAGCAGCGAACTTTTCAAAGCGCCGCCACTGCTCATCGGTGTGTTGCGAGAGAAAGTTTTTCGCGGCCTCGCGCAAGAGCGGCAGCTTCTGCTCGATCACTGCGTCGAAGTCCACCGCGCCGCTCTTCCCGGGCAGGCTGTTGATGCGGTCCTTCGTGATCCAGCCCCAGTCCGCCAGCACCTCGAGGCTCACCAGCAGGGGGTTGACTGCCATCGCCGAAAGCGCTGCGTACGGCGAGTTGCCATAGCCCACCGGGCTCAGCGGCAACACCTGCCAGATGCGCTGGCCGCCCGCATGAAGGAAGTTCGCAAAATCATAGGCAGCGGGCCCGAGGTCACCAATGCCGCCATGGGAAGGGAGAGAGGAGATATGCAGCAGCAGTCCGGAGGAGCGATCGAAAGACATGAGGTATCCAGTCGCGGGGGGAAGAAAAAGAAGAAGCCCGCCGCATGGGGAGATTCCCTTTGCGACGGGCTCGTTGCCTTCCTGGGCCGGAGTTTAGTTGCCCTGCTGCCCCGGCAGCTGCGGCGCCGTCTGAGCCTGCTTGCTGACGACGATGCGCTTGTCCTTCTGGTACTGCTCCGTCAGATTGCTGACAAAGACGGCAAAGGCCTCTTCGCGGTTCTGATCGAGCAGTGCTTCCTTCGCTGCCGGCAGGTGCTGCGCGACATCCTGCGCTGCAGGCTCCTCTTTGTCGTCGATCTTCGCGACCACGCCGGTACGGTCGCCGCGGATGGGTCCGCTGATCTGGCCGACCTGAAGGGAGAACAGCTGCGGCGCTGCGGTTGCGAGCGCACCCACGTCCGGCACCTGGCCGTCACGGCCTACCAAGTCGCTTGTCTTGATGGTCGCGCCCAGCTCCTTCGCAGCCTTCGCGAGATCGTTGTACGCATGGGCCTTGTCTGCAAGCTGCGTGGTCTTCTGCTCGAGCAGCACGGGGGTCTGCTGCGTGCGGAAGTCAGCCAGGATGTGGTCCTTGTAGCTCGCAAAATCCGGCGCGTGTGCCTGGTGCACATCTTCGACCTGGAACACCGCGTAGCCATCGCCCGTACTCGCCGTCTCGGGCGCTGCGCCCTTCGATGCCGAGAAGGCAGCAGTCAGGAGCTTCGAGGCATCGGCCACGCCCGGCACCACGCCGTCCTGCGCAACATACCCTGTGGTCTCGAGCTGCAGATGATGCGCCGCCGCGGTCGCTGCGAGGCCCGACTTGGCAGCCTCGCTGGCAAGCTGGTTCGCGAAGTTCTGCTGCGCGGCCTGCTCCTTCTGCTGCGTGAGCGCTGCGAGGATCTGCGGCTTCACTTCATCAAAGGGGCGGGTATGCGCGGTCTGCTTCTCTTCGGTCTGGATGATGTGGTAGCCAAACTGGGTCTTCACGAGGCCCGAGATCTGCCCGGGCTCGAGCGAGAACGCAGCCTGCTCGAATGCCGGGACCGTTGCGCCCTTCTTGATGAAGCCGAGCTCGCCGCCGTTCGCCTTGGAGCCCGGATCGTCCGAGTTCGCCTTGGCAAGCTCGGCAAAGTTGCCGCCGTGGTGCAGCTCGTCGAGGATGTGCTCTGCCTTCGCCTTGGCAGCCGCGTCATCGGCGGGCGAAGTCACCTTGATCAGGATGTGCCGCACCTTCACCTGGTCGTCGACCTTGTAGTCTGCTGCGTGCTGGTTGTAGTACGCCTGCTCTTCGGCTTCCGTCACCTGGGGCGTGCCGCCCGGCAGGCTGTCTGCGGAAAAGACGAGGTACTGGAGCTTGCGCTGCTCCGGGATCGCCGTCGCGTAGAGCGGGCCATGCGACTTGAAGAACTCCTGCAACTCGGCGTCAGACGGGTTGATCGTCTTTGCGAGATCGTCCGAGGTCAGGACGGCATAGGTGAACTTCACCTTGGTTGCCGAAGAGATGTAGTTGGACCGCACCTCGGAGTCCGAGACCGCCACGCTGCCGGTCACCAGATCCCGCAGCCGCGCCTCTTCGAGCTCCTTCTTGATCTCCGCCTCGAACCGCTCGCGCGAGATGCCGAAGTTGTCCTGGATCAGCTCCGCGTAGCGCTGGTCGCCGATGTACTGACCGCCGGGAAACAGTGCCGCACCGATCGGGCCGGTGTGCAGAAACTTGCGCACGGTGTCATCGCTGACCTGCAGGCCAAGCTTGTTGGCTTCCGAGAGCATGACCGCCTGCTGGATCAGCCCCTGCCCTGCCCGCTGCATCACGAATGGCAGCGCCGCCTCGGGCCATCCCTGCCGCTGCAGCATCCGCTGGGCCGCCGCCTGCACATCCTGTGTCGTGACCTGCGTCGAACCACCAAAGATCCGGGTGAACGGATTGCCGCCACGGATCGTCGCATAGGTCCCCTGCGACGTCGCGTCCGCGCTCTGGAAGATGCCGGGGACAAGCGTAATCACCATCGTGATGCAGGCGACCGAGATGATGACGATGAAGATCGCCTTGATGAAGCGGTTGTCTTTTTGCAGGAAGCGAATCATGGGTGCGAACAGGCCTTGGCGCGCCCTGCTGCGATGGAGGCAGCGGGCGCACAGAGAGATGGGAACTACGCTTCAGTATAGACGGGCGCGGTGTGGCCGATGAGGCAGGCATCTCGCTTCTGAGATGTGGGTAGTGCTTCGCCCGCGCTGCCTAGCTCGATTGAGACTCCCATCCGCAGACGTCTTCAACGCGAGACACAGGACGCTCAACCACGGTGTCATCCCGGGCGAAGCGAAGGATCCGCGGCTAAGCAGGCTGAAGCGTAATCTCCGTCAGCTCTGCCGGGCAGTTGAACCGGAACGGCAAACCAACCGCACCGAGGCCGCGGTTCACATACAGCTGCGTGCGCCCCATTGCAAAGTGCCCCTCAACATACCGCTTGCCCAGCGGCGGCAACAGCAGCGGCGGGAAGAACGGGATGCGCACCTGGCCGCCGTGAGTGTGGCCGGAGAGCATCAGGTCCACCTGGTTCAGGCCCGCGACGGCCGGCAGGATATCCGGCTCGTGCGCCATCAGGATCACCGGCTCCTTGTCCCTCTCGGCAGTGACCGGCATGGTCTTGTTCAGGTCCGCCTCCCAGCTCAGGGCGTCCATAATGCCGGCCAGCCAGAAGCGCGCGCCATCCTTCTCGATCGGCACATTGCTGTTGCGCAGGATCGGGATGCCCACAGCCTTCATGCACTCCATCACTTCTGTCCCGTTGACCATCCAGTCGTGATTGCCGAGGACGCCATACTTCACCGGGCATTCAATGTGGCTCAGCAGCTCGGCGACAAGCGGGATGTAATGCTCGGCGCGACCTTTTTCCACCGGCGCCATCGACACGAAGTCACCGGTAACGAGCACCATATCGGGCTTGAGCGCGTTGATCTCCCGCACCGCACGCTTCACGAAGAAGGGCTCGGTGTATTCGAAGAAGTGGATGTCGGAGATCTGGGCGATGCGCATGCCGGCAAACGCCTCGGCGAGACCAGGGATACGGATGGTGATGCGCTCGAGCACCAGCTCATGGCGGCCGATCTCCCCGGCATACAACAGGAGGCCCGCGGCAGCAGCACCTCCAAGCCCAAGAAAGGCGCGGCGGGTCAGCATCGACTGGGAGGAAACCGGAACAGGTCGGGTCGTGGCCAACGGCATAATTTGACTATAACGGGCAAGGCTCCTGGCTTCCGCGTCTTTCGCGCAAGGAGTGACACTTCCGGAAGCACGAAAAAGCCGGAGCACAGGGCTCCGGCCACTCGGGTCTGGCGCCGAAACGCCTTAGTAGGGGTAGGGCCGCACGGCGTACGGATACGCGTAGTAGGGGTACGGACGCGGGTAGGGCGCCGCGTAGTACACCGGCCGCTGGTGCAGCACGGGCTGCGCTGCCGGCGCCGATGCGGCGATCTGCTCCGCCTCGTTGAACTTGAGCGGCTGCACCGTCACGGGCTCAGCGAGGTGGAACTGCAGCAACGCCTCGGGCGGCAGGTCGAGCCGCGGACCATGCGTCGCGCCCGAGATCAGCGCGCCACCGGTCCCGCCGGCAATCGCACCCACGCCCGCACCAACACCGCCGCCAGCGACCGCGCCAATCAGCGCACCCACGATGGCCCCACCAGCAGCATTCGTCGCCGTGTAGCCGGTCTTGCTCGGACCCTGGCTCGACCAGACTTCAGAAATCAGCGGGTAGGTCGTCGGGCCAAGCTGGATCGAGGTCAGCTTCAGGTCCAGCTTGGGGCTGCCGCCAAACGCGCCGGCATTCTTTGCCTCCACCACCTGGCCATTGAGCACCGTGCCGCGCGGGATCGCCACAACGCCATTGGCATACACGTCGGTAGCGGCGGTAGCCTGGAAGTACTCGCCACCCCGGAGCGCCCCGGTGCTCAGAGGCTGCTCGGTGCGTACGCTCAGGAGCGTTCCGGCCGGAATCGTCACCGGGCCGCTGGCGTCCTGCTGCTGCGGTGAGACGGCAAGCGTCACCGGGGGATGCGCGTTGCCGCGCGGTCCATAGCCACCCTCGTTTCCATAGCCATACCCCGGCTGCTGATTGCCGTACTGGCCCTGCTGCGGATACTGCTGCGGGTTCCCGTACTGCCCCTGCTGGGCCGGGTACTGCTGATTCCCATACGGCTGCTGCGCATTCGCGGTCTGCGACGCCGAACCGTTCGGGTAAGGCGTGTACTGCTGATCAGCCGGAGGCGCGGGCGGCATTCCATTGGCCGTGGTCGCTCCCTGGCTAGTCGAAGCCGCGGGGTCGGGTGGGGGTGGGGGCGGCATCGTGTTCGCGCCATCCGCCTGCTGGGCAGTCTCCGGCTGCTGCTGGTTGCCCTGCGCTGTTGCGGGTGCGGGCGCAGTCGCGCCTCCGCCAATCACGTCCACATTGTCCTGGATGGAGCGCACGCCGCTCACGCCCGCAACCACCTGCTCGGCCTCGGTGCGCACGTCCTCGGAGCTCACCGAGCCGGTCAGCGTGACCACGCCCTGGTTCGCCGAGGTCTTGATGATGATGCCGTCCAGCTTCGCATCGTTCCGGAGCGCGGTCGACACATTCGACTGCAGTTGCGAATCGCTCACGGCATACTGCTGCGACTGCGCGCTGACCGGGGTCAGCGTCAGCGCGGTCAGGAGGACCGTGCCCCCTGCGGTTCCAAGCGCCTGACTTGCTTTGCGGAGAAGCCGTTCCGTTGTCATGGTGTCCTGCTCCTGCTCTGGGATCTGTTCCGCTTCCGCGGAAGCCCTTGCAGTAGAAGAGACACACTTGCGGGAAGAAAGTTGCTCGGCCGGGTCGTGATTGCGAACCGCCTGCGCGGCTGCAAGCCGCTGCGTGGCGGCCGCGTGGTGCTTGCCTCCTCGGCCATGCGGGCTTCGCGATACCCGGCAACCGATCCCGGCCAGCGGGAGGCCTCCCTCGACGGCAAGGAAGCACCAGGGGGGAAAGGCACGGAGTACCCGCCAGCCGAGCAGGCGATCTACTCCGTGCCTCTGGCCCTACCGGCCGCTCTTGTACCGGTCGATCAGCGTGGCCGTCGAGCTGTCGTGTGCATTGTGCTTCGACCCGTCAAGGTCCCCGATGATCTCGGTCGCCAGCTTCTTGCCGAGCTCCACGCCCCACTGGTCGAACGAGTCGATCTGCCACACAACGCCCTGGGTGAAGACCATGTGCTCGTAGAGCGCCACCAGCTTGCCCAGGGCTTCGGGCGTCAGCGTGTCGACCAGGATGGTATTGGTCGGGCGGTTCCCTTCAAAGACGCGGTGCGCGACGAGTTCCGGCTTGGTGCCCTCCGCCTTCACCTCTTCCGCAGTCTTCCCGAAGGCCAGGGCCTCGGCCTGGGCGAAAACATTTGCCATCAGGTAGTCGTGGTGCTTGCCGATGGGGTTGAGCGTCTTGTTGAAGCCGATCAGGTCGCACGGGATCAGCTTTGTTCCCTGGTGGATGAGCTGGTAGAAGGAGTGCTGGCCGTTGGTGCCGGGCTCGCCCCAGAAGATCTGCCCCGTCTGGTAGCTGACCTCGTCGCCCGCGACGGTGACGTGTTTGCCGTTCGACTCCATGGTGAGTTGCTGCAGGTACGCGGGAAAACGCTTGAGGTACTGGTCATAGGGCAGAACCGCAACGGTCTGCGCGCCGAAGAAGTTGTTGTACCAGACGCCCAGGAGGCCCATGATCACCGGCAGGTTCTTCGCGAGCGGCGCGGTGCGGAAGTGCTCGTCCATGGCATGGAAGCCAGCCAGCAGCTTCCGGAAATTCTCCGGGCCGACCGCAATCATCGTCGAGAGGCCAATCGCCGAGTCCATCGAATAGCGGCCGCCAACCCAGTCCCAGAAGCCGAACATGTTGGCCGTATCGATGCCGAACTTCGACACTTCGCCGCCATTTGTCGACACCGCGGCAAAGTGCTTCGCAACAGCCTTCTCGTCGCCGCCGAGGCCCTTCAGCGACCAGTCGCGCGCCGTGTGGGCGTTGGTCATCGTCTCGAGCGTGGTGAAGGTCTTTGACGAAACGATGAACAGTGTTTCGTCTGCGCTCAGCCCTTCGACGGCTTCCGCAAAGTCGGTTCCATCGATGTTCGAAACAAACCTGAACGCGAGATCCCGCTGCGAGTAGAAGCGCAGCGCCTCGTATGCCATCACCGGGCCGAGGTCCGAGCCGCCGATGCCGATGTTGATCACGGTCTTTATGCGCTTGCCGGTGTGGCCCTTCCACTCGCCTGAGCGAACACGGTTGGCGAAGTCCGACATGCGGTCGAGGACCTCGTGCACCTCAGGGACGACGTTCTTGCCGTCAACCTCGATCACCTCGTCCTTGGGGGCACGCAGCGCGACATGCAGCACGGCGCGGCCTTCGGTCGTGTTGATTTTCTTGCCGGAAAACATCGCGTCACGGTGCTGCGCCAGGCCACTCTGTTCTGCCAGCTCGAGCAGGAGCTTGATGGTTTCATCGGTGATGCGGTGCTTCGAGTAATCGAGGTAGATGTCTTCAAACGACGCAGTCAGCCGGGTGCCACGATCCGGGTCCTGCTTGAAGATCTCACGCAGATGCTGCGGGGCGATGGTCTTGTAGTGGGCCTCGAGCGCCTTCCAGGCAGGCAGCTCGGTCAGGGGAGTTTTCGCGGGTGAGGCAACGGGAGCAGAGGTGCTCATCGGGTCACAGCCTTTCGTAGAACGCGTTTCAGGAGCGCGCAATGCGCCCCGTATCCAACCCTTAGGATTCTACCCAGCCGGGATGTGTCTCATGCAAAGACCCCCGGCGGGCCCCGATGCCGACTCGCTGCCCCCGAGATGCCGCTGCCCCGACCGAAAGTCGCAGGCGTCGTCGCTAGGCGATCAAAGCTGGCGCAACGAGCTCCGACAACTTCTGCCCGGCCAATGTCACCTCACTCAGCACAGTCCCCAACCCAGGCTCAGGAGCCCATATCCCCATGAAAATGCAAAGCATTGAAGACCTCCTTTACGTCGGCATGACCTACGTTCACAACTTCGAGCAGCAGATCTCCGCGAAGGCGGGCGAGATGGCAAAGGCTTCGTCCAACCCCGAGCTGCGGAGTGCATTCGAGAAGAGCGAGCGCAAGGGCAAGGAGTATGCCCAGCGCATCGAGGCAGCGTTCCAAAAACTCGGCAAGCCGGTGCAGAGCAACGAGAACCACATCGCCATGGCGATGATCCACGAAGTCGAAAACATGATCGCCCATACCGATGCCTCGCCGGTGCGGGATGCGGCCCTCATCGTTGCCGCCAACCAGCAGCAGCTGTATCGCGTCGCAGCCTACGGCTCGCTCAAGGAGTACGCAGCGCTGATCGGCAAGAACGACGCCGTCGCCGAGCTTGAACAGAACCTCGAGGAAAGCAAGGGCGGCGATGCCAAGCTGACCAAGATCGCACAGGAAGAGGTCAACCCACAGGCCGCGCACGCCGCGGTCTAGCCGGCACCGCTCTCGGAAGGCGCAGCCGACCTGGCTGCGCCTTTGCTGTCCCTGCTGCAACCCTGCAGGCCTGAAGTTTACCGAAAAGCAATGCAACCGGAGTTCGCAGTCCGAGTCCAAGTCTGTGTAGTTCTGAAAAGGAGTTTTCGACATGGCACTGGAGAAAGTGGTTTACACCGCGCACGCGGTTGCAACCGGTGGTCGCGATGGCGTCGCCAAGACTGATGATGGCAAGCTCGACGTAAAGCTCGGCCTCCCCAAGGAGATGGGCGGCAGCAACGCCGGAACCAACCCGGAACAGCTGTTTGCCGCAGGCTATGCTGCCTGCTTCATCGGCGCGATGCGCTTTGTTGCCGGTCAGCAGAAGAAGGAATTGCCTGCCGATACGCACATCAACTCGAGCGTGAAGTTCGGCCCCCGCACCGGTGGCGCCAAGGGCTTCAGCGTCGACGTGGAGCTCGAGGTTCACATCCCCGGCCTCGACAAGGCAGAGGCCGAGAAGATCGTGCACGAGGCACACGAGGTATGCCCCTACTCGAACGCGACCCGCGGCAACATCGACGTCACGCTCACCGTCGCCTAAGGCTGCTCCTGCAGAAGATCGAGGCCCATTCGGGCCTCTTTTCTGTTTCTGGAGCAGTTCCGGGCGTGGTTCAGAAAGTCACCCAGGCGCGACTCGCCGGGCCTTTCCGCAGCAAAGGATCTAAGTCACTGCAGATCTGCATTGAACCCGGACCGTTCTGATCGTATATTGAGCACAGCCGAACTCGGCATGACCAATTCAGCACCAGACCCCCGTGGCAACTCTTGGCCGAGCTCACGAGGATCTGGCGAGTACACCCAACCCTGTGGGGCAGTGCGTACCTTTCAACTATAGGTACCCACGGTCCTGCGTTCAACAAAGCGGGACCCTCGGCTTCGAAGCGCCGGAAGCGGTCTCGTGGAGACCGTGATGCGCAAGAGACTCCGAACCATCCCCTCCCCGTTCCGCCGCCACGCCTGCTCGCTCACCCTCGGCACCGTGGCCGGCTTCTCCGCTCTGGGCCTGGCCCAGGACCTCCCCGCTCCCGTCACCACGCAGGGAGCGTCACCGGCACCGGGAAGCGTATCACCCGCGGAAACACGCCGCTTCAACATCCTGCCCGGCCCGCTCGATGTCGCAACCGCCGCATATACGCGTGAGACCGGCGTCGCTATCGTTCTGGCCCTTCCGCGAAGCGCTCTTGCAGGGATTTCCTCGCCGGGCGTACAGGGTGTGTTCTCCAGCAGCGCAGCGCTGGCCCAGCTGCTCGTGGGCACCGGGCTCACCAGCGCGGTCCGCAACGGGCATGTCGAAGTCGGCCTGCGCGACAGCCAATCCCTCACGGTGACAGCGAACAATACCCCGGCACAGCTTTCTCTCGACCGCTACCCTGTTCCCCTGCTCGACACGCCGCAGTCCATCACTGTGATCTCGCAGGCCACCATCCAGGAAGAAGGGGTGACGACGCTCCGCGATACCCTGCGCAACGCACCGGGCATCAGCCTTGCAGCGGGCGAGGGCGGCTCCCAGGGGGACAACCTGACGCTGCGCGGCTTCACGGCACGCAACGACATCTTCCTCGACGGCATGCGCGATTTCGGCTCGTACTACCGTGATCCCTTCAACTACGAATCGGTAGCGGTGTTGGAAGGGCCGTCCGGCGTTGCGTTCGGCCGCGGCTCCACCGGCGGCGTGATCAACCAGGAGTCGAAATCGCCAGAACTCCACCCGTTCATCACGGGGGAAACCGATGGCGGTACCGACCTGACCCGCCGCGGCACGCTCGACATCAACGAGCCGCTCACGCATCTCGGTCCCGGCGCCGCAGCCCGGCTCAACGTGGCCTCGCATGCGTCGAACGTCGCCGAGCGGGATGTCGCGTATAACCAGCGCTTCGGCATCGCCCCGGAACTCGCGTTTGGCCTTGGCACCTCCAGTCGACTCGAAGCCAGCTACTTCCACTTCAACGAAGACGACATCCCGGACTACGGCATTCCCTGGTACTTCAACAAGCCAGCCCCGGTCGCCCGCCACAACTACTACGGCTTCAGGGCCGGCAACTATCTCGACACCGACGTGAACATGGCGACGCTGAAAGCCGAGCACGACCTCGACGGCTGGGCCACGCTTCGCAATCGGTTTCGCTACGCGAACAACGAGCGCAACGCGCGTATCACTGAGCCGCAGCTGAACAATGCCTCCGCAGGCGCGATTACGCTCGCAACTCCGCTCTCCTCCATCGAGGTGAACCGCAACCAGATCGCGGTCCGCAGCAACGAGAGCTTTCTGTGGGACCAGCTCGACGGAACCATCCATGCAGATCTTCTGGGCGTCCGGCATGTCGCTGTAATCGGAGCCGAAGGCGGCCGCGAGACCTCGGATCCTCGGCGGCCCACGTTCAATACAGAGGTCGCGACGGTGAACGGCGCGGCGATCCTGGTCAACAGCGTTCCACGCACCCCGTTGCTGGCTCCGAACGAGTTGCAGCCCTTCTCCGGTACTCCGCTGCTCTCTTCAAACGTGCACCTCACGTCGCTGAGTTGGGGTGCCTACCTGCTCGACACCATGCAGTTTGGCAAGCACTGGGAGTTCACTGGCGGCGCTCGATTCGACAGCTTCGCCACGAAGGAAAAGAGCATTGCGTATACGCCCACCATCACCACGGGCGGCGCGGCCAGCCAGGGCAGCCCCACGATCACGTATCCCTCGCGGCTCGATCGCAAACCGAGCTGGCGCGGCGCACTCACCTACAAACCGCGAAGCAACGGCAGCGTCTACTTCGACTACGGCACCTCGTGGAACCCCTCGGCAGAAGCCCTTTCTCTCACCGTGGGACCAGCCGGCAGCGGCACGGCCAATCTCGCGCCTGAGGTCAACCACTCGTTTGAAGCCGGCACCAAGTGGGAGTTCCGCGAGTCCCGCGTCTCGGTCTCCGCTGATGTGTTCCGCACGACGATGCTGAACGCCCGCGAGGTCTCACCCACTAACTCGCTGCTCTATGTTCTCGCCGGCACGCAGCGGGTCAGCGGTGCGGAGGTTGCCATCACCGGCCGCATCAACAGCCAGTGGCAGATCCTCTCGAACTACACCTTCCTGCACAGCGAGGTGGTGCACTCCGACTACTATCCGCAGTCGGTGGGCTACCGGCTCGCGAACGTGCCGGATGACCTCTTCAATCTTTGGACCACCTATCAGCCCGCAAGCCGCTGGATTGTGGGCGTCGGCAGCAACGTGGTCGACAGCCGCACCGCCAGTTCCACGGCGCCGCTCGACCCGACCACCGGCCTGATCAAGCAGGTGCCTGGCTACGTCGTACTCGATGCGATGGGCTCCTACTCGCTTGGCGAACACGTCTCGCTGCAGGCCAACGCCTTCAATCTCGCCAACCGCAATTACATCGACGAGATCCACCCCGGGCACCTCGTCCCGGGCGCCGGAGCCTCAGGGCTGATCGGTCTGCATTTCAGGTTCTAGAACCCAAACGCGCGAAAGAAGGAGAGCGGCAACGATGCTGGTTACCATTCCAGATGTTCTGACAGTGCAGCAGGTCGGGGAGGCGCAACAGCAGCTCGCTTCCGCCACGTGGGTTGACGGCCGCGTGACCGCGGGCTACCAGTCCGCGCAGGCAAAAGAGAATCAACAGATCCCCGAGGGCCATCCGGTTGCCGAGAGTGTCGGCGGGATGATCCTGCAGGCGCTCGGACAGAATGCGCTCTTCATCTCCGCCGCGCTGCCGATGAAAGTCTTTCCGCCTTTATTCAACAGCTACAGCAGCGGGCAGCGCTTCGGCACACACGTCGACAATGCCATCCGTCACGTGAAGGGAACGTCGCACCGGGTGCGCAGTGATCTTTCGGCAACGCTGTTCCTGACTGCGCCTGAAGACTACGATGGCGGCGAGTTGATCGTCGAAGACACCTACGGCGTGCACTCGGTGAAGCTGCCGCTCGGGCACATGGTGCTGTACCCGTCCTCAAGCCTGCACCGTGTGGAGCCGATCCGCCGTGGCCGCCGCGTGAGCTCTTTCTTCTGGGTCCAGAGCATGGTGCGCGCGGACTCGCAACGCACGCTGCTTTTCGACCTCGACAATGCCGCGCAGCGCGTCAATCGCGACATGCCGGAGAACCCCGCTGCGGTGCAACTGACCGGGATCTACCACAACCTCCTGCGCCAGTGGGCCGAGGTCTAGGTGCAGGAACCGGTGGGCATTGCACACTCGCATGACTTGCAGAAGGTGTGATTGAACCGGTGTGCGGCGACCATCAGGCTGCTGCCGGCGAAGGTCACCGCGACCTCCCAGCCATGCGTCGGCAGCCTGTCGCCAAACCAGGCAGCGCCGAAGATCAGCGCGAGCCCGCCCATCATCAGAAACAGCACCAACCCACGATGATGCCGCCGGAATCCATTCACCACGGCGAGCGCTCCGAAGCAGGCGACGAGCAGGGCCAGGCAGCGATGCGTCTTTTCTTCGCCCGGAAGGAGGTGCGCAGCAACGCTCGAAAAAGACAACAGCACGGGAGTGAAGATGCAGTGCACCACGCACAGCACCGAGGTGCAGATCCCGAGCTTGTCGGCCCAGATGCGAAACGACCCGGATGGAGCAGAACGGAAAGCAAGCATACGCGTTCAGCATACACGCTTAATGCGAATCGCGTCGCAACTACTTCAACAACAGGAGCAGGTTTGTCCGCGGCGGGCACGTCGCGCTTCCACCAGGAGCAGTGGCACGGCCACAAGCGCTGCAGCGGGATCGATCCATTGCACGGAGAAAACCCTGTGGAGCAGGAGTGCAAGCAGCGTCATCGCGGCAAGGTACGCGCACATGGCCGACTGCGTCGCATCGGCACGCAGCGCCTTGTTGCCGGTCCGTGTGGCTGCGCGAAACTTCAACCGCGCGAGCAGAGGCATGAGCAACAGGGCGCCTGCGGTGATCAGGAGACCGGGAACGCTGCTCTCACTCGGGACCCGGAGGAACAGCGCGCCCGCCGCGAGCGCTGTGACCACGGCTGCGAGGATGTACAGCAACGTTCCGCAGGCTCGCGCTGCCTGGGCTTCGCTGATCCTCGAGCCCCTGGAAAACTGCAGCAGGACCACACTGGCGGAGATAAGCTCAACGATGCTGTCCGAGCCAAAGGCAAGAAGCGAGACACTGTGTGCCTGTGCCGCGGAAAACAGCGCGATCCCACACTCGAGCAGCATCCAGCCAAGCGTGATGCGCTGCAAGAGGAGCACCTGCTGGTCCGGCACAGCGGTGTCGATCCGCGTATTGACAGCTACAGCCATCTTCACTCGCTCCCCTGCAGGACGTTCGACGCAGTGTTCAGTCGAGGCTCGTCATTGCAAACTGCCGCCCTGCCTCGAGCAGCTTCTGCACCGATTCGACGGACGAAGCCTCGGAGTAGATCCGCAACAGCGGCTCGGTTCCCGAAGCGCGCAGCAGCAGCCAGCTCTCTGCCGCGTTCTGCTTGCCTTGCGCCTCGGGGTTTTCGACAAAGAACTTGATCCCGTCGAGCGTCGAAGTGCGCGTCACCAGCATGCCGGCGAACTCCTTGACGCCGCTCTTCGCCTTGGCGATCGTTGCATTCTTCAGCTCGTCCTTGATGTGCAGGTCGATCCGTCCATACTGGTGCTCGCCGTACTCGGTCTGCAGTGCGGCGACCAGCTCGCCAAGCGTCTTCTTTTCTTCTGACATGACGGTCGCGAGCAGCAGCGCGTTGAGCAGCCCGTCACGCTCCGGCAGGTGGCGCTGGATGCCGATGCCGCCGGACTCTTCGCCGCCGATCAGGATCTCTTCCTCAAGCATCAGGTCGCAGACATACTTGAAGCCGATGCCATGCTCGTAGAGCTTGCGGCCATGCTTCGCGGCAATGCGGTCGAGCATGCCGGTGGTGTTGAAGGCGCGCGTCACCCCACCCGGCCAGCCCTTGGCCCTGAGCAGCCACTCGAGCAGGATCGAGAAGATCTTGTGTGGGTCAACGAAGTTTCCATGCTCATCGACAGCGCCGATGCGGTCCGCGTCGCCATCGGTGGCAAAGCCGGCCTGGCACTTGTTCGCAACCGTCGCCTCACCGAGGGCACGGATATGCGGCTCGATCGGCTCGGGGTTGATCCCCGGGAAAAGCGGGTTGTGCTCCGCGCGGATCTCCACATGATCGACACCAAGCTCGGTGAAGATCCCGGCAAGAATACCGCGGCCCGCTCCATACATGCAGTCGACAGCGAACTTCAGGCCCGAGGTGCGGATGGCCTCGAGATTGGCGAAGTCACAGATGGCTTTGCGGTAGGGAGAGACGAAATCGATCGTCTCGATCTTCGCCGGCGACGCCGCCTTCTCAAGCGGCTTGCCCAGCTCTTTCTCGATCTCGGAGATGATCGCCGGGCGGCCGGAACCGCCGTACCAGGCCTTGTACTTGACCCCGTTCCACTGGAACGGATTGTGCGAGGACGTGATCATCACACCACCCGCGGCCTCGCGCTCACGCACCGCATAGGAGAGTGCCGGGGTAGGCGTGATCCGGTCCGACAAAGCCACCGGGATGCCTGCACCTGCGAGAACCTCGGCGACGGCTTCGGCGAAGGCCTTCGAGCCGAAGCGCGTGTCGTAGCCGATGGCTGCGCCCTTTTCACGCGCCTGCTCGCGCAGCAGGTAGTTGCCGATCGCTGCCGCCGCGACCCTGACGTTCTCAACGGTGAAATCGTCTGCGATAACACCGCGCCAACCGTCGGTGCCAAACTTTACCTGCTCTGCGCCCATCTCTGCTCCCCAAGCTGTGCTGCCAGTGTCGACGACTACGGCTGGTTAAATCAGCTCTTTCTTGCCTTGCATGGCAAGTTCTTTCACGATCTTTCCCACATCCTGCGAGTGGTGCCGCGTCGTGATCAAAATGGCATCGTCGGTTTCAACCACCACCAGGTCCTTCACGCCGACCATCGCCACAAACTTCTTTGGGCTGTAGGCATAGTTGCGTTGTGCATCCACCGCGAGCACGCCTGCACTCTCGGTTACGTTGTCATGTGCATCCACGTGCTCATGCTGCTCGAGCTGATGCTCGTAGAGCGCGGCCCACGAGCCGAGATCGTTCCAGCCAAAGTCTGCCTGCAGGCAGAAGAGGTTGGACTTGTGCTCGCCCTTGGCTGAGCGGGGCTCGAGGATGGCGTAATCCACGCTGATGTTCTCGCACTTCGGATAGAGCTCGGCGAACACATCCTTGAACTGCGGCGTGCCATAGGCGGCGGCAATCGTCTCCAGCAGCGGCGCAGTCTCCGGCAGGTGCTCGCGCATGGCATTGGCCAAGGTGCGCGCGCTCCAGATGAAGATGCCGGAGTTCCAGTCGTAATTGCCGGCCGCGAGGAAGGCCTCGGCACGCTCCTGATTGGGCTTCTCCGTGAAACGCCGGACCCGGTGTTCACCGGCGGGCATCGTCTCGCCGGTTTCGATGTAGCCGTAGCCGGTCTCCGCGCGGGTGGGCTTGATGCCCAGGACCACCATGTTCTCGCCCGCTGCCGCGAGCAGGATCGCCCGCCGGATCACCGCAACGAACGCAGCTTCGTTCGCGATCACGTGGTCGGCCGGGAACATGCCCAGGATCGCGTCAGGGTTTTGGCGCTCCACCAGGAACGCGGCGAGGCCTGCGGCCGGCGCTGTGTTGCGTGCGGCCGGCTCGCAGACCACCTGCCCCTGCGGCACGAGGTCGAGCTGTCCGCAGATCTCGGGTGACAGGAGATCGTTGGTGATCACCCACACGTCCTCATGCGAGGCAAGCGGCCCCAGCCGGTCCACGGTGCGCTGGATCATGGTGCGCTCGCCATCGAGCGCCAGCACCTGCTTGGCACGCGCCTTGCGGCTCCGCGGCCAGAAGCGGGTGCCGCTGCCGCCTGCAAGGATGATCGGTCGGAACTCGGTCGGTGCTCCCATGGCTTCTCTCTCCCGGATCTGGATCGCTGTGTGGGACCTCGGCCACATCCGCGGCCTCGGTCTCGAGGGTCTAAGCCTACGCCTTTGCCCCGTTGCTCCGTGCATTAGTAAAGCTCTGCGGCACGATCCGCATCGCCGTTGCCTGCCCCCGGACCTCCCAGCGGCCGGCGCTGGCCGGGATCACCGCCAGCTCGCAGCGGTCCAGCGTGAAGGGAGCAAAGCCCTCGCCTTCCAGCCGAAGCGTTCCATCCGCGACAAACAGAAGCTGGGTTCCCCCTGCTGCGATGGCGGCTGCGCTCAGCCCGGCTGCATCGCCCGACCAGCGCTCCACGCGGAAGTACTGCTCGTCGACCAGCACCGTCTCGCCATGTGTGCCCGGCTTCGGCAGGACCTTGCCCGCAGCCGTCTCCAGCCGCATCGCTTCGAGCGAGGCATCGACGTGCAGCTCGCGCGGCCGCCCATAGTCGTACATGCGATACGTCGTGTCCGAGGTCTGCTGCGTTTCGAGGATCACAAGTCCCGGCCAGATGGCGTGTACCGTTCCCGCGTCCACAAAGACCATGTCGCCGGCCTTCATCGGGATCCAGGTCAGCAGGTCTTCGAGCGACTTGCCCTCGATCGCCGCGCGCACCTGCTCCGGGCTCGTACCCGGCTTGATGCCGACAGCGACCTTGCCCTCAGGCGAGGCTTCCAGCGCATACCAGCACTCGGTCTTGCCGCGGGGTTCGCCCTTTTGCTGCGCCAGGGCGTCGTCCGGATGCACCTGGACGCTCAACTTCTCGCGCGGAAACAGCACCTTGATCAGCAGCGGATACTCACGCTCGGCCGCAAACTCGCCAAGGATCGACTCCGCATGAGCCTTCACAACATCCCCGAGCTTCTGCCCGGCAAACGGTCCGTTCGCCACCGTGCTCTCCGGCCCGGTCAGCCAGGCCTCCCCAATGGGCTGGCCTTCAGCCTTCTTCGCAAACCACGGAGCAAGATCGTCGAAACCCCAGATACGTTCTGAGAAGTAGGGCGCTACCTTGAAAGGCGCGACAGAGGCGGCGGTTGATGCCACAACGGAATCCATGCACCTCAGTATGCCCCATCGAGCGGGCTTTCTCCCGCCGCCAAAAACCACGGGACGCCGTCCGTAACCGTCTACAGTAGAACCATGGCATGCTATTTAGTCACCGGAGCCGCCGGCTTTATCGGCTCCCACATTGCGGAAACGCTCCTTCGGCAGGGGGAGCGCGTCACCGGTTTTGACAACTTCGAGACCGGGCTACGGAGCAATATCGAGGTGCTTGCAAGCACCGCCCGCAGCGGCAAAGGCTCCTTTCACCTCTTCGAGGGCGACCTGCGCGACCCTGCCGCTACAGCTGCTGCCTGCGAAGGGGTGGACGTGATCTTTCACCAGGGCGCGCTGCCCTCAGTCCCCCGCTCTATCGAGGACCCGCGAACCTCGCACACCGCCAACACCGACGGCACCTTCAACCTTCTCGAAGGTGCTCGCGCCGCGGGAGTGCGGCGTATCGTCTACGCTGCGTCGTCGTCTGCCTACGGAAATCAGCCAGGCTTCCCCCGCGTCGAGACGATGGTGCCGATGCCGATCGCTCCATACCCGGTGCAGAAGCTCACCGGTGAGCTCTACATGCGCTCCTACTGGCAGGTGTATGGCCTCGAAACAGTGGCGCTGCGCTACTTCAACATCTTTGGACCGCGCCAGGTGCCCGACAGCCCCTACTCCGGAGTGATGGCCCGGTGGACGCTCCAGATGATGGGGGGCGAGCAGCCCACCATCTTCGGCGACGGCGAGCAGGGCCGAGATTTCACCTTCGTCGGCAATGCTGTGTCAGCGAACCTGCTGGCGGCGGCGGCTCCGGCCGAGCAGGTGGCCGGGCGGGTCTTCAACGTGGCCTGCGGCGAGCGCCATACCCTCAACAAGACCTTCCAGGTGCTGGCCGAGCTGCTCCACTTCCCCGGGCCGCCGATCTACACCGATACGCGCGCAGGCGATATCCAGAACTCACTCGCCGACATCTCGGCGGCCCGCGCTGCCTTTGGGTATGACCCGACGGTTACGTTCGAAGAGGGCTTGCGACAGACTGTCGCCTGGTACCAGCAGCGCTACTCCGCTGCGACCATCGCCTGACGTGCACAGGAGTTGAGCGCGCCTGCACCGGTGCAGCCGAGCGGCCGGATGCAGAGACGGGCAGAGAGCACCACGAGCGAGATCCAGAGCAGGTCCGCGCCGAGCAGGTGGGTAACCTGCAGCCAGGTGGGCGCGAGTAGCAGCACGTCCGCAACGCCCAGCACGATCTGCATGCCCAGCAGCCCGACAACCGAGGATGCGAGCGCGCCGTCGCCGGCCCTGTAGGTGCGCGCGACCACGAACAGGATCCACGCGCCGGCCACCAGGCTGAGCGCCGGGTGGATCCAGCGAATGTGCAGGAGCCAGTTGGCGCCGGGGGCGAAGTCCTGGGCAAAGGCCTCGGCGAGCGAGTGAGCCGGGTAAAGCGTGTCCCCGAGGGCCGCCAGAGACCCGCTCACCCCAACCAGCAGCGTCGCAACGAGGCCGATGCCTCCCAGCCACACAAACTGGAGCTGCACGCCGCCGCGCATCCGGCCCAGGTCCCGGCTGAGAAAGTGCGCGGTCAGCGTGAGCGCCGCGAGCAGCAGCAGCGTGTTGGCGAGGTGGAGCGAGAGCCAGAAAGCCCGCATGGGTGACTGGTCGGTACCGGTGTGGCCCAGCAGCACCAGCAGTGCGCCTAGCAAGGCCTCGTTGATGGTCAGCACGGCCGAAGCCGCGGCAAAGACACGCGCGATGTGCCGGGGCGCTGTTCCGCGCCAGGTCCACGTGACCAGGCCAAACAGGGCGAGAACGGCGATGCCGGAGGTCGCGCGATGGGCAAACTCGATGACCGATGCCACGGTCCGCCAGTGCTGGACCACGGTGCCGCCACACAGCGGCCAGTGTTCCCCACAGCCATTCCCGGATCCCGTGGCGCGAACCACGGCGCCCCACAGGATCACCAACACGTTGTAGGCAACAACAAGCCAGCCGTACCGCCGCAGCCCCGCTGACGTCTCCCGGGTCGCGGAGCCAACACGCGACGAGCGCGGAACCGAGATGCCGACGGGAACGGAAACCTTCGAGGCCACGCGCAACACCCCTGCGGTAAATACCGCAACGTCTCTGATATTAAATGGCGGGACTGCAACCCTTTCCCTGCCAACTGAATCTTTTCAGGACTATGAAGAATGTCCGCGTCTTTTCAGCACTTGCCTCCGTCATGCTGGCCTCCACCCTGGTGATGCCCCTTGCATCGATCGCTCAGACCGCGGGGCAGGATATGCACAACGCGGGAACCGACACCAAGAACGCCACGAAGGACACCGCGCACGCGACCAGCTCGACTACCAAAAAGGCCTACCACAAGACCAAGCATGCAACGAAGCATGCAGCCCGCAGCACCAAGAGCGGCACCACCAAGGCTTACGACAAGACCAAGGAAGGCACCACAACGGTCGCGGATAAAAGCAAGGAAGGCACCGTGAAGACCTACGACAAGAGCAAGGAAGGTGTGCAGAAGGTGTTCGATCCGAAGGCCGAGAAGACCACAGTAGCCAAGGACAAGGCCAAGGAAGCGAACATGGATGCCAAGGACAAGGGCATGCAGACCAGGCAGAAGGTCCAGGACAGCTCGCCGCAGTAACGAACCGCCGGTTGTCGCAGGAAGGAGGGCTCCCGAGCCCTCCTTTAGCGTTCATCCCCGTCTCTACCCTTTTGCCAGCTCGCGTGCCCGCTCGGTCGCCTTCATGACCGCCTTGATCAGCGTCACGCGCAGGCCGCCCTCTTCAAGTTCCAGGATGCCGTCGATCGTGCAGCCTGCAGGCGTGGTCACCGCATCCTTGAGCAGCGCAGGATGGTAGCCCGTATCGAGGACCATCTTGGCCGCGCCATAGGTCGTCTGCGCCGCCAGCAGGGTCGCGACATCCCGCGGCAGACCCACCTTCACGCCCGCCTCTGCAAGCGACTCGAGAATGATGTAGATAAAGGCGGGACCGGACGCGGAAAGCCCGGTCACTGCGTCCATGTGTTTCTCGTCGACGGTAACGGTACGCCCGACCGTGGCAAACACCTGCGAGGCAAACTCCATCTGCTCGTCTGAAACAAACCGTCCCCGGCACAGGCCGGCAATCCCGGCTCCAAGTGTCGAGGGGGTATTCGGCATGGCGCGAACCACCGCGATTTCAAGGTCGGCGGCGTCCTCGATCGCGCCCGTTTTCACCGACGCCGCCACCGAGATCAGCATCTTGCGCTTCGTCAAGGCCGGCCGAATCACCCCGAGCAGGTCCGCGATCTGGAAGGGTTTGACCCCGAGCAGGATGATGTCCGCGAAGTGCGCAGCGCGGAGGTTGTCAGTGGTCACCTCCACCCCCCACTGCGTCGAGAGCACGGTCGCCCGCTCCTCATGCGCCACGGTCGCCATGATCTCCGCGGGCTCAAACAGCTTCTGCTTCAGAAACGCCTGCAGCAGGATTCCGCCCATCTTGCCGGCGCCCAGCACTGCTATCTTTGGTCGCTGCTCGTTCACTTCGCTGCCCCCTGCTTCGCAATCCACCCGTTGATCCGCGTCTCGAGCACATCCATCGGCAAGGGGCCTGCGTCGAGCACCTCGTCATGGAAGCTACGGTAGCTGAAGCGGCTGCCGAGGGCTGCCTGTGCCTTCGCGCGCAGCTTCAGTATCTCCAACTGCCCAATCTTGTAGCCAAGCGCCTGTCCAGGCCACGCGATGTAGCGGTCGGTCTCGGCCTGCACCGTTGTCTCATCGAGCCCGGTGTGCGCGTGGAAGTAGTCGACCATCTGTTGCCGGGTCCAGTGCTCGGAGTGCACCCCGGTGTCGACGACCAGCCGCACCGCACGAAAGATATCGGTCTCCAGCCGGCCATAATCCGAGTAGGGATCCTGGTAGAAGCCCATATCCTTGCCCAGCCGCTCGGCGTACAGACCCCAGCCTTCTTCATAGGCGATGTAGCCCTGGTACTTGCGGAACTCGGGGATCCCCTGCAGCTCCTGGGCGATCGAGATCTGCAGGTGGTGCCCCGGAATGCCCTCGTGGTACGCGATCGATTCGACATTCGCGAGCGAGCGATGGGTCGCGTCGTAGGTGTTGATGTAGATCGTGCCCGGGCGCGAACCGTCGGCTGTGCCGGCGTCGTAGTATGCCGGCGCCTGCTCCTTTTCAGAGTAGGTGGGCACAGGCTCAACCCGGAGTGGCGCCCTGGGCAGGATGCCGAAATACTGTGGCAGCTTCGGACGCATCCCGTCGATATCTTTCCTGTAGACCGCGAGCAGGGCCTCTCGGCTGTCCACGTGCAGCTTTGGATCGGCGGCGACCGAGGTCCGCAGCGCGGCGATCGAGGCAAAGCCCAGCCGCTTGGCGATGGCCAGGATCTCCGACTCATCGCGGGCTACCTCGTCGAGGCCGATCTGGTGGATCTGTGCGGGCGTCAGGTCGGTGGTCGTGCTCGCCTTGACCCGGAAGGCGTAGTAGGCATTTCCGTCCGGCAGCGACCACGCACCCGGATCGGTCCTGCCTGCGGGAATATAGGTTCCCTCGACAAACTTCGCGAAGCGACCGTATGCCGGCAACACGTCCTGATGGATGGCGGTCAGGAGATCGGTCTTGAGCCGCGCCTGGTCGACCGCGCTGATCGTCGCGGGAAAGTTCTGCAGGGGACGGGCGAAGGGGCTGTCCTCCGGCTTCTCGGCCGCGAGCGTCTGTGTCTGGGTCAGCACTTTTTCAAGCAGGATCCTCGGCGGCGTCCGACCATCGGCGATCCCCGCCTCGATGCTGTCGGTCACCTGCTGGAACGCCACGGGCACCGCGCGCATCCGGGCGATGTAGTCTTCGTAGTCCTTCACCGTGGTGAAGGGTGCAAGCGTTTGTAGCTGCGGCAGATCCACCTGGATGCCGTCGAACTGGTTCACCGGCATCTCCCACGGCTTGAACACGGCCTCCTGCTGCTGCTCGATCAGACGCCGCAGCATGAGCTCTTTCGAGAGTTGAGCCTGCTCGGAAAGCCCATCGGTGTTGATTGCCGAAAGCCGCGCAAGGTACGCGGTGCCCCGTTCCAGTTCTTCGTTGTAGGCCGCGGCGGTGTAGTTGTTCAGGCGGTCGTTGTACCGCTTGTCGCCGATCGCGGTCGCAAACTCCGGGTTGTGCTCAAGCCGCTCCTGCCACATCTCGGCGAAGAGGCTGTCGAGTGCCTGCGCGCGTTCCGCTGCCGGCGCAGTCGCAGCAGGGGCGGCAGCGGCCGGCGTGTTGGGCGCTGCGGATGAGGGCTGGGGTGCAAGCGCCGACTGGGGAAAGGTGCCCGGCTTCTGTGCCACGAGCGGCAGCCCCGCACCCAGGCTGAGAAGAAGAGAAGAGAACGCAACGAGTCTTGAAGGCGACATGCTTCGAGTGGGTCCAGTCAGGGAGGCGGCAAACGGCCTCGGGATTCAGCAGCGGATTTGTTGCCGAGTGTACCCTACGCCGCTTGGGCGCCTGCCCCTACAACGATGCCGCGTGGCAGGCGCTCTCTTCCCCGCTGCCCAGCCCCGGCATCGGTCTGCGCTCGAGAATGCGATACAGGGTCGAGCGGCTGATCCCCAGCAGCCGCGCTGCGCGCAGCTTGTTGCCCTGTGCATCGGAGAGCACCTGGTGCACATGGCGAAAGATCATGCGATCGAGGTTGGCGTCGACCCAGGCCGACCGATCACTTCCGTGCCCGCCCGTGTTTGTGCCTGCGGGCCCGGGGATGCCCTCATGGCAGGCCGAGGCTCCCTCCGACAACGCGCCTTCGCAGCTCGCTTCCGCCCATCCATCCACCGGCGCCCCCGGCGCAAGAGCCTTGCCCCGATCCATCCCGGCCTGGGGCGTATGGCTGGCCGGTGCTGGCGGCAGGGCCTGCTCCAGGTAGCTGTGGAGCTCGCCCAGGTTGCCGGGCCAGTGATGAGCGCGAAGGTGCTCGAGCAGCCGGGGAGCGAGCACGCTGGCCGGCCGTGATTCCCGGTGTGCCCGCTGGTTGAGGAACTGCTCTGCGAGTAGGGGCACGTCCTCACGGCGATCCCGAAGCGGCGGCAGCACCAGGTGGGCTCCCGAGATCTCCTGCAGCAGGTCGTTGCGAAACCGTCCCAGCTGCACCAGTGCGCGGAGCGGCCGCCGGCTCCCAAGGATCAGGGCCCGGGGCGAGTTGATCGCGGTTTCCAGGCCCAGCCAGCGCGGAGCGGGCAGCATCCGGCCCAGCGCCTGGGAGCGCTGCTGCCAGTCCACGAGCTGCAGGAGCCGACTCTGGGCATCAGCGGCTGCGGCTTCCAGGCCCGTGATGTAGAGGGTGCCCCCCCGGGCAGCGGTCAGGATCTTCTCGCCCTCGCGCCCCTGCAACAGCTGCTCGGCCGCGATCGTGGCGAAACCTGCCTCCCGGTAGGGCGACAAACGGTGCAGGGTTCGCGCAGCGAGGGTCTTCCCCGTCCCCGTCTCGCCTTCGATCAACAGGAGCCTGAGGTGGCCAGCGAGATAGCGCATCTGCAGAAAGACGCGTTCCATCGCGGCGGAGCGCCCCACCATGTCTCCCAGGCGGAAACGGCTGGATTCCACCCCCCGCATCATGGTGTGCGGCAGACCGCCTGCGCCTTCCCCTATGCCGGACCACTCTCTCGCTACTGCCATCGCCTGCCCTCCCTCGCTCCTCGAATCTGCTGACAGGAGCTGTATCGGCGCAGGGGAGGAGAACAAGAGGGGAAAATGCTTCAGGGGAGTGGCACCTCGTTTCGCATTCGGGACGAGGGCTGATCGGAGGCGATGACGCCGTCCCGAATCGTCACGACACGGTGGGCGTACTCGGCGATGTCCGGCTCGTGGGTGACCAGGACGATGGTGTTGCCGCGGCCATGCAGCTCATCAAACAGCGCCATGATTTCGTCGCCGGTTTTCGAGTCAAGGTTGCCGGTCGGCTCGTCGGCCAGGATGATCGAGGGACGGTTGATCAGGGCGCGCGCGATCGCAACGCGTTGGCGCTGGCCGCCCGAGAGTTCATTCGGCCGGTGGTCCATCCGCTTCTCGAGATTTACCGCCACAAGCGCAGCCTTGGCCCGCTCCAGCCGCTCCACCGAGGGTGTGCCGTTGTAGATCAGGGGCAGCTCGACATTATGCAGAGCGCTCGCGCGGGCCAGGAGGTTGAAGGTCTGGAAGACAAAGCCGATCTCCTTGTTGCGGATACGGGCCAGCTGGTCGTCATCGAGCTCGGAAACCAGATGGCCGTTCAGCCAGTACTTGCCCTGTGTGGGGGAGTCGAGGCACCCGATCAGGTTCATCAACGTCGATTTGCCCGAGCCGGAAGGACCCATGATCGCCACGTATTCGTTGTGCCGGATCTGCAGGTTGATCCCCTGCAGCGCGTTCACCGTTTGCTCGCCCATCTGGTAGGTCTTCCAGAGGTCTTCGACCACGATCACATGGTCGGCTGTACGAGCCTGCCCGGCCGGCGCTCCACTGGGTGCCATCACTGCGGTTTCCTCCAGGCTGCCTTTAGGAGCCACTGTCTGCCTTGGGCGCGAGCTCAGCCTCGGTTGCGGCCTTGACCGGCGCATCATCCTTGAGCGAGCGCAATACCTTGTAGGTCCCGGTCACGATCTGGTCCCCAGCCTTAATCGGACCGTTCACCTCCATGGTCGAGGCGCCGCTGATCCCGGTGGTGAGCGGAACAAAGTGGGCCCGGAGCTTGCCCTGCTCGGTCCGCAGGACAAAAACTCCCTGCCGGCCGGCTACGTCCGTCCCTGCTGCTTCGACCGGGATGCCGCTCTTGAGAGCGCTGGCCGCCGGCGGCGCTGTGAGCGCCTGGATCGGCACCTCGAGCACATTGTGCTTGTCTGCGGTCACGATCTTAGCTGTGGTCGAAAGACCGGGGCGAAGTGCTGCGACATCTTGTCCGCCATCCAGCGTTACGATCACCTTGAAGTCCTTGGCCTCCTCGGTGCCGCTCGTCGACTGGCTGGTCGCCATGCCGGTTGAGCGCAGCAGCGCCTGATCCCCGACTTCCGTGACATGGCCCTTGAAGATCTTGTCGGGTAACGCATCGACGGTAACATCGACCGGCTGGCCCATCTTCACATTCACGATGTCTGTCTCATCAATCTTGACTTCCGCCGTGATCACCGACATATCCGCGATCGTCATCAGCGTCGAGCCGGACGCGTTCTGAATCCCGATCACGACTGTCTCGCCTTCGCGTACCGGCAGGTTGGTCACGATGCCGTCATAGGGCGCCACGCTTACCGTTTTGTTCAGCGAATCAACATCAGAACGCAGGGTCGCGACCGCGGTGCCCAGGTGTCCGCGAGCCGACGCGGTCTGCGCCTTGGCCTGGGCCATCGCAGCATCCGACTGGGCGAGGCTTGCCACGTCGAGATCATAGGCGGCCTTGCGCGCGTCGAAGTCCTGCTTCGACACCAGCTTGTCGCGGTAAAGCTCCTGGTACCGGTTGAAGTCGAGCTTCTTCTGCTCGAGGTCTGCCCGGGCATGTTCGATATTGGCCTGCGCCGTCTGCTCGGCAGCCTGGTAGGAACCGACGTCGGTCTTGGCCGCTTCGATCGCCTGCCGCTGGGCGGCAACGCTCGACTCCGGCTGCACATTCTCCACGGTCGCGAGCACCTGCCCGCGGTGCACATGGTCCCCTTCCTTCACGTAGAGGTGGGTGATCCGGCCGAAGGCCGTTGCTCCGATGTTCACGTATGTCTTGGGCTTGATCTGCCCGGTCCCACTCACAATCGAGGAGACATTTCCCCGTTCAACCTTGCCGACGAGCACCTTGGTGTAGCTGCCCTGCGCGCGCCGTACCGTGAAGAGCACAACGGCGGCAATGACCAGGACAATACCGAAAATTGCTGCGATCCGCTTCCACTTCATGACCCGCTCCACGTTGCTGCTCGCGCCGTCTCGCATTGTTTGCGGCTCGAATTCAGGCCATCATACCCTGCGCATCCCCCACTGCCACCGGGAAGTGTCGAGACCTCCATGGGAAGGCGCTACGCTGGTTCGACGCACTCCCTCCGCCGATGGGAGCGTCGTCAGGGAACACCGGCGAAAGCGCAACCATGGCGATGAAGCTGGGTTCCAACCACCGAAACCCCTCCCTTCCGGTTTTATGCGGAAAGGGAGAGCAATCCTAGCTTCTCAGGAGACTCGATCATGAACGCGAACTATCTGAAACGCACTGCACTTCTCGCTATCCTTGGAGCCATCCTGCCGCTCGCCTCGGCCGTGGCTCAGTATGTCCGGGTTGCGCCGCCGCCGCCCGTGGTGGAGCGCCCCTATGCTGCTCCCGGACGCGGCTTTGTCTGGGTCCCGGGCTATCACCGCTGGAATGGTCACGCCTATATTTGGACGGGGGGCCGCTGGGTGCTCCCGCCCCGCCCGGCAGCAGTCTGGGTTCCGGGGCGCTGGGATCGTGGTCCCTCTGGCTACCACTGGATGCCCGGTCACTGGCGCGGCTAACATACCAGCCACTGGAAAAGGCAGGCTGCGTGGCCTGCCTTCTCCGCTGAACTCATCATTTTCTACGACTTACGCCGTGATTCCGCGTACTTAGCGTGAGGTCATTCGCTGCGCAAGCGCCTGCAGGGCGATCTGCGGCAGCGACGGCGGGGGCAGTTCCCGTCTTGGGCCGAAGGACCCTTCGGTCGAATGTTGCCGGTAGTCCAGTGAACGCTGGCTTAAGATATAGACCTTGCGGCACTGCCCGCACTCCCACGGATACAGGCCAAAATATGGCAGGATCACGCTCTGGAGGAACCCGTTCCGGCCCTGGCGTCGCAGCTCAGAGTCCTTGCAATGGGTGCATCGAGGTTTCTCTCCGGCTACCTGCCGTCCTTGTACAGTCTTCGTCATCCAGATTCCCCTTTTGCCGCCACTGCTCACTGTTGTCGGAGATCTCTGGCCACGCACGAGACCCTACTGTAAGAAGCCGACTCGCTTCAAAAAGTTCTGAAAAGCTACAACTTTATTGTCATAGAGAAACTTCGCTGCGGGTCGGTGCAGCTGATCCTGCGATCCGGAGGTAATGTATGTCAAGTCCCGTTTCGGGAAAACATCAGAGGTAACTACATCTTTTCAACGAGATACACAAACGAGATACACAATGGGTTCGTTCAGGCACTGCGGCGGGTAACATCCGTCAGCATGTGTTTCACCAGGCGAATCAACTCTCCGGGGGGAAAGGGCTTCAACCGGAACAACACGGGATCGGTGTACTCTGCCTCAGCGTCCGGCAGCCCACTTAGCACCAGGATAGGCAGCGCGGGCATTTGCTCGCGAACTCTGCGTACCAGTTCAGGACCATTCATGCCGGGCATCAGGTGGTCGGTTACCATCAGGCCGATCGCTTCACGGTTTCCCCCAACCTCGAGAATCCGCAAGGCTTCAGCGGCGCTCCGTGCCAGCAGAATGCTGGCTCCCGCGCGCTGCAGGATCGCTTCGCGGGCCTGTGCCTGAATTGGGTTGTCATCTACCAGCAGGATCTGCGTTTCCATGGTCTCTCGGACACAAGGGCGACGTCCCCGCTGTATCAGAGGGAGTGGATGAGTAAGTGGGGTATTAGGTTGTACTTTGCCGTCGCACCTCCTGCGCGGCAGATCGACACCGGGCTCGCGAAACCTGCCGCAGTGTTCGCCGTGTCCTTGCCTCCTCCTGCTCAGCTGGGCTGAGGACCCTCCTGCTCAGCTGCGCTGAAGACCCCCTGCTCAGCTGCGCTGAAGGAGCGAGCCCCGGTCTGCGACAATCGGAGAGAGCGCACCCCGCGGTTCAAGCGAGCGCCCGGAAACGCCCATGATGCCAGCCTTCGGCAGTTACGCTCTTCTGCTCGCCCTCGCCCTGAGCGGCTACACGCTGCTCGCGGGCACGGTCGCTTTACGCCAGCTCGCGACCGGCGGACGCGGCCGGATCGCGCCCGAGCGCCTGGCCGAGACCGCGCGTCGCTCCGGCATCGCGAGCTTTGTCGCCGTCACCTGCGCCGCCTTTGCGCTGGTCTACGCCGCGTTCACCAACGACTTTTCGGTCTCCTACATCCTGCACCACTCGAACCGCGACCTCCCGGGCGCCTACAAGTTTGCTGCGCTCTGGAGCGGGCAGGAAGGCTCGCTGCTGCTCTGGGCGTTCCTGCTGGCCGCCTACGGCTTCGTGCTGCGATTGCGGCACCGCACAGACGTGAAGCTCTTCGCGTATGCCTCGACGATCCTGGCTGCGATCCAGCTGTTCTTCCTGCTCCTGCTGAACTTTGTCGCCCCGCCTTTTGCACTGGTCGGTGGCACGATCCCGCCTGACGGCTTCGGGCTCAATCCCCTGCTCCAGTACCCGGAGATGGTGATCCATCCGCCGATGCTGTATCTCGGCTATGTCGGCTTCTCCGTTCCTTTCGCCTTCGCGCTCGGCGCGCTGATGATGCGCTATCCCGGCGAGAAGTGGATCCAGATCACGCGACGCTGGACGATGGTGACCTGGCTGTTCCTGACGGTGGGCATCTTTCTTGGCTCGCACTGGGCCTACTCGGTGCTGGGCTGGGGCGGCTACTGGGGCTGGGATCCAGTCGAAAATGCCTCGCTGATGCCCTGGCTCACGGGTACCGCCTTTCTGCATTCAGTGATGATGCAGGAGAAGCGCGGCATGATGAAGAAGTGGAACGTGTGGCTGATCTTTTCCACCTTCCTGCTGACGCTGCTCGGCACCGACCTCACGCGCTCCGGGCTCGTCTCCTCGGTGCATGCCTTTGCCCAGAGCTCGATCGGCGGCTGGTTTCATGGCTTCATGCTGGTCACCTTTGTTGTCTGCGCGGTGACCTTCGCCCGGCAGCGGTCGCACCTGACCGCGGAGCATGAGATCGAGTCCCTGGTTTCGCGCGAGTCAAGCTTTCTCTTCAACAACATCGTGCTTCTGGCTGCCTGCTTCACCATCCTCTGGGGAACGCTCTTTCCGATCCTCTCGGAGTATGTGCAGGGCAACCGCGTCACCGTCGGCGCGCCCTTCTACAACCGGGTGGCGGTGCCTATTGGCATTTTCCTGATGTTCCTGACGGGTGTGGGGCCCCTGCTGGCCTGGCGCTCGGGCTCGCTTCGCTCGGTCCGGCGCAATCTTGTCCGCCCGGTGGGGGCGGCACTGATCGTCGGCGTGTTGCTCGCGGTGTGGGGCGAGCGTCCGTGGGAGAGCATTGGTTCGTTCTATGCCTGGACGGTCTGGGTACTGGCCGTCTTCGTCATCACGGCTGTGGTCTCGGAGTTCCTCCGCGGGGCGCAGGTGCTTCGCCTGCAGACCGGCCGCAATCTCCTGCGCTCGGCCCTGCTGCTGATCCAGCGCAACACCCGCCGCTATGGTGGCTACATCATCCATCTCGGCGTAGCGATCATCTTCATCGGGTTCGCTGGTTCGGCCTTTAACCAGAGCCAGGAGCGGGAGATGGCCTACCACGACCACATGCAGGTCGGGCCGTACACGCTCGTCGCCGAGAGCTTCTCGCAGGACTCGAACCCGAACTATGACTCGGAGTACGCGCTGCTCGACGTGTACGAGCATGGCAAGCTGATCACGACGCTCACGCCTGCGAAACGCTTCTATCCCTCGAGCCAGCAGACCGAGACGATCGTTGCCAACCATTCGACGCTCGCCTGGGACCTTTACACGGTCTATGCCGGCAAGGACCCCGACAATGGCCAGCCGGTCATCAAGGTGTTTCTGAATCCGCTCGTCGCCTGGATCTGGATCGGCGTGATCCTGGTGGTCGCGGGCACCGCGGTGGCGCTGGCGCCGAACCGAACCGCGGCGCTTGCCGTGCAGGCCCGGCGTGAGGCCGTGCCGAGCGGCCAGGGTGGGCTTGTTCCTGCCCAGGGTGGTGATTGATGCAGTCCCGTTTTGTTCGCACGATGTCCGCTGTGGTTCTCGCCCTGGTTCTCGGTCCCGGGCTCATTGGCGCGACCGATGTCGCGGAGCGCACAAATGCCCTAAGCCACCAGATGATGTGCACCTGCGGCTGCGTGCAGCTGCTTGGCGAGTGCAACCATGTCGGCTGCCCCAACTCCGGCCCTATGCTCAAGACGCTGCGCGCCGACGTCAGTTCGGGCATGAGCGATCACGCGGTGCTGGTCGCGTTTGAGCAGGAGTATGGTCCGACCGCGCTCGCCTCTCCACTGCTGACCCGCTTCAACCAGGCGGCCTGGGTGGTTCCGCCCGCCGTGCTGATCCTCGGGATCCTGGGCGCGATCCTGATGCTCCGTCGCTGGCGCAAGGCCCGCCACCGCAGGGTCCCGGTGCCGGCGTTCCCTGGCTCGCCCGACCCAAAACAGATCGATCCTCACCAGCGCGAGCTGCTGGCCCGCGTCCGCCGGGAGGCAGGCGACCGATGACCGCACTCGTTTGCTCGCTGCTGCTCACCCTTGCGCTAGGCGTGTATATCTTCTACCCCGAGAAGCGGGTCACAGCCCAGACGGAGAAGCCGCGGCTCGAGTACCTCGCCGAGCGCAAGGCGCAGCTCTATGACAACCTGCGGGATCTGAGCTTCGAGCACCGCGCCGGCAAGTATCGCGACGAGGAGTACCAGTTCGAGCGCGATGCGCTCGAAGCCGAAGCAGCGATCGTGGTCGCCGAGATGGATGCGGTCGAGGGGCGCGAGGGCCGGCCGCACCCGGGTGAGCGGCCCGCGGTGCGCGCTGCCCGCGGACAGTAGACTGGTGAACGTGCCGACGCCCGCCCAGCCACGATCCCTCTTCCCACGAACAGAGGCACGCCCCCTGCTTCTTGCGTCCCTGTTGCTGCTCGCCCCCGTGGGTGCGCTGGCCGCACCCAGAACGATCACCGGCACGGTGACCGATCGCACAACGGGCAAGCTCGTCGCCGGGGACACGGTGGCGCTGATCGCCTTTGGGCAGGGCATGCAGGTCGCCGCCCAGACCACCACCGACGCCGCCGGCAGATACACACTCGCTGTTGCGGATGATGGCATGCACCTGGTCCGCGTCTCGCACCAGAAGGCCGCCTACTTCCAGCCAGCTCCACCGCAGGCGCACACGGTCGATGTGGATGTGTATGACGTGGCGCCTTCGGTGAAGGGGATCACCACCGAAGCCGACGTGCTGAGCATGCAGACTGCGGGTGCGGGCGAGCTGCGAGTGTCTGAAGACTTCTTCGTCCGCAACAGCTCGGAGCCGGCGATGACCCAGCTGAGCGACCATGCGTACGAATTCTTTCTTCCTGAGGGCGTCAAGCTCCAGGGCACGGCTGCGATGGGCCCGGGTGGCATGCCGGTCGAGTCAACGCCGGTCCCCCTGGCAGGCAAGGGGCACTACGCGTTCATCTTTCCGGTACGGCCCGGGGAAACGCGCTTCCAGGTCAGCTACACCCTGCCCTACACCGGCAAGGACCTCCACTGGACGCAACGCGAGGCACTCCCAACCGAGAACCTGGTGGTGCTCTTGCCAAAGAGCATGAAGTTCACCCCGGGCGGCACGGAGTGGCAGCCGGTTCCGGCAAACCCGGATGCGCAGACCTTTGTGCGCAAGGGCGTCGCCCCGCAGACGCCGATCGCGTTCTCGATCGATGGGGTAGGCGAGCTGCCCCGGGAGGAGCAGAACGCGCAGGGCGGCGGGAATACCCCGGGCGCGGGCTCGCCGAACAGTGTCGCGACCAGCGGCTCGATGGCTGCAGATACCCGCCCCGGCGGCGGCCTCGGGCCGCCCGTCGATACGCCGGACCCGTTGAACCGCTACAAGCCCTGGCTGCTGGGCGGACTCGGGGTGCTGCTGCTTGGGGGCGCGGTCTGGCTCATGCGCGCAAAGCCCGCCAGCGAAGGGGCGCTCGAGGAGCCGGCCTCGCGGGGACGCGGTCTGCGGCCGAGCCTTGAGCAGGCGCTGCTCGCGCTCGAACGGGAGCACGCGCTGGGGCAGTTGGGGGAGGGCGAGTACGTGGACAGCCGCGAGGCCCTGCAGCGGGCCCTTCACCGGGCGCTCGCCCGGGAAGCAGCCGCCGAAGCACTGCGATAGACCCGTGGTCTTCGCAGAGAATCGATCCCCGGCGCGCTTACGGATGAGGCCGAAGCCGAGTCAAAGGCAGCAACAAAGTTGGTCTTATGCGATGCACGAACCCGCAACAAAGGTTGGGTTCCCGCTTGCTCCTCGTGTATGGGGCACTTAGAATAAGGCTGTTTGCAGGAGTACCCAGCTGATGCCGAAGCTTTCCCTCTTTTCCCGTGACACCACCCTGTTCCGCCCGCGCCTGAAGCAGCTTGCTTCGGCGGCGGTTCTCTTTTCCGTCGCTGGAGCAGTGTCCGTTGCCCAGCAGACCCCCGCCACCGAACCCGCTGCGGCCCAGTCCGCGACAGCCCAGCCCGTCTCCACAAGCGCGGCGGATATGAGCGAGGCCCAGGCGAACGCCAAGGCGGCCCAGGCGCTGCTCGACGTGGAACGAACCGACCAGGGGGGCAAGGACGACCCGAACAGCCCGCTCAATCGCAAGCTCTCGGACAAGGAACGGTTCTCGCAGCAGAAGGAACTCCGGCAGGAGTTGAAGGGTCCGTACAAGAAGTGGGCCAACGAGGATGTGCGCTGGATCATCACCGACCAGGAACTCAAGGCCTTCAAGAGCCTCTCGAACGACGAGGAGCGCGACGCCTTTATCGAGCAGTTCTGGCAGCGGCGCAACCCGGACCCGGAGAGCCCGGAGAACACCTTCCGGGATGAAAACTACCGGCGCATCGCGTATGCGAACGAGCACTTTGCCGCCGGCAAGCCCGGCTGGCTGACAGACCGCGGCCATATGTACATCGCCTATGGCAAGCCCGATTCCATTGACTCGCATCCTTCGGGTGGCACCTATGACCGTCCGATGGAGGAAGGCGGCGGCACCACCTCGACCTTTCCCTTCGAGATCTGGCACTACCGCTACCTCGAAGGTATCGGCGACAACATCGACATCGAGTTTGTGGACACCTGCATGTGCGGCGACTACCACATGACCATCGATCGTTCGGAAAAGGACGCGCTGCTGCACGTTCCGGGCGCCGGCGCGACCATGTACGAGCAGATGGGCATGGCCAAGCAGGCCGACCGGTTCCATGGTGGCCTCGAGAACCTGGGCACCGGCCCGATGAGCGGCATGCAGCAGTCCAAGGAGTTCGATCGGCTGGAGCGCTACGCCAAGCTGCAGGCGCCACCGGTCATCAAGTTTCAGGATCTGAAACTTTCCGAGTTCCTGAGCTCGCACAAGGTCCTGAACGGTCCCTTCTTCCCCTTCGACGTGCGTACCGACTACGTCAAGGTCACGGATGACACCGTGCTGATGCCGATCACGGTGCAGATCAAGAACCGCGACATTACCTTCAAGACCAGCGATGGCGTGTCGAAGGGTGAGGTGCACATCATCGGCCGCGTGTCGTCGATTACGGGCAAGATCGTGCAGAGCTTCGAGGACACGGTCGAGGTCGAAGAACCGAGCGAACTGCTGCCAAAGCTGATGAACAACTCGCAGCTCTACTGGAAAGCGCTGCCGTTGCGGCCAGGCCATTACCGCGTCGATATCGCGATCAAGGACGTCAACAACGAGGATCACATCGGCACCTGGGCGCAGGGCGTGGTGGTTCCCCGCTACGACGATGACCGCCTGTCGTCCTCCTCGTTGATCCTCTCCTCCAACATGCAGAAGGTTCCCTCGAAGGAGATCGGCACGGGCAACTTCATCATCGGCAATACCAAGATCCTGCCGGCGGTGACTGCCAACCAGACCCAGGCCGCTGTCTTTCACAAGGACCAGAGCCTGAACTTCTGGATGCAGGTGTACAACCTCGGCATCGACCAGGACAGCAAGAAGAACGGCGCCATGATCACCTACCAGATCACGAATCTGGCCGATGGAAAGTCCATCTTCACCACCGAGGAGAAGTCCTCGACGCTCGGTGCGAGCTCGGACCAGATTACGCTCGCAAAGACGGTGCCCCTGTCGTCGATCCCAGCCGGCAAGTACAGCGTCAAGGTCAGCGTCAACGACGGCGTTTCCAAGCAGGAGATCGCGCAGACGGCGCCCTTTACCGTGGAATAGCCAAAACCCTGGAGCAGGGGTGGCCAGCCCACCGCTGCTCTGTGAGTTTTGCGCTACACTGCGTTCACCAACCGTTTGCTGCTTCCCTCGAATACAAGCGTTGAGCAGCCATCAGAGCCGCCGCGCAGCACGACCTTCTCAGGAGCAAGACGCAAGGAAACAGGTCCCCGATAGCCCGAGTGAACCAAAGAGCTTCCAGATTCGTCGGCTTGGCCATCGCGTTCGTTGCGGGCTCCTTTGCCTCGTCCCCAGCAGCCACGGCTCAGGGCAACGACGGCGCCTCTGTGGTGCCCGCCGGCGTCTTCGACGCAGCCATGCGCTCCGGGATCTCGGGCGTGGTTCGGGACCGGCGTGGACGGCCCCAGATCGGCGCGCTTGTGGAGCTGCTGAATGCGCGCTTCGATGTGGTGGCCCGCACCTTTACCGACGACCGAGGCCGCTACACCCTGCCCCGTCTCAGCGCCGGGGTCTACCAGGTCAAGGCCAGCAATGCTCTGTCGCTGCCGACCGTGCGGCCCGACCTCCAGCTGCTGGTCCACTCCCGCGTGATCGTCAACCTGACGCTCAGCACTCTCTACCAGGCCCTGCAGTGGTTCCCCGCCCAGCCCAAGAACGAGGACAGCGCCCCCGATGACTGGAGCTGGACGCTGCGCATGTCTGCCAACCGTCCCCTGCTGCGCATGCTCAAGACCTCGGAACCCGGCTCGGCCTCCGAACCCGTGCTGATCCAGACCGATAATGGCACCTCTCTACCCGGCAACGAGTCCGCTGCGGGCAGAGGGCCCGGCGAGAAGCTGGTGGTGCGCAGTGGCGGGTCGAGCTTTGGCCAGGGCGGGGCAGAACAGCAGATCGTCTGGCAGGATGAGACCGATGCCACACGCTCGGTGCTGCTCGCAGCCACAGCGGCGGCTTCCGGCAGCGGATTAGGCCGCATCTCCACGTCGGCAGCCTACCGGCAGGAACTCACGCCGGACCGCTCGATGCTCACGGTTGTGACCCTGACAGATCGCCCGCGCATTGCGTCAGCAACCGAGTCCGGTCTCGCCACCATGCGCGTCCGCTCGGCAAGCACCCTGCAGATGGGCGACCTTGCAACAATCAGCACTGGCACCGAGATAGCCGCGGCCCGCATGGGCGACGCGGCGACGGTGCTCGCCAGCCACCCCTTCGTCACGGTCGAGACCCACGCGGGCGGCGCGACGATCCGTTACCAGATGATCACGGCCCCTACGACCACCGGCCAGGCAGAGATGCTCGCCGAAGCCTCGGACGACACGCCCTCCGTCGTCCAGGTCGCTGGACGACTCCGCTTCCAGCAGGGACTGCACCAGGAACTCTCCATCAGCGGCAGCTCCAAGGGTCGGGGTGGCAGCCAGGGCGGCACGTGGACCGGTACGGTCGCGATCTTCCATGATTCGCTGGCTCACCCGGTCGTTGAGGGCGCGATGCAGGGCGAAGCAGCAGCGCTCGACTCGAGCGACGTCCTCTACGACCCCGGTACGGGAACCATCGCCGTCTCCGGACGAGGCTACAGCAGCGGCGGCGTGATGGCGATGCTGCATAATCAGCTCAACAAGGACACCTGGCTCTCGTTCCGCTACGCCCTGGGCGATGCGAACACGCTGGCCCTTCCCGCAGGGAACGCCGACGGCCCCCAGTTTGGCCTGCGGGAAACCTCCATGATCTCTGCCGCCGCTGGCACCCGCATCCCGGCAACCCACACGGTGGTTCGGGGCAGTTACCGCTGGCAGCCTGTGAGCACGCTGACGGAGATCGCTCCCTTTGCGGAGGGAACCCCCGGCGCATACCTGGGCGTCTCCATACGGCAGCCCCTGCACCTCCAGCGGCTGGGAACAGGCAAGCTGGAGGCGATCCTGGATGTTCGGAATCTGCTCGCGGAGGGCTACCGCCCCTTCCTCTCGCAGGATGGCGGTACCGTCTTCTTCGCGCAGCAGCAGCGCTGTATCGCGGCAGGGATCGGCTTCACGTTCTAGGGCGTTTCCACCCAAGCAGCAAAGGGCTTGTCTTCCTGAACGGGGTGAAGGGTCTGGAGTGAAGCATCTGGATTGAAGGGTCTGGATTAAGGGTCTGGATTAAGGGTCTGGATTGAAGGGTCTGGAGTTAAAGATCTGTGGTTCTCCCCCGGGCATCGCCCGCAGGGAATCGCAGATCCTCCGATTTGCCCAGATGACTCGCCTGCTACGTGTCGGCTACCACTCGCTGTAGGGCCGACCATCGGTCCCGGCCTGGGCCGAGCCGCTGTGCACATTGGAAATGCCGCCGGCTGTCTGATCCACGCTTTGCAGCGAATCGTCCGAGTCGGTCACCCAGGTCGTGTCACTCTGCGTGACCGGATCCTTGGGGATCTCTTTGAGGTAACCGGCCGTGACCAGCTCATCGAGCGCCTGGGGAGCCTTTTCCTTGTCCATGGTGAACGAATCAATTGCCATGCGCATCGTGTGCAGGTCTTCGCGGAGCACAGCCTCGCGCGCGCTTTTGAGCGATGCAATATAGGACGGGATAGCGATAGCCGCCAGCACCCCGATGATCAGCATGACGATCATGAGCTCGACCAGGGTGAAGCCGCTCTCGTGTCTGTTCCGGGTATGTGTCCGCATCGCCCTTACCATGTGGAGTACTTTGTACCGTCGAGCGCGGTACCGTCTGATTTGCTGTACACATCGAACACGTTCTGGCCGCCAAACGAGGTGCTGTCGGCGTCATCCTGCATGGAGCGCTCGCCCCACTCATCCTTGCCCGTCATCGGATCTACCGGCAGACGCCGCAGGAACTTTACCTTCTTGCCCTGTACATCCACGCCGTCAACCAGCGTGTTCAGGTCCGGCGGATAGTTGAAGCTGTCCACCTTGGTCTGGAACGCCTGCTTATCGGCTGCATCCTTGTAGCGGTCGATCGCGGCACGGATCGTCCAGAGGTCGTAGCGCAGCTCGCGCTCCTTCTCCCGCTTGCGTTCGAAACGGGCGATCGGCACGGCGGCCGAGGCCAGGATCGAGAGAATGGCCACCGTGACGATCAGCTCCACCAGCGTGACACCGGCTTCGCTGCTTCCCTTTCCGCTGCGGGTGCGCCGCGAGCGAAAGAGAACGAGACGCCTTCTGAAGAGCGGCTTCACTTGATGTGCACGACTCCCTGGGACCCGGTGGCCGGCAGGCTCTGCTGCTTGCTGTTGCGAACGATCGGCCGGGTGATCGCAATCGACGCATCGCCTGCTGCCTTGGCCTGAAAGGTCAGGGTGCAAAGTGTGCCCGATCCGGTGATGCCGGTGGTGCCGGGCGGGCGCGAGGTCGAGATGGCGACATTGCCATCGTCATCGCGGTGAACCAGCGCGACTGCCTGCCCGTCCCGTCCGAGAAGATCGCCCACATCTACATTGACGAGTTGCAGCTTTGAATGGTCATACTGCACCTGCAGCGGAACCGAGTACACATCGGTGCCGCCTGTGAGCAGGACCTGCTCCTGGAAGGTATTGCCCACCGACTGGGTCGGGTTCGATGCCACGAGCTGAAGCGTGACCGGCGGCTGGCTGCCGGTAGTCTGGGCGGCCTGCATGCTGCCGGGCACCGCCGACTGGGCTGCCGTGCCTGCACCTGCATTTGCGATTGCGGCCTGCGAGACGTTCTGCCCTGGGATCGTGCCTGTCATCTGCGCGGGATTGGTCTGGCTCGGGATATCTGCGCGCGGCGCAGCAAGGTTGGGATTGCTGGTCGGCTGGGTCGACGCTCCCTCGAGCGGCGGGATGCCGTCATCGGCGTCCAGGTTCATGTGCCGCAGCTGGATGTCGTTGGTGGTGCCGGTGTCAATCTGCCGCAGGTTCAGCGGCGAGATATCGGCGGCGCGCACAATGTGCGGGATCAGGAGGAAGACAATCTCGTCGTCGGTGTTCTCGGTCTCGGTGGAGGCAAACAGGTAACGCAGGATCGGCAGCTCGCCGAGGCCGGGGGTTCCGCTGATGGTGCGGGTGCCCTGGTGCTGAAAGAGGCCACCCAAGATCGTCGCTTCGCCTTCGCGGAGGCGGATGGTCTGATCGGAGGTGCGCTGGGTGATGATGGGTTCGTTGATGCCGCCCAGGTTCTCGGTGCCGTTGGTCGAGGAGATTTCGATCTTCAGCTTCATCGACACGTCGCGGTCGTAGTGAACGGTCGGCTTCATATCCACGTTCACGCCCACATCGAGGTACTGGAACTGCGTGTTCACGAGCGAAGACGTGATCGCGGTCGCAACACCGGCCTGATACGAGCCGGTGGCGACCGGCAGGCGCTCACCGATCTTGACCGAGGACTCCTGCCCGTCGGTTGCACGGAGACGCGGGTTCTGGAGGATCTTGGTCGAGGTATCGCTGAGCAGCAGGTTCACCGCGGCAGCACCGATCGAGACCGCGAAGTTGGTCGAGTTCAGGTGGGCCAGGTTATTCAGCGTCAGGTTGCTGGTCGTGGTGCTGGTCGAGCTGGTCGTGGTACTGGTCGTGCTCGCGGTGTTCGCGTTGGATTGCTGAAAGTTGACGCTTGCGGTCTGCGGCAGCTGGATACCGATGGTGCGGATCTTGTCGCGCGAGACTTCCAGCACCGCAATATCCACGACCACTTCCGGACGCGCCTTGTCGAGGTCGTTGATCAGCTTGCCGGCAAGCAGCAGTTCATCCGGGGTGCCGCGCATGATGATCGCGTTCTGGCTCGGCACACCGTAGAGCTTGGCAGTCGTGAAGACGTTGCGCAGCGCAGTCTGGATGTCGTTCAGGTCGTTCTGCTGCGAAACATTGGTCAGGTAGAAGGTCTGAACCGCTTCTTCGTCGAGCTCGGTGCGCTTGCCGCGGGTGTTCTGTGCAACAAAGATGGTATTCGGCGTGATGGGTCGCCAGAAGGTGCCGGACACCGTTCCGAGGATGCGCAGCGCGTCATAGACGTCGACATTGTTCAGGTCAAGTTGCAGGCGGCTGGAGTGATAGTCCGGATCGAAGAGGACGTTGATGCCGGAGAGCTTGCCGATCGTCTGGTACAGGACCTTGGTGTCGTCGGTCGCGTGCACCGTCAAGGGCTCATCCGATAGCGGCTTGAGCCTGGGCGGCCCCCCGAGGTTGAGCAGCGCCTTGCGCTCGCTCGCCGGCATGGCGGTCTCGGGCGGCGGCGCCTTCGCTTCGCCATCCATCTTCTCGTGGGTGACGCGGATATCCTGGCTGGCAAGCTCGTTGCTCGGGTCGATCTCGAGGGCGCGGAGGAACTCGGTCAGGGAACCGGTCATGTCGCCCTGGTCCCGGAGGCGCTCGCCGCGCTTCACATGCGCCGCGGCTGCGTCGAGCTTCAGACGGTCATAGGAGATCTTGAAGCGCTCATCGTTGGGCTTCTTCTGGAAGGCCTTGGCGTAGTCCTGGTAAGCCTCTTCGACGTCGTCGCGGGCTTCCGCAGCACGTCCCTTGTTGAAGAGGCTGGTCGCGGACTGGGCACTGGCTTTCTCCGCAGAGACAGAGAAGAAGACCGATGCGGCGATGGTAAGCGGGAGGCCCCAGTGGGTCAGGCGGTTCATGCAACTCCAGGAAGTAGGTAGGCGTGTTCCGAGCGGACGGGCGAGAAGCCCCTGGACACTTGCTCTGTCATACAGACGAATGCTGGCAAAGTATAGCACCGTGACTTCAGCGAAAAAGTTGCCTGCGACGCGTCCCTATTGATGTTCATCTATCTTTAGTCATGGCTCGTCAATCCACCTATCAGGTCCAGCCGGCCGCCAAAGCAGCCCCCTCGGCGAAGTCGGCACCCCGCGACCCGGTCGCCGCGGGTGAACGCGACGCGGCGCAGAACCGGGCCGCCGGACACAACTATTTCCTCATGGATCGCTTCGAGGCGGGCGTCGCGCTGCGCGGCTCCGAGGTGAAGTCCATTCGTGAGGGCAAGGCGAACCTCAAGGACAGCTACGGCCTCGTCAAGGATGGTGAGGCCTGGCTGCTGAACGCGCATATCGGTCCGTACTCCCATACTGGCTTTGACTCCCACGATGCTGTAAGGACACGCAAGCTCCTGCTCCATGCTGGCGAGATCCGCAAACTCATCGACCAGACCCAGGCCAAGGGGTTCACGCTGATCCCCACCCGGCTCTACTTCCGGCATGGGCGGGTGAAGTGCGAGATCGCCGTCGCCAAGGGCAAGCAGGACTGGGACAAGCGGGCGACCGAGAAGAAGCGCGAGGCCGACAAGGAAGCGCGGCAGGCCGTTGCGGCGAGTAAAGGCCGTTAGCCGACACGATTCTGATCCACCGTCGGCGTGGGGCCGCTTCTTCCGCCGAACGTTGCCATCTTCTTGACCAGTCTGTACTTAGCTCGTAGCGTGGGGCCCATCTGGAGACTCCCGATGTGCCACGTAGCGAAAGTTTTCTGGTTCTGCTCTCTCGCCCTTGTCCCCTTCCCTGCGCTCGCAGCCACGTCCTGCGTGACGGCCGGCGGAGTGTTTGGCTGCTACCAGCACATCGGCGACGCAGTCGCTGCTGCCGCACCGGGCGATACGGTGCTCGTGGGTCCGGGAACCTACAGGGAGAGCGTTCTCGTCACCAAGCCGTTGTCGCTCACATCCTTCGGCGCTACGATCGACGCGACCGGTCTCAACCAGGGCATCTTCATCAATGGCCTGGCAGCGCCCGGACTGGCCCGGGTCCATATCTCCGGGTTTACGGTCGAGAACGCCAACAATGAGGGCATCCTGGTGCTCAATGCCTCGGCAGTGACCATTGCGGCGAACACGATCATCAACAACGACAAGGGGCTGATCGGCGGCGCCTGCACGACGCTTCCCTCCTTTGAAACTGCCGAAGCCTCGGACTGTGGCGAGGGCATCCACCTGCTGGGAGCTGATCACACGATCGTGACGGAGAACATCGTGCATGGGAACTCCGGGGGCATCCTGCTTGCCGACGACACCGCGCCCACCCACGACAACCTCATCAGCTTCAACACCGCAACCGATAACGGGTATGCCTGCGGCATCGTGCTGGCGTCACACCCGCCGTCTCCTGTGAGTGGTTCCAAGACGCCGCTCGGCGTGTTTCATAACACCGTCTACAAGAACAGCTCCATGCGGAACGGGCTCCTCAATGGCGGCGGAGCCGGTGTCGGTGTCTACGCCTCCATCCCTGGCGCCATGAGCTACGGCAATGTGGTGGTGGAGAACCTGGTGACCGGCAACGGACTACCAGGCGTTGATATGCACGCGCATGCCGCGGGCCAGCTGCTCAACGACAACATGATCCTCGGCAACATCGCGAGCGGAAACGGGGCGGACACAGAAGACGCCGCCACGCCCGGACCGACAGGCATCAACATCTACTCCTATGGCCCGGTGACGGGAAACATCTTCGCCGGCAACATTGTCGAGAACGAAAGCTATGACATCGCGGTCAGCGTGCCGTCGCCCGTGCAGGTCGAGTTCAACACGCTTCTCGGGAATGGCTTCGGTGTGGACAACATCGGCAAGGCTGCGCCGGTGGATGCGACCGAAAACTGGTGGGGCTGCCCGCTCGGACCAACGCTGGGTGTGAACTGCTCGCGAGCGCTTGGCACCGGGGTCGCAACGGAACCATGGCTGCTGGCTGCGCCGCCACAGTAGACACTCGCACACACGGCGCGGGGCCCGGGTCCTCCGGACCTCACACACTCCGCAGGCAAACCTCCACCCACCCGCAGTATCGTAGGAGTGTGAAGACAGAATTGCGGTTCGCCCTCGCCTCCCAGACCCCTGCCGACCTCCTTGTACTATTCACGGTCGACCAGACCAGCAAGGACGCCAACGATGCCAAGCCCGCGGTCTTCCCCCTGACCGAAGCCCAGACCGTGCACGAGTCGATCGGTGAGGTTCTCACCAGCGGTGAGTTCAAGTCCGCTCCCAACGAAATCCTCCTTGTTCACAAGCCGGAGAAGTTCCAGGCCAGGCGGATGCTGCTCGTCGGCCTCGGGAAAGCGATCCTTGACGGCAGCGGCAAGGGCCCGGGCCACGTGGCGCTGCGCAAGGCAGCCGGCGCGGCGGCCCGCTATGCGAAGCAGCGTGGACTGAAGGACCTGGTCATCGCGCTGCCGCAGACACTTCTTGAAGCAAAGGACGAAGTGGCTGCCCGCGCTATCGCCGAGGGCGTGATCGTCGCGGACTTCGACCCGGACACGTACCGCTCGGACCGCAAGGACGGGCGCCTGACCTCGCTCACCGTGATCGCCTCCGAGCGGATCGACCAGCCCGCGGTCGAAGCAGGCTTTCGCGAAGGCGTTGTGATCGCGGAGTCGCAGAATTTCGCCCGCTCGCTGATCAACGAGCCCGGCAATGTCCTGTCACCGACCGTGCTCGGTGAGCGCGCAAAGGCCATGTGCGACGAAGTCGGTCTCCAGTGCGAGGTCTTCTCGACCGAGAAGCTCAAGGAACTGAAGATGGGCGCGTTTCTCGGGGTGACCCAGGGCTCGGAAGAGCCCCCTGCGCTGATTGTTATTCGCTACGAGCCGGCCGAAGCAGCAGACGGTGTGACCCTGGGCCTGGTCGGCAAGGCAATCACCTTTGACACTGGCGGTATCTCGATCAAGCCGGCAGATGGCATGGAGAAGATGAAGTACGACATGGCCGGGGGCGCGGCGATGCTTGGCGCGATGCGGGCGATTGCGCTGCTGAAGCCAGGGGTCAGGGTCCTGAGCGTGATCTGCTCGGCTGAGAATATGCCTTCGGGCAAGGCCTACCGCCCAGGGGACGTGCTGACCGCGATGAGCGGCACCACGATCGAGGTGATCAACACGGATGCCGAGGGGCGCCTGGTGCTCGCCGATGGCCTGCACTATGCCAGGCAGCTTGGCGCAACTCACCTGATCGACGCCGCGACGCTGACTGGCGCGGTCTCGGTCGCGCTCGGCGTGCACAATGCAGGCGGCTTCTCGAATGATGATGCCACGTGGCAGAAGTTTGAGCAGGCCGTGGAGCAGAGTGGCGAGCGCTTCTGGCGTCTGCCGCTGGGCGAGGAGTACCGGGAGCAGATCCGCTCGCACATTGCTGACCTGATGAACACCGGCGGACGCTATGGCGGCGCGATCACGGCAGCGATGTTCCTCAAGGAGTTTGCCGGGGACACTCCCTGGGTGCACCTCGACATCGCCGGGCAGGCCTGGCTCGATGACGCCAAGGCATGGTCTTCGAAGGGGCCGAGTGGAGTCGCGGTGCGCAGCCTGGTGGAGTGGGTCAAGCAGTACGCCTAAACAGAAAGGACGTGTTCTCGAGAGCGAGAACACGTCCCCCCGCAACCAGCGTCGGTTTACTTGCTGAGTGCTGCGATCAGCGCCTTGTTGAAAGCCGGGATGTCATCCGGCTTGCGGCTGGTGATGAGATTGCCGTCGACCTGCACTTCCTCATCGACCCACTCCGCCCCGGCGTTCTCGAGATCCGTCTGGAGCGAGGGCCATGAGGTCATGGTGCGTCCTTCGACGACGTCGGCTTCGATCAGCGTCCAGGACGCATGGCAGATCGCGCCCACCGGCTTGCCGCTATCCAGAAAATCTCCGGCAAACTCCACTGCGTCGTTGTTCATGCGGAGCTTGTCCGGGTTCTGCACGCCACCGGGCAAGAGGAGCATGTCGTAATCCGACACCTCCGCGGTGTCGACCGTCTTGTCTACCTTGACAGAGTCGCCCCACTCCGTGAACTTCCAGCCCTTGATCTCTCCGCTCTCCAGGGAGACGACCTCCGTGGTCGCGCCGGCGGCTTCGAGCGCCTTCCTGGGCTCGGTAAGCTCGACCTCTTCAAAACCCTCGGTTGCGAGAATCGCGACTCTCTTCCCTGCTAATTCCTGTGCCATGACTTGTGTTCCTCCTACGTCTCCTCGGTAAGAGGGGGAGCGATCAATCAGCGTTGCCACTCGGGCCAGAAGACACTTGCGCGGTCCTGAGCAGGGGACCACAGGTGCTTCGCTTCGCACAGGATGACGGCTGTCTCCGGAATCCCGGTATTCTCATGCTGGCCCGTTCTATGGCCTACTGAACGCAGGAGCGTCCGTATGCACGGCTTCGGGGAACCAAGTGGCCAGGGATGGCTCCAGCTGGGCGAGTTGGGAAGTGCATTTTTTCTGTCAGCACTGATCGGCCTGGAGCGCGAGCTGCGGCAGAAGAGTGCCGGTCTGCGCACCTACACCGTCGTGGGACTGTCCTCGGCTCTGTTCCTGCTCGTCTCGAAGTATGGCTTTACCGACGTTCTGCGTCCGGACGTTGTGGTCCTCGACCCCTCGCGCGTCGCGGCGCAGATCGTCTCGGGGATCGGCTTTATCGGCGCCGGCATCATCTTCACGCGGGGCGACTCGGTCCGTGGTCTCACCACTGCTGCGACGGTCTGGCTGACGGCTGCGGTCGGCATGGCCTGCGGTGCCGGGCTGCCGATTCTTGCTGTCGCGGCGACCGCCGCCCACTTCGTCGTGATGTTCGCCTTTCCCTACATCCTGCGCCGGCTGCCCAAGCGCGTGTTCCGGCATGAGGAGCGCGAGATCCAGCCAGAAGGTGAATGATCGGTAAATATCGGGCTGCCGGCGCCTGAAAGAGGCGACGCCCTGCATCCACTTCAACTTCAGAGCTTTTTGGAGGAACCAACGTGGCGTCATTCTTTTCTCAGCGCGTGTTCGCAATTGCAGGAGCAGCTCTCCTGTGCGGCGGCCTGGCGGCCTGCAATTCCGGTTCCGGTTCGGGTGGGGGCAACGTCATGTTGTCGGGTGCGGGTAGCACGTTTGTCTACCCCGTCATGACCCGCTGGATTCAGAACTACCAGCAGTCGCATAGCAACACCCAGATCAACTACCAGTCGATCGGTTCGGGCGGCGGCATCGAGCAGGTCAAAAACAAGACGGTCGACTTCGGCGCATCCGATGCAGCGCTGCCCGATGGCCAGCTCTCTGGCATGCAGCCGGTGATCCAGATCCCGGAGACTGCGGGCCCGGTCTGCCTGACCTACAACCTGCCCGGCTTCGCGAGCACCGTCCAGCTCTCACCGGAGACGCTGGCCGGCATGTTTCTTGGCACCATCAAGAAGTGGAACGATCCGCGTATCGCCAAGGACAATCCAGGCTCCACGATGCCCAACACGCCCGTGGTCGTGATCCATCGCGCTGACGGCAGCGGCACCACTGCGATTTTCACGGACTATCTCTCGGCGATCAGCCCGGAATGGAAGAGCAAGGTAGGCGCAGGCAAGTCGGTCAGCTGGCCTCTCGGTCTCGGCGGCAAGGGCAGCGAAGGCGTGACCGGCCAACTGCGCCAGTCGCCGGGTGCCATTGGCTATGTGGAGCTGACCTATGCCGAGCAGAACAAGCTGCCTGAGGTAAAGGTCAAGAACGCAGCCGGCTCCTACGTCTCGCCCACTGCTGCCGGAACCACAGCTGCCATCTCCGCGTTCGCCACGCAGCTGGCGGCCGACCCGCGCCACTCGATCGTGAACCCGCCTGCCTCAGCCAGCGATGCCTACCCGATCTCGGGCCTGACCTTCTTGATCATCCCCAAGGATGGCCCGGACAAGGCAAAGCGCACCGCACTGAAGAGCTTTGTTGAGTACGTCATCAACGATGGCCAGCAGGCTGCCGGCGCCCTGAACTACGCGCCGCTCCCCGATGCGGTGAAGCAGTATGACGAAACGCAGATCAAAACCCTGACCGCGGCAGGTCAGCCGATCCAGTAGGGCGAACATCCTTGCGCGGGAAGCGCCCACTTCGTGGGGTGTGTACCGTGAGAGGCAGGACAGGGACTATCCTGTCCTGCCTCTCGCACGAGTACTCCTCCCGAGAAGCGGCCTCCCGCGCCGGGCACTTACATCACCTCTGGCACTTCGATACCGAGGACATTGAGCGATGCAACCAGCGCACGCTCGGCGATCGCTGCCGTGGCAAGCAGCAGTGTCTTCCGCGTGGTGTCCTGTTCGGTGAGGATGTGGTGCTTGCGATAGAAGGCAGAGAAGTCCTGCGCGAGCTGAAAGCAGTGGCGCGCCAGGTGTGCGGGTTCGGCGGTCTCCCGGCACTGCTCGAGGACCAGCCCGGTCTTTGCAGCGCGCAGCCACACCTGCCAGATACTGTCGCCGGCTTCGCCATCGAGGTGCATGCCAAGATCGAGGCTGGCTGCGCTCGCGAGCACCTCTGCTGTCGAGAGCCCGGCCTTGCGGAAGATCGAGCGGGTCCGCACGACCGCGTACTGCAGATAGGGCCCGGTTTCGCCTTCGAATGAAAGCGCGTCCCTGAAGTCGAAGGCGATCACGGTGTTGCGCGTGAACTTGAGCATGAAGTAGCGCAGCGCGCCCACGGCGATCTGCTCGGCGGTCCGCTGCTGGGCTTCGGGTGCGAGTTCGGCATTGCGGCCCGCGACCTCGGCATGCGCCGCGGTGAACAGCCGGTCGATCAGGTCGTCGGCTTTCACGCCGAAGCCCTTGCGACCGGAAACCTCGATGTAAGCGCGGGTGCGATCCGCTTCCGCAACGTCGTAGCCGAGCTCCAGCGCGCAGCGCGGGGTGAGCGCCACCATCTCGTAGGAGAAGTGGGTGTAGCGCGCCGCCTGCTCTTCGTAGCCCATGCCGCGCAGCGCCTCGATGACATTGCTCTGCGGATCGCTCTGGCGCGCGTCGATGACGTTGTAGATCGCGTCGGCCCCGCCAAAGCCCGGGTGCACGGGATCGCCCTCGACCGCAGTGATCCAGCAGGTGTGGTCGGGGTAGGCAAAGAACGGCTTGTAGCCGAAGTCGCGGCCAAGCAGCCCGAACTTCCAGAGGTGGTAGGCAATGTCCTTGCCGACATACGTCACCGTTCCGTTCGAGCGCACGATGACCTTGGCTTCTTCATCCGGACCTTCGTCCGCGCCTTCGTTCACGCCGGGAGTGCCCGCGCGCTTCATGATCCAGCAGCCGTTATTCTTGCCTTCCGTCTCGAGACGCAGGACCCCGGTTTCCTTCAGCTGCGCAAAGGCCGCGTCCCAGAAGTGCAGGCGCAGGATCTCGCTCTCGCGTGGCAGGAGGTCGTAGGTGATGCCGAGGCGGAGCATCGTCTCCAGATGGCGCCGCACGATCAGCGTCGCGACACGCTCGGCGATCTCCGCGGTCTGGTTATTGCCTTCTTCGAGCCGGTGCAGCGTGTCGAGACGCAACTGCTTGCGCGCGGCATTTTCTTCCGGAGTGCCCGCGGTGTACCACTGCGACGTGCGCGCGTAGAGGTCCCAGCAGGCGTAGTCGATGCGTTCCCCAAGTCCCGCGATCCAGCCCTCTACATCGGCGAGCGAGAGGCCGAGCAGGTGCTCGAGGCCGACGACAATATCCGCAACCTGCACGCCGGTGTTGTCGATGTAGTTCTGCACGGAGACTTCGTCGCCGGTCGCGCGCAGGAGGCGCACAAACGTGTCGCCGAGGATCGCGTTGCGCAGGTGCCCGACATGCGCGGCCTTGTTGGGGTTGATCGACGTGTGCTCAACGAGCGCGTGCTGCCGGTCGCGCTCGGCGGCGTCCGGCTCGTTCTCGACAGACTTGTTTGTGACGAGGGCGCGGACTGCAGCAGCGCGATCGAGGCGCGCATTGATGTAGCCTGCGCCCGCAACCTCGAGGCCGGCGAAGCCTTCGACGGTGCCGAGTGCCGCAACGATCTCTTCCGCGATCTTGCGGGGCGCCTTGCGCAGCGTGCGTGCAAGCTCAAAGGCGACCGGTAGCGCGTACTCGCCGAAGCGGAGATCGGGCGGCTGCTCGATGGCGAAGCTGGAGTGGTCGAGGTTGTAGAGCTGCTTGAGGGCGCTGCGAAGCGCACCGGCAAGCCATTTCTGTCCGGAAAGATACACGGCTGTTCCTGCGTTTCTGCTGGGGTTGCGACCCGTTTCGGGGTGCTTGGCGGCGTTCCGTTGCGCTTCAGTGTAGCAGCGGGCTTGCTGGCTGGTGGTTTGACGCTCCCTTACCCCACCCCTAAGATGAAGGTTGGCGCCCTCTCCCCGGAGCAGCGCCGACCGATCATGCCTGAGCTGACCCAACCATTCTTCCTCACGACACCGATTTACTACGTGAACGCGCGGCCGCATATCGGCCACACCTATACCACCGTGGTCACGGACGCGATCGCACGCCGCCGCCGCTCGCTCGGCCAGGAGGTCTGGTTCCTCACCGGCACCGATGAGCATGGGCAGAAGATCGAGCGCTCGGCCGAAAAGGCCGGCACCGCGCCGCAGGAGTTTACCGACCAGGTGTCGGCAGAGTTTCGTGGGCTGTGGGACCAGATGGGGCTCTCCTACGACGACTACATCCGCACCACCGAGGAGCGCCACAAGCGTGGCGTGCGCAAGCTGTGGACGGTGCTGCGGGAGCGCGGCTTTCTCTACAAGGGCACCTACACCGGCCAGTACTGCGTGTGGGACGAGCTCTATGTCGAGGCAGGCCCTGGCGCGCCCTGCCCCGATTGCGGACGCACGACCGAGACGGTGAGCGAGGAGAATTACTTCTTCAAGCTGTCAGCCTTTGAGAACCGCCTGCTCGAGCTCTATCGCGATCAGCCCGACTTCATCCAGCCGGAAACGCGCCGCAACGAGGTGCTCGCGTTTGTGCGCGGCGGCCTGCGCGATCTGTCGGTCTCGCGTACCAGCTTCCGGTGGGGCATCCCGGTTCCGGGCGACGAATCGCATGTGATCTATGTCTGGCTCGATGCGCTCGCGAACTACATTACCGCGCTCGGCTACGGGTCCGACGATGAGAGCCTCTTCCAGAAGTTCTGGCCTGCGCAGCTGCACATTATCGGCAAGGAAATCTCGCGCTTTCATTGCGTGTACTGGCCTGCGTTTCTGCTCGCCGCCGGGCTGCCGCTGCCGAAAGCCGTGGTCGCACACGGATGGCTCCTGTTTGAGCAATCGAAGATGTCGAAGTCGCGCGGGAATATCGTGCGCGCGGAGACGATCCTTGCGGTGCTGGGCGCCGACGCGCTGCGCTACTTCCTGCTGCGCGAGATTCGCTTCGGCCAGGATGGTTCGTTCTCCTTCGACGCGCTGGTACAGCGGTACACCTCGGATTTGGTGAATGGTTATGGAAACGTAGTGAGTCGAACCCTCTCCATGATTCACAGCTATTACGAAGGGAAAGTCCCCGAGCCACCGGACAGTATCGAGGCAGATCCGCAAATGAGTGCTGTTAATGAAAGCAGCGAAGGCAATCTCGTCACCATAGCTGGGACTGCTATCGACGTGATAACGAAGGTCGGGAAGGATTTCGAGTCACTCCGCTTCGCTGCGGCACTAGAACTTATCTGGGTCCTGATGGGCATAGTAGATATGAAGCTAAATACGGCAAAACCTTGGAAGAGGGACCCCGACATAGCCCCAGATTTGCAGGAAAAGTTCAGAGCCCAAATCCTCTATGAGGCAGCTGAAGCCATTCGTATCATCACTGCTCTGGTCTATCCGATCTTGCCGGACGCCGCTGCGAAGGTTTGGAGACAGCTTGGACAGGGCAACATCGATACAGCAGATCTCTCGAAGCTGGGCTGGGGCGGCCTGGAGCCAGGTACGCAGCTCGGACCTCTCAGCCACCTTTTCCCTCGCGCAGAGAAAGACGCTGCCGAAAGGATGCAAGCCATGGAACTTGAAAACAGCAGGAACACACCGACCACCCCGAACGCCGCCACGCAGCCGTCGGACCCCGCGGTCGCGACCCACGCCACCGCGGTGCCGTCGCCAGCGCTCACGCCAGCCGGCACGCTCTCGACTCCACCCGACGTGCCACTGCCCGCGGGCGCTCCCCGGCAGCCCATGCCGCTTGGCGTCTACGAGCCCGGTCTCCTTGCCATGGAAGATGCCGCACTCGCCGGCATGATCACCACGCCCATGCCCGTCGAGATCCAGACCGTCGAGGTACCGGCTGCGTCACAGGACGGCCCAGAACGCCCGGAGGCTGTGCCGCAGATCACGATCGACGACTTCCTCAAGGTGGAGCTGCGCGTGGCGCAGATTGTTGTTGCCGAGCGTGTGCCGAAGGCCGACAAGCTCCTGCGCCTGGAGGTCGATCTCGGCTACGAGCGTCGCCAGATCCTGGCCGGCATCGCTGAAACCTACGCGCCCGAGTCGCTGATCGGCCGCAAGGTCGTGATCGTCGCGAATCTCGCGCCCCGCAAGCTGCGCGGCTTCGAGTCGAACGGCATGGTGGTCGCCGCCTCGCTCGGCGAACACGGCAAACCCTCGCTCGCCGGCTTTCTCGATCACGTCGAGATTGGCGCACGGCTCAAGTAAGGGGACCTGCAGTGCTCGTTGACTCCCACGCTCACCTCGACCACGTCCGCTTCGGCGAGGATCGCGACCTTGTGTTGACGCGCGCCTGGGCGGCGGGCGTGCGCACCATTCTCTCGATCGGCATCGGCGACGGTCCCTCCACCATGGAGGGTGCGCTGCTGCTGGCCCGGCAATATGCCGGCAAGCCGGGCATTCCGAAGATCTATGCGACTGCAGGCGTTCACCCGCAGGACGCGGCGAAGTGGTCGACGCTGGCCTCGGCCAATCTCGATGCCCTGCTCGCAGAGCCAGAAGTGCTCGCCTGCGGCGAGATCGGTCTCGACTTTTACCACGACGACAACCCGCCGGTCGCGACGCAGCAGGAGACCTTTTCCGCCCAGATGAAGCTCGCTGCGGAGCACCGGAAGCCGATCGTCATCCACTGCCGCCCTGGTACGGCCTTCGGCCCCGAGGCCGATGCCTGGGACGAGACACTCGGGATGATGGAAGCGGAGTGGGCCTCGACCCGGCTCGGCGGCATCCTCCACTGCTTCTCCGGCGACACCTCGCATGCGGAGCGCGCACTTGCCCTGGGCTTCCTGATCTCCTTCGCCGGCAACGTGACCTACCCGAGCGCCGGCGCGCTGCGCGAGGTGGCGGCGGCAATCCCGGCAGATCGCCTGCTCGTCGAGACTGACTGCCCCTTTCTCGCGCCGATGCCCGAGCGTGGCAAACGCAACGAGCCGGCGGGGGTGGCGCGAACAGCAGAGGTCGTCGCCAGGCTTCGCGGCATCTCACCCGAAGCACTGGGTGAGCAGACCACGGCGAACTTCCGGCGCTTTTTCCACCTTGCGGATACAGACAACAGCCTGTAACCAGGTGGATACCGCCTGTTTGCACCCATAATAGGAAGTGACGGATCGGAAGTAAGAGGAAGTATGGCAGCTGATAACTCGTTCGACATCGTTTCAAAAGTAGAGATCCAGGAAGTCAAGAACGCCATCGACCAGGCGACCAAGGAAGTCAACGCCCGGTTTGATCTGAAAGATTCCAAGTCCACCATCAAGCTCGAAGGGGATGAGAAGTCGCTTGAGCTGCACTCGGCCGACAACTACAAGCTGCAGGCGATCACCGAGATCCTGGAGCAGAAGCTGATCAAGCGCGGCATTTCCATCAAGTCACTCGACTACGGCAAGATCGAGCCGGCCACTGGCTCAAGCGTGCGCCAGAAGGTCACGCTGAAGCAGGGCATCGCAACCGAGAAGGCCAAGGAGATCGTCCGGATCGTCAAGGATTCGAAAAAGAAGGTGCAGGCGACGATCCAGGGTGAGACGGTGCGAATCACCGGCAAGGATCGCGATACCCTACAGGAAGCCATCGCGCTGCTCAAGGGTCAGGATTTCGGCATCGATATGCAGTTCACGAACTTCCGCTCGAACTAGGGAACGTTGGCGCCGTCCAAGCCGATTTCTATCCCCGGCGGAGCGCGGCGCATCAGGCAAGGCAGGAGAGTGTGTGGGGACAGCAGCGATAGCCACGGCAAAGGAGGTCTTCGATCTTCTGCACGAAGACCTCCTCGCAATCGAGGAGGAGTTTGGTCGCGATGCCGTTTCTTCGGTAGCTGCCATCACCGAGATTACCGGCTACCTTCGCGAGAGCGGCGGCAAGCGGATCCGGCCTTCGCTGCTGCTGCTCACCTGCCGATCTCTCGGCTACTCCGGCCACTCCATGCATCGCCTCGGCGCCGTGGTCGAGATGGTGCATACCGCGACCCTCGTCCATGACGACATCATTGATGGCGCGGAACTTCGCCGTGGCCGGCCTTCGCCGAACACGACCTGGGGCAACACCCGCTGCGTGCTCGCCGGCGACTGGTTGTACATGCAGGCCTTCCGCATCGCGCTCGAAGAGCGCAACTTCCGTATCCTCGAGCTCCTGATCTCGCTGACGCAGGTGATGGTTGAGGGCGAACTGCTGCAGACCGAAAAACTGGGCCGCCCGGTCACCGAGCACGAGTACAACGAGTTGATTTATCGCAAGACCGCCTGCCTCTTTGAGGTCTCGATGCGCCTCGGCGCGGTGCTTGCGGGCGTCGATGCGAAGACCGAAGCCTGCCTTGCCGAGTATGGCCACGCGCTGGGACTGGCCTTCCAGGTCGTCGACGATGTGCTTGATCTCACCGCTGCCGAGGCCGTTCTCGGCAAGCCAGTCGCAAGCGACCTGCGCGAAGGCAAGGCGACGCTCGCGGTCGTGCATGCACTCGAGCATGCGACCCCGGCTGAGCAGGAGTCGATCCTGCAGGTGCTGGCTGGCGGTGCCTTCACCAACGCTCGCTACGATGACGTACTCGCCACGCTGGATCGGCATGGCTCGGTCGAGTATGCGATGAGCATAGCGCAGCAGTATGCGGAACGTGCCCGCCGTGCACTCGATGTGCTGCCTGAATCCGAGTACAAGCGCGCGCTGCTATGGGTACCCGATTTCGTCGTCAATCGCGACAAGTAGCCGGATCGCCTCGCGTTCACGGGAACGCAATCCCGTTGCGCGATCCTGCCCTGATGAAGCAAACGTCATTGCTGCCCCTGCTCTTCCTCTTCACCATGCATGGTTTCGCGCAGAGCAACCCCAGTGCCGATGAAAACCCCTGGTACGCCCTGATGAGCAAGGCGGCCGCGCATGCTGCCGCCCATCACGACGCGCACGTTCCTGCGCTCTCTCCTCTCGATCGCACCGTGGCTCCCGGGGCCTTTGGCCTCCCTGCCGACACGCCCGCAGTCCCGGTCGCCGCGCTCCAGGCGCGTGGCATACGCGTGGTGCCCTGGACCACGAACGACCCTGAGCAGATGCGCGCGGTGATCCGCACGGGCGTCGATGGACTGATCAGTGACCGGCCAGACATTCTGCAGCGCGTTCTCGCTGAAGAGCGGGCGGCGCGACCGGACGACCCCAAGCTGAAGCACTTCGTGGTCTCTGCCCATCGCGGCGGCCGCGGGCTTCGCCCCGAGAACACGCTGCCTTCGTTCGAAAGCGGGATGGATCAGCTGGCAACCGAGCTTGAGACCGACACCGGCGTCTCGACCGACCATGTCTCGCTGATCTGGCACGACCAGTTCTACAACCCGCAGAGCTGCCGCCGCGCTGATGGGGCTCCGTACACGATGGACAACCGTGTTTACCTCCGCGATATCTCGTCGACGGACGCACAGAAAACATTCATCTGCGACAAGCTCCACTTCGGCCCCGACCAGAAGAACGACCTCGCGTTTTCGCCTGTAGCGGTTGCCTTTGCGGCGAAGGAAGGCATGCCGAGCCCGTACGCGCCCACCTACGCGGCGCAACTGTTCCGCTTCGCGGCGTTCTACGTGGACTACTACAGCACAGGCGCGGGCAAGAACACGCCGCATGCCGCGGAACGGGCAGCCAACGCCCGCACGGTGCGCTTCAATCTCGAGACCAAGATCGTTCCGGACTACCTCCCGCCAGCGCTCGCCGAGCGGCCTGAGGTAAAGGCGAACCCGGATCTCGTGCGCAACCACACGGTGGACCCACAGCTCTTCATGACCACTCTGGCTGGCGCGATCACCAGGGCGAAGCTCGAGAAGCGCTGCGACATCGAGAGCTTCGACTTCCGCACACTGCAGCTGGTCGAGGAACAGTTTCCGCGGATCGTCACGTTTTACCTGACGGAGTCCGCGGCGACACTTGCGACCCCGTTTGTGCCGGAAGCACTTCGCTAGCCGCCGGGTCCCACGCAAAGTGGCACACCCGGTGACAAATCATCCTCCCCCGGCAAGTGCAAGGCTGAGCCCCGCGAAGGATCTGCGGTTTACCCCGGGGCATCCCGGAGCCGCAGATCCTTCACTCCCGGTCAGGGTGACCATTCTGTTCCGGACGAAGCGTGGTCAGGCGGCGTTCTGTTTCACGAAGTCGTTGATCGTCGCGAACTCCGCATCCGAGAGCCGGAACGTCGCAGCCGGAAGGATGCCGTCTACCTGGTCGGGGCGGCGTGCGCCCACGATTGCTGCCGTGACCGCCTGGTTGTGCAGCGTCCACGCAATCGCGACCACGCCAGGCTCGACCTGGTGCCCCTTGCCGATTTCGCCGAGCAGGTCTGCCAGCCTGAGATTGCGCGCGAGCTTCGGCTCCTGGAAATTGGGACTACGCTTGCGCCAGTCGTCCTCTGGCATGCCGGCGACGCGCTCTGCCGTCATCTTGCCGGTGAGCAGCCCCGAGGCCATGGGCGAGTAGTTGATCACGCCGATGTTGTTCTCATGGCAGAACGGCAGGATCTCCTCTTCCACCCTGGGGTTTACCAGGGAGTAGGGCGGCTGGAGCGAGGTGATCGGCGCAATCTTCTGCACGCGTTTCATCTGCTCCACCGAGAAGTTGGACACGCCGATGTAGCGGACCTTGCCTTCTTCCTTGAGCTTCGCCATCGCCTCCCAGCCCTCTTCAATCTGCTCTTCCGGGTTGGGCCAGTGGATCTGGTAGAGGTCGATCGTATCGACGCCGAGCCGGCGCAGCGAATCTTCGCATTCCTGGCGAACGCTTGCGGCATCGAGCGCACGGAAGATCTTGCGATCTTCGAGATTCCACTTCATCGAGCACTTGGTGAAGACAAGTGGCTTGTGCGCGCTGTTCTTGAGCGCGCGCCCGACCACTTCCTCGGAGTGGCCGAGGCCATAGATGGCTGCCGTATCGATCCAGTTGATGCCGAGGTCGAGTGCCCGCTCGATGGTGCGCACCGAGTCTTCGTCTTCCTGCGCGCCCCAGGCGAACTCCCAGTCGCCGCCGCCGATCGCCCACGCGCCAAAGCCGATGGGTGTGAGGTGGAGGTCCGAGTCGCCGAGCTGCTGCGGTGCAAACGTTGTCGCTGTCGTGGTTGCCATAGTCTGTTCAGATGCAGGCTGCCTCGCGACTGCGTCTGTGGCGAGATCACGCAGACAGAAGCTTGGCAGGCGACGACGCATCTCAGCCCTCTCTTCCGCTTGCCTGGAATGGGAAGGCGCCAGCCGGCGACCAGGGGCCGCCCTCATACCACCAGAGCAGAAGGCTTGCCGCTTCCACCGTGAAGGGGCGAAAGCCGGCAGACAGCCTCTCATAGAGTGCCCGCGCCTCGGCCGGGTCCACCTTGTTCTGGATCACGATGTGTGGGCGGAAGGGCTGGCGGTCCTGCGGCGTCAGCCATGAGAGCCAGCGTGCGCGCAGGGCGTTATGGATGGCGTCGAGCCGCGGCGAGCGGACCGCGTAGGCGACACCCCGGCCGAGCCGCATGAGGTCATGCACTTCAAGCACGAAGGGAGCAACGGCCGCCTCGGCAGCGAGCGTCTGCTGAATCGACGCGGCCGACTCTCCTGGCAGCGCGTGGAACAGCGAGAGGTGGGCCGGGATGCGGTTGAGCCGGGCCGGAAAGTGTTGCCGACGTTCGCGTTCAAAGCGCCCCTGGCTCTCAGCATCCGCGGCCAGGGTGACGATCAGTGGTCGTTCCACCGTGCCTGCGGGTGCATGGGTCGGGGCGGAGGAAAAGGAACTCATCGCGGGTGGGATGCGGGGAAAAGCAGGCCTCGACGCCCCGGCAGCAAAGCAGGTTTGCTATAGTTACTAGCTGGGGCTGTTCGTGATCCGTGCATCCATGCGCGTGGCTTCGTACCCGAACCCCGACCTTTGTTCCCAAGTGTTCCAGCATTCCTGGTCCAAGCAGTAGATGAAAGGATTTTGCCTGTGTTGATGATCCGTCTGGCGCGCTTCGGCGCCCGCAAGAAGCCGTTTTACCGTGTGGTTGTGATTGAGAAGGATCGTGCGCGCAATGGCCGTTCGATCGAACTCGTCGGCACCTACAACCCGCGCACCAACCCTGCCACCGTGGACTTCAAGCGGGAGCGGATCGACTACTGGACCAGCAAGGGTGCGCAGCTTTCCGAGCGCGTCGCCAAGCTGCTGAAAACTGCACCAGCGGCTGCCGAAGCACCTCAGGAAGCAACGGCATAGTCAGTCCCGGACGCACGCTGGTAGGGCCATTCTGATCGATGCGTCCGGCTCTTTCCGTATCCGACCCGTTTGCGCGCAATTCGGTGGTCGGCGCTCTATTGCGCTGCATCCTGAAACTGCTACTATGAGCGCCATCCCGAGGGCTTTTGACGCCGGTGGGTGGGAGTAGCACGCATGATGGATGAATCAGTCAACGAGCAGTCCGGTTCCGATCCCACCCTGGCGCTTGTGACGCAGATCGCTCGCGCCCTGGTCGACCATCCGGAAGCCGTGGAAGTCCAGGCACTCGTCCGCGAGGAAAGCACAGTCCTCCGGCTCCACGTTTCGGATTCGGATATTGGCAAGGTGATCGGCAAACAGGGGCGTACGGCACACTCCCTGCGGACGATCCTGAGTGCGGTCAGCATGAAGTACCACCACCGATATACGCTTGATATTGTGGAGCATGGCGACCATGGCCATCCCCCCGTGCCTGCCGTCGAGGCGCATGACTAGGTGAACTGTCTCTCCAATGACTCCCCCCGCTGAAGGCTGGCTGCGCGTCGCCCTGATTCTCCGTCCCCAGGGGCACAAAGGTGAAGTAATCGCGGAGCTGCTGACTGATTTTCCGGAACGTTTTGAAACCCATCCTCTCGTCTCCCTGCGCGCTCCCGCTCCCGGGGCACCCGTTCGCAGCGTCACAGTGGAACAGTTCCGCATGCACCAGGGCCGCATCGTGTTTCGCTTTGCAGAGTGCTCCTCGATGAACGAGGCCGAACTGCTGCGCGGGCACGAGGTCGTGGTTCCCTGGGAGGAGCGCATGCCACTGCCCGAGGACGAGGTGTACGTGGCAGAGCTTGATGGCTGCACCCTCTTTGATACCCGCAGCGGCAGCCCTGTGGGCACGATTGTCGACGTGGACCGCGAGAGCTCGAACACCATGTTGCTGGTGGTGCGACGGGAGAGTGGGCGCGAGGTTCTGGTGCCGTTCGTCAAGGCTTACCTGCCGCGCTGGGATCTGGCTGCACGCACGGTTTCCATGGAGCTGCCGGATGGTCTGGTTGAACTCGAAGATCCAGCGGGAGCAAGCGAGTAGCCGTGCGCTTCAACATCCTCACGATCTTTCCAGACTTCTTCGGAGAGGCGACCGCAAAGAGCGCTGGGGGCCGCGGTATCTTCGGCTCGGGGATGCTGCGCCGTGCGCTTTACGAGCGGCAAATCGATGCACATGTGCACAACCTGCGCGACTATGCGACAGACAAACACCACACGGTCGACGACCGGCCCTTCGGCGGCGGCGAAGGCATGGTGCTGAAACCGGAGCCCTTTGCGGCAGCGCTGACGGCGATCGGCGTCAGCCCGAAGGCAGAGCGCGACACAGGGCGGGAAACAGTGATCCTGCTTTCCGCGCAGGGCGAACGGTTTACCCAGGCGGTGGCGCACGCGCTTGCGTTGACAGAGCGCGTAGTGCTGCTGTGCGGGCGCTATGAGGGCGTCGATGAGCGGGTGCCGCTCTTGCTCGCGGACCGCGAGATCTCGATCGGCGACTACGTGCTCACGGGTGGTGAGCTGGGGGCCGCAGTGATCGTGGACGCGGTGACCCGGCTCATTCCTGGCGTGCTGGGCAATGCGGCATCGAGCGCATTTGAAAGCTTTGGTGCTGCCGACGGGGCACTGCCCCGCCCCATGCCGCTTGACGGGCGCGCACTGCCGAAGGCAACTCATGGTGCAGGCGGGCTGCTGGACTATCCGCAATACACCCGTCCGCCGGAGTTTGCCGGGGTCCCGGTTCCGCCGGTGCTGCTGGACGGGAACCACGATGAGGTGCGCCGCTGGCGGCGCGAACGGGCGCTTGAGAAGACCTTGCGAAACCGGCCGGACCTACTGGCGGATGCAGAACTGGATGAGCGGGATCGAGCATTCCTGGCAACCCTTCAGGCGTCTGACGGAAGCTCGAGGCGTACTTCAAAAACCTGAGGAACTGCCATGCTCAACCCAGCAGAACTGCGGGATGTATGGGAGCGTCAGATTCAAACGGAAACGCACCACGCCACCTCCCAGCATCTACACCTCAGCGGCAACAAAAGGATTGAAGGCTCCGAAGCGCGGTCGCTCCTGTATACTGAGGATTCGGTTCGCGCCCGGCAATCCAGACCGTAGTGCTGCAGCTGAAAATCAAGATCAGGATCAAGCCAAATGTCTATCCATCCAGTAATGCAGCGCCTTGCCGAAAAGTTGCAGCGTACCGATCTCCCCGCCTTTGCGACAGGCGATACCGTTCGTGTGCAGGTCAAGATCAAGGAAGGCGACAAGGAACGTCTGCAGGCGTTTGAAGGCCTTGTGATCGCCTACAAGAAGGGTCCGCAGGGTACCTTTACGGTGCGCAAGATGAGCTTCGGCCAGGGCGTGGAGCGTATTTTCCCCTTCAACTCCAAGGTCGTCGACAAGGTCGAGAAGCTTCGCTCGGCGAAGATCCGCCGCTCCAAGCTGTTCTACCTTCGTGGTCTGCGCGGCAAGGCTGCGCGTCTCAAGGAAGTCGAGCGCTCCTAGGTCTTCCCGGCACTATCATGGAAAAGGCGCCCTCTTCCCGGGGCGCCTTTTCCACGCCTGGTACCGGCGGATGTTCGAACCAACCCACTACACTGGTGAGGATGGCTGTTCCCACTGCTTCTTCCCCCTCCGGCACACCAGTTCGGAAACGCCCGCTCCGTCCTGATGCCGAGGTGTCGAAGGCTACCCGCAAGCTGCGTATGCTGCGCACACTGTGCTGTGACGCAAGCTACGAGGAGGCCGCGCGGCGAGCGGGCGCAGAGCGTATCGCCGGTGTGGATGAAGTGGGGCGTGGGGCTCTCTTTGGACCGGTAGTCGCGGCAGCCGTGATCCTGCCTGAAGACTGCAACCGTGAGGCCCTGCAGGCCGCTGGATTGCGCGACTCAAAGCAGCTGGAGGCCGAGGATCGGGAACGGCTTGCCGGAATGGTGCGCGCGTGTGCACTCGCTGTGAGCATCGCCGAAATTGATGCGGCAACGATCGACCGAATCAATATCTACCAGGCGACGAAGCTGGCGATGCTGCGCGCGGTGTCCGCGCTGGCTCCGGCCGCCGACCATCTGTTGATCGATGCCTTGCGGCTCAACGTCACCTGCAGGCAGACCAGCATCATCTATGGCGACTCGCGCTCGCTCTCAATCGCAGCAGCGTCGGTGGTTGCGAAGGTCTACCGCGATGCGCGTATGTGCGAGTTGCACGCACAGTTCCCGGCGTACGGTCTGAATGAACATAAGGGGTATGCGACACCTGTGCACCAGCGTGCGCTGCTGCGGCACGGACCATCCGTTCTCCATCGCCGTACATTCCGTCCAGTATGGGAGAGCTGCCTGCCCTGGGACACGCATCCTTCTGAAGACAGCCAGGAATAGCTGCTATCTCGACGTTGTAAGGAGACGCTTTGCCGCTACGCCTGATGTGCCTTACGGCACACCCCGATGATGAAGCCGGTGCCTTTGGAGCCGCGTTACTGATGGCTGCCGCTCGCGGCGCCGAGACTGCTGTGTTCTGCCTGACGGAAGGCGCTGCGGGGTCGTACCGCGACCCTGGTCAGACCGATGAGGAACTCGCTGGGCTTCGCCGGGAGGAGTTCTCCGATGCCTGCCGGGCGCTTGGCGTTCACGAGGCCCGGCTGCTGAACTACCCCGATGGCGGCCTGTGGCAGGAGCCCTTTCTGCCGCTGGTTGGCGTGCTCGTGAAGGAGTTGCGGCGCTTTCGTCCGCACGTTGTGCTCACGTTTGGTGGTGAGGGCGGTGTGAACCTGCATCGCGACCACACGATGGTTTCGCTTGCCGGTACAGCGGCCTTCCACTGGGCCGGTCGCTCCATGTTCTTTCCGGAACAGCTCGACAGGCTGAAACCGTGGGCCGCCCAGAAGCTGTACTATGCGGCGACGCAGTTCATCTCGACCGCAGACGAAGAAGCCGGGGCAGGCGGAACGATGCCGCCGGTCTCCCTTTCCTACGAGCTTGGGCCGCTCGAAGAGGAGAAGCTCGCTGCCTTCCACAAACATGCCTCGCAGCGTGGCGTGATGGATCGCGTGCAATCCAAGTTCGCGGATGAGCTTGCGCGGGAGAACTACCTGCTCGTGGCTGCGCGGCATCCGGTCGAGAAGGATGAGGATCTCTGGGACGGCGTGGTCGAGGAGAAGTAGACGGAAAGGGAGAAGCCCCAGATCCTCCGCCTCGCGCAGGATGGCCCCGTTTTTCCAGCCGTTTCTGGCTCCCTGCGTGGCGTCCTCCCCGACCCTAGCGGGGGACGAGGAGCTTGCCGGCGGAGCTTTCTTCTGTCGGCTCGCCAAGGCCGCCGAAGCGGCGGTTGCGATTGCCGTAGGCCTCGATCGCCTCGAGCAGGTGCTCGCCGCGGAAGTCCGGCCAGAGCCGGTCGGTGACGTAGAGCTCGGTGTAGGCGATCTGCCACAGGAGGTAGTTCGAAATGCGCATCTCGCCCGAGGTGCGCACGAGCAGGTCCGGGTCCGGCATGTCGCGCGTGTAGAGGTGGCGCTCGATGTCCTGCTCGGTGAGGTGTTCTGGCCGGAGAAGACCAAGTTCGATCTCACGGGCAAGACCACGCACCGCGTCCACGATCTCTGTGCGTGAGCCGTAGTTCAGCGCGAGCGTCAGCGTCGTGCCGGTGTTGCGGCAGGTTTCCCCGGCGGCCCATTCCATGCGGTCGCGCACCTCGGAAGGCAGCTCGTGGGTGCGGCCGATGTACTGGATGCGGACATTGTTGTCGTTCATGCGCTCGACGTTGTCGCTGAGGTAGCTCGACAGAAGCCGCATGAGGAACGAGACCTCGAGTCGGGGGCGACGAAGGTTGTTCTCAAGGGAGAAGGCGTAGAGCGTGAGCCAGGGCAGGTTGATACGCGAGGCAGTCTCGACGACGAACTGCACAGACTCGGCACCCTGCTTGTGCCCGACAAAGCGCTTCATGGAGCGCTTGCCGGCCCAGCGGCCATTGCCATCCATGATGATGGCGACGTGCTCGGGAAGCCGTGCGGGATCAAGACGACGGTAGATAGCCGCCTCTTCCGCGGAGAGTTCATGAACGCGGCTGGGCTGCTGCAATGGCACCAATCGACCTCACTACAGACCGTAGCATAGCGGCTTGCGCACCGCAAAACGCCCTGGGCCGCAGCGGCCGGGAGCGCGCCCGCGCCTATGCGCGAGCGAGGTGTTGACGGCCGGTGAGTGCTTCCCGCGCCATATCGCGCGCGTGGCTGAGCAACACCTGCCGGTGAAACGGAGAGAGCTTTGCGGTCTGCGAAAAGATCTCATTGAGGAACACGTCAGCGCGGATCGCGTTGAGCGTCTGCTCGCGGCGCGAGCCGGTGTCCTGCAGGAGATCCGTCAGCGGAGCCTCGAGCGCATTCGCCAGGCGCTCCAGCGACGACAGCGTTGGGACTGCCTTGCCGTTTTCAATCTTGGAGATGTAGGTGCGGGGAACCTGCATGCGTGCGGCAAGCTGTCGCTGGCTCAAAGACCGTGCGTGGCGGAGTGTACGAACCGCTCGCGCAACATCGAGCTCCTGCGGTGCTGCTGGCTGGGCTGTGGCGATCTGCAGAGGAGCCAGGGTCGGCTCTTCCATTTCCAGCGGCTTGTGGCAGCGCCGGCAGTCTCCATTTGCGGTGCGGAACTGTACGAGCTGGCATCGCTCGCAACGCAATACCTCACGCGACTCAACGGTTGCTAGGTTGGTTGCCATAAATTGTCTACGGGGCGCCAGAGCAGGGCGGTCCGTAACGGGGGTTGCTCACTGGCGAACACACCCGCTTCTTGTAGTTCCTACACTCATTCCCGGGTATCTTGGTTGTCAAGTGCAAAGCGCGGTGCGCACAGTGACTTTCGGCACAAAACCCGAAGAAAACCGAAGAAGAAGGGTGTATGGAAGCAAACTCTGGAAATTCGTTTCGCCAGCGAGCCCTCGAGCTGATGGAGCAGTACACCGAGTCAGCCAGCCTGAGAAAACATGCGCTTGCTGTAGAGACCTGTACCCGCGCCTATGGTGAGCAGGAAGCGGGGAGGCTTGGACTCGAGGGCGCGGAGCGGCGGAGCTTCCTCGATCGCTACAGCGCGACTGCCCTGCTGCATGACTTTGACTATGAGCAGCATCCGTCGCCTGAGGAGCACCCGTTTGTGGGCGTGCGCATTCTTGCCGAGCGGGGCTGGCCCGAGGAGATCCGGACGGCGATCCTGGGCCATGCGAACTACTCGGGGGTTCCGCGCAGCACGCATCTGGCGAAAGCGCTGTTCGCCTGTGACGAACTGAGCGGGCTGCTTACGGCGTGCGCGCTGGTGAAGCCTTCGAAGCGGATCGCGGATGTCGAGGTTGCGGGTGTCCGCAAGAAGATGAAGGATAAGGCGTTCGCGCGTGGCGTAAGCCGCGACGACGTGCTTCAGGGGGCAGAGGAGCTGGGCTTGCCGCTCGAGGAGCATATTGCGTTCTGCCTTGCCGCGATGCAGCGGAACGCGGAGGCGCTTGGGTTGTAGCCTCACGCTGCAACACGCTGCGGGTATGCTGAACCCATGAGCCCGGTTGCGACCAAGCGCAAGCGCGCGCCCTCCCGAAAGAAAAAGAAAGGTCCGGGCCTGCTTGCGTGGTGGCCGCTTGTGCTCGCGCTCGTCGCAACGCCTTTCGCGGTGCGCGCGGCAAGCGTCTTGGTGCTTTCAGGCCCCGCGGCGCTGCGGCTGCTCTATCCATGGGTAGCGTTGATCCAGGCACATGCGCCCCACTCCTTTGCGCCTGAGCAGCGGGACACGCTTGCCGAATGGATGATGTGGGCGCAGTTCCCTCTTTATGGCCTGCTGGCAAGTCTCCTGGCGCTGGCGCGCAGGCTGGGAACGGGCCTGCTGCTCGTGCTCATCCTGCATGGGCTTGCGATCGGGCTCGCAATCCTGTGGTCCGCCGCAGGCTGAAGCACGGCCACCGCGTCGGTTGCAGATTCAGGCGAGCAGGGTTGCGGCGAAGTGCCGCCAACCATAGCTTCTGGTTGGGATAGCGACGCCGCCCATCGTGAGGCTGCCTTCGCTCACGGGCAGGCCGCCAAGGTGCGGTAGAAGCCGGCAGCCGCGTTCTCGCGAAAGGCCCAGAGCAGCAGGTGCTCGCGGCCCTCCTTGTGCAGCGCGTCGGCCACCCGGGCGAAGAGCGCGCGACCGATACCCTGCCGTTGCGCAGAGGGGAGCAGGTACAGGGCGTACAACTCAGCGTCGTATGGAGGGACACCCTCACGGACAGCACCGCCGGAGGCGAAGCCGCAGACCTGGCCCTGCCGCTCAGCGACGAGGATCAGAAGCGGTGGACGCTCGGCAAGGCGGCTCTGCCAGCGAGCCTCAAACTCCTGCTCGTCGAGCGCCGCAAGCACCTCTGCAGGAACGATGTCGGGGTAGGCTGCGCGCCAGCTCGCCACGTGTACCTGCGCGATCGCTGGCGCATCGTCGGGCATAGCCCGTCGTATCGTGAATGCGGGGCTGGCAGCCATGGCGGAGATGCAAACAGCTTGCACCTCGCCCCGGGCGCTGTCTAGTACGACTGCTGCGTTGCGTCCACGGTCAGCGCGGGGTCGGCTGCGCGGAGTTCGGCGAGGATCACTGCGGCAGCTTCCCTGGCCTGCTCATACTGATCGGGCGGGAACGAGATGGCGCCGACACGCGCATGGCCGCCGCCGCCATAGCGCTCGCAGATCGCAGCCAGGTTGATCAGGTTTTCCGGACGCACGTTTGTCCAGGGGTTGGTTCCCACCGCGACCTTGGTGCGGAACGACGAGCGGGACAGCCCGACCGAGTACGTGGCGCGCGGATGGAGGTAGTAGGGGATGAACTTGTTGTAGCCCTCGATGCCGCGGTCGGCGAGATCGAAGAAGATCGTGCCGTCGCGCTCGGTGGCGCATTCACGGATGATCTCGATGGCGGCCTGGTGGCTGGCGAGCAGCGGCGGCAGCAGCTCGGCCACAAAGGGCTGCTCGAGGATCTCCTCAAGGGGCAGGGTGGTGAGCAGCGGGATCAACCGTGGCACAAACCCGGGGTCGCTGCTCGACTCGATGACGAGTGTCAGGCGCATGGCAGCTTCCCGCAGCTCGACCGCGGCCGTGGCGCTTTCATAGAGTGCACCGTCGACGATGTTGGCCCAGTAAACGAGCCGCGCAACACTGTCGCGGTCGAAGCCGAAGCGTGCCGCCGCGGTATCGGCGATGAACGAGGTGCAGGAGGTGTAGTTGGGGTCGTAGAAGCGACGGTTGCGGAAGTTGCTTGCGGGGTCTGCAAGCCCGCGCTCGTAGGCTGCGTGGTCCTCGGCCGAGAGGAACGCGCTGAGGTGGTGATCGAACCACCAGGTGACGCGCGGTGAGGGCGAGTACTTGAAGTCGACGATAACGTTTTCGTCGCCGGTGAATGCGGAGTCGTCGAACAACGAGCCCGCGCGATGCACGAGGCCGTGGTATTCATATGTGGCACCGGGATCGATGCACTCGCGATGAAAACGCGTGAACAGGGATGCGGAGCAGGCTCCGTCAAAACAGTTGCCGTGGTAGAAAACGCGAACCAGCAATGAGACGTCCTTTCCGCAGGTACGAATCTACTAGGATGGCGAGACCGTCCCGGGATGTCAAGGCGCGTCGCGCCAGAGGCAGACGGGCATGTTGACAGGACGGGGAGGCGACGGAGGAATGAGCAGTGATTGAACCCACGGAAGCCCAGGGAACCACCGAAAAACAGCGGGGTCCGCGACCCGGCATGCAGCGTTTTTTCTTCGGACCAGAGGGTTTGCGTCCCGGCTGGGGCTGCCTCATCTTTCTTTTCCTGTTGTACGTGCTGGCCTCTGGCGTCAGCTTTGTGGCAAAGGCGGCCACACATGGCGCTCACGCGCCAACGGGCGAGATGCCGCCGGGGTCGATGCTCCTCGGGGAAGCACTCTCCGTCGCGATGGTGCTCGCAGTCACAGCCGTGATGGCGCGCATCGAGCATCGGCCACTCCTGAGCTATGGGCTCAGCCCTGTTCGTCTGCTGCCGCGCTTCAGCGGAGGGCTTGTCACGGGGATCGGAGCCATCTCTCTGCTGGTGGGCTTTCTGTTCTTCCGCCACCTCCTGGTGATTCATGGTCCGGTGCTCTCCGCGGAGAGTGGCCTCGCGTATGGCTCGGCGTGGGCGCTGTGTTTTTTCCTGGTGGCCGTCTTTGAGGAAATGCTCCTGCGGGGATACCTCTTCTTTACGCTTGCGCGCGGCATTGGGCCTTTCTGGAGCGCGGTTCTGCTGTCGATTTCCTTCGGGGCGATCCACGGCAACAACAAGGGCGAAACGCCGGTAGGGCTGATCTCCGCCGGGGTGGTCGGGCTCGTCTTCTGCCTGGCTATCTGGTACACGCGGACGCTGTGGTGGGCAATCGGCTTCCATGCCGCCTGGGACTGGGGGCAAAGCTTTTTCTATGGCACCGGGGACAGTGGGCTGCTGGTACGCGGGCACTTGTTCAACGAATACCCCAGAGGGCCGAAGCTCCTGAGCGGCGGCGCGACAGGTCCTGAAGGCAGCGTGTTCATCTTTCCCCTGCTCGCGGCAATCGGTGCTCTGATCTATCTCTGGTGGCACCGGCGGCGCGCAGAGGGGACTGCAGTGATCGAGCCTGTCGAGTAGGGTTCCTCGTGGCCTGCTGTCACGCGAGCCTCATGGGCAGATGAGAGAATCGAGCCGTGACGCCGCCTCCACCAGCACGCAGCTTCGAGTCCCGATCCACTCCTCCACCTTCCAGGCGCTCCCCGTTCCGCCGCATCGGCATCGCCATCGTGGTGCTTCTGTTGCTCGGCGTACTTGCCATCTTCGCGGTGATGCTTGGTCTGCGGCATCGCATGGAGACCTCGCTTGCCCCCGTCGATGGCACGCTGCATCTCGATGGGCTGAGTGCGCCTGTTGCGGTGGTGCGCGATGCCCGCGGCGTTCCGCATATCGAGGCAGCAAACGTCCATGATCTGCTTGAAGCGCAGGGCTGGGTCACCGCAAGCGACCGCCTGTGGCAGATGGACATGGCGCGGCGGCTGCCGGCAGGCGAGGCGGCCGAGATCCTGGGCGCGGCGCTGGTCGATCACGACCGGATGGAGCGCATTCTCTCGATCCGCGATGTAGCCGAGCGGCTGGTTCGCACCATGCCTCCCCAACAGCTGGAGCAGCTGGAGGCATACAGCCGCGGCGTCAACGCGTATATCGAGCACGGCGTACTGCCGGCGGAGTTCTCGCTCCTGGTCTACAAGCCACGGCCATGGCGGCCCGTTGACTCGGTGCTGGTGGCGATCTCGATGTCCGAGATGCTGGACGAGCGCTGGCAGGCCAAGCTGAAGCGCGAGGATGTGACCGCGCGGCTCGCAGCGGGGGGCAACGCGGCGCTCGCCGCGGACCTGTACCCCGTGGGCTCCTGGCGCGATCACCCGCCGGTGCCGAGTGCGCCTGCAATCAGCGATCCGCAGGAGGTTCCCCAGATTCCGCTCGATCCTTCACAGGTGCGGGATCGGCCCGTGCGGCCGGTCGGAGACCTGCTGCGACTGAGCGCCATGCGCGACCGGTGCAACGGCTGCAATCCCGGCTCAAACGAGTGGGCGGTGGCTGGCACGCGCACCGCGGACGGCAAGCCGCTGCTCTCAAACGACATGCACCTCGAGCACCAGGTGCCGGATGTCTGGTACGAGTCGGACCTTCACGCAGGCGGCTTCCATGCGGCGGGCGTGAGTGTCGCGGGGCTGCCGTTCATCAGCGCAGGCCACAACGACCATATCGCCTGGGGCTTCACCGCGCTTGGGGGCGACACGCAGGACCTGTATGTCGAGACGCTGAATGCTCAGGACCAGTACCAGGCGCTGAACGCGGATGGCTCGCGCCACTGGGAGCCGCTGACGCATGAGCGCGAGACGATCCATGTACGCGGGGGCGCCAACGTGCCGCTCGACGTGGTGCGTACCGCTCACGGGCCCATCATCACGCCGCTGCTCGCCTCGCTGCACACAAGCGAGCAGCGATCGGTTGCACTGCACTGGGCGATCTACGATCCAGCGGCCAAGGGGCTGCCGCTCTACGCGCTGAACACCGCCAGTGACTGGACAAGCTTCCGCGCGGCGATGGCGACCTGGTGGGCGCCCACGCTGAACGTCGTCTACGCCGACGACGCGGGCCACATCGGCTACCAGGCTGTGGGGCTGATCCCGATCCGCGCGGGCGGTCTGCAGAGCATGCCGATCGTTCCCGGGCAGACACAGGGCAGCCCGGCTGCACTCGATACCAACTCGACCGCACCGGCTGCCGGCGCGACGACGGGAGCAGACGGGCAGGGCGCAGCGCAGGCTTCGGCCGCGGGCTTGCCGCCCCCGACGCCCCCGGCGCCGAGCACCACGGCTGTGGTCGGGGAGTGGACGGGGTATATCCCGGCGGACGCGATGCCCTCGGTGCTCGACCCGGAGGGTGGCATCGTTGCGACGGCGAACAGCCGCATCACGCCCGATGGCTACCCTTACCAGATCACGCTGGACTGGGCGTCGCCGTACCGCAACGAGCGTATCTGGAAGTGGTTGCGCGACAAGAAAGGGCTCACCCCCGCAGACATGCTGAAGCTCCAGACCGATGTGTTTTCAGAGGTCGACCAGGAGCTGGCACAACGGTTTGCCTATGCGATCGACCATGCCAGCCACACCACGGCGCGTACCCGGGAGGCTGCGGACATCCTGCGGTCGTGGGACGGGGTGCTTGCAACGCACTCCTCTGCTGCGGCGATCGTGACGGGGGCAGAAGGCCGCTTCTGGCCGGCGGTGCTGGGGCCCAAGATCGGCGACGGATGGCGGCTCTATGACTGGTCCGAGAGTGCGTATGCGCGGGAGCAGATGATCGCGCACGCCCCCGCCGCATGGCTGCCTCCAGGCAACAAGACCTGGAACGACTTTCTTGCCGGGCTGGTCGAGGCGACGCTCAAAGATGCGCCCGGAAACCTGCGCTCGTGGCAATACGGGGAGAAACACACGATCGAGATCCAGCACCCGCTGTGGAAGGCCTTTCCGTTCACGCACAGCAGCGTCGGCCCTCTGCCGCAGTCGGGCGATCCAACCACAGTCAAGCAGGTGCTTGGAAATCTTGGCCCCTCCCAGCGCTTCACTGCTGATATGGGCGACCTCGATCACTCGACCGAGAACATCGTGATGGGTGAGTCGGAAGATCCGAAGAGCCCGGACTATCGCAACCAGTGGCCCAGCTGGTACGGCGGCACCACGTTCCCACTCGCCTTTTCGGATGCTGCGGTGCGGGGCGCGACCGAGCACAGCCTCCGCCTGGTGCCCTGAGGGTGAGCTGGTCTGCCCGGCTGCGCTCGGCCCGGTCGGCTCGCTGGCCTGGCGGCTGGCTCGGCGCTCTGCTCGCAGGGCTCCTGGCGGCCGCGCCACTGCTCGCGATGGGAGCCTCGTGCGGGCAGGACTTCGACTTCCATCTGCAGAGCTGGCTGGCCGTGGATGCGGCATGGCATGCAGGTCACTCGGTGCCACACTGGGTCGCGCCAGCAAACCACGGCGCCGGCGAAGCACGCTTTGTGTTCTATCCTCCGCTGTCGTGGCTGCTCGGCGGTGTGCTGGGGCTCGTGCTGCCCTGGGCATATGTGCCTGCTGCCTTGGCAGCAGTCTGCGTCGCAGGGGCTGCGGCTGCGATGTACCGGCTGGCGCGCACCTGGTGCGAGCCACTGGCGGCAGTTGTTGGAGCGGCGCTCTACTGCTTCAGCCCTTACCTGCTGTTCACAGGCTATGAACGGACCGCGTATGGCGAGTTGCTGGCCGCGGTCTGGTTCCCATGGCTCTTCCGTGCGCTGCTCCGGTCGGAACTCTCGATGGCCGGGGTGGCGCTGCCCTTTGCGGCGCTCTGGTACACCAACGCACCATCCGCGGTGATGGCGAGCTACCTTGCCGCCCTGGCGATCCTGTGGCGGGCATCGCTGCGCCGTCACGCGGGGATGGTCGCCATCGCGATGGAGGCGGCACGCGGATCGCTGGCGCTCGCACTTGGCGGCCTCCTGGCCGCCGATTACATCCTGCCGGCCTGGTACGAACAGCGGTGGGTCAGCATCCGCCGGGCAGTGGGCCCGGGCATGCGGGTCGAGGACAGCTTTCTCTTTACCCACACGGGCGAGCCGTACCACGACCAGGTGTTGCACACCGCCTCGTGGATCGCCGTGCTGACGCTTGGTACCGGCATCTTTCTGGTGATCGCGAGCCGTTTGCTGCAGTCCCGTGCGCCGGCGTCGGTGATCGAGGTTGCCGCGCGGCAGGTCCGTGCCTTCCTGCTGCTTGCGCTCGTCGTGATCCTGGCGCTCCAGTGGCGCGCGAGCGATCCGTTCTGGCACCTGCTGCCCCAGCTTGAGTTTCTGCAGTTTCCCTGGCGCTGGCTGCTGCCGGCCAGCGCGCTGGCGGCGCTTGCCATCGCCCTGGCGCTGCCTGCCGGGGGCCGGGTAAGCAGGCGGGGGGCACTGGCGGCGACGGCGGTCTTTGTCGCGGCTCTCGTTACCTGGGCGGCGCATACCCGCTACCAGCCTTGCGATGAGGAAGATCGTGTCTCCGCACAACTGCCGCTTGCAGCCTCCGGAGGTCCGGGGTTCGAGGGGACCGACGAGTACACCGCGCGCGATGCCGATAACGGCGAGATCCAGCAGGGGCTGCCCCGGGTGCGGCTGCTCGCTGCCCCCGATGCAAACGAAGGGGACGATTCGGCTGCTGCGAACCCCGCGTGGAAGCCCGACCCTTCAGCCACCATCCCTGGAACAATCCGCGTCTCGCAGTGGACCGCGGAGGCTATCCGCGTCGTGGTGCAACCGGACCGCGCGGCATACGCCGTGTTGCGGCTGGAGCGCTTTGCTGCCTGGCAGGTCCTGCTGAATGGCGCCCCGTGTGCGAGTCGATGTGTGGAACGCGAGGATGGGCTCGTGACCGTGGCTCTCGCACCCCTGAAGGAAAGCCTGATCACGGCGCGATACACGGCGACAGGGGACGTGACACTGGGCCGTGGCCTCAGCCTCTCGGGCCTTTTCCTGCTTGGGGTTGCGGCGCTCCCCTTGCGACGGGGCAGGCGGCGGCCTCAGCTATGATGGACCGGAAATGACACCTGATGTACAGAGCCTTCTGCGTGCAGGCGCCGCAGCCACCGACAGCGCGCTCGACCGCCTTCTCCCTCCTGCCACAGCTCTTCCTGCGTCGATCCACAGCGCCGTGCGCCACAGCACCTTTGCCGGCGGCAAGCGGCTTCGGCCGGTGCTGGTGATGGAAGCAGCCCGCGCCATCGCAGGAACGCTGCCCGATGGCGTGGAGGAGCTTGGTGCCGCGATCGAGATGCTGCACACCTACTCGCTCGTGCACGACGACCTGCCGGCGCTCGACAACGATGACCTCAGGCGTGGCAAACCGACCTGCCATGTCGTGTATGGCGAAGCGATTGCGATCCTGGCGGGAGACGCCCTGCAGGCCCACGCCTACCGCACACTTTCCTGCCTTCGCTGTCCGACCGAGGCCTGCATCGCGATCATTCGGTTGATCGCAGAAGCCACCGGGACCCAGGATGGCATGATCGGCGGCCAGGTGCTCGATCTTGAAGGGGAGAACCAGAAACCTACGGCAGAGTCGGTGCTCGCGATCCACCGGGCGAAGACCGGGGCGCTGATCCGGGTCAGCGTGGTTGCGGGCGGCATCTATGCGGGCGCCGATGCGGCACAGGTGGCGCAGCTGGACGAGTTCGGTCGCAAGGCAGGGTTGGCGTTTCAGATCGTCGATGATGTGCTGGACGTGACGCAGAGCTCCGAGCAGCTGGGCAAGACCGCGGGCAAGGATGTCGCGAGCGAGAAGGCGACCTGGCCTGCCGTGTTCGGCATCGAACAGTCGCGTCGCGATGCGAGCCGTTTGATCGGCGAGGCGTTCGCCGCGATCCGGGACCTTGGGGAGCGCGCCGAGGGGCTGAAAGCCCTGGCGGCGTACCTGGTCGAGCGCACGCACTAGCGCGACGACTTTCGGGGTACCTTCTGTCGGGGACCGGGAACGCGCGGTCCATCCAGTCGCAGACTTCTCTCCCCGGCCTCACAGTCGGAACACAGGGCACCGGTTCCGGACCTGTTCCGCGTGAAAAGATAGAGCCATGGCACTGACACAGGAAGACATCTTGAACGCAATGCGCGATGTTATCGATCCGGAGATCCCGGTGAACATCGTTGATCTTGGCCTGGTGTACCGGGTGGACCTGCAGCCCGATCCGGACGCGCCGGGCATGATGCCGCGCCAGAAGGCGGAGATCGATATGACGATGACCACCCGTGGCTGCCCGGCCCACGCAATGATCATCGAGCAGGTGAAGAACCGGCTTGCCGGGATCCGGGAGCTTAGCCAGACCGAGGTGAACCTTGTCTGGGAGCCGGCCTGGACGCCGGACCTGATCAGCCCGGCAGCCCAGCGGCAGCTTGGGATCGCTGCCTACGAATCGTAACGACTAGCCACGCTGCTGTGAGATGGTCTCACGCAGCCGCGCAGCCTGCTCGCCGATGCGCTCGATAAAGGTTTCGGCGCGTACCAGGAAGTCCTGGCCGTTGCGGATGTGCTTTGGCAGATCGGCCCAGAGCTCCTGCGCGGCTTCCGGCTGCTCAAGCAGGGTTGTTGCGGCACCAACGGCGGCAACAATCAGCGCCTGGCGCTTGCGTCCCGTAATCAGCAAAACAGCGCCCGCAACGAGCGAGGCGGCGGCGACCGTGTGCGACCAGTGCACGTCCTCTGTCGTGGTCAGGACGGTGCTGCCGTTCTTGGCTCCCAATTGGCTTAAGTTCATCGTGTGTGCTCCTCTCGCAGTCGAGTGGGATGCGGGCTGACCGTGGATGACTGCCAGCCTGCCCTCCCAAGAATCATCAGGGTCAATCGAGGTCCATGTCGCGGAAGGGGCGCTCGAGATCCGGCGCTTCCTTGGCCTTGCGGACGGCCTCGGCAAAGCGCTTGGCGAGCACATCTTCCTTGTTCTTCTCGGCGTCCACGGCCTGGCGGAAGAGGGACTGCTTGCGCTCCTCGCCCTCGCGCATGGCGCGGGCCGCAGTCTCGAAGTCATCAAAGGTGCGCTTGCGCGGAGCAGGGGTGTGCGAAATCACCGAACGGCTCTCCGCATCGATGCGCAGGACGCCGCCACAGTCGGGGCAAGTCACGTCAAAGAGGTCGGACATCGGGGTCTCCTTCCGATTCTGATGCAGCCGGTCGGCGCTCCCCTAAACCGGCAGCGCCTTGTGGCCGGGGCATGGATCGCCGGCTGCTGCAATCAGCTCTGCGGGCAATGCCCCGCCGTGGCGCGCAAGGGCTGCCACCGCGCCCACCGAGCGTTCCTGCAGGTGGCCACCAGGATAGAGCGCGGCATAAAGGGAGTGGACCCTCCGGCGGATGCCGGTGTCCTTTTGGAGCTCGAAGCGCGCGGCAAGCCGGCGCAGGCGGCTCATCTGGTACCGCATCTTGCTGGCAGCCACGTCCGCGGAGCGACCGAGACCCTCGTCCATGTTGCGCATCCAGCCAGTCAGCGCTTCCAGTTCCGCAGTCATTGACGCACCGGCTGCCTGGAGCTTCGCCTTGCCTTCTGCGGAAAGGTTGCGCGCACCCACACGCTGGGTCAGTTCTTCTTCCGGGAGCTGGAAGATCTCCGGGAGGTCGATGCCGTCCCGCTCCATCGTCGCGAATTGTTTGGTCGTGATCAGGGTTGCGCTGAGCCGCGGCAGGACCGGAGTAACGCGGCCGAGAATGCGCTGATGCAGCACGCCATTCTGCGCGAAGTAGGCGATCTCGGCCGGACCGCCGATGTAGGCAGCGGTCGGCAGAATCGCATCCTGGAAAACGGGCCGAAGCAGCGCGTTGGGGCTGAGGCGTTCCGGCTCGCGGCTCAAGATCAGGAGGAGTTCTTCTGTGGTGTAGGTCGCAGGCCCAGCCGTCCAGCCACCGCCCTTGCGCTTGAGCGGCAGACGGGTGTGGAGAGCGTTCGCTGCAGCGCTGCCGAGAAGGAAGAGCAGGCTTGCGCCGGGTTTTACCAGTACCTGCTGATGGTAGCCACGTGCTTCAATTTCCCTGCCCCGTGCGAGCAGAAGTTCTTCGAGCTCGGCTGCATGCTCGATAGCAGCGCGAAGAACCGGTTCTCCCAGGGCATGCGCAGCGCGTCCTGCGGGGTCAAAGACGATCAGGCCCCCGTCGCGGAACGTCGCTGCCAGCCACTGCGCGAACGCGCCTGCGAAGGTCGCCTCCGGGCGGTAACATCGGCGCAGCAAATCGGCTTCCGGGCCGTCCCCGAGTAGCTCCGCAACGTGGTCGAGTGCTGCCCCCACCGTCTTTCCCAGCCGCAGTGCGCCTACCGGCGCGCCGGAGAGCGCCCCAGGGTGATCGGCAATGCGCACCGTGGTCACGGCGCCATCTTCACCAGGCAGCGCTACGTGATCGATCTCGGCAAAGTCATGGTCTTCGGTTGCGAGCCAGAATACCGGCACATGCGGGACCCCGGTCGAAGCCGAGGCATCGGCGGCAAGACGGATCGCCGTGGCGGCCTTGTGCAGGGTGTAGAGCGGCCCCCCGAAAAGTCCTACCTGCTGCCCTGTCACCACCGCACGTGCGCCGGCGCGCAGCTTCGCGATGTTGGTGATGGCTGCCGGCCCGGCATGGAAGGCATGGTTCTGCGCTTCGAGCAGGTCGGCCAGCGGAGCGGTGTGCGAGACGGGTGGCGGGGAGCGGTGGAGCCAGTCGTGCCCGAGCGGAGAGGTGGGGTAGAACTCCCGTGCGCCGCCTTCAATGTAGTCCGCAAATAACCTGGAAAGCCCCGGCAGCACCGAGAGGGGGTAACACGCAGGAGCCACAGAGCCTTCCTCCATCACCCTTGGAGTCTCTCACGGGCCCGGGCGGGAAGCCTCATCGCATGGGATGCTTCGACCCCGTGGAAGATGCGCGGAGGGGCGGCAACTTCGAGTCCAGGGGGCCACTCACGCATCTACCTAGCGAACAGAGAGATCGAGGAGCAGGCATGGCGAAGAAGAGCAAGAGCAAGACAGCACCACCCAAAACCCTGCAGCTGAAAGACGAGAAAACAGCCGAAATCCTGTCGTCGACCGTGGCATACGAGGGTCCGCTCTTCAAGGTAGTGAAGGAAGAGATCCGCGAGCCGAACGGGCATGTGACACACAAGGACATCATTCGCCACAACGGCTCGGTGGTGATCCTCGCGGTCGATAGTTCGGGGAAGAGAGGCAAAAAGGATCCTGTGGTGATCATGGAGCGGCAGTATCGCCATGCCGCGGGCCAGTACCTGTGGGAGCTGCCTGCGGGCAAGATCGAGCCGAACGAAGAGCGCCTCGCCGGGGCGAAGCGCGAGCTCGAAGAAGAAACAGGGTACGCTGCTGAACAGTGGACGGAGCTGGTGCGTTATTTTGCGAGTCCGGGCTTTCTGGGCGAGTGGATGCAGATTTATCTGGCCGAAGAGCTAACGGCTGGTCCCGCGCGGCTCGAGGCAGACGAAACGCTCGACGTGTACCCGATGCCGCTCTCTGTTGTGGAAGATTTGATCGCAGATGGACAAATTCTTGACGGCAAGACGCTGATCGGTATCAGCATGTACCGGCAGCTGCTGCGATCGCGCAAAGCCGCTGCAAAAAAGAAAAAGCGGGATTGATGCGAAACGCGTTGCCGTTCGTCAAAGCTGGCATCCTCCAGGACGCGTGCGCTGCCGAAACCAGGGGCATCGCTTGCGCGTCTCTCAGGTAGGCAGGCTGGGCGAGATCCCAACCGCAATCTGCGCAACAGGAAGGCATCGCCGGTGGGACATTTCAAAGGCAAGGTGAAGTGGTTCAACAACGCAAAAGGATTTGGTTTCATCGGCAGAGAAGATGGACCAGATGTGTTCGTCCACTATTCCGCGATCCAGATCGAGGGCTACAAGAGCCTGAAGGAGGGTGACGAAGTGGAGTTCGACGTGATCCAGGGCCAAAAGGGCCCGCAGGCGGATCAGGTCATTCGTCATCGCGAGATCGCGTAGCACGTTCCTCATACGCACGCGCCCCAGACCCGGGGATCCGGGCTGGGGCGTTTGTGCGTGCGGTTGCTCCGCTGCACACGCCTGAGAGTCATTCGCCCGGTGAGTCATGCCGGGCAACAGGAAGGTTCCGCGGCGTTTTTTCGAGCAGCTGCCCGGGGGAATCGCAGGTTTCACTTCGTTCGGAATGACTACGGGTGTTGGGCGCTGGCGTATGGCTCTGCTTGAAGTGGGGCCACGTCTCCGCGCCGCCACACGGAGCGCCCGGAGGTCTGCTTCGGTAGATTAGAAGCAGACAATGGAAAACCGCCTCATCGCTGCCATGCTGGACGAGACTGCAGACCTCCTGGAGATCTCGGCGGCAGACCCGTTTCGTGTGCGCTCGTATCGGCGTGCCGCCGAGGCCGTGGAAGCGAGCACGGTGCAGCTGAGCACCCTGCTCGATGATCCGAAGAAGCTGCTTGCGATCCCGGGCATCGGCAAGGGGATGGCGGCCAACCTTCTGGAGATCGAAAAGGCCGGCACCTTTCCGCTCCGCGAAGAGCTGATGCTGCGCTACAAACCGTCCATGCTGGAGCTGCTGAAGCTGCCCGGGATGGGTCCCAAGAGCGTGGCGCTCTTCTGGGAGGCGCTGCAGGTCGGCTCGATGGATGAGCTCGAGGCGGCACTCGAGGATGGACGGGCGCTCACGCTGCCGCGCATGGGCCAGAAGGGCATCGACAAGATCCGCCAGGGGATCGCGGATTACCGGCGGAACTCGGGGCGCTTCTCGATCAAGGAAGCAGAACAGGCTGCCGGGAAGCTGCTCGCGTACCTCGGGGAGTTCCCTGGCCTGACGCGCATCACCCCGGCCGGCTCGCTGCGGCGGGGACGCGACACGGCTGGCGACCTGGACATCCTGGTGACCGGGCCTGCGTGCGCAGAGGATCAGGTAGCCGCGGCAGTGGAGTACACCGCGGCCTACCCGCTTGCCGGAACGATCCTCGCGAAGGGTGCAAACAAGGTCTCGTTCCGCATGCGCTCCGGGCTGCAGGTTGATGTTCGGCTGCTGCCCGAGGGCTCGTTTGGTGCGGCGCTCCAGTACTTCACCGGCTCGAAGACGCACAATGTTTCGATTCGCCAGCGGGCGCTGCGACGGGGCTTCACGTTGAGCGAGTACGCGCTCGCGCGGGTCGAGGACGGCTCGTTTGTGGCAGGCGCGAGTGAGGAGGAGATCTATGCCGCGCTTGGTCTCCAGTGGATCCCGCCGGAGCTGCGCGAGAACTCGGGTGAGATCGAGCGCGCCGAGGCCGGCACGCTGCCCCAGCTGATCGAGATCGCGGATATCCGCGGCGATCTGCACATGCACACCGATGCGACAGACGGTAAGAATACGATCCGCGAGATGGCCGAGCGCGCCGCGGAGCTTGGCTACGAGTACATCGCCATCACCGATCACTCGAAGGCCCTGAGCATGATCGGCGGCCTCGATGACGAACGCGCGCTTGTGCACATCGCACGCATCCGCGCGGTCGATACCGCCATGGAAGGGCGCATCCGTGTGCTGCCGGGCATTGAAGTGGACATCCTTGCGGATGGTTCGCTCGACCTGTCGGATGACGTGATGGCGCAGATGGACATCGTGGTCGCGAGCACGCACTCGCACTTCAACATGGGCGAGCAGGAGCTCACGGACCGGCTGCTGCGTGCAGTCGAGAATCCCTACGTGCGCATCATGGGCCACCTCACGGCGCGGCAGATCCTGCGCCGGGAGCCGATGCGTTTTGACATCACAGCGGTGCTGAAGCGGGCTGCAGAGCTTGGCTGCGCGGTCGAGCATAATGCCTCGCCCGAGCGGCTCGATCTCTCGGACGCAAACCTGCGGCTGGCACATGAACTTGGCTGCCGCATCGTGGTGAACACGGACTCCCACGCGGACACGTCTCTTGGCAAAGTGGGCTATGGAATCCGCCAGTTGCGTCGTGCGGGCCTGTGCGCGCACGACGTCCTCAACACGCGACCCTTCGCCGAGTTCATGGCCGGGCTGCGGCCTCGCCCCTGATCTGTCACTGTTCCTGAAAGGAATGCATGCCGCTCGAAACCCCGGTGTATGACGCAGACAAGAGTCGGCGCATCGTGATCCTGATCGCTGCCACCTGCCTGATGTTCGCCGCGGTGTGGGCGTACGTGTTTCTGCTGCGCAAGCCGAGAGTCGCCGATGGGGCATTGCAGACGATCACTGCGGTTCCCCTGCATTCGGAGCTGCGCCAGGGCGGCACCATGTCCGAAGGGTACGGCGGGGGTGTTGAGTCGATGGACGAGATGCTGGTGTGGGTTTCCTTTCGCATGAAGAACCTCACCGGGGATACACCGCTGTACGAAACCAGGCAGCGCGCCACGCTGACGCTGCCCGATGGCGAGCAGAAATTTGCCTACGCCGAGAGCCCGTCGGAGATCGAGAAGCTGCGGCAGGTGCCCAAGATCCAGCAGGTGACGGGTACGCTCGTGCCACGTGAAATGACGCTCGCACCTGGTATGGGTACACAGGGGATGGCGTTGTTTGTGTTCCCGGTGACGAAGCAGGTCTGGGACACGCGCCGGGAGTTTTCCGTGGCAGTGTCGTTCCAGTGGCAGCGTGATCTCGCCATGCGCGAGATCACGAATGTGCCCTAGCTGCTTCGATCAAACAGCCTAGCGGTGTGAAAAGGCAGAAGATGGAGCCTGCTCCAGGCCGGCTTGACTCTCGCCGATCTCCATCCGTTCGATGAGCCCATCGGCAAGCGTAAAAACATGCCGCACCTCGCTGTCGGCGAGCACCTCGCCGCCGAGGCTCCGTACAACCTGGTGGACGCGGACCTCGACCTGCCCTGCCCCACGCTTGATCACCTCGAGCGGATCGACGTGCGGATCAAAGTCTTTCCACTGCCGGCTCCAGTAGGCGCGGATCTCGTCCTTGCCGATCACGCGCCCACCCTCCGAGGCCTTGGGCCAGCTGACGTTCTCCGTCATGAGCCTCAACGCGCCGTCGACATCGCGCGCGTTGAACGCAGCGTAGACCGCAGCAACCAGTGTTTGTGTGTCCGTCATAGAGCTCTCCTTACGATGGAATTCGCGGCACGAGCATGATACGCAGAGGGCTGCAGGTTTGCGCGCGCCATGCGATCTTCATCAGGAGCGGCCGTTGGGGCGCTTTGGGCTGCCCATATCTCAGAAACGACACACGGGGCACCCTCTCTTCTCCCACAAACGAGAATGCCGAGCGGGCATCCGAGCGGTTCGCACGAGCCGCCGTACTCCTACAATAAGAACGTGAAGATCCCCGAACAGCATGTGTTGATTGCAGGTGCGGGCATCATCGGGCTTGCGGCGGCGCTGGCGCTGCGCGCTGCCGGCTACCGCGTCACCGTGGTGGAGCGGGGCCGGGCGATGGAGGAAGCGTCGTGGGCCGCGGCCGGCATGCTGGCTGTGGAGGACCCGGAGAATGCGTCCGCGCTGCGACCGCTGTCGCGCTTCAGCCGGGCGTTGTATCCAGAGTTTCTCCAGCGTGTCGAGAAGCTTAGCGGGATCGCGGTTCCTTTCCGCACGGCCGCCACGCTGCAGGGACTTGATGGCGCGGGCGGGGCCGCCCCCGAGGAGCTGCCGGCACTTCGCACGGAACACCACCACTTTATCCGGCTTGCAGAGGCGAGCCTCGACCCGCGGGACCTGTGCCGTGCCCTGCCCCGCGCTGCGGTTGCAGCAGGCGTGGAGCTCGTGGAACATACCGAAGTCGCGGAGGTGGTGGCTGGTGACGGATCGGTTCGCGTCACGCTTGGCGACGGGGCCAACCGCGAGGCGGACACCTTCGTGCTGGCGGCGGGCGCGTGGTCCGGGGTGCTGGGCGGGCTGCCGCTGGCACCGCGCAAGGGTCAGATGATCGAGGTCACACTCGACGCCGGCGTCTCTCTGCCCCTTGTCGTGCGCACCCGGCATTTGTACCTGGTGCCGCGTGGCGACGGCCGCGTGGTCGTCGGCGCGACTGTCGAGCATGCCGGCTTTGATCGCGCGGTGGATCGGGAGGCAGGCGAGGCATTGTGGGCAGAGGCAGCCGCGTTGTGGCCGCCGATCCTCAAGGGACGCATCACGAGCCGCTGGACCGGGCTGCGCCCTGGCTACTCCCCCGGGATCGAGGATGCGCTGCCGGTGATTGGCCTTGCTGGCGAGCGCCAGTTCGTCGCGACCGGGCACTTTCGCAATGGCATTCTGCTCGCGCCAGGCACAGCGCAGGTCCTGCTTTCCCTGATCAGGGGAGAGACGCCGCTGGTCGAGATTGCGGCGTTTGCACCCGAACGCTTCCTTGCTCTCGCAGCCCCGGCGATGCTGTTGCACGAAATGTAACGGCCCTTTTTCCTGCGCGGGAAGCCTGTCCGGAGTGTCGTGACAAGGCTTTCATCGCTGCGCTATAACGGATGCTTGCAAGTCGAGATGATCGACTACGGCTTGCTGTGCACAGCGAACCCTCCACGCCTCTGTGCTGGAGCAGCCTAGGAGAGTTATGTCGACTGCGGTAGCGGGCAAGGGACTGGAAGGGGTCACAGCAGCCAACTCTGGTGTGTGCTGGATCGATGGCGAGGCTGGAGTGCTGGCGTATCGCGGCATCGACATCCACGAGCTGGCCGAGCGCTCCACCTTTGAAGAGATCACGTACCTGCTCTGGAAGGGCGAGCTGCCGACCGAAAGCGAGCTGGCCGAGTTCCGGACCAGCCTTGCGGACGCACGCGAGCTGCCTCCCGCCATTCTCGAGTTGATGAAGAGCTTCCCCAGGGAAGCGACCCCGATGGAAGTGCTGCGTACGACCGTGTCGGCGCTTTCCTTCTACGACCAGGACGAAAAGGCCGTCGACCATGCGAGCAACCTGCGCAAAGCCTTTGCGCTTACCTCGCAGATCGCGATGATCGTCGCAGCCTGGGAACGGATCCGCACCGGCAAGGACGTTGTCGCTGCGGACAGGTCACTCTCGCACGCCGGCAATTTTCTCTGGATGCTGCGTGGCGAAAAGCCTTCCGAGACCGCGACACGCACCTTCGATATCGCGCTGATCCTGCACGCGGACCACGAGCTGAATGCCTCGACCTTTGCTGCGCGCGTGATCGCCGCAACCCTCGCCGATATGCACTCGGCGATCACCGGCGCCATTGGTGCGCTGAAAGGCCCGCTGCATGGCGGCGCCAATGAAGCTGTCATGCGGATGCTGTTCGCGATCGACAAGGCAGGCGCCGATCCGGTCGAGCACGTCAAGGGCATGCTCGCGGAGAAGAAGAAAGTTTCTGGCTTCGGCCACCGCGTGTACCACACGGAAGATCCGCGCGCGACACACCTGCGGCGCATGTCCGAGCAGCTCGGCAAGGATGATGGCAACCCGAAGTGGTTCGACATGTCCCGCGCGATCGAGCTTTACATCAAGAATGAAAAGAAGCTGAATGCGAATGTCGATTTCTACTCGGCATCCACCTACACGACGCTGCGCATCCCGATCGACCTCTTCACGCCGATCTTTGCCGTCAGCCGGATCGCCGGCTGGGCCGCGCATGTGATCGAGCAGCTCGACGACAACCGCCTGATCCGCCCACGCGCCGAGTACACCGGCCCGTCCTACCCCGCCAAGTACATCCCGGTCGAAAAGCGCTAGGACCGCCTGTGCGGCTCGCGGTCCCTTCGGGGATGGGCCCTGGTGTGCGAAGCGGAGCAGGGTACGTCCCTGCTCCGCTTCCTGAAGAAAATGCCCTGCAAAGTGGGCGCGGCCGCGCAGGCGGCTTTCGCCGTTAGCGCTGGCTTGCCGGCGGGACCATGCCGTTCATGCGCAGGTATTCCACCATCTGGCCGTAGTGGTCGTTCATGTGCGCAAGCGCGTGCACGGCGGTGCCGGCGCGGGTGCCGCCCTTGCCATTCATGTCGACAAAGGCGTTCTGCGCAGTGATGGTCTGCATGGCCTTGTGTGCGTAGGCAAAGGAGTCCTTGAGGTTCTGGAGGATCTGCTCGCGGCTGGTAGCGCCGTCGAGGTCGCTGCGGCTCTTCGCACCGGAGATGCCCCACCCATCGAAGAAGCCGAAGTTGGCTTCGGTGATGTGTTTGATCTGCGCGGAGAAGGTGCGTACACCATCGAACTTGCCCATCGAGCTTGAAGGAGCGAAGTTGAACTTGTCAGCGGGCATCGCTTCGGCCAGCGAGACGATCTCGCTTTCTTCTCCCGAAAGCGTGCTGTCGAAGATGTGAGCCGGCGAGACCATCCCGCCCATCTTCATGTCGGACTTGGTATTGCTGCCCATGTTCATGTTGCCCATGCCCTGGGCGAGAGTACACAGGGGCAGGGTGAGCGCGGTGGTCAGAGCAAGGGTCTTGAGGGTCGGGCGAAGGTGCATGGGTCGGATTCTCCTGATCGGTTCATAGCTCGGCCTGTAGAGCAAGGACTGGCGAGCAATGCGAAGCCAGCCTAGCAGAAGCGTATGGCGGCTGCGGCGTAAACTTGGGGAGGGACATGCAGCGCATTTACATGGACGCAAACGCCACCACTCCCCTGCTGCCCGAGGTCTTCGAGGCGATGCGCCCGCATCTGCTTGGCAGCTTCGGCAACGCGTCATCGATTCACCACTACGGGCAGCAGGCGCGCATGGCCGTCGAGCAGGCGCGGGAAGAGGTTGCGGCTGCCGTGGGGGCGCGGGCGACCGAGATCGTCTTCACCAGCGGCGCGACTGAGAGCGATAACCTGGCGCTGTTTGGCGTGGTGGGCAAGGCACTCGATGCCGGCGAGCCGGCACACCTGGTCACCTCAGCGATTGAGCACCACGCCATCCTCCATGCAGCCGAGGCTCTTGAGAAGCGCGGGGCCACGGTCACCTACGTCCCGGTGTCGGGTGAGGGTGTGGTCGATCCGGACGAGGTTCGCCGGGCGATCCGGCCGGAGACGCAGCTGGTGTCCATCATGTTTGCGAACAACGAGACCGGGGCGCTGCAGCCGATCGAGCCGATCAGCCGCATCGCGGCTGAAGCGGATGTGTGGCTGCATACTGACGCCGTGCAGGCGATCGGCAAGGTGCCGCTCCACGTAAAGGCGCTGGGGCTTGACCTGCTCAGCCTTTCCGGGCACAAGCTGCATGGCCCGCAGGGTGTAGGCGCGTTGTGGGTGCGCCGCGGCACACCGCTGCAGCCGCTGTTCTACGGGGGAGCGCATGAGCGGCAGCGCCGCGCAGGCACCGAGAATCTTGCCGGGCTAGTCGGCCTGGGGCGCGCCATCCAGATCGGGCAGGAGGCTCTGCGGGATGGCACCGTCGAGCGGATTGCTGCACTGCGCGACCAACTGGAGCAGGGCCTGCTGGCTGCAGTCGACGAGTGCGGCGTGAATGGCCCGACAGCGCCCGGATCGCGCCTGCCGAATACAACGAATCTCTGGTTCGATCACCTGGAGGGCGAAGCGCTGGTGATCGCGCTTGACCTGAAGGGTCTGGCGCTTTCCGGGGGCTCGGCATGCGCCTCAGGTGCAACCGAGCCTTCGCATGTGCTCACGGCGATGGGGCTCAGTGCGCACCGGGCGCGCGCGAGCCTGCGCTTCTCGCTCTCGCGGCTGACGACCGAGCAGGAGGTGGCGCGGGCGATCGAGCTGGTGCCGGCAGCTGTGGCCCGCCTGCGGGAGCTAAGCCCGGTGTACAAGGGTGTCGGCCTGTAAGCGGCCTTGTCGCTCCCGACGCGTCTAACAAGAGACACCGAAAGAGCCCCGCGATGATCCCATTGACCCCGTTAACGCGCCGTACTTTCCTCCAGTCTTCCTCGCTCGTTGCCGCCTCCAGCCTTGTGAGCGCTCATGCACTCGACACCGCGACGGCGCCTCTCCAGGAGTTTGGCTACGCCCAGGTCGAGGTGACGAGCGCCCCGCATGCCGCGCAGTGGCGGAACACGCATAGCGTGCTGATGGCGCTTCCGGACGATGCGCTGCTGCTACCGTTTCGCCAGATGGCGGGGCAGCCTGTTGTGGGTCGGAATATCGGCGGCTGGTACGAGTACAAGCCGGATTACAACTACAAAACCGGGGATGCCGGGCTTGCACCAGGTGCGACCTTCGGGCAGTGGACCTCGGCGCTTGCGCGTATGAGCGCGACCACGGGCGATGCGGCGGCCAGGGAGAAAGTGCTGCGGCTGCATGCGCTCTACGAGAAGACGATCACTCCTTCGATTTACACAAATACGCGCTTCCCCGCCTACTCACTCGACAAGATCGTCTGCGGCGTCAAGGACTCGCACGCTCTGCTGAATGACCCAAATGCGTTCGGCATCCTCGACAAGACCACCGATGCAGCCCTGGGCGACCTGCCCGGGCATGCTGTGGATCGCGACGTTCCCTGGCAGAAGGGCAAGGACCAATCGTATGACTGGGACGAGAGCTACACGCTGCCAGAGAACCTGTACCTGGTTTCAGCGATGGGCGCGGGCAAGCGCTACTTCGACATGGCTGAACAGTATCTGGATGACAAGACCTACTTTGACCCGCTGGCCCGTGGGGAGAACGTGCTCGGTGGCAAGCATGGGTACAGCTACGTAAACGCGTTGTGCTCGGCGATGCAGGCGTACCTGGTAGGTAACAGCCAGATGCATCTGCGCGCGGCGCAGAACGGCTTCGATATGGTCGAGCAGCAAAGCTACGCGACCGGCGGTTGGGCGCCGGATGAGAAGTTCGGAGCGCCTGGGTCGAGCGTGATCGGTAAGAGTCTCACAAAATCGCACAACAGCTTCGAGACCCCTTGCGGCTCGTACGCGCATATGAAGCTGACGCGGTACCTGCTGCGGGCGACGCGCGACGGTCGATACGGCGACAGCATGGAGCGAGTGATGTACAACACGGTGCTGGGCGCAAAACCGCTGGAAGAGGACGGTCGCGCCTTCTACTACGCGGACAACAACCTGGTGGCGAAGCGGGTGTACTCGGACCATCGGTGGCCCTGCTGCTCCGGCACGCTGCCGCAGGTGGCTGCGGATTACGGGATCAACTCCTACTTCCGTGAGCCCGGCGCGGTGTGGGTGAACCTGTACATCCCCTCGAAGCTGCACTGGACCGAGAACGGCAACGAACTCGCGCTGAAGCAGGAGGGCGAGTATCCGCTCGGTGGGGAGATCCGGATCGAGGTCACGGCTTCGGCTCCGACGCACTGCGCGATGCGGCTGCGGATTCCGGCGTGGGCGGGCACAGCCGCATCGCTCCGGGTCAATGGGCAGCCGGTGGCCGTGGCTGCGGCCCGCGGCTTCACGACGTTGGACCGGGAGTGGACTACCGGGGATCGGGTGTCGTTGACGCTGCCGCTTGAACTGCGGCTGGAGCCGATCAAGGAAGCAGCGCCTGAGAGCCGGATGGTCGCCCTGCTCCGTGGACCGCTCGTGCTGTTTCCTCTGGGTGCGGGGCCCCTGACGATCCGGGAAGCGGATGCACTGCGAGCGCGGCAGAACGGAGCGCACGAGTGGACGGTCGCGGCTGCCGGGAGAAGCGTGCGGCTGGTTCCGTTTACGGACGTGGGCCACGAGACATACTCGACGTATTTCGCGCTTGCGTAGAGAGGCTTGCCCTCGCAGGGGAAGGTTTCAGGGCCCTGCCACGCTGTTATCCATCGCCTCGCCCGGGATGACGGGGCTGGCCCGGGCGAAGCGCTGGTCCGGGCGAAGCGCTGGTCCAGCAACGACGAACGTGTCGAGCGACTATGCTCGACAGCCTCTCGACAGCTTCTCGGTGCCACTCGACAGCTAGGCCGTCTTCGATGGCCTCACGCGCCGCAGCAGGTCGCGTACCACTGCCGAGGGCAGGCAGGCGACCACCAGCCCGGCTAGAAAGATCACCACTCCCAGCGTACTCAGGATGGCTTCTGCGATCTTCATCGTTACCTCGCCTCTCGAGTTTACCGCCGTCGTGGACGGGCCTGCGATACTGGAAGGGATGATGCCCGGGCTCCACAACAATACGATCGCTGTCGCCATGTCGGGTGGGGTAGATTCCTCGACGGTTGCCGCCATGCTGAAGGGCGAGGGCTACGAGCTCATCGGCCTGACGCTTCAGTTGTGGAACCAGCGTCGTCTTGCTGGGCACGAGGGTATGCCGGAACAGGTGCAGGGGCGGTGCTGCTCGATTGATGACGTCTACGACGCGCGACGGGTCGCGGAGACGCTGGGACTCCCCTACTACGTGGTCAATGAGCAGGCCCGGTTCGAGCGGGATGTGGTGCGGCCCTTTGTGGACGAGTACCTCGCCGGGCGTACGCCGATCCCCTGCTCGCTCTGCAACAACCATCTCAAGTTCGACCAGCTGCTCCTGACGGCTCGCCAGATCGGCGCGGATCGTATCGCGACCGGCCACTACGCCCGGAATCACTATGACCCGGAGCGTGGACGCTGGGTGTTGAGCCGCCCGGCTGATCGCTCGAAGGATCAGACCTACTTCCTCTTCGGCCTGACCCAGGAGCAGCTCAGCCGCACGCTGTTTCCTCTCGGCAACTACACCAAGCCCGAAGTGCGGACGCTTGCCGCGGAGCATGGCCTCGCGCTCGCGCAGAAGCCGGACTCGCAGGAGATCTGCTTTATCCCGGGCGGCGACTACAAGCGCTTTATCGATGCCTACCTCGACGAGCAGGACGAAGCGCTGCCCGACACTGCCGGGGCCCTGGTGTCGACCGGAGGCGAGGAAGTCGGGCAGCATGGCGGCATTCACAACTTCACGGTCGGTCAGCGCAAGGGACTGGGGCTCTCCGGGCCAAATCCGCTATACGTGATCCAGATCGATGCAGCCTCCCACCAGGTGACGGTGGGCTCCGATCAGGACCTGCTCCGCGGGACCTTCCGCGCGAACCGGCTGAACTGGGTCAGCATCGCCAGGCCCGAGGCCTCGATACGAATCCACGCAAAAATCCGCCACCGGCATGAACCGGCGGCGGGCTCCGTACGGATGGTCGGACCGGATGAGGCCGAGGTCGTCTTTGATGAGCCCCAGCGTGCAGTGACGCCAGGCCAGTCGGCTGTTTTCTACAGCGAAGACGAAGTGTTGGGTGGTGGCTGGATCGTCTGATCACGCCGATGCAGTTCACGCTCTTCGTCGAAGATCGCGCGATCCTCACTGGTGCTCGACCCCGTTGTGAAGGGCGTGGTTCTTTCGGTTGCGGAAGCGCGGTAGCCCCCATTTGCCCCGGTTTTCGCCGTTCGAGCACTGAACAGTGTTTCGAGACCAACACGCAGACCGGTTACCACGGCACTTACTTTCCGTACAGGCTTTGTGACACCCTCCTGCACTGTGGTTCCTGCATGAGAAATGCTGTCGAGTACGGCGCTGACCATCTCGTCCACTTTGGACGCCTGAGCGCGGGTCTTGTCGACCACATCATCCACGGTGCTGTTGACGTGTTTCGTCTGCCCCTTCACGGTCTCGGAAATGTCCACAAGGTTGCCGGAGATGGTCTTGACCTTGGGCGTGACATCCGACACGATCGAGCGCACATCGGCGATGATCGGGTTGGCCTTGGTGGTGAGGTCCTGCGTGATGCCTGTGATCTTGGTGAGTGCCTTGGAGACGGCAATGTAGAGCCCGAGGAAAACCGCGCCCTGGATGACGACGCTGACGACAACAGCGATGGTGAAGATCAGAAAGAGGGTGCTTGGAACCGGCGTGACTTGCATGATCTGGGCTTCTCGCAAAAGTGGGTAACGAGCGGAAGTGCAGCGGCAGCCCGGGCAGGCAGACTCCTGATGCCACCCGGGCACGCCGCAGGGGCACTAGCTGACGGAATCAGACTTCGGGATCAGCTCTTCGTTGGTGTGGGGCGCAGAGGTCTCTTCATAGGCCTGCTTGCCGGCGGCATAGGAGGCGGCGAGCTTTTCCTTCTGCTCGGCAACTGCATTGACGCCCTGACTGTATACCTCGTTAATCTTCTGGCGCCCGGTCTCGACCGCTTCCTTGCTCTTGGCAACAACCTGGTTCAGGCTGTCCTTGCTGGCCGCGGTGTACTGGTTGACCTGGTCCTTGCTACGGCTTACGTAGTCGTTGACCTGCCCCTTGCCCCGCTCCACATAATCGCCTGCGACATTGGCTGCGTCACGCGAACGCTGCCGGAGGTACTCGGAGGAGCCAAGGGCATTGGCCAGCAGCTCGTCCCGTGTGTCCTGCCCTGCTTTCGGCGCATAGAGTACGCCGATGAGTGAACCCAGCCCGAGACCTGCCAGGAACCAACTGAAGCTGCTACCACCATTCGAATCGTTGGACATTGTGTTCTCCTCTGTTCTGCTGGCACTCGTGGCCTTCGCCTTCGAGCAGGAAGCAGTTGTCCCGGAGGTAGATGCACCCCGGGCACTTAGCGCTGTACTTGGTCTCGAGCTTCCGTGCGTGCAGGTCGCGAAACAGAACAGCCTCACCCGGGGGTGAGGCTGCGGCTGTGGCACTCGGTCCCTTACTGGGCGCAGACCGAGCTGAGGGGGTTCGTGGGACTGGTTCCGCTGGTGCTCGAGCCGCAACCCATCTCACCCATCAAGCTGACCGCGAACAAGGCCAGCAGAAGAGTGCGCCAGGCACGCCGGCGGGCGGGGATGCCGAAGAACAGAACAGACGACAGGAGCGTGGTGCTGCCAAAGGCAAGCAGCAGGTGACGGTTGGGCAGCGGCTGCCGGGTAAGCTCCGCGGTGGCAGCAGCCGCCACGTAGGTGCAGGTGGCTGAGGTGATGCCGGAGTAGTTGGTGTCCCCGGCATAGGTCGCTTGCAGACGGGGTGAGGTGCCACTCAGTGCCGAGGATGGCACGGTGATGGTCACAAGCTCCTCAGCGGCGCCGTCGCCAAGTACAGCCTTGGCGATGGTGCCGGTGTAGGGCGTCCCGTTGACGCTGAGGCTGATGTTGCCCGTCGGGTAGGCGCCCGCGCTGTCGGTGTCAAGCTCGACCGTCAGGGTGTGCGTGGTTGCGGAGGTGGCAGCGGTCGAGCCGGTGTGGATGACCAGAGCAGGAGTGGCCTTTGTGATCACCAGGGCCGTCACGCTGTTGTTGGTGCTCGGGTTGAAGCTGGCATCGCCGCTGTACGTCGCAGTGTAGCTGTAGCTTCCCGGCGGGTTGTCATACACGGGGAATGCGGCAACGCCGACGCTGTTCAGCGTCTGGCTGCCCACGAGAGTTCCGCTGTTCAGCAGGTTTACAGAACCGGTTGCGCTGCCATCCGTGCCGGCAGTGACGGCGTTGGTGTTGGCGGGCTGCACGTACGCAAAGCCGTACTCGCCATAGGGAACGGTGGTGGAGCTCGCGGGTGCCTGGCCCGTGGCGAGATCCACGAACTGGATAAAGACGAAGGGGAGGCTGTTCTCGGGGGAGACGTTGACCTGGATCGGCGTCGCGGAACTGCTGGGCGAGTGGCTTACGTCACCCGGGTAGTACGCCTGCAGGGTATAGCTGCCGCCGGGCAGGTAGTTGACCGACTGGCTGCCGGTGGTTCCGTTGGCGAGTGGAAGATCGAACGAGGCGGACAGGCCCGCCTGGTTCGCCGGACCATTGATCGAGACAACGCCGGTTGCGCTCGTTGGGGAAACCGTGGACGTGACCGTCACGGCTGTTCCGTGCGTGATGGAGACAGCCCCGGTGGAGTTGTTGAGCTGGAGGGTGGTGGAGGTTGGAGTGAAAGCGACCGAAGGCCACGCACTGATCAGCGCCGCGATGTCGACGCTGCCAAGCCCGGTAGCCAGGTCGTAGCCCGTGGTGGCGTTGTACCCGTTGAGGAAGCCGTTCGAGCCGCAGCTTGGCGAGCCTGTTGCGCAGGGGACAGAGTTGTTGCCGACGGTGACGTCGTGGAAGATCGTGCCGCTGTTGCTGTTGGTCGCGAACAGGTTGTAGAGGACATTGTTCGCGACGCCGAGACGCGGGTTGTTGCCGAGCGACTGGATCACCTGGGCGAGGACGCCGGCAAACGCCGGGGTCGAGGCCGAGGTTCCACCAATCGGCTGGACCGAGAACGTGCCGCCTGCGGTTGCGGGCGCGCAATCCGTGTAGGTGGTGGTCGCGCCATCGAGAACGCTGTCAGAGCAGAAGGCCCAGCCGACCGGGTGCTCATTGCCGGGTGCAGCGAAGAGCGAGACGTCCGGCAGGTAGCGAAAGCCCGCAGTGGCTGCTGTGCCGACGTTGATCCCGGACTGGAAAGGGGGTGTGGAATAGCCGGTCAACAGCCCGGGGCAGTTTCCGGAAGAGTCCAACGTGTAGGCGCAGTACGCTGCGCTGCTGACGCCCCCCGAGCCTGCATCCAGGATCGTGAATGGTGTGGTGCTGGATGGGTCGGTGTACTTCTGTGCAGTGTTGGTGGTGTACGCGCCCGGGGGGTTGTTGCTGATGGAGTCGTTCCAGGGGTTTTCCGGGATGTAGGAGAGCGCCGACGCATAGGGGGTCGTTGCGGAGGTGCTGTTCGTCGCATTGACATACTGCGAAAAGTTTGTCGAGAGCGTGTCAAAGTCAGTGCCGCCGACCGAGACGTTGTAGGGCGTCGAGCCGAGACCGTTGACCGTGAGTCCGTTGACTGCCGGCCCATTGCTGCCGGCATCGCAGCCTGCGCTGCCACTGTCCCCTGCCGCCACGACGACGGTGATGCCCTGCGCTGCAGCTTCCTGCCACAGTTCGGCGTACTCGCTGTTCCCGCTGGCGCCAAGTTCGGCTTCGCAGGTTCCATAGCTGAGGCTCAGGACAGACACCACGTTGTCTTCGATTGCCCGAATCGCGGCATCGGTGAGACCGTCATCGACCAAGTCGCTTGAGCTCGAGTACACGTAGATATTCGCGTTCGGCGCGATCGCGGCGGCAACCTCGGCATCGAGGAGAACCTCATCGCCGTCACCTCCACCATTCTCGATCCCGGGATCGACGCCATCGACGACCAGGTTCGGCGCGGGAGGATTGGCCTCTTTCAGAAACAGGCGCCGGTAGTTGGCATAGTCGGCCACCTGGAGGTCTGAGTATTCGGCGAGCCCGATATTGACGCCGCTGCCGGTCCGCTGCGTGGTGCCGGAGTAGTTCTTGTTCAGCGAGTTCGGCGCGTTGTAGATGGTCGCTGCATCTGCGGGGGTAACCAGCAGGAAGGGCGCATTGCTGATGCTGGTGGTGTCGAGTGGGGTCAGGGCGCCGGCCGCACTGGTCCGGTCCGCACTGGTCCGGGCCGCACTGGTCCGGGCCGCACTGGTGACCTGGAGGCGGCCGTTCTGTTCCACGGCCTCGACCTGCCTGCCGCGTACATGCATCGGCTTGGCGCGGAAGTCATTGAGCCGCGAGATACCAGCGACCACCGGAGCAAGCGCTGCCGGAATCTGCGGATCATTCGCGTTGCTGTGGTGCTGCACCCCGTTGATCGTGTAGGTATGCATGCTGGTGTGGAAGGCCTGTGCGACGGCACCAGTGGTACCGGAGAACTCGATCAGGTTTCTGCTTGCTGGGACCGACTCGATCTTGAAGCCTTCGCTCGTGAGCCACTGCTCCACAGCCTCGAGGTCCTGGGCGGCGATGCCGAATGATGCGCCATAACTCCGGGGCGTCAGCCACTTGTGGTAGTTCGCCGAGTGCGGATCCTGCAGGCTGCCGAGATACTGCTGCAGCGCGATCTGCTGGGCAGCGCTGCGGCGGAAGATCAGCTGCATGCGCCCGGTCGGCAGGCTCGGTGAGACGACGCCGGTGTCATAGCGCGACTGGGCCAGCGGATTCGTGTTTCCTTTGAGCGTGACAAGCGCGCTGTTTGAGACCGGTCCGGCGATACGGGCGAGAGGCTGCGCCAGCAGCGTATCGGACGCCTGCGCGAACGAGCCGGTGGGCAGGCAGAAAGCAGCCAGCGCGGCGGAGCAGATGGAGGGAGCGAGGAGCCTGGGTCTCATGCGGGAACCACCGATTCTGTTCATGGATCGAAGGGACTCTGGGCGGACGGGCTGCCCACGATTGGGGGGAGGAACGGAAGCCTGACTCGAGTACCTTGTACGGCACCGTACACCCGAGTCAAGGGCGCAGCGAACGGCACCCCGGCGACCTTGATAACAGCAAAGAAGAACGAAAGTTGCGGCGCGTCGCGAGTTTTTCATGCGCGCTCGTCCTCTTTCGCCTCTCGGACGCGTCCGGCGCAGCGCAGCCGCCGGCGTTATTGCAAGGATGCACGCCCGGGGCGCAGACTTGGGTTTGACACTCGAGGACAGTCACTTTAGTTTTCGAGAGAAAGCCGGGCGCGGCGAGGCCTGCCTCACAGGAAGCCAGACACGCCCAGGCACGAGGTTCAATGCCGCCATCCCGATCCCTGATCCCGGCCGTGCTCGTTTCGGCGTCACTCCTCCTCTCGTACCCCGCTCTCTCACAATCTGCTCCGGTTTCCGCCGCGACCATGGCAGCGCTCACGCAGGGTGACCCCGATGCCGCGCGTGAGCTCCAGAGTTTCCAGAGCCGGACCACGGTGAAGGTCCTGCCGAACGGTCTGACGCTGGTTCTGTGCGAACGCAAGGATGCGCCGGTCTTCTCGTACTTCACGATCGTGGATGCGGGCGACGCCAACGATCCCGGGCAGGAATCGGGCCTGGCGCACATGTTCGAGCACCTGGCGTTCAAGGGCACAGAAGACATCGGCACCAAGAACTACCCGGCCGAGAAGGCTGCGCTTGCGAAGCTTGAAAGCGCGTACGCCGCCTACGACGCCGAGAAGCTCAAGCGCGTCGGCCAGGATCCGGCAAAGCTCAAGCAACTGCAGGAGGCGTACCAGGCAGCCGACCAGGCAGCGAACCAGTACGTGATCCCGAATGAGTTCACCGAGATCGCTGAAGCCAACGGGGCGAACGGTCTGAATGCCGAGACCAGTCTTGATGACACGCGTTACTTCTGGTCGATGCCCGAGAACCGCCTGGAGCTCTGGGCCTATCTCGAAAGCGACCGGATCGCCCACCCGGTGGAGCGGCAGTTCTACCGCGAGCGCAGCGTCGTCGAGGAAGAACGCCGCATGCGCGTCGATGCAAGCCCGATCGGCCGCCTTGTTGAGCAGTTTCTAGCAGCAGCCTACGTTGCGCATCCCTACGGCCGTCCGAATGTCGGCTGGGCCAGCGAACTTGACAACATCAACGCGACCGAAGCCGCGGCCTTCCACGCGAAGTACTACGTTCCCTCGAACATCGTGATCGCGGTGGTCGGGGATTTCACGAACAGCGATGCGCTACCGGTGCTCGAGAAATACTTCGGCGCGATCCCCGATGGCGGCCCCAAGCCACAGGGTGTGATCACGGTGGAACCTCCACAGACTGGTGAGCGCACCGTGAGTCTCGAGGACCCCTCGCAGCCGATGTACCTTGAGGGCTATCATCGGCCCGACTACCTCGATCCGGACGACGCGGTGTACGACGCGATCCAGGACATCTTCTCAAACGGGCGCACCTCACGGCTGTACCGGAGCCTGGTGCGCGACCAGCGCATCTCGGCAGAGGCGGAGGGCTTCACGGGCTTTCCGGGTGAGAAGTATCCGGGGCTGTTCGGGTTTTTTGCAGTGCCCGTGCCGGGCCACACGAGTGCGGAGCTGCGCGCCGCGATCCACAAGGAGATCGACAAGCTGAAGACCACCGATGTGACAGATGCAGAGCTTGCCATGTTCAAGACACGTTCGCGCGCGGACCTGCTGCGCGGCCTCGACGAGAACCAGGGCCTCGCTCAGCAGCTGGCGGTGAACCAGCTGCGGTATGGCGACTGGCAACAGCTCTTCCTGCAGCTCGACAAGGTCGACAAGGTGACCAAGGCGGATATCCGCAGGGTAGCGAACAAGGTGTTTACCTCGGCCAACCGCACCTACGCGGAGATTGATCCACCAGCGAACACAGCGGCGGCTGCGCCCGCGGCCCAGGGGGGTGCACGATGAAGCGCCTCACTTCCCTTTGCTTCGTGCTCCTGAGCTCCCTCGTGACCGGCTCCGTCTATGCCCAGGGCACGGGCCACCCGGTGATCCCGCCAGACGCGCGCGAGGCGGCGCAGCCGGGCGCGTGGGAGCAGATTGTTGTTCCTCCACTCGCCCCCTTTCACCCCGCAGAGCCGAAGCGGGTTGAGCTGCCGAATGGCGTGCTGATCCTCCTGCAGGAAGATCACGAGCTCCCCTTCATCAACGGCTTCATCGAGATGCATGGCGGCGGCCGAGACCTGCCGGCGAGCAAGGCCGGCATGATGGATCTCTACGGAGAGGTCTGGCGAACAAGCGGCACCGCAACAATGAACGGCGATGCACTCGACGACCTGCTCGAGGCGAAGGCTGCCAAGATCGAGACCGGCGCCGATGTGGACTCGAGTTCTCTCTCCTGGTCCTGCCTGAAGGCCGATAGCGACCAGGTCCTGGGGCTGGTGACTGATCTCCTGCTGCACCCCAGGTGGGATCCCTCCAAGCTGCAGCTGGCGCAGCAGGAGGACATTGCGGGGATCCTTCGCCGCAACGACGACCCGGCCGGGATCGCCGGGCGCGAAGCAGCCAAGCTGGTCTACGGCAAGGAGAGCCCCTACGCACGCACTGCTGAAATCTCCACCGTAATGGGCATCACGGTGGCCGACTTCGAGCAGTTCCATGCAAAGACGGTGCACCCAAACAACATGATCATTGGCGTGGCAGGGGACTTCGACGCGAGTGCCATGGAGGCGAAGCTGCGGCAGGCATTTGGCTCGCTGCCGAAGGGTCCGGCGGTCGCGAAACCCGAGGAGACCTTTGCCGGTCCGAAGCCGGGGCTGTACCTGGTGGACAAGAAGGATGTTGACCAGAGCAATATCGAGATCGTCGGTCTTGGGATCAAGCGGGACGACCCGGACTTCTACACGCTCTCGGTGATGAACGAGATCTTCGGCGGCGGTTTCGGGTCCCGCCTGTTCCAGGATGTGCGCACCAAGCTGGGCCTTGCCTACAGCGTCGGCGGTGGCTTCGGTTCCTCGTTCGATCACCCTGCGATGTTCCGCGTGGTGGCCTCGACCAAGAGCGCGAGCACCGAGGCAGCCACGGCCGAGATGCTCAAGGACGCGGGCGAGCTGAAGACCGAACCCTTTACCGAGGACGAGTTGAAGCTCGCCAAGGACCAGGTCCTGAACGGCTTCATCTTCAACTACGACACCCCGGACAAGGTGCTCAGCGCAGCGGCGCGGCTGCTGTTCTACGGCTACCCGGCGGACTATCTCGAACGCTACCGGGCTGGCGTCGAAAAGGTCACTGTCGCGGATCTTGAACGGGTGGCGAAGACCAGGGTCGATGTCGGGAAGCTGGCGGTGCTGATTGTCGGCAACCAGGCGGACTTTGGCGATCCGCTGTCTAAGTTGAACCTCGGTACCCCGCAGAGGCTGGATGTGGCGATCCCGATTCCGGAAGCGATGCGAAAGCAACTGGGCGGCGGCGCCCCTCAACAGTAAGGCGCTCCGCGTGAACAGGAAAGGGATCCACACCGCATGACACTCGCTGTTGTAATTCTGGCCGCCGGCAAGGGCACTCGTCTGAAATCCAAGCGGCCCAAGGTTCTGCACACGATCGGCGGCAAGGCGCTTTTGCAGCATGTGATCGACACCGCGCTTCAGGTGGTTCCGGCGAAGGACATCTTTGTGATTGTGGGTCACGCCGGGGAGTCGGTGCGCACCGCGGTGGCGGCAAGCGGCGTCCACTTCATTGAGCAGGGCGAGCAGCGCGGAACCGGGCATGCGCTCCAGGTGGCGGTTGGCACCCTGCGCGCGTACAGCCATGTGCTGGTGCTTTCAGGCGATGTACCGCTGCTGAAACCCGAGACAGTTCTGGGTTTGCGCAATCTGCACCTCCGCGAGAGTGCGGCGATGACCATCCTTTCGGCCGAGGTGGAAAAGCCCTTTGGCTACGGGCGGATCGTGCGCGAGCACGCGGGTTCGCCGGAAGTGAAGCGGATCGTGGAGCAAAGGGATCTTGCACCGGAAGAGTCGGCGATCCGCGAGATCAACTCGGGGATTTATGCTTTTTCCGTACCGAAGCTCGCAGCGCACATCGAGTCGCTCCGCGCGAACAACGCGCAGGGGGAGCTCTACCTGACGGACATGGCTGCGCTGCTCACCCGCGCCGGCGAGCGAGTGCTCGCGACCCCGGGAACCGCGACGGCGCACGAGGTGCTGGGGGCGAATACGATTGCCGAGATGATGGCGCTCGACTCCGCCATGCGGCGCGAAACAGCAGAGCGGCACATGGCGCAGGGCGTCACGATCTTCGAGCCGCACACGGTGCGCATCGATGCGGGAGTGGAGATCGGCCCGGACACGGTGATCGAGCCCTTTGTACAGATCCTGGGGCGGACCCGGATCGGCAGCGACTGCCGCATCCGCTCGTACTCGGTGCTCGAGGACGTTGTGATCGGGGACGAGGTGCTGATCCGGCAGGGCTGCATTGTGGAGGAGTCGGAGATCCGCAAGGGTGCGTTGATCGGCCCGTATGCACGTATCCGGCCGGAGAGCCTGGTGGAGGAAGAGGCGCACGTCGGTAATTTTGTGGAGCTCAAGAAGACCCACATGGGACGGGAAGCGAAGGCGAACCACCTGGCGTACCTGGGTGACACCGACATTGGTGCGGGAGCGAACATCGGTGCGGGAACGATCGTCTGCAACTACGACGGGGTGGCAAAGCACAAGACCGAGATCGGGGCGGGAGCCTTCATCGGAAGCGACTCGGTGTTGGTGGCGCCGGTCACTGTCGGACGGGGAGCGTACGTCGCGGCAGCCTCCTGCATCACGACCAACGTGCCTGATGAGGCGCTGGCACTGGGACGCTCGCGGCAGGTGAACAAGGAAGGGTGGGCGCGCACCCGCAAGGCACGCGAGCCGCTTCAGCACAAACCGGCGAGCGACTAACTTCGCTCAGGAACCGGTGGCGAGGTAGGTGGCTGCCTCTTCACTGCACTGCTCGAGGTTGCGTGCCTTCGCACGAGCCAGGGCATTCCTCATGCGGATCCGTGCGGAGAGCAGGGTCTTCTGTACGTCACTTTCCTCAGTCCGCAGGAGCCCGGCGATCTTCGCAGCTGAATAGCCTTCCACATCGCGCAGCAGAAACAGGAGACGCTCGCGGGGTGGCAGCGTGGCTACCGCTTCTTCAAGGTCGGTGCGGCGCACACAGTCGCGGGTGAGTTCCGTGCCGCGGTCCGGGGTCGCGGCCGTGGTGGGCGCAAGTGAGAATCGCTCTTCGAGGCTTTGGAGCAGGGCGCAATCGACCCCCTGGGCATCCGGCTCGGCCGAGGCCTGGAAGGCGTCGATGAAGGTCTTGGTCAGCAGCGCTTCTGCTTCAACCTCGTTCGCGGTCATGTAGTAGGACACCGAGAAGACACGATGGCGATGGGTCTCAAAGCAGTCCCGCTGTTTCTGCTCCGCAGTGAGCTTCTGCGAGGCGGAGGCGACGATTCCGTGAGTCTCTCGAAACTGACGTTCCAGATCGAACAAATACCGCTCCTGGCTTGCGCGAGTAAGCCGGCTGCACCATGGGTGCTGCCTGGCGCCGGACGGGACTCAGCTTACATGCCAACGCCCTCCTCTACAACAGTACCGGATTGCATGTCTATCCTGCATCGGCGGAGCCACGCTCCGATGTTCCCCTATGGAACTTGCGTCGAAGCGGGACATGGCTCCGGCGACCTCGTGGCAAAGCGGTGACAAAAGGTACAAACTTTCGGGCAAACTCTGTGGAACTTGTGGCACTCTCTTATGCAGGTCAAAAAGCGCGCGCGTCGCATGGTAGCGAAGGAGACGTGGCAGATGGCTGCCGAAAAGATCCTGGTCGTCGATGATGAACAACTGACCCGCTCTCTGTTGGTGGCAATCCTTCGCAAGGAAGGGTACGCAGTGGAGAGTGCCCGCAACGCGGACGAAGCCCTGCGCGCCCTGGCGGTGAAGTCAGTTGACCTGATCGTGACCGATCTTGTGATGAAAGGCAGCGACGGCATGCGTCTGCTGGAGCAGGTCCGCGCCCGCCAACTGCAAACACCGGTCATTATGGTGACCGCGGTCCATGATGTGAGTACGGCGATTGCCGCGATGCGCAATGGTGCGTTTGATGTCGTGCTGAAACCTTTCGGGAACAAGGCGCTGCTCGAAGCAGTCAGCCGCGGCGTGGCCTTCGGCAATGTCGCCCGTCGGAACACGACCTACCGCAACAGCCTGGAGCACCTGGTCGAGGCGCGCACCAGCCTGCTGCGCGAAGCAATGTTCGAGCTGGAGCGCTCGTATGACACGACGCTCGAGGCGCTGGGCGATGCGTTGGATTTGAAGGACTCCGAGACGGAGGGCCACTCCCGGCGCGTGACCGCCTATACGATCGCCCTGGCCCGGTCGATGGGTGTGGACCAGGCGGACATGAAGACGATCAAGCATGGGGCATTTCTCCATGACATCGGCAAAATGGCGATCCCGGACGCGATTCTTCTGAAACCAGGCCGCCTTGATCCGGAAGAGCAGACGATCATGCGGCGACACTGCCTCTCGGGTTACCAGATCGTTCGCAAGATTCCCTTCCTCAAGGAAGCTGCCGACATCGTCTACAGCCACCAGGAACACTTCAACGGTGGCGGCTACCCGCGCCAGCTGAGTGGCGAAGAGATCCCGCTGGGAGCTCGCATCTTCGCAGTCGCAGATACCCTGGACGCCATCACCTCGGATCGGCCCTACCGGCGGGGGTCACCGTTCTCTGCCGCGCGGAACGAGATCGCGCGCTGTGCGGGGACGCAGTTCGATCCGCGCGTGGTGGATGCGTTTACGTCCATGCCATCGGAGGTGTGGGAGGAGCTGCGCGACGCGATCCTGGGCCGGCACGTGGCGCTGGTTCCGGCTTAGTGGCGCCTGTTCCAGCTAGATTGACCGGGCGGCGGCTCTTCCTCTGCCCAACGCAAAAGCCGGTCGACATTCCTGCGTCTCAGGTCCGGACGGTTAGAGGGAGGCCCCAGGGGAGGCTGGGTAGCCGTTTCATGGCTCCGTTCCTGCGATTCGCTCGCTAGATGAACTCTCGCTCTGATTCGGGTTCTGCGGGCGCGTCCGTCTGGATCTCGCGGAACTGCGCGAGCGTATGGCGATTCCAAAGCACCACGGCGATCCCGCTTAACACGGCCGAGGTGGACACCACAAAAAGCATGCGCCACCGCGACTTCGGCGCCAGGCCTGTGTCTTTATACCCAGGCCCGGGGAGATCCGGCGGGTTGGGACCATCGTGCATGGTGCCTCCAAGGGCGAAAGTGGAGATGGCGTCACCCCGATCAAAATAGGAATGTGGAAAAGTTTCTTCTAAAAAATGTAGATGCACTCTTGGAATTATCCAGAAAACTGGTATCCTGAGGTCACTTCGAGGCATCAGTACCACTACAAGCTGGATGTTGATCGAAGCGTGTAGCTCTCCAACCAGCATCAAGTTTAGAACCACAAGTTGCGTCACTGGCCTCCCGGCATGAAGAGTTTTCTCTTCATGCCGTCTTTTTTTGTGCCTGGGACAGGGCAGTAGTAAGATCTGAGAAGCGTCAACGAAGTGGGGGCGTCACGGTTTCGACGGGATTGTTTGCGACAAAGAGGCATGTCGGAGTGTGGGCATCCGTAATCGCCTGCAAAAACAGAATTGCCAACACTGAATTCGCACTCGCAGCTTAATTAATTAAACTGCCGGCTCCCTGAGCTTTGCCTGTGGGCCCAGATGAGACGTCATACAGCAGGCTGGCTGCTCTCCCTCGGTCCGTGGGAGTTCGGCGAGATCATCGGACTAGCGCCTGACTCACCTTGTCCGTTCTGAGGGTCAGGAGCGAAGTCTCTGGAACGAGACTGAGCATGGAGCCTCTCTTTGTTACCGGCAGTTTCGGACGCGGGTTCGACTCCCGCCGCCTCCACCATTTCCCTTCCCCAATGGGAGACCTGCGCGATGCCATGCGCAGGTGTGTCGCTGTGCTCGGCGTGACTTCGTCTTCGACCGAGACTCTGCCGCGCGACTAGAGTCCCGCATACCAGTCATACCCGAGCCGGGTCCAGTAATCGTCTGGTTTTTGCGCCGTGTAGGCGATCAGGCCGATGCGCTTGATCTGCTTGTAGCCATACTTGATGGGCATGTGCAGTCGCAGTGGCGCGCCGTGGAGTTGCGTCAGAGGGGCTCCCATCATCTCCGTCACGAGCAGCGTCTGCGGGTGGCGGCAGCTCTCGAGGTCGTAGCCGGTGTAGTAGTCGCCGTCGGGCGTCTCCATGTAAACGTAGAGGTTGCCGGCCGCGGGCGGATACGCTTCGAGGAAGTCTGCCATGCGGACGCCAGCCCAATGCACGATCTGGCTCCAGCCCTCGATGCATTTGAACTGCGTGACAAGTTCGTGGCGGGGCAGCTTCGTGACCTCGCTGAGCGGGAGCAGGAGGCCTGGTGTGCCGGGTGGAAGGGTGCTGCGGCTCTCGCCGGCTTCTTCTAGGCCGCGTCTGGGGCGCTCCCTGGGCGCTTGCTCTTCATGGGCAATGGCCTGATCGAGTGCGGCAGCAGGCGCCATTCGTCTCGCGGTGGCAAGTTTCGGGTCGAGCTTGGTGTCGTGTCCCGGGTCCTCATGCGTGGCGCTGTCGCTGTAGCGGTACTCCCAGGCGGTGACGTCGGGACTGGAGGCGGGGTCGCCTGCCGATCGCGTGGAGCCGACAACCTGCAACCGATAGCTCTCGAGAACGAGCGGCTTCTTCAGGCCATCAACGCCGTTGACCCTCAGGACCTCGGCGCGCCGCAGCGGGTAGGTCGGGGCCAGCGCGCGATCCCGGAAGACGGCGCGGGACAGGGCTGCATTCAGTTGAAAGGTGTCACGAAGCGGGAGCGGCTGCATTTCCACTTCGTGCGCGTGCTGCGTCCACCGGTAGAAGCCGTAGCCAGCGCCTGCGGCGACACCCGCGACGAGAAACGACCGTCGCGTTCGCATGCGGGAGGCTGCCAGGACGTGCGCATCCGCCTCGGCGTGGCCGCGAACCTGCGTTGTCAGAACGTCATCGGCATCTTCAGGATCGACGGGACGCGCCTCCCCTTGCTGAACCGGGGCTGGCTCGACGGCAGGTGAGGCGCTGTGCGCAGGTGGTTTCTCTTGCTGGGCAGCGATTTGCGGTTCCTTGGCCGCTGCTGCTCCTGGTTCTGCGGGAGGGCCTTCCTGCACAACAGGCGCGTCCTCGGGCTGCGTGGTGGCGGGGACATTGTCCGGGGTTTCCGACGTCATCGTGACTCCCTTCTTCTCGGCTCGAGGCGGGCGGTTTCAAGAGAAGGCGCTTCGACCCGCTGTACTTCGTAACCGCTGACCATGGCGCGAAAGTTGTTCCAGCCGGCGAGCACGACCTGGATCACGTGCACGAAGAAGAAGCCGAGAAAGGACATGGTCAGCCAGAAGTGCAGCCAACGCGCCATTTCGTAGCCGCCCATCAGGGTCGTGAGCCAGTGGAGCTGTGTGGGCTTGTAGATGGCGAGGCCGGTCAGCAGCATGCCTGCGCCCATAAGAATGACAGACGAGTAGGCGATGCGCTGGGCGCCGTTGTACTTGGTCTGCTCGGGCAATCCCTTGCGCAGGTGCAGGTCGACGAGCGTGACCTGGACCGCGTCTTTGAGGCTCCTGCGCTCTGGGAGGAGAAAGCGCCACTCGCCGGAAAGCCAGGTGTAGAGGACATAGGCGACGCCGTTGATCGCAAAGAACCACATGAAGAAGAAATGGTCGCCGAGGCCGTCGGTCACATGGTAGGGCACCTTGAGCATGTGGTAGAACCACTCGGGAAAAAACCGAAAGAGGGTGACGTGGCCGAGGCCGATCCGGTAGACCCGGTGCGCGTGGTGGTAGGCATTGTCCGAGTCGTTCCAGTAAATGAGCAGGCCGCTCCACATCATGAGAAAGAGGATGGGGAAGTTGATCCAGTGCATCCAGCGGATGGCCAGTGGGTGTTTTCGCTCGATGCGGATGGTCGCGCCGGGCTGACGCTCGCGGACTGCGGTGGCCGTGGGTGCTTGCTGGGTCATAGGGAGGACCTCGCGCCTATTTAGAAAAAGGGTATCGGATGCGCACCGCTTTGACTGCGGAGAAGAGAGAAAGTTACAGAAAAGGCGAGGCCACTGAGCCGCACTGCAGCGGCTGTGCAAGCCGTGCAGGTTGCAGCGGGGGGGCGGTCCTGCCTATGCTGGGGCGGGGAGGTATCGTGCTCGCCCGATGAGCGCAGATGGCAAATACCCCCAGTTCAATGCTGCGTCGCAGAGAAGAGAAGGATCCGTGTCATATTGCACCTCAAAGGCTGCCGCCCGCCTGGCAGCGGTTTGTTTTCTGACAATCGGCGCCACCGCGCCGCTGCGTGCCGCCTCGTTGCCTGCGCCCATGGAATTGAGTACCGGCTGGCAGTTGCAGGACAGCGCCAAGGTGACCGGTACCGGCGCGGTTGTTTCCTCGCCCGGTTACAAGCCGGAAGGCTGGATTGGCGCGACTGTGCCCGGCACGGTGCTGACGAGCATGGTGAAGGACGGCATCTACCCGGAGCCGCTGTACGGCGAGAACAACCGGGAGACACGCATCCCGGAGAGTCTGAACAAGACGCCCTACTGGTATCGCACCACCTTCACGGTGCCCCGTGATTACGCGCATCGCATGGTGGCGCTGCACTTCGATGGCGCGAACTTCTCGTCAATAGTGTGGGTGAACGGAACACAGGTCGGTGAGATCCACGGCGCGTTCCTCCGCGGGCGCTTCGATATCACGAAGCTGGTGAAGCCGGGGGAGACTGCTGTGATTGCGGTGGAGGTTTCGCCGCAGCCGCACCCCGGTGTTCCGCACGAGCACACGATTGCCAATGGGCTCGGCCTGAACGGCGGCATTACCGCGATAGATGGCCCTACGTTCCTTTCCACGATCGGCTGGGACTGGCTGCCAGCGATTCGCGATCGGGACACGGGCCTGTGGCGAAAGGTATACGTGTCAGCATCCGGGCCAGTGCTGGTCGAGGATCCTCTTGTCACAACAACGCTTCCCCTTCCGAGCACCGCCACCGCTGATGTCAGCGTGAAGGCGACGGTTCGGAATGTAAGCGCGAAGGAACAGAAGGGCACGCTTGAGGGCAGCTTTGGCGACGTGCGCTTTTCGCAGCCGGTCACGGTTGCGCCGAACAGCACGCAGGTCGTTTCGTTTGATCCCAGGACAACGGCTGCGCTGCACGTAGAGAACCCGAAGCTGTGGTGGCCGAATGGCTATGGCCCACAGAATCTGTATCAGCTGCACTTACATTTTGTGCAGGGCAGGACGGATTCCGATGCGAAGGATACGAGCTTCGGCATTCGAACGATCACCTATGAAGCACCCGGGTTGCCGCTATCGAGCGCAAACCCGCTCACGATCTCGGTCAACGGGGTGAAGGTCTTTATTCGCGGCGGCGACTGGGGTCTGGATGAAGGCATGAAGCGGATTCCGCGGGAGCGGCTCGATGCCGAAATCCGCATGCACCAGATGGCGCACCTGAACATGATTCGTAACTGGGTCGGGCAGAGCACGAGCGAGGACTTTTACGAGTTATGCGATAAGTACGGCATTCTGATCTGGGATGAGTTCTTTCAGCCGAACCCGAGCGATGGGCCGAACCCGGACGATTTACAGATTTATCTTGCGAACGTACGCGATAAGATCCTGCGCTTCCGCAATCACCCATCCATCGCATTGTGGTGCGCGCGGAACGAGGGGCATCCACCGCCGGAGATTGATACCGCGCTTCGCTCGATGATCCCGGAGCTTGACCCGGTTCGTTTGTACCAGCCGAGCTCGACTGCCGGGCGGGGCGTGGTGTCGCACGGGCCGTACTACTGGCGCGAGCCGCAGGCGTTCTACGCGCCAGATGCGCCGTTCAAGACCGAGACCGGGAGCGTTTCCGTGCCGACGCTCGAGTCGGTACACGGCATGATGCCCGCGAAGGACTGGGAGACGATCAACGACGACTGGGCCGAGCATGACCTGGCCAAAGGTGCACAGCATGGCGACACCTACCCCTACGTGCTTGCAGGACGCTATGGCCGCGTGGCCAACCTTGCTGACTTTGTACGCAAGGCACAATTGATGAATTACGAGGCGTTTCGCGCAATGTATGAAGCGCGCAATGCCAAGTTGTTCGAGCCATACACAGGCATCCTTACCTGGATGAGCCACCCGGCACAGCCGAGCTTTGTGTGGCAGCTGTACCACTACGACATGGAGCCGAATTCTTCCCTGTTCGCAGTGGAATCAGCCGCGGAGCCTGTTCACATTCAAATGGACGAGTTGAACAATACGCTGCAGGTGATCAACAACCTGCCACAGCCGCTGCAAGGCGCGACCGCTCATCTGGCCTTGATCGATCTCCACGGAAAGACGGTGCTCGAGAAGGACTACCCGGTGAGCGGGGCTGCCGATACCGCGATCCCCTTGGGCGAGCTGCCGATGCCGGAGGAGATCTCGGCCGTGTACTTCGTCAAGCTCGAGCTCAAGGGAGCCGATGGCAGCATGCTGTCGCGCAACCTGTACTGGAAGCCGAAGGCGTCGCAGGGAGAGGACCTGTCCCCGCTCGGAACAATGAAGACGATGCAGCTTACCGGCACCGTAACCCGGCATGATGCAAATGGCCGGCTCCTGCTCGATGTGACGCTTGCCAATCCGGGCAGGGAGATGGCGTTGATGGCGCACCTGCAGCTGCGACGCAGGGCAAGCGGCGAGCGCGTGCTTCCGGTCTTCTACAGTGACAATTACCTCTCGCTGGCGCCGGGTGAGGCGCGCACGATTACGGTCGATGCGTCGCTTGCGGATCTCAAGGGGGACACACCCCTGCTGGTGCTGGACGGGTGGAATGTGAGCATCACGCCCACGGCAACCCCGGATGCTGCACTCGACAATAACGTGGATGCTGAGGTGAATCACTGGCCTGCGACCGGGCTGCCCATGATCACCGCCGGGCTTCCCGGCAAGCAGTAAGCTGCTTTCTTTTACGTCGAGGGTCGTTCCTGGGATCACTCCCCGGAACGGCCCCTTTCTCCTGGCGAAGTAAGTCTTCGCGACCTTCGGCTTTGTGCCTAGAATCAGCTATGCCACGCCAACTCTTCGTCTCCGCTCTTCTGCTCCTACCTGTGTTTGCTGCGGCTGAGAGCGCACCGCATCTGCCCACGAACGAGGATCTGCGGCATCTGGGACGTTTGGCGCATCCGCTGCTCTCACCGGACGGAAAGCTTGTGCTGCTGGAAGTGACCGAGTCAACAGCGGACGGAGCGAAGAGCCACGAATGGCTGATCGATGTGGCTGGTGGAGAGCCTCGCCAGCTGACTTACTCGCCAGAAGCAGATAAGGGCGGCGAGCATGCAGGTGCATGGATGCCGGATGGCGCAAGTGTGCTCTTTCTCGCGCATCGCGGGGAGCATACGCAGTTGTTCCGCTTACCGATGAACGGAGGTGAGGCAAAAGCTTTCGATCTGAAGGTCAAGCCGGCAGTGGATCGCTCCAAGGATCCGGATGCTCTGCCTCCCCAAGGGGAAACGCCTCGCAAGGATGCCCTGGCTTCCGCAGACGATGGTCCGGTAGAGATCGACATTCTTTCCTACGCGATCGCGCCCGATGGTCGGCATATTGCGATCATCGCCGCGGACCCGCAGACACCAGGGGAGAAGAGACAGGGCGACGCCAAGGCCGATGCTACAGATGTAAATCACGAGACCCATGAGAAGCGCTTGTATTTTCTTGACCCGGCTACAAGCAGCGTAGCTGTCACTTCTGTTCCGGGCGATGTGCAGTCCGCCGTATGGAAGCGGGACAGCAGCGCACTCGCTGCGCTGAGTGAAGAGCCGAACGAGGCGAGTGATCTCCATCCGGCGACCTCGGCGTGGGTGGTTTCTCCGCAAGAGCCAGCAAAAGCTGAAAGGATTGCAGCGCTACCTGCAACGACCGAGTCGCTGAGCTGGAGCAGCGATGGGAACGCTCTTGCGCTGCTCGCACAAGCGGGCACGGACACACCGCCAGGCTATAGCGATCTGTACCGATACAGCATTGCAACAAAAACGCTGGAGAACCTTTCCTCTCCGTCCCTCCATGTCTCGGCGGCGCATGAAGAGCCTCTCGCGATGCGCGGCGGAGCGACGTTGCTCTCAGTGGATCAGGGTGTCACGGTCACCACGGCGAAGTACACCGGCAGCGCTCGCCCCGAGATCCTTCACTATCCCCTGCCGGTCGTGCAGGCGCTGGCGACCAACGAACGAGAAAGCGGCTGGGTGTTCCTGGGGCAAAGCAGCACAACCCCTCCTGCCCTCTATATGAGCGAGGTCCCTGGTGGAGGGGCGCGCATCCTGAAGACGCCACCGGTGATGCCAGCCGGTCTCGAGGCTGTTGCGGCCAGACGAATTACCTGGAAGAGCGACCATACCGATGTTGAGGGTCTGCTCTACCTGCCGGTAGCAGCGAGTAGCGCGGCGAAGGTGCCGCTGATCGTCGACGTCCACGGCGGGCCACTCGGGAACTTCAATGATGGCTATGAAGCGTTTGTGCAGTTTCTCGTGGGCCATGGCTGGGCGGTGCTGCGCACCAATCCACGTGGCAGTACCGGCTATGGAGCGGGCTTCGCTGCTGCCAACAAGAACGACCTTGGCGGCGGCGACTACCGCGACATCATGGCGGGCGTGGACTCCGTGTTGAAGACGGAACCTGTCGATGCGCAACGCATGGCATTGATGGGCTACAGCTATGGCGGCGAGATGGCGGGCTTCGTCGAGGGGAAGACGACGCGTTTCCGCGCGATTGTTTCGGGTGCGCCGGTGATCGACCAGTACAGCGAGTATGGCACCGAGTCGGATTCCTGGTACGACCGCTGGTACTTTGGCAAGCCATGGGAGCACCCTGCCGATGCGTGGCGGCAGAGTCCCCTCTCGTTTCTCGCAGGGGCAGCCACCCCAATGCTTCTGCTGCAGGGCGAAGCGGATACAACAGACCCGGTAGGCCAATCAGAGGAGATGTATCGAGCGCTGCGACAAAGAGGCGTCCCGGTCGACCTTGTCACCTACCCGCGCGAGGACCATGGCCCCCTGGCGATGGGGATCTTCGGTGCGCCGAGCAAGGAGCCGTGGCATGGCTTCGATGCGCGCGCAAGGATCGCTCGCTTTCTCACGCAGTACCTCAAGTAGATCCCGTCCTGTTCCGTCGTTGCCGGGAAAAGCTGGCCTGCGGCTGTCAAGTCCCTTCCGTAATGTTCCACCTGCGAGTTAACCCCTGAGCCGTGTCAGCGGCGCAGTATGATCACGCTCGAGATGGACTCTGCATCTTTGAGATGAACAACTTGCACAAAAGAAAAGACTTGATAAGTTTTCGACGAGCAGTCCTGGCTGCGGGATGCAGCAGTTTGCTGCTGCTGCCGGGCTGCCAAAGTGTGACAACGACCAAGAGCTACTCCCTGGTACGGGTGATCGATGCGTCAACCACTGTGCCTGCAGTAAGTGTCTCGGTGAACTCGAGCGTGATCGCCTCGGACGTGGGTGCGCCGACCTTTACGAACTATGCAGGCGTCGGTGTTGGCAAGACCAGTCTGAGTGTCTCGTCTGCAGGGGCAACCGCGGCACAACTTGAGGGGAGCCTGGAGACGGTAGCAGGTCAGGAATATTCTGTCCTCCTGACAAACTCCGGATCCGCCTACCAGATGACGGTTTTGTCGGATCAGTCGGTGTCGCCGCCGGACGGCCAGGTCTCGCTGCGGGTGATCGCAAGCGCGCCGAATGCAGGCCCTGTCGATATTTACCTGATCCCCGCCGGCGGGGCTCTGCTTACCTCGACACCGGTGTTCACGGCGGTCGCCACCGGTTCGGTGACATCGTATGACAGCATCGCCGCAGGTGCCTACACCATGGTGATCACGGCCACGGGGACGACGACTCTGCGGTATCCGGCGACGACGATGACGTTGACGGCAGGACAGGCTCGCAGCCTTTTGCTTGTCGATCAAAAGTACACCACAAGTGACGATCTCGACGTCGTCATCGGCGACGATCTGAACTAGTTTGCTCCGCACGGGATGAGTAGGTTCGAGTTAGAACCAACAAAGCTACGGTTCTGCAGCCAAGAACGAAGGATAAGCCAAACATAAGTAACCTATCGGGTCCCACTTTGGACTGCTAGAGTGAGGTTTCATGCCGAAGGACCTTCCTGACAGGAGGACCTACGTTGTTGATTTGACTGAAGCTTACCCTCTCGGATCCTAAGCCATGCAAAGACACCCAGAGCAACATACACCATCGCACACCGGCAAGGATGGCAAGTTGGACACCGACCTTGCAAGGTTGTTTTCACTCAACAACGTAGAGGAGGTCGCCTATCTTGATTTCTCGAGAGAGCGTGCGGAGCATCGCAGCCAACGCTTGAGCGACAAGGTCCGGGCGCTCCCGGCCGTCCCGAACAGCGTGTCCCCGTCTGCGGACGAGAGGATTTCCGAATCGCCGACTATCACGGGTAAGCACGTTGTTGCGTCTGCACTGCGCGATGCGATTCTTTCCACGCAGGAGCCTGAACATGAGGCCAGCTGTGCTGGGGCAGCCTCTCTTGCACTCCCCGCAGGCCCTTCTGTTGCCCACCAGGCGCCACACGTGGCGACAGAGGTAGCTCACGGAGGCGAGATCGCAACCAGCCATGAAGGCGAGCTTCTCAAGGAGTCGGCGGCCCTGCTCTCACCGGCACTCGCGGTGTATTCAATCGCGGGGGGCGTGGGCAAGAGCACCTTATGCGCACACCTCGCGAGGGCGCTCCATGATCGTGGCGAACGCGTGCTGCTGGTCGACGCGAATGGCCTGGGCATGCTTCCGCTGCACTTTGGCGCGGATGACATGCACACGGGGTTGCGGCGGTTTCGTGCACCAGGAGAAAGCCAGGCGTCGATTCTTGTCGCGAGCGATGAAAGCCCGGATGGCACATGGCTGCGGAGTAATGTCGAACCGCTCATGCAGCGCGTGTCACGCACCATTTTTGATCTGAGTGCGGCGAACGATTCTTTTCTGGATGAAGCACTGCGTGTGTGCCAGATCATGCTGGTGCCACTGCTTCCGGATCTTAGCTCGCTGCTGACGCTCATCCGTATCAACGGGCGGCTCAAGAAACTTGAGGCGCTTGGGCTGAGTGGTCCCAAGGTGCAGTACATCCTGAATCGGTATGACTCGGTCAACGAATCGCACCGCAAGGCGAAGGACATGATCCTCTCCCAGATAGGGGATGACTTACTGACCGTGACGCTCTGTGCAAGCGACGACTTAGGCAGCGCATTTGAACAGCGCATGACCGTAGCTGACCTGGCCCCGACTTCGCCTTTAACGAAGAGTTATGCCGACCTGGCACGTTGGTTGCGCGAGCAGGCGCCGCCACTGTCGAATCCTGATGCAGCGCGGTGGAGTGAACTTTGAAACAGTTCCTGGCTCACTGGAACTCCTTTGGAACGGGCGTAAGCTGGCCGGCACGAATTGGACGTTCCTTTGTTTATCTTGCTCTTCTCTTTATGGCCTTCGAATGCGTCACGATTGACTTTCACTGGCCAGAGCAGGCAGTGCTGGGCATCCTGACGATTGCGGTGACGTACTTCATCCATAAGTCAGGCGGGTCAGAGATCGTTACGCTCTCGCTGATGTTTGCGTCGGTGACGTCGACGGCGCGGTACTGCTACTGGCGCTGCTCAACGGTGTTTGACGTGGTGGTGGATCCGGCGCACAAGGCTGGGTGGATCAACCTCTTCTTCATGTTTCTCCTGCTCTCGGCCGAACTGTATGCCTTCGCCATTCTTTTCCTCGGCTACATCCAGACGGCGCGTCCGCTGCAACGCCGTCCGGTGCCGCTGCCGGAGAATGTGGATGAGTGGCCGCACGTCGACTTGTTGATCCCCACCTACAATGAGCCGCTCTCGATCGTGCGCTCCACAGTGTTTGCTGCCATCAACATCGACTATCCCCCCAGCAAGCTACACGTGTACGTGTGCGATGACGGCCGTCGGGACGAGTTTCGCAAGTTTTGCGAGGAGGTGGAAGTCGGTTACATGATTCGCGACAACAACGCACATGCGAAAGCAGGCAACATCAATGACGCGTTGAAGAAGATGAATTCTCCTTATGTCGCCATCTTCGATTGCGACCATGTACCGACGCGCTCCTTCCTGCAGATGACGATGGGTTGGTTCGACCGCGACAAAAAACTGGGCATGATGCAGACGCCACACTTCTTTTACTCCCCAGACCCGTTTGAGCGGAACCTCTCGCAGTTCAAGGTGATTCCGAACGAAGGAGAGTTGTTCTACGGCGTGCTGCAGGATGGGAATGATTTATGGAATGCCACCTTCTTTTGCGGTTCCTGCGCGGTGCTTCGCCGGACGGCTATCGATGAAGTGGGCGGCATCGCGGTGGAGACGGTCACCGAGGATGCACATACATCGTTGCGGATGCAGATGCGCGGCTGGGGTACGGCGTACATGAACTTTCCGCAGGCAGCGGGTCTCGCGACCGAGAGTCTGTCAAGCCATGTGGGACAGCGTGTGCGCTGGGCGCGCGGCATGGTGCAGGTGCTTCGCACGGATAACCCGTTGACCGTGAGGGGGCTCGAGTGGCCGCAGCGGCTCTGTTACTTCAACGCGATGGTGCACTTCCTCTATGCGATCCCACGGCTGGTGTTTTTGACCGCGCCGCTGGTGTACATGCTGCTCGGGCGCATCAACATCCCCGGTCACTGGATCGCGATTCTCGCGTATGCGCTGCCACACCTCTTTCTTTCAAACGTGGTGAACTTCCGCATTCAGGGCAAGCATCGCTACTCGTTCTGGAACGAGGTTTATGAGACTGTGCTGGCCCCGTACATCCTGCTACCCACCCTGCTGGCCCTGATCAATCCGAAGCTCGGCAAGTTCAACGTGACGGCCAAGGGCGGCATTGTGAGCAAGAGCTACTTCGACAGCAAGATTGCGCGGCCGTATGTCGCGCTGATCATGTTGAACTTTGCCGCGCTGGCTATCGCTCCCGTGCGCTACTTCTACTGGGACGCGGGGCGCAGCGGCACGGTAATCACAAACTGTGTGTGGATCCTCTTCAACCTGATCATTATCGGTACGGCCAACGCGACTGCGATCGAATCGAAGCAGCTGCGCAACAACGTACGGATCGATCTGCAGATGCCGGTCGAGATCCGTCTGCCGGACGGCACGCGCTTTTTCGGTGAGTCGGAAAATCTCTCGCTCAGCGGTGGGGCGATCACGCTTGAAGAGGCGTTGCCGTTAACGCCAGGTTCGGCGATCTCGATCGTGTTTCCGCTGCGGGGAGGCGAGGCCGAGATCCCCGCGGTCGTGGTTCGTTCGCAGTCGCTGAGCCTGCGGCTCCGGTACGAGACGCTTACACGCGAACAGGAAGAGATGCTGACACTGGTCTTGTACTCTCGCGCGGATACGTGGCTTTCACGTAGCGAGCATCGCGTCACCGATCGTCCGTTGCACAGCTTCCTGCGGCTGGTGCAGCTTTCGGTGCGCGGCATCCGGTATGCATTTGTTGGCCTGGTGCCGAAGAAGAATACGCATGGCGCACCGGCGGGTGCGAAGGCGGCAGCGGCGCTGCTGCTGGGTGCGATCCTGCTTGGATCGTCTCTGCCGCGGGCGAATGCTCAGGATGCCCCGATCACACCGCAAGCAAGTGGCCCCAGCACAAACACGGTGAGCCTGAAGGATATCGGCGTGACCGATGCGCTGCAGTTCCGTGGAATCGAGGCGACGCAGAGCATTCCCTTCTCGCTTCCACAGACCCAGGTGGTGCAGGGCGCCAAGCTGAATCTGCATTACTCGTTTTCAGCAGGCCTTCTGCCACAGGTCAGCCACATGAACGTGCTTCTGAACGGTGTGCTGGTGGCGACGCTCGCCGTACCGAACCATGGGGAGGATGTGCAGACAAGCCTGCTGAGCACGCTGGTGCTGCCGGCAGAGCTGCTGGTCCGCAGCAATGTGTTGAGCTTCCAGTTCATCGGGCACTACACGCAGAGCTGCGAAGATCCAAGCAACACGACCTTGTGGGCGCGGGTCGATAACAACTCAACGCTTGAGCTTTCAAGCTCGATGATCTCCCTTTCGGACGATCTGAAGCAGCTTCCCCTTCCCTTCTTCGACGGTGCCGTGAGTACGTCGTCGGCGGCGATCCAGTTCGCGTTTGCAGGGCAGCCGAGCCCGAAAGCCATTGAGGCTGCTGGCGTACTGTCCTCCTGGCTCGGTGTGCGAGCGAAGGCGCGCGCACTTTCTTTTCCTGTCATGGTAGGGGCCACGCTTCCGAAGGGGAATGTTGTTCTGCTTGTCGAGAATGCGTCGCAGATGCCGGCCGGTATGGGTCTCGACGGCAACGGCGCGAAGCTGGCAGTTCGCCCCAATCCGAGCGATCCTTATGGCAAGTTGCTGATCGTCGCCGGTGATGATGGAGACCAGCTCCTGACGGCGGCTCGTAGCCTTGCGCTTGGCAACAACATTCTGCAGGGCCGCACCGTACACATCTCGGACTTCGAACTGCCCGCGCCGCGCAAGGCAGACGACGCGCCGCTGTGGATGAGCACGCAGGAGACCACGCCGCTCTGGAACTATTCGAGCGATGCCGCACTGCAGAGTGACGGCTCGGGGGCGCTGCGTGTGTATCTTCGGCTGCCGCCTGATCTTTATTACGGGGACAGCGCGACGCTGCCACTCCACCTCGACTATCGCTACAACGCTGTGCCGATCGGCAATGCATCGACGCTGCGGGTGAGTGCGAATGGCGGCCTTGTGAACGAGATGCCGCTGCCCCATCGTGACAGCACGCGCGAAGAGCTCTCTGACACGCTTGCGGTGCCGATGATCGATGTACGGCCCTTCAACAACACGCTTCTCTTTAACTTTTATTTCCAGGTAGCAAAGAAAGGCCACTGCCAGGACACCCCGCCGATCAACCTGCAGGGCGCGATCCTGCGCAGCTCGTATCTCGATATCAGCGGGCTGCCGCACTGGGCCGCAATGCCGAACCTGGAGCTGTTTTCAAATGCCGGTTTCCCGTTCACGCGGTTTGCTGATCTCTCGAAGACGATGGTGATTCTGCCGGCGAACCCGACCACCGAGGAGCTCTCGCTCTACCTCAACCTGATGGGCTACTTCGGGGAGCAGACGGGCTACCCGGCGACCCGTGTATCGGTCGGCGAGGTCGGCGATCTTGGCGGCGACATGGATGACCTGGTGATCGGTACCGCCGGGGACCAGCCTGCGTTTGAGAGGCTCAACCCGAAGCTGCCCATCGCGGTCAATACAGATGGCGTTTCGATCCAGAATACGGACACCGTCTACACCCGGTTGCGTCATGCCTGGTGGCAGGTTGCGCAGCTCCGCCCCAACTGGTGGTGGAAGGCGACCCACGAGGTCGACCGCGAAGGACTCATTTCGACGCTGGGACAGTTCCCGGATGCGCTGATCGAGGGAATAGAGTCGCCCTCGACCCATGGTCGCTCTGTCGTGGCAATCGCGCTCAAGAATGACGAGTCGGCGAACAGCTTCACCACGGCCTTCCTTGGGGCATCCACCTCGAGCGCAATCAGCGACTCGGTCAGCGTGCTGCATGGAACGGAGTTCAGCTCGTACCGTCTTGATGATGACTTTTACCGGGTCGGCGATCTGCCGTGGTATGCGCAGGTGCGTTACCGGCTGGTTGAATACCCGTGGCTGATCGTGCTCTTCACCTTCGTTCTGGGATTGTTTGTGGTGCCATGGATTCGCGCTCGCCTGGACCGGCGCACCAAGGAACGGCTCGAGGTGCACTCCTAATGCTTGCCCGCATCAAGTCACTGCTGCTTCCTCTCGTGCTGGCACCAGCGGTCTGCGCTGACGCGCAGTCAGCGGTCAAGCCTCCCTCGCAGTGGCTGTTCTGGAAGTCATATGCAAGCCACTTCATCACGCCGGAAGGGCGGGTTGCCGACCCGGATCGCGGGCAGATGACGACTTCTGAGGGGCAGGGTTATGCGATGTTCTTCGCGACGGTGGCGAATGACCGGGTCATGTTCGAGCGGCTCCGCAACTGGACGGAGATGAACCTGGCCAAGGGGGATCTCGGAACGCACCTGCCCTCGTGGAGCTGGGGACAGGCCGGCGGGGAGTGGGCGCTACTTGACGAGAACTCGGCGTCTGACGCAGATCTCTGGCTCGCGTACGACCTGATCCAGGCGGGGGCGTTGTGGGGAGATGCGGACTACTCTCGCCAGGGCCTGGCGCTGCTGCGGCAGGTAGCCCGCGTGGATGTCGTGACGATCCCGCAGCTTGGGCCGGTGTTGATGCCAGGCCATGACGGCTTCCATCCCACGCCCGAGAGCTGGGTTCTGAATCCGAGTTACATGCCACCGCAGCTTATAAATGCGGCAGCCCACGCAGACCCGGGTGGACCGTGGAAGCAGATGGCGGCACGCCTCCCTGCCCTGCTCGAGCACGCCGCTTCGCATGGCTTTGCGATGGACTGGGTGACGTATGCGTCTGGTCAGGGGTTTGTGCCAAGCGGTGGGCCGGGGAACGATCCGAAACCGCCGGAGGGCAGCTATGATGCAATCCGTCTGTACCTCTGGCTTGGGATCGGTTCCGCCGATAACCCGGCGCGGCCGGGAATGATTGCGGCGTTCGCGCCCATGGTGCAGTACCTGCGGGCACATCCCCTGCCGCCCGAAGTGGCGAACCCGGACGGCTCGGCGCAGGGCACAGGGCCGCTGGGGTTCTCCGCAGCGCTGACGCCGTTCCTCTGGGCGTCGCATGAGAAGTTCCTGGCGGCGGAGCAGCAGCGGCGCACCCAGGCAGGGTTCGATCCGCAGACTGGTCTGCTCGGCAGTCCGGCTCGTTACTACGACCAGAATCTTGCCTTGTTTGCGACCGCCTGGCAGGAAAACCGCTTTCGCTTTACCTCGGATGGAATGTTGAGGGTCTCGTGGAAAAACTAAACCGCGACAGGTTGAATCGGCTCCTTCTGCAGACTGTGCTGCTCAGCGCGTCTGTTTCTGTTACCGGCTACCCGCTTGCTGCGCGCGCGGACTCGAACGAACCGGCGATCCGCGCCTTGCTGGCCAAGGCAGAGGCGCTCGCTGCGCATGGTCACCTGGACATCGCGGTGCAGACGTGGCAGCAGGTGCTGCTGTCGGACCCGGCGAATCGCGAAGCACTGTCAGGCATTTCAAAAGCAGACATGCAGCTCGGTCGCTCGGAGGAAGCACGAAGTTATCTGAGCCGACTTCGCAGCCTCGGTGGGGACGACAAAGATGTACGAGCGATCGAGGGGATGCCACAGGTGCAGGCGCAGAGTGTTCGGCTGGCACAGGCGGGCAAGCTGGCGAGCAGCGGCGACCCGGCCGGCGCGATGCGGATTTACCGCGCTATTTTTGGCGATGAGCCTCCAGCAGGCAACATGGCGCTCGCGTACTACGATACGGAGGCCGGCATCCCGGCGAGCCGTCAGCATGCGATCAATGGCCTGCGGCGTCTGTCGCAGCAATTCCCCGCCGACTCTCGTTATGCCGTCACGCTCGGGCGTGTGCTGACTTATGACCCGAAGACGCGGGAGGAGGGCATGACGCTGTTGAACCAGTACAAGCAGTCGGCGAGCGCCCAGGCCGCACTGCAGCAGGCAGAGGACTGGAGCGGCGACCAGGCGCGGGCCGAACAGGCGCAGCGCAGCTTGCCGAGCATGGCGAAAGCGTCTCCGGCGCCGGCCAGACCGCCGGTCCCGACACAGACCGCGCCCAGAGTTGCATCGCAGCAGGAGCCCCCGGTCGCGATCGCTGCCGCACCGAAGGAAGAGCGTGAGCGTCCACCGGTGACGGGTGCGAATCCGCATGATGGTCTCGGATACAAGGCGCTGAACAGCGGTCGACTTGAGGAAGCAGAGCAGAACTTCCAGGCAGCCCTGAGCGCGCAGCCACGCGACGCGCAGGCGCTTGGTGGACTTGGATTCGTCCGCCTGAAACAGCACAACTTCACCGAGGCTGCCGATTATCTCGAGCGGGCGCGAGCAGCAGGCGGCAGCGGCAAGGGCCTCGAAGATGGCGCCTCTCTTGCGCGCTTCTGGGAGGCCATGAGCAAGGGCGCCGACGAGCAGAAGGCCGGCCACCTGGAGGTCGCGCTCGCGGAGTACCGGCGCGCGCAGCAGCTTCGTCCGACAAGCCCGGAGGCAGCCGAAGGGGTTGCGGGCGTCCTGATGCAGACGGGCAACACCGAGGAAGCTGCGAACAGCTACTCGCAGGAAGTGCAGTATGCGCCGCACCGCACTGCTCCCTGGCGGGGACTGGTGATGGCACAGGTACAGAACGGCGAGATGAGCTCGGCAGTCGCCACGGCAGACCGGATCCCGAGCGATGTGCGGTCGACGTTGAACAGCGACCCTGGTTTTCTCAGCTCGCTCGCGCACGCGGATCTCGCGAGTGGTCGCAAGGCGGATGCGGACAAGGTGATCGCGCGCGCGCTTGCGCTGCCCTTCCCTGACCGAGGCCGCAACATGCCGCTCGATCAACAGCTGCAGTATGCAGAGCTCCTGATGGAGGCGCAGCGGTACACGCCGGCCATCGCACTCTATCGGCAGATTGTGACTGAGGAGCCGGAAAATGCCGGGGCCTGGCGTGCGATGATCGCGGCCGAGCACCAGATGAAGCGGGATGAAGATGCGCTCAATACCGTAGGCGATATGCCGGCATCGGTGCTCGAGGAGTCGCAGAAGCGTGGCGACTTCCTGGCGATGGTTGGTTCGATCTACCAGAGCCTTGGGGATGGCGCGCGCGCGACACAGTACCTGGAGCGCGCACTGCAGGTAGGTGGGGCGAACCAGCCCGGTGTCGAGATGCAGCTTGCTTCGGTGTACGCGGAGCATGGGCAGCAGGCGAAGGCGTATGCGATCTACACGCGCGAGCTCGATCGCGACCCTGCGAGCAAGACGGCGTGGAGCGGACTGCTGAACGCGATGCACGGGGAACACCGGGATCGTGAGGCCGCGCAACGCTTGAGCGAGATTCCTGAGACCACGCGCTTACGACTTGAGCAGGATCCGAACTTCCTGCAGGTGACGGCTTCGATCCAGGCGGAAAGCGGCAATACGCGACTGGCACTGCACACGATGGATCGCCTCAGCGCTCTGTACGCTGCACAGCAGCAGGCCGAGCCGGTGGGCGTTGCGATCCAGCACGCGTGGCTGATGATGCGCTCTGGCGACGATGCGCGGCTTTACCCGCTGGTGCAGTCGCTGGCGAGCTCAAGCGAGATGACCCCGGTGGAGCAGACGAACTTCCGCGCAATGTGGGCAGCATGGACGATTCGCCGGGCGGCTGCCACGTATGCAGCAGGTGACAAGGCTGGCTCGCTCGCGATGCTGCAAGCGGCCTACCAGACGTTCCCGAACAGTCTGGATGTGGCGAATGCGTTGGCCGGTGCGTACCTGAGGGCCGGTGATGCACACCAGGCAGTTGCGATCTACTCGACGATGGATCTCTCCGCGGCAACGCTGCCGCAGTACCAGGCGGCGATCGGCTCGGCGCTGGCAGCAAACGACAGCAAGGATGCCGAGCTTTGGCTGCAGGCTGCGATGGATCGCTACCAGGATGACGCGACGCTCCTGAAGATGGCTGCCCAGTATGAGCAGGCCCGCGGCGACTCCAGGAAAGCGGCTGCGTACTACCGGGCGGCACTGCAGGTGATGCGCACGAACCCCGGTGCCGGGGACGGCAGCGGAATGGCAGTCTCTGGCTCGGGCGCACCCGCGGATAGCGCGGCCCAGGACCTGATGCGCATGCTGGCTCCCCCCGCACCGCGCAGCACGATGCGCACGGCGCCTGCGGAGCAGGAGGACCTACCAAATGACGACGCACAGCCGACACAGCGGAGCATGCCCGCACGGCAGACGACGCTCGGCGATTACGTGCAGGCTCCTGACGCGTCCAACTCATTCCGCGACACAGAGCCCGGGCTAGCAGAGCGGCCGGCGAACAGCTATCGCAGCGGCAGCGATGAAAGCGACAGCTACGGTACGGGGGCACGCGGCACGCTCGCTTCGGACAGGCTGCAACAATTTGCTCCGGACCAGCCTTCGAGCGAAGTGGAGTCGGCGCAGATGGGCAGCACGCCACGGGTCTTCCGCCCGAGCCAGGTCGAAAGCACACCAACCGATGTGAACTCGTACGCCGTCGAGACGACTGAGCCGGCGGCTCATCAACAGTTCACTCGCGAGTCTCGGGACGAGCTCGCTCCAGCACCGCGCGTACGGCGTACCCATGCGGCACTTCTCGCAAACACGGACACCGCTCCAGTGGAAGCCGCATCGAGCGATTCATCAGAAAGCGAGGATGTGCCGCGTCACTTCGATCCAGTGACTGCTCCTGCTGCTCCGGCAGACCCAACGCCACACCTCCTGCTCGCCTCTGCAGTGCAGACCAGCGGGCTCGATTCGCAGACGACCGATGCCTCGGATGCGGGCAGGCTACAGAATGCGGAGTCGGCGCTTTACGGAAGCAAGGGCCGCACGCTGACGCGTAGCCGCCAGCAAAGTGTGCATGCGGCGCCGATGCTGCAACTCGATGATCCGTCCGCAAGCGACACTCTGCCCTCGCTGACACGGGCGCGCCGCAGTGACGACCAGCAGTTGACGACGATGGCCAGCCTGCATCCGGCGCAGCCTCTGACACTCGACGCGCTGCACAATCTTCCCCCGCTGCGCGGCTCTTCGCCACTTGTACGAGGCGTGGTGCAGAGCCCACGGTCCGCGGTGGAGGAACAATTGGAGCTGATTGAAAGCCAGAGCAGCGGGTGGCTTGGCGAGAATTCGGGCGTGTCATTCCGCACGGGTCAGCCCGGTCTCGATCAATTGACGGTGTTCTCGGCGCAAGTGGAATCGTCTGTGATGATGGGGCCGAATGTACGCCTCAGCGTGATCAGCCGCCCGGTTCTGCTCGACCCGGGAGCTGCAACCGGCACAGCGACAGATCGCCTGGGAACGCTTGCTGCTACGGCGACGCCAGCATCGCAGGCCGCCTCGGGCATCGGAGGTGAACTGCAGCTGCGCACACCGAATTTCGCTGCAAGCGTCGGCTACACCCCCTACGGCTTCCTCATCTCCAACATGACCGGAGCGCTGTTGATTCATCCGCAGACCTCGCACATTACGCTGTCGCTGTCGCGGGACGCGGTGCAGGACACGCAGCTGTCGTTTGCGGGTTTGCGCGACCCCGGGTCGGCCGGCGCACTCTACCCGGGCAACATCTGGGGTGGTGTGGTCACATCCGGCGGCGAATTGCAGGTGGCCTCGGGAGATGCGAAGCAGGGCTGGTATGTGCAGGGTGGTGGACAGTACATCACGGGCTACCATGTGCCGACCAATAAGCGCTTTGACGGCGACGCAGGTGCGTACTGGCAGGTGTGGCACGATCCTCAAAACGGCGCTCTGACAGTGGGAACGAACTTCTTTGCGATGCACTACCAGCAGAACCTGCGCTACTTCACCTACGGCCAGGGCGGTTACTTCTCTCCGGATGCGTACCTGCTCGGGAGTGTGCCGGTCAGCTTCGCAGGTCACTCGGGCGATCATTTCCACTACCGGGTTGGCGGCTCGCTCGGCTTGCAGGCTTTCTCCGAAAGCCAGTCCGCCTACTTCCCGCTCGATACAGCACTGCAGGTGTCGAACGGCAATGCGTCCTACCCGGGCCAAACGAGCGTCGGGCTTAACTACGACTTCGAAACAGAAGGCGCGTACGCGATGGGCGAACACTGGTTTGTGGGCGGGTATGCTGCCGCCAATAATTCGCGGGACTACACCAGCACGCGGGCCGGCTTCTACGTTCGCTACATGTTCAGGCCACAACCTTCGTTGGCCGAGGGCGGCCCGACCGGTCTGTTCCCGATGCAGGGACTGCGGCCACTTCGGGTGCCGTGATCCGGCGCTGCCGCAATCTCGATCTGCTACCAAGGGCCGTGCATCCAGCGGCCCTTTGTGCTGCGCTTTTCATGAGGCAACTATTGCGTGAGCGCCCTGTCAACTTTCCGCAGGCATCCTCGTCTATGTCTCTACTCGTTCTACGCAGATCGAGTGGCATACGCGGCCTTACTCGGCGCAATGCAGCGCTGCTGCCTTGTTCACTTCGTTGGTTCTTGAGACCTCACCTTCAGGATGGCTCACTCATGCGCTCATTGCACCTCTCACGCGTGCTGACTCGCTTTCTCGCGTCCTCGGCTGCGCTCTCCATGCTTGGAAGTGCGATGTTCGCTGTTGCGCAACAGCCAGCGTCGCGGATCGCGGACACGATCCGGGACAGCTCGCATGCAAGCCTCAAAGGAACTGTCTCGCCTCGCATCAAGGAGGCTTCCGATGAAGGTCGCGCTTCGAGCAACCTGGAGCTCCGGGGACTCTCGCTGGTGCTAGAACCGACGGCTGCGCAGAAGGCAGACCTGGCACAGTTGCTTGTTGCCCAGCAGACACCTGGTTCTTCGAGCTACCAGCAGTGGCTGACCCCGGCCCGGTATGCTGCGCGATTTGGCGTCAGCGATGCAGACCTCGAAAAGCTATCGGCATGGCTCAGGACCGAAGGCTTCGCTGTTGCGGGCGCGAACAACAGCCACACGCGCATCACGTTCAGTGGGACTGCCGGGCAGGTGGAGACTGCATTCGGGACAGAGTTGCATCGCTACAGCGTGAACGGCGAACAGCATGTCGCCAACGCAACCCAGATCGAGATTCCATCGAGCCTTGCCGGCATCGTGTCGGGAGTGATGAACATCAGTGATTTTCGTCCGAAACCCCGTATACGCCATTCTGTTGGGACAGCGTATGCGCCACGCTACACGGACGGCGTGGACAGTTCGCACTACCTGACGCCTGCTGACCTGACGACGATCTACGACACGCAGACGTTGTACACAGCGGGCTATACCGGCGCAGGACAACGGATCGCAATTGCAGGCCAGAGCGCTGTGGTGCTGTCAGACGTTGCGAACTTCCGCGCTGCTGCTGGCCTCGCTGCGAACGCGCCCACTGCGGTGCTGGTCCCGAATACCGGCACCTCGACGATCTACCCCGGGGATGAATCCGAGTCGGACCTGGATCTGGAGTACTCCGGCGCCGTCGCAAAAAACGCCTCCATTTACTTCGTCTACACGGGGAACAACACGAACAGCGGGGTGTTCAACGCGCTGGAATATGCCGTGGATACTGATCTCGCGCCGATCATCAGCATCAGCTACGGCAACTGCGAAGCGAATCTCTCGACCTCAGAGTTCAACGCGCTCGAGCTCGTTGTTGAACAGGCCAACACGCAGGGGCAGACGATCTTTTCTGCTTCGGGAGACCAGGGCGCGACCGACTGCGACGAGTCTTCGAGCACCACGATCACCTCGGCCACGCATGGTCTCGCGGTGGACTATCCTGCAGCGTCACAGTATGTGACGGGCGTTGGCGGCACGATGTTCAACGCGGGCAGCGGGACGTACTGGAACACCACGAACACAAGCGCCGGTGGGTCGGCGATCTCCTATATTCCCGAAGAAGCATGGAATGAGACCACGAGCCGAGACAACGTGCAGTATGGCGGAAGTGGGCTGCTCGGCGGCGGCGGTGGCGCCAGCACGTTCACCGCGAAGCCTTCCTGGCAGACAGGTACGGGTGTTCCGAGCGATGGCAAGCGGGATGTTCCTGACTTCTCAATGGACGCGGCCGTCTATGATGATGGCTATCTGTACTGCAGCAGTGATACGACTTCCGGGGTCACGAACAGCTGCTCGAATGGCTTTCTTAACTCCGCGAACACGTCGCAGGCCGAGCTTACGGTAGCGGGTGGTACGTCGTTTGCTGCACCGATTGCGGCCGGCGTGCTTGCGCTGGTCAACCAGAAGACAAGTTCGACCGGGCAAGGCAACCTCAACACCAAGCTCTACGCGATCGCGGCGGCGACCCCGAGCGCGTTTCACGACATCACAGTGGGCAACAACAGCCAGCCCTGCACTGCAGCATCGACTGGCTGCCCCAGCGGCGGCGACATAGGTTTCTCCGCTGGCACAGGCTATGACCAGGCTACAGGTCTGGGAACGCTGGACGTGACGAACTTCGCGAACGCCTTCTCCACCACGACGACTGCCACCCTGCTTCCGACGACAGTTACGCTCTCACCAAGCAGCCCCAGCGTCGCAGCCGGGACAGCGGTCACCATCACAGCTACAGTTGCGGTAAGCTCAGGCAGCGGCACCCCGACTGGTACCGTACAGTTCGCGGTGGACGGAACCAACGAAGGAAGCGCTGTCGCACTCAGCGGAAGCACGGCGACTTACAGCTTCTCGTCCGCGACGACCGGAAACCATATTGTCTCTGCGACCTATTCCGGAAGTGCCACCTACGCGACGTCTTACGCGGTCGACACCGTAGCCGTCACAACCACAACCACGACGACAAACAGCGGGACTTTCAATCTATCCGGTACAGCGGCCACCGCATCCCTCGGTAGCAGTGCAACCTCGCTGATCACCGTCACTCCAACAGGTGGGTTCACAGGAACCGTATACCTCTCGGCAACGAGTTCGAGCACAGTGCTGTTGGCAGATGGCTGCGCCTCGATCAGCAACCCCACCGTCACCGGATCTGCGGCAGTGACCAGTGCACTTACGATCCTCACCAATTCGACAGCCTGCAACACTGCTGTGGCCGCAGGAAAATCGGTGTTCCGTTTTCTCGGTACCCAGCAGACGTCGTCCCGGAATCGCTCACCCTTTCCGCTGCCGACCCTCCCGGTAAGCGCTGCTGCGATGCTGGGCGGGGCCATCTGCCTTCTCCGCGGGCGCAATGGCTCGCGCGTCTTCCTGATCGCGGGAGCTTTCCTGCTGACCGGTGTGGCGCTGACTGCCGTTGGTTGCGGATCGAGTACGACGGCGAGCAGCACCAACGATGTACCGGCGGGAACGTACACGCTGACCGTCAATGGAGCGACAACCAGTGGCGGTACGCCAGTCGCGTCAACAACGGTGACGCTCACAATCAGCTAGAGCAGCGAACGGCAAAAGGCTCGCTCACGCTGGGCGAGCCTTTCATTTTTGTGGAGAGGAGAGCTAGCGTGCGGTCCAGCCGCCATCGATTAACAGGGTGTGACCAGTAATCAGCGAGGCAGCAGGAGACGCGAGAAAAACGACGGCGCCTGCAACTTCTTCTGGCTCACCAATCCGGTGGAGCGCAGCGATGTTTTCGATGACTTCCGATTTGAAGACTGGGTCTGCAAGCGCAGGCTCCGTCCCCGGCGTACGAATGAACGTGGGTGCGACGGCGTTCACACGAATCTTGTGTGGACCCCACTCAATCGCAAGGCACTTGGTGAGGTGCGCAATGCCTGCCTTGGTCATGCAGTAGACGGACTCGGTTGGCAGCGCTGCGAAGCCAGCCTGAGAACCCATGTTGATAATGCATCCACTACCCTGTTCGATCATGATGCGGGCAGCGGCCTGCGCGGTGAAAAAGGTGCCCTTAAGATTGATCGCGAGCGTGCGGTCGAAGTCTTCTTCGGTGACGTTGATGGCGAGATTCACCGGTGCCACACCTGTGTTGTTGACCAGCACGTCAAGTCTGCCAAAATGCCGCTTCGCTTCTCGGACGGCGCTTTCGATCTGCTGCAGATCGCTTGTGTCCATTTGTAGAGGCAGTGCGCGGCGGCCACGTGCTTCCACTTCCGCCGTGACGCCGGCGTCCTGGTCCACGTTGCGCAGGCCAAGCGCTACATCGGCACCTGCCTCGGCAAGAGCGAGAGCAATGGCTCGGCCGAGTCCGCGTGCCGCGCCCGTGACAAGCGCGACCTGACCCTCAAGCGTGAACGACGGCAGTGCCTGCATCGTGACTTCTCCTTGTGCGCAACGGTCGGACCATCGTACACGGCTTGCAGCGTGGGCTGCAGAGTGGGAGCAAGCGGAGGTTTGCGCTGCAAACACGGTCATATGTCGGCTCCCAACAACACCAGCCGGCGCCGGGGAGCTGTTTTTCAGGCTGTCAACAGCATGCGTAGACGGCCTCTGCATAGGAGCCGTTGTGAACATAGAGTTACCACGTATGGGAAGCCAGCCTACGAAAGCCATACTCTCGCACCTACCAATCTCCGGGGAGCATTCACGCAGAACCTGCACTGTACTTCTGCTCTCCCTAGCTACCGCATCGTGTTTCCCCCTTGCAGCGCAATCGACCAAGGGCTCGATCTCCGGCGTTGTTCACGACGCGAGTGGCGCGTCGCTGCCTGACACACAGGTCTCTGTCACGAGCACGCTGACCCATCTCGCCCGGCAGGTGCAGACCGATGCTTCCGGAGCCTTCTCTGTGCAAAACCTTGAGCCAGACACCTACAGTGTCTCGGCGGAGCATGGTGGATTTGCGACGGACCAGGAGCAAGCAATCCAGGTAACAGCTCGCCAGCAGGTGCATCTCGATCTGACGCTCCACCCCGCATCTGTAGCCGACCAGGTGACAGTCTCTGCATCGACGGAGTCCGCAATCAACACCGAAGACTCGTCGATCGCTGCTTCGCTTAGTCCGGCCGACGTGCTGGCGTTACCGGCGAACTATCGCGGCAACGGCTCCACGAGCCCCCTGACTGTGATCCAGACGTTGCCTGGCGTACAGCCAGACTCGGCGAGCTTCCCCCCCGGAGCCTCTGCGTCCCCAGCACCCTCGGTCAAGTTTTCTATCCAGGGCGGATTGCCGTCGCAGTCCGAGACGACGGTCGATGGTATTTCCGCACAAAACCTGACAACCAACAATGTACAGGCGGATGCCTTTCCTTCGGCGGAGTCGATTGCGGAGATTCGCGTCGACGGAGTGAATAACAATGCGGAGTTCGGCCAGCCCGGCGAGATCACAACTGTCACCAAGCAAGGCACAAATACGCTGCATGGCTCTGCCTTCTGGTATTTCCAGAACGAGGACTTCGACGCCATCCCGTATGGAACGGATGCGGCGAACAAGCCGCACAAGGTAGCGAATGATTTCGGCGGTTCGCTGGGCGGCCCTGTGGTGCTGCCTCACCTCTACAACGGGCACGATCGGACGTTCTTCTTCGCGACCTACGAGGGTCTGCGCTTCCCTGAGTCCACGGTCGAGCAGTTCCTGGTGCCAACGCAGGCGATGAAGTCAGGAAACTTCTCGCAGGAGACAACGGCACTCCGGAACCCGTTCACGGGCGGAACCTACACTGATGCGACGCTGCCAGTCATCAATGCGAGCGCGCAGCCGTTCTTGAGCTTGTTCCCTAGCCCGAATACCGGCAATGTGCAGTCTGTGGCAGCCACGCTAGCTTCAGGACAGAGTTATAACTATCTCGGCACCGCCAATAACAGCATCTCTTCCAACCAGTTCGATACACGCGTCGATCAAGCGTTCGGCCCGAAGGCGTTCTTGTATGGCCGCTTCACGTGGAAGAACATCTCGCAGGTGGAACCGAACGTCCTCAACCTGCCGCCCTCAAACGCGTTTGCGCAATACCGTATCTTTGCGACCTCGTTCAACTACACCTTTACGCCGCAGGTCTCGAACGAGCTCCGGTTCGGCTTTACGCTGGAGCAGGATGGTTTCACGAATCCCTTCAACGGTGCCTCGGTCACCAACGCGGCTGGGTTGGGTGGCATCGGGCCGAACTATCCCTTCAACGGCATAACTTATCTCGGCTTCACGCAGCTGACTGCCCTGTCAACCCCGGGCGGGAATGGCCGGCTCAACAGCAATGAATCGTCACGGCTCTTTCAGTATGTTGACAATCTCACCTGGCAGCGAGGCCCGCATACGCTGCGCTTCGGTGCCGACATCCGCATGCTGCAGGCAAACACGCCGCTTGATGCAACACCTGGGGATAACTACGGTTCGTTCTACTTCAATAATGCGACCTTTACCGGGCAAGAGTTCGCGGACTTCCTGCTCGGTGCTCCGTACCAGTCGCAGACAGATGACATCACCTCGGACAATCGCGGCCGTGCCGATGCATATGCTTTCTATGCTGAGGATAACTGGCGCGCCACCGCAAATCTCAACGTGACTCTTGGTCTACGCTATGAGTTGCACCCACCCTTCTTTGCGCTCGACGGAAACCTGGGCAACTTCGATCCGAGTGTCGCGCAATCCGGGCGCTTGATTTACCCGACGGGGCACGTGGATCTACTGTCGCCACTCGAGCTTGCGAACTTCAACGCCTGTCCGACCGCGGGCATCAGCATCCCGGGTGTGAACGGCAGCGCGCAGAATGGCGCGCCCTGTACCCCGGTCGTTGCAAGCTCGACGCTCGGCCTCGGTCCCGGCCTGAGGCACGCGCCCAAACTACGCTTCGAGCCGCGCGTAGGGTTTGCGTGGCGGCCTCTCGGAACGGACACCACAGTTGTAAGTGGGGGCGCTGGCTACTACAACATCACCACCAGTGGCGCGCTCTTCTACGCGCTTGCGGGAACACTCCAGACCAATCAACAGCTTGTTACGAACTCCCAGACAGCGACTGGGCCTGCCTATGTCTTTCCAAATGTCGGTACGATCGGCGCAGCTAACTTCGCCCCGCAGTTTGGTTCGGCGAGCTTCAATGCAGCGAACGACATCAACTGGCATGATCCGTATTCCCTGCAAACAGCGCTTTCGGTGGAGCATGAATTCGGGGGCAGGCTCGCGGCACGCCTTTCCTATGTGGGGCTTATCACTCGTCATCTTGTGTGGCAGCCTAACCTGAACGACCTTCCGCTCTCGTCGACGACACGTGCAGCGGCACAGCCCCTTTCGGCGTTTCCGTTCCCTAACTTCCAGACGATCGATACGCGCTCCACAGAAGCGAGCGCCAACTATCAGTCTCTGCAGGGCCAGCTCTCCCGGACCTTTTCACGTGGGTTCTCGTTTACCTCGGCATACACGTTTGCCAAGAACCTCTCGGACAACCAGGGCACTTACGGAGCGTACGGGTCGAACCCCTCGTCATTCTCCGATGAGCAGGGAGGCTATGACGCAACGTACGCCTATGATCGCGCGCTGGATTATGGAAATGTCACCGGCACACGTCGGCATCGCCTGCTGCTTACCGGCCTCACCGACATACCGGTGGGCCGTGGCCGCGCATTTGGCGGCAACATGCCGAAGGCGCTGGACGCTGTTGTGGGTGGATGGCAGGTGACGAACATCTTTCTCTGGCAGACAGGGCCTTACCTGACGCCGTTTATCCCGGCAGGTACTGCGGACCCATCGGGCACGGGATCGGGTGCTTTGTTTTCGCGCGCGCAGCGGCCCGATCGTATCGCCAGGGGAAACACGGGGGCGCAGAGCCGACACCAGTGGTTCAACACCGCAGCCTTTGCGTGCCCTGGCGGCGGCGGTTTCGCCACGCTGCAGGCCGGCGCCTGCACGACGGGCGTAGACAGCGCGCCAATCGGCCGCTTTGGAACGTCATCCGTGGGAGACGTAGAGGGTCCGGGCACTGTGAATCTTTCATCCGGGGTAAACAAGACGATCGCCGTTACAGAACGCCTGAAGCTGCGCGCAGAGGGGACCTTTACCAACGTCCTGAACCACACGAACCTGGCTGACCCAACGCTTGACGTGACAAACCCTGCATTCGGCACCATTACCCAGTCACGCGGATCTGACTTCGGCGGCAACCGTACCGGGCAGGTGTCACTCAAGCTGGAGTTCTGACGACGAGGGGGCAGCCTCCTCGTTGTCCACTCGAACAATCTTTCGATTACACTGGTCCGGCTTCGGCGAAGCCCTGCGGGCTCGTCGTTCATTCTGTGGTCGTGGGAGCTGGTGATGCGTCTTTTTGCTGCGGGTATGTTTTGTGCTGGTTCACTCGTTACCGTTGCGTCGGCACAGCCGCAGGCAGCCCAGTATCAATACCCGTTTCAGAACCCCTCCCTGCCGACAGAACAGCGAATCACGGACCTGCTCTCACGCATGACGATCTCCGAGAAGGTTGATGCGCTCTCAACCGACCCGAGCGTTCCACGGCTTGGTGTCGTCGGGACGGGGCATGTGGAGGGCCTGCATGGCGAAGCGCTGGGCGGCCCCGGTCACTGGGAGGGTCATGACAAGCATGTTGTGATGACCACGCAGTTTCCGCAGTCGCGGGGGCTTGGCCAGACATGGGATCCCGCACTGTTACAGAAGGCTGCGGCGATCGAGGGATATGAGACGCGCTATGCCTTGAACAAGTTCGGCAGCGGCGCGCTGGTGGTGCGTGCTCCCAACGCGGATCTCAGCCGGGATCCACGATGGGGCCGCAGCGAGGAGAGCTACGGGGAAGATCCGTTTCTTGTTGGCACCATGACCGTGGCGTATGTCAAGGGGCTGCAGGGCGACGATCCGAAGTACTGGATGACGGCTTCATTGATGAAGCACTTCCTTGCGAACAGCAACGAGAAGGAGCGGGATGGCTCCTCGTCTGACTTCGACAACCGGCTCTTTTACGAGTACTACTCGGTCCCTTTTCGCATGGGAATCGAAGAGGGGCACTCCAATGCGTTCATGACGTCGTACAACGCGTGGAATGGCGTGCCCATGGATGTGAACCCTATCCTGCGCTCCGTCGTGATGAAGGACTGGGGGATGGACGGCATCATCTGCACGGATGGCGGCGCGCTCACCAACCTGGTGACACGGCATGAGTGGGATCGCGACCTGGCGCATGCCTCGGCGGACACCTTGAAGGCAGGGATCAACCAGTACCTCGACAAGTACGAGGATGGTGTGAAGGATGCGCTCGCCGAGAAGCTCACGACCGAGCAGCAGATCGATGAGAACCTGCGGGGTGTGTACCGGGTGATGATCAAGCTGGGTGAGCTTGATCCTCGCTCGATGGTGCCCTACGCCAAGATCGGCCGCGAGGACGACCCGACGCCGGGTGTGCAGGAGAAGATCCAGCAGTATGGTGATCCGTGGGACTGGCCGGAGCACAAGGAGATCGCTCGCAAGATCACGGACGAGTCGATTGTGTTGCTGAAGAATGATCGCGAGACCTTGCCGCTCGATGCGGCGAAGCTGAAGAAGATTGCGGTGATCGGGCCGTATGCGGATATTGTCGCGCTTGACTGGTACTCCGGGACGCCGCCGTACAGCATCAGCCCGCTTGCAGGGATCGAGAAGCGTGCTGGGGCGGGGGTCAAAGTCAGCTTCGACAAGGGGAGCGATCCACAACAAGCTGCTGCCATGGCAAAGGACGCGGATGTTGCGATCGTCGTGATCGGCAATCATCCAACCTGCAATGCGGGCTGGTTCAAGTGCGAGGTGCCGAGCGATGGCAAGGAGGCTATCGACCGGCTCTCGATGACGCTCGAGCAGGAGAGCATCGCGAAGGCGGTGTATGCGGCGAACCCGCACACGATCGTGGTGCTGAATGCAAGCTTCCCGTACACCACCACCTGGTCGGAGGCGACAGTGCCGGCGATCGTCGAGATGACACACAACAGCGAGGAAGAAGGTACCGGGCTTGCCGATGTGCTGTTTGGCGACTACAACCCCGCTGGCCGGCTGACGCAGACCTGGGTCGAGAGTATGAGCGATCTGCCGCCGATGATGGACTACAACATTCGCAACGGCCGCACGTACATGTATGCAAAGGAGAAGCCGCTGTACCCGTTCGGTTACGGCCTCAGCTACACGCGCTTCACGTATGCGCATCTCGCTGCAAGTACGCCAACCATCACCGGGGCGACCGAGGTCACGGTGGATGTGACGAACGCCGGACAGCGTGCCGGGGACGAAGTGGTGCAGCTTTATGTGGCGCACGGGGACTCGAAGGTAGCCCGGCCGAATGAGGAGCTGAAAGGCTTCTCGCGGGTCCATCTTGACCCCGGCCAGACAAAGACCGTCACGATGGCGCTTCCGGCGGCACAGCTTGCTTACTGGAATGACACCACCCACAGCATGACCGTGGAGCCAGAGCAGGTGGAGCTGCGGGTGGGTGCGTCCTCGGCGGATATCCGGCTGCGCAAGACGATCCGGGTGACGCCCTAACAAAAAGAACAAATGGTTGGCAAGCAATTTTCCGGGCTCGTGCTATTCTGGGTTTGCGCTCAAGTGATTGGTTGTCAGCAGTTCTCGCCCGCAAAGCCAGACCCTGGACATTTCTTCCACCAAGCCCTACAGCGTACCCGCCTCCTGAGAAGCAGCTTCGAGGTGTGGTCGAGAGCCGCGGCATTGTGCCGGTGGCTTGTGGCTGCGTGCGGCAGAGCGAGTTGGAGCCCATTCTCCTACTCATCCGGATTCTCCGGGCACTTCCTTACGCAAATCTATGTCGTCTTCCTCTGCAGGCATTGGCCCGCGAGAAGGCATGCAGCAAACATCGAAACACCGCAGGCAGTCGCGCAGGAAGTGCGCACCCGCCGAGACCGTGTTCGATGAGCGCAGTTTCTTAAAGGAAACCTCTAGCTCAATGACACAATTTTCTGATTTCGCAATCTCTGAAGCACTGAAGACTCGCCTTGCCGCCTGCAGCTTCGTCACGCCCACGCCCGTACAGTCGGGTGCCATTCCTCCAGCGCTTGAGGGCAAAGACGTCCTCGCGACCGCGCAGACCGGCACCGGCAAGACCCTGTCGTTCCTGATCCCGATCATCGAAAAGCTGCAGGCGGAGAAGACCCGTGGCGCGGCTGCCCTGATCCTTCTGCCGACCCGCGAGCTCGCGATGCAGGTCGAGAAAGCCTTCCGCCAGCTCACCAGCAACATCAGCGTGGCCCTGGTTGTGGGCGGCGTTTCGGAAGGCCCGCAGATCGAGGCGCTCCGTCGCGGAGCCCGCCTGATCGTGGCGACGCCTGGCCGTTTGCAGGACTACATCGATCGCCGCCTGGTCAAGCTGGACGGCGTCCGTATCCTGGTCCTCGACGAAGTGGATCGCATGCTCGACATGGGCTTCAAGCCGGCTATCCGCAAGATCGCCGACTGCCTGCCCAAGGATCGCCAGGGACTCTGCTACTCGGCGACACTCGACAACCAGATCAAGGAAGTGGTTCGCGACTACTTGCGTGAGCCGGTTCGTGTCGAGATTGGCTCTGTCCTGAAGCCAGCCGAGAACGTCGAGCTGCAGGCCTTTGAAGTGGATGCTGACTCGAAGCTCGAGCTTCTGCAGCACCTGCTCAACTCCGAGGGTGGTTCGTTCATCGTGTTCGTGCGCACCAAGCACGGCGCAGACCGGATCGCGATGCGCCTTGAGCGTGGTGGCATCGAGGCGGCGCGCATTCACGGCGATCGCACCCAGGCTCAGCGGAATGCAGCGCTTCGTTCCTTCTCCCAGGGCAGGCAGCGTGTGCTGGTAGCGACCGACGTGGCCGCTCGCGGCATCGACGTCTCGCACGTCGCGCATGTGGTGAACTATGACATGCCGAAGGAAGCAGAAGACTTCGTTCACCGCGTGGGCCGGACCGGCCGCGCATCGTCGAAGGGCGTGGCCTCGACCTTCACGACCCCGAATGAGAAGGGCGATCTGCGCAAGATCGAGCGTCAGCTGAATATCAAGATCAAGCGCTTCCGGGTTCGCCCCAACGCGATGATCGTGCCAGCACACTCCAACGAGAGCATGGCAATGGCAGTCGTGAACTAACTCCCATTCCCTGCACCTGAAAAGGCCGCCCTCCCCGGGCGGCCTTTTCGCTTGCGCTATCTATCGACTATCGACCGCTTGAACCAAAGCCTTTTGCCTCTCGCAGGGTTGACGAGAGTTCCTCGGCGACGGTGAGTTCCAGGTGCGTCATGGCCTGGAATGGCGACATTTGCGCGATCTTGTCACCAGCGCGGATGGCGACGCTCACGTCGGTCATTTCGAGCCGGGCATCCTGCACGGTTCCATCCGGGGCACGCTCGACCACGAGCGAGTATCGAGGCTGGTTCACGTTGACGAGACAGACCAGGATCTCACCACGGTAGCCTGCATCGATGCGGCCGCCGGTGTAAGTGACTCCTCGTGACGCCATGCTGGAGCGGTCGCCCATGACGAACCCCATGCCAGTGGGTCCCTCGACGGCGATGCCGGTAGGAACCTTTACTGGAACGCCTGGCTCGAGCACGAGATCTGCAACAGAGTAGAGATCAAACCCCAGATCATGCCCGGAGTAATTCACGGTTGGGATCCGGGCCAGGGGGTGAAGCAGTTTTACCTTGATCATGGCCTGATTTTAGGGGATCAGGCGTTTGCAGCAGCCGCAGCCTTCTCTTTGCGTTGCTTGGCCCATCGCCGCTTCTGCGCCTGGGCGATTCGCTTGCGAGCATCGGGGCTCAGGTTACGCGGTTTCTTCGCGGTCGGACTTGCTGCCTCGCCCGCGGCGAGAAAGCGCTCACTTGTGGACGTGCGGAGTAGTTCCCGCACCTGCTCCAAGCGAGCGATCTCACCCTCGATGGCGGCGATCATCTCATTTCTGGTCATTATGGCTAAAGCCTCTGTTGATATCGTTTCTTTGTGCGCAAAGTCTGCGCCAACATTGAGACGCGTTCTACGTGGAATCTGTATCCTCCACTGAACACAATTCACCGAAAGTCTGCCTCTATGTTGTAGCACTCAACAGGGTTGGCTAAAGCAAATGTCACAGAATGACGCACGAATAGGAAAGCCTCTCGTAACAGCTGGTAACTAGCCGCAACAACACTCCTCGCGGCCACAGTAGGAGCAACAGCACAGATGGTCGAGGCCACCGGCGATCGAGGGAATCACCAGCACCTCGTCGCCTTCCTGAAACGCGTAGGCATCATTGCCAAGAAAGCGGATGTCCTCATCGTTCACGTAGAAGTTAATGAAACGACGCACCTGTCCGTCCTCGCCGCGAAGATGCGTCTTGAGCGCGGGGAAGTGAGTCTCGATATCTTCAATCAATTGCGGCAGATGCGCGGCTTCTGACTTCAGCTCGCGCTCTCCGTTGGTGTGCTTCTGGAAGGCATTGGGCAGCAAAACGCGGATCGACATAGGGCTCCTTAGACCAGCTCGGCGGCAAACTGGTGCCGGTCAACGTACTCTTCAAAATCGGTCAGGCGCGGGCGCACGGCAGCGCGGCGCTCAAAGCAATCGGCCACTGCATCGGTCGTCTTCAGTCCATTTCCCGTGATGCAGGCGACCGTTACTTCCTCCGGATGAATCCTGCCATGTGCATACAAACGGGCGGTGACTGCGGTGGTGACGCCGCCAGCCGTTTCCGTGAAGATACCCTCGGTTTCTGCCAGCTCGCGGATACCGGAGACCACTTCGAGGTCGGAGACATCCTCGGCCCAGCCGCCGCTCTTGAGGATCGCCCGCGCGGCATAAATGCCATCGGCCGGGTTACCGATCGCGAGGGAGCGGGCGATGGTGTTGGGCTTCTGGGGCTCAATGTGGTCGGCGCCGCTCTTGACGGCCACCGAGATGGGCGAGCAGCCGGTCGCCTGCGCGCCAAAGAAGCGCACCGGCTTGTCGTCTACCAGGCCCAGCTGCACGAGCTCGGCAAAGGCCTTCTTGATCTTGGTAATGAGCGAGCCGCCTGCCATCGGGCAAACGATATTGTCGGGCAGCTTCCAGCCCAGCTGTTCTGCGATCTCGTAGCCGACGGTCTTTGAACCTTCGGCGTAGTAGGGCCGCAGGTTGACGTTGACGAAGCCCCAGTGAAAGCGGTCGGCGATCTGTGAGCACAGGCGGTTGACGTGGTCGTAGTTGCCATCGATGCGGACCAGGTGCGCACCATAAACCTCGGTGTTGAGGATCTTCGCCGCTTCAAGGTCTGAGGGCACGAGGATGTAGGTCTTGAGGCCAAGGCGCGCGGCATGGGCAGCAACGGCGTTCGCGAGATTGCCGGTCGAGGAGCAGCCGACGGTATCAAAGCCGAACTCCTGCGCGTTCGCGAGGGCCACGGCGACAACGCGATCCTTGAAGGAGAGCGTGGGCATGCAGATGGCGTCGTTCTTGACGTAGAGATTGGAGGCGCCGAGGCGGCGGCCGAGATTTGGTGCCTTCACCAGGGGGGTCCATCCCGAGGGTGTGGCCGGGATGTACGACTCTGGCACCGGGAGCAGCGACTGGTAGCGCCACATCGAGGTGGGACCTTGCGCGATGGACTCGCGGGTTACCGTCCTCTTCGCCAGATCGAGATCGACGAACACTTCGAGCGGGGAAAAACACTCGTCACAGATCGAAAGCGGTGCATTGTCGTACCGCTTGCCGCACTCGCGACAACGTAGTTCGTAAGCTAATGCCATCCTTGCCCTCGCAATGAGAGCAGTCGATGGTACGGGCGAAATGTGACAACTCTGCCGCAACAACTGGTAGTGCACGTCTGGAAATTAGCGAGATGGCGCCTGCGCGAAGCTGGCAACACCCCGAATCTCATGTTCCCCTGCCGGCTCGAAAGCCTTCGGGAGAGAGTTGACACCGATGTCCAGAATTGCTCTGGCCGGTTGTCGTGGCGTCACAGGGCCCGTCCCTCAACCACTCTTCATGAAATCCAGGCTCGCTCCTAGGGAGCAAACTTGAACTGTTCTATGAGATACCACGATGGGCCGGATGGATGCAAGAGGTGGAGCATATAGGTAGAAGGCTTGAAACCGTTCGCGGAAATCCCTCGAGCTCCAACCAAGTGACGACTGCTGCGCGCCTGATCTGCTGCATAGCGACCCGGCCGGGCGTGGAGGCCGGAGGGTGTGAGCACCCGCGTGCCGAAGAACGAACCAGACCGACCTGAGCCACCCCTCCTCCCGGCCGTCGCGAGGCGCCTCCGTTGTGCAAGCGGCGCCGACTGCTGCTGCAAATGGCTCCCTTGATTCCTGATACAACTAAAGTGTTATCAAAGTAACCGATAACAGGTCTAAGAAGTGGTAACTTCTGCGCTAGGAGTCACTATCTCTTAACTGAGACTCGGAGAAGCACTGAAGGCGACAAAGCGGCTCGTTTCTTCGAGAAAGACAAAGCGCTTCTATGGAGAATTCATGTTGAAGGCCTGTATCGCAATGTTACTTGCAGCACCTGGCGTCTTACTGGCGCAAGACGCCCAGACAACGACAGCACCACCCGCTTCGATCACGGCACCTCAGCCCCAGGGTGGAGGAAACGCTCAGTCCGGCATAGTGCGCTCCATGATGCCCAAGGATCCTGAAGCTCCGCGCGGGTCTCTTACCGCCAGCTTCATCTATGTCTACAACGACGCCCAGGATGGCCCGAACCGCAGCTTCATGGGATGGGCTGTCGTTCCCGAACTGAACATATTCCGGCACATTGGCATGCAGGGCGACTTTGAAAGTCTCTACGGGAAGTCCGTCTACCCGGGCATCAGCCGCTTCTTGATCGCAGCTGGTCCCGTGTATTACTTGGCGCCACGGTTCAAGGTCGATCCCTTCGTCTTTGCAGAGGGTGGCGAGATGCGCCTCACCTCAAAGGGCTACTCGTATTCCGACTGGAACCCGGTCGCCAAGGGCGGCTTCGGCTTCAACTACAAGCTGAGCCACGCCTGGGCGTTTCAACTTATCCCGGGCGAGTACCTGGGGCAGTACCAGGACAACGGCAGCTGGAACCACAGCTTCAGTGCTCGGGCAGGATTCACGCTCAACTTCGTTCCGCGCACGACTGCCTCTTTACGCTGAGCTCCCGGCTCTTCTTACGATCCCGGGTTGGCGCAATGCCAGGTACTCCCAACGTGGGTACCCCCGGGCGGAACAGGGGCAGAGGACTCCATTCTTGCGCCACAAGAGTGGAGTCCTTTCTGTTTAGGGGTGCGCCGGTAGAGCCCAATCGCGCCTGGTCGCGCCGGGGAGTCTGTTCTATGGCACGCCCAAACGGCAGCCCTGCTGGCCGACTCCTCGCAGACGGTCACATGCGTTCCCGTTCGGCAGGGGGAGAGCACCTGAAGTCTGGCGGATCGGAGACACTGTCCAACTGCACCATCTGAGGAAAATCCGGAGGAGCGTTGCTCCTGGAACGTCTGCTTCTCGGCAGGAAGAGGATACGTAGGATCGCCCGGGCTCGCCCCAGGGCCGGCTGCTACTTTCCTCGCAAGAACGCGCATACGTTGCGTATGCTGGCTCCTATCTTCTCAGGAGGCCCTTCTTTGCACCTCTTCCGCTTTGCTCCGCACCACCCCGGGCGTGCTGCGCTCCCGCTTCTGGCGAGTGCACTGCTCGCTCCCCCTGCGCTTCTCGCGCAGACGCCGGTTCCCTCCACACCCGTTGTCGGCTCGTCGAACCCTGTCTCTGCGGAGCCTCCTGTCACGCGCCCTGCGACGACACCTTGTACGGTGTCGCTGTTCAGCAACCAGCAGTTTGTGAACTACAACAACCTCAGCTTCTCCTACACGCCGCCTGCCGGTTGCAAGGGGCCGTGGAGCAAGGTGGTGCTCACCGCGGACTTCAACGTCTCGGCCGGGCGGCAGTATGACCGGACCGCGAAGTTCTTCCTGGGTGGCGCGAACATCTACTTCGGCACGACCGCCGAGCCACGCTCCGCGCTCAGCCCCTCGTGGCACATCGAGCGTGACATCACGGACCTGAGTGCGCTGCTTGCAACGGCCCAGCCTGGCGTGGCGTCGATTGGCAACTTTGTCGGAATCTCGGGCGGAGTGGACTACAACGGCATCATCACGTCGACTGCGACCCTGGAGTTTTATCCCGTGGGCCCCGGCGCGCCGGCGCCCACCGTCCCCGATGCCGTCCTGCCCCTGAGCACCTCGGGCGGCACCACCGCACTCGAGACCACAGCCGACCGCCTGACGGGCACCTTCAGCAGCCTGCCGAAGAACATCGAAGGTGCGTACCTTGAGCTCTTCTCGCAAAGCCAGGCAAACGACGAGTTCTGGTACACCTGTTCGCCAAACAGCGTCGCTGCGCAGCTTGACGGCAACTGTGGAAACACTGGATTCCGAGAGACCGAGGTGTACATCGACGGACAGCCTGCTGGCATTGCCCCGGTGTTCCCATGGATCTACACAGGGGGAATCGATCCCGCATTGTGGGAGCCAATCACCGGTGTACAAACGTTGAATTTCAAGCCCTACCTGGTCGACCTCACTCCCTTTGCCGGGGTGCTTTCGAATGGCCAGCAGCACACGGTCTCGATGGGCGTTTACAACGCCGACGCAGAGTTCGACGTGACGGGCACGCTGCTCTTGTATCTCGACCATGGGAGTGCTTCCGTGACCGGCGCGCTGACCCAGGACACGCTTGGCGCAGCGCCGAACCCGTACATCCAGGCGCAGGCGCCGGTGGACTCGACTGGAGCCACGCATGGCGAAACGCTCGTGACTTCACTGCGGGCCTTTACGCTGAGCGGCTATGTGAACACGTCGCACGGGCTCGTGAAGACCACGGTCGACGAGACGGTCGACTTCGCCAACTACCAACTACTCAACTTCAATGATCTCTTCTACACGCAGAACATTGCGCAAGCGAGTGGCGCGTATTCCGTAACGCAGAAGCAGACCGGCAACATGGTGGAGGAGACGGATCACACGACGCTCTATCCATTTACCTTCAACTACAACTCCACCGGAAACGCGGATGGTTCGGGGAGCTTCTATACTCACGCGTACCAGCAGGACTTCGAATACGAGAAGCACCTCCTGAATGGGGCGGCGACCTACTCAGCGGGCTCCCAGGAGGCGGTGGGCTCGACCGACCAATACACGTACAACGCCGCAGGCGCGATCGTTTCCAGGGCAGAGCAAAGCAACGGCAGCTACCAGAGCACGGACACGCTCGGCCACTGCTACAGCCGAACGCTGAACTCAGCCGACCTGGCGCTGACGAGCGTTGTGGACGGCGCCAGCTGCGGCGGAACCAACAAGCCGTAGGCTCTGCATCGGTTCGGAAGGGCGGCTCGTCAGCTGAGCCGCCCTTTTGTTTTCATCCAATGCGAATCGATTCCAGCAGACGGCTTTCAGCGCAGCATGTCGTCGTCCTGCAGGCGTGTTCCAACGCGCATCTATGTACGGAGTGGTCAGCAGAGGCTGCGTACGAGCGTGCGTAAGCCGTGCATTCCCCTTCTCTCAAAAGAACCAGGCAGGAGCAACGAATGAGCGATGCATTTGAACTCGCGAGACAAGGGAGCCGTGGGCGCAAGTCGCCCTGCTCGCTTGAAGACAATGAGCCCCAGGAAGAACGCGGACCGTGGGTCCCCGAGACACAGAACACGATTGGCACCGAGCGTGTGACGCGGCGGGGATTCCTGCAGGGCGCGACGCTGCTGGCGGGGGGCCTTGCGGTGGCTGGGCCGGTGGTGCATGCCAATGCGCAGGATGCGAGCATGGCTGCGCCGGTGCAGACGATGCCGTTGTCGCTCACCATCAATGGCGAGAAGAAGACGCTCCAAGTAGACTCGCGGATCAGCCTGCTCGACCTCTTGCGTGAGCAACTCGCGATGACGGGCACCAAGAAGGGCTGCGACCACGGCCAGTGCGGCGCCTGCACGGTGATCGCGGGGGGACGGCGCATCAACAGCTGCCTGTCGCTCGCGCTCGTACACGAAGGCGACACGATCACCACGGTTGAGGGTCTTGCCAAGGGCGACGAGCTGCACCCGGTGCAGACGGCGTTTCTCGATAACGATGGCTACCAGTGTGGCTACTGCACGCCGGGGCAGGTGATCTCGGCGGTGGCATTGCTCGATGAGGTGAAGAAGGGCGAACCGAGCTACGTGACTCCCGACGTCCGCAAGACCGGTCCGGTCGAGTTGACGGTTGCGGAGATCAAGGAGCGCATGAGCGGCAATCTTTGCCGGTGCGGCGCCTACCCGGGCATTGTGGCTGCGGTGCAGCAGGCTTACGGGAATCACGGACAGCAGAGCTAGGAGTACAGAGTGAATCCTTTTCAGTTCGAACGTGCGACGGCACCGGAATCGACCGTGCAGTCGCTTACACACAACAAGAGCAGCAAGGTACTCGGCGGCGGCACCAATCTCATTGACCTGATGAAGCAGGGCGTCGAGCGGCCCACAACGCTGATCGACATCAACCCACTGTCGCTCTCGGAGATCTCGTCGCTGCCGGATGGCGGTGTGCGACTCGGAGCAACGGCGCGCAACAGCGATACAGCGGCACACCCGCTGGTGCGCACGCAGTACCCGATGCTGTCGCAGGCAATCCTTGCTGGGGCCTCGGCGCAGCTGCGCAACATGGCAACGGATGGCGGCAACCTCCTGCAGCGAACACGATGCTATTACTTCTATGATCCGGCCTACACCGAGTGCAACAAGCGCAAGCCTGGCTCGGGCTGTGCCGCCATCGACGGCTACAACCGCATCCACGCGATCCTGGGCGCGAGCCCCGAATGCATCGCGACCCATCCATCGGATATGTGCGTGGCCCTGGCTGCACTCGAGGCGAAGGTGCGCGTCCGTGGACCGAAAGGCGAGCGGAGCATTCCCTTCTCCGATTTTCATCGGTTGCCTGGCGATACGCCCCAGCTGGACACCAACCTCAAGCCCGACGAGTTGATTCTCTCGATCGATCTGCCCAAATCGCGCTACGCCGACCACTCGCACTACCTGAAGGTTCGGGATCGTGCGTCGTACGCCTTCGCGCTTGTCTCCGTCGCTGCGGCTGTGGACGCAGAGGGTGGAACGATCCGCAGCGCGCGCATGGCGCTTGGCGGCGTCGCGCACAAGCCGTGGCGATCAGAAGAAGCGGAGAAGTCGCTTGCCGGCAAGCCTGCCAATGCAGACAGCTATCGCGCAGCAGCAGAGATTGCGCTTGCCGGAGCCAAGACCTACAAGGACAACGCATTCAAGGTGCCGATGGCGAAGGAAGCGATCGTACGCGCCTTCACAGTGGCAGCCGCAGGAGAACAGGCATGAGCACCACCGTAGCAGCACCAAATCAGCCCGCCAAGATTGGCGACCCGTATGTACGCGTTGACGGAAAGCTCAAGGTCACAGGCACTGCGAAGTATGCGGCAGAGTTCGAGGTTCCGAATGCCGCGATCGGGTTGATGGTCACAAGCACGATCGCGAATGGCAAGATCACGCGCATGGACACAACCGCAGCGGAAAAGGCGCCGGGTGTCGTTACGATCCTCACCCCGTCGAACGCACCGAGGCTTCCGAAAGGCGGCAAGGCCGGGGTAAACCCGCCCGCAGGCCGAGTCCTGCAGCTGTTGCAGGATGCAAACGTGTACTACAACAATCAGCCGATCGCGGTAGTTGTTGCCGACACGCTGAACCAGGCGCTCTTCGCGGCATCCCTCATCGATGTGCGGTACGCAGAGCAGCCGCCGAAGCTTAATTTCAGGGCTGGCTTCAGCGACTCGCACGAGGGTAAGAACAAAGTTCCCGCGGACCTGACTTCGGGCAAGCCGGCGCAGGGCTTTGCCGAGGCCGAGGTCACCATGGATGCCGTGTACACAACGCCCATGGAGAACCACAACCCCATGGAGCCGCATGCGACGATCGCGTCCTGGGATGGCGAACTGCTCACCCTGCATGACTCGACGCAGTACATCTTCGGTGTAAAAAAGACGGTCGCAAAGACGCTCGGGATTCCTGAGGACAATGTTCGCGTGGTCTGCCCGTTTACAGGCGGCGGCTTCGGGTGCAAAGGGTCAACGTGGTCGCATGTTGTGCTCGCCGCAATGGCCGCAAAGGTGGCGAAGCGTCCGGTGCGCCTGGTGCTCGAGCGTCCGCAGATGTTCGGCCCGGTCGGCGGCCGCCCCGAAACGTACCAGCACATCGTGCTCGGCGCGAAGCGGGACGGCACCCTCACCGGTATCCGGCATGACTGCTATTCACATACATCCACAATCGAGGATTTCGTCGAGACCTCCTCTGCCCAGACGCGCATGCTCTACTCCGCGGATGTGATCACGACCTCGCAGAAGCTGGTTCCTCTCACCGTGGGAACGCCGACCTTCCAGCGTGCTCCAGGCGAGTCGACGGGAACCTTTGCGCTCGAGATCGCCATGGATGAGCTTGCAACGATGCTCAAGATGGATCCCGTTGCATTGCGGCTCAAGAACTACGCAGAGACTGATCCAACAAGCAAAAAGCCGTTCTCTGGCAAGCACCTGCGGGAGTGCTATCAGCAGGCGTCTGAACAGTTCGGCTGGTCGAAGCGAACCCCCGAGCCACGCTCGAACCGTGAGGGGCACGAGCTGATCGGGTATGGCATGGCGACGGCGACTTACCCGGCAAACCGCTCGCAGGCGGAAGCCGCTGTGACATTCGAACCGAGTGGACGCGTCACTGTTGTTTCCGGAACACAGGACCTGGGGACCGGGACCTACACCATCATGGCGCAGGTCGCGGCAGCCACGCTGGGGATGCCGATCGACTTGATGGACGCGAAGCTCGGTGACACGAAGCAGCCGCAGGGCCCTGTCTCCGGCGGCTCGCAAACGGCTGCCTCCGTCACGCCCGCTGTGCAGGCAGCAGCGCAGCAGGCCGTGCTGAAGCTTGTCACGATGGAAGTCGGCAACTCGGCCTCGCCTTTTTACAACCTGCAGCCGGATCAACTCGGCTTCAACGATGGAAAGCTCTTCAAGAAGTCGGCGCCCGCAGGCGGCATCGCGTTCACAGAGGTGTTGGCGCGCAATGGCAACAAGCCTGTCGCTGCGAAGGCGTCTGCCGAGCCGTCCGAGGCCTCTGAAGAGTTCTCGCAGCACTCCTGGGGTGCTGTGTTCGCCGAGGTTGCAGTGGACGAGACGCTCGGCATGGCCCGAGTCCGGCGGCTTACCGCGGTCTACGATGTAGGCACATTGCTCAACGAAAAAACCGGGAAGAGTCAGCTGATCGGCGGACTCGTGTGGGCAACCGGCCTGGTGCTCGAAGAGCAGACGCATATCGATGGCAAGACCGGGCGGCCGGTCAACAACAATCTCGCCGAGTACCATGTGCCGGTCAACCTCGACATTGGCGAGATCCAGGTTTCTGCGCTCGGGATCCCCGACAAAAACTTCAACCCGCTGGGGGCGCGTGGTATCGGGGAGATCGGCATCACCGGTGCTTCGGCTGCGATCGCCAACGCGATTTACAACGCGACCGGAAAACGCATCCGCGAAGCTCCGATCACGCCGGACAAGCTGATGGCGTAGCTATCAGCAGCGCAAAAGGCCTGCTCCTATGAGCAGGCCTTCTCGTTTGCTGTGGAGCAGCTTACTTCGCCGTGGCGTTGCGCAGATCGCGAACCTTGTCATGCGAGGCAAGGATGTGCGCTTGCTGACGCGTCAGCAGGTCGCGAATGTCGCCGGGGAGGTGCTGCTCGAGCGCTTCCTTGTAGGCCTTCTTGGCTGCGTCCTCACCCTGCTCCGCGGTTTCGAGGATCGCGTGATCGCCGCCGCCGAGGTTTGCCTTCAGCTCACCCCAGGCGCGATGCACCTTGCCGGAGAGCATCCCGCTCTGGTGCACATCCTTCTCGCCGAGACGGTGGAGTTCGTTCTCCAGTTCACCAGCGAAGTTCGCGCGCTCCTGTGTCTCCTTCAAAAAGAAGGTCTTCACCGACTCGTCCTGAATGTGGTGACCGAGGTCCATAAACCCCTGGTGGCTGTCCTTCAAGAGATCGATGAGTTTTTCGAGGATGGTTTTTACTTTTGCATGATCGATAGTTTCTGCCATTCGTTTGTATCTCCCGACTGACTACGATGCGTCCTTTGCCCACGGAGTCACGCTGTGGCCTCAGGTTGTGAGCCACCACGCGTCTCCGGAATCGCGACGAGCAGCAGGAGGAATGCTGCGGCGGCGATGCCGCCGAGCACCAGGAAGGAGAGATCGTAGCCTTTCGCCTGGGCCAGCTTGCCCCCGACGGTGTTGCTGAGAGCCGCACCGATCCCGATGGCGGTCGCGAGCGCCCCCTGCACCAGGTTGAAGCGGCCGCTGCCACGGGTCCTGTCCGCAACGACCAGGATGGCGACCACGCCGAAGATCGCATTCGCCACGCCATCCAACAACTGCACTGCTATCAGACCAGCCGTGGCATGAATCATCGTGTACAGCACCGCGCGAAATGGCAACACGCCAAAGGCAAGCAGTAGCAGTGGCTTGCGTCCGTGTGCATTCGCGAAGCGGCCGATCGAGGCAGCGCTGGCCATGATGACCAGCTGAGTCACGATGACGCAGGCGGACATGAAGGGCGCTGCGCTCGCGGCATGACCGTGCGAGAGCATCTCGCCCAGCTGCGGCAGCATGGCGGCGTTCGCCATATGGAACAGGAACGCGCACAGAAGAAAGAGGAGGAGCACCGGGTCACCCAGCAGGACCTGCCAGATCGATCGGGCGTCCGCAGGCTTCTCTTCCCCAGCCGGCTCACGGCCGCCACGTGCCAGCTCGTAGTCAATATCGTCGCTGTGGATCTGCAGCACAGAAGCGATGGTCGGCAGCGTCAGCACAGCAGCAGCGATAAAGATCGCGCGATTGCCAAAGAGGTGGCTGACGCCGGCGATCAGCAGCGCACTGGCCACATTTCCTGCAGCGTTCCAGGACTGGTTGCGTCCGAACTGCCGGTCAAAGAGTTTGGTGCCCACAAGACCCATGGTGATTGCGGCGAGGGTCGGACCCAGAAAAGGAGCAGCAAAGCCGATCATCGCCTGCGCCGTGTACACCGACCAGGGCGCCGAGGAGGCGGTTAACAGCAGCGCACCGGCGGCAAGCACAACGGAACCCAGCACCAGAAGCACCCGCTTGTGGCGGAGGCGGTCCACAATCGCGCCGGCCGGCGTTTGCATGAGGACGCTGAGCAGGCCGCCGAGCGTCAGGACGAAGCCGACGCGATCCGGCTTCCAGCCATCAGCCGCGAGATAGGCGGCCAGGAAGGGTCCGAGCCCCGTCTGCACGTCCGCCAGGAAGAAGTTGGTGGCCTCGAGAGCCTTGCGGCTGTGAGCTTTTTGGAGGGCAACGGGCGTGTCTGCGATCGTCCGCGCTTCAGTGGTCGTGCTCATGGAGGCCTGCCGATCAGAAGTGGGTGGAGCCAAGCCGCGGAAGGGGGAGTCCGCGGGGGTGCGTCAGGGATGCGCGAGCGCCGCTTCGGCTTGTTGGACCGGCTTTGCAGGCTTGCTGCTGTGGGCGATGGCATCGACCGCACGTGCACTTTCAAGCGCAGCGGCGTAGGCGTTGGCCTCAAAGAGACCGAGAGCGCCTTGCCGAACCGCCTCGTACAGCGCCGCCAGCTCCGGTGGGTGCTCGGCTGCCTCGTTCCAGCGCTCCTCTGCCTTATCCAGCCGACGATGGAGCTCGTCTGCTACCTCCATTGCAAGCTCCGATGCAAAGGCCTTCCGTCTGTTGTCAGCGGCAAGGTTGGAAAAGCAAAGATGCTCGGCCGCCCGGAGCAGTTCGGCGGCCTCGCGCGGCTGTTCCGCCTGGATGTGGTTCTCTGCGAGCGAAACCAGGAGGCGAACCTCTTGCGAGCGTACCCGGATAAGTGGTTCGAGAATGGCCACACGAGCAGCATGCTCGCAAACGCGGCGCTGCTCATGGTGCCTGGGCCTCTTGCCCTGTTCAGGCTTCTTCGGTTTCGGTCCTTCGTGGTGCTGAGGCATTCATTCCTTTCAGTGGAGCCAGCTTCTGTCGAGAAACGGCACTAGTGGTTTGGAGTCGGCGCTGCGGCGGGGGCGGCGGGTGGTGGAGGAGCAGGCTGCGAAGGCGCGGCGCCGGACGCAGCAGGCGGAGCAGGAGGAGCAGGAGCCGATCCCGGAGCAGGAGCCGATCCCGGAGCAGGAGCGATGCCACAGGTTGGTGGCGGCGGAGGAGGCGGCGGTGCCAGACGGGCCAGCAGGGCGCCAGGTGGTGGTGGCGGCGGCGCTTCCGAGCCGGCCGGTCCTGCGGGCACCCCTGGGGGAAGTGGCCGGGCATCTGCCCGGCCTGCGTTGCAAGCTGGGTCGGCATTCGGAACGGCCTCCGAACCGACACCGGCACGCCGTGGGGGCGCTGCAGCGCCCAGCATAGGGCCAGCGGGCAGCGGGCCAGCAGCGGGCCGCTGGCTCATGAATGCTTGCGAACCAACGGTGACTCGTGTCGCCGAGAGAATACGCTGCCCATTCATCCGTTGTTGCGGGCCGCTGGCCGAGACCCGCGTCCCTTTGTGAATCACAGCAGAGAGTTGGCCGCCAAGATCCGGCGTGACGGTAACGACGCTGCCATTGCTCAAGTAGAGGCTCTGGATTGCGCCATCCGGACCTGCGGTGAAGGCGCGCACCCGGCTCGTGTCGCTGCCCACCGGGGTGGAAGCCTGTGCAAGGGACGCAGGCGGGGCAGGTGGTGGTGGCGCAACCGCCTGAGCAAGTGCGGAGCCTGACAGGGCTGCGGATGCCGCGAGAAGCAGGGGAAACAGACATTTCATGGTGGGACACCTCGTGCCCACAGCTAGTGCAAGCGCCTCGCCAAAGCGTGATCTGTCAGGCGATGCAGTGTTTTCGCACCGATGCAGCGGATCGAGGCGCCTCGGAGCATGGACTCTGCGTGCGGTATGCGGGCGTGCCTTGTAAACAAAGCGGACACTGAAAGGAGGGCAAGCCGAATCCATTCAGCAAGTGCCGGTCGTTTCGCTGTTGTCCTGATGCAGGACATTGGCCATCTACGTGCCCTAGGATCAAGTCGCATGGACTCGCTTTCTTCCCAATCCAACCACCGGCAAACGCGGCTTTTTGGCAGCCTGCGTATGCGGATCCTGCTGCTGGCTGTGTTGACGTGCGTGTTTCTCGCGATCGCTGCGGTAGGTTTTCTTAACTTCCTGAGAACCGACCGCTCGGCCACACTGAACAGCGCACAGCGGCACCTCGCGATCGTCGCGGGTAACCTGGCATTCAGCTACTCCGCGGAACTGGCAAACACCGTCCCGCTGCAGCTGATCCCGGCAGCACCGCACCCCGGGCCGCCTCCACCTGCTGGAGCGGCGGAGCAGGCGCCGCCGCCGCCACCGCCAGGCCCGCCGCAGCGGACCCCCGAGGATCTAGAACTCTCTTCCCTGACAAGCCAGTATCTGCGGGCGGAAGCAGGGATCGAAGGAGGATTTTACGCAGGCGCGGCAGACCAGCTTCTCGGCTACTCCTTCCCCACGCATGAAGGTCCGGGGCCACTCCGAGAGATGCCGCAGCGTGAGCTGCCCACGGTACAGCGGCTGGCGCGCGATGCGGTGCATACCGGCAGAATCCAGACCTTCCGCTTCATCGGTCCGCACGATGCCGTGTTGTTTGTGACGGTGCCTGTCCGCGACGCGACGAGCAACACGGTGACGGGGGCAGTGTGGCTGATGCAGCGCATGCCCGGGATCATCCGCGGCCCTAGTCGGGAGCGCCTGTTCGGCAGCATCGGCTTCGGCACCGCGGCCCTGTTCACGGCAGCGACCGCACTCTTTGTGATCGTCGCAGTTCGGAATGGTGTGGGCTCGGTGCTGGGGAGGCTGGCGGAACTTGAGACCAGCCTGGATGCGCCCACCGCTTCCTCGGCGTCGTCCCGGCCGCAACTCGACGAGTTCCGCCGCATGCTTGATGGAGTAGAGCGACTGGCAGCGTCCTTGCGAGCCACCATCGCCAACGAGCGTGATCTCGAAGCGACCATACGCCACAAAGAGCGGCTTTCGGCGCTTGGCCAGTTTGCTGCGGGCATCGCCCACGAACTACGCAACCCGCTCGCGACGATCCGTCTGCGCACGCAGATGTCGGCGCGTTCCATGTCGGCCGAGGTCATCGCACGCAACGCAGGCGTCGTCCTTGAAGAAGTGGACAGGCTGGACACGATCATCGAGCGCCTTCTGTACTTCTCGCGTCCCATTCAGCTGCAGCTGCAGCCGGTGAGTCTCGATGCGTTATGTTGTGCCGCGGCAAACACATGGAGGGAACGACTCGGAGCCGGTTCGCCGCTCCTCATCACGCATGGCGCGATGCCGGATGTCACGGTGCCGTGCGACCGCAGCCGCATGCTGCAGGTGCTCGACAACCTCGTGGAGAATGCGCTCTCGGCCACGGCAACCGCGTCGCCCGATGGCAGTGGCCTCGTGACGATCCAGGGGAGCGAAGCGGGACCCTGGGCGAGCATCGAAGTGCAGGACAGTGGGCCAGGCTTCTCACCCGAGGTGCTCCACCACGCCCTGGACCCTTTCTTCACCACGAAGGAGACCGGCACAGGGCTGGGCCTCTCGATCAGCTTCGAGATCATCCAGGCGCATGGGGGTGAGTTGCGCCTGAGCAATGGCGCACAGGGCGGCGGACGCGTCGCCGTGCTGCTGCCGCTCGCAACAGAACCAGGGAAAGAGGAACGGCAGCTTGGCTGAAATACTGATCGTTGATGATGACTACAATTTTCGCGAAACTGTGCGTGAGTTGCTCGAGGGAGCCGGCTATGCGACCTGCTCCGCAAGCTCTGGACGGGAGGCACTAGCGCTTCTGGCAGAGCGGCAACCGTCGCTCACATTGTGTGACTGGAAAATGCCGGACACCAGCGGCGAGCAGCTGCTGCAGGCGCTCGAAAGTGAGGGCCTGCTCACCACCATGCCCGTGATCATCATGACGGCGCACGGAACCGGCCCGAATGCGCTGCAGGCGATGCAGCTTGGCGCCTATGACTTCATCACCAAACCGCTCGACATGGATGGCGTGCTTGCCACGGTAGCGCGGGCGATCCGTCACATGGAGCTGCAGCGCGAAGTGAAGTACCTGCGCGAACAGCAGTTTCGCGAGAGCCCCGAGTACACCGAGAAGCACGATACGCATTGCCGGCGCCTGGTCGGCAGCTCCCCGGCATGGATCGAGATCTTCAAGAGCATCGGCAGGGTCGCGCACACCGACGTGGGCGTGCTGCTGCTCGGGGAGTCGGGCACAGGCAAGGAGCTGGTCGCGCGCACCATCCACGAAAACAGCGCCCGCAAGCGCAAGCCGTTCATCATTGTGAACTGTGCTGCGCTTCCACCGGATCTTCTCGAGTCCGAGTTGTTCGGTCATGAGCGAGGCTCCTTTACCGGGGCCATGAACCAGAAGACCGGAAAGTTTGAAGCAGCGGATGGGGGCACGGTCTTTCTTGACGAGATCGGCGAACTTCCGCTGGCGTTGCAGCCGAAGCTGCTGCGCGTGCTGCAGGAGCGGACCTTTGAACGTGTCGGGAGCACAGCGACTCTCTCCTCGAATGTGCGCATCGTGGCTGCGACGAACCGCTCGCTCGACCTGGAGGTGGAAGCAAAGACCTTTCGCGCCGATCTGTTCTATCGACTGAACGCATTCACCATCCAGCTGCCGCCCCTGCGCAGCCGGCCGACGGACATCGTGCCGCTTGCCGAGTACTTCCTGAGCCGGTACGCAGAACGAAATGGCAGCACGACCTCGGAGCTGACCCGCGAGGCAAAGCTGGCGCTGCAGCACCACTCCTTCCCCGGCAACGTGCGAGAGCTCGAGCACCTGATGGAGCGGCTTGCCGTGCAGGCCGGGGGCCGCGCGGTCACCCGCGAAGAGGTCGCGGCGCAGCTTACGGCGGCCGCGGCTGCAAAGAGTCCGGAAGATCTCGCCGAACTGCTCGCACTGCCCTTTCACCAGTCGGTTGCGCGCTGGGAGCAGCGCCTGATCGAGCATGCACTGCTCGCCTCGAGTGGCAACAAGTCCGATGCAGCGCGACGACTTGGTATCCACCGCAGGCTGCTTTACGAGAAACTGCAACAGCTGGGGATCCATTAGCGCGGCTCTTGTTTCGCCCCGAGATACCGGTCCAAGAAATCGGCCTCGTACGTGTACGCAGCGAGCCACGTGCGGTGCAGCAGGAAGTCGTGGATCTCATCCGGAAAGATATGTTCCTCGACGGGCGTTCCCTGCTCGCGCAGCGCTTCTGCCAGGCGCACTGTCTGCGCAAAGACCACGTTGCGGTCATCATCGCCCTGCATCAGCAGAACGGGGGAGCGCCAGCCTGCAAGCTGTGAGAGCGGCGACGAAGCCCACGCAGTGCGCGTTGCGCTCTGATCGAAGTCGAGGCGGTATGGCGGCTCGGCGAAACTCCGCTCAAGATTCCAGTCATGCACACCGTGCATGTCGACTCCTGCCCTGAAGAGGTCGGAATTGCGTGCAAGCGCCAGCGCGGTGAGATAGCCGCCGTAGCTGCCGCCCCAGATGCCGACGCGCGCGCCATCCACGTCTGCGCGACTCTTCAAAAGGAGGCCGGCAGCGAGTACATCAGCGTACTCGCTCGCGCCAGTGGGCCCGTAATGGAGTGCCTCGCGGAAGTCGAGCCCGTAGCCGGTGCCGCTGCGATAGTTCACCGAGAGCACCACGTAGCCCAGGCTGCAGAGGTACTGATTTTCTGCGTAGCTGTTGCTGTAGTACTGCATGAAGTGCCAGCCGAGCAGCATCTGTCGGCGCGAGCCTCCGTGCACAAAGACGAGCGCAGGGTGCTTCGCAGTGGTGCTGCCCGCAGGCAGAAAGAGTTGACCATGCACGACGATCCCGTCTGACGCGCGAAAGACAACAGGCTGCGGCACCACGAGCTCGTTGCGCGGGAACCCCGGCGGAACCAGAGCGGGGGCGAGATCCGCCATCGCGCCGGCTTCGTTGAGCAGAGCAGGCCGCGCGGGAAGCTGCGGGTCGGAGTGGATCACCGCGATGGCGCCGTCCGGAGTCATTGCAGGCTCGGCTTCGATGCCGTCGCCGCGTGTGAGCTGCCGGGGTGCTCCGCCCTCCACAGCGACAGACCAGAGATGCAGCCGGTCTGTGTCCGGGCATGTGTCTGTAGCAGTGGCGGCTACAGACGCACATTGGTTCGACGAATAGAGAACCGTTCGGCGATCAGGACTGAGAAGCACATGCTGCACTTCAAAGCTCCCGGGTGTAAGCAGATTCGCAGCTCCTCCCTGAGCCGGAACTGCATACAGGTGCGTCCACTTGTCCTGCTCGGAAGCGAAGACGATGTGGTCCCCTGCGCCCCAGAAGATCTGGTTTGCGGCGATGATCCCGCGGAAGACGCTTCCTGGTCCTGGACGAGCGGTCCAGACGGTGTGTCCCTTGCCGCTCTCGACTTCCGCAACAACGATCGACCACGGACTGCCACTGCGTCGCGCACCGTAAAGGTAGCCGGAGATTTCTGGCGGGATGCGTACAAAGGCGAGGCGCTTTCCGTCCGGAGACCAGGCCGGATCGGAGTCGAGGAAGGTCTCTGGGTCCAGCCAGGTGATCTGCCGGGTCGCGAGTGTGTAGACACCAACGAAACTGTGATCGCGACGGTGGCTGACAAAGGCGAGGCGGCTTCCATCCGGCGACCAGGTCGGCGAGTCCACGCGGCCACGATCGTGGAACAGCTGCTGCGGGGCGGCAGAGGATGCACGCAGGTCGAGCAACCAGAGCTGGTCTTTGTTGAGGTATGCCAGCAGATGGCTATCAGGAGAAAACGCGGGCTTGCGCCCGTCTGCGACGGCTCGTGGCTCACCACCCGCAGCGGAAACCAACAAAATCTTCTGCGACGCTCCGGCGGGAAGCTCGGCGGGATTGGGCGGCGGGTCATCCGGGTACTCGAAGTCGCCGCCACGCACAAACGCGAGCGAGTCTCCATCCGGCGCCCAGGCGACATCTCCGAGCGCCTGGCCATCGTCTTCGCCGTAGTGCGTCGCTGTGTGCGCGTCCCCGGCTTTGCTGATCTCTGCAACCCAGAGGTTCCGCCGCCCTTGCTGGTCGCTGATCCACGCGAACGCTCGCCCTTGTGGCGAGGCGAGCAGCGACGAGCTGAACGGCGCGCTCATGACGTCCTTGAGCGAAAACCTCTGCGCCTCTGCGTGATTTACCAGGCAGAGCGAAACGGCCGCGGCAACGAACAAAGGCAATCGACTACGGGTTCTCGCCAGCACGGGCGGGTTCCTTTCTCTGGAAGACCTGGTACAGGGGGAGCCCGCACAGGATGATGGCGCTCCCGATCAGCGACGCTTCGACGTTGCTGCGGAAGGAAAACACCAGCAACACCGCAGCCGCCAGGATGAACAGCACAGGCAAAACCGGGTAGCCCCACATGCGAAAGGGGCGAATCAGACTGGGGTCGCGGCGAAAGCGGAAGATCGTCGAGGTGGTGATCATGTAGAAGAGCCACTCGGCGAAGATGGCGAGTTCGAAGAGCTGCTGAAAATGCCCGAGCAAGAGCAGCAACGCGGTGCTCAGACAGCCCTGCACCACGAGCGACGCAGCGGGGCTCTGGAAGCGCGGATGGATCTCAGCCAGCTTGTGGAAGAAGATCCCATCGCGCGCGGCGGCAAAGGGCACGCGCGCACCCGACATCACTGTGCCGTTCAACGTGACCAGGATGCTGAGCGCCATGCCAAATGTAACGATAATTGTGCCAGATGGCCCGATGACGTGAGTCAGCGCGGCCGCAGCCGGCTGCGGGGAGCCGGCAATCGTCGTTGCTGGAAGAATGAACTGGATCGCCGCGTTGACGCCGATGTACAGCACGCCCACCAGCAGAACGCCGGAGAGGAGCGCGAGCGGGAGGTTCCGCTCCGGCCGCTTCACCTCTTCGGCGACCATGTTGAGATCATTCCAGCCGTCATAAGCCCAGAGGGCCGCGACCAGTGCGACCATGAAGCCGCTGAAACCGCCTGTCGCTGCACGGTAGACCGTGTGGAAGTTTGTGACCGAGCCGACAGGTGAGACCAGGCAGACAGCCGCGATGCCGACCACCAGCAATACCTTCAGCACAGTAAAGAGCAGCTGGAAGTCCCCCGCGCGCTTGACCCCGATGTAGTTCAGGCCGGTCACGAACCAGGTTGCAGCGACTGCAGCGACCTGCGACCAGACCAGACCAAACGAGTGATGCGACACGGGCGTGTCGAGCCAGCGCATATGCGGCAATGCAGCGATGGTGCGCGTGAGGCCGGTGGTGACGCTTGCAATCGAAGCAGGCTTGGCCACCGCAAACCATGTCCACATGTAGACGAACGCGATGCGATCGCCGTAGGCCCGTTGCAGGTAAACGAACTCGCCACCCGCATAGGGCATCATCGCGGCGAGCTCTGCGTAGGTCAGTGTTCCGAAGAGTGTAAGGAGTCCGCCGACGAGCCAGGCCAGGTATACAAGCGGCGTGCTGCCCACGGCCCGCATCATCTCCTGGGGAACGAGGAAGATGCCGGAGCCGATAATGGTGCCGACAACGATTGCAGTCGCCTGTGAGACGCCCAGGGCGCGAGGAAGTCGATGCAGGGGGCTGGGCGGCGTCTGCGGCAATGTCTCACGATATTCGCGCAGAACCGAAAACGACGCCAGCGTTTTCTCAGTCTGTCGCTAGAGCTTCGGGATGAAGCTCGGCGAGCGAACGCGGGAGATCTGTTCCACCAGCCAGCGTCGCGACTCCGGCTCGACATAGGCGAACTCGATGCCGGCGGTATTCTCGGCCCGCGATACCCAGCGGACGTACCCTTCTCCCGCGAGCCGCTGCCCCTCGTGCGGAAAGACGCAGTCGAAGGCGACCTTGGTGAGACTCAGGGGCTCTGCGTAGCGCAGGCTGAAACCGCCGCGACCAAGCTGCCACCCCCCGCCATTCACACCATCCACCTCTACCAGGATGCTCTGCCGGGGCGGCTGGGGAAAGCGCTGCAGCCACAGCTCCCCTCGATCGGCCAGCGCGGACTCCACGGCCGCAAGCAAATGCTCTCGTGGCAGCGGCTTGGTCAGACACGTTTCGACTCCAAGCGCGTAGACCTCGCGTGCATCGATCTCGCCGAAGCCGCTTACAAAGATGATGCTGGGGCTTCCCGAGTGGCTTTCGCGCAGACGCCGAATCAGTCCGACACCATCGAGGCGCGGCATGCGGATGTCCGTGATGAGGAGGTTGACGGGGGTTGTTTCACAGAGCGCAAGCGCGTCCAGACCATCGGCTGCAAGGTGCAACCGGGTGCATCCGGCATTCCTGAGCCAGGCTCCAAAGATCGCGCGCAGGGCCGGCTCATCGTCCACTAACAGGATCGTCGCATCTTCTATCCGGATTGCTCTTACCTCCCGAGCTGTGGTTCCCCTGCGTCGGCTCGAGCCTCCTGAGCGGTCGGCAGCATGAGGCGAAAGGTCGTGTGGAGCGTGCCCTCGCAGAGTGTAAGCGTCCCGCCGTGTTCCTGCGCAATCGCCCTGGACAGGCTAAGGCCCACGCCCATGCCCATGCCCATTTTCTTCGTGGTGAAAAATGGCTCCATCAGGTGCGCCTTGTAACGATCCTCAACACCCGGGCCGCTATCCACAACATCCACGCAGATCATGGCGCCACAAGCCGTAGCCGTGACCCGGACCCAGCGCTCCTCGCATGAGGACTGCGTGATCGAGTCGAATGCATTGTTCAGCAAGTTGGTTACGATCTGGCTGATCTGGATCTCACGACACTCGAGCAGGGGCAGGTTCCGCTCGGTTTCAAGGTGCAGAGCGACATCCTGGCTGCGGAAGCGGCCGATCTGCAGCTCCACACATTCATCCAGGATTGCACCGAGATTTGCCGGCTGCACCGGGTCCTGAGAGCCCTCTCTCGCGAATCCACGAAGCCCGCGCAGAATCTTCATCGCCCTGTCGGATGTCTGGACGATGCCATCACAGGCACCGTTTACCTCGGCAGCCGGGATCTCCGGCCTGGTCTCGGCGAGGTGACGGAGATCGCTGGCGATCGCGTGGATGATCGCCAGCGGATTGCTGATCTCGTGCGCCAGGCCACCTGCCATGTGACTGAGCCCCACGATGCGCTTCTCCCGTAGCATCTGCTCGACGGCCAGTTGCTCTGCCATCTTCTTTTCCGCGGTGATGTCGCGATAGAAGATGCTCAGGCCATCCGGCGTGGGAAAGACGTTCGTCGCGAACCACTGGTCAAAGGGCTCGTAGTAGTTCTCGTACGCGACCGCGACCCGCTCCACCATGGCCCGGCGCAGATGGGCTCCTGCAGGGGTGTCATGGAGCGCGGCGTACACCTCCCACAGGTTCGCACCCACCTGGAAGTGAGGGAGGACTTCATACGTTCTGCGATTGCCATAGAGCATCGTCCAGTCCATGCTCACCTGCATGACGGCTTCTGAGGTGGAGTCCATTACGGTGGCGAGGCGGCTATAGGCTGCCGCCAGCTCCTGCTGCGAGGAGAGGCGCTCGGTGATATCCTCGGCGACCGCAAGGTACGCCAGCAGCTCGCCGTCCCGGTCCAACACCCTGCTCAGCGACATGCTGACCTTGATCTCTTCGCCATTTTTGCGAATGTAGCTCCACTCCGCCTGGTGCTGCTGCTCGTGGCCGATCAGTGCAGCCAGAACGCCAACCCCCTGCGTCCGCTCACCCGTCCTGCGATAGAGCCGATGCGCGGCTTCCTCGATCTCGATGGTTTTATGGAAAAGCATTGGCGTGCGCTTCCCGATGACCTCCGCGGGGGTGTAGCCGAGCATGCGCTCTGCGCCACGATTGAAGAGCGTGATGATCCCCATCGCATTGAAGGAGATCACCGAGACCATGGTCGATGAGTTGAGGATATTGCTGAGGAAGGAGTGCGCATCCGCCAGGCGCTCCGCGAGCTGTGCCTGCTGATCATGCGCCTGCTGCAGGCTTTCCTCTGCAGCCCGGCGCTCGGTCAGGTCGCGAGTGATCTTGACAAAGCCGATGAGCTCGCCGCCGGGAGCGCGAAGCGCAGTGATGACCACGTTGGCCCAGAACTTTGTGCCGTCCTTCCGGAGGCGCCAGCCCTCGTCTTCGTAGCGGCCAACCGAGGCGGCCATCACCAGCTCGCGCTGCGGCAGACCGGATGCGATGGCTTCCGGCGGGTAGAAGGTGGAGAAATGACGCCCAATGATCTCCTCGGCGTCATAGCCCTTGATGCGCTGTGCCCCGAGATTCCAAGTGGCCACGGTGCCTTGTGCGTCAAGCATGAAGACGGCGTAATCAGCCACGGCCTCCACCATCAACCGAAACGGCTCCTCCACCTCGATCGACGCAGGCCGGGGCAGAGTGCTCACCGTGAACGGGATGAGATTGCTATCGTGAAGCATCGACACGAGGGACTCCAGCGTTACGAACCGGGACTCCACTCCCGGGCTATGGTTTTGCGCTGTTGATACTTAGTCAGGAAATGACCTGTCAATAACAGGCGGACACAGGACGACACAAACTCATCCGGTCCCCTTTGGCTCCCACTCAGTTTGTTCCCTGGAAAGTAGTCAGAAGATGCCATAGCCACTTGCTCACGGTCGGTCGTGTTCCGTATTGACAGCTTCCTTCGCACTGGGATCAATTTGGAGCCTTGCTGCGCTTCAGAGACTCGATCGCCTACTCGGATGAACCTGTCTTGCGCGACGATCTGGAGCGCCTTCCTTCTGTGTTGAACCAGACGGCGCTGCCGGTGGAGCGTGTTGAGCTTCCTGCTCCCGCGGGTTGACCTAAAGGCGCGTCAAGGCCCCGCAATTTACTTACGACGATAGTAACCCGGGCCGGGGATGTGGAGCGGGTGGCTGCCCGTCCATTCACGCGTTTGGACAACGACTGGTTACGCCAAAGCTTCCCTGAAAGGCTCCCCTGGAGCTGCAGGATTGCCAGAGGCACGCGCTCGCCGGTACGCTGGTGACGGCTGGACCGACGCCGCGGAGGCAACACGCGGTATCGGTCCTCCATGATTCACCTGAGGGAAAGAAGGACAGGCTCTCTTGCACGACATGCGAAAGTGGCGAAATTGGCAGACGCACCAGACTTAGGATCTGGCGGGGCAACCCGTGGGGGTTCAAGTCCCCCCTTTCGCACCAACAACTCCGGTATAGAGTAGAGACATTATGAGTTCCTCGAACAATCAGCCAACTTTCGCCGTCACCCAGGGCGCGAACTATCGTGAAACCTACGCCAACAGCGTGCAGGTTCGTGTCAGCGTGTGGGATATCTTCCTGCTCTTCGGTCTTGCCCACCCGACCTCGCCCGATGACGTCGTCATCGAGAACCAGCAGGGCATCTACCTGAGCCCGCAGCAGGCGAAGGCGTTGTTCAACATCCTCGGTCAGAACCTCGCGCAGTATGAGCAGACCTTTGGCACCATCGCGCTCGAGCCCGTGGGCCCGCGCCCGGTGCAGTAAACCAGGCATTTGCAGCAGAACGACGAGGGGAGCACCGGCCATGCGCCTGCTCCCCTTTTGTTCGCGCTGCTGGCTGCTGTGCTGCTCCTTGAACTGCTCGCGCACGCATCGCTGCTGCGCCTGCCTTACTATTGGGACGAGGCAGGCTACTACATCCCGGCGGCGTATGACTTCTTCCGCACGGGCTCGCTCATCCCCTACTCCACCCTGACCAACGCGCACCCGCCCGGGCTGTCGCTCTATCTCGCATCAGCCTGGAAACTCTTCGGCTTCTCCCCGCTGACCACACGCGTCGCCATGTGCGTGGCGGCGTCGGCCGCGCTGGTTGCGGTGTTCCGGCTCGCGCAGACGGCACTTCGGGATCGCGCTGCTGCACTGGCAGTCCTCGCCATGACCGCGATTTACCCGGTCTGGTTCGCACAGGCGACACTCGCCCATGCGGATATGCTGGCCGCCGCGTTCACGCTGTGGGCGCTCGTGTTCCTGCTTGCATCGGAAACGTGGTCGATGGCGACCGCCCTGGTCTGCTTCGTGCTCGCGGCACTGACCAAGGAGATCGCGATCGGCTTTCCCCTGGCGCTGGCGACGCTTGCGTTCTGGCGAGCGATCCGGGGCCACGGTTCGTGGCGACGTGGCTTCCTGTTGCTGACTCCGGCGCTGCCACTGGCCGGGTGGTTCCTTTACCATCGCCTCCGCACCGGCTATCTCTTCGGCAACCCCGAGTACCTTCGCTACAACGCCACCGCGACACTGAGCCTCACGCGCATCCTGCTCGCGCTTGGGCATCGCTCCATGCACCTGACGCTGCACCTGAACCTGTTTGTGCCTGTGTTCGTCGCACTGGGCAGCCTCTTGCTTCCGCGCGTGGCTGACCGGCCTGCACTCCGGCCAGAGCTGCGCAACATGATCCTGGCGCTGATCCTCGCGAACGCCATTCTCTTCTCGGTCCTCGGCGGTGCCTTGCTCACTCGCTACCTGCTGCCTGTCTACCCGATGGTGCTGCTGCTTGCCGTCGGCGCGGTCTATGGGCGGTTGCGCCACTGGCTCTGGTATCCGGCGCTTACCGCAGCGGCGTTTGCACTCGCGCTGCTGGTGCCGCCTCCCTACCGGATCGCCCCGGAAGACACCCTCGCATACGCGGACGCGGTCCGGCTCGAGCAGGCGGCGATCGGCTACGTGGAGCAGAACTACCCGCATGGCGCGGTACTCTCGGCGTGGCCCGTCACCGACGGGCTCACCAAGCCGGAGCTCGGCTACACACGGCAGCCCGTGCCCGTCGTCGCCATCGACAACTTCACGCTCGGCAGCCTGCAGAAACTGGTCGTGCGGCCGACGAGCTACTCAACCGCGATCGTGTTTTCGACCAAATATGATCCGAAGAACACGCTCTTTTCGCTCGGCCGCTGGAATGACCGTTGGGAACAGCGCTACTTCGACTACCACGAGGATCTGAGTGCAGAGCAGGTCGCGGCGCTGCTGCATGGAACCATCGTCTGGCAGGCGCATCGCGGTGCAGAGTGGGCGGCGGTGTTGCGCTTCGAGCACCCTGCGCTTGCGACGCTTGCGCGCGAGCCCGGCCATGAAGCCACCTCTTATAATCAGCCGTGAGCCGAGCCAGGCTCCCCAGGAGTTCTCTCTGCGTCTTCCACTTGCGACCCTGCCCTACCTGCTTTCCGTAGCGGTTCTCTCCTCCGCCGGAATCGGCGCACATGTCGCCAGCGCGCAGGGGACCAGTGGCGTGCCTGAGCCTTCGAGTGCGGGGCGCCCGCAGCCGACAACCGCCATCACGCCCTCGACCACGCTCGAAGCACATGGGCAGCTCATCCTGGCGTTGCCATTTGAGAACAGCAGCAGCGGCAACCCGGGCGTCGACTGGATCGGCGAGGCCTTTCCAGAGATCCTGAACCAGCGCTTCTCAGCAGCGGGGTTTTTGCCCATCAGCCGCAACGACCGGGCGTATGCGCTCGATCACCTCGGGCTTCCACCGGACTTTCGTCCCACACGCGCGAGCACCCTGCGCCTGGCGCAGACCCTCGATGCTGACACGGTGGTCCTCGGCAACTACCAGGTCGAGGGCACCCGCATCACGGCAACCGTGCGCATCCTCGACATCACCAACCTGCGCGAGACCGCACCGATCGTTGAGTCTGCCGAGCTCACCCGCCTGCCCGACGTGATCAACGCCGTCGCCTGGCGTGTAGTGCGACAGCTGGACCCGGCTTATCCCGTCGCCGAGCAGACCTTTATCGGCGCCGACAGCGGCCTGCGTCTCGATGCTTTTGAAGACTACGTGCGTGGCCTGGTGCAGGGCTCGCCCGAGGACCGCGTACGCCGGTTGCGCACCGCGGTGCAGATCGATCCAACGTATGGACCCGCGTGGCTCGCGCTTGGCAATGCGCTGTTCGCAACCCAGGACTATGACCAGGCAGCCACCGCCTACGGCCACCTGAGCCGCAACGACCCGGATGCGCTGCAGGCCGATTTCCACCGTGGCCTTGCCTACTTTTACACCGGCAGATACCTCCCGGCCGAGGATGCGTTTGCCTTTGTGAGCACGCGCCTGCCCCTGCCAGAGGTCGTGAACGACCAGGGTGTCGCGGCTGCCCGGCGTGGCAAGGATGGCGCGCCGCTCTTTCAGCAGGCGATCACCGGAGACCCCAAGGACGCGGACTACCACTTCAACCTGGCGCTGGCGTACGCGCGCCGGGGGGATGTGCCGAACGCGCAGAAGGAAGCAGCGACGGCGCTGCAGCTCCGGCCCGGCGACTCTGAGATCCAGGCGTTGGTCAACAACCTGCGTAATCCTGGCTACCTTCAGCCTCCCGCCCCGGCAGCCCAGCCCGGCGCTCCGGCGCCGCCTGTGAACAGCAACCTGCCCCTTGAACGGATCAAGCGTTCCTATGACGAAGCGGCTTTTCGCCAGGCTGCCTTTGAAATGGACCAGATGGAAGAGATGCGTGCGGCGACCGAGCCACAGCCGAAACGCATGGCGGCACTTCTTTCCGATGCGACCAAGTACCTGAACGCAGGGCTGCTGGTCGAGAGTGAGCGCGAGTTCAACCGGGCGCTGTCAGTTGATCCGAACTCGGCGGCTGCGTATGCGGGGCTCGCCCGCATCCGCGAACGCACCGCCGACCCGGATCGCGCGAAGCAGCTTGCGGACAAATCGATCCAGCTTCACGACAATCCGGACGCTCACCTGGTGCTGGCTCGCCTGGCACTTGGGACCAACCAGCTGACGGTGGCAGAGACCGAGGTCGCCTCCGCCCTGCGCCTCGACCCTAACAACACAGAAGCGAAGGGCTTGCGCCAGGCGGTGATTGCGCGTGGCGGAACCGTGCAGTAAGCAGCGTTTCATCGCGTCCGAACGGCATAGCAGCGCGCTCGCGGGAGGCATACACTTTCCTTGCGATGCGAATCGTACGGGCTCTTTCCAAAACACGTGTTCTTGCCCTGATCGCCGTGTGCGTGGGGCTGCTTCTGCTTGTGGCCGGGTGCGACGGCGTGCATCATGCGCATGCCGAGGACCCCTCGCGGCCGCTCGTTGCTGTCGTTCACCTCGACATGACAATCCAGCCGGTGAGTGCCTGGTATCTCGATCGTGCGCTCGGGGAGGCTAACAACGAGCATGCAGCGGCGGTGCTGATCCTGATGAACACGCCAGGCGGCCTGCTCGAGTCCATGCGCGTTATGGTGCACAGCATCCTCGCGTCGCCGGTGCCGGTGATCGTCTATGTCGCGCCTGCCGGGAGCCGCGCGGGCTCCGCCGGCTTCTTCCTGCTCGAAGCAGCCGATGTGGCCGCGATGGCGCCCGGGACCAACGCAGGCGCCGCGCATCCAGTGATCGAGGGCGGCAAACTCGATCCCATCATGAAGCAGAAGCTCGAGAATGACGCGACCGCGTTTCTGCGCTCCTATGTGACGCTGCGTAAGCGCAATATCGCCGCGGCGCAGGATGCGGTGCTGAACTCGAAATCTTACTCGGAAGCCGAAGCGATGCAGCTGGGTCTGCTCACTTTGGTCTCCCCGGATGTGTCCTCGCTACTTGCGAGCCTCAACGGCCAGACCGTCACGCGCATCAGCGGTAAGCAGACAGTGCTGCACCTCGCGAATGCGCGGCTCGTCGACGTCGAGCCCACACTTCGCGAGACGATTCTTGGCGGCCTGATGGATCCGAACCTGGCCGTGCTGCTGCTGGTCGGTGGCGTCCTGCTGGTGTACCTGGAGTTCAACGCGCCTGGAACGATCATTCCCGGAGCACTCGGCACCCTGTCCATCATGACCGCCCTGTTTGCGCTCAATCTCCTGCCGCTCCGCTACACGGCGATCATGCTGCTGATCGCGGCGCTGATTCTCCTGCTGCTCGAGGTCAAAGTACCGAGCCACGGGGTGCTCGCTCTTACCGGGATCACCTGCCTGGTCGTGGGCCTGCTCACGCTGGTCGCCGGCCCTGTTCCCGAGCTGCAGGTCCGCGTCGCGACCGCGCTCGGCGTCGGTACCGGCTTCGGGCTGATTACGGTCTTGCTGGTGCGCACAGCCTTGCGTGCGAGGAAAAACAAAGTGCTCACGGGTGCCTCGGCGATGGTTGGCGCTGTGGCCATCGCCCAGGAGCCGCTTGCGGCTCACGGAGCCCCGACGCCGCGCGGGCAGGTGCTCGTTCGCGGGGAGTTGTGGCTGGCAGAGACCGCTGAGCCAGTACCAGCAGGCGCTTACCTGAAAGTCCTTGGCGTCCGTGGTCTCACACTGTTGGTCGAGCCCATCGCAACCCGGCGGCAGGAGGCGGGTTAGCACGTACGCTGGGTTACACTTCTGACGGACCAGGGGCCCACATAGCATGAATCTTTTTGGCATAGCCGCACTTCTGATCGTCGCGTTCTACCTTTTCTCGTCGATCATCATTCTCCGCGAGTACGAGCGTGGTGTGATCTTCCGCCTGGGCCGTGCACTGACCCCGCCCAAGGGACCCGGCGTCGTGCTGGTCTTTCGCCCCTTTGACCAGATCGTCCGCATCTCACTCCGGCAAGAAGTGCTGGAAGTGCCGCCGCAGGATGTGATCACGCGGGACAACGTGACGCTCAAGGTCAATGCCGTAATCACGCTGCGTGTCCTGGACCCGGCTCGCGCAGTGATCGAGGTAGCCAACTACGTGTACCAGACCTCGCAGTTCGCGCAGACGACACTTCGCTCGGTGCTGGGTGAAGTGGATCTCGACGGCCTCCTGTCCCACCGCGACTCGCTCAACCAGCGCATCCAAACCATCATCGATGGCCGCACCGAACCCTGGGGCGTGAAGGTGGTGAGCGTGGAGGTAAAGCAGGTCGATCTGCCCGAATCCATGCTGCGCGCGATGGCACGCCAGGCCGAGGCCGAGCGCGAAAAACGCTCGAAGATCATCAATGCCGACGGTGAGTTCGAGGCGGCACAGCGGCTGGTGGATGCGGCCAAACTGCTCGCCGAGCAGCCCACCACGATGCAGCTGCGCTACCTGCAGACACTGCGCGATATCGGCAACGAAAAGAACACCACCATTATCTTCCCGCTTCCGATCGAGATGCTCTCGCTGCTGCAACGGACGATCTCTGCGGTTGTGCCGCAGCCGTCTGCGCCTGCGCAGGGGAGTCGGCCCGACAGTGAGGCTCCACGCGTATGAGGCGCGGGTATGACCACGACGGGGATCTGCTGACCGGGGAGCCGGTGCAAAATGACCTGGTGCTGGGTGCACCCGCGCTGCTCAGCATCTTCTTCGCCTTTGCGGTCATCTGCGCCGTCTGCTTCGGCTTCGGCTATTCGTCGGGACATACCTACCACATCACGCCCAAGCAGCAGGGGAACAAGACGTCGTCCGCGCCGGGGCCGCAGCTCGGCGGCTCCGCCGCAGAAGACGCAACACCGACACCGGCCTACGTCCCTCCCGCGCCGGTCACCCAGGCAACGGTGAGCGCGCCCAAACCGTTGCCAGGCGCCACAGCCCCGCCCGTGAACGACAACGCGGCGCTCCCGCCTGCGCGGGTCTCCTCCACACACATCACACCGCTGCCACCGCTGCAACGCGACCCCTCGCTGCCGCCTGCTCCTCCGATGCCCATGAGGCGCTCGCCTGTGCTCGCAGCGGGAGCAGCAACGCCAGCAGCCAGTGCAGGCGACGGCGCCTCTGGGATCCCTGCGGCCGCGACGGCTTCGCTGATGGTGCAGATCGCTGCGGTCACAAAGGCTGCCGACGCCGAGACCCTGGCCGAAGCGCTGCAACATGATGGGTTCCAGGCCGTGGTCCGCACAACCACCGGCGACCGGTTTTTCCACGTCCAGGTAGGCCCGTTCACATCGATCACAGCCGCCAAGGCGATGCGCGCCCGGCTTGCGGATCGCGGCTACAACGCCTTTATTCGGCCGTAACGAGCTCCTGCGGAAGCGCGGAAGCCACCGCATCGCGAACAGCGATCCGCAGCGCTTCGCGATCGGGAAAGCTCTTCGGATCGAGCGCCCGGTGGAACACGACCTCGACCACGCCCGGTAGCAGGCGAAGCGCGCCCTTGGGCAGCAGCGTTCCTGTACCGATCAGCGTGATGGGCACCACGGGCACGCCACTCTCCTTCGCCAGAAAGAACGGTCCCTTTTTGAAAGGCAGCAGCCGCCCATCAGGCGAACGCGTACCCTCCGCGAACACCGTCATCGAGACACCGGAGCGCATCACCAGCCCGGCCTGCTCAAGCGAGCGCTTCGCGTCCTCCACACTGCCCGAGCGCGCAACGGGCACAAAGCCGGCCAGCTGCATGCCCCAGCCCAGGAGCGGGATTCGCAGCAGTTCCCGCTTGATCAGCATCGCGGTGCGCCGCGGCAGCAGAACCGCCGCCAGCAATGGCGGGTCGAGGTTGGACGCATGGTTCGAAAGAAAGAGGCACGGCCCGTCGGGCAACGGTGCGTCGTAGCGGACCCGCGTGCGCACGCCCGCTGCACGAAGGCCGATGCTGCCGATCGCTGTGCCCCACCGGTACAGCAGCGATGGATCCCGCGTGAGCACCGTCCATGGCAGCGCGACGAGGCCGACCGGGATGGCCAGCAGCCCCCAGACTGCCAGGAGAAAATACGCCCTCAGCATCGCGCTACTGCTCGCAAAGCTCAGCGATGCGCAGGGGCAGCTTCTCGTAGATGCCGTCGAATGAACCATTTGAAAGAATGGCCACCACGTCGCCCTCGATCAGCTCAGGCGCGATCGCATCGACGATATCGTCTGCATGCGCATAAAGCGCCGCATCGTGTCCTGCGTTTGCGAGTGCCACGACGATTTGCTCGGGGTGCAGTCGCTCGTTCTCCGGGATGCTCTCCTGCTTGAACACACCCGCGAGAACAACACGATCCGCAAGAGCGAGACTCTCGATGAGCTCACGCTCAAAGACATTGCGGCGCAGCGAGTTGGAGCGTGGCTCGAGCACGGCCCACAAGCGGCTCTTTGGATACGCCCCGCGCAGGGCGCGCAGTGTTTCGCGGATCGCGGTCGGGTGGTGCGCAAAATCGTCGATCACCGTGATGCCGTGGACCACCGCGCGGATCTCGAGCCGTCGCTTTACGCTCTGAAAGGTCGCAAGCGCCTCCATGATGGCTTCCTTCGGAATGCCCTGCCCGCTTGCCAGTGCCGCAGCAGCGGTCGCGTTCATCGCATTGTGCTCGCCTGCCATCGGCAGCCGCAGGTCGGCCCAGGGTTCGCCCGCGCAGCTCAGGGACCAGTGCGTTCGCCCGTCTTCCTGGCTCAGGTCCCGCACGCGCCAGTGCGAGTCCGGGTGCTTCCCATAAAACTCAACCGGCGCAAAGGACTTCTGCACGCAATCACGCACATTTGGTGCGTCGTCGAAAGCAACAATCCGGCCGCGGCGTGGAACGAGATTCACCAGGCGCTTGAATGCAGTCTTCACCGCGTCGAGGTCCTTGTAGATATCGGCGTGGTCGAACTCGACGTGCGTCAGGATCAGCGCGTCGGGAAAGTAGTGCATGAACTTCGGCCCCTTGTCGAAGAAGGCTGTGTCGTACTCGTCGCCTTCGATGAGAAACGACTGCCCCTCACGCCACTGAAAACTCGTGCCGAAGTTCTCGGCAACGCCGCCGATCAGAAACGAGGGCGTCCACGTTGCGTCGGTGCGTGAGGCAACCTCGTAGATCCAGGCAAGCATGCTGGTCGTGGTGGTCTTGCCATGGGTTCCCGAAACAACCAGCGACTCCCGCCCACGCAGAAACTCTTCCTTGAGCAGCTGCGCCATCGAGGCGAATGGGATGCGCTGGTCGAGCACCGCCTCGAGCTCAGGATTACCCCGCGACAAGGCGTTGCCGATCACGACGAGATCCGGGCGAGGCGTGAGGTTGCGCTCACCGAATGGCTCGGCCACCTGGATGTTCAGTGAGCGCAGAAGGTCGGACATCGGCGGGTACGCAGCCTGGTCGGAGCCCGTGACCTGGTGGCCCTTCAACTGGAGCAGACCGGCCAGCGACGCCATGGCGGTGCCGCAGATGCCGAGGAGATGGATGTGTTTCGGTTGGGAAAGGGAGTCGGCGCTCATTGCTGTTCCTTAGCTTCGCACATCTCGGGGACGCCCTGTTGCAGGCTCCAGGAGGGCAAGCCGGGTGGCGCTTTGGGTAACTTCGAGTTCCGCTGCGACGCCCAGCGGCAGTGTGACGTTGGCGCGGCTTACATGCCCGGACCGCAGCCCGATTGCGATGGGGCCAGCGAAGTCTGCGAGTGCGTGAAGGATCGCTCGTTCGAGCAGGTCGGGCGCGGCGCCGGGTGACTGGCAGTCGAGCATCTCGCCGAAGACGATGCCGGGGACCCCCTGCAGTTTGCCGGCAAGGATCAGCTGCCGGAGCATGCGGTCTACCTGGTAGGGTTTGACGCCGACATCCTCAACAAAAAGCAGCTTCCCTTCTGTCTGCGGCGCGTAGGGCGTGCCGAGCGATGCAGTGAGCAGCGTCAGGCAGCCTCCATAGAGTGTTCCTCGCGCCATTCCCGGCTGCAGGAGGCGCAGACCCTCCGCGGTTCCATACTCGTGCGTGCGTCCCGAGAGAACAGCCTCCAGGCTTGCTTCGTCAACACCACCGGGGCGCGAGAAGTCGCCTGCGAGCAGTGGCGCGTGGAACGAGACCAGCCCGACCTCATCCAGAAGCCAGGTCTGCAGAGCAGTCATATCGCTGTAGCCAAGCAGGGGCTTGGGATTGGCGCGGATCAGCGCGAGATCCAGGTGCGGAAGCAGGTAGTTCGAGCCATATCCGCCCCGTGTGCAGAGGATCGCGTCGACCTCCGCGTCGGCAAAGGCGGCGTGCAGGTCTCTGAGTCGCTCGTCCGCCGTGCCGCTGAAGTATGGAGCGCTGCGACTCACCGAGTGCGGCAGAAAGCGTGGCTGCCACCCCCGCGCGCGCAGGGCTGCTGCGCCGTCATCGATGCGCGACTGCTGCGCACTGCTGGCGGGGGCGACGATCGCGATCACCGGCTCGCGCGGGAGCGCGGGGGGCTTCCGTACCGGCACGCTCACCGCTGCGTGGCTCCGAGAAACGCTGTGCCCGTCGCGATCAGTTCCGCCGGGCCGGTCAGTTCCATCTGCTGGTCTGTAGCTGTCCAGGTGACAGATTGCATCCCGCCCGGCGCATGCACCTGGAGGGCTTTCGCACAGCCGTGGAGCGCGATCGACGCAGCAGCGCTCGCGCAGGTGCCGGTACCGGACGAAGTCGTTGGTCCAACCCCGCGCTCAAAGATGCGAATCGCTATCTCCTCCGGGGAGATCACGTAGACGAACTCCACGTTGGTCTGCGCAGGAAATTGCGGATGGAAACAGACCGCGCGGCCAACTGTCTGCCAGTCCAGGCCACTCACCTCGAAGCTCTCATCTGCCACACGGATGACGAAGTGTGGGTTGCCGGTCGACACGATCGCTCCCGCAACGAGTACGGCATCTTCATCAAGCGCGACCGTGGCCCGCGCGACCGTGGGCACGCCCATGGCCGTGCGCAAAAGCATGCGCACGCCGTCGCTCTCCTCGAGCACACAGACGCGTTCGCCCACGTCGGTGGTCAGCACAAATCGCTCACCGGGCTTCCCCTGCTTCCGGTGTGCCATCCATGCGGCCACGCAGCGTGTGCCATTGCCGCTGATCTCTGCGATGCCACCGTCAGCGTTGCGGAGGCGGATGGCGCCGGTGCGCTCGCCCGTCCAGGTCAGAAACTCCACACCATCCGCACCGACGCCCGTGCTGCGCGCACACAGTGCGACCGCGAGTGAGGCTTCCTGTGCGTCGTCCCCTCGACCTTCGGTTCCCTGTTCCACAATCAGGAAGTCGTTGCCGCACGCATGCGCTTTGCTGTACTCGATCAAGGCTGCTCCTCTAGAACCTGCGCGGCGCGGTGGACTGGTAGATGCGCGCGCACGGCTGTCCAGTCGAGCAGATCACGTCGAGCAGGTTCAGTCCACCCCCGTGCGTCTTGATGGCTGCAGCGACCAGGTCGCCGTCGAGCGCCACCACAAAGGTGGCTGAACGTGCGGGGTTCTCGAGTGCATGTTGCCACAGGAGCCAGTCCGAATCGCTGATCACGCGCGCCAGCGGTATGCCCGCCTGCTGCAGCGCGCCCACATGATCCGATGCATTCATCAGAATGAGACCGACTGTGGGTAGATGATTGAGCGCTCGCGCCAGCCCAGCCTCAAAGGGAATGCGCGTACGCGAGTTCACATACGCTTCACCGAGCACCAGCGGCCGGGCACGTGCAAGCTCCACATCGTTGGCGACAAACAGCAGCGCGATGGCTGCCACCGCGGGTGTGACAAACTGCGGTCGTCGTGTGCGAAGGAAAGCCACCGCCCACGCGGCAAGCCATGCAAGCGAGAGCGTAAAGACCGGGAGCAGTTCCATGCCGTAACGCGTGTTGTACCAACCATTCGGGTACCAGCGTGGGAGAAAGATCGGTACGGACCCGTACGCCACCGAGTACATGTAAAACGGGAGCGGAATCCAGAGCAGGAAAAAAGCGCCCGAGACGCCACGTCGTGCTCTGACGGCAATTGCTGTACCCGCAATGGCAAAGAGCATCAGCAGATCGGCGAGCCAGCGATTGGTCGCATTCAGCTCCGCAGCTTTCGCGAAGTACAGCAGGGCGATCGGCGGATTGTGCCAGCCAGGGTAATGCCCTGCGCCGGCCGCACTCGTTTTCGCGTCGATCGCACGTGCGGAGTATGGCCCCCGCATGAAGTCGAGGGGGTCGCCAAACTGCTTTGCGTTGTAGGTGAGCCAGAACAGCGGTGCTGCCACGACGAGCGCCGTGAACAAGAGGAAGATACCGCCAGACCGCGCGCGAAAGAGGCCGCGACGAAAGGTGTTGTACGCGACCAGGCACCATGCGGCAGCAGCGATGATCCATCCGTCGTAGCGCGTAAACACGGCGGCCACCAGCACCAGCGTCAGCCAGAGGAGCGTGAAGCTCAGGGTTCGCTCGCGATCCTGCGTCTCCGGCTCTTCGGCTGCGCGGCCATGCTCCGCCACAAATACTGCTGTCCAGACGACCTCTGCCAGAAAGATCGGCTCCGTCATGGCGGTGGTCTGCAGGTACACGAGGCTGGGATTGAATGCGTAAAACAGTGCCGCAAGAAACGCGTAGGCCGCCGGAAGGGCGAAGCGCGCGAGCCGATACATCCCCGCAGTGCCAAGTACAAACGCGATCATCGAGGGCGGCGCGCCAGCAAGGCCGCTCTGCCACAGCTGCATGCTCTTTGCGAATGGATACATCAGGACGTGCGGCAGCGGCAGCCACACAGAGCCAAGCTGTCGAAAGCCCGGGTAAAGCGAGTCGCTCAGCCGACGCGCGATATGGAGGTGAGCAACGGCATCGCCGTAGAGCAGCAACATGCCGTGCTTGGCGCAGTAGATCAGCGCAAGGATCGAGATCAGTGCCGCGCCGCAGCCCGCGAGCACATACTCCTGCCGCAGCGTCGCGGAGGGTGCAGGCAGAACGGGCTGTCGGGCTTTCCTGGGCAAGGGGTTCTCTTAGTCGAGGTGAGACAACGTCACGAGCTCGATCACGCGGGCATCAATCTCTTCACGCGTCAGGCCCTGCACTCTCTCTGTTCCAAAGCGCTCGCAGGCGAATGCGCCCATCGCTGCGCCGTAGAACATTGCGCGCTTCCACGTCGCGGGCGTGACCTCGCCTGACTCGGCTAGTGAGCCGAAGAAGCCCCCGGCAAAGGAGTCTCCCGCGCCGGTAGGATCGACAACTTCCGATAGCGGCAGCGTGGGGGCTCGGAATGCAACTGTCTCGGTAGCAGACTCGAGCGGAAAGGACTGCTTACCGAAGAACGCAGTGGCCCCGTACTCGCCATGCTTTACGATGAGGCTCTTCGGCCCCATCGCGAGAATGGCTTCAGCCGCGCGGCGCAGGTTGGTCTCGCCGGCGAGCAGGCGTGCCTCGCCGTCGTTGATCAGCAGCGTATCCAGCTTCGCAAGAACGCGCAGCAGGTTCTCGCGCTGACCGGTGATCCAGTAGTTCATCGTGTCCCCGCACACCATCTTCACGCCGGGCAGCTGCGCGCGTACACGCTCCTGCAGAACGGGATCGATGTTGGCGAGGAACAAGTACTCCGAATCCTGGTAGGCCGCGGGAATCTTTGGTTCAAAGTTTTCAAAAACATTCAGCTCGGTCGCGAGCGTCTCTGCGCTGTTCAGGTCCTGCACGTACGAGCCACGCCAGAAGAAGCTCCTGCCACTCACATGCTCGATGCCTTCTGTGTCGATGCCATGGCTTGTGAAGACGTTCTCTTCCTCGGGCCCGAAGTCTTCACCTACGACTCCAATGACGCGCACCTTTGTGAAGTACGAAGCTGCCAGCGCAAAGTGCGTCGCCGCGCCGCCGAGTACACGATCGCGCTTGCCCGAGGGGCTCTCAATGCCGTCGAACGCGACACTGCCAACTACCAGGATGCTCATCTGTTCCTCTTCTTGCGTGAAACCGCAAATCCTTCGCTACGCTCAGGATGACAACACTCGTTGGATGCCCGGAGGGCGCGGACTAGGTGTTGAGGTACTTGCCGAAGAGCAGCGCCAGCTTCTCGCGCGTCGCGACCGGTATAGCGTCCCGCTGCGTCATGATCGCGAACTGTGCAGCCGTAGCACATCCGCAGCCACGCTCTTCGGGCAGCAGGTTCACGGCCGCGCGCACAACGCGGCATGCATTCGCCGTATTCTGGTGCATGACCGCGATTACCTGGTCCACTGTGACGTCGTCGTGGCCTTCGTGCCAGCAATCATAATCCGTCACCATCGCGAGCGTGGCGTAGCAGATCTCGGCTTCGCGTGCGAGCTTCGCTTCCTGCAGGTTGGTCATGCCGATAATGTCGGCGCCCCACGAGCGATAGAGGTTTGACTCGGCGCGCGTCGAAAACTGCGGGCCTTCCATGCACACATAGGTGCCACCAAGCTTGCCTGCTACCTTGGCCTCATCGCACGCGGTCTCCAAGGCGTTCGCAACGACGCCACAGACGGGATCACCGAATGCTACATGGCCGACGATGCCCTCGCCGAAGAAGGTGCTGTTGCGATGAAATGTGCGGTCGATGAACTGGTTCGGAATCACAAAGTCGGTCGGCTTGTGCTCTTCCTTCAGCGACCCAACAGCGGAGACAGACAGGATCTGCTCGACGCCGACGGACTTGAGCGCATAGATGTTCGCGCGAAACGGAAGCTCACTCGGCAGCAGGCGATGGCCCTTGCCGTGACGCGCCAGGAATGCGACCTTGCGACCATCGAGGGTCCCGAGCACGAGTGGGTCACTGGGCTCGCCCCAGGGCGTGGACACTTGCTGCTCGCGGACGTCTGTCAGACCCGGCATGGCGTACAGGCCGCTGCCTCCGATAATGCCAATCTCTGCCTCGTGCAACACGGCTCCTTTAGGCGAGAAAACCTCTCGCCGCGCAATCGTCAGTATACCCGCGGTTCCCCGGCGCGACCGGTGCCGAGCACCGCGCGCATCGTGCCTTGCGCCGCAAAGAAGCCACGCAGAGGCGAGCTCAACTCTGGCGCGGGCGAAGCCTTTGCCGACGAACTCTGCGCGGCGATCATCAGGTCCGCGACCTTGCCCGAAACCTCCACCGGCAAAGAGTGGCTGAGGAAGACATAGCGATCGCGTTGGTCGACGATGACCGGGCCTTCCTCGGTCGAGTAGACGGCGCGTGTGCCCCTGGACTCGACTGCCTTCAAACTCGTGTAGCGCTTCACGAGGGAGTTCTCATACAGCCGCGCGAAAGCAGCAGCAGCAGCCGGCGTCTTCCAGCGCGACAGGTACACGAGCGCAATCGATGCCGTGCTGTCCTTTGCGGCTGCCGTGGTCGCCGAGCGCGCCTGCGCAGCGTAGTACTCACCGCCATCCCACGCGAGCGCTGCATCGGCACCCGCGCCCTTGTCGTCGAGCGCCTCCCCGAGCATGCGCACGTCGAGCGCGCCCATAACTCCCACATCATAGGGCGCCCACTGCGGGTCAAGCAGCGGATGGAGGTCCGGCATCGCGAGCAGCGGCGGATGCTCGCCGCGAAGGTATGCATCCGGGTGAAGGATCTCCCAGCTTGTATCGGGTGGCCGGGTGAGTGCGTCTGCAAAGGCGGCGCGGGTCCCACCTGCCTTGAGTACTCGCTGCTCGAAGACCAGCCCCTCCTGATAGGGAAACAGGAGCGACTCACGCAGCACCAGCGGGGCGCTGTCGAGCACCGGCGAATCCGCGTCCTTGCTGCTTGCGTCCGACATGCTGTCGAGCGGGATGTCGGGCATCGTGCGCACCGAACGGCCCTGTCCATCGAGACCCCAGTCGAGGTACGCGACCATGGCCTGACCTTCAAGAACAGCCTCGCGCGCGGTGTCGGTCTCGTCGTAGCGCAGATGTTCGCGATCCTCGGCGACGTTGGTTGCGGTTCCATCGGGACCAGCATTCTCCCACTTATCGAGGTCGATATGCCGGGCGCCCTGGTACTGGTCCTGCAGCGCATGGGTCAGCTCGTGCGCAAGCACAGGCTTCTGGGTGTCGGCATCGATCCAGTCGAGCAGGTTCACAGTTTTGGTCTTGCTGTCGTAGAAGCCGGCCACCTGCTCGCCAAGCAGCCGCAGCAGGAAGTCCCGCAATGCAAAGTGCTGCGGCAGCAGGCCGAACTTCTCAAGCACGATCGCCGAGCGCTCAATGCGCGCAGTGTCTTTGTCCTCGTCCATCTTTTCCTTGAGAAAGGCGACGACCTCTTCCCGGGTCAGCAACTTGCGCTTCACGTCATGGTGGATCTCGTAGCCGGTGTCATGCGCGTCAAAGTGAAGGATGGTGTCGACCGAACGAAACAGCACCGCGGCCTGCTGCGCGCTGATACGAGGGGCAGGAGCCGCGTTTGCTGTGCCAGGCGGCGACGCCTGGGAAGCCGGGTTCTGCGCGCAAAGCGTAAACGGAAGTGCAGCAAGAGGCAGCAGGAGACAGGCAAGGAGGTTTCGTGGCATCAGGGTCCCATCTGCATGGTAGCTCCCGGCAGCCCGCCCCCGAACGCCACCATATAATCGGAGGGTGCCCCATCCACAGGAATCCGTGACGGAACCAAGCGCCTCAGCGCTGCTCGACACCCCCCTATGCCGGCTTGGCGCCGTGCAGGAGACGGAAGAGTTTGCGGGCGCGCGGACGGGCAGCTTCTTCACTGACCCGTCAGAGGAGCTCCAGGCGCTCCATCAGCGAGCGGGAGTCTACGACCTCGGCTGGCGCTCGCGTTTTCGCATCACCGGCGACGATCGCGTTCGATGGCTGAACGGGATGGTCACGAATACCGTAAAGGGCCTCGCCACGGGCCAGCTGAACTACACCTTTCTGCTCAATGCACAGGGTCGTATCCAGGGTGACGGAACGGTGTACGCCCTTGAGAATGAGCTTCTGTTCAGCACCAATCAGGCGCAGCTCGCGAAGGTCACCGAACAGCTCGACCGCTTCATCATCATGGACGATGTGGAGCTGCACCCGGAGCCGGCAGTGACTGCTCTCGGCCTCCGGGGGCCTGAGGCACAGGCGCTTGTCTCCCGGCTTGGCTGGCCTGCAGAGATCGCGCCCGGCACGTTTGTCGAGCACGACGGGCTGCTGCTCGCGAGCGAGGCTGACCATACTTACGAGATCTGGTGCCCTGAAGACCAGGTACTCGCCCTCTGGGAGCAGGTGCAGGCTGCAGGCGCAGTGCCTGCCGGGATCCGGGCCATCGAGGCGTTCCGCATTCTCTCCGGCGTGCCCCGTTACGGCGCCGACATCCACGACAAGTCGCTTGCGCAGGAGACCGGCCAGACCCGCGCGCTTAACTTCAACAAGGGCTGCTACCTGGGCCAGGAGATCGTCGAGCGCATCCGGTCGCGCGCTACCGTTCATCGTGGCATCCGCGTTTTCCTGCTTCAGGGCGAGATCCCCGCGGGCGGCACCTCACTTTTCGCGGCAACGAAACCGGAAGCTCCACTCGGCGAGCTCACCAGCATCACACCCCTGTCGCTTGCGTCCGTTCCCGGCATCTATGCCCTGGGCACGGTCCGTACCGAAGCAGTCGACGGCGTTCTCCACTATCCCGGCGGCACAGCGACCGCGCTCGCAAGGGCGCCGCTTCCCCAGGCCTGAAAGGAACCAAGACCATGGCAGAAAAGCCACCAGCCTTTGTAGTAGTCGATAAGCGGAAGTTCACCTCCGAGGGAGAGATCCGAGAAGGCTACATCGCTCCTCCTGTAGAAGAGCCCAAGGCGGCTCCCGCGGAGGAAGAGTTCTCAAGCGCCAAGGTCGTTACCATGCCGCCGCGCACCGCGGAGGCGACCGAGAACGCAACACACCTGGCGGATGACCTCGCCGACGAAGAGATGGCAGGGTCCGCCTCTGACAGCGAGCCGCCGACCGGCACCTACGGACGCGAAGGCTATGACGTGGACGGGGATGGCCCCGAGACGGATGATCCACTCGCAGGGCTCGAAGGCGATGAGGCTGCGATCGGAGAGCCTCGCAGCGCAGCCGAGACTGCGGCCCAGAACACTGCATACCAGCAGAGCAGCCGTGAGCTCGACGCCATGCTGCAGCAGGCAAATCCTGGCATGCAGAAGCCTGGCGCAGTCACCTTTGACCATGTGATCCAGAGCTTCTATCTCTCGGCCATCATGGCGATGGGCGCCGGTACCGAGCCTGGCCAAAAACCACGTGTCGACATTCTCGGTGCACGCCAGTCAATCGATATGCTCTCAATCCTGGAAGAAAAAACCCGGGGCAATCTCACGCCGCAGGAGCAGCAGTTGCTCCAGGGCATCACCTTTGAGCTGCGCATGATGTTCCTGGATCTGACGAATGCGATCAGCCAGCAGGCGCTTGCGCCCGGCCGTGGCCCGGGCGGTCTCACACCGGGCGGCCTGCGCTAGCGGATGCACGCAACCCTCACAGTGCTGGGTAGCGGCACCAGCATGGGCGTTCCCATGGTCGGGTGTACCTGCCCGACCTGCACCTCGACGGACCCGCGCGATAACCGGACGCGCCCGTCGATCGCCGTCAGCTGGACCGAAAACCAGAACCAGATCGAGCACCGTTTCCTCGTTGATACAGGCCCGGAGTTTCGCATCCAGGCGCTTCGCGAGAGAATCCGGCGCGTGGACGCAGTCTTCTATACCCATGCACACGCCGATCACATCCTCGGTCTCGACGATCTGCGCCCCCTTACGTTCCGTTTCAAGGAAGGCAAGCTGCCGCTGTACGCAGACGACCAGACCGCGCAGGTGCTCGAGCGGATCTACGACTACACCTTTTCTCCCGGTTCGACCTACCCAAACAAGGCCCGGGTCGCGCTTCATCGCATCAGCGGCACAGAGACCATCGAGGTCGCAGGAGCCTGCGTCGGGCGCATCCCGCTGATGCACGGCAGGCTGCCGATTGCCGGCTACCGCTTCGGATCCGCTGCTTACCTGACAGACATGAGCTCAGTCCCTGACGAAAGCCTCGAGCTGCTACGCGACCTGGACATCGTGATCCTCGATGCGCTGCGCTGGGAGCACCATCCCAGCCATGCGAACGTCGACGAGGCGATTGCCTGGGTCGATAAGATCGGCGCGCGCCGGGCGTTCTTCACTCACATGTCGCACGAGCTGCCCCACGCCGCGACCGAGGCGAAGTTGCCCTCGCACATCCGCCTGCTCTATGACGGGCAGCAGATCGCGATGGAGCTCTAGCCGTGCGTATCTTTCGCTCTCTCGATGAGGTTGGCGCTTTCGGTCCAAGCGTGGTCGCGATCGGCAACTTCGACGGCGTGCACTGCGGACACCGCGCGATCCTTGGCGATGTCCGCGAGCGAGCACGACTTGCCGGGGCCCGCTCAGTCGCAGTTACCTTCGATCCCCATCCGCTGCGGGTGCTGCGCCCGGCAGAGGCTCCCCTGCTGCTCACTCCCCTCGCAGACCGTCTGCCTTTACTCGCCACCACCGGCGTTGACGCAACGCTGGTCCTCCCATTTACGGAGGGCTTCTCGCTCCAGAGCGCGCGCAGCTTCGCCGAGGGCGTCCTCAGGAACACGCTGGGCGCGATCGCTGTGCATGAGGGTGACAACTTCCGCTTCGGCTATCGTGCCGAAGCCGGTATCGAGGAGCTGAAGGCACTCGGGGCGGAGCTTGGCTTCGCAGTGGTCGCGCATTCGGTTCTCCTGCGGCGCGGCACCGCGGTCTCCTCGAGCAGGATCCGGTCACTCATTATGGAGGGGGAGGTCGAACGGGCGCGGGCGCTTCTGGGACGACCTTTTTCGATCCACTCGGTGCAGGCACGGGGCCGGGGGATCGGCACCCGTTTGCTTGTTCCGACCGTAAACCTTGCCTCCTACGGCGAGCTCAAGCCCGGGCACGGCGTGTACGTGACGCAACTCCGTGTCGGCGGACGCACCTTCCAGGCCATCACCAATGCCGGCAATCGCCCCACCTTCGGCGAAGACTCCTATGCCATCGAGTCGCACCTTCTCGACTACCACTCAGCAACGGAGCCTCTGGAACTCACGGAGGCTACGCCGCTCGAGCTTCGCTTTCTCCACCGGTTGCGAGGCGAGCAGCGTTTCCCCTCGCCGGAGATGCTCAAAGCGCAGATTGGACGGGACATCGCGGCCGCCCGGAAGTACCACCGGCTCGTTGCCTGCCTCGCCAGCAACCCAGCGCTGGTAAACTGAGGGTCGCGGCCGCCTTTTGCCCGCCGACCGGATACCCCATGTTTGAGAATCTGCAGGAAAAGCTCCAGCGCGCCTTCAAGAACCTGCGCGGCCAGGGCACCGTCACCGAAGAGAACATCAACGAAGCGCTGCGTGAAATCCGCCTGGCGCTGCTCGAAGCCGACGTCAACCTGAGCGTGGTTCGGGAGTTGATCGAGCACATTCGGGTGAAAGCGCTCGGAACAGAGGTCATGACCTCGCTCTCGCCGACCGAGCAGGTCATCAAGATCGTGCGGGATGAACTCGTCGATCTGCTGGGCAAGGACACCGCCCGCTTCCAGTTCGCCTCGCGGCCCCCGACCGTCATCCTGATGGCCGGTCTCCAGGGTTCGGGCAAAACCACGACCAGCGGCAAGCTGGCGGCCTGGCTGCAGAAGGGGGGCCACCGGCCACTGCTGGTCTCCGTCGACGTCTACCGACCGGCTGCGCGCCAGCAGTTGAAGATCGTGGCGCAGTCGATCAAGGCCAACATCTACGAGGGCGACACCAGGGGAGAACCTGCAGGTCCGGCGCTCGTCGAGCGGCTTGCGAAAGAAGCTCGCCGCGAGGCGATGAACAGTGGCTGCGACACGCTGATCGTCGATACCGCCGGCCGGCTCGGCATCGACACCGAACTCATGGACGAGATGGCCATGTTGAAAGCGCTGCTCTCGCCGCAGGAGATCCTCTTCATCGCCGACGCGATGACCGGCCAGGATGCTGTGCAGTCGGCCAAGGCCTTCCACGATCGCCTCGCCCTCACCGGCACCATCCTCACCAAGATGGATGGCGATGCGCGAGGCGGTGCAGCACTCTCGATCCGCCACATCACCGGGCAGCCCGTGAAGTTCATCGGTACCGGCGAAAAGCCGGACGCCTTTGAGGCCTTCCACCCGGACCGCATTGTCAGCCGCCTGCTTGGCATGGGCGACATGATGTCGCTGATCGAAAAAGCCGAGTCGACCCTCGATCGCAAGAAGTCTGAAGAGTTCGCGAAGAAGGCTCTCTCAGGCGACGGCTTCTCGCTTGAAGACTTCCGCGACCAGCTTCGCCAGATCCGCAAGCTTGGCTCGCTGCAGAGCATCATCAAAATGCTGCCCTCGGTCGGTCCCTTCCAGGGCATCCAGCAGATGGCAGACCAGGTCGACGAGAAGCAGTTTGTGCGCATCGAGGCAATCATCAACTCGATGACGAACAAGGAGCGCAACAACCACGAGATACTCTCGGGTTCGCGGCGCAAGCGCATCGCCGACGGCTCCGGCACGAGCGTGCAGGAGGTCAACCAGCTTCTGAAGCAGTACGCGCAGATGCGCAAGATGTTCAAGGGCATGGGTAAAGGCGGCGGCGCGATGCAGCGACGCGCGCTGAGCATGATGGGCGGCATGAAAGGGATGGGCCGCTAGGCCCGCGTATGCAGGATCCCATGGTCTCCCTGCAGGATCGCCTCGACACCATCACGGCGCAGACGCGCAAGCTGGTGCAGGCGGAGCGGCTTGCTCCCGGGGAGCAGGCCGTCGCCGAGCTCTTTGCGTCGGGCATCGAAGAGACGATTCTGCCCGTCGGCGCAAAGGCTCCGGAGTTCGCGCTGCACGATGGTTCCGGCCGCATCGTGCGCTCGGCAGATCTGCTCGCGCTGGGACCGCTCGTCATCGACTTCTTTCGCGGCCGCTGGTGCTCCTACTGCGTGAACGAGCTCGAAGCCTGGCGCGACCTGTACTCGACCGTGCGGGAGCACCATGCACTGCTGGTCGCGATCTCTCCGCAGACAGCGCGGCAGAACGATTTCACTGCCGGGCAGCACCAGCTTCCCTTCCCGCTGCTTGCAGACGAATCTGCCACCGTCGCCGAACAGTTCGGCCTGGTCTACACGGTTCCCGCCTACCTACAGCGCTACTATCGCTCGATCCTAGTCAACATTCCCTTCATGAACGGCGAGGGCAGTTATCGACTGCCGGTGCCCGCCACCTATCTCCTCGCGCAGGATGGCACTGTTCTGTTCGCGCGCGCACACGCTGATTTTCGCGTCCGCCCGGAACCTTCTGACGTGCTCGCGAAGCTTCCCTGAGCCTTCTGCGCAGAGCAAGCTCTTAACGCCGCGGTGTTGACTGCGATATAAAGAGCGACATGAACAGCACCCGCCGCTCCATCCGCTTCCTTCTGGCCACTGCCGCTCTCGCGCTTCTTCCGTATGCAGCCCACGCGCAAAAGCAGAAAGATGTCTGGAAGACTCCGGAGCCTGCGCCAGTCGGCAAACCAAACGCGGATGATCTCGTCTGGGAGCATGCGGTTGCCAAATACGACGCGCCCCGCGCGAAGTACGACCATGACGTCGACGTGATCGACAGCAAGGGTCCGTTCAAGCCGGAGTGGCCGTCGCTCGAGCAGTACCAGATCCCTGCGTGGTACCAGAACGCCAAGTTCGGCATTTTCATCCACTTCGGCGCATACTCTGTGCCCGCATTCGGCAACGAGTGGTACCCGCGCAACATGTATCTGCTTGGCAGCAAGGACTACACCCACCAGATCGCAACCTACGGACCAGAAACGAAGTTTGGCTACAAGGACTTCCTGCCAATGTTCAAGGCCGAGAGCTTCAACGCGAAGCAGTGGGCGGATCTGTTCCGCGAGTCGGGCGCGCGCTATGTCATTCCGGTCGCCGAACATCACGACGGCTTTCCCCTGTACAACTCGGACCTGAGCGACTGGTCCGCAGCCAAGATGGGACCCAAGCGCGACGTGATCGCAGAGTTGCGCACCGCAGTGCTCGCGGACGGCATGCACTTCGGCGCATCCTCGCACCGCGCCGAGCACTACTTCTTCATGAACGGCGGCCGGGCGCATCCTTCCGACGTGCAGGACCCGAAGTACGCAGCCTTCTATGGTCCCGCGCATGTTGGGCCGGATCCTGACAAGGATCAGACCGGGCATCCCGATCCTGCCTACCTTAACGACTGGTTGGCACGCTCGGCCGAGATCGTCGAGAAGTACCATCCGGAGCTCATCTACTTCGACTGGTGGATCGAACAGCCGGAGTTCCAGCCCTACCTGAAGAAGTTCACCGCGTTCTACTACAACCAGGCTGCGGCGCGCGGACAAAAGGTCGTGCTCTTCCGCAAGAATGATGCCTTCCCGCCACACACCACCGTGATGGATATCGAGCGCGGCCAGGCCGACAAGATCCTTCCCGAACACTGGCAGACCGACACCCCGGTGACCAATGCCAGCTGGGGCTACATCAAGGACGACACGTACAAGACGCCGGAGACGATCCTGTGGCAGCTGATCGACATCGTCAGCAAGAACGGCAATCTCCTGCTCGATGTCGGGCCGAAGCCGGACGGCACTATCACGCCAGAAGCCCAACACGTGCTGCGAGCGATCGGTGAATGGCTGCACACCAACGGGGAAGCGATCTACGACACGCATGCGTGGAAAGTCTACGGCGAGGGACCGACGCAGACCGCAAGTGGCCGATTCAACGACTTAAAGCTGAAGCCATATACCGCCGAAGACGTCCGTTTCACCACCAAGGGAAATGTGCTGTACGCAACGGCTCTTGGTTGGCCTGCGAGCGGCAAGCTCACGGTGCACTCACTCGGCACGGGCAGTGGCTTCAAGGTGGCGCATGCGGTGCTGCTCGGCAGCACCGCATCCGTGCAGGTCACGCAGTCCGCGACTGGGCTTGTCTTAACCCTGCCCGCAAAAGCTCCGCAGGGGCTGCCTGCATACAGCTTCAAACTCACGGAGTAGATAATGAAAAAGGGTGGCAGACGGAGCTGCCACCCTTTTGCTGTTCCCGATGCAGCTACGCGGTTGTCTGCTCTGCAACAGTGATGGGCGAAGCCGCCGGGTTGTTCACGTAGACGCCCGCGCGCTGGCGGCGCAGAAACCGTGACAGGTGCCGCGACGTAAACTTGGCACCCACCGCGAAGCGCTGCGCAGGCCCGAAGCAGTTCGCCGATGCAAGCCCGATCATATGGAGCCCTGGGACAGACGTCTGGAACGCTGTGTTCAGTACCGGCGTGTCGTCCGAAGTCTTGATCGCTGAGGCGAGCGCAGGATCGAGAAATTTCAATGTGCCGACGTTCGGCTTGTAGCCGGTCGCTGCGATCACATGGTCCGCAACAAAGGTCTGGCCTGACGCATCCGGCTGGTCATAGTGCACATGCACCTTGCCATCCTGCCAGTCGACGCTCTGGATCTGCGAGCTCATGTGCATGGGAATTCTGCCCTCGACCTTATCCTTCATAAACCAGCCAGGGATCGGACCAAGATGACGGCGAACAACGCGATGGCGGAACCGCTCCGGCAATGCGCGGAACATCCACGGCGCATCGACGCAGATGACGTACTCCCAGCCCACACCAAGCCCGGACCGGGGATAGAGGAGGCGTCGCTTCAGCGGACGGGGATCCATCTCCGGAATGTAAAAGCCGATCTTGGGACGGCGGCCCATGATGTGCACATCACTACCCGCATCGGCGAGTGATGCGGCGAGATCCACCGCCGAGGCACCGGCACCAACGACGAGGACGCGCTTCCCGGCGAAGCCGCTTACATCCCCATGGGCATAACTGTGGGTGACGGCTTCTGCCGGCAAGCCTTGTAGTTGTGGCGGTAAGTACCCAAAGTGAGTAATTCCTACCGCCAGCACGACCCGCTGCGCGCAGAACTCTTCTCCGGCTGCGGTGCGAAGGTGAAACATACCATCACGCTTTTCAACAGAAGCAACGTCGACCGTTTCAAGTTGAGGCACCATGCGCTTCTGGAACTCGAGGCCATAGGCGACAAAGGTCTCGAGCGGGATCGGCATGCCAGAGTATTTGTATGGCAGGCCTTGCTCTTTGCAGAAGTGTTCCAGAGTAAAGGCGCCCTTTGGGTCATACAGCGTGGAGGCATAGCCATCCGACTTCAAACACATACCCGAGGGCATATTCTGCTGCCAGCTCTGCATGGGACGGCCGAAAATGCGGTGGTTCACACCGTAAGAGCGCAGGTACGCGCCAAGGGAGAGACCATATGGCCCCCCTCCAATGATTGCTACGTCTGTCTTTGAACTATGCATACTGTCCGCCTTGAAGTATTTGCAGTATATGGGGCGCCATTTTTACCACCAAAGGAAAGGTGTAGTAACTTACTTAAGATTGACTTGGTAATTCCATACGTTCTTCTAGTATCGCAACAGTTCATAGAAGCCGTTCCCCTTTGGCGGAGTACGACATGTCGGATTCACCTTCTGTACTTTTCGTCGCGACCCAGACCTGGCTCCAGATCACCAGGCTGGCGATGCGCTTTGCAGCCTATGGCTGCCGCCTTGCTGTGATTTGCCCGGAAGAATGTCACCTGACCTATGCGCCCCGGATCAGCCAGCGATTTCGCTTCCGATTGACCAATCCCCTGAAGGCACTGCACCACGCCATCCTAACAAGCGGCTGCGATTTTATCGTCCCGGCGGACGACCTTTCTGTCTGGTTTCTTCATGAGCTCGCAGAGAAGGCGCCGGAGCTTCGCAGCATCATCGAGCGCTCAATCGGCAATCCGAAGCATCACCGGGAAGCCCGCTCCCGCTTCGCGCTGCTGTCCCTCGCGCACCGCCTCGGCATCACCGTTCCGCGGACCGAGCTGATCTCCGACATAGAAGACCTGCACAGCTGGTGCGCCGAAGACAAAGCCGCCTTTGTGCTCAAAAAGGATGGAACCTGGGGTGGCAGCGGTGTGCAGTTCGTGCACTCGGCCACCGAAGCCCACGATGCCTTCCAGACGCTGCGCACCGAGACAGGCTTTGGAGAAAGGATGGCCCAGTGGCTTCGCAACGGGGATGCCTCGGCCTTTGTCCGGCTCCAGTGCCTCAGCCAACCCGAGATCACGGCGCAAAAGCTCATCCAGGGCGTGCCTGCCAACTCGATGTATGCCTGCATCCAGGGCAAGATCGTGGGCGAGGTGCAGGCCTGCGTGGTTGCGTCCAAGGGCGAGAAGGGTCCATCGCTCGTCATCCGCCTTCTGAATGATCCCCGCATCACGCGCGCCGGAGTCCTGCTGGCCGAGGCCTTCGAGCTCAACGGCTTCTTTGGCCTCGACTTCATGATCGATGCGCTGACCGGCGAACCCTACCTGATCGAGATGAACCCGCGCTCGACCCAGCTTGGACACATCTCGGTCGCCAATCAACCCGACCTGGCAGGCATCCTGTGGGCACAGTGGGCAGACCGCCCATTGCCCGAAGCAGGTGATCCCAGTCTCGGAAACGCAATCTGCTTCTACCCAGACGGCGAACGCTGGACCCGCCAGTCTGCCCGTCTTTCCGGCTGCCGCACCGATGTGCAGGACAACGAAGAAGCGCTGCTCGCGACGCTCTCGGCCGGTAACCCCGATCGACGGGGTCGCCTTCGCCGGCGGCTCTGGGCTTCCCTGTCGGAACTGAAGGGTTCCCTGCAGACCGACCTGACGCCGCAGCCGTTTTACTACCAGGACCTGGCGTCGACGGACAGAAACCTGGAAGCGGAGGCCGTGCAAAGCGGCAAGGTTGTGAGCATCGCAAGCTGATCCGGTCAAGCTCGCTCGACGTACGGCGGGATACACTGGGCTCATCTTGCGACCTGCGGAAGAGCACTTTCCTCCTTCAGACCCAGTGCAGTCAGACCCGGTGCAGTTGCGGTCCCCCGGATCCTCACGGTGGGACCTGGTCAGCCTCGGCGAAGTGATGCTTCGCTTCGATCCGGGCGACTCCCGCATCCACACCACGCGATGCTTCGACGTGTGGGAAGGCGGCGGCGAGTACAACGTCGCCCGCAGTCTCCGGCGCTGCTTCCACCAGCGCACCGCGATCGCCACAGCCCTCGCCGACAACCCGGTCGGCCGGCTCGTTGAAGATCTGATCCTCCAGGGCGGCGTCGATACCAGCCTCCTCCAGTGGCGCCCCTACGATGGCGTCGGACGCGAGGTCCGCAACGGATTCAACTTCGTGGAGCGCGGCTTCGGGGTGCGGGCACCGCTTGGCTGCTCTGATCGCGGCTACACAGCGGTTTCGCAGCTTGAGCCGGGCAGCCTCGACTGGAAGGCGATCTTCGGAGAACAGGGCGCACGGATCCTTCATACCGGCGGCATCTTTGCGGCTCTTTCCCCAAGCACGCCTGCAGTGGCTGAGGAAGCCATCGATGCAGCCCAGGGCGCAGGGACGCTGGTCTCCTACGACCTGAACTACCGCGAGTCGCTCTGGCGCGCCAATGGCGGCACCGCACGCGCACGGGCGGTGAACGAACAGCTGGTCCGGAAAGCCGACGTCCTGTTTGCCGGCGAGCGGGACTTCTCCGAGCGCCTCGGTGTCGATCTTGCTTCCCTGTCTGCAGGCTCCGGCCGCACCGAGCAGATGCTGCGGCGTGTCGGCGAGGCCTACCCGAACCTCCAGGCTATTGTGATGACGCAGCGCGAGGCGACCAGCTCCTGTGCGCACCGCTGGGGCGCCGTGGCGCTCTGCCGTGGCGACTTTGTCGCAGTCGAGATGCGCGAGGTCGATGTGCTCGATCGAATCGGGGGCGGCGACTCCTTTGCGGCAGGCTTCCTGTACGGCCTGCTCGAAGGCCGCTCTGCTCTCTGGTCGCTCGAGTGTGGCGTCGCCCACGGCGCTCTGGCGATGACAACCCCTGGGGATACCAGCATGGCCACGCTCGCAGAAGTCGAGCGCCTGATGGCGAGCAGCTCCATTCAAACCCACCGTTAAGCGTGACCACAGGAACCAACGAGGACGCCGTGTCAAACGCAACACTCCAACGCATCCAGCGCGAAGGCATCGTCCCGGTGCTTCGCGGACGCAGCACCACCGAAGCGCTTGCCCTGGTCGCTGCCATGTACGCCGGCGGCATCCGCGTCATCGAGGTAACGACTACCCTGCCGGACGCCTGCGCCGTGCTGCGGGAGCTGCGCACGCTCTATGGCGACGAGCTGCTGCTCGGCTCGGGCACCATCACCACCGTCGCCCACTGCGAATCCACCATCGACTCCGGTGCAGACTTCGTGGTCTCCCCAAGCCTGCACCCTGAGGTCATCGCCTGCACCCGCGATCGTGGCAAGCTCATGATCTCGGGGGCGCTGACCCCGACCGAGATCCTCACGGCCTGGCGTGCCGGCGCGCATGCGATCAAAGTCTTTCCCTGCTCGGCCGTGGGGGGCGCCCCATACCTGCGAGCAATCCGCGCCCCGTTTCCGGAGATTCCACTACTGCCGACCGGCGGCATTACCCTTGCGACCGCGCGGGACTTCCTCGCGGCCGGCGCTGTGGCGCTGGGCGTCGGCAGCGACCTCGTGGATGCAGCTGCGATCGCAGCTGGCGATCCGGTGAGCGTTACCACGACCGCAGAGGCGTATTGCGCCATCATCCGTGAATGGAAGACAAGCCGTCGCGCGTAGAGCACGGCATTGCTTGACACAGTTCGGGAGTGCAACGATAGACTCGGTGGCGCCGGTACTCCGCATGGAAAGGCGCCCCTTTGATCCACTCTCGCCGGCTCTTTTGCTCTGCCTCGATACTCACCACGCTGCTCTCAGCTACGGAGGCCTTCGCGGCTGCTGCCCCCGAGGAACCACCGGCTGCAGAGAAGCCGCTCGACTCCTTTGCGACGCCCTTCGCCGCGATGAAGGCGCAAGACCACGGCGCAAGCACCTTCCGCCCGATCGCAGACGGGATCACTGCAGCGGGCACCCGTGTGGAGGTGCATGAGACGCAGTTGCAGCCCGGCGCGGAACCCCATCCTCCACACCGCCACAAGCACGAAGAGTTTCTGCTGATGGTCAACGGAGAGGTGGAGGTCACAATCGACGGGCAGTCCACGGTGCTGACCGCAGGCTCAGCCGGCTTCTGGAAGAGCAACTCCCTGCACCACGCACGCAACGTTGGCCAGGATGTGGCCCAGTACTTCGTGGTTTCTGTGGGCGAGGACGCCTGAGCGATGCCTCTGAAGCCATTCCGCCGTAGACAAGATCAACCCGGGTGTACGAAGGTCAGTACGATGCCACCTGTTGCCAGCCTTCTGCTCGCCGCCCTGGTCACGCTGCCATGCGCGGCGCAGTCCACAATGGACCAGCAGGCGCAGAAGCCCAGCGAAGGCGCGCAGCAGCCTGCCAGTGGCGGCGTAAGCACGGGCGCCCCGCAGGCGCCGACGCTCGATGCGCAGCAGCGGCCGATTACCGCCGGCGGCTTCGTGAAGGCCGGTCCGATCGTCTTCGACGACATTGCGGAAAAGTCCGGCATCGCGCAGTTTCACCACGTCATGGGGACACCCGACAAGCCTTTCATCATCGAGACAATGGGCTCCGGCGTGGCGCTGCTCGACTATGACAATGATGGCTGGCTCGATATCTACCTGGTCAACGGCTCGACCTACGACGCCGAGAGCGGCAAAGCCAAGGCGCCCCGGGCAGCGCTCTTCCACAACAACCATGACGGAACGTTCACCGATGTGACCACCAAGGCCGGCGTGGCGAACGAGCGCTGGGGCGAGGGCGCCGTGGTCGCCGACTACGACAACGATGGCTGGCCCGACATCTACGTCTCCAACTTCGGCAAGAACCGCCTGTACCACAACAACCATGACGGAACATTCACCGATGTCGCCGAAAAGGCAGGCGTGACGCTCGGCAACTGGTCGACTGGCGCCACCTGGGGCGACTACGACGGGGATGGCCGGCTTGACCTCTTCGTGCCGGGGTACGTGCACTATGATCTCGCGCATCCGCCGGGTCAGATTGGGCAGACCCAGGCCTTCTGTGAATTCCGGGGCGTCCGCGTGATGTGTGGCCCGCGAGGGCTACCGGGCGAGACCGACCACCTCTTCCACAACAACGGGGATGGCACCTTCACGGATGTAAGCCAGAAGGCCGGCGTCTCCGATGAAAAAGGCCATTACTACGGGTTGGCATCGCTCTTCATCGACGTCAATAACGATGGCAAGGTGGACCTGCTGGTCGCCGACGACTCGACGCCCAACTATCTCTACCTGAACAAGGGGGATGGCACCTTTGAGGACGCGAGTTTTGCCTCGGGCTACGCCCTGAACGACAGCGGCCGCGAGACAGCATCGATGGGCATCGCGTCCGGCGACATCACCCACACCGGCAATGTCGATCTCTACAACACGACCTTCTCCGACGATTACAAGCCGCTCTACCTGAACGATGGCGATGCCAACTTTACCGATGTCAGCTACCAGATGGGGATCGCCGAGCCGACCATTCCCTTCCTTGGCTGGGGTACCGGCTTTTTCGATTACGACAACGACGGCTGGCTCGATCTGCTTGAGTCGAACGGCCACGTCTACCGCCAGGCGGACCAGTCCCCCTGGGGAACCACGTTCCAGCAGCGGCCGCTGCTCTTCCACAACGACCATGGCAAGCTTTCGCTTGTGCCCGCAGTTGAGGGCACCTCGCTTGCCAAAGTCGGCGCCGGGCGTGGGATGGCCTACGGCGACCTCTTCAACGATGGCAAGATCGACGCCGTGATCAACAATCTCGACGGAACGCCCTCGTTCCTGCGCAACCAGGTGACGAACGGTAATCACTGGGTCGAACTGAAGCTGGTCGGCGGCAAAGGCAGCCCGCGGGATGCCGTGGGCGCAACCGCCTTTGTCACAGCCGAAGGTTTCCGCCAGCGCGGCGACGTCATCAGCGGCGGCAGCTATGCCTCAAGCTCCGATCCGCGGTTGCACTTCGGCCTTGGCACGGCGAGCCACATCGACACCGTCGAGATCCATTGGCCGAGCGGCCTGCACGAGACAGTCGTCGCGCCTCCGCTTGATGCGATCACCACCGTCACCGAGGGCCACGGAACGCCGATGCCCGCGAAACATTGATCCCTGTGCTCCGTTCGGCAGATCATAGACGCATGAGGCTCCCCACCGACCAGACAAGGCTCGAACCCACGCCACGGGGATCCGCGGACCGCGAAGCCGCCAGCCGCACGAACTGGGCTGGCAATGTTGTCTTCCGTGCTGCCGCGACCGCTGCGCCCGACAGTGTGCAGGCGCTTCGCGACCTCGTGCTCGAAGGAAGCCCGCTCAAAGCTCTCGGTTCCGGGCACTCTTTCAACCGCATCGCGGACTCGCCGGGACGCCAGGTGTCGCTGCAGCACTTCAAGGCGATGCGTCTCGATCAGAATGCGCATACCGTGACCGTGGGTGGCGGCGTCACGTACGGCAGGCTCGCGCCCTGGCTCGATGCGCAGGGATTTGCCGTGCATAACCTCGCCAGCCTGCCTCACATCACGGTCGTGGGGGCATGCGCCACGGCGACGCATGGCTCGGGACTGGGAAACAAGTGCCTGTCGGCCGCGGTGTCGGCGCTCTCGTTTGTCAACGGTCGCGGCGACGAGATCACGCTTTCGCGCGGGGGAGATCCTGACGTGTTCGAAGGCGGGGTCGTGTCGATGGGCGCGCTCGGCATCGTGCACGAGATCACGCTCGATATCGAACCGCGCTTCGACGTAGCGCAGGCCGTGTACGAGGGGCTGCCCTTCGCTGTGCTCGAGCAAAACCTCGATGCGATCTGCGGCGAGGGCTACAGCGTTAGCCTCTTCACCGACTGGCAACGATCGCGCTTCACGCAGGTGTGGGTCAAGCGCAGGGTCGGTAGCGATGCCCCGCTGGAGTTCCCGCCCACGCTATATGGAGCTACGTTGCAGACAGAGCCGTTGCATCCGCTCCCCGGGCACGGCGCTGAGAATTGCACGCCGCAGTTGGGCGTTGCTGGCCCCTGGTATGAGCGGCTGCCGCACTTCCGCATGGAGTTCACGCCCTCAAGCGGTGCCGAGATCCAGACCGAGTACTTCGTCCGCCGCGAGGACGCATCGCGCGCCGTCGCAGCCCTGGACGAGATCGCGGACAGGATCGCCCCTCACCTGTTCATCTCCGAACTGCGCACCGTGAAGGCTGACAGCCTGTGGTTGAGCATGGCGTACGGACGTGATTCACTCGCGATTCACTTCACCTGGAAGCCGCGCGAAGCCGAACTGCTCCGACTCCTGCCGGAGATCGAGCAGAGGCTTGCGCCATTTAGAGCACGCCCACACTGGGCCAAGATGCATACCATGGAGCCGGCCGCCGTGGAGAAACTCTACCCACGCTTCCATGATTTTGAGGCGTTACGCCAGAGGCACGATCCCCAGGCTCTCTTCTCCCGGCCAACGCTCTTGTAGGCAGCAGAAAGGGCCAGCAACAACCGGCCCTTCTGTCTCACCGAGAGATCTGTCTTACGACTTCTTCTTACCGACAGGCGAGGTCTTCGCCATGCGTGCGCCGGCTTTCTGCGCATCGGCCTCGGTCATGAACTTGCCGTTCTTGGTCTTGCCATACACTGCATCAGGCTTGTGGTAGACCTTGGTGTTCAGATTGACCCAGACCATGCCCTTGCTCTTGGCATCGGCGATCTGCGCATCGGTCGGCATGGTGTTGGCCGCAGCGGGAGCACTGCCCGCAACGGCAGGCCTGTTTTGTGGGGCCTGCGCCACGGAGGCGCCAGCATAGCTGAGCAGCAGGAGAGTAACAGCGCTAGTTACAGATCGAAGAGTTTTCCAGTTCATCAGGGTCTCGCCTTTCTTTACGTACGTTGGACCATTGGACCACCGGTAGACTAACTCACATCTGCGGCCAGTGCAGTGTGCGCATCCCGCCCGGCTCGATCGTGTGACTGCCGCTCCGGCGAGCAGAGCACGTCAAGGCTGTAAGCTTCCCTTGGAGTCACAGGAGCCGGATCTTGCACAGCACACCTCAGCAGTTTGTCGCGGATCACTACGCCTCGCGCGCCCAGGATTACCTCACCAGCGTCAACCACAGCACGGGGGACGACCTCGCGCAACTTGGGGCGCTGTTGTTTGGTCAGAAGGAAGCACAGGTGCTCGATCTTGGCTGCGGCGGTGGTCATGTCGCATACCGGGCTGCTCCGCATGTCGAGCGGGTCACCGCATGTGACGTCACCCGGAGCATGCTCGATCTGGTAGACACCACTGCCCGAGAACGCGGCCTCACCAACATCGTCACCGTGGAAGCAGCAGCCGAGGCGCTGCCCTTTGAGACTGCCACCTTCGACTGGGTGCTGACCCGCTTCAGCACGCATCACTGGCACAGCATGGAGGCGGGTCTCGCTGAAGCCAGGCGGGTGCTCAAGCCCGGCGGCCATGCCGTGTTTATGGATGTGATCGCCCCTGCCGACGCGGCGCTCGACACGCACCTGCAGACGGTGGAGCTGTTGCGTGATCTCTCCCACGTGCGCGACTACAGCCTGGCCGAGTGGCATGGGCGGCTTGCAAAGGCCGGATTCACCGTACGCGAGACGACGCAGCGCCGGCTGCGGATGGACTTTGCCGTCTGGATCGCCCGCACCCACGCGCTCCCACTCCACGCCGAGGCGATCCGGTCACTTCAGCTCGCCGCTCCAGCGCTCGTCCAGGAACACTTTGCCATCGAGCGAGACGGCAGTTTTCACATCGACACGGCAACCCTGGTTGCAGACACGGCATAGCCCTCCCAGGCGGAGGGCTATGCCCTGATTCAAGTGCAGCGTTAATCGTTGCTGCGGTTGCCGAAGATGTTCAGCACAGCGAGGAAGATGTTGAGGCCATCGAGGAAGATCGCGAGCGCCAGCTCAACCGACGTTGCGCCACCCCCGCCCGCGCGGACCCGGGCGAAATCCGCGACGGTGAGCAGCGAGAACACCGCGAGAATCAGGTAGTCGATTGTGGTCGGCTGCACAAAGTGGAAGAACATCGCCGCCAGCGACATCACGATAACGCCGATCAGGAAGAACGTTCCTATCGATTGCAGCTTGCGGTAGTCCACAGAGACTGCGTACGCGATCGTGCCCAGCATCGCCATGCCGATCGCTGTGGTCAGCGCGGCATGCTCCACCAGCGGGATGCCGCCATGGTGCAGGTAGTGCTGGATCGTCGGCCCAAGCCCGATCCCCTCAAGGAACGCGAATGCATACAGAAGCGTGACCTGGCGTGCAGGATTGGCGCGCGTGGCGCTGATCGCGAACAGTGTTCCGAAGTTGAGCAGCATCACCATCAGCGCAATCCCTGGAGGGATCGAAAGCGAGACATAGCTGCCTGCCGCTGTAAGCGCAAATGCAGCCCCGACAAGCCCCATGACCTTGCTCAGCAGGCGAGAGCTACTCTCAGCCGGGCCGATGACCCGGCCGCCATTCAGAACGCCGTAGGAACCGCCAGAAGAGTACGGAGACCGACTATCGTAAGCCATGTTCCTATGATATTCCTCTCGCTTCGATCGATGCATTCAGCCCGGGCGTAAGCGGGAGCCACACGGAAAAGACGGTGCCCTGCCCTTGCCGGCTACGCATCCGGATCGAACCGCCATGCTTGTCGACGATCCCCTTCGAGATCCAGAGTCCCAGGCCGGTTCCGGTCGCTTCCTTGCTGGTGTAGAAGGGCTCGAAGAGGTGCAGCCGCATCTCCGGCAGAAATCCGCTCCCGGTATCGGCGACAGTAATCCGGATGCCCGGTTCACCGCCCCGCGATGCCTCCTGCAGGCGAACCCGGAGGGTTCCACCGTGGGGCATGGCGTCGTAGGCATTGCGCACAAGGTGGTTCAGCACCTGTCGGAAATCACCCTCGTAGAGCAGCGTGGCGGGTGTCCTGCGCAGACGCAGCTCGAGGTTGATCGCACGTGCCGAAAAGCGGACCGCATACAGCCGCAGGATCGCTGCAATGGTCTCGCTCAGGTTGGCGGGAGCTGCTCTCGACTGCTGCTTATGGAAGCGCAGCGTTTGGGTAGTGACGTCGGCAACCCGCGCCAGCTCCATCTCGGCCTGCGCGGCGAAACCTTTCACCTCCTCGATGGTGGCCCCGGTTCGCACCAGGTAGAGCAGGTTCATCACGGCTTCGAGCGGGTTGTTGATCTCGTGCGCAATCGAGCTGGCGAGCTGTCCGACCGCTGCCAGCTTCTCACTCCGGCGCAGCGCGGCTTCGGCGAGGCGCGTCGCCGTGATGTCCCGAAAGGTGACGACCGCCCCACGAACCCTGCCGTCATCGACGATCGGCTGCGCCGACATCTCTGCCCAGAAGAGGCTTCCATCCTTGCGAAAGAGGTGGTCGACCCGGTTCGTGAACGGCCGATTTTCGAGGTAGACCTGGTAGACGATGCACTCTCCCGCCGGGTAGGCGGCGCCATCCGGGTAGTGGTGATGAATCATGTCGTGCATGTTCTGGCCCACAAGCTCCTCCGGTGGGAACCCAAGCATGGCCAGTGCCGCACGGTTAACAAACGTGCAGGTGCCCTCGAGGTCCACGCCCCAGATGCCTTCGCCGGCTGAGTCCAGCAGCGCCTGCCAGGGTTGCTCTTTCTGTAACATTTCCATCCAAGCTGATTCCTTACCAGTTATGTTCCCACAGCTTGGTAGCAGGCGCAGAACAAGCGCTCTTTGCACCGTTCAGGGCATTGGGATCCCTCCGGTTTTTGTGCTGTGGCGCTGCTTTCAGAACATCCCTAGGAAGGTCCAAACGACTGGCCTATAGTCGAGGGGAACGAAGAGCAGCCCATCCACTCAGGCAGCCATCGGAGGATAGACCAGGCGTGAAAGAAGAGATCCTCGACCTTGACCTGTGCGCGCGTGAGCCGATTCATATTCCGGGTGCTATTCAACCGCATGGCCTTATGTTTGTACTTCGCGAGCCGGAGCTCACCATCCTCCAGGTGAGTGCAAATATTCAGTCGTTGCTTGGCACGCCAGCAGACCGACTGCTCGGGAAACCGCTCTCGGCAATCCTCAGCCAAAAACAGGAGGAAGGCGTTCGCTTCGCCCTCGACTCCGTGGATCCCCGGGATAACAATCCCGTGGAGCTGGCGCTTGCTACCACGAAGGACGGTGAAACCCTGGACGGGTTTGTTCACCGCGTCGATGGCTTCTCGGTCCTGGAGCTTGAGCCGGCGACGCTCGCGCAGAACGCACGCTTTCTCTCCTTCTACAAAATCATCAATCGGCTCACCACCTCGCTGCACAACGCTGTGGACATGGGCTCCCTCTGGAACGAGGCAGCCCGGGGCATTCGCGAGATGACCGGGTTTGACCGGGTGCTCATCTACCGCTTTGCGCCCTCTTTCGAGGGCGAGGTCGTCGCTGAAGCCAAGATCGAGACAGCAGACAGCTTCCTTGGCCTCTGGTTCCCTGCGAGCGACATCCCGGAGCAGGCGCGCCGGCTGTACACGCTGAACCCGATCCGCAACGTCGTGGACGCGGACTATGTACCGACCCCACTTGTTCCAGCTCTGAATCCTGATTCTGGCCGCCCCATGGACCTCAGCCACTCCGGCCTGCGCAGCGTCTCGCCGGTGCACTGTGAGTACCTGCGCAACATGGGAGTGGCAGCCTCCATGTCGGTCTCAATCCTGCGCGAGGGCCGGCTGTGGGGCCTCGTTGCCTGCCACCATCCCACGCCGCGATTCATCCCCTACGAGATCCGCAAGGCGTGCACCTTTATCGGTGAAGTGCTGTCGACCGAGATCCAGCGACGCGAGGTGCAGAAAGAGTCGGAGTACCAATCCAGCGCGATCGCGATTCAGGCCAAGTTCCTAGAGATGATGAGCACCGCTCCGAACCCCCTGCTCGGCCTGGTGAACTCGACACCGACCCTGACCGATCTGATCCCTGCCGACGGCGCCGCCGTGATCACCGATGACACGGCGCACATGCTAGGCAGCACCCCGAGTTACACCGAGCTGCTCGACCTGGTAAAGCTTCTCGACGCCGCCGAGGTGCCGAACCTGTTTGCCACCGGGTCGCTGCAGAACCACTTCCCCGTCACTGCCGACATGCGTAGCACGGCCTCTGGTTTGATCGCTCTCCGGATCGGGCAGCAGCCCAGCCATCATGTTCTGTTCTTCCGCCCGGAGCTGCCGCAGACCGCAAGCTGGGGCGGCAACCCGGAGAAGCCAGTCATGGTCTCGGATGATGGCATGCGGCTGAGCCCTCGAAAGTCGTTCGAGGCCTGGAAGGAAGAAGTGAAGGGCCAGGCGGCCCCCTGGTCGGAGACAGAGCTGAGGGTTGCCAACGAGCTTCGCAACCTCATCAACGTGGTCTCTTACAACCGGTAGAACGCGGGCCCGGCAAGTACCGCAGCTCCTTCGCTTCGCTCCGGAGGACGCTGCGGAGAGTTATGCCCGCTGCGCCCGTTCGAAGGGCAGGAAGATCGAGATCACCGTGCCAGAGCGTCCCGGCGTGGTCGCGCTCCAGATCGAGAGCTTCCCTTCATGCTTGGCGATGAGGTCCTTGGTGATCCAGAGGCCCAGCCCGGTGCCGGTGATCCCCTTGGTGGTGTAGAAGGGTTCAAAAATGCGCGAAAGCAGTTCCCGGTCGATCCCGTGCCCGGTGTCGCCAAGCGTGATGCGAATGCCCCGACGCCTCCGGTGCTTCCACGAAACATCCTGCCGCAGCCGTACACGGAGACGGCCGCCGCTTGCGGACGCTTCGATGGCATTGCCGATAAGGTTGGCCAGCGCCTGGCGCAGGTCGGCCGCAAAACAGTTCAGCTGGTCTGTTCGCGCGTATTCGCGCCGCACCTGCAGCCCGCAGGAGTGGATCTTTGGCCGATAGAAGGCGAGTACCGCATCAAGGATCTCGGGGATACGCGCCGGTGCAGCGTGGGTGGACTGCTTATGGAAACGCAGGGTCTGCGTGGTGATCTCGGAGACGCGCGCCAGCTCCTCCTGCGCGGTCCGCACATATTCCTTGGCGGTGTGGTCGAGCGACCGCTGCGTGCTCAGGAGATAGAGGAGGTTGGTTACAGAGCCGAGCGGGTTGTTGATCTCGTGCGCGATGCTCGAGGCAAGCCGGCCCACTGCGGCCAGCTTCTCGCTCTGGCGGATAGCCGCCTCGCTGCGCTTCTGCTGTTCGATGTCAGTGGAGCTGCCGACCCACTCCAGGATGTCGCCCGAAGGGTCGAAGCGTGGCACAGCACGATGCAGAAACCAGGTGTACTCGCCGCTGGCCTGTCGAAGCCGGTACTCGACAATAAAGGTGTGCTTCTGGGCGACCGCGGTGCGCCACGTCGCTTCGGCGCGCTGCACATCCTCAGGATGAACGAAACGGAACCAGCCGTCGCCGTAGCACTCGCTGGCGGGAACGCCGAGGAACTTCGCGCAGGACTGGCTCACAAACTCGCACAGGCCCTCGCCGTTTGCGGTCCAGAGCAACTGCGGCATCGCCTCGGTCAGGAAGTTGAGCCGTGATCGTCCCGCAACAAGCTCCTCGCGCACACGCTTCTGCTCGGTGGTATCCCGCTGGATAGCCATCCAGTGCGTGTACCAGCCCTGCTCATTGGCGATTGGCACAATCGAGAGATCCACCGTGAATTCGGTGCCATCCTTGCGGTAGTTGGTCATCTCTTCCCGCACCGGCTTCCAGCGCTTCAGTGCCCTGTGGATGCGGTCGAGCGCGGCACGGTCCGTGTTCGGTCCCTGCAGGATGCGCGGCGTCTTCCCGATCACTTCCTCACGCGTGTACCCGGTCATGCGTTCGAAAGCCGCGTTGACATAGAGGATACGTGGACCCGGCTCGCTGACCGGTTCGGCCTCGGTCATCAGGAAGACGTCTTCTGCGTTCTCGACAGCACGGAACAGCATGCGCATGGTGGCGGATTCTTCTCGCTCTGCCTGCATCGTGCGCTCCATATCATCACTGCGTTTCACGGCTAAGTCGCCCAGCTTCTGCGCCGTAACATTGATCGAGAAGCCGACCATGCCTGCGGGTTGGTTATCCCCGTCGCGTAACAATGTTATGGACATATGGATATAGATAGAGTCGCCCGCGCGTGTTCGGTTGCGAACCTCGCCACGAAACTCCCCTTCCCGCAACACACAAGGGACAACTTCCTTGTGAAAAGAAAGACGATCTTCTTTTGAATAAAGTACGGCGGCACTGTGACCGATCAGTTCTTTGGCGGAGTAACCGTACACCTGTTCTGCAGCGCGATTGCACCCGGTAACGACACCTTTCAGATCCATGACAATGATGGCGTCATGCATCTGGTCCAGGATTGCCGGTTGCAGAAACATCCAGTCGGAAGGCGCGGCCACTGGAGCCAGCACAACCTCTTCTGTTTCAGGAAGAGGTTCGTCGTGCCTCTTTTCTGCCTCGGGGTCCACGGCGCCTTCTTCCAAAAGACCTTGTTTTGTCTTGTTGTGCAAAGCCTAGACGCTTCTTTGTCGCACCGGCAAGTTTAAATTTTTGCTTCTTCGTTAACTTGCAACTTCCGAGGGAGCACTCAAGGTTCTTCCATGCCGGACCTATGCATCGTGCGCAACACTGGAGCACGCAGCAGGAGCGCCGCATTGTCTCCAGACACACGCTCTTTCTGCTCACCAAAGCCTACATCTGTGTGCCCGAGTCCCTTTTGGAGGAGTCACGAACAAGTGAGAATGCACTGCCACGAGAGATGACATCCTCACCCGAACTGATTCATTCATGGACACGAACTTTTTGCCGATAAAGGAGTGGAACGGTGGAGCATGGCCGCCGTCTTCGAGGAGGTGGCAGTGCTCGGACTTCGTTGCGACCGACAGAGTCGAGGCCAAGCGCCTCTTGCGGTCCTGTTTCTGCTCCTGTTCTGTGCTGTTTCCGCACACGCGCAGACCGCGCATGTTGCAGGCGTCGAGAGTGTCGCGCTGAGCGGCAGCTCCGGGCTCAGCACACAACATCATGTAGCCGCCGATAGTGCGGGTGACCTCTACATCGCAGACACAGGGAACAACCGAGTACTCCTCGAGACCCTCTCTGGCGGGAGCTATGTGCAGAGCGTGCTCGCAACGGGATTGAACCAGCCGCTTGCGGTAGCCGTGGACAGCCTGGGAGATGTCTACATTGCGGACTCGGGCAACAGCCGCGTCGTGAAGGAGACCGCATCCGGAGGGAGCTATACAGCGAGCATCGTGGGGAGCGGTTTCCAGCGGCCATCCGCCGTTGCCGTGGATGCGGGCGGCAACCTCTACATCGCGGATAGCACAGCGAACACCGTCGTGCTCGAAACGCTCTATAACGGTGGATATGTGCAAAGCCCATTGGCAACCGGCCTGAATTCACCGCTCGGTGTCGCGGTGGATGGGAGCGGGAACGTCTACATCGCGGACACCAACAACAATCGCATCGTGAAAGAGACGGTGTCGGGAGGCAGCTACACAGCGTCGACCCTGGGGAGCGGCCTTGTGACGCCTGCTTCGGTCACGGTGGATAGCGCGGGGAACGTGTATATCGCGGACGGAGGCAACAATCGTCTCGTCCTCGAAGCGCCTTCCAGCGGCGGCTCCTTTACGCAGAAGGTCCTCGGCAGTGGCCTTATGCAACCCTATGGTGTAAGTGCCGATGCGAGTGGAAACATTTACGTGGACAACAACAGCAGCACTCAGCCGGTGTACGAGATCGCGACCGTTGCAGGAAACTTCGGCAATGTAGCCGTAGGGAGCAACGGGTTCAAGGTACTCTCTGTTGTTTTCGCATTTGATACAGCAGGCCAGCTTGGCACCCTCCCTTTCCAAGTGTCGACCCAGGGAACAACCGTAAGCGACTTCACATCCACAGGCCAGGGAACCTGCCAGCCATCGACGAGCTACGCTGCCGGGAGCACGTGTACCGCGATCGTAGGGTTTCAGCCAACAGAGTCGGGGGCGAGGTACGGTGGAGTGCTGCTGCAGGGGAGCGCAGGTACACCAATTGCGACCGGGTATGTATGGGGCACCGGGATCGGTCCCCAGACCACCTTCCTCCCTTCGACGCAGACCGTGATTGCGAGCGGACTCAACGCTCCTCGTGGTCTGGCTACAGATGCTGCGGGAAACATCTACGTCACGGATACAGATAACATGCGGCTACTCAAGCTGACCCCGTCCGGCGGCACTTACACGCAAAGCGTTGTGGCCACGAGCGCGCTGTACTGGCCGCTTGCTGCTGTGGTGGGCGGCACGGGCAATATCTATCTCGCCGACACCTGGCACAGCCGGATCCTCAACGAGACATGGACAGGCAACTCCTACACAGAATCGACTGTAGTCTCTACGGGTCTCGATTATCCTTCCGGAGTAGCTTTGGATGCAGGGGGAGACGTCTACATCGCAGATGCCGGGAGCAACCGCATCCTCAAAGAAGTACTTACAGGCACCGGTACCTACACGCAAGCCGTCCTGCCGTTTACCGGTTTGAGCAATCCGCTCTCTGTCGCACTGGATGGATCCGGCAACATCTATGTTGCGGACACCAATCACAATCGCGTGGTGAAAGGTTCCTTCACCAACGGCACTTTCGTGCAGAGCACGGTTTCAACAAGCAGCCTGAACCATATCAAGCTCTCTGTGGACGCCTGGGGCAATCTATACATTGCCGATGAATACAACAACCGCGTTCTCAAAGAGACACCTGCAAACGGTAGCTACGTCGAGACCACAATCGGCACTGGTCTCTCCCAGCCGAACGATGTCGTCGCGGACGGCTTTGGGAACGTGTTCATCGCAGACACGGGGAATAATCGCATCCTCAAGGTGGACCTCGTCGATCCTCCTGCACTCAGCTTTCCCAGCACCTACGCTGGAGACAGGAGCGCGGCGCAAACCGTCACGCTGCTTAACAGTGGCAACGCACCCCTGATCTTGCCTCTTCCCACAACTGGATCCAATCCCAGCATCGCCAGTAACTTCAGCCTTAACAGCAGCGCAGCGAATGCGTGCCCACTGCTGACAGCGAGCTCCTGGACTAATGGGACGCTCCTCCCTGGTGCCTCCTGTACGTTGCCGGTAAGTTTCGTTCCAACAACCCCGGGTTTCGTTGTGGGCAGCCTTTCACTAAACGACACCAATCTGAACGGCAGCGTTGTCCAAACCATCGCCCTGAGCGGGACGGCGTTGCCGCCGGACGTCACAGCGACGGCGCTCACAACCTCGACGAACCCTGTGACCAGCTTCAGCGCAACGACCTTCTCCGTCACCGTGAAAGATACCCTGAACACCGGCAGTACGCCTTCAGGCAACGTCACCCTTAGCGACACGTGGAATGGCACCACGGTCGCCCTCAACGGAGGCCTGCCCATCACGCTTGCCGGCGGCACGGGCTCCTTGTCAGTCGTGCTGAACGGAGTTGGCCTACACACCGTCACTGCGAGCTACGGAGGAACAAACGACTTTGCTCCCAGCTTTGCCAGCACGACAGTGACCGTCAACCCTGCTGTACCGACGTTGATCTTTTCACCGATCGGTAGTCAGACCTACGGCAGCGCTTCCTTCACGGTGCTCGCCAGCTCTGCATCAAGCGGCGCGATCACCTACGGCGTCGCCAGCGGACCTGCCATCGTCTCTGGAAATGTGGTTACGTTGACCGGTGCGGGCACCGTCGTACTGAACGCATCGCAGGCTGTCAGCGGCAGCTACACGGCGGCAACAGCATCGACCAGCTTTCTGGTTGGCAAAGCCTCATCCAGCATCGCGCTGAGCCTCTCCTGCCAGTCTCTGACCTATGGAGCCCCCGTGGCCCTGATTGTCGCAGCGCCCGGCAATGCCACCGGGACCGTGACCTTTACCGATGGAGCCTCACCCGTCGGCACAGCCTCGATCGCAGGGGGCTTCGCGTCATTCAGCATTCCAGCACCTTCCGCAGGGGCTCACGTGCTCTCCGCATCCTGGCCGGGCGACAGCAACTATCAGGGAAGTAACTCCGCGACAGTCAATTGCAACGTGTCACGAGCGCCGGTCAACATCACGATGACTACTTCATTGAATCCTTCCAGCTACGGGGACACGGTCATGATCTCCTTTTCCTTCGTGGGCTCAAGCGCCATCCCAGGCGGTTCGGCAACATTGTCGATCGAGGGCGCGCAGCCAATCGCAACACTAACCCTCGACGCTTTGGGGCATGCCACTTATGTGACAGCGGCGCTTGCGGCCGGGCAGCATACCTACACGATCACCTATGGAGGAGATAGCAATTACTACTAGCCGGGAGATTCACACTTCGCGCCCCGTGCGTCTTAGTAAGATAGGGCAAATGACGAAGCCATTTCCTCCGCAGGACCTTCGACGAAGACTCCTACGGAAGTCGCTCTCCGCCGATGAAGAACGGGACTTCGCGTTTCGCGAGATGATCCGTTCCGTGCCACGGGGTCGAGTGTCGACCTATGGCAGGATCGCCGCCGCTGCCGGCTATCCGCTTTACCACCGGGCGGTCGCGGCACTGCTGCGCAAGGAAGTCTCGGACAGCCTGCCCTGGCAACGGATCGTTGGGTCTGGCGGCGTGATCAAGCTGCGCGACGATGCAGCCCAGGAACAGCGGCTGCGGCTTCGTCTCGAGGGTGTGACGTTCCGCGGCGCCCGTGTTGACATGGAAGCGCACGAACACCAGCTTGAAAGCTGGCAGGTGCCAACGCGCCGCTAGGTTCGCTCTCATCAAAAAGCTGAAGCCGGGCGTCGCTGCGACGCCTCTTTCATCTCCCGTTCACAACTCTTTGCTGTCTTATTCATCCGCGTCGGTTATTCCATGGGACTGCCGCTTGCGTGCACCCTCAGCCGTGTCAAACGGTCAGGAGGCATCCCGGCGGGATCAGGGTGGATTCCGAATGAAGATTCTTGTCATCGAGGACGAGGCGAAGACAGCCAAGTTTCTCAGAAAGGGCCTCGGCGAGGCTGGCTTCGTCGTCGACGTCGCCCCGGACGGGCATGAGGGCCTGGAGCTTGCGTTGTGCCTTGATTTCGACCTCGTCATTCTGGACATCATGCTTCCAGGTCTCGATGGGTGGCAGGTATTGTCTGGCCTGCGCGAGGCTGGAAAGAATACGCAGGTGCTCTTTCTGACAGCACGCGACGCGGTCCATGAGCGGGTGCGTGGCTTCGAACTCGGCGCCGACGACTACCTGGTGAAGCCATTCGCCTTCTCGGAGCTGCTGGCGCGCGTTCGCTCCCGGCTGCGGCGGACTCCGCCGCGGACGCAGGATGTGGTGCGCATGGCAGATCTCGAGATTGATCTGCTTCGCCATCGCGCAACCCGCTCGGGCCAGCGGCTGGAGCTCACGGCCAAGGAGTTTCTGCTGCTGTCGCTGCTCGTGCGGCGTGCCGGCGAGGTGTTGTCGCGCACCGTCATTGCCGAGGCTGTGTGGGATATGAACTTCGACAGCGACACGAACGTCGTGGACGTGAGCGTGCGTCGCCTGCGCAGCAAGGTGGATGACCCCTTCGACATGAAGCTGATCCATACCGTTCGCGGCTCCGGATATGTTCTGGAAGCGGAGTAGCGCTGCGGTGACGTTGTCGCGCCTGTGGCGAACGCTCGCCTTCCGACTGACTGCGGCATATGCCTCGGCCGGGTTGATCGTCGTCCTGCTCGCGACCTGCAGTCTTTACCTGATGCTCGTTTCCGAGTTGAACAAGAGTACGGAGCTCTTCCTCAAAGACAAGGTCAACGTGCTGCGCACGATGCTGCGTGATCGCCCCGATGATGAAGACGGGCTCCACGAGGAAGTCGTGCTCGAGTCAGCAGCCCGACGCTACGAGCAGTTCTATATCTGCCTGCTGGATCAAAACGGCAGGCAGATGCTGATCACCCCGGGGATGGCGGCAGATCTTGATCTTGCAGAGCTGGCCGCGCTCTCCCGGGCGAAAAAGGGTGCTGCCTTTCCCATGCAGGGCAAGAGCGGCCAGGCCTTTCGCGTTCTGGAAACAACAGCAAAGGTAGGCAACGATGCCCATCATCTGGTCACGATTCAGGTCGCTGTCGACGTCTCGCGCAAGGAGGGGCTGCTGGCCCGATTTCGGCTGTGGTTCTGGGTCACTTCCGCGGGCATGCTGGTGCTCTTTCCGCTGATCGGCTACAAGATCGCACGCCAGGGGATCCGTCCGGTGGAGGAGATTGCTGCAACCGCGCGGCGCATCACATCGAGTCACCTAGGCGAGCGGATCGTCGCAGAGGGGTACCCCTACGAACTCGCGAGCCTGGCGCTGACGTTCAACAACATGCTCGATGGTCTGGAAGACTCGTTCGAACGCATCTCGCGCTTCTCTGCTGACATCGCGCATGACCTACGCACCCCCGTGAATAACATCCGCGGCGAGGCCGAGGTGGCACTGGCACGCGCACGCACGATCGATGAGTATCGCGATGCACTGGAATCCTCTCTCGAAGAAGCAGTGCGGCTCTCGGATCTGATCGGCAACCTGCTCTTCCTGGCACGAACAGAAAGCCCGTTGAACCACTTACGACTGGAGAAGGTTAACCTCACCGAGTTAGTGGAGGGCGTTCGCGAGTACTACGACGCGTCTGCCGTGGAGGCAGGCGTCACACTCACAACAGAGGTAGCCAAAGACCCTGTCATTGCCGAGCTTGATCGGACCCTGATCCAACGCGCCGTGGGCAACCTCATCTCGAACGCAGTCGCGCATACGCTCGATGGTGGAACGGTTGCCATCACCACGCACTCCGAGGCTGCACGCGTCCGGGTTGAGGTGGTTGACACCGGTGTCGGGATACCAGCCGAGGCACTTCCACGCGTGTTCGACCGCTTCTACCGAGTGGATTCGTCACGATCGAAAGCCTCCGGTGGCACCGGGCTTGGCCTTGCGATCGTGCAGGGGATTATGTCGCTGCATGGCGGCAATGTCGAGATCGCGAGCGAGCCGGGTGTGGGGACGCGCGTGACCCTACGCATGCCGGCAAAGAAATCAGCCGACAAACTGCAGGATGTTCCGGCGTAGAACCATGTGCGGGAGCAGTCAAACCATCCGATCCTCTCCGCTCAATGTTGTCGTTCCTTTTCGACCTCAAAGGGCGCGATCTCGCACACTCACGTCTGGCCGCCCCTGAGTCGGCACGATCTACGTGTCCGGGCACTCATCGGAATTCTTGCCGGGATGAGTTCCGTGTTGAAGAAGGAACCGTGCTTCGTATCGTCGATGCCTAACTCTGCGGCCTCTGGATAGCTCATCGAGCAAAGATGTCCCTTGATCTCGGGCCCTTTCGTATGGGCTGCTTCAATAGATACCTTCAAGTCGGCCCGCGAGACAGGGTCGTACGTCTTGGAGCTCGTGGCGTCCCGGGCCGCCCAGAACTCGGCGGCTGCCAACATAGAGCAGTGGTCGGCGCCCGCGAGGGGCAGTTGCGTCACGCTGAGGCTGCTGCGGTGAACGCTACGGAAAAGGTTCGAAGGAAGCAAACCCGATGGATGGAAAACCAAACGGTCAGACAAGGCTCGCCTAGCGGCTGCTCATCCACGATGAGCGTAAGGCGAGTGCCGGGAAGTTCAGTCGGATCGGCTGGCATACGTTCCGCCGAACCTACCGCACGTGGCTGGACGAGACCGGGGCACCGATGACAGTGCAGCAAGGATTGAGGCGGCACGCTTCGATTCAGACGACCATGAATGTCTACGGACAGGCCATGTCGGCCTCAAAGCGGGAAGCAAACGACAATGGTATGGAGGTGGTGCTCAAGCCGATGAAAGCGAGCGCCTGAACCTGGATGTTGCGAATGGGAGTCAGTGAGGCTGAATCGAGGTTAGTAGCTTCTCACATTCGACTCGTAGCTGCTTGATCTGCTTGGTTGGGGGGTTGGACGTGAACCAACGACCTTAGGGTTATGAGCGGCGACAGGAACGTAGTTTCAAGGAGGTACGCGGACCGGATACTCTGTATATCCTCTTTCACCTCCCCATAGTTAGTGGCAGGATCGAGCGAATTGAGCGGCCAGTTATTGGCGATGCGTTTCGGCAGGTCTGGATTAGCGATGAAAGGCCGGCCGAATGCGATGAGGTCTCCCAGTGCCGCCTGCAAGAGTCGAGAGCCCCGATCGGCCCGTGTATCGACCCGCGGAAATGATGCGACCACTGAAGGTACGCCGAACTTCTTGGCGACAATCCTCGGGTAGGTCAGGCGCATTGTCCCAGTCGGCTTCAGCAATCGACAGATACGCAATGCCCGCGTCCTCCAGCACCCTGAGTGCTTCGATGTAGGTCTCGTTGGGGATCATTTTCGACAAGACCGATATAAATCCGATCTTCATCATTGCTCTTGAATAGCGGCGTGAAACGCACCCCAAATCTGTCTGAATGCACGACGTCGACGACCGCTTGGACGATCTCGCGCAAAAAACGCAACCGGTTGTGCAGCGATCCTCCATACTCATCGTTACGTTTGTTCGAGTGAGCCGAAAGAAACTGGTTCACAAGATATCCGTTTGCTGCGTGAATCTCCAAGCCATCGAAGCCGGAGGTCAGTGCATTGCGGGCTCTTGTGCATAAAGGGCGACGAGTTCCTTGATTTCAGCGATCGTTAACTTCCCGTGGCGAGGAGGGCTCCACCAGTTTGCCAGAGCCCGGCCCGGTTTCGATGAAGGCTCTCACGCCCTTTGCCTGGATAGCCGAAGGTGCAAGCGGAGCCATGCCTCCCGGCTGCAGTTCGATGTGTGAAACTCGGCCGACATGCCAAAGCTGGGCGAAGATCACGCCTCCTTCGGCGTGTACTGCGTCGGTGACTTTACACAACCCTTCGATCTGAGCTTGGCTGTAAATGCCGGGCGTCCGCGCGTGACCCTGTCCGCGCGGTTCGATTTGAGCACCTTCGGTGACCATGAAACCCGCACCCGCTCGCTGCCTGTAGTAAGTGGCCATGAGATCGGTGGCAACGTCGCCAGGCTGGGCGCTTCTCATACGCGTGAGTGGAGGAAGGACGATTCCGTTCTTAAGGGTATTGCGACCGAGTGTGGTCGGTTCGAAGAGTGAGGTAGCGGGTTCAGTAGAGATAGCGAATGCTTTGTGAGTTCTGGTGAATCGGACATGAATGCGGACATAAATAGCTCTCCCTGTTGCAAGCTCTGTGACCGAAGGCTTTGTCGTAGATCAAGTGGTCAACGCCATGATGATGTCCGCAAGAACGTTCGGAGCGGGCACCGTAATATCTTCACTTCTAAAGCCGACCTTTTAGATTACTCATGAACTCCATAAAGGCAGGCTTTATCGACTGAAAGAGAGGATCATGACGATTCTTTAGAATTGTTTCGCCAAACAGCTTCATACCGACTACGAAGGCGAGCGTCGCATTATGGTCTAGGTCTAACTTCCCAGCAATGCGGGCGGCTGCGGCTGTGATGTCGTCATGGTTGTCTACCTCGAACTCCAGTCGGGGCTGTTGATTATCGCTCGTTAGGGATTCTACTGATACGCGATATCTGTACATGGGTATCTCCTACTCCTGTGCTGTTGCTGCGGGGGTATTGGATCCGGATAGGCTCAGGTTGTGCGAATGCCGATCCAGGATATGGGCCTGCTTTTTCCTTCTGCTTAGGCATGTGAATGCGCCTGCCTTGCGAGAACGATCTTGAGAACGATAGCGAATGGGATTGCGAAAACAAAGAAAATGAGTAGTGCGAAGAAGGCGGCGTTGAAGCCAATCGCCATGGCCTGCGTTTTAATTAGCTCCCCGAACATCGCTGCTGTGGTTTGGGCCGACGAGATAGGATCAAGCCCGCGGCCAACTAGGTTTTGGCTGGCCGTGGACAGGTACAAGCGAACCTGAGGAGTTGCGGGTGTAAGGTGCGTGGCGAGGAGGTTCGCTGCCATCGTGGCCTGATGCTCTATGTGCGTCATGAGACCAGCAACCCCGATAAGTCCTCCGAACTGGCGTAATGTATCAAACATTGCCACGCCGGTCGCGACCAGGCGGCCGCTCAGCTTTCCCAGCGCGATGATCGTCAAGGAAAGAAAGAGGAAGCCCAGAGCTGTCCCTCGCAGCAGAAGAGCGGGCATGAGGTTGGGCACCCCACTCTGTGTATTGGAGCGTGAAAGCATCCACATTGCTGTCATGAAGAGGATGAGACCCAACGGAACAGTGAGGTTCGGATCAAGGCCGCGCTTTTGAATCAAATAAGCGGTGAGGCTTAAGCTGCAGAGAAACATCAGTCCGCCTGGCAGGAGCAAAAAACCTGCCGCCGCTGGAGTGAAGTGAAGCACCTCCACAGCGAAGCCGGGAATGATCTCGGCACTGCCGAACAGAGCGACACCGGCGATCAATGCGAACGTGATGCCGAAAATGAATCCGTCTGTCTTGAACAGGCCCGGCCGCAAGAAGCGATCTCGGCGCGGAATGAGCACCTGAGTAATGACGAACAGGAGGAGGGCAGTTCCACCGATGATGCTCGTCCAAGTGATGCGTGATTCGTCAAACCAGTTCCAACGCTGACCGCGGCTCAAAACGTAAGTCAGGGCTGCCAGGAATGCGAGATAGCCCGTCGTGCCGACCCAGTTCAAGCGCCCAGGGCCGTCCTCCTCGCGAGAGGGAACGAACTCAATCCGAAGCAGTAAGACGAGTGCGAGACCACTGAGGAGTGCGGCGCTGGCGAAGATCCACGTCCACGAGAAACGATCCGTAAGCCATCCCTGAAGAGCCGGAAGAATCGTCGCGGGCATAAGGACGGCACCAAAGGCGAAGAAGCCTTGCGGGAGCACCTGCGTTTCTCTTGGATATGCCTGAAACAGCATCGCTTGTCCGCCAACAAGCAGCACCCCTCCGCACAGCCCCTCCAGCGCTCTTAAGATGATATGAGCTTCAAGGTTGGCGGTCAGCATTGCAACGGAGCAGAAACAGGTGATTCCGACTACACCCGCCTGCACGCATCGCTGCATCGAAAATCTGGTGACGAGCCACGGCGCGAGGAAGAAGGCGAACAGCTTCGCGATGGTGTAGCTCATGTCGAGCCATGCGAATTGATCGGGGGAGGCATGTAGATCGCCAATCAGGTCGACGCGGCCGAGTGAGAGCGCCGTACTCGCACATGCCTCACCGATTGCTGCGAGAGTAACGCCTGCAGTCAAGATCGACCGAGCGCGTGATGAAACGTCCAGATGGGTGGGGTGTGCTATATCTGTGCGGGCAGACATGGCTAGTGGCACCTCACGGTGACGACCGCTGAAAGACCAGGTACCAAACGGCCATCGTAGTCGCGGATGCTGTCAGGATCGAGAACGATCTTTACAGGAACACGCTGCACGACCTTGACGAAGTTGCCCGTTGCATTCTCCGGAGGCAGAAGTGAGAAATTCGCACCAGAAGCTGGTGAAAAGCTCTGCACATGCCCTACAAAACGGTTGTTCGGAAAACTATCGATCTTTACCTCAGCGGACTGGCCGATTTTCATGTGTGTGAGTTGTGTTTCTTTGAAGTTCGCGATCACCCAGACCTCAGGCTCCACTACCGCAAGCAGCGGCTGACCGGGCTGCAGACGTTGACCGAGTTCTACTGTCTTGTTGCCAATCCTGCCCTCAGCAGGAGCTTCGATTACGGTGTAGGAAAGTTCAAGCTTTGCCTCGTCATACGCAGCCTGCGCGGATTCAACATTTGCAAGTGCGCTCTCGTACTGTTTGCGCCTCACGTCCACATCGGTAAAAGCGGCATGCGCGGCCTGCAATCCACCTGTGGCGCGGGCCACCGCAGCTTCGGCTTCGCGGACGCCAGTCTTCGCTGCTGCATCATTCGCCAACGCACCCTTATAAGCGGTATGCGCGTGGTCGTATTGCTGTTGTGAGACTTCATGCCTAGCCAGCAAGTTTTCAAAGCGTTTGTCATCCAGAGCGGCTCGTTCCAGATCCGCGTCAGCCTGATGCAGCATATCTTGACTGCGGGACACACCGGCCTCAGCCTGCTGTACGCCGCCGTTCGCCTGGGTGTTACCTGCGGAGGCATTCTGAGAGCTGAATGTAATCGCCGTCTTCGCTGTGGCTGCTTGCTCCTCAGTTGCGTCCAACGCGGCTTTGGCTTGCGCCACCTTCATCTTCAGATCACTCGGGTCGAGTTGTACCAGCACATCGCCTTTTCTGACGATTTGGTTGTCATCGACCTCTACTTGCAGTACCGTCCCGGGAACGCGAGCACTGACCAGATCAATATGGCCAGTAACGTACGCATCGGTCGTCACCTCCCGCGTTCGGGTTGAAAGCCAGAACACAAGGCCGGCAATGAGAAGAACCACGCACAGGGAAAGCGAAGTTATCGCCACTCGCTTCTTCTTTGCTTTGGAGCTGAGTACGACATGGCTATGGCCGCTGGCGCTTTCCGGTACGTTTGCCTCATCAAGGGTGCTCATCTGCTTCCTCCGTCATAGGTGGTTTGCACAACGCCGGCGGCTCGTGAAAGCTGCGCTTCTGCGATGTTGAATGCAAACAGTGCTTCAATCCGCCGGTCCGTCGCGTCGGCGAGAGATGCTTGCGCGGCAACGACCTCAATGTTGTCAGCGACGCCCTGTTGAAACCTATCGGTCGCAAGATCGACTTCGCGCCGTGCCAGCCCGACGGCAGCATTGGCGACATCAATCTGGTTGCGTGCAGATCGAACCTCCGCTTCCGCGGACAGGACCTGTTCCGCGATTCCGTTTCGGAGATCATCTCTTTGCTGCCGCGCTTTGGCCGCATCAAGCGCGGCGAGTTTGCGCTGTGCCGTCAATGCTCCACCCGAAAACAGAGGCACTGACAAGGTGAACTGATAGGTGTAGGCGGGGATCAAGCCATTGAAGTGGCTGGATTGTTGTCCCCACATGCCCGAGAACTTCAGAGAAGGTAAACTTCGTGCTTTGGCGGCGGCCCGCAATTGGTCAGCGGCATCAATGCCCGCTGTGGCTGCAGCCATCTCGGGTCGTTCCTTCAAAGCCGCCTCCGGCGCCATATCCGGGTCTACTTTGGGAGCGTCGCTGAGGGCATCATCGCTCAGTGTGATCGGCTGAGCCGGAGGCAGTCCGAGAAGCCGAGCCAGAGAGTAAAAAGATACCGTCTGATCCGTTTGTGCCTGAATCAGTCCTTGTTCGTCCTGCTTGAGCCGGACATCGGCGCGTAACTTGTCGACTTCCGTTGCGACGCCGTCTCGAAGAAGATCCGCCGCTTGTGTGTCCAGTCTGAGTGAAAGATCGCGGCGTACTGTAGCCGCTTGCACCTCGGTTAGGGCTCGCAATGTCCCAAGATATTGGGACACCACCAGCAGTGCGATCTCCTCATGTGCAGCCTCCGCATTGGCTGCTGCCGCCTGTGCTCGATCTTTCGCTGCCCCGTACTGCTTCCACAAGGTCAGGTCAAAAACGGGTGTTGTCAGTGCCACGCCTGGGTTCAGCACCTGAAAGGGGCCGACGTGTTGGGCTACCCCAGGAAGGCGCTGCGCGATGATGGACTCGATGTTGAACCGCTGGATACTCTGGTTAAACGCAAAACCTGCTTGAGGAAGAAGAGCTGATTTTGCGAGAGCGCGAACTTCCTGCCCTTCTGCGGCTTGGATGTTTGCTATCTGGGCTGAAGGACTCTGCGATAGTGCCAGGGTTATGGCCTGCTGTAGCGTGAGAGCCCTGGGACCGTTCTGCGCAAACGCTGACTCAACCAGAAGAGCAACGGCAAACAGAGCGATTCGCCGCAGGGTCCAACCGAGGTGAGTGGTGACTTTCATGGAACATCCTTCTCCGGTGCTGAGGTTCGCGTTGAGCATGGTCGCGTGGGTAAGAGACGAAGCACCCTCAAGAACCCCTTGTTGGATACGGTAACGTACCGTACCATTAAGATGCAAGCGCTTTCGTGTTCGATTCAGCTTGATGCTAGGAAGATCTGCCCATCGCACACTGCGAGCCCAGATTGGGTGGGCACGTAGGGAGGTTCAGAGGACAATAGGAAAGTATGAGCGAAATGCGAAATGGACGAGAGCAACGCCAGTTGACGCGCCGTGCCGAGATCGTGAAAGCGGCAGCAAAGCTCTTCTTTGAACAAGGCTATGGAAGAACGTCAATGGACGATGTCATCAATACTGTGGGCGGGTCAAAGAGAACGCTGTATGCGCATTTCAGCCGCAAGGAAGACTTGTTCGCCGCCATCGTGAACGAGGTCAGCCGCAAGCTCCTTTACGACTTCGACATCGAATTGAAAGCGGATCTGGAAAATAGTCTTCGCGCGTTCGGTGAACGTTATATGGAAACACTCCTTTCAGAAGAAGCCCTGATGCTCTACCGCGCCATGGTCTCTGAGGCTCCCCGCTTTCCCGAGCTGGCGCAGGCCTTCTTCGAGAATGGCCCAAAGAAGATTTCCAATCGTGTCATTGAGCTTCTTGCCTTTCACGAACGCGAAGGAAAATGTAAGTTTCGCGATCCCCGAACGACTGCAGCACTCTTTATCGGCATGATGCGCGGCGATCATCACATGGCTGCCGTTCTTACGGGCAAAACGATCTCGCGCCCGCAGATCAGGACATTTGTGGGCGCGGCGGTGGAGACGCTCATGCATGGTGCGCTGATCGACCGTGATTTCAAGGAATGTTTGGAGAAGCAATCAGTGGAATCCATAGGGAAAAGATGAGCACGCTGCAAGAAGACCCTACAGTAGAAGGGCGCAAATACCAGATCACTCGGCGGCTTGAAGAATCCTTGCGAGCGCAGAATGACAGAGCTTCCGATTTGGAATTGATCGTGATGAGAGCCACCATCTCTACAGCAGAGGTGGAGAGATACTGGTCTGACCGATGTTTGTACCAGTTGGATAGTGAGTGTAGCGCAGCGATCTCCTAGTTCGGATCGAAGCAGGATGCGGCGGTCGATGCCAGCCATGCCTCTGGTGCCGGTGGACGATACCCAAGCGAGGAGTGTGGCCGGATGGTGTTGTAGTGCTTGTGCCAACGCTCGGCAAGCACTCGGCGTTCCGTCGTTGAGTAGAAGATCTCACCGTTCAGGAACTCGTCACGCATCTTCGAGTTGAAGCTCTCGCAGTAGCCGTTCTCCCACGGTGAGCCGGGCTCGATGTAGGCCGTCTTCGCGCCTGTATCCGTAAGCCACTTGCGAAGATCGTGCGCGACGAACTCAGGGCCATTGTCTGAACGTAGATGTTCAGGCACTCCCTTGATGACCATCACGTCGGCCAGCGCAGCGATCACCTTCGCAGACGACCACCTCCGTTCCACACGCTGAAGCAGCGCTTCTCTCGTGTGCTCGTCAATCAGGTTCAACGCATGTGCCATCCTTCCGTCATGCGTGCGCACGCTGACGAAGTCGTAACTCCATACATGGTTGGCATGCGTCGGCCGCAGCCTCACACACGAGCCATCGTTGAACCACAGACGACCACGCGGCTTCTGCTTTTACGGTACCTTCAGCCCTTCACGTCGCCAGATGCGTTCGACACGATCCTTGCCAACCTTTCAGCCGACACGGACCAACAGCGCTGCGATGCGCCGATACGCAATGCGTTGCGCTCCGTTGTACTTCGTTTGCGGCGGCAGCCCCTTGCGCAAATGCAGGTCGACGAGCGTCACCTGGATCGCATCGCGCAGACTCCGCCCCTGCGGCAGCAACAAACGCCACTCGCCTGAAAACCACGTGTACAGTACCCACGCAATGCCGTTCAGCGCAAAGACCCACATGAAGAAGAAGTGATATCCGAGGCCCTGCGTCACGTGATACGGCACGTGAAGCACCTTGTAGAACCAGTCCGGAAAGAACCGGAACAGCGTGAGCCTGCCGATGCCGATGCGGTACACGCGGTGCGGGTGTTGGTAGGCGTTGTCGGAATCGTTCCAGTAGATCAGCAGGCCGCTCCAGATCATAGTGAATAGCACCGGAAAGTTGATCCAGTGCATCCACCGTATTGCGAGCGGGTGTTTCCGTTCGAGACGTATACGCGCAGGTGGGACTGCAGAAACCAATTCTTCGATGTTAGGGGTGCTCATATGTTCCTCTCCGCCAGTAGTGCCTTGACCTCTTCCTCGGTGAAACGAGGCGTGATGTGCTGAGGGCAATTCCAGTCGAAAGCCTCGATGTGAATCACGAAGGCCCGTTCTGGTAGGGCATTAGGTTCGGAGGTCCTGAATTGTGCGATCAACGTTCTTGCTTCTTCATTGCCTTCCGAGATTCTTGTGCGTCCCAAAATCTTGAGCCGCTGTTGTCCGACATAATCCATCAAGAACAGTGCCACCCGATCATCGTGCTGTAAATTGCCGACACTGATGTACTGCTTGTTGCCTCTCAGGTCCGCAAAGCCGATCGTCTGGTCATTCACAACATGAAGAAATCCCTTAGGGCCACCGCGAAACTGGATATACGGCCATCCTGTTTCGCTCACGGAGGCCATGTAGAAACCGTCGCGAGCTTCAATAAACTCTCGCTCATCGTCGCCTAGCCGAGTACCCGGTTCGCCGGCTTCCTCTATCCTCTGGTATTGCCGACGGCTACCGTGCAGTTCTTGCTGCCTCTTGACGAGAGGCGTAAAAGCGATCTTTGCAAATTGCCGTCCCATGTATCTTTCTCCACAAAATACACTGCGCGGACAGCTAGCTTGTCCGCGCAGTCTCATCGCGATCATGTTATGCGGACTTCCTGTTGTTGCACCAAACGAAACGAGCCCTACGCCTGCTGTGTGACCTTCGCGTTGTAGAACTCGTGCATATGGCTAGCGATGTAGTCGAGGCAGTCTTCCACCGCGAAGTGGCCTGCGGCCAGCCGATGCATCTCGGCATCCGGAAGGGCTTCCAGATAAGCTTCTCCTCCCGCCGGCGTGAAGAAGATATCGCCTTGGCCCCAGAAGATGATGGTCTTCGGCTGATGCTGCTTGAGGAATGCCTGCCACTCCGCGTAGTGCTCCACGTTCGTGCGGTAGTCATAGAAGAGATCGAGCTGAATCTGCTTGCCATGAGGCCGCTGAAGGGTGAGCAGGTAATCCGAATTCCAATTGTCTGGGCTGATAAGTTCCGGGATCGACGAACCAGTGAGGTACACGGCTTTTACGGTCTCCAGTTCCAGCAGACCAGCGACGGCCGCCTCATTTTCGGCGCTACGATTCAGCCAGAGTGCGTGGCGAAGTCCGCCCCAGGCATCGGTAAACCCGATCTCGTAGGCATTCGTGTTTTGAATGATGAGCCATTCGAGAAGTTCTGGCCTCTTGGCGACGATACGGAAGCCGACAGGGCCGCCGTAGTCCTGGACAAACAGTCCAAACTTGCCGAATCCCTTGGCGTCGAGAAAGTGCTCGACGACTTCGGCCAGTTTGTCGAAGGTGTAGGGGAACTTCGCTGGGTCAGGCGTGTCGCTGTTGCCGAAGCCGGGGTAATCCGGTGAGATCACGTGAAAACGGCCGGCGAGCTCTGGAATCAGATTCCGGTATTGGTGCGATGAGGAAGGAAAACCATGCAGGAGAACGAGCTTCGGGTTAGACGTGTCCCCGGCCTCTCGGTAGGCAATATTGAGGCCATCCACTTCGAGCGTTTTATAGGTAACAACGGTGGGAGCGATATTCGGGGAGTACGTCGAGGACATGCTTACTCTCTCTCTGTGGCTGTGAAATGCACTATTACGCAAGCTCCAACCACGCGAAAGCCGATTTACCGTACGGACTTCATGTAGTCAGAAATACACTTGAATGCCGAACTCGTACATCGGTCATCTAAGCACGATCACAATCAGAAGTAACGCCGTTTGTTCTGATGATAGGTATCAGAAAAGCCGATAGCAGAAATGGCGGCACCCTCGCTTGTTGGATGGAGATTCAACGCCCACGATCCTCTTGCAACGACGGTACAATTTCGATTAAGCCATAGCGAAGAAGTGGGATCTACTGAACGAAGGTATGGGGCCATACCAAAGTATGTATGGTCCCGTTCAAGATAGCCCAACTAGGGGCTTCGCGAGACGAGAGTCCAGACAGATCAAGAGAGCCACTAGGACCTGAGAAATCGGTGGTACGCTGCTTCCATATGCAATTGCGTCACCTCAGATACTTTTGCGCGGTTGCTGAGCATGGCAGTTTCACAACCGCCGCGCGGCAATTGAACGTTTCCCAATCTGGGGTCAGCGGACAGGTGCATGATCTCGAAAAGAAAATCGGCGTTGTGCTTTTCCAACGCAATCAGCGTGAAGTGTCACTCACTCCCGAGGGAGTTGTCTTCTTTCATGAGGCGCGAGAGATTTTGATTCGAGCCGACCGGGCCGTCGAATTGGTCCGTAGAGCATCCCAAGGTGTGTCCGGAACGCTGACGGTCGGACTCTGCGGACCTGTAACGGCTGCGTTTCTTCCGAAACTCATCCGAAAATTCCGCAAACATTTTCCCGGTGTCACTCTGGCATTGCGAGAGCGTCTTCCGTCTGAACAGATTGAAGCACTCCTCAATGGCGATATTGACATTGCGTTTACTCGCGGGATACCTGCCGGATCTAAGCCCTTGCTTGGTCACGAGCTTCTTGTCAGAGAGCCGTTAGTGGTAGCCCTGCCCAAAGAGCACCCTCTCGCGGATCAGCAGACGATCGCTTTGAACAAGCTTGCAAAAGAGCGGCTCATAGTTTTCTGTCGCGATGGCGCGCCAGAGGTATTCGACGCGATTGTGGCGGTGTGCAAGAGGGCCAAATTTTCGCCGAGGATTGGGGACACGCCTCGTGCTTGGCAATCAATCTTGACTATGGTGGAAGCCGATGAGGGCGTTGGACTTGTTCCTTCATGCGTTCAACACATGCGCTCTACGGATGTTATCTTTCGGCCCCTCTCCGATAAGCGTTGCAAGGTAGACGCGATATTTGCGTGGCGTCGCCACGAGAGCAGCGCCGTCACGGACGCGTTTCTCGCGCTCTTGCGTGCTAAGCGCACAGAACTTCAGCGTACCAACGAGCGTTCATGAAACCGTCTGTCAGAGCGGGGGCTGACTGGAACTTGCCCGCACTGTCGTTCACTCACCGGCGAACGCTGTCGGGCCGATGACTGCAAGTCGCTTTGCAAGGGAGAATGAGATTGCAACGATACCTACTCATCGCAATTGGGGGTGCTTTAGGGTCAATCGCACGCTATCAGGTCGGTGCTCTGGCGGCGGAGCGATTCGGGATGCGGTTTCCAGTGGGTACGCTGGTCATCAATATCAGCGCTTGCTTTCTAATTGGGTTCTCCGTGGAGTTCCTGAACCGACACGCGAACGTCGACCCGGCTTGGCGTTATCTCATCCCTGTGGGATTCATCGGGGCCTATTCCACATTCTCGACATTCGAATGGGAGATATGGATGGACTTCACTTCTGGAGGGTTCTGGATAGGTGTGCTCTATATGGTGGTGAGCCTTGTGGCTGGGCTCGTTGCCGTTGCACTTGGCTCTACCATCGCGCGGTCAGCCGCATAATGCAACAGTGCTTCATTGCGTGGGGTAACCGAATCCAAGTCGATAGTATCGGCACTGCGCACATGCCGTAGCTCACGCTTGTTCCGGTTTCGCAGGCCACGCCTTCATCGCCCATTGGGAGATCTTGAGCAAATCCTTCCGTGTCGCGCCAGCACGAGCTTGAATTGACATGCCCTGAATCGTATTTGCCAGAAACCAGGCAAGGCCACGTACATCTGTATCTGGCGGGATCTCAAGCGACACTTGAGCAGCCTTCAACCGCAACTCAAATGCATTGACCGTGTCGGTGCGCCGAGCATTGAGTTGGTCTCGCAATGTCTCCAGTTCCGGAGAACAGTTGTGGAGAGCTAAAGTGAGCATGCAGCCGCGGGGTTGATCCTCTCGCGTGAGTTGGTGGGCGGCTTCTTCGAAGAGTTCTTGGAAAGCCAGGAAGGCCGATTGAGGTCGGTTCAGGATCTCGCTGGCATAGCCGCGTTTCTCGACCTCATACTTGCTCAGCGCCGAAAGAAAGAGCTTCTCTTTATCACCGAAGGTTGAGTAGAAGGTCGACATGCTGATGCCCATCGCGTTTGCGAGATCATCGACACCGGCAGCTTCATAACCCCTGTCCCAAAACAAGCGCATTGCCTGGTCCAATGCCGTCGATTCATCAAATGTCCTAGGCCTTCCCCTCATCGCCAACCGTACCTCCAGATTATTAGAGCGGTCGCACCAAAAAAAGATGCGCTTCGAGTGAATCCCCTTTGCAGAGAGACTCATCATATTCGGAGCGATCACTCCAGTAATGGCGTGAGGCATTGATTTCTGTAGCTAGAGGATGACAGAGTGCAAAGTGAACGGTTGATTGACCCGCAGTTGTTGAGCATCTTGAAGCAGATGCCTTCCCTCGAAACCTCAGCGGACACGCTTTCAGCGATGCGCGAAGCGATGAGCACCTGGAAATTGACTGCACCGGACGCGACGGATGTCCGTCGCGAGGAGCAACAAATTGAAGCGAGCGATGGTCGGCGAATTCGAATTCTCGTGTATACGCCGACGCACACGGCGCCCACCGGCGGGTTGCTCTGGATTCACGGTGGCGGAATGGTCATGGGAGCACCCGAGATCAACGATGCTCCGAATCGCTACCTCGCACAGCGGGCGGGCTGCGTTGTTGTTGCCCTCGCCTACCGGCTGGCACCGGAGAACCCTTATCCAGCAGCTTTGGACGATTGCTATGAGGTGCTCCAGTGGATGCACCGCAAAGCCAATGCACTACATATACCGGCTGACCGCATCGCTGTCGCCGGCGAGAGCGGCGGCGGAGCCCTATGCACGGCCTTGAGTCTGGTCGCGCGCGATCGCGGTGACGCGCCCCTTTCCGCGCAGTTTCTGATGTTTCCCATGCTTGACGATCGCACTGGGACGATGGCTGATCCTACTCCCATGCCGTTCTCCGGAGATTTTGTATGGCATCGGTCTAGCAACAGCTTCTGCTGGGAGGCAGTGCTCGGCAAAACGCTGGCCTCATCGGACGTTCCGGCATATGCCTCACCTGGAAGAGCGAAAAATCTATCCGGCCTTCCGCCGACCTTTCTCAGTGTGGGAGACGTGGATTTGTTTATCGGAGAGGACCTGCGCTTTGCCCAACAGCTCATTCGCGACGGTGTTTCCACGGAGTTGCACGTCTACCCTGGCGCCGCTCATGGCTTTACAGCGTGGGGCGCCGATACGGAAATCGCTCAACGTTGCCAACAGGAGTTCTGGGGCGCAATCGTGCGGCACTTCCGTCCGAACCACGCCTGAGGGATCACCTCGTTCGGACTTCAATTCCTTCCAAGGAGAAGCACGTGTCGGACACGGTCAATATCGTTCGTTTTCATCGCTTCGGAGATGCTTCCGTTCTTCAACTGGACAAACTTGCGCTGCCGTCCCCCGGCCCAGGAGAAATCCGTCTCAGGGTGAAAGCCATCGGCCTGAACCGTGCGGAGATCATGTTCCGCGAGGGTAAGTACGTCATGGAGGCAGGCCAGCTTCCTTCCAAGCTGGGATTGGAGGCATCCGGCATCGTGGATGCCGTCGGTGAGGGTGTCGATCCTTCTTGGGTGGGGAGGGCCGCCAGTTCCATGCCGACGTTTCCTCCAGATCGTTACGGAGTCTACGGTGAAATCGCCATACTCCCCGTGTCCGCGATGAGCATCTACCCGGAGCGCCTTTCCTTCGAAGAAGGAGCTTCGATCTGGGCACAATATCTCACCGCCTGGGGTGGCCTAATCTACTTCGGCGGTTTACGGAAAGGAGACTTCGTTCTCATCACTGCCGCGAGCAGTAGCACCGGCTTGGCAGCCATCCAGACGGTCAAAGCCGAAGGAGGCATTAGCATCGCCGCCACCCGCACTGCTGTTAAGCGGCAAGAGCTGCTCGTTCTTGGGGCCGATCATGTGATCGTTACGGAGGAAGAAGATCTCGTCTCTCGGGTCATGGAAATTACAGGCGGTAAGGGCGCACGGTTGATCTATGACCCAATCGGAGGGAAGAGCCTTGAGAGCCTCGTAATGTCCGCGGCCACGAGCGCGACGATCATCGAGTATGGCCTGCTGGCCAAGGAGCCTGCCGTCCTTCCGCTCTTCACGGCACTCGTCAAATACCTCACGATCAAAGCCTATGACGTTCATGAAATCTTTGGTCTGCCTGCGCAGCTAGACGCAGCTCGGCAGTACATTCTGAGACGCATAGAGGATGGTAGCTACACACCGCACATCGCAAAGACATTCCGTCTAGCGGAGATCGTGGAAGCTCACCGTCACATGGAGTCGAACGCCCAAATTGGCAAGATCGTCGTTTTGGTCTAGCCCGGTCGCCCCTGTGAGATTGACGACGCAACCCCCCGGCGTACCGATTCCAGACCTACTTTGATTTAGCCGCTTGAGCCTTGTCGGGAATGCGGGCGATCACCTTAATCTCGAAATCAAAGCCGGCGAGCCAGTTGACGCCGACCGCCGTCCAGTTTGGATAAGGAGGCTGTTCGAAGATTTCCTTCTTCACCGCCATGATCGTTTCAAACTGATTCTCTGGATCGGTATGAAACGTTGTTACATCGACGATGTCATCGAATCCGCATCCTGCTGCGAGCAAAGTCGCCTTTAGGTTGGCAAACGCCAGCCGGACCTGATCGCCGAAGTCCGGTGCTGGCGATCCATCGGCGCGGGCTCCGACCTGGCCGGATACAAACAGCAGGTTCTCGGACCGGATGGCAGGCGAATAGCCGTGTGCCTCGAAAAGTGCGTGCGGGTTTGCGGGGAATACAGGATCACGTTGGGTCATGACATCCTCTCAAATTGTGAGTGATGAGTTCGATTCACATACGCCCCGTATCATTTGAGGGCGAGTTCGCTTCTGAGTCCTTAGATTAGCTTGATTGCCGATTCGGTTGGTGGTTGAGCGTCAGTCGTGGGACTGCGCCGTGACCGCTTAGCAGTTCCAAGGAGGTAATAGCGATGGACGGAAAACGTAGTGGTCAAACCAGGCTCGCCTATATCTTAGGGGTCCCGCTTGCCGAAAATATCGTCAGGCAGTGGCCTCAAATGGAAGAACTGGTCGAGGGGCGCGAACTTATCGGCGCTGTCGAAAGGAACTTCGAGGGCATTACCCTGGAGGTTGGTCGCAGGCTTCGGTTGGGCGATGTCGTTGTAGTTGAATGGAGCATCAATTATGGCGATGATCGAATCTATCGGAACGTGACAATTGGAGAACTAGAGCACGGAGAGGCGATCCGGGTCACGGATTACTGGGGTGAACCTGTGAAGACGCCTGAGTGGAGGGTAGGAATGACAAAGCACCTGGAAATGCTTCCTGATGGCATATGGCCGTCCAAGGACCGTCTGAAGCATTATTAAGAAGGAAAGACTGTCATCCCCTCGGCATGATCTCAGATGGAAAGTAAGGCCAGAAAACGTGAACATGATGAACCGTATTGAGGAGTTCATCCGGACTGTCCCAAAAGCTGAGCTTCATATGCATTTGGAAGGCTCACTGGAACCGGAAATGCTCTTTCGCCTCGCTGAGCGCAATAAGATCGCCTTGCGGTGGTCCTCTAAGGAAGATCTCCTCGCCGCTTACGAATTCGCAAACCTGGAGGATTTTCTCGCCCTCTATTTCGAGGGTTGTCGCGTCCTCGTAACGGAGAGAGACTTCTATGACGCAACTGCAGCTTACCTCGCGAAAGCCGAAGAACAAGGCGTCCGCCGACTTGAGATGTTTCTTGGCCCGCAGAGTTTTACCGAGCGCGGCGTGCCGCTCGAAGCCATCATGGACGGTGTGCTTGGTGCAATCAAGGACGCGCGATCGAGCAGCGCTGTAAGCGCCGCATACATCCTGAGCGTTCACCGTCACAGGCCCGTAGAGGAAGCCCTGCAGCTACTTGAAGTGATTGCGCCCTGGTCGGAGTACGTTCTGGGAGTTGGCATGGGCGGTCCAGAGGTGGGATACCCCCCAGGGAGGTTCAGGCCTTTCTACCTCAAAGCCAAAGCGCTTGGATACAGAACGACGGTCCATGCAGGCGAAGAGGGACCCCCCGAATATATTCGCGAAGCGTTGGACATGTTGTCGGTTGAGCGGATCGACCACGGAGTCGCCGCCTGTCGAGATGAGGCCCTCATGGAACGACTCGCCGCCGAGCAGACGCCCCTTACGGTTTGCCCACTATCCAATCTCCGGTTGAAGGGTGTTCCATCGCTTGAGGCTTACCCTCTAACAACGATGCTTGATAGTGGACTGCGAGTGAGCGTCCACTCCGACGATCCACCGTACTTTGGCGGCTATGTTAATGAGAATCTTCAAGCCTGTCACACGGCCCTGAGTCTATCTTTGGAGGACATTGCCGCCCTTGCGCGCAATAGCTTCCTCGGCTCTTTTGCTCCCCAAAATGAGATCCAGGAGCACATAGAAGCGGTAAATCATCATCTTGATGTGTTCTTGGCTGGCCAATAGTGTCGGTCGGTGTTGCCCACTCATGCTTCCGGAAGTCTCGTTGATGAGAACCGGGCAGTACATGTTTCCAATCCAACCGCTCTCAAAGAGCGAATAGGGATTGAAGACACGCCGCCCTTGACCACAGACGGATGCAAGTAATTTGCTGGCGATTTGCCAATCGAAAGCGTCACAGCTGTCATTGCGTTCGCCGATTGCCAGAAGTAGCGCTGCCTGTTTGACTCCAAGCCATCAGAAATGGCGATAGCACAATGACGGTGGTATTCTGCTTAATCATGGAGCTTCGTCATCTCAGGTACTTTTGCGCGGTTGCTGAGCATAGAAGTTTCACGACCGCCGCAAGACAGCTAAATGTCTCTCAGTCAGGTGTCAGCGGACAGGTGCGTGAGCTTGAGAAAGAAATCGGCGTAAGCCTGTTCCGGCGTAATCAGCGGGAGGTAACCCTTACTCCCGAGGGTACTGTCTTCTTCCATGAAGCGCGAGAGATTCTGATTCGAGCCGATCGGGCCGTTGAATTGGCGGTTCAATCATCCAAGGGAATGTCTGGAACGCTGACGGTCGGGCTTTGCGGACCCGCCACCGCTGTATTTCTGCCGAGACTTATCCGCAAATTCCGCAAACAATTTCCAGGTGTTACGGTTGCACTGCGAGAACTGAATACATCGGAGCAGATCGAAGCGCTCCTCAATGGCCATATCGATATTGCTTTTGTCCGCGGCATTCCCGCGGAAGCCAAGCCGCTCCTCAACCACGAGTTTTTTCTAAGCGAGCCGTTGGTAGTAGCCCTGCCGAAGGGCCATTCGCTCGCCAGTGAGCAAGCGGTGGCATTGAATCAACTGGCCAGAGAACGCCTGATCTTGTATTTCCGCGAAGGCTCGCCGGAGGTGTTCGACTCCATCGTGGCGATGTGCAAGAAGGCAAAGTTCTCGCCGAGGGTTGGAGACACGCCTCGCTCCTGGCAGTCCATCCTTACGATGGTAGAGGCCGGCGAGGGCATAGCCATTGTTCCTGCTGCCGTGCAGTACCTCCGCTCCGATGATGTTATCTTTCGGCCTCTGAGGGATAAGCGGTGCAAGGTAGACGCGATCATTGCCTGGCGTCGCAATGAGAGCAGCAAAATCATGGACAGCTTTTTAGAACTTCTGCGTGCACGACGCGAGGAAGTCAAACGCGCCAATCCTTAAGGGTCAGATACCACCGCGTTCGTGATGAGCCGCTCGCGCCAAACTCGACCGCTACGCTCCCGCTGCATTCGCCAATCGCAACGCTTCCAACGCCGAGTTCGGTTCGGCTGCGAAGCTGCTTCGATTGTCTGCGAGGTATCGGTGCACGTCCGAAATCACCACAGAACCTTCACCCACCGCGCTTGCCACCCGCTTTACCGAAGCCGATCTAACATCCCCTACCGCAAACATTCCGGGCACACTGGTCGCATAGGGTGTTCCATTGAAGCCTTCGGTCCCGCCCGTGATGACAAAACCTTTCTTATCAAGTTTCACTGTTCCATAGAGCCAACCCGAATTTGGCTCCGCACCGATCATGACAAATACGCTGCCAATTTGTTTCCGTGTTGTCTCACCCGTTCTACGATCTGCCCATGTGACCCACTCTAATCCCGCATCACCTTCTAAGCTGACGATCTCCGATCTCGTGTAGAGCGTTATATGCGACGAACTCTCGATCCGAGATATCAAATACTGCGACATGGTGGCTTCCAGCGACTTACCGCGCACAACGTAATGCACATGTTTTGCGATCCCAGAGAGAAACACCGCCGCCTGCCCCGCAGAGTTTCCACCCCCCACTACGATCACTTCTTTGTCGCGGCACAACACGCCTTCCATCGACGTAGCAGCGTAGTAGATCCCACGATTCTCATATTCCTCGTAGTTCGCGACTGAGAGTTTCCTATATTGCGCTCCCGAAGCGACTACCACGGCGCGAGAGCACACAGGAATTCCGCCCGCGAGCGTCAGCTTGTGTATTCCAGCAACTTGCTCCGCTGTGACCACCTGTCGAGAAATCGCAAAGCGCACGCCAAACTTCAAAGCCTGCAATTGTGCGCGGCTCGCCAGTCTTTGCCCAGAGATGCCGGTCGGAAACCCGAGGTAGTTCTCAATCTTTGAACTTGTTCCCGCCTGCCCACCGGGCGCAATCCCTTCGATCACGATGGTGCAGAGCCCCTCCGAGGCCGCATACACTGCCGCCGCAAGTCCCGAAGGGCCCGCCCCCACGACAACCACGTCATAGATCATCCGCGAATTGGGGAGTTCCGTGATGCCGAGTTCATCCGCCAGTTCCGCGATTGTGGGTCGGTATAGCGTGCGTCCGTCATAGACGGTTATCGCCGGGAATCTTCCTTTTAAAGTCTCAGTTGTGCCGTCGAGCAAACTCGGCTCAGGTGTTGGTTCCACTAAGCGGTGCGGATAGTTGTTGCGAATGAGGAACCGCTGCAACACCGCCGTCTCTGCATCCCCTCTATGGCCAAGGAATGTCACGCCGGAACTTTCCTCGCCGATGATTCCTATCCTTCGCCACACCGTCGCAGAAGCAATAAGGTTCGCGATATCACCTTCAGACCGCATCAAGCGTTGCAATTCATCCCGAGAAACTCTCAAAAGACGACTCTCGGTTGAAGTTCGCGCCTCAACCAAAGAGCCCTGTGAGGTAAGAAGATTTAACTCTCCCAGGAATGCGCGACTCTCCTGACGCGCAAATACCTTCGACTCGCCATCTCCGGCAGGCAGGGAAACCTGTACCTCGCCTTCCAGGACGACGAACAGGTCGACTTTACGTTCGCCGTATGTGAAAAGCACCGCATCCGGCGGGAAACTCGCTTCGCGCCCGTAGACACGGATGCGTTCCACCATCTCTTCTGTTAACTTCTGAAACGCGAAGTCGGCTCTGAAATCTGGGAAGTTCCACGCACTGCTGTCGTTCGTTGCTCGGTCTGCCATGTCGTCACCCTATCGCAATTCATGGAGACTCTCAAAAAGATCACGCTGAGACGGAGCTTGCCGTGAGGGGCTTTAACACGCGAAGCCTGGATGCCATATTTACCAAGTGGGCGAAAGAATCGGCACACATCTTCCGCATCACGTTCCCGCGGTGCATCTTGACGGTGATCTCGCTGATGCCGAGGTCGCCACCCACAACCTTATTCGAAAGGCCAGAAACGACCAACGTCAATACTTCCCGTTCACGTGGAGTAAGAGAGGCATAATTTGCTCGCAAGATTCGTAATTCTCCTTCGCGGCCAAGTACCGTCTCACTGCGTCTGAGTGCCTGTTCTATCGCCTTTACAAGCACATTCCCCTCGAATGGTCTCGTCAAGAATTCAAAGGCTCCACTCTTCATTGCTTGCACCGCGATACGGACATCGCTGTGGTCGGTGATAAAAATCAGGGGCAGTTCACTACGTTCAGCCGCAATGCACTCCTGGAGTTCGAGGCCATTGAAACCCGGAAGGTTGACGTCCAGGACAAGACAGCATGGGACAGCGGTTCGGGGGTGCGCGAGGAATTCGTGTCCAGATGCGAAAGTCTCCGGCTCCCATCCGGAGGCACGAATCAAGAGTTCAAGCGACTGGCGCACTTGAAGGTCGTTCTCGACGACGAAGACGGTCGGAGTGGCCGGCGACATCATTCGCGTCCTTAGGCTGAAATTATGGAGTTGAGTCGAACGAGGCGGGCTACCCTGGGGGATCGCGAGCGGAATAGCTGCGGCCATTTGTTAGCTCCTAAAACTAACTAAGGTTAGATCTTCCGATAAGCAACCAAAATTCAAAGATTGAAGCCATACGATCGTTGACACAAAAACGATTGCCGGTTCGAAGGCTCAGACCCGTAAGCTAAATCTCGTTCAACGTCGCCTGTCGCCGCAAGGGTCAAAAGTCGAATTGTTTCTTGGAGTGAAGTCAGCGAGAGGTCTTCTCACTGACCAGCGGACGAATTTCATCCTCAAAAGCGCTTCCTGCCGAAAATGCGGGCGTCAAGGGACCATGCCCCCGGCCCAATCATCGCGATTGTCCCCCCGAGCGTGAATACAGTGACCGAAACCCACAGATCACCGGTGCGGGTGACAATGGCCCACAGTTGAAGTCCGGCGATCAATGCCCCAACGAGTGGGGTCCAGAGGCCAGCGACGAGCAATATGCTTGCTAGCGAACCAATGAGTTGAGGAATCATCCAAGGGGAGGTTGGTGTTCCAGAAGGCTCAATAACTCCGACCCGAATGAGCAACAAGGCCGTAAGAATCCGTTGCAGCAGGAGACCTGCTCCGGGCCATCCGTTGGCAAAGGTTGAAAAGAGTCGTTGCACTTCAACCTCCGACTCGATCGTATGGAAGCGGTCAGGTTATGGAAATGCCCACAAGGCGAAAAGACTTTTCTACTTTTGGCTAGTGTCAAGAACGATAACGCCCCGCTTCAGTCCAATGGTAACGGCATGTGTCCGATCATTGGCACCGAGCTTGGATAGGATATTCGTTATTCGGGCTTTGACGGTTGCCTCGCCTATGGAAAGCACGTCAGCGATCTGTTTGTTACCATTTCCAGCTGCGATCAGGTTCAGAACGTCGATCTCCCGTTCCGTTAGCGCGTCGTCCATCGAGTGAATAGCCAGTTCTGTTGCGACATCTGGAGGGATCCGCTTGTGTCCTGCGTGTACAGCCCGGATACAACTGAGGAGTTCTTCGTGGACGTTCCCTTTAAGAATGTAGCCTCTTGCGCCCCCTCGAAGAGCGCGCGAAACTCGCATGTCTCCGCTATACGTCGTCAGAACTATAACTCGTGCTTCGGGGTATTCCTGGCGGATGGCGTTGAGGCCATCGAGGCCGTCAGCTCCAGGCATCTGAAGATCCATCAACGTGACATCCGGCCGATGGGACCGGTACGCTTCAAACGCTTCCATTCCGTTTGAGGCCTCGGCGACCAACTTCATATCGGGTTCAGCATTTACGAGCGCCGCAATCCCTTTGCGCAGGAGGGGGTGGTCATCAACGGCCAGAATGCGAATTAGGTTATGAGTGGCGTGCACGATGTCTCACTTTCCGAAGCAACCTGGCCCAAAGTCGATCTCGTGAGTTCTCGTAAGCGATTGAGCCAGGAACTTCAATCTGAACTTCGGTGCCGGCACCAGCCTCACTCCAAAAGTCTACATGGGCACCCATGCGCTCGGCACGCTCACGGATGCCGCGTAGTCCCCAGTGCCCGGGTCTGCCGCCCTCTTTCAGCACAGTAGGGTCAACGCCTCGTCCATCGTCGCGTATGCGAAGACGAAAAGTCTCAACACCGTATCGAAGCTCGGCCTCGATGTGTTGGGCCTGCGCGTGCTGATACGCGTTTCTCAAGATCTCAAGTGCGACGCGACAGACCTCCTCGCGAATGGTTTGTGTCAGTTTTGAGCCTTCGCCTTCTTCAATCAAATCGAACTTCGGGGGGGTGCCGTCATCAACGTCGGAATGAGCCAGATCCTGACTCGCCGTTCGCAGAAATTCGGCAAGAGTGGCCGCTGCGAATGGTTCGGAGCGCAGACCTTGAATCGCATCTCGGCTCGTTGCGAGCGCCTTCTTGGTGTCGGCAAGCGCTTCGTCGAGAGACCGCATTGCCTCCTCAGGTCGTCGGTCTATCAAGTTGCGACCCGCTTGGAATTGGAACATTAATCCATGAAAGTCTTGGAGCAACGTATCGTGCAGTTCGCGCGCGATACGGGTTCGCTCGTTTACGCGCGCTTCCAAGCCGATCGCGAACTGCTGCTGCAACTGCCTCACCCGCACCTGATAGAGCAACCAGAGGAGGAAGAGAAGAACACAACCCCAGAAGGCCTCAAACCAGATCGTTTGAAACCATGCAGGAGCGATTGTGAAAGTTAAGGTGGAGCCCACATTGTTCCACACGCCATCATTGTTACAGGCCAGTACTTGAAAGTGATACTTCCCGGGGCCAAGCCTATTGTAAGAAGCTTCCCAAAGGTTGCCCGCGTCTTGCCAGTCTTTGTCCACCCCTTCAAGCTTGTACCGGAAACGTACCTTCTCCGGAACAGACAGGGTTAGAGCCGTATAACTAATTTGAAGATCGCTGGTTCGTGGGGGTAGCACGACGTTCGTGAGAGATGTTGATACTCTGCCATTAGCTTTTATCGACCGAATCGATACGGGGGGCGGGGTCGTATTTGTTGATATGTTTGTAGGATCAATCCACACGATTCCGTCTGAAGCTAAGAACCAAAGTCGGCCCCTGGTTCCCGGAGTATCCTGCGACTGGACGAAGCAAAATCCTGAGAAGGTCCCGTGAAAGCCGTCGGAAGAATCGAAGCTACGATACTTGACGCGATAAGATGGATCGCTCAGTGCTTGTCGGATTTCCCTAGCAGGGACTTCGACGACTCGTTTATGCTCTGTTAGCCACAAGTCGCCGTTGGACGTTTCCTCGACCGCCACAGTGGAACCGAATGTTTCCCCATCTGCGGGTGCGATGCGTCGAAAGCGATCCCCGTCGAAGTATGCAATTCCCAACTGTCCCGCAATCCAGATGTGATGTCCGCGACCATTAATCCTTCTCACACTTCCAACGACGGACGCATCAGCAGAGAAGACCTTTTGAACGTTCTCATCGTTCAAGAGGAGGACTGTACCTCCCACGTATCCGAACCATGCGCGGCCCATCCAGTCGGTAAAGGCTGTCCTTGGGGTGAGTTTCGCAAGTTCTGGGGCAATTGCAACTTGATGCCATAGACTATGTTTTCGATAAAACAGACCTTCTCTTTCTGCGCTCAGCCAGAGCACACCGGAGCCATCCACTGTTACGAAAACATCTATCGGCGAGTCATGCTTTGGCAGCCACGGTAGCGCAATCCTGGTGTAGTCTCCTGCATCATAGCGATATATAGCATCTTGGCAAATCCACCAAATTGTGCCTGTGCGGTCACGGTACGCAGACAAGGCATCGCAGGGAGCTACGTGGCTGTGCTCACTGGGCCCCTCGTGAACCCGGAGCACGGATTTTGAATTAGTTACCGATGGTGCTACCCAGACGTCTCCCCCATCCCCAGGAGCTAAGACGACACCTGTGGTTTTGAAGGGGAGAATGAGCGGTACGAGATTCGTCTTCCGGAAGCGATCCAGGCCGCTGTTAGTACCAACCCAAATGTTTCCTTCGCGGTCCTGGAGAATGGATCGGACAACGTCATCGGTTAATCCATCCTTGGCCATGAAAGTCTCGACCGCGGGGCTGGATACGCCGATTGGCCCCTTCAGTGAGTCCGGCGCCTGGGAACGCAGAATCCCGATGCCTAAGCTGGTGACCCATAATGCTCCGTCTCTGTCGAACAGGATTCCTTGGGAGTCGACCTGAATTTCGGCTTTCTCAAGAGGTTGCCGTTTATCGGATGGAGGAACGGGACGAACGGATCTCGCACTTTCCGTCATCCATAGTTTGCCGTTGGGCCCTTGTGCGATATCAGGAACTACACCGGCTGAAATGCCGGTAGGTTGAAACCTCCGCGCGCCCGCCGGTAAAACGACCAGCGTGTCGTCGGCATCTGCCCAAAGCGCCCCTTGACGGTCGACGAATAGGGCGCGAGCAACTTTACCTGGGAAATTCCAATCCCTCCCCACTTGCTTCCATCGGTTACCCTCAAACCGGACCAAACCGCCGCTCGTCGCGGCCCAAAGGGTCCCTTCCACATCTCGCGCCAAGCTCCATATTTGCTGGCTTGGAAGTCCATCGCGATTAGCGTATTGAGTCGCGTTTCCGTTCCGTAGGAGGCTGATCGCTCCGGGCATAAACGCAATCCAGAGGTCTCCATTGGGAAGGGCCAAGAGTGCAGTCACTGAACCAACCGGGAATCGACCACCCGATTGAGGTTCGTAGCGCTCGAAGGCAATACCGTCGAATCTATATAGGCCATCGCCGGTCCCAAGCCAAAGATACCCGTCCGAGGTTTGCGCCAGCGCCGTGATCGGACCAGGCGCGCCTTCTTTAGGCCCCCACGCTGTGTGAGCGAATTGAGCAATGCTTCTACTACTGTCCTGAGCAACGGACCACGAGCATGCAAGCGCTAAGAACAGAAAAGCCTCCAGCACCCGAATAACATAAAGCTGCTTCCGAAGCATGTTCACGCTCACCATAAAAGCTTCAAGCAAATCCTGCGGATTTGGGTCAACAACGACAGGGATGCCCTAGCCCACAGCCATATACAACCGGTGTTGATACGCTCCCATCGCGATCCTCTCGCAACGCTTGAATCATATTATCTGTCGAATCGCATCCTCCCAATCAACCCGGCGCGACTCGATGCATACGATGGTGTGGGTACATACCTTCGTCTAGCTAGTTTCCCCATCAGCATTCTGGCCTAATCGAGACTGTGCGGCCCCCCTGAGCTCGCGGGTTCCGTTTCTCTATCCAACAGCAGGCATATCAACATCAGTGGCTATCGTTATTTCTGATAGCCGTTAGCAAAACGAACGGTGCCACTTATGGCATTGACCGTGCTCAAATCGACAGGTGTCCTGCCGGCGACCAACGGTTATGGGCGTCCGGTCTGACCTCTAGGCCCGCTTGCTCCACAACGCCACTCGGTTCGGGTGGGTCGCGGAGCGGATCGCCGCGATTGTGTGCGATCGAAGGTAACTCATCAAGAGCGTCGAGAACGACCACAGTGTCACGAAGGAGACTCTTATGTCACTTGCACAAACGCTTACCGAACTGCGGGAAAAGTTTGCGAAGATTCTTCCTGAAAGCGCGACCGCTGTCATGGAGGGTCATATCGAATCCCTTCGCAGGAGCGGAGCGGTCGAACAGGTCCTCAAGCCTGGCGTGAAAGCGCCGGCGTTCACGCTGAAAAACCAACACGACGAGATCATATCGTCCGTGGAACTGATCAAGCGTGGCCCCCTTGTCGTGAACTTCACGCGCGGGAGCTGGTGCCCATTTTGCTCAGCGGAGGTTCGGGCTCTCAACGAAGTGTATGACCAGTTTCGGCAAGCTGGCATAGAACTCGTAGTGCTTTCTCCGCAAAGCCTTGACAGGACTCGGAAGCAGGCGATGGCCGGGAAGTTCAAGTTCAATCTACTCGCAGACGTGGATAACGAGACCGCCAAGGCCTATGGCCTGGTCTACACGTTCCCTGAGGACTTGAAGAATGTCTACAGCAACGTACTCCAGCTGGATATTCAGGCTATCAACGAGGCGAGTAGCTGGCAGCTACCCATTCCAGCTCGTTTCGTCATTGACGGAGACGGCGTCATTCGCGATGTAAAGGCAGATCCGGATTATCGTTATCGACCCGAGCCGTCAGAAACATTCGATATCGCAAAAGAAAAGACGGTGGCATACCCGGTTACGCCTGTCCGGTAATCCACGTTGTGAACAAGGCCCAGTTAACGAACAGGCGCAGCGGTTTGCGTACATATCAATTAGCGGAGATGACTTCTCATGAATAATGTCAGTATTTTCTGGTTGGAACTCGCTTCAAGCATTATCGTTTCCGCCCTCGTTGTGGCTTGGTGGGTGTGGCCGGCGCTCATAAAGCTGCCACGTAATTCTGCGCTCACTCCGCTGATTTTCGTGCATGCGTTTCGGTATGTCGGGATGACGTTATTGGTCACGGGAATGGTCGATCCAAGGCTTCCCTTGGATTTTCGGAACAATGCTGCTTATGGGGATCTCATAACTGCGGCGTTGGGCCTTTTATCAATTGCTGCTCTACGTAGCAACTGGCGTGTCGGTATTCCTTTGGTTTGGATCTTCAATACTTGGGGATTCGTGGACCTCCTAAACGGTGTGCGAGGGCTTTTGCAGTTGAACGTTCCGACCTATAACCTTGCGACCTTTTGGTATGTCTATACGTTTTACGCTCCCGCAGTCCTTGTCTCACATCTGTTGATCTTTTGGATATTGGTCAAGTCCACGTCTTGGCAGAAATAGCGGGATGCTCCAGCCCCTGTGCTCCCCCCGACAGAGTCCTGGATGAGCGACAGGACCGAAGGCTACCCCAGGGCACAGGCGAGGTGAAGTCGTAAACGTTGAAAGAGAGGATAGAACATGTCTGGGCGCCTTAAGGTTCTAACGCTGCTGCTGGGAGTTTGGATGTTCATGTTCGGATTCCTGAAGTTCTTCCAGCCGATCTCTGGATGGTTTGACGTTCAGATCCAACAGAGCCATTTGCCCCACGAGGCGATTTTGACGGGCAAGGTAACTGAAATGATTGTCGGCCTACTCTTCTTACTCCCATGGCTATGGAGATCGCTAGCCGTGCGTAGCAAGGATCAGGTCCTGCTGGTTGCATGTTTCGTGCTCTTTATTCAGATGATCGTTGCAATCTACGTACACCTACAACCGGCAGTACCTCCAAACGTTCTTCCTTTCGGTATCAAGCCGCCTGTGGTCCCCGTCGTGGTCCTTCTCTTGGGAGTGCTGACTGCGTTTGACGTTTGGAAACAGCTTCGAGCTGAGAAGGCCTAGAAGTCGCCTTCTCAACGTCTCGGCGAGAAACGACGGCCAGGCCGAGACGCGGAAGAAACAGGACAGCGGGTGAGAGCGGGGATTTAGGCCTCGCTACTCCCAAAAATCTGTTCAGTTCACAATGACCAGCAACTGAGTGAATGAAGAAGGTTCAAGAACATGCGAAACGACATAACGCCTGGAGCTAAGTCTCCTGATTACGAGCTGACCGACCACACCGCGACTCGGCGGAAATTGTCCGAACTCCAAGGCTCGGACCCGATGATCCTCGTGTTGAGTCGCGGGGGCTTCTGTCCAAAGGACCGCCGCCAGAATGAAGGTCTTCTGGAGCTGTACCGCGAAATGGAAGTGGGTTATTGCCGGCTCGTGACGATCAGCACGGATACCCTCACGGAGACGAACGAATACCGTAGCGGAGTCGGCGCACACTGGCCCTTTCTATCGGACGCAGGCCGTGTAGTGCAGAAGGACCTCGACATCGCCGAATATACAGACCCCCTGCACAATCCCATGATCCCCCATGTTGTTGTTCTGGAGCCGGAACTCATCATTCACAAGATCTATTGCGGATACTGGTTCTTTGGAAGGCCGACCATGGAGGAGTTGCGTCAGGATCTGCGAGCCGTGAGCAAGAAGTGCCGGACGGATTGGGACATCACGACGCCTGAAATGAAGCAAGCATGGCAAGAGGGCCGCAAGGATCTGTTCTACCCATACGGGAGGACATATACGCAGACAATCCGCGAGCAGGAGTGATTCACCACCAACTTTCCCGAGCAGGTACATCGCACCGATCAACACAAAGGAGAACGACTCATCATGGGCACTCAAGAACAAATCGCAGATAACGATTTTCCAAAGCCTACTATCGTGCTTGTGCACGGGGCCGTCGAAGACTCTTCGCTCTGGACTCATGGAGTGATCCAAGGGCTTCAGCGCGAGGGCTACCCGTTCAAAGTCTTCTCGAACCCCTTGCGAGGCGTAGCACATGACACCGCCTACCTGCGCAGCCTCTTGGACACGATTGAGGGGCCAGTGCTTCTCGTCTCTCATGCCTATGGTGGAGCTGTCATCACGCAGGGTGGAGACGACCCGAAAGTCAAAGGCCTCATTTACGCGGGCTCACCGATGCCCGGAGATGGTGAATCTGCAAACGATTGTCTCGAACGCTTCCCAGGAGGCGACTTCGCCTCTTCTGTCGTTCCCATTCCATACACCTTGCCGGACGGAACGAGCGGAACGGACATCCTCGTGAAAGCGGACAGATACAGCTACCTCCTTGCCGCCGACGTCGATGCTGAGCGGGTTGCCCTGATGGTCGCTACCCAACGGCCTATCGCGCTGGCGGCCCTGCAGGAGCGGCTAACTTCGGCTGCCTGGAAGAGCAAACCGAGCTGGCAGATCAGGCCCCTTCTCGATCCCGTAATCCCCCAGGAGGAGTTCAAGTTTGAGGCCGATCGTGCCAACTCCACTGTGATTGAGCTGAAGTCTTCTCACGCCATCCCCGTCACTTTCCCCGAGGTTGTCATCGATGTAATCAAGCAGGCGGCCCGCGCGACCGCCGAGTAACGGTGAGTTTTCCGGGTACGGGTCCGGTCGTAAGGGTCACGCGAGAAGCGGTCCCTTGCGTCCTTCGGTCGAATGTCAACAGCCGCTAACAAGGAGAAGAACATGCACACTGAAGTACTGAAGTATGAAGCGAACGGCCTGAACATGGAAAGCGTCTTGTATTTCGATGAGACCAAGACGGGCAAGCGCCCAGCGGTTCTGGTATTCCCCGAGGCGTACGGCCTAAGCCCGCATGCCAAAGAAAAGGCACAGCGTCTGGCTGAACTGGGCTATGTGACTCTCGCCAGCGATCTGTACGGCGAAGGCAAGAACGCCAGCACGCTAGAAGAGGCAATGGCGTTTGTCGGCCCAATGCTCAAGGACCCCTTCATAAACCGGGCCTATGCCGAAGCCGGCCTCAAAGCGCTGATTGCCCGGCCGGAAGTTGACCCAACCAGAATCGCCGCCATAGGTTATTGCTCCGGCGGCACCGTCGCGCTGGAATTAGCTCGCGGAGGGGCGGATGTGAAGGGTGTAGCCGGTTTTCACAGCGGCTTGGCGACAGAGCGTCCTGGAGACGCCAAGGACATCAAGGGCAAAGTGCTGGTTTGCATCGGTGGTGATGACCCGATGATCGGGCCGGATATCCGTCAAGCATTTGCTGAGGAAATGAATGCAGGCAAGGTCGACTGGCAGCTCCATCTCTATGGTGGCGTGGTGCACAGTTTCACCAACAAGGAAGCCGAAAAGCGCGATCACCCCGACGCCATGCGCTATAGCGCATCGGCGGACAGACGCTCCTTCCAAGCGCTGGGGAACTTCCTGGAGGAGATCTTCGCTTGATGTTGCCTTGTTCGTCCAGACGATCGTAGCCGCTGTGGCCGAGCAGGCTGCGAGGGTCATCAAGCGGAACTGAATTCTATTCAACAGAGGTTCCTACGCCACGTCGCACCGGCGTAGGAACCGAGACACAAGAGGTCACTTGGTTGCAAGCATACGGGACCAGTGAGCCCATTCTCAGATGTGGAACTGAGCAACATCTCACCACGTCGCAGGACACAGGAGTACAGAATTGGCTAACATCTTTGAACCCATTCAGCTCGGATCGTTAACGCTTGCAAATCGTGTCTTTATGGCTCCCCTCGCGCGCACGCGCGCAGATGTGGACGGCGTTCCAAGCGAATTTGCAGCGACGTATTACTCGCAACGCGCTTCCGCCGGGCTCATCGTGACCGAGGCGACCCAGATCTCACCCATGGGTAAGGGGTATAGCAATACTCCCGGAATACATTCCCGCGCACAGGTGAAGGCGTGGTCTGAAATTACTGAATCCGTCCACAAAAGCGGAGGCCGGATTTTCCTTCAGTTGTGGCATGTCGGTCGCATCTCTCATACTTCCTTGTTGCCAAACGGCGTGCAGCCCCTGGCCCCATCCGCGATCCGTGCCAATGCCTATACACACATTGCCACCGGCTCGGCACGGGTGTCGGAGCCCGTGGCATTGACGACAAGCGGGATCAGAGAGACCTTAGTCGACTACCGGCACGCTGCTGAAAACGCTAAGACAGCCGGATTTGACGGGGTTGAGGTTCATGCCGCGAATGGATACCTGATCGATCAATTTCTCCGGACAGGAACAAATCAGCGCACCGATGAATACGGGGGCACTGCGGAGAACCGGGTACGCTTTCTTGCTGAAGCCGTCGAAAAGGTACTCGAAGTGTGGGACAGCAAGCAGGTCGGTGTGCGGATCTCTCCGACGGTTGACTTCAACGACATGATGGACGCCAATCCGCACGAAACCTTTTCGGTCGCGGTGGAAAAGCTCAGTGGTTATGGGCTTGGGTATCTTCACGTCGTGGAGCAAGCACAAGACAGCAAAGGGAGCGCCGAGGAGGGTATCGCCTTATCGGCACACCTAAGAAAACTTTGGAAAAGTGTCTACGTCGTGAACGGCGGATATGACGGACCCAGGGGCGAAGAAGCGGTACGGTCTGGTCATGCCGATGCTGTTGCATTTGGCCGCGCCTTTCTAGCCAACCCAGATCTTCCGAAGAGGCTGCAACTGGGTGCAACGCTGAATGAAATGGACCCGACCACTATCTACGGAGGCGGCGCTGAAGGCTACACGAGCTATCCCACGCTGACCGAGCACCTGTGATGGAATGATCTTCACAGGACGAGCAACTGCGGATAGAAGAGTGCGAACTGAGACGAGCGGATATACGTCTCCCCATTGAGCCGCTCTTGGAGAGTTGATGGCTGAGACCGCGAATGAAAGCAATAGACACTGGCAACATGTCCACTGCTGCCCCCAGTGCGGGTACGTCGTCAAGGCGGAAGATCTGAGCCATACGGCCATTGCGACAGGGGTTATGATCTGCCCCAAATGTGATTGCTCAGGGCCCATAAATTTAGAGATCGTACCAATGGAGAACCCGGACAAATAACCAGACATGTTTCATAAATAAATTCGGTTTTCGTCGCCGTGGGCAGGAACGCTGACCTGGTCGTGAATGTAGGAAGCCGAGAAGCCATATCGACCAGATCGAAAATGTTGATTCAGTCTTCCGCGTTGGCTCGGAGATCATTTTCGCGAGACTGTTGAAATCTATAAGAGGACATTTCGGGAGTCACTGAGTCGAACCGTCGAGCACGTAAAGTCCCTTGTCCTGAGCCCCGCCTCGAAAGGTAAATGATGTCTCTGTTGTTGGTCATGCTGCTGTATCCGATCCCTACATCTTCATCCGTTGTGCGAATAAACCAGATTCCATCAGCTCTGCTGCGTAGCAACTCCCTTGCCAGCGCATCAGTTGACCAGAGGACGAGCGGAGCAACTCCGTCGGAGGCATCTTCGCTGCAAAGCAGGCTCGACATGCAGAATCAGCTTTTCAAAGAGCAGGCTGCTTCGGACGCAACCCCGAGTTCTGGAGAGAAGAGGTCGCTGCTCGGCGACTTTTCTCTCGCCGCAAGCGCGCGACAGAACGCGATCGACCGTGGGTTTCGGACACGGCTCGCCGCCATCTCGCCCGACGGGTTTCCCGAACAGGATCGAATCTCCCACGAGCTTATGCTTCGTGAACTGGATCAGCGGATGACAGATTATTCGCTGAAGAACTATGAGATGCCCCTCACACAATTTAGAGGCATCCACACAGATCTTGCGGATATCCCGCGGTCGCTGCCGTTCCAATCGGTCAAGGATTATGAAAAATACATCTCGCAACTGCATGAGATTCCGATGGCGTTCGAGCAGACGATTGAGGTGTTGAAACAGGGGGAAAGTGACGGGTTGATGCCGGTGCGTTTGCTGCTTGAGCAGATTCCCGCGCAGTGCCAGGGAATCATTGCGGAAAACCCATTTCTCTTGCCGACGACGAAGTTTCCGGCGTCGATTGCGGCGGCCGATCAGAAGCGTCTCACCAGTGAGATCGTCAGTGCGACGACCAATGAGGTCTTGCCCGCATACAAGCGCTTCGCTGCTTTTGTTGCAAACGACTATGCGCCACATGGGCGCACCACAATTGGTTTGAATAGCCTTCCAGATGGAGCTCGGCGATACCAGAACGCTATCCACGAACAAACTACGACGAACATGACTCCGGCCGAGATTCATGCGCTCGGGCTTCGAGAGATCGCTCGCATCAATGGACTCCTCACCGACCTTGCTCATAAGGCGGGATACACCGATTTGAAAAGCTTTCGCGCTGCGCTGAACAGCGATCCCAGGTATATCCCGACGTCAGCGGACCAGATCGTGGAAGATTTTAGGCATTACGTCAACCAGATGGAGCCCCGTCTGCCTGAGCTCTTTCTTGACTACCCGAGAACAAAGCTGGTCGTCGAAGCGATACCCGCATCTCAGCCCCAGATGGGCACGCATCATGTCGATGGGAACGCAGACGGAACCACTCCAGGACGCGTCGTCGTAGCTACTTCCAACTACGCCCATCGTAGACTCATCAGCGATGAAACACAGGCTTATCACGAAGGTATTCCGGGACATGAACTGCAAGTCACCATCGAGCAGCATCTGAAAGGCCTGCCAGCCTTCCGGTCACAGATTCGCAACAACGCCTATATCGAGGGCTGGGCGGTGTATGCGGAGGCACTCGGCAAAGAGATTGGATTCTTTCAGGAGCCCGCATCGGATTACGGCAGACTGAATCTCGAACTCTTGAGGGCTGTTCGCTTCGTTGTGGATACCGGCATCCACGCTGACGGATGGACCCGCGACCAGGCGGTCACTTACTTCCGCGAGAGTGGCGCCGCCGACGAACCCACCATCCAGTCTGAGATCGATCGGTACATCGCGCTGCCTGCTCAAAGCCTCAGCTACAAGATCGGTCAACTCAAGATCCGCGAGTTGCGTACCCGAGCACAGCAGCAGCTTGGCGCACGCTTCGATATTCGCAAGTTCCATGACGAGATACTCAATGCCGGCAGCTTGCCCATGGATATGCTGGACACTCGGATCAACGACTGGATCAAGAGCGAACAAGCCGCCGGGGAAAAATCAGGCAACCGCGGGTGAGCTCACGAGCGTCGTCACTCATGGACAGCTCGTCGCTTGCGAATTTGGCATTCATAAACAACGTTGGCATGGCCATCAAAAAATAAAGGGTGCAACATGAAGATGCTCTTTGCAACTACTCTCGTTCTCGCTTCCTTAGTTCCCGCTACGACCCCCGCTGAGAATCCCTGGAACGGGACTTGGCTTCTCGATGCTGGCAGAAGCACTCCAGGAATCAAGGATCAGGCTGCGGATGGTTATAGGTTTACGCTGCAACCAGACGGGCAAATCAAGTGGGAGATTCCATCTCTTGGCGAGGTGGTCAACGGCAAGACGGACGGTGTGCCAATGGAGATCCATAGAACGAAGCCGACTCGTGGGCTCACTTTGAGTGTCAAAGCCGAGGGTCCGACGGTACTTCTCTACAAGGTCGCTCGCGATGGCAAGCCAGTGGGGGAAGGTCGAATGACCTTGGTGGAGAACGGCAAGGCTTGGGTCGATATTTCGTGGCCCGCAGGCCAGCCGCAATACGCGGGCGAAGTTGTTTATGTGAAGCAATGATGCCAATCCAACGAATGCATCCGCCGAAACATAGCCTGTGACGCAATCTGGCAATTTGCCTAACGCCCCAAGGGAGGAGGCCATCGCCTTGTATCGATCAGGCTGGCATGGGAAGCGGGAGTTGCTTGACGGTCTCGAAGCGCGAAAGCTTCTTCACGAAAGTCCGCATGAACTCGCTCGCAAGTTTCGATTTGTTGTCCGCGCGAGCTGCGATATAGGTCTTCAGCAAGAGGGATTCTTCCATGAGAGGGCGGACTGTTACCGTCTCTCGGGCGATTCGCAATGCACCCGACTTGGTAAGAAAAGCCAAGCAGCGTCCATGGGCGATGAACGGGAAGGCCTCCTCTGCGGTCATCACATGGTGGATCTGCGAAGGCTTGACCCGCTTCTCCCGTGCCACCCTCAAGATTGTGTCATAGAGCGCAGGATGGACCCTCCGCTCAAACAACACCCATTCCTTCCCGTCCAGTGCGGCCATAGATAATTGCTCGTGAACTGCCGTCTCATCGTCCTCGGACATCGTGATGTAAAACGGCGCTTGAGCAATTCGTGTAGCTGACAACATCGGCGACATTGGCGGCTCTGTTGTGATTGCCAGGTCCATTGAGCCGGAGAGTAGCTCATGCACGAGGTCTAAGGAAAACTGACTGGAGAGCTCCACCCTCAGGGATGGGTAGAGTGGAAGTTGAATGGAACGAAGCGTCGAGATGAGAAAAGGATCGGTGTAGGGGGATCTCCCTATGTTCAATATAGCTTCGGAGTTTTGTATGACCGCGCGTGCGGCGTGTACCGCTCTGTCAAGGTGTAGTACAGATAGTCGTGATTCCTCAATAAAAGCACGGCCCGCGTCGGTGATCGCAACCATCTGGCGGTTGCGGTCGAAAATCGAAATCCCAAGCCAATCTTCAAGCGCGGAGATGTGTTTAGTCAGCGTCGGTTGGCTAATGTGACGCATCCTCGCGGCCCGCGAGAAGCTCAAGGTTTCCGCCAGCGCTATGGCTGATTTCAAGAGGCTGAGTAGATTGCGCGTCATAATCCGATCCCCCGCGTTCTGCTCTACATGGGGAGAATCTGGAGTGACCGTTGCCGCGCTAATCGTTGCTAGCAGAGGACGTAAATTGCGATCCTATAACGATTCGGCGCGGAAGCAAAGTCATCGCAAGACACCCCTAACTAATCTGATGCTTTTCTGGTGCAACTGTTTGCCCTTAGGCAACCCAGCGGTCGGTTATTCAACAATGGAATAACGAACTTCCGCATTGGAATTGGACAGCCGAAGTCGCTTACGACATCGTTATAGCCAACGTGGAGAGAGAGATCCTCCGTTAGCGCTAGATTCGTTCTCCGCGTTCATCTCCTCGCGCATGGTCAATGAGCGCGATGTCGTCGGGAGTTCAACCATGCCGGAAATGCGAAAGCCAGTGGCTTCAGAACACGGCGCCCCTCCGATCTTTGGACCAGGAGCGCAACCATTGCTCAACAGCAGCCAGGCAGCTCAGTTTCTGGGGGTGCATCCCCGAACTTTGCAGCGAATGGTGGCACGCGGACAGATCGCAGGGGTGCGAGTCGGCAAATTGTGGCGCTTCGTTCCATCGTCCATTCGGGACTGGATAAACGAGCACGAAATCGCCAGTTGAACTAGGGTTTCCGGCTACTTTTGTGCTGGCTTGAAGCGTCGCACTGGGCTACGCTTTAAGCAGCCATCTGTGCTGTGAAATCGAGGAGAGATGCCTTGATGGATCACACACGATATCAATTTGGAAGCGTCACCCTTAAGAAGCGGGCGAAGGGAGCCGATGTCTGGGAGTTCCGGTATTACGAGACGCAGGCCGACAACACGAGGAAGCGTAAAGCGACCTTCGTCGGAACCACGAATCAGTACAAGAACAAGTCAGAAGCTCGGGTTGCAGTCGAAGCCCTTCTCCTAAAACTCAACGAAGAAAAACCACAGCATCACCTGGGAGCTGTCACCTTCGGCGCGATCTGCGACCGATACATCGAGGAAGAGTTGCCAGAACGCTACTCCACTCGCAAGTCGTATCTGTCGAATATCAAGCTGCACATTCGCCCGAGGTGGGAACGCTACCTGCTACACCAGATCCGGCCCATGGTGGTCGAAGGATGGTTGAAGAACTTGGACATGGCCCCGAAGTCGAAGGCTCATATCCGCAGTGTCATGCACCTGCTGTTCGAGTGTGCGGGGCGCTGGGAACTCTTCAACGACCGTCGAAATCCCATCGAGATGGTCCGCGTGAAGGACAGCACAAAGCGTCGTCTGCGTCCAACCGTTTTGACTGTGAATGAGTACGAAGCCATCCTCGGGCTGCTGAAAGAACCGTTCCGAACGATGGTGATTGTTGCGCAATGCCTCGGTCTTCGCGTGAGCGAGATCGCGGCGCTCCAGTGGCAAGACTTCGATTTTGAGCGGCAGCAACTTCTCGTGCAGCGGAGCATCGTGAACGGGAACGTCGATGACGTCAAGACGGAGTATTCACGAGACCATGTACCGCTGCACGAATCTCTAGTCGAGGTTCTGCTCGCATGGAGCAAGCAAGCTCTGCCAACGGAAGAAGGCTGGGTCTTTGCAAGCCCCCATACGGACAGGCCGTATCACCCGACAGACATTCAGAAGCGGCACATCCGCCCGGCGGGATTCTGCCTTGTGGCATGCCCGAGTTGCGGAGCTGGAGTCGGCGTCTGGTGCTCGCAGGATCGACCGACACCGAACGGCAAGCGGCTGCTCATCCACGATGAGCGGAAGGCGAGTGCCGGGCAGTTCAGTCGGATCGGCTGGCACACGTTCCGCCACACTTACCGTTCGTGGCTGGATGAGACCGGGGCGCCGATGAAAGTGCAACAGGAGCTGATGCGTCACGCGTCGATCCAGACGACCATGAATGTCTACGGACAAGCCATGTCGTCCTCGAAGCGGGAAGCGAACAGCAAGGTCGTGGAGATGGTACTCAAGCCTGTACGGGCGAGTGCCTAAAAACATGAATTTTGCGAATGGGAGTCAGTGGGAGTGAATCTGAAGGAAGGCTCAATCAAAATCGCTTCGTAACTGATTGATTTGATTGGTTGCGGGGGTTGGATTTGAACCAACGACCTTTGGGTTATGAGCCCAACGAGCTACCGGACTGCTCCACCCCGCTTTTTGAGTGTACCAACGACCTCCCGGGGGGTCAACCAGGCCCCTAGGGCTTCTCAGCAACCGGCAGCACCAGGTGGGACGGATAGGCCGCTGACGAGTAGATCGTCTCTGTCGCAGGCTGGTAATCCACAGGCATGGCCTTCATGATGTTCGGCACAAAAGTCTGTGGGTTGCGGTCGTACAGAGGAAACCAGCTGCTCTGCACTTCCACGAGCACCCGGTGTCCCGGCAGAAAGACGTGGTCTATGCCGTGCAGACTCCAGGTGTACTCGAGTGGCGTGTTCGCCGCGATCGCCTCCGGGCTGGTAAAGCTCCTGCGGTAGCGCCCCCGGAAGATCTCCTCGGCGACCATCAGCTGGTAGCCAGCCATGTTGCCAAGCTTCGGATCACCTGGGTATTCGTCGATCAGCTTCACCACCCAGTCCGCGTCGGTCCCCGATGTCGCGGCAAACAGATCCGCTGAGACGCCGCCTGTGATCGTCATGGGCGCGGTCAGGGCCGGCGTCTTCCAGGTGAGTTGATCCGGGCGAGCCGTCGCAGGCCGCTGATCCTCCGCAAGCCAGGTGTACCAGTGCGAACCCTTGGGCGAGTAGGTCGCCTCGATCGGGCGAGCCCGGTACGGTATCGGCGTCGCGGGGTCCGAGGTGTACTTCCTGGTGGCGTCACCCGAAGGCTTCGTAAACGACAGCGCACCGTCCCCCGCCAGGTAAAGCGCCCGCGGCGCAACCCCCTTCACCGGGGGCCACGCAGGGTAATGCATCCACCGGTTTGTCCCTGTCTGGAAGGTGGTTGTATTGGAAAGCTTCATCGGCTCACTTTTCAGATAGTGCGCGAAGAAGGGAACCTCCACGTCCCGCTGGAACTCCGCGCCCGTCGGTTCACCCCAGTCCAGAGCACCCAGCGTCGAGGCAGGCCCACGCCACTCGCCATGGTTCCAGGGACCCAGCACCAGGCGCACCTGCCCGGTCGGATCCACCGCGTGAAGCTTCGCATACTCCTCCTGCGGGCCCCACATATCCTCCTGGTCCCAGAAGCCACCCACCTCGAGGGTCGGCACCGAAGTGACCGTCAGGTGCGGCTCCACTGCCCGTGCCTGCCAGTAGCTGTCGTACGCAGGATGCGCAAGAAACGCCTCCCAGGTCGGCAGGTCGGGCGAACCCGATGCCTTCACGTCAGCGGCAAACGAGCCGGTCTTCAGAAAGTAGTCGTACGCATCCTCCCCATCCGGCATGCCGGCGAAGGCGTTTTCCTTGCTGCTTTCCATCCCCAGGCCGTAGTCGTAGCCATAGGTCTGCCGAAAGGCGCCGTTGTGGAAGAAGTCGTCTCCCAGCCAGACATCGGTCATGGGAGCCTGTGGCGAAATCGCCTTCACTGCCGGGTGCGGGTCGATGCCGGCCTCCATCGTCAGAAAGCCCGGATACGAGACACCAAAGACACCGGCGCGGCCATTGTTGCCCGGCACATGGGTCAGCAACCAGGCCACGGTGTCGTACGCATCCGTACTCTCGTCGACATCTTTCGGATACTGCGCAGGATCGTGGTGAGCTGCCATTGGGCGCATCATCACGAATGTCCCCTCGGAGCCGTAGCGCCCGCGGATATCTTCCATCACGAAGATGTAGCGGCTTTTCGCCAGTTCCGGATACGCCCTCGGCAACGCGTCAGCCGTGTCCTCGGCAACGCCATAGGGCGTGCGATTGATCAGGAACGGCAGCGGACCGCTGCCGGCTTTCGGTCGCAGAATAGCTGCATGCAGCCGCACACCATCCCGCATCGGGATCATGACATCCTCCCGCGTGTACTCGGGCTGGGTGGGCGTTTGTTGGGCGGGTGCGGGGAGCGTGAGAACACAGCAGGCAAGCGAGAAAGCGGCAGTCCGAAACATGCAGCTACTCTAGCGCATGCGTCTGAATCAGTTCGACGTGCCCACTGGTTGAGCAGGCATCTGCCGGCCCTTACGTCGCACGCAAGCGGCGCCCAGCCTCCAGGACCGTTTTTACCAGCGCTTCAAAGTCCTCGCGCTGCGAGCGATGATTCACGATCGCCACGCGCAGACCAAAGCAGCCGCTCGCCAGGGTCGTGCCGCTGACGACAAAGGCGCCGCTCTCCTGCAGATCAACGAGAATGCTCCGGTTCAGCGCACCGAGGTCTTCCTCCGCAACGTCGCCCTGGTACCGGAAGCACACAATATTCATCGGGCGCGGAGCAAGCATTGCGAGCTCCGGCTCCTGTCGCACGAGGCTCTCCAGGTATGCAGCCTGGGCCAGGTTCTGCTCGATCAGCGCGCCATGCTTCCGGAAGCCGTGAACCGAAAGCTGCATCCAGACACGCAGCGCTTTGAAGCCGCGTGAAGACTCGATGCCCCGATCCGAGAACCGGAGATCGCCAGACAACATACCGCGCGCGCCACGCTCCATGTACGCAGCCTCGGACTGAAACGCAGCGTGGTGGGCCACACGATCGCGCACCAGCAGGCAGCCCGTTTCAAAGGGAAGCGAAAGCCACTTGTGCAGGTCGAATGCAACAGAATCGGCCTCTTCCAGCCCATCCACCAGCGAGCAGTGGCTGGGCGCCAGCTTGAGAAGTGCGCCAAAGGCGCCGTCCACGTGGAACCACAGTCCCTGCTCGGTACACAACGCCCGCAGCGCCCGCAGCTCGTCCACAGCCCCGGTGTTGACTGTGCCTGCATTCCCGATCACCGCGAAAGGAGCCATGCCCGCCGCGCGGTCCTCCGCAACCTGCTGCTGCAGAAGCGCAACGTCGATGCGCCCCCCGGCATCCGCAGCGATCCGCCGAAAGGATTGCCGCCCCAGCCCGAGCAGTTCCATCGCCTTCCCTGCCCAGCCATGCGTCTCGGTCGAGCCATAGACGAGCATCCGGGGCCGGCCACTCAGGCCTTCTTCCCGCACATCGAAGCCAGCCCTGGCCGTCCGGGCCACGGCCAGACCGAGCAGGTTCGCCATCGTCGCCCCACTCGTGAGCAGGCCACTCGGCCCACCTGCCGCACCGGGAGCCCGCATCTCGAGTGCCTCCGCCAGCCAGCGGATCACCGTCTCCTCCACCTGCACCGGCGCCGTGAACCCACCGCCCACATGCGCGTTGGCTGCTGAGGCGACCATGTCGGCAAGCATCGCGACCGGGGTGCCTTGTCCGCGAACCCATCCCCACGCCCTGGGGTGGCGGTTACCAGACGTGTATGGGAGGATGCGTGCTGTTACCTCGGCATACACTGCCTCAAGCGAGCGCTCGCCCATTGGCCGGGCGGCCTCGTCGAGGGCCTGCTGCACGGCTGACGGCATGGGCTGCCATGCCGGGCGCGCGCGTAGATTCTGGAGCCCGTCGAGCGTGTCGTTGAGGATCGCATGGGCGTCGGCACGTAGCGCCCGCCATGCCTCGGGCGTTGCCGGGTCAAGCGTCAGTTCGCGCGGGGCAGCCGTTTCGGTCGCTTTTCTCTCGTGTTCGGGGGCGCAGCGCACGCTAGATAATCCGCTCATGCTGATACCCGGCGCCGGCGAGCGCGTCCCGGATCTCGGCGATATGGGCAACACCGCGCGTTTCCAGAGTGATATCGATCGCAGTATTGCCCAGGTTCACACCGTAGTAGGTGCGGTCATAGGTGGTCTGGACGATGTTCGCTCGCGCCTCGGCCAGGATGCGCGTCATGCCGTGCAGCGCGCCCGGCCGGTCCGTCAGGTGGATCCGCAACCGGGTGCGGCGGCCATCTTTCACGAGACCGCGCTCGATCATCATCGCGAGCAAGCTCACATCGATATTGCCCCCGCAGACGAGCACTGCTGTCCGCTGCGGGCGCGAGGCCCGGCTGAGCGAAGTCTTGTGTTGCAGAAGCGCTGCCGCGGCGACCGCCCCGGCCCCTTCGGCGAGCGTCTTTTCGCTCTCAAGCAGCACCAGGATCGCCTGGGCGATCTCTTCCTCGTCGACGGTCACGATTTCATCGACGTACTGCTCGACCAGCGGAAAGGTCAGGTTCCCGGCGCGACGCACGGCGATACCATCAGCGACCGTCCCGGCCGAAGGCAGCGTGATCGGACCACCTTGCTCGCGCGCCCGGAGCATCGAGGGCAGCCGCTCGGTTTGCACCCCGATCACGCGAACCGAGGGCTGCAGCTCCTTGATCGCGCAGGCGATGCCACTGATCAGACCCCCGCCACCGATCGGAACCACCACCGCGTCCAGATCCGGGATCTGCTCCAGCAGCTCGATACCGAGACTTCCCTGCCCGGCGATCACCGCCGCGTCGTCGAAGGGATGGAGAAAGGTCAGCCCGGACTCGTCGCTGATCCGCCGCGCCTCAGCATAGGCTTCGTCGTAGTTGGCGCCGTGTAGAAGGACTTCCGCCCCAAAACCCGTGGTCGCCGAGACCTTTACCAGCGGCGTCATCTCGGGCATCACGATGCGGGCTCGGATGCCGTGCTTTGCGGCGTGGTAGGCCACGGCTTGTGCATGGTTGCCGGCACTGGCGGCGATCACGCCGCGCGACTTTTCCTCGGGCGTAAGCGTGAGAATCTTGTTGAGCGCTCCACGCTCCTTGAACGCACCGGTACGTTGGAGGTTGTCAAGCTTGAGGAACACCGTTTGCCCGGTCAGCTCGGAAAGCGCCGCTGAGTGTGGCGCGGGCGTGCAGTAGATGCTCTCCCGAATGCGGGCGTAGGCCGCCTGCACATCGGCAAGCGTGATCGCCAGCACCGCACCAGGGGCAGCAGAGGAAGTCGCCATGCTCCCATTCTCCCGCACATGTTGACTCGGAAGCTACCGGCTCGCCAAGAAAGCGCACCCAGAACGCAGCGAGCCCCGGTCCGAGGACCGGGGCTCGCTGCAAAAGCATGGAGAGGCAGGCGGGACTAGACTGCCCGAATCTCTGCCTGCACCTCGTCCGGAGCGATGCGGTGACCCTTCCAGCCGTAGTAGATGATGAACAGGTAGCAGACCATCGGGAGCGCCAGTGCCTTGTGGATCCCGATGTGATCTGCCAGGTAACCCATCAGCACCGGGAAGGCCGCGCCCCCAACGATCGCCTGAACGAGCAGGCCGGAACCACGGCTGGTCAGCGGACCAAGTTCTGCGACCGCCAGCGTAAAGATCGTCGGGAACATGATCGAGTTGAAGAGGCCGACTGCAAGCAGGGTGTAAACGGCGAAGTGGCCGGTACCCAGCAGCGAGCACATCACCATCAGACCCGCCCCAACGCCGCAGGCCGTAAGCACCTTGGCGGGCGAGATCTTCTGCATCACAGCCGAGCCGATGAAGCGACCGACCATCGCGCCTGCCCAGTAGAGGGTGACGAGCTTGACGGCTTTCTCAAGCGGCATGTCGCCGATCTTCGGATCCGCGAAGTACTTGGCAGCGAAGCTGCCCACAGCCACCTCGGCGCCTACATAGATAAAGATCGCCACTGCGCCAAGGTACAGGTGGGGGTGATTCCACACGCTGTCCTGGTCGATCTTGAGATTGGCAGGGCGGTAGTCACGCGTGACTTCCAGTCGTGGGAACTTGTAGAGCGCGATTGCAAGCGCCAGCACGGTCACGGTGACCGCGATTGCGAGGAACGGGACCTTGATATTGGCTGCCTGGTGGATGCGGTACGCGGTGAGCGCGGGGCCACTGGTCGGGACCACGGCACCGGTCGCAACCGCGGTCGTTCCCATGATCAACGCGCCGCCGATGTAGGGTGCCACTGTGTCGCCAAGGGTGTTGAACGCCTGGGTCAGGTTGAGACGGCTGGAGGCAGTCTCGGGCGGACCAAGGATGGTGACATAGGGGTTGGCCGCGACCTGCAGCAGGGTCACACCTGCTGCGAGCACTACCTCGGCAGCCAGAAAGAACGCATACTTGCCAAAGCTTGCCGCCGGGATGAACAGGAGTGCGCCGACACCCATCGTCAGGAGGCCGATCACCATGCTGCGCTTGTAGCCGACGATCTCAATCAACTTGCCGGACGGTTGGGCAAAGATGAAGTAGGACCCGAAGAAGGCCAGCTGGATCAGCGAAGCTTCCAGGTAGTTCAACCCGAAGATCGACTGAAGGTGTGGAATCACAGCATCGTTGATGACCGTGCAGAAACCCCAGATGAAGAACAGGGTCGTCACCATCGCCATGGCGCTTACATTCGTGCCGCCCGATGCGGGACCTGTATAGGTGCTGTTGCTCTTTACGCTTGTAATTGCCATGCCGTCCGTGGGCTACTTTCCGCTGTTCGCGCAGGGTACGGTTCCTCTGTCAGTACCTGCCAGAGCTTAGCCAGGACAGCGGAGGAAAACCGTTCCTGATGCTACATGATTCGGCAAACGTTCGGCTCTCCCCAACATCGAACCGCGGTACCGAGGGTACATTGGGGACGAACAGCACGGATCACAGTGCGCCGTGGTGAAACTTTGGCACGCAAATTGTCGTCGGTACCACCAGGCAACCGTCTGTACGGCTCGCACGAAGGAGATTTACGATGTTGCGTCACCTACTCCGCCCTGTGGTACTGACGGCTGCACTCGGCCTCTCCCCGCTGCCGCTGATGGCCCAGGCCGCTGGCTCCGCGAGCACCTCCCCGGCAACCAGCCGCATCCTTGGCACCGTCGTCGCGCTTGGCTCGGGCGCTATCACCGTGAAGCAGGAAGGCGCGAGCACCGCAGAGATCACCGTCGCAATCACACCTGACACGCGGCTGTTGCGCATCACTCCGGGCGAGACCAACCTCAAGAATGCGACCCCGCTCGCGCTTGCGGACCTTGCTGTCGGGGATCGCGTCCTGATCCGGGCAGCCGGCGACAGCAGTTCCGAGCACCCGACCGCCGCGACCCTCATCGCCATGAAGCAGGGCGACATCAGCCATGCCCACGAGCAGGAAAGCGCCGCCTGGCAAAAGCTCGGGGTCGCCGGCATCGTCGAGTCGGTCGATCCCGCGACCGGAGCGATCCGGATCCGCCAGGGGGGCGGCGCACCAGCGCTCACAGTCGACACGACCGCAGCAACGGTCGTCCGGCGCTACTCGCCCGACTCCACGGCCTTTGCCGACACCCACAAGGCGACCCTGGCAGACGTGCATCCGGGCGACCAGCTCCGCGCTCGTGGAGAGAAGCCGGCTGAGGATGGCCAGGTGAAAGCGGACGAGATCGTGGCCGGCTCCTTTCGCAACATCGCCGGCACCGTGGATTCGACCGATCCGGGCGCAAATACCATCACATTGACCGATCTGAGCACCAAGCGGAACCTCACCCTGCATCTCGAACCGGCAACCCAGCTACGCAGGCTTCCCCCCGAAATGGCCGCCCGGATGGCGCATCGGGCAGGTGGCGATACGGGGGGCACCCCGGCTGCGGGTGCTCCGCGAGCCGAGGGAGCCCCCGCGCAACACCGCGGTGGTGACATCGCGGCCATGCTGCAACATGCCCCCACCATCAACCTAGCTGAGCTGAAGAAGGGTGACGCGGTGATGATCGTGGCCAGCGCCCCCGATGCCAAGCAACAAACAGCAATCACACTGATCGCCGGAGTCGAACCGCTCCTGCAAGGCTCGTCCGAAGCCAGCTCGAGCCTGTTCTCTGCCTCATGGAACCTGGGCGGCGGTGGCGAAACGGGCGGGGCCGACGCCCCGCAGCGTTGATCGGGAAATCAAGCTGGCTCATCACCACATCTCCCTCCCTCGCGTCCAAATGTTGTCGGACCACTCGCAGACCTCACCTGGAGCCCCGTGAATCGAAGACTGCCCCCCGCGTACGTGCTGGCCTCACTGCTGGCTTTCTCCTCCGCCCCTAGGATCCACGCACAAACCACCGCGACGGCACCCCAGCCAGGTGCGACCACAGCGGCTCCTGGCACCCTCCATGGGCAGATCAGTGACACAACCGGCGCCGTGATTCCGGGGGCGACGGTCAGCATCACCGATGCCCAGGGCCACACCCTCGCGAGCGGCACCTCTGGCCAGGATGGCAGCTACACCATCACGAACGTTCCGCCCGGCAGCTACGTTGTCTTTGTCACGGCGCAGGGCTTCGGGCCGCTCAGCACGCGCTCGGTCGTCGTCGCGCCCCGCGCGAACAAGCTGCTGAATGCAACGCTGCTGATCCAGGTGCAGCAGCAGACCGTGCAGGTGAATGCGGACACACCGCAGGTCTCGGTCGACCCCGATTCAAACGCCAACAGCATCACGATCAAGGGCGCCGATCTCGACGCACTCTCTGATGACCCCGACGAGCTCTCCAACGAGCTCTCCGCACTCGCCGGACCCGCTGCCGGTCCTTCTGGCGGCCAGATCTACGTCGACGGCTTCACCTCGGGCCAGCTGCCGCCGAAGTCGGCGATCCGCGAGATCCGCGTCAACCAGAACCCCTATGGCGCCCAGTTCGACAAGCTCGGCTTCGGCCGCGTGGAGATCTTCACCAAGCCCGGAACCGACAAGTTCCACGGGCAGTTCTACGCGCAGGGCAACATGCGCCAGTTCAACACCGGCAACCCCTTTGCGCATAACCTGCCGGATTACGACAGCTACCAGTACGAGGGCACGCTCAGCGGACCGATCGGCAAGAATGCGTCTTTCTTCTTCACCGGGCAACACCGCAACATCCAGGACGACTCGATCGTCAGCGCATACCAGCTGCAGGGTGAGGTGAACGGCGACTTCACCAATGGCGTGTTCACCAACAACGCCGACTACAACACGGTTTTCTCACCCAATGCGTTGAACACCCCGCAAAGCCGCACCAACATCAGCCCGCGTGTGGATGTGCAGCTGGGCCAGAAGAACACGCTCAGCGTGCGGTACCAGTACGAGCGCAATGTCGAGAACAACCAGGGAGTCGGCCAGTTTTCGCTGCTTTCGCAGGCCTACAACTCCACCTCGAGCGAGAACACAATCCAGCTGAGTGACACGGAGGTCTTCGGCCCGCGTGTGATCACCGAGACGCACCTGCAGATCCTCTTCGACCGTTCGTCACAGAACCCCGCCAACACGACTCCGCAGGTGCAGGTGCAGGGCAACGAAACCTTTGGCGGCCAGAGCGAGCAGTTCATCAACGACCACACAGATCGTTACGAGCTCTCAAATCTGACTGAGCTCGCGTTGAAGACGCACTCGATCTCGATCGGCGGCCGGCTGCGGGCTGCGCGTGAGGCGAACGCGGCCGATTCGAGCTTTAATGGCCTGTTCACCTTTGGCGCGCGTTCCTGCCTCACCGCGACCGGCTGCCCTGTGGGTGGAGCCACCAACCCCTGCCAGGTGAGCGGCACCGCCAGCTCCGGCTGCCAGGAGATCACCGCGGCCCAGGCCTATGCTGCCACGATTCGCGGTCAGGGCACCGGCCAGACCTTTCAGCAGATCCAGCAGGCAGGCGGCGGCCCCGCTCAGCTGGTCGTCGTCACCGGCAGTCCCAAGGCAAGCGTCAACCTCATCGATGGCGCGCTCTTCTACCAGGATGACTGGAAGTACAAGCCAAACCTCACGCTCTCTTACGGTTTGCGCTGGGAGACCCAGAACGACATCCACGACCATAGTGACTTTGCCCCGCGCCTGGCCTTCGCGTACGGGCTGACCCGCCACGGCAAGCCGACCAAGGATGTGCTGCGCGGTGGCTTCGGCTACTTCTATGACCGGTTCGCGATCGGCCAGGTACTGCAGGCGGCGCGCGTAAACGGGATCGTTCAGCAGGAGACCGTGATCCAGAACCCAAGCTGCTACCTGCCAGGCGGCCTGCCGAACGGCGCTGCGGCTGTAATCGCAGCCTGCGAAGCAGGCACCAGCACCACTACCACCGCCGGCAACAGCAGCACGGCGGCGGCGATCTACCAGATCAATCCCAACCTCCATGCCGCGGCGAACATCCAGGAGTCAATCGGGCTCGACCACCAGCTGAATAAGAACTCCACGCTGTCGGTGACGTACATCCACTCGCATGGCACCCACGCTTACGACACCATCAATGAGAACGCCTCGTACTCGCCTACGTATGACTCGGCCCTTGGAAACGTCTACCAGTACTTCTCCGAAGGCACGTACAACCAGAACCAGCTGTTTCTGAACTTCCGCACCCAGGTCAGCCGCTCGCTCTCCGTCTTTGGCTTCTATGGCCTGAGCTATGCCGACTCCGACGTGAACGGCGTGGGCAGCAATCCCTCGAACTCGCGGAATCTGAAAGCGGATTACGGCAGAGCCGGTTTCAATGCGCGCAACCGGCTCTTCCTCGTCGGCAGCTATGCGGCCCCGCACTTCTTCCGCATCTCGCCATTCATCGTCGCGCAGTCGGGAAATCCCTTCAACATCACGTTGTCGCAGGACCAGAACGGCGACTCCTTCTTCAACGACCGGCCAGCCTTTGCAGCCGCCGACGCCACCGGCCCGAACATCATCACGAACCAGTACGGCACGTTCAACACTGCTCCAGCTGCTGGCGCAACGCCGATCCCGGTGAACTACGGCAACGGCCCCACGCTCTTCACTTTCAACCTTCGCCTGAGCAAGACCTGGGGCTTTGGGCAGAAGCTTAAGACAGGGGGAGGCGAGCAGCAGCCGGGCGGTGGCGAGCCTCGGGGTGGCGGGCGTGGTGGCCCAGGCGGCGGCCACGGCGGCCCCTTCGGCAACAGTGGCAACACGGGCCGCCGCTACAATTTCACCCTGAACGCGCAGGCGCTCAACCTGTTCAACATCATCAACCTGGCTCCGCCTACCGGCACGATCGATTCACCGGACTTCGGCAAGTCGAACGCCCTGGCAGGTCAGATCTTCTCGTCCCCGGATGGTTCGGCTGCCCGTCGCATCTTCCTGCAGGGTACGTTCACCTTCTAGTCGCCTATGTGCCGCGCGTTGTCCAGTGGATCAACGCGCGGCGATTGACGCTGCAGGGCGTCCCCCGTATTCTCACAACATGCGTATTTTCTTCCAGAACACCTCCGTCTGTTGCCTCAGCGACACACCGGTGCGCTAGAAGCGACGCAACACATTCGCGACTCTTCGGCCCGCCTGGTACACACCCAACCAGGCGGGCTTTTGCTTTTGCCGTAAGGACCCTAGAGGATACATGCCCGAAGTGACCGCTCCTGCTCCACCGAAAGAATCAAAAGCGCAGCGCATGGAACGGCTGAAGCGCGAGAAAAACCCGTGGGACGTCTTTGACGAGGTGCGCCAGTTTGCGCGTGAGGGCCGCGGCAGTGTGCTGCCGGAATGGGCCTCGGCCTACTTCAAATGGTGGGGCGTGTACACGCAGGGCGATGGCGCGGGCGTGACCGGTGGCAAGGGCGGCGAGGGACTCGCCACCGACTACTTCATGATGCGCATCGGTGCACCCGCCGGGCAGCTTACCTCGCAGCAGCTTCGCGTCATCGCGGAGCTCACCAAGGTTCATGCGCGCAACGTGGCCGACATCACAGTCCGCCAGAATATCCAGCTTCACTGGCTGACGATCCAGTCCATGCCGGAAGTGGTGGATGCCCTCGAAAAGGTCGGGCTCTCTCCCAAGGGTGCATGCGGCGACGTGGTTCGCAACGTGACCGGATGCCCACTGGCCGGCATCGATGGACACGAGCTCTTCGATGCGTCGGAAGTCGCGATCCAGATTTCGGAAGCACTGATCGGCAACTCTGCCTTTTACAACCTGCCCCGCAAGTTCAAGATTTCCGTCACCGGCTGCCCGCTGTGGTGCTCCTACCCGGAGATCAACGACATCGGCTTCACCGCCACGATCCGACACACCGACGGCGAAGCGGAAGAAGGCTTTTCCCTCCGTGTTGGGGGAGGCCTTTCAAGCGATCCGCATTTGGCTGTCAAGCTGGATGCGTGGATCCCGAAGCATGAAGCTGTAGAAGTCGCACGCGCAATTACCGAACTCTTCCGAGACCAGCAGGGATTGCGTGAAAGCCGCGATCGGGCCCGCATGAAGCACCTTTTTCTGAAGGAAGGCTGGACGGCTGAAACCTTCCTCGCCGACATCGAGCGCCGTCTCGGCCGCAGGCTCGCCTCATCTGTGCCTGAGATTGTGCCAGATGACGTGCTGCGCGATCATGTCGGGATCCACCCGCAGAAGCAGCCGGGCCTGAGCTACGTGGGCGCTTCGGTTCTGCGTGGGCGGCTCACCGGGGACCAGCTCTCTGCCATCGCCGATCTTGCCGAACAGTATGGCTCCGGGGATCTCCGCACCAACGTGGGGCAGAACTTACTCCTGATCAACATTGACTCGGCTCGCGCCGGTGAGCTCGCGCACAAGCTCGGCGAGATCGGCATTCGTGTCGAAGCCTCGCAGTTCTGGCGCGGAGCCGTGGCCTGCACCGGAACGGAATTCTGCAAGCTCGCGATCACCGAGACCAAGGGCTTTACGCGCTGGGTTGTGGATGAACTCGAAGAACGTGTACCGGAGTTCGACCAGCAGTTCCGCCTGCACGTCACAGGCTGCCCGAACAGCTGCGGTCAGCATTGGCTCGCAGATGTTGGCATCGAAGGCAAGAAGATCAAGCAGGATGGGAAGTTAGTCGATGCCTACTATTTCTGCGTGGGCGGCTCAGTCGGCGAGTACGCCGCGGTGGCGCGTCCAGTTGGCTACCGCATCCCGGCGACTGAAGTTCCGGAGGCGATCGAGCGCTTGCTGAAGACCTACCAGGGCAGGCGTCTGGGTGAGGGCGAAAGCCTGCGCGCCTACTTTGCGCGTCACTCCAATGAAGAGCTGCGCGCCCAGTTAGCCGGAGAGCCCGTCACCCCGGTTGCACGCGACGTAAGCGCCGGCCCTGCGCCAGGACCCGATGCATGAGCATGCTGCCGATCTTTCTGAAACTTGAAGGACGGAAGAGCCTGGTTGTCGGCGCAGGCGAAGTCGCCACGGGTAAAATCGAAAGCCTCGTGGCGAGTGGCGCAACCGTCACGGTGATCGCGCCGTGGGCTCGTCCCGAAGTGGAGCAGCTTGCGGAACGCGGCGCCATCACGCTCCATCGACGCGAGTTTCGGAACAGCGATATTGATCGGCAATTTGTTGTCATAGCCGGCACAAATTTCGCCAGCGTCAACCAACACGTTTACCGCCTCTGCGTCGAAGCTAACATCCTCTGCAATGCGGTGGATGATATCCCGCACTGCGACTTCTACTACGGTTCGGTAGTCGCGCGCGGAGATCTGCAGATTGCCATCTCCACCGCCGGCGAAAGCCCCTCCCTGGCACAAAGGCTGCGTCGGGAGATCGACTCGCAACTGCCGCATGATCTTGGTCCGTGGCTGCATTCGCTCGGCCATCTGCGCCGCGAGGTGCTCGATGCGCATCCTGCAGGGGAGGAGCGCAAGCTGTTGCTGCAAACGCTCGCCGAGCGATCGGTATGCTCGTCGAGTAGCTGCCCCTCACGTGTGCTTGCACTCCCAGCTGATCGGCGCGGCCCACAAGCTTCTGAAGCGACGCCCACCAGGCCTGCAGAACCGAATCCTGCCAAGGTATTTCTTGTAGGCGCAGGTCCCGGCGATCCCGATCTGCTTACCGTCAAAGCGGCCCGACTTATCGCTTCCGCGGACGTGATCCTCTTTGATGACCTAGTCCCGGAAGAGATTCTTGCATTGGCTGGGCCGAAGGCCGACTTGGTCAACGTGGGCAAGCGCTGCGGTCGTGCCTCGATTACGCAGTCGCAGATACATCAGCTCATGATCGATGGCGCGCGAACAAACCGCACCGTGGTTCGCCTGAAGAGTGGCGACCCACTCGTCTTTGGGCGTGCGAGCGAAGAGATGGATGCACTTGAACTCGCACAGGTCGCGTATGAAGTCGTGCCGGGAGTAACCGCGGCGTCGGCCGCGGCAGCAGCGCTGCCCTGCTCGCTCACCGATCGCCGAGCGTCCTCAAGTATCCTGCTGTCGACCGCCCACCACGCTCCTGGAGAAATCACCAACCCAGAACCTACCCGGATCGTGTACATGCCAGGTCGGGACTTATCAGAGATAGCGCGGGCCTGGAGATCCGCAGGGCTGCCGTCGGACTACCCCTGCATCCTGGTCTCCCATGCGGGTCGAATCAACCAACAGGTAGTTCGCACGACGCTGGGGTTGCTGCACGTGACAAGCCCAGGCCCTGCACCCGTCTTGTTGATGGGTGGCACGGTTTTCCGTGAAAGACGAGAGGGCAACAATCCATCTATAGACAACACACTGCATCCCGGGTCGACAGCAACGAGTTCCGAACCGCTGTTTTTGTCTTAGACACAGAAAAGCGGGAGCCTGTTGAGGTTCCCGCCTCTTTACCGCCAGCCTATGTCACGCGAAGAACTGCAAGCCCAACGCCAGGCAGTACCAGGTGCCCATCGTCCAACTTGATATCTGGATCAGATGCAAGCAGAAGCTCGACGTTTTCCTCGAGACCCGCCGAGTAGCCTTCCTCGTCTAACGTGAAGACAACTACGATACTGCCGCGCTGCATTGTGAACCATTGATCCTCATCGTCAAAGTCAATGTCCACCTGCTCAAGAACGCCGTCGGTCAGATCTCGCTCCGAGCGACGCAGTTGTATCAGCTTCTTGTACCAGTCGAGAACGCCAGCGTGTGGCTGTTGCGTAATCTCCTCCCACTTCAGCTTGGAGTTCTCGAAAGTCGACTTCTCCTGCGGATCGGGAATATCTTCCGGGTCCCAGCCAAATGCCTCGAATTCCTTCTTTCGACCTTCCGACACGAGTTTCCCCAGTGCTTTATCCTCATGGTCGGTGAAGTACTGGAAAGGAGATGTCGTCGCCCACTCTTCTCCCTGGAAAAGCATCGGCATAAACGGGGACAGGAGAGTGAGGGCAGCAGCGATCTTCGCACGCGGGATATCGGTCAAGTGCACCAGGCGTTCCCCCTTTGCGCGATTGCCGACCTGATCATGATTTTGTGAGTAGCCGCAGAAGTGCCAGCCCGCCAGGTTGTGAACAGGCCTGCCATGCACGCGATTGCGGAAAGGAGAGAACTCGCCATCGTAGACAAACGCCTGCGACAGCGCCTTGCCTAACTCGGCGAAACTGCCAAAGTCTGCATAGTAGCCGCTTGTGTCGCCGGTAAGCAGGGCTACGAGCGCATGGTGAAAGTCATCGCTCCACTGCGAATCAAAGCCGTATCCGTAGGCTTCCTTGGATCGCACCACACGCGGATCATTCAGGTCGCTTTCCGCGATCATCACATACGGTCGCCCGGTCTCTGCCTGCAGGGCGTGAACCTCGGTGTTGACTTGCTCCATGAAGTTGATCGCGGAGCGATCCACATAAGCGTGGACAGCATCGAGACGCAATCCGTCCATGTGATAGTCGCGAAGCCACATCAGGGCGTTGTCGCAGAAGAAGCGACGGACTTCAAACGAGCCGTCATCCTCCAGATTTACCGCATCGCCCCAGGGTGTCTTATGGGCTTCTGTGAAGTACGGCCCGAACTTACCCACATAATTTCCAGAGGGGCCGAAATGGTTGTAGACCACATCCATGATGACCGCGAGATCCTTGCCGTGGGCAGCATCCACAAAACGCTTGAGCCCGTCCGGCCCACCGTAAGCAGCATGCGGAGCAAAGAGATCTACGCCGTCGTAACCCCAGCCATTCGCACCAGGAAACTCGGCAAATGGCAATAGCTCAATATGCGTTACACCCAGTTCGTGAAGGTAGTCCAACTTACCAATGGCAGCATCGCACGTTCCCTCGGGGGTGAACGTTCCTATGTGCAGTTCGTAGATGATCGCGCTTTGAAACGCTCTTGCATGAAAGCCCCGATCCGTCCACTTGAAGGCCTTGTGATCGACTACACGGGATGGCCCGTTCACCCCTTGCGGCTGAAACGCCGAGCGCGGGTCGGGCATTGCAAGGTCTTGGTCGTCGAGGTAGAACGAGTAGTCCGTCCCGGGGCCCGCTTCCTCCACGGCCGCCGACCACCAGCCGCCTTCCTGCTTTTCCAGCGAATGCTTCGTGCCACTCACCATAACAAAGCCCTTCTCTGCCTTGGGCGCCCATACTTTAAACGTGTGCATCCTGCCTGTCCCTCTTGCGCTTTCAGATCGCTGTAAATTAACCCAGTCGCTTGCGCGACCTAGTTTTCCGCCTGTGACTTAGGGTCGAGTTCTGGCGTCGACGCTCGCTTCCTGCTTGGATGGTGCTTCTTGCCCGTGTGGCGATGATGCCGCTTGCGCACCTCAACTCCACCCGCTTCCACGTCGAAGATCGCGTTGATCATGGCTATATGAGAAAACGCCTGGGGAAAGTTGCCGACCTGCCGCTTCTTGCCCGTGTCATACTCCTCGGAGAGAAGGCCAAGATCGTTGCGCAGGTCCATCAGCCGCTCCAGCAGACTGCGCGCATCCGCGTCGCGACCGATCATCTTCAGGCAACTCACCAGCCAGAACGAGCAGGCAACAAAAGCACCTTCTCCGGAAGGAAGGCCATCTGCGGATTTTGATGTGTCGTAGCGCATCAGCAGGCCATCTTTCATCAGCGATTTCTCGATCGCCTCGATCGTGCTTTTCACCCGCGGATCTTCCGGGGGGAGGAAGCCAACCATGGGCATCAGCAACAGGGACGAGTCCAGCTGATCGCCTCCAAACTTCTGTGTGAAGGCACCGACCTTCTTGTTGAAACCCTTGGCGCAAACCTCGTGGTGCACCTTCTCTCGCGCTGCTCTCCAGATATCAAGCGGGGCGTCGCTGCCGGTGTGCTCTGCGATCGCGATCGCGCGATCCAGTGCCACCCACACCATCATCTTCGAGTACGTAAACTGCTGCGGGCCGCTGCGCGACTCCCAGATACCCTGGTCCGGCTGCTGCCAGATCGTCAGCAGATGGTTGGTCAGTAACTGTTGCAGGTGCAAATCAGAAGGCCGTGGCACCTTTACGCCAGCAAGGGCATGAAAGAACGCATCCATCACCTCGCCGTAAATATCGAGCTGCAGTTGCTCCGCGGCGGCGTTGCCAATGCGTACCGGCGTCGACTTCTCGTACCCTGGCAGCCAGCTTACTTCCCATTCGAGCAGTTGCCGCTCGCCTGCGATGCCGTACATGATTTGTATCTGTTCCGGGCTGCCTGCGATGGCACGGTGTAACCAGTCCTGCCACGCTTCTGCTTCCTTGTAAAACCCGCCATTCATCAACGCCAACAGGGTGAACGTGGAGTCACGGAGCCAGCAGTAGCGGTAATCCCAATTACGCGGGCCGCCAAGTGCTTCCGGCAGCGATGTGGTCACTGCGGCGACAACGCCGCCGGTAGGCCGATAGGTCATGGCCTTCAACGTAATCAGAGAACGCTCGATCGCCTCGGTATACTTCCCCGCGGGCGTACATTGCGCCGCCCACTCCGACCAGTATTTCGTTGCCGCCTTCAGCTCTCGTTCCGGGTGGATCATCGGCGGGTCCGGCTCTGCCGAGGCACCATACGAAAGAGTCAGCCACATGGTCTCGCCTTCACTTACAGTGAAGTTACTTATGGTGGTCTGCTGCTCTCCATGGGTCTCGAGTGTTGAGCGCAGCAGCACCAAGTGCGGCCCTGCGATGGCGCGCACAGTATGATCCTCACGCGTGACCCAAGGGACCGACCGGCCATAATCGAAGCGGAGGATCAACTCCATGTGCATTGCCGCTTGCCCCTCGGTGCACTCCACCTTCCGGACGATGTGCGAGTGGGTGCCGCGCGACGGCATAAAGTCTGTCACCAGCACGACTGTGTCTTCGCGAGTCCAGCGCGTCTCGAGAATCAGCGTCTGTGGCAGGTAGCGGCGAGTCACCTGCCATGCTGACTTGTCCTTGCTGACAGGCACAGGAGCAATGAGCCAGCGCCCATTGCTCTCATCCCCGAGTAATGCCGCAAAACATGCGCCTGCTGCGAAGTCGGGCCAGCAGAGCCAGTCGATCGAGCCATCCTTGCCCACCAGCGCCGCAGTCTCGCAGTCCCCAATGACTCCATAATCTTCAATACGTAAAGGCATGTTATTGCTCGTGATAGGAGCGGGAAAGTCCGCCGTCCACTGTAAAGGTTGAGCCACTGACATATCCCGCTTCGTCCGAAGCGAGAAATGCTACCAAGCCTGACACATCGCCAACCGAGCCCATACGACCGAGCGGAATGTTGCGGTAGAGGGCTGCCATCTTCTCTTTATCATCGAGAAGCGCAGCATTGATGGGTGTGCGGATAGCCCCAGGCGCTACGTTGTTAATGGTGATTCCAAGAGGCCCCAGTTCCACGGCAAGATCGCGCATCATCATGCGCATCCCGCCCTTGCTGATGCAATAGGTCGCAAAGCCTGGAAAGGCCATATCTTCATGCACGGAACTGATATTGATGATGCGGCCCGTTTTGCCGCTGTCTCGCCATTTGCGAACAACGGCCTGCGTCACAAAGAACGTTCCTTTTAAATTTACATCGAGAACTAAGTCGAACTCCTCCCGACTTACATCCCAGAAGTCAGAGCGCTTTTCAAGCCCGGCATTATTCACCAGAATGTCACACCCGCCGAAAGCGTCGTAGGTTGCCGCGACCAGCGTCTCGATCTCTTCTGCCTTCGTAATGTCGGCACGTACCGAAATCGCGGTCCCACCGGCTTCGGTCGCACTCTGCACTGTCTGCTGAGCGCCTTCATCGCTGCCGATGTAGTCGACAACAACCTTGGCGCCTTCCTTGGCGAGGCGGATTGCGATGTCCTGGCCGATCCCAGAACCGGCGCCGGTGACAATGGCGACACGGCCTTCCAAAAAACCCATTCCGTTACTCCTGCTTTCCCCTGGCCCGCGTGTAAGCGGTAGGATGCACAACTTGTCTGTGATGACGGCGAAGAAAGAAATGGCCTGCCACGTTGGCAGGCCCTCTCACATCACACGAAGAGACCTGGGATCACTCCCACTCGATCGTGCCCGGCGGCTTGGACGTGATGTCATAAACCACCCTATTGATGCCGCGTACCTCATTTACGATTCGGTTCGACATACGCCCCAGCACTTCGTACGGAAGCTGCACCCAGTCCGCGGTCATGCCATCCTCCGAATGCACCGCGCGGATCGCGCATGTGGCCGCGTACGTGCGCTGGTCGCCCATCACCCCCACGCTCTTCACCGGCAAAAGTACCGCGAAAGCCTGCCAGATGGAGTTGTACAGTCCCGCCCGCTTGATCTCGTCAACGACGATCTCATCGGCTTCCTGCAGGATGGCCACACGCTCTGCCGTGACCTCCCCCAGGATGCGCACCGCAAGCCCGGGCCCTGGGAACGGCTGACGACCGAGAATATCTTCCGGCATGCCGAGGTCGCGCCCAATGCGCCGAACTTCGTCCTTGAAGAGGTCGCGCAACGGCTCAATGAGCTTGAGCTTCATGGTCTCCGGCAGGCCGCCCACATTGTGGTGGCTCTTGATGGTCTGCGAAGGGCCTTTCACCGAGGAGGACTCAATCACATCCGGGTAGAGTGTGCCCTGCACCAGCCAGTCCACGCCTCCGGTCCCCTCTGCGATCCGCGCGGCCTCTTCATCGAACACCGCGATGAACTCGCGGCCGATCGCCTTGCGCTTGGTCTCAGGGTCGCTCACCCCGGCGAGCTTCGCCAGAAAGCGGTCCTTCGCGTCGACAGCCACCAGGTTCAGCCCCAGCTTGTCGCGCAGGTTCCGCTGTACCTTCTCGAACTCGTTCTTTCGCAGAACGCCATTGTCGACAAACACGCATGTCAGCTGGTCCCCAATCGCGCGATGCACCAGCACCGCAGCGACCGACGAATCCACGCCGCCCGAGATCGCGCAGATGGCGTGCCCCGAGCCGACCCTCGCGCGGATCGACGCAGTGGTCTCTTCGATGAAGTGTTGCGGCGTCCAGTCTGCCGCGACCTGCGCGATACCCAGCACAAACGAGCGCAGCAGCTCGATGCCATGCGCGGTGTGCTGCACCTCCGGATGAAACTGCACGGCCCAGATACGCTCGACAGGATTCGCGATGCCAGCGAGCGCATTCGACGTCTTCGCCGTGACGTGGAAGCCCGGCGGCAACTCGAGCGCTTCATCGCCATGCGACATCCACACGCGTAGGCGGTCCGGCAGCCCTTTGAACAGCGGCGTCACGGGATCAATCAGCATCACCTCCGCGTCGCCATACTCACGCCGCGAGGCCGACTCTACCTTGCCGCCGAGATGGTGCACGATGAACTGCAACCCATAGCAGATCCCAAGGATCGGCAGCCCCAGCTTCAGGATCGCGGGATCCGCATCTGGAGCGTCGGCGTCATAGACCGACGAGGGTCCGCCGGAGAGGATGATGCCGCGGGGTGAAAGCGCCTGGATCTGCTCGATCGACGCCGTGCAGGGCAGTACCGCGGAAAACACGTTGAGCTCGCGGATCCGTCGCGCGATCAGCTGCGTGTATTGCGAACCGAAATCCAGGATGACGATGGAAGAGGAAACACTAGCGATTGTATCCACAGCATCAGTCTAAAGCCTCGGTCTCAGCAGAACCTCGCTCATCGCGTCCACGCCCGACGTGCGCACGCTGCCCATCAGGGTAAACAGGATGCCGAGCTTCACCGCATCAGCCGCCGCCAGCAGCACGAGCGACAGCAGCACCCACCAGGCAAACAGCGGCCGACCCGCGCTAAACGGAGCAGGAAGCACCGTCAGCAGGCCAGCCGCGCAGAACAGGAAGAAGCGAATCCTGGCGGCTGCCGAGCGTACCGCCCGCACCTCTGCACGCTCGGTTCGCGCGGGAGCCCACGCCTTGCGGAGTGATCTCAGAAAGGCCTCGTTGTGCACCAGGCCGATCGCTGTGCCGAGCTCGACCGCGACAGAGATCCGCCGCCAGGCCAACAGGGCCGCGGCTGTCACAAGCGCCGCGCTCCCCCCGTAGAGCAACACACTCGGGGTCCCATGCTGCAGAAACAGGAAAGAGTCGAGCTCGATCAGCTCGCTCCAGGCGATCGAGATGCCGAAGAGAGCCGCGATCCGCAGCGCCTCGTAGCCCGCCAGGAGCCAGAAGTCGGGGTGAAGCCTGCGGTCATAACGGCCGAGCACATGGCCGCGCCCGACCGCAAACGCCAGCACCCACAGAAAGAGCGCAAGCGGCGCGAGACCGGCAGCAGCATGCTCAAGTTGCGGTCGCAGGATGCCACTGGCCGCCGAAAAGCTCGTTAACGGAGACACCGGATCGTTTGCAAGCGATTGGAGCGAGAGCGAAAACACGCCGGTCGCGCGCAGGGCCGGCAGCGAGGCGGCCCAGATCCGCAGCGCGTCGTAGCCAGCGATCCCAAGCAGCACTCCGCCCGTCGCCCAGCGCCACATCACTTCCCGCAGCAGCAGGTCCGGGCGTGCGCGAAGCTCCGCCAGAAGCTCTGGACGCCCCAAAGGGGGAGATAAGGGGAATCTGCTCACCTCGTCCGCTGCCATCCCTGTCTCCCTGTTGCCGTTCCGTTAGCTCTGACGCGCGGCGCTCCGCTTCATCGCACGACCAGGTTCACCAGCTTGCCGGGCACAATGATCATCTTCACCACCTGCTTGCCGGCGAGCGCTGCCTGGATCTTCTCGTCGCCAAGCGCCGCTTCCCGCAAGGCTGGCTCCCCGGCATCCGCCGCAAGCCGCACCACCGTCCGCAGCTTGCCATTGATCTGCACCGGCAGCTCCATTTCGTTTTCGCGCGCGAGGTCCGTGTCAAAGCCGGGCCACGGCGTGCGCAGGAGCGTATCCGGCTGGCCCAGCACCGACCACAGCTCCGCCGAGAGGTAGGGCGCGAAGGCGGCCAGCAGGAGCACGACGCGCATGAGCACATGCCGCGTCACCGCTGGCGGAATCTCGCCCGACGCAAACGCGTCTTCCGATGCCGTCAGCGTGTTCAGCAGCTCCATGATCGCGGCGATGCAGGTGTTGAAGTGCCAGCGATCGTTGAAGTCCTCGGTGATCTTGCGGATGGTCTGGTGCAGCTTGCGCAGCACCGTCTGCGACGCCGGGTTGATCGCCGCTGGCAGCGCATGCTCGGCGCCAGCAGCCACAGGGGCATGCCGGGTGACAAAACGGTAGACCTTCGACAGGAATCGTGAGACCCCCGCAACCCCATCCTCCTGCCATTCCAGGTCGCGGTCCGGCGGCGCGGCGAACAGAGCGTACATGCGCGTGGCGTCCGCCCCATAGCGCGCAATCATGTCGTCAGGCGAGACCACGTTGCCCTTGGACTTCGACATCTTTGCGCCGTTCTTGATCACCATGCCCTGCGTGAACAGGCGATGGGCCGGCTCCGCGTTCGGGATCAGACCCAGATCGCGCATGACCTTGGTCCAGAAGCGCGAGTAGATCAGGTGCAGGATCGCGTGCTCCACCCCGCCGATGTACTGGTCGATCGGAAACCAGTAGGCCGCGGCCTCCTTGCTGAAGGGCGCCGAGCTGTCGCGCGCGCTGGTGTACCGGTAGAAGTACCAGGACGAGTCGACAAAGGTGTCCATCGTGTCGGTCTCACGGCGAGCCGCGCCGCCACACTTTGGGCAGGTTGCATTCACAAACGACGGCACCTGCGCGAGTGGCGAGCCGCCCTGCTGGGTGATCGCCACATTGTCCGGCAGCAGCACCGGCAACTGGTCATCGGGCACCGGCACAATGCCACACGCATCGCAGTACAGCATCGGGATCGGCGTGCCCCAGTACCGCTGGCGGCTCACGCCCCAGTCCTTCAGGCGATAGGTGATCGTCGCCTTGCCGAAGCCGCTCCGCCCTGCCTCGGTGCTCAGCCGGGTCCGCGCCTCTGCACAGCCGAGGCCTGACCACGGGCCGGAGTGCACCAGAACGCCGCCTTCATCTGCCAGCACCGGCAGCACGTTTTGCTCACCCGGGATCTCGACAACCCTGCGGATCGGCAGCCGGTACTGATTAGCGAACTCGAAGTCGCGCTCGTCATGTCCGGGCACACTCATGATGGCGCCCGTGCCGTAGTCGGCAAGGATGTAATTCGCGATCCAGATCGGCAGGAGTTCGCCCGTGAAGGGGTTGCGCGCGTAGTGGCCGGTAAAAGCGCCGTGCTTCCGAAGCGTGGCCATATCGCCGGCCTCGCGCGCCTGCTTCTGCTGCTCAAGCATCGCGTCGACGTCGGATTGGAGCTCCGGGTCGCCCGCCGCCCACCGGGCCACCAGTCCGTGCTCCGGAGCCAGCTGCAGCGTCGTCGCGCCATAGATCGTGTCGATCCGCGTGGTGAACACCGTGATGGTCTCGCCCGTGAGCGCAGCCGACTCGCCGGACTGCGTGGCGATCCCCTCGTCTGCAAGCGAACGCTGCCCTGCTGCCACGGCAAACATCACCTCGGCGCCATCGCTGCGACCCACCCAGTTGCGCTGCATGGTGCGAACCTTTTCAGGCCAGCCTTCCAGCTTGTCGAGCCCGTCCAGCAGCTCCTGCGCATACTCGGTGGTGCGAAAGAACCACTGCTCCAGGTTGCGCAGCTCCACGATCTGCTCGTCATGGCGCCAGCAGCAGCCGTTCACCACCTGCTCGTTCGCAAGCACCGTCGCGCACAGGGGGCACCAGTTCACCTTGCTCTGCTTGCGGTAGGCGAGCCCCCGCTCGAACATGCGGATAAAAAACCATTGGTTCCACCGGTAGTAGTCCGGCAGGCAAGTGGTCACCTCGTTGCGCCAGTCGTAGCTCAGGCCCAGCCGCTGCATCTGCCGCTTCATCGAGGCGATGTTGCTCAGCGTCCATTCGCGGGGAGGGGTGTTGTTCTTGATCGCGGCGTTCTCTGCCGGCAGCCCGAACGCGTCCCAGCCCATGGGGTGCAGGACGTTGTACCCCTGCATCCACTTGTAACGGGCCAGCGCATCACCGATCGCGTAGTTGCGGACGTGCCCCATGTGCAATTGCCCCGAGGGGTACGGCAGCATCTCGAGCACGTAGTACTTCGGCTTGCCCGCCTCACCGGAGGCAGGCGGGGGCTCCGCGGCGTACAGCTCAGGCTGCGCCGCCCAGTGCTCGGCCCACTTCGCTTCAATGGTTGCAGGGGTGTAGCGGGCGTCACGCTCTGTTTCTGCCGGGCTGGAGGGGTTCGCTTGGTCGTCCATAGGAACCTTCATTCTACCGGCAGAATCGCGCGTCACTGCGCCGCGACCGCCTGCCGCCCAACCGCATACAGCCCCTGCAGTGTGCGCACGTTCTTCTCAATGTCGCCCGGCTCGTCCACCGGCGTCTCGGCCACAAACGCGCAGTGCGCAAAGCGCGGATCGTTCAGGAGCCGACGAAAGGGCGCCGCGCCGATCATCCCCTCGCCGATATGCTCGTGCCGATCAAGCTTCGACCCGCGTGCCGCCTTCGCATCGTTCACGTGCCAGACCCGCACATGCCCTGTGCCGATCGTGCGCTCGATGGCCGCCACCGTTTCTTCCCAGCCCGCCTCGCTGACGATGTCATATCCCGAAACATGCGTGTGGCAGGTATCGAGGCACGCCCCGACCGGCAGGTGCATCCGCAGCAACTCGATCATCTCCGCGACCTGGTCAAAGCTGCCGCCCAGCGAGTAGTCCGACCCAGCCGTGTTCTCGATCAGCAGCTGAAAGTTCTTTCCCGCGAAATCCATGCCCTCCACAGCCTTTTCAATCCCGAGAGCGGCCCGGCGCAGTCCTTCCTCGCGGGTAAGGCCCTTCCACGAGCCTGGGTGCAGCACCAGGAACTCCGAGCCCAGCGCCAGTGCCCGCTCTACTTCGCCGCGAAACGCAAGTGAGGACTTCTCCAGCACGTCCTCATTCTGGGAGGCCAGGTTGATCAGGTAGTTGGCATGGATCACCGCTGGTCCGACATCATGCTGCGCCCGCAGGGCCTGCATCTTGGCGGCGACGTCCTTCGCAATCGGCGCGGCCCGCCACATGCGTGGGCTCGAGGTGAAGATCTGGAAGGTGTTCGCGCCTACAGCTACGGCCCGCTCCACGGCAGTATGGGCGCCACCCGCGGTGGACAGGTGGATGCCGATTCGCTTGGGACCGGGTACGGGAACTTGGGAGGGACTCATGCCTTCATTCTAGGACTCGACCTAAGTGCCCCTTCTCCCCTGCCGTGTAGAGTGGTGACTGGACGAACCACCTGATGTCAACGTTAGTTACCGCCGCTCACTTACTTACGCCTCTCGGACTCCTCGCGCACCCTGCTCTGCTGATGGAGGATGGAGTGCTTCGAAGCATCCACTCCCAGGGCGACGCCGACCTGCCAAAAGCCGCGCTCCACCGTGACTACCCCGGTGCCCTGCTCGCCCCCGCATACCTCGACGTGCACACGCATGGCTGCCGCGGGCGCGATGTGATGGAGGCGACCTCCGAGGCTCTCGGTGCGATCGGTCGGTTTCTTCCGCAACATGGCGTCGGCGCTTACCTGCCGACTACGATCACCGCACCGAAGGACGTCACCCTTCGCTCGCTTGCCGGGCTGGCTCGCCTCCTGCGCTGCACGCCGGAACCCGGGCACGCCCGGCCGCTTGGCATCCACCTGGAAGGGCCTTTCCTGTCGCATGCCAAACGTGGCGCGCACCCCACCGCCGACCTGCTCGCGCCCTCGATCCCGTGGTTCGACACCATGTGGGAGGCGGCAGAAGGCCGCATCACCCTCATGACTATCGCGCCGGAAGTACCGGGCGCCATCGACCTCATCACCCATGCTGTCGCAAAAGGCGTGCGAATTTCGATCGGCCACAGCGACGGCCTGGCGGCGGATGCTGCGCGAGGGATCGCCGCGGGCGCGACCTCCGCGACCCATGCCTTCAATGCCATGCGACGGCTGGACCACCGCGAGCCAGGCATCCTCGGCGCCGTTCTGACCACCGACACGCTGTACTCCGAGATCATCTGCGATGGGCTTCACGTCGAGCCCTCGATAGTTCGGCTCTTCTTCCGCGCCAAGCCCGCGGACCGCGTGATCCTGATCACCGACGCGATGAGCGCAGCCGGCATGCCGGATGGCAACTACAAGCTCGGCGCGCTCGACGTGCGCGTGAGCGGAGGACGTGCCATCACCGGCGAGGATACGCTGGCCGGCTCCACGCTGGTTCTTGACGCAGCCGTCCGCAAGTACCGCGAGTTCACCGGGGGCACCCTGGAACAGAGCGTCCGCGCTGCCTCCGAGAACCCCGCTCGCATGTCAGGCTGGAGCGACGAGCTGGGCTCGCTCGCCGAAGGCCGCCGTGCCGACGTAAACGTGCTCACCCCTTCGGGAGACCTGATCGAAACCTACATCGGCGGCATGCCCGTCACGAAACAGAAGTAGGCTGCCCCAGGTCTCGATTCCGAGACATGGGCTTCCCGAAAAATTTCAAAAGATCAGGACCGGCAATCCCTCATGAGGCTGCACCCACCTTTAGAAACGAAGTGGGTGCAGCCATCTTTGCCCCCGGCAGACGACCTAGGGCTGGTTGCGCAAAGCGGGTGACAGCACGCCCCCACTCCCATCGATTGGCGGATGCTCCAGCCCAAGAAGGTCCGTGATAAAGGGATACACGTTGATGTTCTCAAACGGCTTCAGCTTGACGCCGACCCGTACGTCCGGCCCCTCCGCGTAGAAAATCGCCTTCATGTCCGGCATCTCCCGGGGGTCGAAACCATGCGACCCGGCGTTGGGGGAGTGATCCGGCTCGCCGGCGGGCGGCGCATGCGCGCGAATCGCCACCGCTGCCTCCGCCACGACGACCGGGTCCCCCTCGCGCGGGTTCGTGTTGTAGTGCAGCTCCTTCGGCACATCCGCCCGGCGGTACACCTTGAACTCGCTGCTCACGATCTTGAGCTGCGAGTACGCTTTCTGCGCGTCAGCGTCACTGTTCGCATAGAGCAGCGATCCCGCGGTGACAAACTTCGACAGGTCCGCGTACGTGTCCAGGTTGATCCACTCCGGCTCGGTCTTCGTCATGCCATGGTCGCTTACGACGACGAGGTTGACCGGCAGGTGCGTGGCCGCGATACCCGCGCGCAGCTTCCCAACCATCGCATCCAGCTGCCCGACCGCGGCACGCACCTCCGGGCTGTCCGGCCCGAACTGGTGCCCGGCATGGTCCACGTCCGCGAAGTACAGTGTGATGAAGTGAGGCCGCTCCGCCTCCGGCAGATGGAGCCAGGCAAGCACCTGCTCCACCCGCGCCGGGTCCGGATAGTGGTCGTCATACTTCAGGTAATACGTCGGCCGGGTCCCCTGGATCGCTGCCTCTGACCCAGGCCAGAAGAAGCACGCTGCGCGCATCCCCTGCTGCTCAGCGATCACCCACAGCGGGGCACCGCCGTACCAGCTGCCATCCGTGGCGGTCGCGGGATCGTTGTAGCGGTACTCGCGCGTATGGTCCTCGTTATAGAAGCTCATCGCGACGATGCCATGATGCTCCGGGTAGAGGCCGGTCACGAGCGTGTAGTGATTGGGAAACGTCACCGAGGGATACGAGGGCAGCATGCCGTCAGGCGCGCTTGCGCCGTGTGCTGCGATCGCGAGCAGGTTCCGGGCGCCATACCTGCGGGCATAATCCCAGCGAAAACCATCGAGCGACACCAGGATGACGTAGTGCTTGCCCTGCTGGAGCAGTGCATTGGGCCCGTGGTCAACCGTGATGACGGCGCTCTCGGTCGCTGCGGTGGATGGTAGGGTCTGCGCCTGAACCAGCAGCGCAGCACCAAGCGCCAGAGAGGCGGAGAGCCCGCAGAGAAGCCTCATCAGTCGAGCACGCATCACGTCTCCGTCCGAGCGCCTTAGTGGAGGAACAGCCCCTGGGCCGCCACGATGATCCCGAAGACCCCGAATGCCATGCCCAGCAGCCAGTACACGCGGAGCCGGGTCAGCAGCGTGATCGAGGTGACGACCAGGCCGATCTCCAGCAGCGCCTCGCTCAGGTCGTAGCTGGTGGCCTTGCGCTCAGCATGCTCGACGCTTTCCTCAAAGCCGCGCGCTTTTTCCTGCTCCCCCTCAAGATCGCTGTTCCACTTGGCCAGGTGCGCCTTGTATTGCCCCAGGATCGCCTCCGCCTGCCGGCTGTCGCGAATCGCCGCAGTCCCGAGCAGGTCAGCAGCCAGCTGTGTTTCGTTCTGACGGATTTTCTTGGCCTGGTAGAGGTTCCACTGGTCGCTCGCCCGCGCCTGCATCAGCACCGCCTCGGTGTGGGTGCGGTGGCCGAGCACCGTCACAACCGCTACCAGCACCGCCAGTACGCTCATCGTGAAGCTCACGTGCTTGAGCCCCTGCAGGCCGCCCTCATGCTCGCCACCCAGTGCGTGCTCATGCTGCTCGTGGAGTTCCTGAACCTCGTTCGCTTCCATAGAGGCTCATTCTACCGAGTGCCGTGACGACAGAGCAGCACTTCACAGGCGAAAAAAGAGGTGCCAGGCACGAAGCCTGGCACCTTTCGGTGAAACTTTGGAGCCTGCACTGCAGGCTCAGCTGGCGGCAGGGCAGCGAGAGCACCATTTGGCGCCCGCGTCCCCGTCTGTAAACGAAACGATGCGAAGTTGCTTTTGGATTTCCGGGTGAAGAAAGAGGCAGCCATGTCGGCTGCCTTGGAGGGAACTTCCAGCGCGGCTTCGCCTAGGCGGGAGCGCCGGCCAGGAGAATCGGCAGGGTAGGTGTCTCGGACCCACCTGCCTGCTCCACCGTGATCCCGAAAGCCTTGGCGGCTACGGCTCCATGCAACGAAGAAACCAGGAGACTGGCATTGCCTCGCGCGTCCGGGGAGAAGACCCCTGCAGGCAACGGTTTGCTGCCGTCTGCAGGGATCAGCCAGAGTTCGTAGACTTTGGCCGGCTGTAACGCGGGCAGATTGCTCGCAAGTAACAGCAGGGTTCCACTCTTCTGTTCATAGGTCGCCCGTGCTGTGGGCGTTGCCGGGACCTTGCTCGTCGTCAGGTTTACCCGGACCGCGTCGGGGTCGGTGAGCACGCCGAGGATGTGCCGATCGCGCGCTAACTCCCTTTGAGTGGTCGCGTTATCAGCATTCTGCGCGGCAAACGCGCCGCGCAAGGCGTCCCGGTCCTCCTTCAGACCGAGAGCCACGATGATCGCCGCTGCAGCCGCTGCCCAGCCAATCCAGGGCAGTATCCGCAGGACCGCCGACGTGGGCTCGTTGCGACGTTGCACGAGCAAGGGGGCGGGTGCACCTGGAACCGCCTGCTTGGGGGAGGTTGGTATCGGACTTTGTGGTGCATGGTCTGTCCGCAGGCGAGTTAGAAAGCGTTCCCGTGCGCCTTCCGGGGGCTGCACCGGCTCAACGGTCAGGGCAAACAAGGCAAGGTCTTCACGAACCTGGGCCAGCTCGGCCCGGCAACTTTCGCAAACCTGCTGGTGCGCACGAACCTCCGCGGCCTCTTCTTCGCTGAGAAGCAACAGCGCATACATCGCAAGCTCTTCAATGTCAGTGTGTTGTGTCGAGCTCATACCTGCGCCGCCTTTCTCAGCGTCAGAACAGCGCGTCTGAGCCGTGTCTTGATCGTGCCAAGTGGACTCTGCAACCGAGATGCGATCTCGGAATGGCTAAGCCCGTCAAAGAATGCAAGGTTCAGAACGGTCTGCTGTTCTTCCGGAAGCGTCCTCATCATGGAGCGCGCCCGCTCGAGAAGCATCCTGTGCTCCGATTCGGCCGCCACATCTACCTTCGACAACAACACCACATCGTCGGTCGAGTCCGTTGGCTGCCGCCTCCGAAGCATGTCGATCGAGCGATTGCGCGCTAATACCGCGAACCAGCCGGCAAGGCTCCCCGAAACGACTTCCACGGTGGGGGGCTTCCGCCAGATGCGCAGAAACACTTCCTGCATCACGTCTTCTGCCGCTGCCGGCTCTCCCAGGATGCGAAGTGCTACCCCGTACACAAGCGAAGAGTGACGGCCAAAGAGTGCGACCAGCGACTGCTGATCCCCTCCCCGTACTCCGTCAAGCAGGCGCCCGTCGTCCTCGGCCGCATCCTGCTTCGTTATCTCTCTAGTCATAGAACGCACCAGATATCAAAACGGACTTCCTCTTCTTCCCAAAGCCGCAATCTTCTTCGCGGGCGCGGAGACGGGCGCGGAAACCCGGACGGTGCCCCAAGCCTACACCGCTTGTCTGTCAGAGACCTAACCGCGAAAGCATCTTTTCGCCTCGGTGCTCTGCGGCCTCGCGGGAGCACCCCGGTAGACTGAACGCACCACAAACGGGAGGAAGCATGCGTGTCCTGATCGTGGAGGATGAGACTCGCCTGGCGGAGAATCTTGCTGCTGCCTTTCGCGAGACCTCCGGCATGGCCGTGGACCACGCCGACAATGGCATCGATGGCGAGCAGCTCGCACAACAAGGCTGCTACGACCTGATCATCCTTGACCTGATGCTGCCAGGGCAGAACGGGCTCACGACACTCCGGCACCTGCGCGCCGCAAAGATCGCCACGCCCACCTTGATCCTGACGGCTCGCGAGGGAGCCGAGTCCACCATCGAGTTACTCAATGCCGGGGCCGACGACTACCTGAGCAAGCCCTTTGACTTAGGCGAGCTCCTCGCCCGGGCAAAAGCGCTGATACGCCGGGGCAAGGGCAATGCTGATCCGCTGCTTCGAGCCGGCGATGTGATGGTCAATACTCTGGAACAGACGGTCCATCGCGGAGACCGTGCGATCGACGTGTCTCCAACCGAGTACCGCATTCTCGAATACCTCATCCATCGCCCCCGCGCCATTGTCTCCAAGCGCGAACTCCTCGAACATCTCTACGATTACAACTGGCAGCACCACTCCAACGTGATCGAAGCGCACATGTCGAACCTGCGGCGCAAGCTCGACCGCGGCAGCGAGAACCCGCTGATTGAGACCCTGCGCAACCGGGGCTACCGGCTGGCGGTGCGACCCGAAAGTCATCCATGACAGCCCCCCACCCCCTTCCCCGCCGCTCGATCCTGCGCCGCTCCATCGCCGCAGTGCTGGTCATCGAGTTACTGGCGGCCGGCCTGCTGCTCGCCGCTACCGCGTTCCACGAGCAGCACCTGCGCGTACACGCCTTCGACCAGATGCTGCAGGGACGCGCCAATACCCTGCTGGGCGCGGTCGGCGATGCCGATGATCCGGGCGACAACGTCGTGCTCGACCGCGATGGTCTCGCGCTTCCCACGCAGGCGCTCTTCCAGGTGCAGGAGGATGGCAAGGCCCTGCTCGGCCGGTCCTCGGAATGGCCAGCGTCGCTGACCCCGGAGCGCAGCAGGGAGAGCGGTATCTCCACAGCCGAGCTCAACGGCCGGCCCTATCGCTTCCTCACCCTGCATGGTGTGCGGGTGGTGGACCCAGGCGAAAGCGGCGGCACCACGCACCACATCACGGTGATCTATGGCGAGTCGACACGTCACCTCCATGCCGAAGTCATGGAGGCCGTTCGCTACTATGCCGCGATGTTTGCCGGCGTCCTGCTGTTCACCGCAATCTTCCTGACCCTCTTTCTCCGCCACGCCCTGCTGCCCCTGGAGGCGCTTGCCGTCGCCGCCAGCGTCATCTCGAGCCGGCAGTGGCGATTTGCGCCTCCGAACTCAGCCCGCGAGACCCGCGAGCTGGCACCCCTTACCCGCGCGATCGATGCCGCGCTGCATCGCCTGCAGCTTTCCTTTGACCAGCAGCGCAGGCTGACCAGCGATGCGGCCCACGAGCTGAAGACCGATGTCGCGATCATCAAGTCCTCGCTCCAGCTCCTGATGCTGCGTCGGCGATCCGTCCAGGAGTATGAACAGGGCCTCGAAAACTGCATGATGGACTGCGACCGTCTCGAACGCACCGTGCAGCAGATGCTCACCCTCGCCCGCGTGGAATATGTCTCTTCCGCATCGAGCGAAGGCAAGCTCCCCGAGATCGATCTCGCTGTGCATGCAGCCAGCATCACCCAGACGCTGCTGCCGATGGCAGCGCTTCGCGGCCAGACTGTCGTGTGTACAGCGTCCGGCACGTGTCTGGTAGCAGTCCACGCGCGCGATGCGGATCTTCTCTGCGTCAACCTCCTCCGCAACGCGCTGCAACATAGCCTCCCGGGCGGCGAGGTCACGGTGCGAGTGGAGGGCACCGGTTCCCTGGTGACTCTGACGGTTGAAGACCAGGGCAGCGGCATCCCCGAGCATGTTCTGCCGCACATCTTTGAGCCCTTCTTCATGGCGGACGAGGCACGCGATCGCAAGCGCGGCGGAACCGGCCTCGGTCTTGCCATCTCCCGATCCATCTGCGACGCAGCCCAGGGCGAGATCTTCGTCACCAGCAACGTCGGTGTGGGCACCCGGGTATGTGTCCGCTTCCCTGCTCGCGCAGCTTCGGAGACAGCAGAGGCACCCATGGCTGAAACCGCAAGCCTCGGCTCTTCACCAGGCGCAGGCCAGGGCCCACTGTCATAAGATTGTCAGGGAAGGGGAAGAGCGATGAGCCGGAGACTGACGTTGACGATACTCCTGGCTGTTACCCTCTTCGTGCTGCCGCTTGCTTCACTTCTGCCCGCGGCAGCCTGCGCCGCGGGCACGCAGGCCGCATCCATGCCGTGCTGCCATGCCGCGATGGCCGCCACGAACGGCTCCTGTATTCACGATCGTTTGCATGACGCCGGCCTGGCTGCAGCCGAACCATCCCTCATACTCCACCTCGCTCAAGCTCTTGCTCCCCGGGAGTCGCTTCGCTGCGACCCCTGCGCCACGCGCGCCGAAACCAGGTACGACTTCGCCCTCTCTCGCCTCGAATGCCACGCGGGTTCTCCACTGATCGCGGCTGGAGCCATACGGCTCCCGGCGTTTGGCAAGGCACGCGCCGTACCTCTCGATCTGCGCGCCGCAAGCACGCCGCCTCCCGCAGCACTCTCCCTCCGGATCTAGCTCCTCCTACGCACCTATCGGCGCGCCCCCGCAAAGCCGCGAGACTCCATGCGTGCGAACCACAGCGCGCCCGCTCCCGTAATGGCAGGCGAGGCCGCAACTGGATGAGTGATGACCCGAGTATTTCCCCCGTTCCTGCTGTTCCTTCTATCCCTGGCGCTTCCAGGCGTGACTCTCGCGCAGCAATCGCCAACGCCCTGCGTCGAAAGCATGCCGGGCATGGAAATGTGCACCAAAGCTGCCGGCGCTTCCGGCGGAGACGCGCTGATGCGCAACATGCACCCTCGGACATTTCTCGAGGCGATCGAGCATCACGCAAGCTCCGGCACGAGTGCCGAGCCGAACAGCACCCCCACGCCGATGCTCATGCGCATGCAGGGACCCTGGATGGAAATGCTTCACGGCAACGCGTTTGTCGCCGAGGAGCAACAGACAAGCCCGCGCGGCGGGGACAAGCTCTTCTCCACGAACTGGCTGATGCCCATGGCAGAACGCCGCCTGGGCCCGGGTCAGCTGACGCTGCGCGCCATGTTCAGCCTGGAGCCGGCAACCATCACCGGACGCGAGTACCCGCTGCTCTTCCAACAGGGTGAAACAGCCTTCGGCAAACCGATCGTCGATGGTCAGCACCCCCACAACTTCATCATGGAACTGGCGACGCTCTACGACCTGGAGCTCGGCAACAAGACCCTGCTCAGCTTCTACGCGGGGCTGGTCGGCGACCCCGCAATCGGCCCTACCGCTTACCCCCACCGCGCCTCGGCGCTTGAAGATCCCGTCGGCTCGCTCGGGCATCACCAGGAAGATTCGACTCACATCTCCGATGACGTCGTCACAGTTGGCCTCACCCGTGGGATCGCTCGTGTCGAGGCAAGTGGCTTCCACGGGCAGGAGCCAGGGGAGAACCGCTGGACAATCCAGGTCGGCGCCCTCGATTCCTGGTCGACTCGCCTGACCCTGCAGCCCGGTCAGAATTGGAGCGGACAGGTCTCCTACGCGCGCCTGCACAGCCCGGAGGCCCTCTTCCCCACAGAAGACCAGGCGCGCAGCACTGCCTCCCTCATGTACAACCGCCCGCTGCAGCACGGCAACTGGACCAGTACGCTCGTCTGGGGCCGGACGCGCTCCATCCCGGACGACGGCAAGGAGAACAGCTACCTGCTCGAATCCGCTCTGCGTTTCAGCGACCGCAACTACGTCTGGACTCGCATCGAGAATGCCGGGCGCTCCAACGAACTCCTGAATGGCTTCCAGCCTCTTCCGGCAGGGTTCATTGAGTCGCCGCTTGCGCACGTCGCGGCCTACACTTTCGGCTATGACCGTGACCTGGACTTGCTAACGGATCTTCTGCCGCATCTCCGCACCGCCCTCGGCGCCCAGGTCACGACCTACGGCGTCCCCGGTGTCCTCCAACCGATTTACGGCACCAACCCGGTCGGCTATACCGTCTTTTTGCGATTCCGCCCATTCTCCGGGAGGGAACGCTGACCATATAGGAGACACGGGCGTCCCCCCGGGTTTTTGAAGCAGTCACCCGCGCAGCGACCTTCCGAGCCACGGTGCATTGCTGGTCCGGTCGCGGCTCAATGCCTGTGCCTCTTTGCCGACTGAAGCATCCATAATGCCGCGCCGGTTGCCCGCGCTCGGTCGGCGATGACTTGCGGAGACAGGGATGCATGCGGCTCCGCGTGGGGGAGGTCGCAGCAACATAGAATTTCACTTACCCACTTGGCGCCGGTGAGCGGTCGGGTTCGGCAACGCTGCAGAGCGATCTTTTGGCCGCCTGCATCCGTGTGCGAGTGGAGGCCAACCGCCGCGGCCATGTGGCCACCAGAGAGGCTCTGCTTCAACCAGCGATTCGCGCTGCATAAGAACTTCCATGCCTGGACGGCACAATCCCGTAGGACCGCCCGTGCGCCTTACCTCCTGAGCCCTGAACGTCGCAGGAGTGGGCTTTGTGCCTGCACGCGAAGGTGCGCGCTGGCGCAAAGTATCGAGTCCTTCCGTGGACTTCACACTCTTGGCCCGCAGCCTTGACCTGTCAGCGATCGGCGGAGCGCTCCGGCGCAGGCGGCGCAGCCGGTCGCCCTCCTCACCCGACCGTCGAGGGACCGGCAGGTCAGCGAATCCTGCTTCGCGACGACTCGGCACCGGAGGTCGCGCCTCGCGCGGTCGCGTTTGACTCCTCACGCTCTGTCGATCCGTGCCTGCGAGTCGTTCCGCGCTGCCCGCGTACCACGACCGCAGATTCCTCCCCAGCTTCGTCTTCCGGTTGAATCGGTGCATGTCTCGGGCCGGGTATACGCCGCACGCGCCGCGGATGAGCAGCTACTACAGCCTGCGCCCGATCGCTTGTTTACACAGGTAGGCGGTCGGCTTACCGCCCCCCCCCGAAACGATCCTGACGGCGGGGTGTGATCATCCTTGACACCCGAGAAGGCGGATCGCTCTCCAGCGGTGCTTCGGCTCCCCGACTCCGCTCCCCGACTCCATCGATACAGCCCCAGGTCCACACTCGCACGTCACAGCGGGCGATTTCTCTTAGGCTCAACTGAACCAGCACCTGGCATCCTGGACCCTGCGCCGTTGTTCGGGGTTGGCGCGCCGTGCCCATATTGGGCACCCAAGACCAGCGCCAGCCCTGTTTAAACACAGCCTGAGTAGCGTCGCCGCAGCGCCAATGCCCGCACCACGCGATCTGCCCCCCGCGTAGAAGAGTTCACAGGTCGACGGCGGCCCCGTCGATCCAGGGAAACCTGATCCCTGACTGGCCATTCCTCCTCGAGGCCCCACAAACAAGACGTTCTAGGCTCGAGACCCAACACACCGGCAGCCACACGCGCAGCGACGCTGCCGACGACGGCCTCCCCGCAGCTCCAAGCGTCTCTGCCTTCGGCCCAAACGCGCAGCCCCGGACCACCAGCAGAAAGGGCGCACGAAGACACGCTCTGGAATAGCAATCGGGACAGTGTGAAGCTCCCTCCGGGCACGCGCACTGTCACGCATCGAGGTGCGCACGATCGTAGCGTGTGAGCCTGTGTCTACCGCCGCCCTGTAGCAGCGACCTCCCTGAGAATCGCTCCTGGGATGGACGACAGCGGCAGCACCTGCTCTGCTGCGCCGAGGCGAACGGCCTCTCGCGGCATCCCGTACACCACGCAGCTTGCTTCATCCTGAACCAACGTCCTCGCCCCAGCCGTTCGCATCTTCATCAATCCCTGGGCTCCATCCGAACCCATCCCGGTCAGCAGAACGCCCACGGCATCGCGTCCGCAAAGAGCCGCCACCGAGCTGAACATCACGTCCACAGCCGGCCGTTGATAGCAAATTTTGGGCCCATCCTGAAGTTGTACCTTGTAGCCGTAACCTGCTTTCTTGAGCACGAGGTGAAGATCTCCCGGGGCAACCAGCGCCCGGCCAGGTCGCACATCATCCCCTTCCGCAGCCTCCTTCACCTCGAACGCGCAGGCACGATCGAGGCGTTGAGCAAAGGATGCCGAAAACATCTTGGGGATATGCTGCGTGATGATGATCCCCGGAACACTTGCCGGGAGCTGAACCAGAACCTCGTGAATCGCCTCGGTCCCTCCCGTTGAAGCGCCGATCGCAATCACGGCATTCTCGCGGAATTGTGAGGGCGCGACTGGAGGACGGAGCAGAGTGGCTTGCGGCTCTGCGGCTTTCGGACGCGAGACATGACTTGCCGCCGCTGCACGTAGCTTCTGCGCTAAGCCTTCGCGCAACTCACCGATGGAGTACGGTCCACCGGGCTTTCCCATCACTTCCACTGCCCCGCAGCGCAAAGCCTCAAGCGAGATGTCACACGAGGACTGGGCCAGCGAACTGATGATCACAACAGGCATCGGCTGATGCTGCATGATCTTTTTCAGAAAAGTCAGACCATCCATCCTCGGCATCTCAATGTCCAGCGTTATGACATCCGGGCGCAACGAAAGAATCTTGTCCCGGGCGACGTAAGGGTCGGGCGCAGTCCCGACCACCTCCATATCCTGCTCGAGGGAGATGGTCTCCGTCAGGATCTTTCGCACGATCGCAGAATCGTCCACGACCAGGACCTTGATTTTCTGAGCGCGCGGGCTCATTGCGGACCTTTAAGCACCAGCCATGTCTGCAGGACGCCTTCATCTAATTCGAAGATGCGGCTGAGTGTATGACTTCCATCGTCCGCATGCGCGGCCATCGGTTGCCCTTGCGGCGAGGTCAGGGTGAACACCTGCTTGGAATCAAGCCTCGCGAGAAGCGAGCCGCACGTCATGTTTGCAAACTCGCACAGCACCTCGACAGCCTGCGAGTGCGTTACCTCTGACTCTTCTTCGCCGAGCAGGTTAGCAGCAATTATCCGGCTCGTTGCAAATGGTGCACTGACACCAAAACTACCCGAAGGCTCTCCCTCGAATCGAAGCGAAACCGAAAGCCAGTCGGGATCTGGATCCTGCTCAGGAGCTTCGCCCAGAGTGGCCACGAAACACATCGACTCGAGTACTTCGGCCACAGAGGCCTGCAACCACGGTGTGAAAACATTGACGTCCATATCTAGGCTAGCCCTCCCATCATCTTTGTCATGGCCGCACCAAGGTCTTCGGGAACGAACGGTTTCGTGACGTAACCCTTTGCGCCCAACGCCATCATGCGGGATAGCCGTTCCTCACTCCGGTCTGTTGAGATCACGAGCACCGGGATTCGCTTGTGCACAGGGTGGCGAGCCAGCCGCTCGATCAACTGCTCCCCATTCATGTTGGGCATGTTGATATCTGTCAGCACCATGTCGACCGACTCGTTCTGAACCATAGCGAGGGCCTCAAAACCATCGCCGGCCTCGTGGCAGGTGCCGGTCTGGAATCCCGAGATAGACAGCATCCGGCGGATTACTTTTCGCATGCTTGGCGAATCGTCGACAATCAAGATGTTAGGTTGCATGAGATATGTCCTTCCGCTCCTGTTCCCCAGGGTGTAACTCGCGTTGCTGCCTTCCCGTCGAAATCATCACTCGGCCCGTATCAACATCGATGCGAATGGTTCGCGGCTCCGAACCGCCTACGTCTTCGTGGTGCACCATCACGCCTGCCTTCCACATGATTTTTCGCAGGGCCATGTAGTTTCGCTTGCCAATCTGGAAGCTGTCGCTGGCCTGGATCACTTGAGCTCCGCCAGCCACGCTTACCTGGAGCCTCGCTTTCATTGCACCAAGGTGGTAGGCGTGATGAAAAAGCTGCGGAATGCCAGTATCAGCAAACATGTATGGCTGGTCAGTTGCCTTCGCCGCGTCCATCCTTGAATCCGGAAGCATAAAGTGGAGCAGCCCAGCGACCTGCGCCTGAGGATCATGGATGGCAACTGCAATGCAGGACCCGAGGGCATGCGTCGCAAGGACGGATCCGCGGTCATCTGTCACAAAGCAGTCGCTGATCCCGATCGTATGTACTTTTTTCATGCTCTACCTCCCGCACTCTGCTTCCTGTCCGAATCGCTTTTATTCGGCCAGGATCCAGGCTTGCGATAGGTTGCAGATCGGACATACGTAAGACCGTGCTCTACACCCGTCAGGCTTTCAGCATGGCCGATGAACAAGTACCCGCCGGGGTAAAGACGTGAGACAAGATGATCCACCACGGATTGCTGCGTCTGACGATCGAAGTAAATCATGACATTCCTGCAAAACACTACGTGGAAGGGACCAACCGATGAGCAGTCGTGCAGGAGATTCAATTGTTGAAACTTCACCATCTCACGAATTTCTCGCTTCACCCGGTATTGGTGGGCGTGCTCGCCCGTTCCTTTCAACATGCAGCGGCGCAGGAGAGCCTGGTCGAAGGAGGTGGTCGACGTGATGGGGTAAATGCCTTGCGCTGCGACTCTCAAAACGCGAGTTGAGATATCGGAAGCGGTGATGGAAACTCGCCGCAACGCACTCTCGCCAAGAGACGCAAGCAGCGCAAACGCAATGGAGTAAGGTTCCTCTCCGCTTGAGCATGCCGCGCTCCAAATGGCTAGCGCAGAGTCTCCAGGAAGAGAAGGGACAACCGTTTCCTCGAGAAACTCGAAGTGCTGTGCCTCTCGGAAGAAGCTCGTGTGGTTCGTCGTCAGCGCGTCGATCATCTCGGTGAATGCTTCGCCGGTCGGGTCTGTCTCCACCCGATCGCAATAGGCATCGAATGAAGCGCAGCCCAGCTGACGTATCCTCTTGCCTAAACGTGATGAGACCAGGATCTGTTTGCCCTCCAAGTCCACACCACAAAAGCGATAAGCCATGTCGCGAATGCGAGCAAACTCTCGTGGCTTGAGCTCGAACTCCGGTAGTGCGCCAACAGATAGCCCCACACTCATCGTCTCCTCCCCCGATAGATACCGTCCGTGTCAAGAATCAAGCCGATGCGTCCGTCGCCAAGGACTGCACAACCCGAGAGCCCTGAGACATCGGCGAACAGATCGCCAAGCGCCTTGATCACTACCTCCTGCTTTCCAACGAGGTCATCCACGAGCAAGCAAAACGACTTGTTCTCTGAATCGATTACGACCAGCAGACCATCCTGAGGGTTCCGCCGAACTCCGCGAAGACCGAGTCTCTGATCGAGTCGCACAACAGGAAGCAACTGATCCCGGACTAGCACCATTTCGTCGCGGCCCTCTACCGTGAAGAGGCTGCTTGCATGGGGCCGGAAGATCTCGCGCACCACTGGAAGCGGAATGATGTAGCGATTTCTGCCAGCCTCCACCACAAGGCCGTCGATGATGGCCAGAGTGAGCGGTAGCTTGAGCAGGAAGGTTGTTCCGCTGCCTAAAACGGACTGGGTTTCGATGCGTCCTCGTAGTTTCTCGACGTTTCGACGCACAACATCCATACCGACGCCGCGACCGGAGACGTCGGTGATTTTGTCTGCGGTCGAGAACCCAGGCTCGAAAATCAACTGGAAAACTTCCGTTTCGGACAGCTGAACGGTACTTGCGATCAGTTCCTTCTCTTCGGCCTTCCGCCGAATCTTCGCCGCGTTTAGCCCCCGCCCATCATCAGAGATCGCGATGATGACCTGACCTCCCTGGTGGTACGCCGCGAGACGTACTCGGGCCACAGGATCCTTGCCAACGCGGATGCGTTCATCGGGCGGTTCTACACCGTGATCAACAGAGTTGCGCACCATGTGAAGGAGCGGGTCCGACAGCTCTTCCGCAACCGTCTTGTCCACTTCTGTGTCAACGCCGGAAGTCTCAAGAACGACCTGTTTTCCCGCTTTCCGGGACAGATCGCGGATCAGCCGCTCGATTCGCTGAAAGAGGTGACCGACCGGTACCATGCGCATACTCATCGTGGCGCGCTGCACTTCGGCTGTGACCCGAGCCAGCTGAGAGAGGTCACCAATCAATCGAGAGTCGTTTGAACTGGCAAGCACCGGGCTGTGCCGGATGAGCGATTGTGCGACGACCATCTCGCCGACCATATCCATCAAGTGATCGAGCTTCGCAGTCTCAACGCGAACGGAACTCGCATCCGGCGGCTTGACTGACTCGGTCGCGGGTCGGACGGCCTCGGCGATCTTGGTCTCTTCTGTCGGTTTGGCAGGCACCCCTAGCACAGCGGCACTGTTACTCGGCAGAGTCGATGGCGAGGCGATGGCATCCGTGGTCGTAATCTCTGCTGATGTTTGGCTTCCGGACGGGAAAAAAGCGACTTCGTCCTCCCCAGGCGGGGCCAGGCTCTCCGGGTAAGCGACCGGAGTTGACAGACTCGAAACTTCATCTGGCCCTTGGTCTTTTGTAGACTCTGGTTGGGAGGCAGACTTTTGCGAGGCGCCCCTTCCTGCAAGGGCTGGCTGAGGGGCCACGGCAAGCGCTCGAATCTTTTGCTTCAGGGCTTCAGGGTCGCGGGGCGCCTCAGCGGCTGAACCGTTCAGGGCTCGCTCAATGGCCTGCATCTCTGACAGCAGAAAATCCCCACTCTCCAGAACCACATCCACGATCTGCGACGTCACCGCGAGCTTCTCGTTGCGGGCTAGGTCGAGCAGGGTTTCGACTTCATGGGAGAGCGCCTGAATGGATGCAAAGCCGAGGAAGCCGGCTAGTCCCTTGATCGTGTGAAAAGCGCGAAATACCGCATGCACGACCTCCATTGCATGGGGGTCGCGTTCGAGCGCGAGCATCTGCCCTTCGATCTGCGAGAGGTGCTCACGAGCTTCCACCAGAAAGTCGCCTACAAGTTCCGCATCATCGCTCAACGAGGAGTACTGCGGCTCTGCGGGGGCAGGCTCCGGATTGGATTCGTTTTCAATCATCATGCGAAGCTCGGTCAAACCCTTCTTGATTTCGACTGGCAGAGAGGCAGCGGGACTTTGGTCCAGGTTTGCCGCAAGCTGCACGGCAGCAGTTGCACTCTTGGGGAAGCCCGCTTTTTCGGCATCTGCGCCGAGCTTGCGAAGATGACTGGTGGCATCGCCTTGCAGTCCGTCCAACATCCATTGAGTAGCGAGTCCATCAAGTGCGATCAGCAGCGTATCCGCGACTGCTCCCGACATGTTTTCCTGGGATCCGGACATTGCCACTCGCTTCCTGATGAACTGTCTCGAAGCCGCGGGTCGCACGACTTGCTGATTAGAGACACTGCTGCCCCTAGCAAGGACCAGTGCCGATCAATGCTAGGAGCGAATGGTTGCGATCTTTGTAAGCTCGCTTGCTGTCAGAACTTCGTCGATGTCGAGCAGTATCTTGACCTTGCCTTTGATCTTTGCCATGCCTCTCATATAAGGAGTGATCACGTCGAGACCAAAATCAGGTGTATCTTCTATGTCGTCCGGCCCCAGCGTAAGAACTTCTACGACGCCGTCGACCACGATGCCCATTGGCTGCTCTCCGCTTTCGAGCAAGATTCGGACCACAACGATGCAGGTCAGCTCTGTCGCTATCTGTTCTTCAAGGTTGAACTTACGACGTAAGTTGATAACGGGAACGATCTTGCCTCGGAGGTTGATAACACCCTGCACGAAGCCGGGCGTCTGGGGGACCATGGTGATTTCCTGCAGCTTCATGATCTCCTTCACCTTGAGAACTGTGACTCCGAACTCCTCATCCCCGAGTTGAAAGATCAGATACTTTCCTGACCGCTCATCCACGGAAGTCGCGACCGGCACTGCACGCATTGCTAGGGCCATCTGAGTCTCCTCCGCCCCTCCCAACACAAGGGACATCCTTGCTGCTACCCGTCTATCGGCAAGGCAGCAGAAAACTTCAGATTGCTTTGGTAACTACGTTTTGCGTAGGAAAAGAGATGCGATCGATGAAGCATTGAACATATCGCCTCTCTTTGCCGATAGAAGCAGCGACAAGAGTTTGCGTGCTTCATACGGCCGCGGCAAAGAGGGGGATGAGATGGATGTTCTTCTGGTGGACGACAGTAAAACGATGCGGTTGCTCGTGCACCGTGCTCTGCGGCAGGCCGGCTACAGGGATTTGAAAGTCGGGGAAGCAGGAAACGGGGCGGAAGCGATGCAGAAGATCGCAGCGGACAAGCCGAAGCTTGTGCTCTCGGATTGGAACATGCCGGAGATGTCCGGGATCGAATTCCTGAACAACTTGCGGGGGAACCGCAACATGGTGCCCTTCGGCTTCATCACCTCTGAGGCGTCCGCAGAAATCAAGACGCTTGCTCTTGATAGTGGCGCCAGCTTTTTAATCACGAAGCCGTTCACTACAGACGATGTTCAGGCGGCACTTGGACCCATCCTGGGAAGGAGATAAAGCAGTGGCCGAACCTACGCCCTACGTCATGAATCGCCATTTCTCGCAGCTCGTCGGTCGGGATGTGACCTTCACCCAACTCACTCGCGCGAATGCCCCCAAGGGGAAACAAATCTATGGAGCGTACAAGGTGCTTCCTGGAAGTGGTGCCCGCGTCGTCCAAGCGGATCTCTGCCTCCTTGGCTCTCTCGCGGGCGCACTCGCAGGTCTCCCTTCTGACTCGATCAAGGATCGACTGGCCGAGAAGCAGCTGGACGAGTTGCTTCGGGACGCGATCCACGAAGTGCTGAATGTAGCCTCCACGGTGGTCACAGTCGAAGCCAGAGCTGTTTTCGAAGGTATGTACATGGACCCTGTGTACCTTCCCGAGGAGGCGAACAAGACCATGCACGCACCCGTATTCCGCTCCTACTTCTCTGTGGCCGTCGCGGGGTATGAAGGGGGAGGGTACTCCTTGTTCGCCCCTTAGCATGCTTGCCCCGGGCCGCGCGCAGCGGATCCGCTCGCTGACGGTCGTCGATCACAGCAGAAGCCCCCAGTCTCCTGCACAAGCTCGATCTGACCTCGGACCCGAACTTCGTCAGGGAAAGTCGATGCATTTGCCGGCAAGGTTGCTAAGGGAGACTGTGCTCTGCGGCGCGCTGGTGGCCGAGCCACTGATGCTGTCCCAGCCAGCAGCGCACAATTCAGGGTGGTGTCCAGGTGAGCGAGCAACAAGGCGCGCCTGCCGTTTCGTCCATTCTGATCCAGCCAGGACCCTGCGGCCGCTCAACGCCTGTCGACGGCTAACTGAAGGTCGCGCGCGAACGCTCCCAAGATACAGGATCTGCAGCGTGCCAGCCCCTACCGAGAGGGCGCGCAACACCATGCCTGCCTTGCCGGAATAGCTGCTCTCCCATCACGGAGCAGATGGCCGTTAGCAGCCGCGTCCGTATCCAGGTTGGGTGGCTTGACGCGCCCCATTTCCAATTTGGATCATCCGATCGCCCAGCCTTGGCGGGAAGAACACCAGACTACTTCAGCGGCGGTGTTGCTTCTTCTTACCCTGCAGTCTCCGGCGACCGGAGTGAGCGGTTCCCTGAAAGTGCCTCTGTCTCACGACGTCAAGCCATATGATCCAGGAGACGGCGGGCGGAGCGTGACTTTTCGATGGGATGGTGACGCATGAGCAGAATGGGTCTGCGGCGATAATCAGCGCCCACTTCTCGCGAAGAAGGTGCCTTATCTCCTCATCGGGACGGCAATCGCCATGCGGGGGGCGGTCTCGCACTTCGTCAACAGACGTCTCGGAACAACACAGATTCACCAAACACTGACGACGCGCGACGTGCGGATTGACGAGTCGCAGGAGTAAGGTTGCAAGTGAAGCCGTAAAGCTCTACTATCCCGCTGAAAAGACGCGTGGGGATGTGATGTCGTGGTGCCTTTGGTACCGTGACATTCCCGAGTTTCTCCGCCGGAAAGGCACCTGAGAAACGATTTGTTAACATCGGATCGTTAGTTTTGAGTCAACATCCACGTAGAGAAGCGATTGAGGAGGAAAGTGCGGTGAAGCTTTCCCTGGTAGTGGCAACCGTCGACCGAACGCAGGAACTTTTGGATCTTTTCGCAGCTTTTGCCGCCCAGCGTTTCAACGAGTTCGAAGTGATCCTGGTGGACCAGAACCCCGACGAACGGCTTGTTCCAATCGTCAACAGGTTTCAGAGTCAGTTTCCCTTGCTGCACATCCGCTCCGATGTGCGCAACGTTTCCCATGCAAGAAATATCGGGCTGCGGGCGGCGAAGGCACCCATTGTCGGCTTCCCGGATGATGACTGCATGTTTCAGCGCGACACCATGGAGCGCGTTGTGGCTCGCTTCGAACGGGAACCGGATCTCGGCGTTCTTGCCGGCAACTATGTGAACCCGAACGGGCGCCGGATCAACGGGCGATGGACGCCGGTCTCCTGCGCGATCAACGACAAGACAGTGTGGACTACGGTGCAGGCGTCTTCGCTCTGGGTGCGCACTGAAGCCGCGCTGATTGTTGGTGGCTTTGATCCGCGTATCGGCCCCGGAACGCAGTGGGGATCCGGCGAGGAGCCCGACTTTGTCATTCGCGTTCTACGCAGCGGCTATCGCGGGTACTACGACGTGTCGCTGGGCGTGTTGCACCCGGACAAGAGCCTGACACCAGTAGCCGGGGCTCGTGCCTTCAAGTATGGTGCCGGCATGGGCCGCGTCTTGCGCAAGCATGCCATCGCATTCCCGATCATCCTCCCGTACTTCATTCGACCGGTCGGCGGAGCCCTTCTGAGCCTGCTGCGAGCGCGTATCGCGTTCGCTTCCTACTACTGGGGGACCTTTCGCGGCCGGCTCTTCGGGTACCTGGCCCGGCCCACGGCATAGAGCCGCAGACCAGTATTTCCACGCAAGCCGGCCACTCCCCTACACTCCAAGCCCAACCTGCAGCGCTACGCGCCACGCTCTTCCACGTACCAATCGAGGAAGAAAGTGGCGCGCGTTGAGGGCGACGGCGCAGCTTGGCGGCTTGGCCCTACCTGGAGTTGCTGGCCAATGGAGAGCCTACGTTCCCGGTGGTAGCGGTTGCAGGCGCTGCCTGTTTGTCTGTGTGGAACCTGCGCAGCAACTCCGCACGATGCATGCTCAGGTCTGCCCCACTGCGGGTGGAGGGGTACGGCTTATTGCCCATGGTTCCGGCCCAGACAATGTGATTGAACTTGTTGCTGTCCAGGTGATCTTCGACCGAGAAGTCCATGCCACGCGTCCTGGCCGCCCACCAGGCGTTGCTATGCAGCGGCTTCAAAGCAGCCTGCGTGTTCGCCGCGAAGGCGGAGGCGGGGATAGGCAGCGTCGTCTGCGCCAGGTACTGCGAAGGCACAGCCGTAAACTTCCAGGAAACGAGGCTCGTGTCGAAGGCATTCGTCATTGGCACGCCGTTTGCGTCGTTCAGGTTGAGGGGAGCGATGCCGAGGATCTGCTCCATCGTCACCAGCATGTCGACCGTGTTGTACCGCGTCGAATCCACAGCGCCCTGCCTGACGTAGGGGCCAACCACGAAGGCTGTGCTGCGATGGGCGTCGACGTGATCCCCGCCATCCTGCGCATCATCTTCAATCACAAAAACCAGCGTGTTGTTCGCGTCCCTGCTGTTTGCCACAGCCTGGATCACACTGCCGACCGCATAGTCGTTGTCCGCGATCTGCAGCTCTGGCGTGTTCACCCCATTGATCGCGGTGGTGAAGTTGCCAAAGTGATCGTGCATCAGGCGAACCAGCGAGAGGCTCGGAAGATTGCCCTGGGCCTCGTACTGGTTGAACTCGCGCTGCCACTCCGTAAAGCGGAAGTAATCCGGGAAGGAGTTATCGAAGCCACGGTAGTACGGATCGGTGTACTGGCTGAGTACGGTGTTCGTGGAGTACGCCACCTGCAACTTATCCGCGGCAGCGTTTGGATCTTCCGGGATATTCAACGCGGGTACTGAGGCAAGGTTGTACCGCGCGAGATCCAGGAAAAACCCGTAGTCACGTACCGTCAGGCCAGCCTTCAGTGCGCCATTCCAGATGTAGCCCTGGCCTTGCTCGCCGTCGTCACTGTCAGGTGCCGCCACGTTCGCGTTACCGGGCATCAGGTTTGGATCATTCCCGATCAGCGGTTCGGCTGCATAGCGGGCCGTGGTGTTTGCGATGCCGACATTGACGTTGCGATTCGTTCCCTCCGAGTCATTGTCGGTGCCGCGCCCCGCGTAATTTACGGGGATCTCCTTTTCGATGACGTCGGTGGTCCGAGCCGAGGTCGACCACGGCCAGCCATCGCCACTCACCTCTGACACGTCATAGAAATTGTCGAAGTCGACAAAATTCGTCGCTATGTTGTGGAAGTTCGGAGTGTTTGCTTCAGGAAACTGCGTGATCGAGGGATCACCGTTGCCGACAGAAAGGTCCCCTAGCACTTGGTCGTAGGTGCGATTCTCCTTGATGATGTAGATCACGTGTTTGATGTGGTCGTGCAGAAAAGCCATCGTGGCCTGCTGATTCGCATTGAGCGTGCGACCGAAATGATCGTTCGCAATGACCTTAGCGGTCAGCGTGCCAAGTTCGGCGCTTGTCGGCACGGGTACCGTCTGGAAGCCCGCCTTGGTCAGCTGCAGGTCGTACTGGTTTGCCGCGTTCGCGGCAATCGTCGATGCAGAGCCCGACACAGCGGTGCTGGCATTCTGCGGGTTCGGCCCGTTCGCGCTCTTGCCATTCACGATATACAGCGTCTTGCCATCAGCACTGACGCTCACCGAGTTGGGATAAAAGCCGGTTGGAATCAGCCCCATCACCACCGCATTACCAAGGTTGTTCATGCTGATCACGGCGACGGCATTCTCACCACCGTTCGTGACATAGAGCGTCTTCTCATCCGGCGAGAGGGCCAGGCTGTTCGGGTTGGCCCCCTTGTAGCCGTTTGGATTGGGATAGACCGAAACCGGCGCCGTCACCGGGATCTCGTCGATGACCTGCTGCGTATTCGTATCAATCACTGCGACAGAATCGCTGTTGTCCTGTGCGACAAACAAGAGCGTCTGCGCCTTGTTCATGATCATCTTATTCGGCTGACCGGGTAGCTTGATGCGATCGATCACACCGAACTCGGTGATGAGATCCACTTCGCGGTCGCGAACGCTGGAGACATACGCCGCGTCATTGCCCTTGAACTGGATCCAGTAAGGGAATTCGCCACCCGCCGCACCCGGCTGGTTGAAAAACTGCGATTTGCCGGGGCGCAGGTCGAGCTCCGCACCTTTCATCCAGGATCCGTTTGTGTTCACGAGCAGGCTGACGGCATCATTCTCGTAGTCGGCGACCAGCAGACGCGTGCCGTCAGGTGAGATCGCGAGGCCGGCTGCTTCGGGCGGCGTGATCAGTCCCAAGCCGCCGGAACTTGCAGTTGCTGCGTTCGCACCGAGCGTGTGACCGAGCGGAAAGGGAGTTCCGCTCTCGGCCCAGACTCCAGCCTTCTGCTTGTAAAAATGCACGTCGTCGTCATCGCCGCCGGAGACGTAAAAGATGGTACCGCTGGGATCAAAAACGACGCCGCTGTAGGTGTTCGGCACCGGGATCGCCTGCTTTTGGATAGGCGTCGCGCCCGAAATGTCGAAGACAAACACAAACTCGGTCGAGTCCGCGGGATTGGTGTTCCCTGCATTCGTACCCGTCGTGTAATTCACGAGGTTGTACCCGCTGGTCAGCACGAGCAGTGTCTTGCCATCAGGGCTGATCACGGTCGAGACCGCCTGCCCCACGGTGTATTCGGGGTTATCTGCAAGCCCAGGGTTCAGCGGCTCAAAGCGTGCGCCCTTGGGAGCGAGTGGCGTGATGCGCTGGCTGGTGCTGAGGATCTGCGGTTCGCCGGAGTTCGGAACCTGCTGCGCACGAACGGGCTTGGCGGAAAGGACGCTCAGGCTGAGGGCGCTGAGAAGAACGGCGCTGGACGAGGTGCGGTGCATGGTGGCTCCTGTGCAGGCTCCGGAAGTCTGCGGCTAGCAGTTGAGTAAGGGAGCGCCCTGGCCCGTAAGCTTCACAACTACCAACCAGCCTTGCCGAAGAACACGCCTGCATGGAACAGAAAAGTCAGCGGGTCGAGCGCCAGGAGCGGCCATTCTGTTGGCCTGCCCCGAGGCACCCGTTATCCCACAGGCGCGAGCAAGATGTCTGTGTACATCTGATGAATTCGCAAAACGCGTTGAGACCACAAGAAATGGAGGCGGGGCCCCGAAGCCTTGGAAACGTTGCCAAGCCAAGCATAAGACACCTGTCTTCTCACGCGATATTGACAAACGCGCCTTACACTCTCGCAAGAACCATTGTCAAAGAGGGTCATGAAATGGTTACTCCTCGATACAGGTCACGTACTTTTTAGGAGTGTCAACAGTTGCAAGAGTCGCGTCACATTCATCTCTTCCGTTCTGCCCTTTTCGGGCGTCGATCAATCTTCGCCGCTGCCTTGATGCTGGCCTCTACGGCGCCAGTAGCCCTTGCGCAATTTGAAACAGCGTCCGTGCTCGGTTATGTTCGCGATGGCTCCGGTGCGCCAGTCGCTAACAGCAGCGTCACCCTGATCAACACTGCGACCGGGCAGCGTGTCACGATCCAGAGCGACGCGCAGGGCGAGTACAACTTTCCTGACGTGAAAGTCGGACAGTACAAGATCGATGCCATGTCGCCGGGTTTCAGCGAAACCGCGACCGACCCCTTTGCGGTTTCGGTGAACGCACGTCAGCGTGTGGACGTCGCACTCAAGGTAGGCAGCCAGTCGGAGAGCGTGACCGTAAGCGGCGCCGCCAGCCAGCTGGAAACAGAGAGCAGTGAGAATGGCATCGTGGTTTCGCAGACCGAGGTGCAGAACCTTCCCCTCAACGGTCGCGCCTATGCTGATCTCGCGACACTTGCCCCGGGCGTACGCCGCAACAATCTCGAGAACCAGACTGTTACCAGCCGCGACGCTTCCTACAACGTCAACGGCCAGCGCTCCGAGTTCAACGATTTTCTGCTCGATGGTCTCGATAACAATGCGTACGGCACGTCGAACCAGGGATTTTCGAACCAGGCCATTCCACCGTCGCCTGACGCGATCAACGAGTTCCGCGTCGAGACCAATAACTACAGTGCAGAGTATGGTCGCGCTTCCGGCGCGGTGATCAACGTCTCGATCAACAGCGGCACCAACCAGCTGCACGGCAAGGTCTGGGAGTACAACCGCAACACCGATCTCAATGCCGAGGGTCCCTTCCTGCCGCCGGTCAGCTCGGTTACCCACAAGAGCCAGAAGCCGGTCCTGATTCGTAACCAGTTTGGTGGCGATCTCGGTGGACCCATCCTCAAGAACAAGGCCTTCTACTTCATCGATTACGAAGGCAACCGGCAGGTGCAGGGCCAGTACTCGACAGCGACCATTCCGAACGCGAACCAGCAGCTCGGTACCTTCCAGACCACAACAGGAACCGCGGTTCCGCTGCGCAACCCGATCACCGGCGCCATCTATCGCAACGGCGTTGTACCGCAGAGCGACTGGACGCCCCTTGCCAAGCTGGTCATCCAGAATCTGCCTGCACCGAACGTCAACGGCTTCAGCAATAACTACGCGTCGCTGCCGAAAGCCAGCCTTACCGATGACAAGGGCGATGGCCGCATCGATCTCGTGCTCGGTGCCAAGACTACCGCGTTCGGCCGCTACAGCGACCACGAAGGCAACATCGTCGACATCACCACGATCCCCGGAGCAGACGGCGGTTCGGCAGGCAATGGAACGATCCACGACTACAACCGGCAGATTGTCGGCGGCGCGACACACAGCTTCACCTCCAATTCGATCCTCGATGCACGTATCGGATTTACCTGGACCGAGGGCGGCAAGGCTCCGTATGGCGCCGGCATGACCAGCCTGAATACGCAGGCGGGCATCCCTGGATTGCCGACCGCGTCCACGGTGACCCGCGAGCTTAGCTCCGAGAATGTCACCGGCTTTACAGCCTGGGGCGCGCAGAGTTCGAATCCACAGTTTCAGAACCCGTTCGTGATCGACCCAAAGGTGAACTACTCGATCCTGAAAGGCCGCAACAGTATCAAGCTCGGCTGGGAAGGCCTCGCGATCAACACGGAGATTGACGACTTCAATCCCGTTTACGGCGCCGAGTCGTTCAGCGGCGCGTTTAGCCAGTGCGTGGTAAACAAGGGGACGACGGCGCAGCCCAACTACGTCGACGCCTGCGACGGCAACGCCGCAAGCACAGTGAACCCCGGCGATGCAGGGGCAAGCCAGGCCGCAGACCTGGCCGACTTCCTGGTTGGTGCGCGCTCCGGCTACCAGCTCAACAACTTTGTCATCGTCAACTACCACCAGTACATGAACTTCTTCTACGGGCAGGACGACATCAAGGTGACGCCGAAGTTCACCATCAATGCCGGCCTTCGCTACGAGAATGTCACGCCGCAGTTTGTCACCGGCAACCACCTCGCGAATTACAACCCGGCAACGAACTCCCTGGTGCAGGCCTCGAGCGGCTCGATCTACAATCGCGCGCTGGTGCACACACCAAAGCTCGACTTCGCTCCACGCTTCGGCCTTGCCTACCAGGTCGATCCCAAGACGGTCATCCGCTCGGCGTACGGCATCTCCTTTGATCAGTTCAATCGCGAAGGCGGCGAAAACCTGCTCGCCTACAACGGCCCGTACATCGTGAACTCGTCCATCAGCCAGTACGCACCCTTCTCCAACCAGTCGGTCAAGCAGCCGGTCTGCAACGCTGGCACATCGTCGGTGACAGCACTGCTCAACTGCTTCAGCCCCGTTGCCCAGGGTTACCCCGCCGGCTTTACCTCGTCCCCTAACTTCAGCACGCTGCTTGCACAGACCCGCTACATCCCGTCGTACATCCCGACCGGCTATGTGCAGTCCTGGCACCTCGATGTGCAGCGTGAGATCGCCCCGAATACTGTCCTTACCGTCTCCTACGTGGGCGAGCACGCCGTTCATATCTGGGTGCTGGCGGATCTGAACCAGGCTGCACCGTGCCCGGCAACCGGCGCCTGCGGCAGCCTCCAGGCACGTCGCCCCATCGCCAACTTCACCGGCATCGAGGAGTCCATCCCGGATGGCTTCCTCAGCTACAACGCGCTGCAGGCAAAGCTTGAACACCGCTTCTCGCTCGGCTTCTACGCGCTGAACTCCTTCACCTGGTCGCGTGCCCTGGATAACGCCTCCGGTCACCTCGATACGCCCAACAACGACAACTCGCGCATCAACCTGGCGAACCCGCTCGGCGAGCGCGGCCAGTCCGCCTACAACCAGCCGCTCAACGACACGCTCAGCCTGGTCTGGGACCTGCCGTATGGACGCGGCCGGCACTTCGGCGGCAACGCTCCCCGTCTTCTTGACGCAGCGCTCGGCAAATGGCAGCTCACCGCAATCAACACCGCCACCAGCGGCCAGCCAGTGAACCTCATCTACAGCATCTCCTCGGCTGCCACGGTGAGCAGCCTGCTCAACTACCGCCCCAACGTCAAGGGCAACCCCGTGACCGCAAGCGGTACTCGGATCAAAACTGCAACCTCGGTCAATAACTTCCTGAGCAGCACCAATGTCACGCTGCCCGGCGCGTCCACCCCCTACGGCAATGCGGGGCGCAACTCGCTGCGCGACTACCCCTTCTACCAGCTCGATCTCGGCCTTCATAAGGGCTTTCGGCTGTGGAGCGACAGCTCCCTGCTCGATATCCGCGGTGAAGCCTTCAACGCGCTCAACCAGGTCAACTACGCAGCACCTGACTCCAACCGGAGCGACAGCAGCTTCGGTTCCATCACCACGGCCTTCGCGCCACGCCAGTTCCAGATCGCTGCCAAGATCCTGTTCTAGGCGACGCCACCCCGCCCTCACCCCGGAAGGGCAGCTCACGCTGCCCTTCTCGGCATAGGCCCTACTCTTCCAGGAGTCCTCCTCGCCGTGCATTGCTTCCGCGCTCTTCCGCTCGCCCTTCTTCTTACACCCACCCTTCTCGCGTCGCAGTCTGCGAATGACAACGCGGTCCGTATCAACCAGATCCAGGTGATCGGGACCCACAACAGCTACCACGCAGGTCTGGCTCCAGGCGTGGCCAAGCTGCTCCAGCAGAAAAACCCCAAGGCCTTCGCAGCGCTTGACTACCACCACCCATCGCTCTCCACGCAGCTCAATGAAGGCGTCCGCCAGCTTGAGATCGACATCTTCGCCGACACCAAGGGCGGCCTCTACGCGCATCCCGCAATGGAGAAGATGGTCACCGCCGCCGGTCTGCCGGCAGACGCCCCCTACGATGCTGATGGCGTCATGGACAAGCCTGGCTTCAAGGTCATGCACGTGCAGGACATCGATCAGCGCAGTGTGTGCGAACCCTTCACCGCCTGCCTCGCCGAGGTGCGCGCCTGGTCCAAGGCCCACCCAAAACACGTGCCGATCTTTCTGCTCATCGAGACCAAGCAGTCGCCGCTCAAGGGTGTCGACTTCCCGACGGTGACGCCGGAGCCGTTCACACCAGTGATCTTTGACCAGCTTGATGCAGAGATCCGCTCGGTCTTCCACGCCAACGAAATCGTCACGCCCGATGTCGTGCGCGGCAGCTTCCCCACGCTCGTCGAGGCCGTGCGCCATGGCAACTGGCCGACGCTCGCCGACGCTCGTGGCAAGGTCATCTTCCTGATGGATCAACGACCCATGGAAGCGGTTTACACCGAAGGGCACGCAAGCCTCGAGGGCCGTGTGATCTTCACCAATGCCGTGCCGGGGGCGCCGGATGCCGCCTTCACCGAGGCAAACGATGCTCCGCCCGAAGCAATCGACGCCCTGGTGAAAGAGGGATACCTCGTCCGCACCCGCACAGATGCCGACACCGTGCAGGCCCGCACGAATGACACGGCACGCCGCGATGCTGTGATCGCGAGTGGCGCACAGATCCTTTCGACCGACTACCCCAAGGGAGAGGCTGCGGCCAGTGGCTTTGTAGTGGAGCTGCCCGGGGGCGCAATGGTGCGTTGCAACCCGGTGGAAAAGGCACCAGGCTGTACCGACAGCGGCCTGGTGGCCAAGTAGCAGGACCTCATCGGAAGGCCCGGCATGCCTCGCGCGTGCCGGGCTTTTTCAGGCCCAGGGCACGCCCGGCACTCCCCAGAAAGTAGGGTGCGACATCCAAACGACGCCGACGCCCGTTACTGAAACATAATTACCCACTGAGGAACCTGTGAACGATTTGCACCTGCAGCACCCTGGCGCTATCCTGAAGGAGTCCCTGATGCCCTACCAGGTGAAGGCGCTGTCGGAGACCTCCGGACTTCCCATGTCCCAGCTGTCCGCAGTGCTGCACTGCGAGGCGCCCGTAACCGCTGAGCTGTCGAAGGCGCTCGGCATCATGCTCGGCACCTCGGAGACGTTGTGGATCGCGCTCCAGCACGCTTTCGACGAGCAGCGGAACGTAGCCTAGTCCCGCTCTGCCATTCCTCAGGGGCCTTATTGCTGCAGTGTGCAGGGTGCTTGGGTGCAAGTGTTTCACCCTTGTTCGACAGGTATGGACGAACTTCATGGTGGGCACAGCAGGATTCGAACCTACGACTTCCACCGTGTGAAGGTGGCACTCTACCGCTGAGTTATGCGCCCATGTGGGGAGGCGACTCGAGCCCTGGGGGCGAGTCGCTACTCAGAGGATCATACCACCCGCTCCCTCCTCGCTCAACGGAACGGCCCCAGGCTCCACCCCTGGGAGCGCGGACGCCCCGCCACCCCTGCCGGGTACAATGAGCGGACGGCGCCTATGGATTCCTCTGAACAGTTCGATCCGCGGATCCTCGCGCCCAACGCACCCTTCCATCGCAGACCTCCCGACTCCACTCCCCTGCCCCAGCCCACCCCTGAACCCGCCGGGGAGGAACCTGAGCGGGAGGACGCGGAAGAGGCGCAACCTTTCGAACCGGACAGGGTTCACGAGGACATGGCGACTTCAACCTATGACCAGGGTTGGGCGGCGGTTGCGGCGAGAGCCGGCGGGGTCCGCCCTGCAGTACCAGGAGCCCCCGTGCTCGGCGCGGTGGATGACACCTCCGACGCGGCCATCATGTTGCGGGTGCGTGACGGGGACGATTCCGGGTTCACTTACCTGATCGAGAAGTACCGGAAGCAGATCATCCACTACATGTTTCGGATGACCAGCAACCAGGCGGTTGCCGAGGAACTGGCGCAGGAGGTCTTTCTGCGCGTATACCGCTCCCGGGAAAGCTACCGCGCCGAGGCCAAGTTCACGACCTGGCTGTACCGGATCGCGACCAATCTCGGGGTGAACTATGCGCGGGACCATAAGCACGAAAAAGCCGCGCAGAACGTGTACCTTGATCAGCCGGATGCCGATACTGGAACAACGCCGGACGTCGCAGACAGCCGCATGAACGTGGAAGAGAAGCTGATGCGGACCGAGCGGCTGGCCGGGATCCGGGCGCACGTCATGGCACTGCCGGAACGGCAACGCCAGGCGGTGCTGATGCATAAATATCAGGAGATGGATTACCGCGAGATCGGCGCGGTGCTCAAGCTGTCCGAGTCTGCCACCAAGTCACTGCTGTTCCGCGCATATCAGACGTTGCGCGAACGGCTCAAGGATTACGTCTGATGAGGTACCTGCCATGAACACCGCGATGAACTGCAAAGCAATGGAATCCGTGATGCCCGACCTGCTGTTTGATCCGGCCGAAGCGCCGGAGGCAGCGCGGGCACACCTCGAATCGTGTGTTGCGTGCAAGCGCGAGCTCACCTCGATACAGAGCACGATGAGTATTCTCGATGACTGGGAGGCTCCGGAGCCCACGCCCTTCTGGAACGCCCGCATGGGCGCCATGCTGCGGGAAGAACAGGCAAAGCCGGCGACAGGCTGGGCCGGCTTCAAAGAACAGATCCGGACACGGCTTTGGCTGAGCAACTACAGCCTGAAGCCGGCGGCCGGGGTTGCGGCACTGGGCCTCCTGCTTGCCGTTGGGGGTGGTACCTGGCTGGACCTCGCGACACAGCCGGTCGCGACCGCGCCCACCCAGGCCTCGAACACGATTCGAGATCTGCAGTCTCTCAACGAGAATGCGCAGGTCTTTCAACAGCTCTCGGCTCTTGACGGGCCGGACACGGGCGCCCAGGGAAGCGATTAAGCATCACGCTCTGTCGCTTCCAGGCAGGTAAGCTAGCATGTCTCAGGAACCATGCAAGAAAGTCAAGGACGATGAAACAGGGAGTCACAAGCCGGAGCATGCGCAGCGCACAAACAGTCGCCTGCCTGTTGCTTTGCATGGTCTCCCTGCATCCGGCACTTGCCCAGCGCGGTAACCAGGGCGGCCAGCCCAACCAGGGTGGCCAGCATGGGCAGGGCGAGCACCAGGGGCAGCGTGGCGGTGGCATGGGCCGCCCCTACGGGCAGCACGGCGCCGGAGAGCACCTGCCGGAGTGGTTCGCGCAGCACCAGAACCTGTCCCCGGGACAGCAGGAAAGTGCTCTCCGTCGGGAGCCGGGCTTTTCCCGGCTGCCAGAGCAGCAACAGCAACAGCTGGTCGACCGCCTGCACCGTTTGAACATGGAACCACCGGCCCAGCGTCAGCGCCAGATGGAGCGCGTGGAGCGGTTTGAAGCGCTTTCGCCAGAGCGTCAGCAGGAGATTCGCGGTGCCAGCCAGGCACTTGGACAGATGCCGCAGGAACGCCGCCAGGCAGTCCGCCAAGCGTTCCGCGATCTACGCAATCTGCCGCCGAATGAGCGCGCCAACGCCCTGAACTCCGCACGCTTTCAGGCGGAGTATAGCCCGCAGGAGCGGACGATCCTGAGCAACCTGCTCTCCTTCGAGCCGTAAAGCGTCTTAAACGCGTAGGAAGTTCTTCGCGAGAAAGATCACGTTCGCAGGCCGCTCGGCCAGCCGCCGCATAAAGTACGGGTACCATTCATGCCCGAACGGCACATACACCCGCATGCCGTAACCTTCCCCAACAAGCGAGCGCTGCAGGTCTCGGCGGATCCCGTACAGCATCTGGAACTCGAACGAGTTCTTTCGAATGCCGTGCTCTTCCGCATACCGCTGAGTGGCTGCGATCATCGCCGGGTCGTGCGTCGCGATCCCGTGATAGATCCCGCTTGAGAGCAGCTGGCCCGTGAGGCGGACATAGTTCGCATCGACAGCACTCTTCTCCGCAAATGCGATCGCAGCCGGCTCCTGGTACGCGCCCTTGCACAGGCGGATGCGAATACCCTCGCGAAGAAGCGCTTGTACGTCCGCTTCGGAGCGCTTGAGGTATGCCTGGATCACTACACCAACACTGCCGGGATACCGCTGATGCAGCCGCATCACCATCTCCAGCGTGGCATCGGTGTAGGCCGAGCCCTCCATGTCCACGCGGAGAAATGTGCCCACTCGCACAGCATGCTCCACCAGGCTGCCGACGATCTGCTCTGCAAGGCCGGGACTCAGGTCCATGCCCATCTGCGTCAGCTTCACGCTTACATTCGCGTTCAACGCCCGATCGCCGATCGCGTCCAGCAGCTGGTGGTAGATTGCAGCGGACCGGTGTGCCTCTTCCGGGCTGTGCACGTTCTCACCCAGACTGTCCAGCGTCGCGGAGATGCCGTCACGGTTCAAAGCGCCGGTGGCCCGCAGAACATCCTCGACCTCAAGGCCGGCGACAAAGCGGGACGACACACGACGGCCAGCAGCCGAGGCTTCGGAAAAGCGGCGAAGCGGTTGGTTTTGTGACAGGGAGATGAAGGTGGAACGCAGGATGGACATACCGTCCTCCATTCTTGCATGTCGCCTCGGGCGACCTGCGGGTGCAGCCTTTGCCGGCTAGCCGCCGATATGCACCATCGTGCGACCCGGCTGCAGGAACCCCGGTTCGCCGATGTGGTGGCGCGCTTCCTTTTTCTGGATCGTCGCCCGGATGAAGCTCGCCATGTCATCATCGCTCCCGCCCCGGCGGATCACGGCATGCAGGTCATGGTCGAAGTGCGAGAAAAGGCAGGTGCGGATCTTGCCATCGGAAGTCAGACGCACCCGGCTGCACGCCCCGCAGAAGGCCTGCGACACCGGCGCGATCACGCCGATTTCGCCAACCCCGTCATCGAAGGTGTAACGCCGTGCCGTCTCGCTCGGAGAGTTCATCGGCAGCGGCACGATCGGGCGATACGTATTGAGTACATCCAGGACTTCCGTTAAGGGAACAACGGTATTCGGTGCCCAGATCCGGTCTTCCTCGAGCGGCATGAACTCGATAAATCGAACGATCACCCCGTGTTCGCGCGAGAAGCGTGCGAACGGGAGAATCTGGTCCTCGTTGAAGCCGCGCAACAGCACACAGTTGATCTTGACCGGACCCAGACCTGCCTCCTGGGCTGCCTGAACGCCACGCATCACGTGGTCAAAAGAGCCTGGAACCCGGGTAATCCGCGCGAACGTCTCCGGCTCGACCGCGTCCATGCTCACCGTGACACGGTTAAGCCCTGCTGTGCGGAGCTTGCCTGCCAGTGGCCCAAGCAAGTGCCCGTTCGTCGTGATCGCGATATCCAGCGGCGTGCCCGCAGCAGTACGCAGCGCAGACACTTCTTCCACCAACTCGACCAGCCCACGCCGCAGAAGGGGTTCCCCGCCGGTCAGTCGAACCTTTTCGATGCCCAGCGACGCAAAGACGCGAATGATGCGGAGGTAGTCAGCCATGGGCAGTTCGCTCGGCGGCGTCTGCGACTCCCCGGCACGGCAATAGACGCAGCGATAGTTGCAGCGGTCGGTCACGGACATCCGGAGATCCGTGATCTGCCTGCCAAACTTGTCGATGAGCTGCGTTGCGGAGGACATCCCTGCGAGGGGAGGAAGCACCAGCGGGATGTCAGGAAGAAGAGTGGCCATAGCGGGACTACCGATTGGATGCACGGGCGGCCCCGACGGGCGCAGACCGGCTTCCTCTAATGTAAAGCGCGACTGGACGGAACGCTCCATCTGCTCCTCAAGAAAGCGCACGATTGTTGCAGCTGCCATTGAGGTCCCGGTGAGGCCCGGTCAGGCCCGGTCAGGCCCGGTTCGCTTCTCGGAAAAGGTGGACAAACCGGAATCACACGAAGGAGGGGTAGGGTCGCTCAGAACATGCGCCGCAGGTAAGATAACGCGGGATCGCAAGCTCTCCAGTATGGTGGCCGCTGTAAAGCCCGCGAAACGGATGGGTTAGCGGCCGTCCTGGTTCCGCTGTTCCAAAGCGGTCTTAACTACGCGATAAACAGCTGCTTCACCTGGAAGAAGCCCGGCAGCCACTACCACGTAAGTAATGCATCGCTCCTGTCCCTTTTGGGGTACAAATTACACGTTCGCACGTAAACAGGCGCGCCTCAACTCGGAGAGCCCGAAGAAGAGACAGGCCTGTAACCCCAAAGGATGATCTCTATGAGCAACTACAAGAAATTGCTTACAAGCCTGCTGCAGGACGAATCAGGACAGGATCTGATCGAATACGCGCTTGTTGCAGGTCTCATCGGCGTTGCCGCCATTGTTGCAGTTACCTCGGTCGGCGGCAGCCTCACCACCATCTTCAACAACCTCACCACCTCCTTGACAAACGCCTGACCACTTCTCGCGTGGAGTCCCGGGAGGAAGACCTTCTGGTCTTCCTCCGGTCCACGCAGGTTAAGGTGAGTCGGTCGTAAGTGGCGCAAAGGCCCCCTTGTTCTCCGGCGCCATCGGGTTGACCCCAAAGTCCCAGCCATCCTGGTTGAAACCGCCCCCCGGCAGGATCTCGATCAGGCTGTACTGTCCCAGGTTCAGATCGCTACGCGGCGTCACGCGCATCCAGTGACCCCCGGGCAGGATCGTTCGTTCGGTGGCTACGATCTCGGCTGAGCCGTCGACTTCGCCGCCTGTACTGAGTCCCCGCAACTCCGACCCGGAGGCCGCCCGCTGATCCTTCCAGATCCGCAGGTGCACGAGCGCGTAGGTGCTGCTGGCGGAGGCCTGCTGATTCTTGTCTCCCCTGCTCTCTGCCGTTGACGATGCCCCGTGGGTATCGACGACCATCGCGTCTTCGCGTGCGACCGGGTTCTTGGTGTCGAGCGCGATGTAGAAGACCGGTCGCGGCACATGGAACGACACCGCGGCCTTGTACCCCGGCAGCCGGATCAGGTCGCGCGCGCCACCCCGAGGGATCTCCATCGCCTTCACGCTGTGTCCGAGATCAAGGTTCAGGTCACCGTCGCTCTGGCGGATCCGGATCAGCTCGGGTGTGTCTTTGTAGGTGTCGAAGCCCCAGACTCCGCTTTCATCAGGGAGGCGCAGCCCGTGGCCAACCTCCGGCTGGCGGGCCTGCTCGTCAGCCTTCTCGGCAGCAGCGGCGCGGTCGATCTCGGCAGCCGCCTGCGCTGCAGGGCTGTTCGGGTCCGGTTTCGCATCAGGATCATGCTCGTGGTTGTACGCGGCGGTCGCCTTCCAGTCCACCAGATCGGTCGGCATCTCTTCCCAGTCCCCCCGCTCCGCGGAACGGAAGCGCACGCGATCGCCGTTGACTTCATACTTGAGCACCACCTGGTAGCTGCCATCCTTGAGAATCAGCCGCTCGCGACCAGGCCCCTGGAGACCGGCACGTGCGGCAGCAAGCGGCACGAGCAGCCCAAGCACTGCGACGACGCGGAGGAGGCGGTTCACCCCTTTAACCTACCGGAAAGCCTCGCCCCGACGCACGTAGACGCGGAAGCCCTCGGGTCCGTTTTCCGACCGGGCAAAACTCTGTTGCTCAGCGAGCGTGTAGTGGGCAGCAAGCCAGTCGTTGAACCATGGCCAGGAGAGTAGCTTGCGGTACTTGCCCGGACCTTCCGGAAAGAGCCAGGCCGTCACCACGATGACCCGCGGGGCATGGGCGAGCAGAGCTGCCTCGAAACGGGCCTGCCCTGCTGCGACCGCGCGGGGGAGAGGGGCGCCGGGCTCTGGCCCGGGGTACTCCACACCCCAGGGTTCCGGTTCCTGGGGAAAGAGGTACTCGTCGTAGATCGAGCCCGTCGCCTGCACCAGTCCGAGATGAAGCAGCGCATCGGTGCAGCCGGAGATCACGTCCACACACTGCACGTCGCGATTGAGCGTGCGCACGCCGCCCGGGCCGGCAGCGGCCACCAGCGAGTGCTCGATCGCCTGTGTCACCTCGACCGGCCACGCCGCACGAGTGGCTTCGCGCAGGTAGGTCGTGGCGACAAGCAGCAGGCCCAACACGAAACCAGCAGTTCCCGGAACCCAGAGCAGGCGACGGGAGCTCCGCACGGCCGCCGTGAACTCAAGCGCCGCCAGCAACAGCAGGAACGCCACCGACGGGTAGCGCTGGTAGGAGTAGCCCTTGCGCTGGATCAGGAACGAGACAAGCCCCATGAGGCAGCCAACGAGCAGCAGCAACCGCTCTGGCTGAGCCGCCCACGCGGCGGCCCGGACCGAGGGGCGAGACGCTCGCCGGGTCAGCGCCCACAAGCTCTCCCGCCAGCCCCCCGCAAGCAGCGCGGTGAGGAGCAAGAGCGCGCCGAGCCGCGTCGTCGAGCGAATTGTGCTCACCCCGAGCACCTGCAGCCACGTACGGTCGCCCAGCGCCGCGTGATACGGCAGGTCAACCCGCAGGACCCATGTCATTGCCGCAAGCGCATGCCAGTGGAGAAGAAAGGCAAGCACCGACGCGGCCGGCAGGAAGAAACCCGCAGCCACGCCTCCAACAAGCATCCAACCGCGCCGCGATCGCTCCCGGAGCAGCATCGGCAGCGCGCACAGCAGAAACGGCAGCGCAAACGGCTTGATGGTGGAGGCAGCGCCCACCGCCAGCCCAAACCCCGTGCACCACAGGCAGCCCTGCTGGAAACTCTCGGAGCGCATCGCCCGGAGCAGAAACGCCATGCCCCACAGCAGCAGCAGGGTCATCCAAAGGTCCCGCTGCCCTGCCTGCCCGATGCCATCGCGTCCGTGGTACAGCGCAAACAGCACCCCTGCGAACACGCCAGCAAACCAGCGGCGCCGGCCTGCGATGGACGTCATCGCGCCCGCGCACAGCAGCATCGCTGCAATATCCATGACGCGCCACATGTGAGCCATCGAGAGATCGAGCGCGGGCGCCACGGTGAGCGCGAACCACTCCGGCACGTAAGCGCCCGGCAGGTTGATGTCGCCGATCTCGCGATACGGCGCCATGCCATGCTGCAGCAGAAAGACGATGTAGTGCATCAGTGCGGCATCGTTGACGAGCGGCCAGCCCCACGAAGCGGCAAGGAACACCGCGGCCGAGAACAGCAGCACCGCCGTGGCTCCGAACGCGCCCCACTGCCGCATGCGACCCCACCGGAAGTCGATCGTTACGGGCGAAGGGGCATGCCGCTCAGCCGCTCTGGCGGCGCGCTCGTCTCTGTCAGCCATCACGTTCACGGTTGCCAGCCTTTCAGGAGTGGGAGATGGACCACTATCGGCCGCGGCTCCCTCGCTTTGCACCCCGCGCGACCTCTGCGATACTAGATCGTACCTACCCGCTCCACCTTCGGTACGCATGTTCTTCAACACCGACTCTTTGCGACCCGGGAGGTTCTTGTGTCAGCCAAGTACATTTTTGTGACAGGCGGGGTAGTTTCTTCGCTTGGTAAGGGGCTTGCAGCAGCCTCGATCGGCTGCCTGCTCGAGAGCCGCGGCATGCGTGTCAACCTGATGAAGTTTGACCCATACCTCAATGTGGACCCTGGCACCATGTCTCCCTTTCAGCATGGCGAGGTGTTTGTCACCGACGATGGCGCGGAGACCGACCTCGATCTCGGCCATTACGAGCGCTTCACCCACGCGAAGCTCACGCGAGACAACAACCTCACCACCGGCCGGATCTACGAGCAGATCATCACAAAGGAGCGCCGCGGCGACTACCTCGGCAAGACCGTCCAGGTGATCCCGCACGTCACCAACGAGATCAAGAATGCGATGCGCAAGGTCGCGAGCCGGGTGGATGGCGCCGCTGCAAGCGACGTGACCATCGTCGAAATCGGCGGCACGGTAGGCGATATCGAGTCGCTGCCCTTCCTTGAGGCGATCCGCCAGATGCGGCAGGAGCTCGGCCGCGAGAATACAGTTTTCGTGCACGTCACGCTCGTGCCCTGGATCAGCGCGGCGCAGGAGCTTAAAACCAAGCCAACGCAGCACTCGGTCAAGGAGATGCTCTCGATCGGCATCCAGCCTGACGTGCTGCTGTGCCGCTCGGACCGTCCGCTGAGCCGCGAAATCAAGAGCAAGATCGCGCTCTTCTGCAACCTCGAAGACCAGGCCGTGATCGGCGCTCGCGATGTGGACTCTATCTACGAAGTGCCACTGAACTTCGCCGAGGAGGGTGTGGACTCGCTCATCCTCAAGTACCTCCACCTCCAGCCGCGCGAGGCGCAGCTCCAGCGCTGGCGGGAGCTTGTCCGTCACGCCTACCAGCCGAAAGATGAAGTTTCGATCGCGATCGTCGGCAAGTATGTGGAGTACGAGGACAGCTACAAGTCGCTCAAGGAAGCACTGACGCATGGCGCACTCGGCCACACGCTGAAGCTGCGCGTGACCTGGATCGAGGCCGAGGGTCTTGAGACGCCGAACTATGCCGAGCAGCTGCACGGTTTCGATGGAATTCTCGTACCCGGGGGCTTCGGCAAGCGCGGCATCGAGGGAATGCTCAACGCCATTCGCTTTGCCCGCGAAGAGAAAATTCCGTATTTCGGCATCTGCCTGGGCATGCAGACCGCGTGCATCGAGTACGCGCGCAATGTCTGCGGTCTGCAGCATGCGAACTCAAGCGAGTTCGACCCGGCAACGCCCCATCGCGTGATCTACAAGCTGCGCGAGCTCACCGGCGTTGAAGAGCTTGGCGGCACCATGCGCCTCGGTGCGTGGGACTGCATTATGGAGCCGGATTCGCTGGCTGCGCAGGCCTATGAAACAACCGAGATCTCGGAGCGCCATCGCCATCGCTACGAGTTCAACCGCGAGTACGAGGCACTGCTGACTGGTGCCGGGCTGCGCATCACCGGCACGACCCCTGATGGCACATATGTCGAGATCGTCGAAATTGGAGACCACCCCTTTTTCGTCGGCTGCCAGTTCCACCCGGAGTTCAAGTCCAAGCCCCTCGAGCCGCATCCCTTGTTCTCGGCGTTCATCGAGGCCAGCTACTCGAATCGCATGCGCCGGGCGGAGGCAGAGCGGGTCGACGAGCAGGTCGTGCCGCTGTAGTTCCGAAACGACGCTGTCACCTCTGCGTTCTTCCCGAGGCATGCCCATCATGGGCTCCTGCGGATGGGGAGTGCGGGCCACCCAGCCGCGGGTCAATAATGGACGCGCGCTCTGCGAGACCCGCCCCGACCGCTGCATCGAAGAAGGGCGCAGAGTGTCTCTGCGCCCCCGGAGTTTCTTTCGTCGCCCGGCTTACTTCGCCTGGTTGATCGCTGCCTGCGCATCCGCGCGTTCCGCCACGACCTTTTCCTGCCCTTCGCTCTCCTCCGACTGCGAGTGGGAGCTGATGCCCTGCCCTGATCCCCCTGGAGCACGCGTTGTCAAAGTGCCTTCAAGCGTCGTGTCCGGCTGGACAGCCCCGTGGTGACGGAGACCCTCCCCGGGAGCATGGGCCGCGCCGCGATTCGTACCAGTCTGTGCTCCCTCGCTCTCTTCATAGAGCGAAGCATCCGCGCCGCGGCCGACGGTTGCAGTGGAGATGCCAGGCTCGAGGTCGCTGTCTTCAAAGCTCCGGTTAGCGCCTGATTCTGTGTGCGGTGTCGTGTTCCCTGCCATGATTCCTCCGTTTCTACATAGGAGTCATAGGCTGAACCGGGTGTTGGCTTTGCCGTCCTGTCCCGCGTGAGCCGGAACAAAACTACTTCTTCAGTCGCTGGGCATCCTGAAAGGCGCTGATGAATGCCTCGGCGCAGGTACGCCCGGCCTTTTGCTTGGAGTCATCGGTGGTCGTTGAGTAAAAGGTCGCGAACCCGCCCTTTTCCGTTGCCTCCATGCGGATCGTGGACGAGGAAGTCACGCTGAAGCCGTAGCTGGTGTTGTTGTCCTTCTCGTCCTTAGTCTGTGAATTGCTTGTGCTGTGCGAGGTCGCTTTTGTGAAGTGCAGCACGATGTCGGCACTGTCGAGGTCATTGACGACCGTGAGCCGGCCCCACTGCTTCAGTTCAGCGGTTGCACCCTCCTCCACCGCCATGGTGTGGGTGTCATTCAGAATGATCACCGTATGCGCTTTCAAGGCCTCGGGTGGGAAAGGGCCCCCCTCGGCGCGTGCGGCGAGGGGCAGCGTAGACAGCATGGTGCAGAGAAGGGCAGACCACAAACGAGAGCTCACCGGGGACCTCCGCACGCAGGAGTGAACGCGCGCCTCAAGATGATTTCCAAGTCGGCAGAAGTGTAGAGCGAGTGAGGGCAACCGTAAAGAAGAAAGCATGCTCTCCATGTTTCAATCATGAAGTGATCCAAGACTTCGAAATCGGTACCGTTCCGGTTGGGTCCGGGCAGCTGTTTCTGATTGCCGGCCCCTGTGTCATCGAAAGTGAAACCCATACCCGCCACATGGCCGAGAGCATCCTGCGCATCACGAGCGATCTGCAGATGCCCTATATCTTCAAAGCCTCCTACGACAAGGCCAACCGAACCTCCGTGACGAGCTTCCGTGGGCCTGGCCTGCGCGAGGGCAGCCGCATCCTCCGCACTGTTGCCGAGTCCACAGGGCTCCCCGTTCTCACCGATGTCCATGAGCCGGCGCAGTGCGAGATCGCGGCGGAAGGGGCTGACGTGCTACAGATCCCGGCCTTTCTCTGCAGGCAGACGGACCTGCTGGTCGCCGCCGGCAATACCGGGCGGGCGATCAACGTGAAGAAAGGCCAGTTCGTCGCACCAGGGGATATGGAGCACGCGGTCGGCAAGATCCTGACCACCGGTAACCAGCGTGTCTCGCTCACCGAACGCGGCACCACCTTTGGCTATGGCAACCTGGTCGTCGACATGCGTTCGCTCGGCATCATGCGCAAGCTCGCGCCCGTTGTTTTCGACGGAACGCACTCGGTGCAGATGCCCTCAGCGGCAAACGGCGTCTCCGGCGGACAGCCCGAGTTCATTCCGCTGCTGGCGCGTGCTGCCGTTGCTGCGGGTATCGACGGAATCTTCCTCGAGGTGCACGACAACCCGTCCGAGGCGAAATCCGATGGAGCCAATGCGCTCCGCCTGGATTTGTTGAAGCCGCTTCTGGAGACGCTCCTGGCCCTGCACGAGCACGCACCAGGGCGCTAGCCCTCCCTACACCCGATCCCGCCCGGGGGAGGACGGAAGAAGCGGCAACGCCGGGGCGCCACGAAACGCTCCATATGACGCGACCAAAAAAAACGGCCCCTCGTGGTGAGGGGCCAATCTGCCTTGGTTCTCTCGTTGATCGAGAGCCTGGTGCGGCTTCGCTCGCCGCGGATCACGACCCTACTGGGTCGGTCCGCCGGCTGGAGCGCTTGCGGCACCGCCCGCGGGTGCGTTGCCCGTGGATGCTGGTGTGCCGCTGGTTGCCGCTAAACTGTTCTGCATCACGCTGACCCGCACGGCATTGCCGGCTGGGGGAGCCGTTCCATCCTGCAGCTTGGCATTGCCAAGTGCAATCTGGTGGATTTTGTACACGGGCACCTGGTGCTGCTCGACAAGGTACCGAACCACCGCGTCGGACATGTGCTGCGAGCTCGCGAGACCAGCCTGGCCGCGCAGGTGCGAGTAGCCCGAGACCTCGACCACATAGCCCTTCTGCCCCTGGAGCTGCGTCGCGACCTGATCGAGCGCCTCCTTCGCGCGGGCATTGAGTACCGTCTGGCCCGGGCGGAAGCGAAGCTCGGTGTCCGAGACCTTGGAATACTGATCGAGGCCGTTGACCGTGGTGTTGAGCTGCGTGTTCTGCGTGTTGGCCTGCTGCGCCATGCTCTGGGCCTGGCCAGCCGTCGTGTTTGCGGTGGAAGCCACCTGGTTGGCCTGATCCGCGGTGGATTGCGCCTGGTGGATGCCGGTCGCTGTCTTTGCGTCGAGTGCCTGGATGTCGCGGCTGTTCTTCGACTGCAACTGATCGAGCTCGTTCAGGCGGCCCTTTACGGGATCAAGCTGGCGCTTCACCCACTTCTTGCGCGCGAACGGATTGAGGTGACCCCAGAAACCTTCCTTGGATTGGGTCTGCAGTGGAGCGCCGGTCGCGTAGGTGCCGTTGTCGGCCGGGTTCATACTGCTGTTTTGGGTAGCGGGCGCCGCGGTGCTCCCTTGCGATGAAGTCTGCGCCATGGCTGGCAGAGCCATTGACGCCGCAAGCAGCAAAGCTGCGCTTGCGGAAATTCCGGATGTCTTGATCATGTGTGCTGCCTCGTCTCTCTTTGGGGAACTGCTACTGCATTCTAGGGAACAGCATTCACGAAGAAGAGTTGCATCTGATGGGCCAAACTCCGGCGCGAGGCCTGCATTCCTGCTCACTCCAGCGCAAGCCCTTGCTTCTGCACACTTTCTCGCGCATGTACCGGGTTCCGGAGCAACAAACCAACGGGAGCTGCACGACGGGCACGTGAAAATCACGTGTAATTCTTACCCCGAACGTGTGCTTTCGGAACGTCCGCTTCGCGCATACGACCCGATCAACGCGCCTCGACCGTGATCACACGGACTTCCGGGTACTCGCCGTTCCAGTTTGCCGGGGTATCGTCAAAGATCAGCCGGAACGGGCGCGCGTCACCAGGTTTGATCGGCTCCGCACCCACGGGCTCGGTGTCGACGTAGGGCTCGCGAAACCGGATCAGGTTCAGCGGCAGGGTCTCCTTGCCGGCAAGCAGCCCCGTAGCGTCCTTGAACCCCACCTGCACCGTCACTGCACGAACGGTCTGATTTCCTTTGTTGGTCACGATGCCGTCGATGTAGGTCTCCTTGCCACCGGAAAGATTGCTCGAATCACTCATCTGCACGCTTGTGATAGGGAGCGAAGAAGCATAGGCGGCGAGCGGCGCGAGACCGGCGCCACCCGGGTTGGCATCCTGGCGCGCGCCGCGGCCCAGCACCAGCAGGCCAAGCAGGATGATCAGAACGACGGCCCCGGCAATCGTCACGGGTTTCCAGTTGCGCGGCTCGCGCGGCGTCAGCGCTCCGCCCCCGGTAAACATGGGCCCACGCGCTTCGTCACGCGCCTCGGTTGCGTCGGGAGTGCGATCAGTCATAGGAGCTATCGTACCGCCGTGACCAGGGCGCTGCCGATGGCCCCAGTACGCGCAAGGGCGACCGCAACTTCTTTCGAAGAGACGTGTTCGCCTGGTAGTAACCCCTCTTCTGATTTCTTTTTGGTGAGTTCATCCACGCGTAACCCCGGACCGTCATATCTTCAACATAGCTGCTTCCATAAGAGCCAAGCCCGGAGCCTGCCATGCCCACACCCCTCGCTCTGTCCGCCTCGCCGGTGCCCGCCGGAGAACGTCCCTACAAGGTAGCTGCCGCACTTGCGGCGTTGTTGCTTTTGTTGTCAGCCGCTGTTTAGTGCCGTCTACTGGAAGCGCGCCCGTTTGGCGCCCTGCCGGTAATCTGCACCACGCATTTCCACCGGAACACACATCTCCTGCAATCGCGAGCGCATGCGTTCCCCGATGCGATCGCCAAGCGTTTCTTCGCGCATGGAAAACCGCGCCCCTGCCTCCCCGCTCACAGCACCGGGAGGCAGGTTGGGGTAATTGGTCGTGATGATAGTGGTGCGCTTGTCGTTGTAGCGAGTGTTCAGGATGTGCGCCACCGTCTCCCACACCCACTCCGTGGGTTTCGCTGCGCCCAGCTCATCGAGCACCAGCACCTCGGCCTGAAAGACAGGCTTCAGCACTTCGAGCTCGGTTGTTTCAACCCGTGCGTTGTAGGAGTTGGTGATCGATTTGAGCAGCTCTCGGTAGTCGCAGAAGAGTGCTGGTACGCCCTTCTCAAGGATCAGCTTCTGCAGCACGGCGATCGCAAGGTGGGTTTTCCCTACCCCGATCGATCCGGTGAAGAGAAGCCCGGTGCCGTCATTTTCCCCAGGGTAGACATCGACAAAACGCCTGGCGGTGTTGAAGGCGAGGAACAGGTCGCCCGCGGGCTTGTAGGTTTCAAGCGTGCAGCCCGTGTAGCGCGCGGGGATCTGCGCCTTTGCCAGCAGCGCGAAAAGCCGCCGTTCATGCTGGCATTCGCATGGTTCGGCGAGCCTGCGGCCACTGCCGCTGTCCATCACCCGCATTCCCATTCCGTCGCATAGTGGGCAGACCGGCGCTTCGCTCATAGCTCCAGTATGGCAAAGAGAAAGCCCTGGATCGAGCGCCGGCTTACCGGTGGTTTGGCCGGGGGGACTGCAGGCGTGCCCGCAAACTGAGCCCTGCATCGAAAGCCAACGTGATACATCTATAGGAGCAGCAGTCTTATTTGCCGGCGAATTCCGTGGATCCTTTCTCCCCGGACGCGAGAGCATGGACGGATTGCGGGAAAGGTAATACAGAGACATGGCAAAGCAGGGTATTCATCCCAACTACAACGAGATCAACGTCAAGTGTGCCTGTGGCACGACGTTCTCAACTCGTTCGACCCACAAGGGCGACATCAACGTCGAAATCTGTTCCGCATGCCACCCGTTCTTCACGGGCAAGCAGAAGATGATCGACACCGCCGGCCGTATCGAGCGCTTCCGCCGCAAGTTTGCCAAGAGCGACGCCTCGACCGCAGCCGCCGCGACCGCCTCCAAGTAAGCGCAATCGGTACCGAGGAGCCCCCGTTCGCGGGGGCTTTTCTCGTCAGAAGGTCAGGACCGCGGTGAAGAAGAGCTGGGACAATCCGACCGAGTATTCCATGCCCGCGCAGGCCCGGGTTCCGGCTACCCTTTCAATCGGCTCGGTCCGCGTGGCGCCGGCGACGGTGCTCGCGCCGATGGCCGGCGTGACGGACACGATTTTCCGGCGGTTCATCCGCAACAGCAGCCTGTTCACGAGCCACGCCGTGGCCGGCGACATCGATTCCGTGGTCACCAACCAGCAGTCCGGCTGCGGGCTCCTGATGACCGAGTTCACCTCGGCTGACGGGCTGACGCGCATGCGGGAATCCAAGCGCAAGCGCTACCTGACCTTCTACGACGACGAGCACCCGATCGCCGCGCAGATCTTCGGGTCAAACCCAGAGACGCTCGCCGACGCAGCGCGGATTGTGGAGGACACGGGCTTTGATACGGTCGACCTGAACCTTGGCTGCCCGGCGAAGCGCGTGGTCGCCTGCAATGGTGGCTCTGGTCTATTACGGGACCTGCCGCTGATCGCGCGGATCTTTGAGCAGGTGCGGGCGGCAGTCACAATTCCCTTCACCGTGAAGTTCCGCATGGGCTGGAACGACCAGCACATCATCTGCGTGGAGCTGGCGCGTCTCGCGCAGGAGTCTGGCCTCGCTGCCGTGGCGCTCCACGCACGGACCCGCGAGGACGGCTACTCCGGGCAGGCGCGCTGGGAGTGGATCCGTGCGGTCAAAGAGGCGGTCTCGATACCGGTGATCGGCAATGGCGACATCCGTACGCCCGAGGATGCCTGCGCCATGGTCGAGCAGACCGGCTGTGACGCCGTGATGATCGGCCGCGCCGCACCGGCAAACCCCTGGATCTTCCGCCAGATCGCGCAGTACACCGCGGTCGGCCGCTACGACCTGCCCACCGAAGAGGATCGCTACCGGCTGATCCGCTCCTACTTCGCCATGCTGCTCGGCGAAGCCGTGGAAGCAGCTGGGGAGCACCGCGAGGCGCAGGGCAAGATGAAGCAGTTTGCCTCCTGGTTCACGCACGGTGTACCGGGTGGGGCGACGCTGCGCAAAAGCATCTACGAGGCGAAGACCGGGCCCCTGGTGCTTGAGGCAGTGGAGCGCTTTTTCGAGCCGAGGCTTGGCGGCCCAGGCCTGTCGGCGCCGTCCCCGCCGTCCCCGGAGCATCAGGCTGAGCTCTTGCCCTCCTGAGTGGCTCCCGGGAGCGTTCCTGGTCAGTCGTGAGCTCCGCGGCGAAGCGCCTCGAGATAGCTGTAGCCCCAATAGGTATCGGGTAGCAGTACGTGATCTTCGGTCCACTCATTCCAGGCGGCGACATAGAGGTGCTTGTGCGCCGGCGCGTCGGCCAGGGTATGGCGAGCAGCGCGCACGAGTCGTTCAAACTGATCTGGTGAGCGGTTGATCGCAATGGCGGCATACTCCTCGAAACGCGGGCTGTCATCCCAGCCAACCTGCGCACATGGGAAGAACGGGATCGCGATCGACGCGCGCATCTTTCGCCACGACGCGATCGCCTCGACGGCGCCTTCGCCATAGGGAATACGCGAGCCAGGCGGCTTCACTCCGTAGGTCCAGCCGAACGTTCCATACTGAGTGGCACTGTCGAAGCCGAACTCCGCAAGCCTGGGGAGATACCGGTCATAGCCGCCTACGATCTGCAGGTGCAGCTTTGGAAAGCCCAGGGCGCTGGCCCGCTCGCGCATGGTCACGAGCCCTCGCTTCAATCCGTCTATGCCGAGCTGCGCGATGATCTTGCCCACGTCGAAGATCGCGAACAGGGGCGCGCCGTCCACGCGGAGATAGTTAGGCTCCCCGAAGTAATGCTCGGCGCAGTAGCGGATGACGTCCCCGCAATCCTTCTCTGTATGGACCTGCGGAAGAATCATCGCGGCGTCCGACGGGGAGCGAGCAGGGTACACATTCTTCCAGTCGTGGTTGGCCCACATCACGGCAAACTCGATGCGACCACGGTTAGGCGCCTTCAGCAGGCCCTCTTCGATTTGCTCCTGGTAGAACTGAACGCCTTCATGCCAGTACCAATCGATCATCCAGGCGTTGACGCCATGATCGACGGCCAGATCGATCTCCCGAGCGGCCCAGGAAGGGTCGGCCTCGTTGTAGTAGCCCCACAACGGGAAGTGCGGCATGGTGTGCCCCGGGAAGAGCGTACGGGCATTGCGGAGAGTGTCGAACTCGGTCCACCCCTTGCCGAAGCGTGCTTCCATGAAGGGCGATGGATGCCAGCTTGGAAAGCTGAAGGCGATGACCTTTGTGTCGGGGGGCTTCTGCAGGCTCGTTGTTTCAAGCGCTTCATGCATGCGCGCGTCGGAGAAGTAGGCTGCGACGGCCTTGTCTCCAATCAGCGACGGCGGCTCCCCTGGCTGGATCGCCGATGCCAGCTGGCGGCTGTCGCTGGTCTGTGCCAGGCCCTTCGCCGCGGCGAAACCAGCGCCCAGCCCGGTTTGTGCCACCGACCGGAGAAACGATCTTCGCTTCATGCCGCACCTTGTCTGGCCCTTCACCTCTGCCGAGGATCATCCGCCTGTGAGCTCGTGAACCTAGGCAGTGAACCTAGGCAGTGTAGACCGGCGGGAGAACGATCTTCACCTCACGGGACCCTGGCGGCGCCTGGCCCGGGCCTCTACGGGATTGGCAGCCGGGCTGGTGGGCCTGTTCGCAGCAGTTACCTGCTGCATGCGTCGCTGATCGGCATGGGCTCGGTCAACCGGGGCGCGGTGCTCGCCGCCTCCCCGGTGCTCACTGGGATGGCGTTGGCTGGCTCATTCGGACCGGCGCGGCGGTCGTCACGGATCGATCCGATGCAGGTGCTGCGGCAGGAGCGGCCGCTGCCGCAGCGCAGGCGGCCCCACGCCCCCGGCCTTGCGGAAGATGACTTTCCTGCGCTGACGCCACTTCTCGTCAAGGGCCAGCAGACGCCACTCGACCTCGGGCGAGAAAAAGCGGCTCACCGTGTCGAAAGTCGAGTGCACCTGCAGCGCAGGCACCACAAAGAACAGCAGGGGAGCTTCCGGCGAGAGCTCGACGCCTGGGAAGTAGCCTGCCCGGGTCAGTGCGCAGTCCTGGTGCAGGGCGCGCACCCGCATCCAGTAATCGAGACCCTGCATGGGCATGTGCATGTCTTCGCTGGTCTTGAGCTCGAGAACCACCAGCCTCCCTTCACGGGTGACGGCGAGCAGGTCGAGCATGCCGCGGTCGGAGGAGGAAAGCGCCGGCACCTGGGTGTAGATCGGGCCGGGACGAAGGCGAGCGTCGAGCTGCGTCGGATCCGCACGGAGCTCGGCCTCCAGCCATCGCTCGGGCTGCAGGCGAAACAAGGGGTCGCGCACCGAGCCCGCAGGGTGGCGGGACCGAAAGAGCTGCCCGAGCAAGTCGCGCAGCATCGCCTCGTGTTCCTCGTCGAGGGGGGTCTCCCGGGCTCCCGCGCCAAAGGTGATGCGATCCTCCCGCGCGAACGAGGTCGCGCTGACCCCGTGGCGAATGCGTGCAAATTCGAGTCCGTGAAGGCGCAGGCTGATCTCGGTGGGAGAACGTGGCAGGGCCTCTGTGCGGGCTCGCTCTCCTTCCGAGAGCATCGCGAGCACCCGCTCCACGGCAGCTCCGGAACGGGCGAGTGTTGCTGCCGGGTCGAAAGGGGGCGGCAGGTACGACAGCTGGTTGCCGGCGATGCCGGCTTCGGCGGCCTCGAGCAGCTCGCGCGCTTCATCAAGCGTCCACACTTCCCACTTCGCAGCCTCGGCGTGCAGCCATGCGATCCGCTCGGCGACGGCGTGGCCCATGCCGAGGGGCACGATCAGCCGAACGCCCTCGACAATTCGGCGTGCAGCGGCATGGTTGCGGCAGTGGTCGAGCCACAAGGCAGCGATGGTTGCGAGACCATCGATCGCGGCCTGAGACTCCTCACCATTGATCGCCACGATCGCCCAGGTACTCTGCCCCCGCTCTATGAGACCGCGGACATAAGCGGGACCGTAGGAATGTTCGAGATCGGTGGCAGCAACGAGAGGCGACTGCCGGTAGGCTGGGAAGGTGCGAGCGAGGATCCTCGCGAGCAGCGCGGCATACCGGCTGCGCTGCTGCTCGCGCGCGGTGGACGACCGTTGATCGCGGCCCGGAACGATGCGCAGCACCTGGGGTTTGCACTGGCCCATGCGACGGACCTCAAGACGCAGACCCATGCGGCGGACCTCGAGCGCCGTGACCGTGCGCACCCAGTTGCGCTCGTCGTTCCACAGGTGCAGCACACAGCGGCCGTTCGCGGCATCAAGCGTCCAGTGCGAGCCGGACATATCGAAGAGGAGGGCGCCCTCCTCCACCACGCAGGCGCGCGGGTGCTCGAGGAGGAACGCCTCGAGGGCGCGGGCAAGCGCGGGAGGCTCAAGCGGCGGAGCCGCCCGGCGGATGGAGGTCTCAGGAACAGGCAAGATGCGCCCAGCATGCGCGGGTGACAGCCGCAGGACAACGGTACTTCCGGTGCTACCAGCCCATCCGCTGACGCAAAGCGGTGACATGGGCGGTGTGGTGCCGGCCGTGCCAGCTGTAGAGCCCGAGATGCTTTGCGAGCGTGACGCGACCGCGTTCGGGGTGCGTGTAGCCGCGCTGCCATGCGTCTTCAGGGAGCGAGCGCAGCAGGGTCGTCATCCGGGCATGGAGCGGGACCAGGAGTGCTAGGGCTGGCTCGATTGGCCCCTGGGTCTCGGCCGTGGCGGCCCAGAGCTTTTCATCGTAGGCCTTGATAATCGGCCAGTCTTCGGTGAGGGCCAGTTTCAGGCGTACGAAGGCATTCAGGTGTGAGTCGGCGACGTGATGGGCGACCTGTCGAAGGGTCCAGCCACCTTCACGGTAGGGCGTATCCAGTTGGTCCTGGGAGAGCGCGGAGAAAGCCTCGGCAAAGAGGCGGGGATGATCCGCGATCGCGCAGAGGTGCGCTTCGCGCCCCTCGGATACGGGCGGAGGACCCGGCGGGCCGATCGGGTACTGGAGAGAAACTCCGGGAGCGGGGGCAGGCATAAGCGAGCCTAGCGTACTCCCCGCGTCCCAGGCTATGGCTAGTTGTGGTGATAGTAGTGGTGGTGGTGATGATGGTGCCGATGGTGGTGGTAAGGCTGCGCAAACGCCGAAGCCGAGAAAAGAAGCGAGAGCGAGAGAACCACGATCTTCTTCATGGGGCCATGGTAGCAAGAGGTGGAGTGCTTTGTTGTGTAAATTACTGGGAGGTGTAGGCTTGACCACCTTACCGCCGTACCCAAGACCTTCCTGCCGGCGTTTCGCACCGGAAGCCCCACAGCCCCCATCCAATGCGAGGGTCTACCTCTATGACAGACACAGAACAGCAGCAGAAGTCCTATTTCCAGACGAAATTCGGCGTCACCGACACCCTGATGGAGCGCTGCCTGAGCGAAGCGCTTTCGGCTGGCGGCGAGTACGCCGAACTCTATTTCGAGTCGGTCGCGTCCACATCGCTTGGGATCGATGAGTCGATGGTCAAGTCGGCATCGCAGGGCGTCAGCGCCGGTTGCGGCATCCGCGTGTTGAGCGGCGAGCGCACGGGCTATGCCTATACCGACGAAATCTCGCCCGAACGCCTCTTGCGCGCAGCCCGCACAGCTGCCTTGATCGCGAGCGGCCCGGCGAAGCACTCGGTTGTCGGGCTCGCTGCCTCATTACCAGAGCCCGTGCGGCCGCGACTCTACCCCACGCCGGCTGCCGAGCTTGATCCGGAGCTGAGCGTGAAGCTTTCGCTCGCAATGCGCGCGGACACAGCTGCCCGCGCGCACGATCCACGGATTACCGAGGTCCGTGCCTCCTATGGCGACGAGATCAAGCGCATCCTCATCGCTGCTTCGGACGGAACCTACGCGAGTGACACACAGCCACTCTTGCGGCTGAACGTGTTTGTGCTCGCCAAGGATGGCGACAAGATCTCTCGCGGCACAAGCGGCGGTGGCGGCCGAGTCGACATCGGCTACTTTGATACCGTGCGCACCCCGGAGTACTTTGCGCACGAGGCTGCACGGCAGGCGCTGCTGCAGCTCGACGCCGTAGCAGCGCCGGCGGGCGACATGGAAGTGGTGCTCGGGCCAGGTTGGCCGGGAGTCCTGCTGCATGAGGCAGTCGGCCATGGGCTCGAGGCAGACTTCAACCGCAAGGGGACATCTGCATTCTCGGGGCTGATCGGCCAGCGGGTTGCAAGCGATCGCGTCACGGTTGTCGATAACGGGACCCTCCCCTCCAAGCGGGGATCGATCCACGTGGACGACGAAGGCGCAGACTCGCGGGAGAATGTGCTGATCGAGAATGGAATCCTGCGCGGCTACATGAATGACAAGCTGAGTGCAAAGCTGATGGGCACGGCAAACACCGGCAATGGTCGCCGTGAAAGCTACCAACAGATGCCGATGCCGCGCATGACCAACACCTACATGCTTGCAGGCGAGGATGAGCCGGAAGATATCGTGCGGAGCGTTAGGCGCGGATTGTATGCCGTGAACTTCGGCGGCGGTTCGGTCGACATCACGAGCGGCAAGTTTGTGTTCTCAGCGTCGGAGGCGTACCTGATCGAAGACGGCAAAATCACGGCGCCAGTGCGTGACGCGACACTGATTGGCAATGGTCCCGAGGCATTGAAGTATGTGTCGATGGTGGGCCACGATCTTGCCCTCGACGAAGGCGTCGGCAACTGCGGCAAGCAGGGGCAGTGGGTTCCCGTGGGCGTGGGCATGCCCACTATCAAGCTGGACCGGATGACGGTCGGCGGCACCGGCAGCTAAGGAGAACCGATGGCTACAGCAGTCAAGAACGTGCCTCGATACGCAGAGACGCTCGCCTCTGAAGCCGAATCGATCGTCGCGCAGGCGGTTTCGGCAGGCGCGATGGACGCAGAGGTCGTGATCCGCGAGGGCGATGAGTTTGCGGCAGATGTCCGCATGGGCGAGCTCGAGACGCTGAAGGACTCCGGCTCACGCGGCGTCGGTCTACGCGTGTTTCTCGCAGACGGGGCCGGGCAGCGCGTGGGAAGCACATCGTCGAGCGACTTCACGCCCTCAGGAATCACCCACCTCGTGGAAGGAGCCCTGGCACTCGCGCGCATCAGCTCGCCGGACCCGGTGCAGGGTCTTCCGGAGGCTGGCGTCTTCGGCGCGATCGCAACCGAACTGGAGCTCTATTACGACGACGTGTATTCGCTGCCCGGCAAGGAGCGCATCGAGTATGCGCGCCGGGTCGAGGCAGCAGCGCTTGCGGCTGATCCGCGTATCCGCAACAGCGATGGTGGCAGTTTTTCGGCGGCGACCAGCATCAAGGTACTGGCCAACTCGCGCGGCTTTCTCGGCGCGAATCGCTCCTCGTACTGCGGGCTCTCTGCGGTGCCGATCGCGACGGGCAAGAACGGCGAGATGCAACGCGATGGCTGGAGTTCGAGCGCGCGCACGCTCGCGAAGCTCGAGTCTCCAGAAGCCGTGGGGGCCGAGGCTGCGCGCCGTACCCTGCGGCGGCTCGATGGTCACCGGGTACCCACGCAGCGTGTGCCGATCGTGTTCGCGCCGGAGCTTGCACGCTCGATCATCGGCGCCATGGCTGATGCTGCGAATGGCGATGCGATCTACCGGGGAGCGAGCTTCTTCACGGGCAAGATGGGCCAGCAGGTCGCGGCGTCTTCCATCACCGTGATCAACGATGGAACGATCCCCGGGCTCTTCGGCTCCGCCCCCTTTGATGGTGAAGGACTGCCGACACGGCGTACGGTGCTGATCGAGAATGGCGTGCTGCGCTCCTGGCTGCTGAATACCTATACAGGTCGCAAGCTGGGCCTGCCCAGCACGGCGAGCGCGGCGCGCGGTCTTGCGGGGAATCCTGGCATCGGAACCCACAACCTCTTTCTGCCTGCGGGCACACAGACGCCGGAGGAAATCATCGCAGCGATCCCGCAGGGCCTGTACCTGACGGAGTTTCTGGGTCGCGGCATCAACATGGTCACCGGCGACTACTCGCGCGGAGCCTCCGGGATCTGGATCGAGAACGGCGAGCTCACCTACCCGGTGCAGGAAATTACCGTCGCAGGCAATCTCAAGGAGATCTTCCGCAACATCACGGCAATCGGAAACGATCTCGAGTTCCGTTCGAGTACAGCGTGCCCCACACTGCGCATCGATGGACTGACGATCGCGGGCTCGTGATCTCTCGAGTGCTCCCACGATGAAGCTGCGCCACCTTTCCGGGTGGCGCAGGCTGTTTTGCGTGCATTTATCCCTGGCGCCCCGAAACTGGAATCGGCTTGCATCCAAGACCTGTGCCTCCTTGCTGCGCCTCCCTCTGACTTCACGCAAGCTGCACGGCCAACCTCCCAAGAACAGGCGTATCCATGCACGGCCTCACTGAATCGCAGGTTCTTCTTTCTCTTCTCGCCTTCGCGCTGCTGCTGCTCTCGACCCGCGCTGTCGCAGAGGTCGCGCGCCGCTTCGGGCAGCCTGAGGTGCTGGGCGAATTGCTGGGTGGTTTCCTTATCGGTCCCTCGGTGCTCGGCTCACTCTTCCCTGCTGCCTATCACGCGCTATTTGGCACCGTTGTGGTGGCACAAGGGATGTCGCTGCTCTCCTGGATCGGCGCAATCCTGCTGCTGCTCATCGCGGGGCTCGAAGCAGATTTACTCATCCTGCGCCAGAAGGCGGTTCCCGGGCTGCTGGCAGCAGCAGGCGCCATCGGCAGCTCGCTCGTCATCGCGACCTTTGTCGCAGTCAAGCTTCTTCATCGGGACGCGTCCAATGGCTTCTTTCTTGGCCTCGTCTACTCCGTCACTGCCGTCAGCGTCGTGGCGAAACTCCTGATTGAGCGCGACGCATTGCGCCGCGACTATGCGCAGGTGATGCTCGCTGCCGGCATCGCGAGCGAAGTGCTGGTGTGGCCGCTTATTTCGGTCCTTTCTTCGCTGCACAGCGGCGGCAATCCCTGGCTTGCGGGGCTGCGCTCGGGCTCGCTGGCCGTAGCGTTCTTTGCTCTCATGCTGACGCTCGGCCGCCGCTTTACATTCTGGGCGATGCGTCGTGTCGCGGATGTGACCGGAATCGTCAACGGCGAACTGTCACTGATCCTGTTGCTGGTCAGCGTGTCCGCCATCATCACGGCCTCGATCGGCCTGCACCCCCTGCTCGGGGCCTTTGTCTTCGGCGTGCTGCTGAGCCGTGCGCCTCGCGCGACCGTGGCCTTGAAGGAGCGGATCCAGTCGCTCACTGTCTCCTTCTTCGCGCCGATCTTCTTTGGGCTCGCCGGCATGCGCGTCAACCTCTTCGATCTCCACGGTGCGCGCTCGATCGAAGGCATCCTGCTCCTGCTCTTCGGCGTGGGACTGCTCAAGATTCTCTTTGGGTTCCTCGGTGCGAAGCTCGGGCGACTGCCTGTGTGGGAGGCGCTCTCGATTGGGGTGGGGCTTAACCTGAAGGGCGGCTCAGATGTGGTCGTCGCCATCGTTGGCACAGAGCTTGCATTGCTTTCCCCAGACCTCTACACAATGTACGCAGTGGTCGCGATCCTCACAGTGTTGATCACGCCGCCGATCTTGGGCAGACTGGCGACGCGTGCGCAGCCAGGCAACGCGGAAGTGGAACGGCTCAACCATGAGGAAGCGCGGCGCCGCGCCTACTTCGCCGATATGGAGCGCGTGCTGGTTCCTATGATTGAGGAGCTGCGACCGGAGCTTGCCTCCTGCCTGGTCGAGTACGTGGCGAAAACAAAAAACCAGCAGCTTGAAATCTTTGACATCACTGAGCTCGCAACTACGCCTGACATGACGCTCACGCGCGAGAACACAGCAGATGGTCTCGTCGAAGCCTCGCACCGTCTCGCCCGTGCAAGCGAGCATGAGCATGTGGAGTTGCGTCACATGCATCTTGAAAAAGACGCGCTCGCCGCTGTGCTCGAAGCCTCGGAGTCGCAGCAGATTGTCTTCGCCGGGCTGCCACGCATTGATGAAGAAGGCTCGATGCTATCGTTCGGAGAGCTGCACGACAGCCTGGTGCGCGATGCACGCTGCGACGTGCTGCTTGCCATTCACGATGGCGAAACGATCGTCTCGCCGCGCCGCATTCTCGTTCCTGTGAACGGACTGGAGCACTCGCTGGCTGCGGCAGATCTGGCAGCGTACATCGGCAAGTCGTGCTCCGCAGAAGTAGTCCTGTTTAACGTTGCGCATGCACGACTCGACATGATGTTTTGGAAAGAAGGCGAGCATCAGGATCTGCTGCAGGCGGGTTACACCGTGGTGCGTGAAGCGGAGTTCCGCATCGCGCGCCTAGACGTCACACAGTCGAGCAAGGTGGAACTCGGGGCCGACCCGGCGTACACCATCCTCGAGGAGCTTGCGAACACAGCGTACGACATGATTGTGCTTGGCGCGGTGGGCCGCTCTTCCGACGGGGGGCTTGCACTCGGCAGCACAGTGGAGCATCTTCTGCGCCATGCAACGCTGCCGCGCCTTCTGCTCGTTTCGAGGGGAACAGACAGCGGTGTATAGTCCCGCCGCGGCACAGAGAAGAGGCGGTTCGTAACCTCCTGCATCGACCAGCGAAGACAGCGCGGCCGGCTTTCCCGTAGGCTCAAGGGAAAGCCATGTTGTGGACCCACTCCATCCCCTTCGATCCACTGGCACCAGCGGAAGCCTTGGCGGCTCTCCCTCCGCAGGCGGCGGTGTTTGCTCTGCGCGGAGAAACAGGCGAACCGTACCTGAACCAGACCACTGACCTGCGGCGACGCGTCACGCGCCTCCTGACGCCGGCTCCTGCGCAAAGCAAGCGGCTGGCGCTGGCAGGTCTCGTGCGGCATATCGAGTGGGCGCCAATAGCCTCCGACTTTGCGGCGCAACTATTGCTCTACCAGGCCTCTGCGTTGGCCTTTGGGGATCGCGCAGCAAAACGGCTGCATCTGCATGCCCCGTATTTTCTCCGCATGGGCATGCCTAACCGCTTCCCTCGCCTGTGGGTGACGAACAACGTCAAGATGTCCGCTGCTGCCGATCTGTTTGGGCCGTTCCCATCGCGCAACGCGGCAGAGCGCTACGCAGAGCAGGTTCTGGATCTTTTTCTTCTGCGACGCTGTTTTCAGGATCTCGATCCGGATCCTGCGTTCCCCGGCTGTATTTACTCCGAGATCAAGAAGTGTCTGGCCCCCTGCTACGCCGGCTGTACCGATGCTCGCTACGCAGAGGAGGCTCGCGACGTTCATGCATTCCTGCGGACACGTGGCGCAAGCCTGCTCGCTTCCCTCGGTACGGAGCGAGACAGGGCAAGTGAGGCTCTTGACTTTGAGAAAGCCGCGGCGGCCCACACGCGGTATGGCAAGCTTGAATCCGTGATCGCGCTCGCGCCAGAAATTGCGCATGCTCTGCAGGCGCAACACGCAGTGCTGGTACAGCCTGCAACCGAGCCTGACTCCGTCGAGCTGTATCTGCTCGCTGGCGGTGTCTTCGCGGGACCGGTGCTCTTTTCGCTGCTGGGCATGCGCCTTCACAACGAGCAGTCTGGCTCGAGCTCGCTTTTTTCCCATCCTGCGGCCGTGACCGCTGTGCCACTTGGTCCCGCAGCAGTCTCGCTCGTCACGGAGAACACACCGGATGCAAGGCTGGCGGCAGCACTCACGACACTGAAGCAGCAGCCGATGTCAGAGCGGGATGTCTGCGAGCACCAGGCGCTCTTTGCCCGCTGGTACTTTCGCCCGCAACACAGGCGCACCGGTGAGCTTGTGCCTGCGGAAGCGGCAACCGGCACTGTTGCAGTAAAGCCCCTGCTGCGCGCCTGTGCGCGGGTGTACCGCGCGTACGTCGAGCAGCACGCGTCACAAGGTACCGCAAAAAAGTAGCCGGAGCACAAGGCTCCGGCTTTCTTACGCATGAGCAGCCTACTGCGCGTGTGCCATCAGCCAGGTCTTCATGATCGGTTCCTGCGCGCCCCGGAACTCGACGCAGTCATGGATCTGTGCCTGAGCGATACCGAGGCCGCGCGCCGAGGCATGCACCGGATGCGTGGTGAAGAAGTCCTTGACCTCCTGCGCTTTTTCATCCGAACAGAACGACCCGGCCGAGCGCACGATGTACCCACCATTCATCTCGGTGAGCTGCGCAGAGACAGCAGGCCAGTTGGCCTGGATGTACTTCCACGCTTCATCGCGCGTCGAAGCATTCGCAAGAGCGCCGGCCAGAATGAACAGCGAATCCTGGTTCTTCACCTTACCCGAGGTGGCGAAGGCCATCGCGCGATCAGTGAGAGCCGGCTCCTGGAAGACAGCGAGCAGCCCGAGAGCTTCTTCTGCATGCTGCGGGTTCGGATCCGTCTCAAATACCTTCTGGAGCTGGTCGAACATCGCAGCATCCCCATTCTGCGCAGCGACCGAAAGCGCAACCGGCAACAGGGTCTGATCAACAGAATCAGGGCTCTCTATGGCCTGGGCCGCTATCGTCTTTGCTCCCCGGATGATCGCTGGATCCTTGCCGATCCCTCCGACGAGGCCGAACAACTCTGCGCGTAGCTCTTCCGTGTTGGGAGAGTCTCCACTCGCAGGCATGCCGATCTTGTCGAGTGCCGGCTTATATGTCTTCACAATCCACCGCGCAAACTGCGTCTTCTCTTCTGGTGTCGCAAGCAGGCGCGTGTTGATCGTGCGCAGCTCGCTGATCACCGTGGCCATCACCTCTGCGCTCTCGTCGCTACGCGTTGCTTCCGCAAGATCGAGCGTGTCGGTCACCTTGCTCTTGCCAGCACGCACCTGGGCCCACGAGTCCCCGAGCAGATCGATGCGTTCACTGGGCGTGAGCGCGCTCTCGATGTTCGCCACGAGCTTTGCTTCCACCGCTGCCGGGTACTCGCTGCGGTAGTAGCCTTTGCCACGTGCATTGGCAAAGAACGTCTGACTCGCTGGCACCTGCAGCTGGCCCGTAGCGGCCGTCAGCAGCGAGCAGCTGCCATCGCCGCCCTTGAAGCAGACCGGGATATTCCAGGTCTGCGCAGCGTCCGAGGCATGGGCTTTCTGCGCATCGGGGCTGAGATAGAAGCGGCTTTGTGTCGCCGTCACCGTGCCAGATTGCGGGTCTCCGAACCGGATCAGCGGAACACCGGGCTGCCCGATGAAGCTCTCCATGATGTGGTCAACAGGCTTGCCGCTTGCTGCTGTCTGCGCACTCCAGAAGTCTTCTGCGGTGGCATTGCCGAACATGTGAGCCTGGAGATAGTTATGCACACCCTTGCGGAACTGCTCTTCGCCGAGATAACTCTCGACCATGCCGAGGATCGCGCCGCCCTTTTGGTAGGTGATGCCGTCGAACATCTCGTTGATCTCGTCTGGCGTATTCGCTTCCGCGCGGATCGTGCGAGTTACTGCCTGTGCGTCGAGATTCAGCGTGCTGTCAAGCGACGCTGCTTCCTGCTCCGGCACGTTCCAGTCCGGGTGCCAGGCCGCGACTGGCTTGTTCTCCATCCAGGTCGCAAATCCTTCGTTGAGCCACAGGTTGTTCCACCACTGCATCGTCACCATGTCGCCAAACCACTGGTGCGCCATCTCGTGGGCGACCACCTGGGCCACACGCTCCTTCGCTTCCACCGACGAATGATTTTCATCCACCAGGAAGTCGGTCTCACGGTAAGTGATCGCGCCAAAGTTCTCCATCGCGCCCGCCTCAAAGTCCGGAATCGCGATCATGTCGAGCTTGGGCATCGGGTACTTGATGCCGAAGTAAGTGTCGTAGTAATGCAGGACAAACTCTGCCGCCTTCACGGCGTATGGCGTCAGTGCAAGCTTGTCGGGTGTGGCACAGGCGCGGATCGGAACGCCATCGCTCTCGCCACGGGTGCAGACAAAGTCGCCCACCAGGAAGGCCACAAGATACGTCGACATCTTCGGCGTAGTTGCAAAGTGCAGCGTGTGCTTCTCTTCGCCCGCGGGCTTGTCAGAGATAATGTTCGTATTCGAAATGGCGGTGTCGTTCTTATCGACAGTCAGGCTGACATCGAAGGTCGCCTTGTATGCCGGCTCGTCGAACGACGGGAATGCGCGACGTGCATCCGTGGGCTCAAACTGGGTCACTGCGTAGTTGCGCTTTGCCGTCTTCGACAGGTAAAAGCCACGCAGCTGGCCATTCAAAATGCCCGAGTACGTGATGTGCAGCGCCACGTGACCGGCAGGCAGCGGCTTCGCGAAGGTAAAAGTCGCCTGCTCTTTGCCCGCATCTTCACTGACGGTCGCTGCCTGCTTCGAGCCATCCGCCTCTGCGCTCACGGTCTTGAAGGTGATCTCGGCTGCATTCAAGGTCACTGTGGTCGAGGGAGCAGCAAGCGTGACGTCGATTGTCTCCTCACCGGTAAAGGTCGCGGCAGTGAGGTTCGGCGTCAAGGCAAGGGTGTAGTGCTGCGGGGTCGCATTGGGAGGCAGACGCTGCGCAAGCAGGGCTGTTGGAATCGCAGCTGTAAGCGCGGTGAGCAGAACAGCAGAGCGGGAGACAGGAGGCATGGGTAGACCTTTCAACAGGATGGAAGCACAGCAAGCCATACGAAGAGGGGCGATAAAGAGTTCCTGACAGATTGACCGCGGTTCCATTTGCAGCCCAAGAAAAAGGTATCAGGATTCGCGGTAGTCAAGCAGGAGAAGGCCAACAACCATGAGGCACACAGGCCACACGATGCCGGCGATACGTGCCGGACGCGTGCCCGGGAGCCTCACCTGCAGCCACCGGCCCCATCCGGCCGTCGCGCCAAACATGGCGACGGGGGTGTGCGCAAGCTCAGCAAGCATCTCGTCTTTCACGTTCGAAATGCCATGCGAGTGCGTCAGCAGTGCAGCACCACCGGCGGCGCACAGGAGCGGGAAGACATACGCGGCGCGCGGTGCACGCCAGCGACCGGTCGCGACAGCCCACTCAAAGAAGGCAAACAGAACAATCAGGAGCGCATAGAAGCGGTGCTGCAAGACATCGGGCGCAGAGAAGCTCTGCCAGAACGATCGTGGCCCGAGCGGCCAGTTTTCCGGGTCAGCACGCAAGACAATAAAGATGCCAAGACCGATGAAGAACAGCGGCCAGTTCGTTGCCAGCTTTCGCAGTCGCCCTGGTGGAAGAACGCTCGCTGCAAAGGCGAAAACTCCGGCAAAGAGCACGATCATCCCGGACCAGTGATGGTTGTACTCCGACCAGGCGCGATCATTCGCGTCGTTCACGTACCCCACGTTGTACTGCGACTCCTCGACCGCAACCTTCATCGAGGTCGGCGGAGCAAGCGCTGTCACACTTGGACTCGTCAGGAGCGGTGCTTTCCAGCGAACACGCTCCACAATCTCTGCAGGCGTAAGTCGGTCCTTTTGTAAGTCGATCGCCGGCGGCTGTGAAGTAAGTGAAGCGGCAGCGAGGATCGCCGTGATCCCGAGACCGATCTCTGCTTCACTGAAGGACCGCAGGCGCTTGAGAAAGCCTGTCTTGGCAGCCTTGCCGGCTGGCTCGTGCAGGATTACGGCTGCGGGCTCCGGGCTGCGAAGAAGCTGGAAGTTCCCTGCACCGAGCAGCAACATCACGAGCATCAGGTACGTCTTGGCAAGCACCATGATGCCGTAGGTCGTGCCGTACAGGCCACCCCACGACCCGATGTAGAAGTAACTCATGCCCACACCAGCGAGGATCAACACCGGCACACTCACCAGGGCCACTGACGAATAACGCTTCGCGAGGGAGCGCGCGTCGGGCAGAGCGATCCGACGCCGCAAGGTAAGCATCAGGAACAACATGCCTCCGACCCACCCTGCCGTACCCAGGTGATGCAGGGCTGTGACAGCGACGAGCAGGAGTCGGTGATCCAGTCGCGATGCGCCATGGCTCTGCGCAACGGAGCTGCCCAGGACAACTGCGCCCAGCACGATCAGCGCAGGAGACATACCGCGAAAAGCGATGCGTGCGCCAATGCTGATCAGCAGCGCAGCGAGCACTTCGGCGGTCGCTGCGATGAAGAAGTTTGCCGAGATCAACTGGCGAAAGGCGAAGCCGGAGCCACCCATGAGAATCGCGACTGCAAGCGATGCAGAGAGAGCCTGCACCACCGCAAGCGAGATCGCAAAGCGAGACAGGAGGCGTCTTGCATGTTTACGCTGCGCCGCGTATCGATCAGCAGGGCGAGCGATCAGCAGAAGAAAAAACAGGCCGCCGAGAGTAAGTGCTTCCAGTGAGAGCGATGCGGCCCTCAGGAGTACAGACAGGAGATCGAAGTCGCGAAGAAGCCAGATCAAGTCAGGTCACGTGGGCTGGGTCACAGCGCTTTGGTTAGGAACCGCCAGGCATGCGCCTTACGGATGTACGGTGAAGGGGATTTGCCCACGCGTGATATGTCCGTCGCTCGCGAGCGCCTGCCACCGGATAGCATACTTGCCCGCATGCAGCGACGCTGCTTCTGCCGAGATCTCATCCGGTGCAGGCTGTGCATTCAACGCGAGCGGAACCTGGTGCCCCTCGGGTGAGACGAGCAGCAACGTGCAGCGAGGGCCATCTACGCGCGAGTTGAACTTGAGGTCAACGTGCAGGGAGGAGCCGATCACGAGCCCATTCAGCTTGGGCGTCGAGTGAATCAATACCGCATGAGCGAGCGCCAGTTGCGGGAGTGCAGCGGCCAAGGTGGACGCTGTGAGGACACGAAGAAATTTTGCTTGCAACAAGGAGACTCGCTTTCAGAAAACCTGGCTAGACAAACGGGTTCGATGCCATGCGCACGGATTGTCCGCTGAATTCAGCGGCTCGTGCCTCTGCAAAGGCAGCAGCGCCCATCAGTGCGGCCCTGCTTTCAAGAATAATATGCACGGGCGTGTGCACCAGAAGGTCGCTCAGGCGACCCTTGTCGGTGAACGCATGCATGAACGTTCCATCCCGCATCTTGTCCAAAATTTTTGGTGCGATGCCGCCACCAATAAATATGCCCCCGGTTGCGAGCACCTTGAGGGCGAGATTGCCCGCCTCTGCTCCGTACACGGAAACAAAGATATCGAGCGCCCGCGTGCAGAGCTCATCCTTGCCGGATTCGCCAAGTTCACCGATCACGGCATTCGGGTCTTCCGCCTCGAGGCGCTGCTTCAGTTCAGGGGACTCGGTCATCTTCTGATCGTCACGGAGAAAGGCGTAAACGTTCTGCAGGCCGAGGCCGGAGACCACGCGCTCATAACTGACACGTCCGCCCAGGGTCCGCTGCAGGTAGCGCAACAGTGAGATCTCGACCTCGTTGCGTGGCGCAAAATCGCAGTGCCCGCCCTCGGACGCAACGGGCACATGCAGCTTGCCGTTCCACATCAACACGGCCTCGCCAAGACCGGTTCCGGCAGAGACCAACCCGCGATTGCCAATGGTGCTCGGGTCACCCGGACTCAAGGTGTAGACCTGGTCCTTGGTAAGTTCAGGAATTCCGTAACCATTTGCTTCAAGATCGTTGATCAGAAAGATGTGGTCGATGCCTAGGTTACGTGAAAGTTCCCGCGCATCGAGCAGCCATGGCAGGTTGGTGAGTTTGAGGCGCCCGTTTCGGACAGGGCCCGGAACGCCGAAACACGCCGAGGTGACCTCTGGATGATTATTCTTTTCAAAGAAGGCTCGCACCACATCTTCAAGCCCCTTGAACTCACGTGCGGGGAAGCGCTCATCGGTGACGTGCTGAAGCAGCCCGTTGTCGAACTGATAAAGCGCAAGATGGACCTTGGTGCCGCCCACATCCCCGGCAAGGATCATCGTGAAAGCTCCACGTGGCCAACACCGTTTTCATCCGGCTTTGGCAGCTTTGCCGCGGCTTCCTTGTCGAGCAGGAAAAGCAGCGCCTTGCTCTTCGGCTGGATCAACTGCGTCGGCGTCTCTGAAGGGTCGTACTCACCGTAGAAGACCCGTTCGAGCGGTGCAGCCTTGGCGGCGCCGCCGATCAGAAAGACAACGTCGAGTGCTTCGTTGATCACAGGCCACGTCAGAGTGATTCGCCAGGTGTCTTTCTGCGGTACATGATTCGCGTACGCGATGCGGCCAAGAACATTGATGCCCTCTGTGTGCGGAAAGAGCGAAGCCGTATGGCCATCGTCCCCCATGCCAAGCCACACCACGTCGAAGCGCGGTGCCTCAGCACCTTCGAGACGAAACTCGCGCCGGATGATTGTCTCGTACTTCGCTGCTGCTTCTTCCGGATCCAGTTCACCCTCAATGCGGTGCACTTTCTCCGGATCGAGCGGAACCTTCGACAGCAGGGCTTCACGGGTCATGCGGTAGTTCGAGTCCGGGTCATCCGGCCCAACCGAGCGCTCGTCCACCCAGAAGAGTTCTACCTTGTCCCAGGGAATGTCCTTGCCGTACGGCTGATTGGTGTCTGCAAGGAGAGCAAAGGTGGCCTTCGGTGTCGATCCACCAGAGACCGCGATGCGCGCGCGGCCACGTTTTTCGACAGACTGCTGCACACGCTCCACAAAATGCTTCGCTGCTGCATGCGCCAGCGCGTCGCTTGTTTCGTACACGTGGTACGTAACTTTCAGATCCTGTGCCACTCTTGCTCTCCCTCTGCAATCGCGCTTGTTAGACTGCGTGCCAGCTATGTTTGTCCGTCGCGAGTAAGTCGTCGGAACTCTTCGGACCCCAGCTGCCGCTCTCGTAATTAGGGAAGTCCGTCGGCGGGTTCTTCGCCCAGCTCTCGAGCAATGGCGTGTAAAGCGCCCATGCAACTTCCACAGCCTCGCGGTGCGAGAACAATGTTGCATCACCAAGCATCGCATCCAGCAGCAGGCGCTCGTAACCATTCGCAGTGTACTTACCGAACGCATCGACATACTTAAAGGTCGACTTGACCGGGCAGATCGTGGTATCCGGTGTCGGCAGCTTCGCGCCAAAAACAAACGAGATACCCTCGTCCGGCTGGATGCGGATGCGGATCAGGTTTGGCTGGATACCCTTGCACGGCCCATCCTCTGCACCCTCAAAGATCTGCTTTGCTGGCTGCTTGAACTCGATGACCACCTCGGTTACGCGCTTCGCAAGGCGCTTGCCGGCACGAAGGTAGAACGGAACACCCTTCCAGCGCGGCGTATCGATCATCAGCTTCACCGCAGCGAAGGTCTCGGTGACGGACTTCGGATCGACGCGATCTTCTTCGCGGTAAGGCTTCACTTCCTGCCCGTCGACTGTGCCCTTGCCATATTGGCCGCGAGCGGATGTCGCCTCGGTCAGGGGCTGAATGGACTTGAACAGCTTCAGCTTCTCCTCGAGCACACCCTTGGCCTCGAACGTTGCAGGCGGCTCCATGGCAACAAACGAGAGCATTTCCATCATGTGATTTTGCAGGATGTCGCGAGAGGCACCGGCCTTCTCGTAGAAAGGTCCGCGGCCTTCAATGCCGATCGACTCAGCTGCGGTGATCTGGATGTTCTCGATGTACTGGGAATTCCAGAGCGGCTCAAACAGTGCGTTCGCGAAGCGGAACACGAGGATATTCTGCACCGTCTCCTTGCCGAGATAGTGATCGATCCGGAAAATCTGGTCTTCCTGGAAGACCTTCGCTACGCCGTCGTTCAGTGCCTTGGCGGAATCAAGATCGTGGCCGAAAGGCTTCTCAATGATGACGCGCACTGTTGCGCCCTTCTCCGCCTTGTCCATTCCCTGCTCGCCAAGCTTGTCGATGATCTCCTGGAAGTACTCCGGCGCAACCGCAAGATAGAACAGGCGATTGCCCTTTGTGCCTTTGTCCTTGTCGATCCCGGCAAGCGTCTCCTTCAACTTGGCGTAGCCCTCGGAGTCATCGAAATTGGTCGTGAAGTAGCTGACCTTCTCGATAAAAGGATCGAGCTTCGGATCATTCTCCTGCGCACCCGAGCTCACAATCGCCTTCTTCATATCGGGCGAAAAGGTAGAGCTGAGATCGCGGCGAGCTACGCCCACAATCGCGAACTCCCGCGGCAGCAGGCCGCTCTCTTCAAGGTGAAAGAGTGCCGGCAAAAGTTTCTTCTTGGTGAGATCGCCAGAGGCGCCGAAGATCACGACGATGGTTGGTTCTGGCTTGCGACTGGCAGAGCCTTGTGTTGCATCTTTCACAAGTTCCGGGGTCATCACTTGATCGCTGTTGCTCATTCTTCTCGTTTCCTGTCCCGTGGCTACAACAGCCCGAGTGTTTTGAGTTCTGCTCGCAGTGCCGCCGAGCCGATGTACTGGATTCCATGCATACCGAGATCGCGCGCCGTCTGCGCGTTCTTTTCCCGGTCATCGATGAAGACGATTTCAGAGGGAGGCTTCTGTAACACTTCCTGTGCCAGACGATAAAACGCCGGCTCGGGCTTTCTAAGACCCACATAGGCAGAACAGAAGAACACAGAAAGGTACTGCTTGAGTCCGAACCGTTCGAGGCGCATGTCATTCAACTCCCGCGACTCGTTGTTCAACTGCCCCATCACTACTTCGCCGCGTCCATGCAGCTCCTCGAGGATAGGCAGCGCAGAGTCCCCAAGCCGAACAGAGAGCGCTTCGATCTGTTGTTTCGCGGCGGCGATTGTGAAGGGGCGTTCGCGGTAAAAGAGAGACTCCTTCAGGTAGTCATCGAAGGTGACGGTGCCGCGCTCCCAGGTGTCATCGATCACGGCGTGGCGCTTCTCGACTTCGTCCTGATCTGTAATGCCGAGGGAGGTATAGACCGCTTTTCGTCCGTTGTGGTCCCAGCCATTCGTGAGGAGAACGCCGCCGACATCCCAAAGCACCACACTGTACTGGCTCATCTTTCCCTTCTAGCCCGTTAGATATTCGTTGGATGCACTGACCCGGAGAAGAAATGCAAGAACTCTCGTGCAAGAGAACAGGCGCCCGGTTGGACGCCTGTTTCCCTTATCTACGAATGCTTACTTCTCGTTGACGCCAGCGAGTGCAGGTGTCTCCTTGCCAGCCTTGGCAAGCAGTTCCTTGGCGCGCTTGGTGATGTTGTCGACGCCGAAGCCAAGCTTCTCGAGTGCAAGCGTGCCCGGTGCGGACGCGCCGAAGCGATCCAGCCCAACCACATCGCCATGGCGACCGACCCACTTCCACCAGCCCAGCGTGGCGCCTGCTTCGACAGCAAGCTTGGGCACGTGATTCGGCAGCACCTCGAGCTTGTAGCTTTCGGGCTGGCGCTCAAACAACTGCCAGCTCGGCATCGAGATGATGCGCGCCGTGATGCCTTCCTTCTTGAGCTCCGCCGCAGCCTTCACGATCTGCCACACTTCCGCGCCCGTCGACAGCATCAGGAGGTCCGGCTGATCCGAGCCGTGGTCGAGCACATACGCGCCCTTCTTCACGCTCTCGTACACATCCACCTTGGCCGGATCGATGATCGGCAGGTCCTGGCGGGACAGCGCCATGAAGCTCGCTTCCTTGTGCTCGAGCGCCAGGCGCCAAGCGGCCGAAGTCTCGTTCGCATCTGCCGGGCGGAAGTCGATCAGGTGAGGGATCGCGCGCAGCATCATCAGCTGGTCGATCGGCTGGTGGGTCGGCCCATCTTCGCCGAGGCCGATCGAGTCGTGCGTGTACACAAAGATCGAGTGCACATGCATCAGCGCGGCAAGGCGGATCGCCGGCTTCGCATAATCGGAGAAGGTGAAGAAGGTGGATCCGTAGGGGATGATGCCACCATGTGCTGCCATGCCGTTGACCGCAGCATGCATCGCAAACTCGCGAACGCCGAAGAAGATGTTCTGCCCCTTCGGATCGATATGGAAGTTCGCCGACTTCTTGAGGATGGTCTTGGTCGACTCGGTCAGATCAGCCGCGCCGCCCAGCAGCTCCGGCACCACGTCCGCAAAAGCATTCATCACGGCGCCGCCAGCATTGCGGGTCGCCATCGGCTTGGTATCGATCGGATAGCTGGGGAAGCTCTTCTCGTAGCCTTCCTTGAGCTTGCCAGCCTGCACGCGCTCGTACTGCGCCGCCAACTCGGGGAACTCGCTCTTGTACTTCGCAAAGAGCTCGTTCCACTGCTGCTCGTACTTGGCGCCATTTGCGACGATCTCGTGCCAGTTCTTTTCCGCTTCTTCCGGCACGTAGAAGGTCTTGTCCTCCGGCCAGTTCAGCGTCTTCTTGGTTTCCTTGACATTCTTCTCGCCGAGAGGTGCACCGTGGGCCTTGCTCGTTCCGGCAGCAGGCGAACCATAGCCGATGATCGTCCGTACGGCGATCAGCGAGGGCTTGTCTGTTTCGGCCTTTGCCGCTTCGATTGCCTTCGAGAGCGCGTCCAGGTCGTTGCCGTCATCAACCTGCTGCACGTGCCAGTGGTAGGCCTTGAAGCGGGCCTGCACATCTTCGGTGAAGGAGAGGTCGGTCGGGCCGTCGAGCGAGATCAGGTTGTCGTCATAGAGAAAGATCAGCTTGCCCAGCTTGAGCGTGCCGGCGAGTGAGGCAGCCTCGTGCGAGATGCCTTCCATCAGGTCGCCATCACCGCAGATGCCGTAGGTGTAGTGGTCCACGACCTCGTAATTTGGCTTGTTGTACACAGCGGCGAGATGCTTCTCAGCGAGCGCCATCCCGACGGCCATCGCAAATCCCTGGCCCAGCGGGCCGGTCGTGACTTCGACACCATCGGTCTCGCCGAGCTCCGGGTGACCGGGGGTCTTCGAGTGCCACTGGCGGAACTGCTTCAGGTCGTCGATCGAAAGATCGTACCCGGCCAGGTGGAGCATGCCGTAGAGCAGCGCCGATGCATGGCCGTTCGAGAGCACAAAGCGGTCCCGGTTGGTCCACTTCGAATGCTTCGGGTTATGCCGCATGAACTTGTGGAAGAGCAGGTAACCGATCGGCGCGCAGCCAAGAGGGGCGCCCGGGTGGCCGCTGTTCGCTGCTTCCACGGCGTCAACCGCCAAGAAGCGCAGGGCATTGATAGAAAGCTGGTCCAGATCGCTCATGAGTAGAAAATCTCTCTCCGAATTGGGAAGGGGTGAAGGTTGGGCGGCAGGGGCAAAGCAGCAACTGCAGGCCGTCAGCCCCCATTTTATGCCTGTGAAACTGAGTTGGTCGCGCTGGGCGCCGATGCGGCGTCGCTTTTCGCGATTATTTTCACGAGGAAGTTGCGACCTTCCCAGTGCTTTGCCGCGGACCAGTACAGGGTAAACGAAACCTCGTGCGCGTGTGCGGGTGTCGGCGGAATGTCGGCCACGGAGCCCGAAGCACCCAGGCTCCGGCAGACGACGGTCCGCTGGGTCACCCAGTTGTCGGTCGTGTACCTCACTTCGAAAGGATTGGCCGAGATGACACGCAGTATCTTGCCTTCCTCGATCGTCGAGATAGGCCGCCGCATCTTCCAGATCTCGATGGGGCTTTCCCGCCTGCCGTTCCCGTACCGGGCTTCCACTGCCGAGATCCTGTCGAAGACCCTGCCATCATGCGCCGAACGAACCAGCTTCAGGTACTCGGCATGGGCCCACACCAGCGGCATCGCCGAGCCGGCAGGATCGCCCAGCACCACCGGGCCGGCGGTCGTGTTCAGCGCAATCCGCTGGTCCCACACCTGCTCCGGCAGCATGCCGCCGGGCGACGCGAAGCCCTCCATCGCCTTCACAAACGGCTGCACATTGTTGCCCGCCGCGAGCTCATAGTGCCCGCGCTCACCGGTTAGCAGTGGCCACGCACGCCCTTGCCCGTAGTGCAGGAAAGGGCCGCCACCCTTCTGCTCGCCATAGCCGTCATGGTTGTAGCGACGCCAGCATGGGCCCTGCGGCGCGTCCACACGCAAAACCCGGTCCACCACCTTGAGCGAATCGATGATGATCGGATCGTCGGCACGGCGCACCCCGTAGCGCACCAGCTCGAGAAAGCCGCCATCAATGATGCTGTTTGCCGGGAACTCGCTCTGCTCCCACGGCGCCCTGTTGTTCAGGCGGATATTGCCCGGAGCCACATCGTTCCGGTACCAGGGTTCGCTGGGGCCGGGCGGCTGGATCCGCATGTAGTGGCGCTTGACGTCCGGGTGGAGCACGCCGTCATTGGTGACAGTCCAGTCTTCCAGGTGCGACTGGATCCAGTCCGCATGCTCGTTCAGAAAGGTCCCAAGCTCGGGCGAGCCATGCGCCGTGGCGATCTCCGCTGCGCAGCACAGGGCCGAGATCACCGCAGCCAGCGTCGAGGGGGAGTACCCGGCGTTTTCCTCCCAGCGCTCCTGCTGCGTCACCGGGGCAAATCGGACCAGGAAGCCCGCCGCCCTGGCCACAAACGGAAAAACGTCAAAATCCGTCAGGCCGTTCAGCTTCCAGAGCCGCCAGGCCAGGATGATCGGAAATGCCACCTCGTCGAGCTGGATGCCTGTCCAGTAGGGCGTACCGTTCACCCAGAAGTTTTGTGCGAAGCTCCCATCCGGCTTCTGCGTGCAGGCGAGATAGACAAGCGCCCTCATCGCCGTGTCGACCCGACCGGCAGCGAGCAGCGCCGTTGCCGACTGCACCATGTCGCGGGTCCACACCAGGTGGTAGCCGCCCAGGTCGTCATCCCCCTTGGCGTAACCCCATGGGATCGACAGCGACGCGATAAAGGCGCCGGCGTAGGTCTTGTCCTCGTGCATCAGGATGACCTTTTGACTGATGCGCAGCTGCCGGCCGCCATCGCCCGCGGCTCGTTGCAGGTCCTGCGGGAGCTGCACCCGCTCCCACTGCTTCTGAAAGCGTTCCATGTGGCTGGCAAAGGGTGTCGCCAGCGAACTCAGGGTCGAGTAGAGCGCGGCGTGGGCGCTTTCTCCAAAGCCGATGCCGACCACAAACTCGCGGGTGTTCGCATCCACCTGGCGGGCATGCATCAGGTCGACCTCGCCCATGATCGCAATATTGCCATTGGTCGCCGAGCCGTACTCCCAGTGCATTTTGAAGTCGTGCTTCAGATCCTGCCAGCCGTCACTCGAACCTACGAATCCGCAGGAAGCGCGCTTGAAGTTGCAATTCGACGCAAAGCCCAGGGACGTCCCATCTTTCCAGGCCAGCAGCACACGCGCGCCGGCCACATCCACCACGCGGGCCGAGTTCCCTTCCCCGCCCCCGCCAAGATGGGGCGCCAGGAGAGCGTAAAGGTGCAATCGGGGCAGCAGGCTTGCCTCGGCCTCGATCCGCACCTTCACGAGCACGACCGAGGCATGCGGGTCGCAGATCGTCTCTTTGATCAGCGAATACCGGCCACCGGGATCGCGGTTGATCTGGCGCGGTGCGGGCGAGTGGCCGTCGACATAGGTGAAACTCCGCTCCGTGTCGCGCTTTTCCTCGTGGAAGAAGGTTTCGCCATCCGTGATCAGGAACTCCATATCGCGGATCTGCGGCCGATCGATCGTCGGGTAGTAGATCTCATTCAGGATGCCGTGTGAGGTCGTATACCAGACCCGGGATGAGGCCGAGTAGGCGCAGCCCACGGTGTTCTTGACGCTGGCCGTCCAGCGCCCCGGCAGCCCCGGCGCTCCATGGGCTTCTCCCTGCTGGTTCAGCCAAAGGTACTCGGCGGCGGGTGCGGACACAAACTCAGACATGCGGTCTCCTGCCACCCATCCTAGACGGGTTCGTGCGACAAGTTCTCAAGCGTTCAGGGCAAGTTCTGCTCAGCAGGCATCTTGCCCTACAAAACCTGGGAGTTTGCATCGGGATCGGGATGGAACTGAACCTCGTTCATCGCGTGCGTGATCTCGGTGTTCCGCATGAAGTACTGCCAGGTGAACCCCGAGCGCAGGTTCTCTGCCATGATCACGCTGATTCCCTGATCGATTCCCAGCACGTCCTCGGCAAACCAGTTGCCACGCTTGTCAAAAGCGTCCACGAAGCCATAGCGCGTCCAGACCCTGGGCCCCATCTTCTCGCGCATGCTCAGAAGCACGTGCGAGCACTCGGCCGGCAGAAACGGCAGCGACCCGGCCGCAGCGCAGGGCACCAGCGTTCCGTCGAGCGGCCCGATCGAGGGCGGACCACCCCAGACCCGGTATCCATCCTTCGAGTCGGATGCCGTGATCCCCCACATATCCTGGTCGATCCAGTTGAACTGCTGCCCGAGGTGGACGCACCAAAGCTGGTGTGCCCGGGTCGCTGCGATGGAGTTGGTGAAGTAGTTCGCATGGAGGTCGCGCTGGTCGCGGTAGTCGCACCAGGCATGCGCGTACTGGTGGATGAAGAGCGGCGCCAGCCCCGAGATGTACTCGATGCCGCCAAACTGGACCAGCGGCCGCTGCAGGGCGTTCCAGGTCTCGACCGGGATGGGGTGTGTCGGGGAGCCGATCGCCATCAGGTACATCGTCATCAGCTCGGCATAGATGTCCCAGCGATGCTTCAGAAAACCCTGGTCCGGGAGCCAGCCCATCGACAGCGTCGTGCCCTCGTCCAGCATCCACTGCCAGTCGATGCGCCGGTAAAACGTCGTTGCCAGCGCCGCGATCCGGGTGTTCCCGGCAAAATACTGTCGACAGAGCAGCACGCCGCAGAGCAGGAGCGACGTGTCGATCGAGCTCAACTCGGACCCGAACATGCGCTGCCCACTCTCGATATCGATGAAGTGGTAGAGGAAACCATGCTCGTGTGGGCAGTCCTCGAGCAGGAAGGCCAGCGTCTTCTCCACCCGCTGCTCACAGTCGCCGGCCCGCAGGTAGCCCCGCTTGGCCGCGATGCACAACGCACTCAGCCCGAAGCCGGTGGCCGCGATCGAGGCCACGCGCGAGGTTGAGCCACCAGCGGCGGCAGCCCGGTCCCGGACCAGGCCCGTCTTGGGGCTCGCCTCGGTGTAGAAGAACTGGCAGCCCCGCTCCTCCATCTCGTCAAGCAGCGAGTCGGCCTGCTTGGAGACCTGGGTCAGTGGCCGGTTAATGAACTGCCCGGGCGGATGGGTGTACTTCTCGGCAGCCGACTGCTCCGGCTGAGGCTGCTGGCCGGGCGCGGTCTTCGGCGCCTGCTGCTGGTTCTGGTATGCGAGCCCGCTCGAGGCGCCCAGCGCGTGGGCCGCGGGCGAGCCGAGTGTAATGGCCCCACTGGCACTCGCAGCAGCCGCTGCCCGCAACAACTCACGACGTGAAATACGACGATCCGTCAACACAGCTCCCCAAACAAGAGATCAGAGCGGAGCTCCGTTGTGAAAATCCTGCACTGCATCTCCATCAGGGATGCAGGAACAGCTCCGAACGTCACAATGCCTCGAGCAATCTGCGCCCGGAGGTCCTCCCGCGCATCCCTTATACGTGTGAACCCGGCCGCGCCCGCAGGGTGCGACCCGAACCTGAGGAGGAACCTTGGCCTACGAACTGCCACCACTGCCGTACGACTATGCCGCGCTTGAACCCCATATCGACGAAGCAACGATGAAACTGCACCACGACAAGCACCACGCGACCTACGTCGCCAACCTGAACGGCGCGATCGACAAGCACCCGGACCTCGCAAAGCACACACCGGAAGACCTGCTCCGCTCGCTTGACACCATTCCCGACGACATCAAGGCTGTGGTCCGCAACAATGGCGGCGGCCATGTGAACCACACGATGTTCTGGACGATCATGAAGCAGGGCGGCGGCGGCGAGCCGACCGGCGCGATTGCTGACAAGATCAAGCAGGATTTCGGTTCGTTCGAGGACTTCAAGAAGCAGTTCAACGAGACCACGGCAAAGCAGTTCGGCTCGGGCTGGGGCTGGCTGGTTCTGGACGGCGGCAAGCTCAAGATCGTCACCACACCAAACCAGGACAACCCCCTCTCACAGGGCAAGTACCCCGTCCTCGGCAACGACGTCTGGGAGCATGCCTACTACCTCAAGTACCAGAACAAACGGCCCGACTACCTCGCCGCCTGGTGGAACACCGTGAACTGGGACGAAGTCAACAAGCGCTTCGAAACAGCACAGAAGAGCTAACGAAACGTACCGGAAATGCAACAAGGCAGGAGCGCATGCTCCTGCCTCATTTTTCGCCCGCGGGCGCGATCAAACCTGCGCCCCACCCTCTGCTGGACCATGGGGATGCAAGTCTAAAGTTTCTGCACTTGCTTGCTCCCGACAACCTTTCTCCTGCTCTGGGGTCTTAACCCTCAGGAGATTTCCATGCGTGTTGCACTCGTCCCTCTTGTACTTCTTGCTTCTTGCACCTTGGTCCAGGCACAGAACGCATCCCCGGGAGGTGGGCACTACACCATCACCCAGGGAGGAAAGACTGTCGGCGAGGCTGAGTACTCTGCCGCACCCATCCCGGGAGGCCGGTCCCTCACATCCTCTGGCAAGCTCAACATCGACAAGTTCTCCTATAGCTTCCGCAGCGTGGTAACGGTGGATGCGCAGGACAATCTGGTACGCGACGAGCTCTCCGGATCGGTGCACAGCGCCAAGGTCTCAGCCAACAACGTGCAGTTCAATACGGCTTCCGACTCCACGGGTCGCGAGCTCCAGCTCTCCATCGATGCAGATGGCAAGAAGAGCACCAATACGGTCGATCGCCACCGCAACACGGTGATTGCGCCGGACCTGGACCCGGCCGCCTACTCGCTGATGGCGCATCTCGCCTTGCAGCACCCGAAGACGGCGTGGGTCCTGATCCCCAAGGAGACAGGCATTCTTGTGCCCGCCGAGTACACCACTGTGGCTGACGTGCGCGGCACCTACAACGGCCAGAGCGTCACCGTGAAGCACTCGATCGTCGCCCTGAGCGACCAGAACTCGGTGGTGATCGAGATCTTCTACACGCCCGATGGCCAGGTCATGGAGACCGACCTGAATGCCCAGGGACTCTTTGTGACGCGGGATGGCTTCAAGCTCATCAACCGTCCGAAGCCGGTCGCTCCACCGCATGGGCAGGCTCCGCCAGCACAGGACCCGAACCAGCCGCAGCAGCAGCAGCCAGGCCAGCAGCAGCCCCAGTAAACCGTGTCAGCCGCGTGCCTGGGTGCACCCGCTGGCCAGCCCTTACTTGCCCTGCCGGATGCCCCGGAGGTTGCTGTAGCGCATCTCAACGCCGAGACCGTAGGGGTTCGCCGTTGTCGCGCTGTCATGGACCGCCTCACGGAGCGCCAGCACGATCTCGTTGCTGCCCTGCTTCAAGGGAATGTCGAAGGAGCCGTTTTCTAGCGAGAGCCGGCCATCCGGGTTCCGGCGCTCCCCTTCCGGGTAGTAGTAGTTCTTGCCCCGGGTGACCAGCGTCCCGTTCACAAACACGGAAACCTCTCCCAGCCATCCCAGCGAAACGTGCTTCTGCTGATCACGATCCGAGACCACCGTGGTGCGCAGCCAGAGCAGCGAGGGCGGCGTGTCCCCGGCGGTGAAATCCCGGTTGAGGTTGAGAAGTCCAAAGCGCTCGGCAGTGACTGACGGCCAGGTCTTTGCGTCTCCGCGCAGCTCCGCGTATCGAGGCGCGGTGCCGTAGTGCGCGGGCGTTTCGGGCCCAAGTTGCCAGTGGCGAACGATCGCAGCGTCGGCCACGGTGGGATCCGGAGTTGGCTGGGCGGGCAGCCCCTCGGTGGCACCCGGTGTGACCACGAGGTTCGCGAAGACAGCAGGCCCACGCAGCTCGATCGTGCCTTCTGCCGCATCACTCTCGAGCTTGCCGACGACGAGCGCCGGCGCTGGCTGCCGGTTGATGTACACATTCATTCGGCTGCCGTGAATCACCAGCCTGAAGTGGTTCCAGCCATCGAGGATAAAGGCCTGCGTCTGGTACTGCGGGTAGCTGTTCCAGAGCATCGAGCCGTGGATCTCCGGGGCGTACTGGATGCAATCGTTCGAGGCACGACACTCCGGGAAAGTCCGCACGTAGAACTCTTCCGCATCCTGCTTTCCCCCGGCACCGGGCTTTCGAAACTGGATCCCCGGAATATCTTCCCCGATCCCCTTCATGTCGTACTCGATGGTTCCGTCGCGGAAGCGGAAGTTGTTCAGCACCACCGCGCCTGCCTTGATCACCACAGCGCCCTCCGGGAAGCCCTCATGCCCGATGAACTGCACGTCCTGCTTTCCGCCGCTTTCGCGATCGCCTACAACGTGCCAGCCCTCCGCTGCCATGCGGATCGCGATCGGCTGCACGGCTTCCGCGGCGCCGATCCCTGTGGTTCCCAGAAGCCCAAGCAAGACTGCACACCGCTGCCAACCCGTCACGTGTCCCCTGATCCGCTGCGCGATCCGAACGCCTACGTTGCGACGGTAACAGAAGCCCCGGCGAAGTCCCTTTCAGAGGGAGGCCTTGCCCTGCGCATGCGCCGCAATCAGCGCAAGACCCTCGTCGGTTGCGTGGACGCGGCCTTCCAGCTGCGCATCCTCGGCCAGCGCGAGCCATTCCTTGAATTGCGGGCCAGGCCGGTACCCGGCAGCAATGAGGTCATTGCCGGTGACGAGCAGCACGGGCCGAACCTGCTCTGCGGGGGTCTTCTCGTAATGCTCCTTGGCGTAGTCGTAGAGCCCAAGCAGCTTGTGGCTGGAGAGGCAGTCCATCCGGTGGAGCGCCAGGTGCTCCGGAAACCGCGGCAGACGCAGAAACCGTTTCAGCGTCGACTCCTTCATCTTCTGCACGTCGCCGAAACGCATGTGATTCGCCACCAGCGACGCGATCTGCTCCGTGTCCTCGTTCGAGAAGCGCAGCCGGCGGCAGATCGCCTCCGCCATGCGCGTGCCCACCTCGGCATGCCCGTTGAAGCGGATCCGGTCGCCGTCAAGAACGTAGCAGGGCGGTTTGCCGACGTCATGCAGGAGAGCGCTCCAGGCAAGCGTCGGCGACACACCCGGCTCCAGCTTCTCGAGTAGCAGCATGGTGTGGATAAAGACATCCCCTTCCGGGTGCCAGTCCGGCGGCTGCTCCACCCCATGCATCCGGTCAATCTCGGGCAGGACCTCACGCAGGAGCCCTGTCCGGTCGAGCAGCCGGAAGGCTGTTGCCGCCTCACCCTCGGTGAGCATCCGCGTCAGCTCGTCGCGGATACGCTCGGGGCTCACCTGGTGGACCGTCGCGGCCTGCTCGTGGATCGCCCGCTCCGTCGCCTCCTCCAACTCGAAGCGGAAGCGTGCCGCGAACCGCACCGCACGCAGCATCCGCAGCTTGTCCTCGCGAAAACGCCGCCCGGGCTCACCGATCGCGCGGACCAGGGCGGCCTCGAGGTCGCGCTGACCACCCACAAAGTCGAGCACCCGTTCGGCCAGGGGGTCGAAGAGCATGCCGTTGATCGTGAAATCCCGCCGCTCCACGTCCTCCTGCGGCGACTCCGAATACTCGACGGCATCCGGGCGCCGGCCGTCGGTGTAGACCCCATCGGTGCGGAAGGTGGCAACCTCGGTCTGCGTTTCGCGGCCATCGGCGAGCTTTGTGACGACAAGGATCACGCCGAAGTGCGCGCCCACGGCAAAAGTCTTTGGAAAGGTGCGGAGCACCACGTCTGGCGTGGCGCTGGTCGCTACGTCGAAGTCCCTGGCCTCGCGACCAAGCAACCGGTCGCGCACGCAGCCTCCGGCATAGAACGCCTGAAAGCCCTGTTCGCGCAGCGTCGCAACGATCCGGTATGCGGCCTCTTCGGTGGGTGTTCTTGTCAACGCGTCTCGCTCCTTCTTCTAGAGTAGAGATGCGATGGGTCCTGACAGCAGAAAAACCGGGGTGCGCGGCCTTGTTCTGGGCATCGAAAGCTCGTGCGACGAAACCGCCGCGGCGGTGGTCGCGAGCGGTCGCGAAGCGCTTGCGAGCGTCGTCGCCTCGCAATTCACAATCCACGCGCCCTATGGCGGCGTGGTCCCGGAGCTCGCCTCGCGCGAGCACCTGCGCAACATCGTCCCCGTTGTACGCTCGGCGATTGAACAGGCCGGCATCACCCTGTCCGAGCTCGACGCAGTCGCCGTCACCGAAGGCCCAGGCCTCGCCGGGGCACTGCTCGTCGGCGTGACCTACGCCAAGACGCTGGCCTGGGCACTCGGCAAACCGCTGATCGCCGTGAACCATCTCGAGGGGCACATCCACGCGGTCCTGCTCGAGCATGCTGCGAAGCCGGTGCATTCGCCTGCCATTGCACTGGTCGTCTCCGGCGGCCACACCCATCTTTACCTTGCGGCGCTCGATGAAGCGGGAACCTGGCAGTACCGCACCGTTGGCCGCACTGTCGACGACGCAGCGGGCGAAGCCTTTGACAAGGTGGCGAAGCTGCTCGGCCTTGGTTACCCGGGCGGCCCGTGGATCGACGGGCTAGCCCCATCGGGTGACCCCGCTGCCGTGCCCTTTCGCTTCGCCGACGTCAGGCCTCGCGATGAACGCCAGAAGCCTTCCGCTGCAACCGTGGAGGCGCCAGAGCTCCTGTTTTCCTTCTCCGGAATCAAGACGGCCGTCCTTCGTTACGTTGAGCAGCATGGCCTGGCCAACGCAGCGCAGCGGCGGGCAAACACACTCGCAGCACTGCCGAAGCCGACCCTGGAAGATGTCCGCAGCCTTTGCGACCAGCAAACCCTGGATCTGGTCGCCTCCTTCCAGCGTGCTGTCGTCGAAAACCTCGTCCAGCGAACGCTTGCAGCTGCCCAGCGCTACAGCGCCCGCGTGGTCCTGGTCTCCGGCGGAGTCGCCGCCAACCGGGAGCTCCGCCGGCGCTTCCAGTCCGCAGGCTCCCTGCCCGTGCTCTTCCCGTCGGTCGCCCTCTCGACGGACAATGCCGCCATGATCGCCGCAGCCGCCTGGCCACGCCTCCAGGCAGGCCTCTACGCGGCCGATTCGCTCGCGGCAGAGCCAAGGCTCACCCTGGACACCCGGCCGTGACCACCCTTTGCCGGTCATCGGGAGAACCACCAGGCCGTCCATGCACGCACCGAGAAACCCAGGCGCGAAGCGGGCGCCAGCCGCACAGCCGGTCGTGGCCCGCCCTGACGCCAAGAGACCGGCTGCTAGAATCGGCGAGTAGGCCGCTCAAGCCCCGAACGGATGACGATTCACCTTTTTAATACCCTCAGCGGCCATATCGAACCGCTCCTTCCCATGGATGGCACCACCCTGCGCATGTACGCGTGTGGTCCGACCGTCTATGACTACGGCCATATCGGCAACTTCCGCACCTTTCTTCACGTCGACGTGCTGCGGCGCGCGCTCGAGCTGAACGGCACCCCGGTCCGTCACGTGATGAACATCACGGACGTCGACGACAAGATCATCCGCAATGCCACCGCTGCCGGACTCCCTATTGGCGACTACACTCGCCGTTTTGAAGAAGCCTTCTTCGAGGACCTCGCCTCGCTCTCCGTCGAGCGTCCAACCGTGGTCGCGCGTGCCACCGAGCACATCCCCGAGATGGTGGCGCTCGTGGAGCGCCTGGAAGCCGAGGGCCTCGCCTACCAGACCGACGATGGCTCCTGGTACTTCCGCATCGCCGACGATCCCGACTACGGCAAGCTCTCCCGGAAGGATTTTGCCGGAATCACCGATGGAGCCCGCGTCGAGGTCGACGAGTACGACAAGGACTCTGCGCGCGATTTCGCCCTCTGGAAGGCTCCCAAGCCAGGTGAGCATCACTGGGATGCGCCGATCGGCGCAGGCCGCCCCGGCTGGCACCTGGAGTGCTCCGCGATGGCCCTGCGCTATCTCGGCGACTCCTTTGACCTCCACGCTGGCGGCGAAGACCTGATGTTCCCGCACCATGAGAACGAGATCGCGCAGTCCGAGGGCGCGACCCACCAGACCTTTGCCCGGCACTGGTTCCATGTGCGCTTCCTGCTCGTTGAAGGGCGCAAGATGTCGAAGTCCGAAGGGAACTTCTACACGTTGCGCGACCTCCTCCTGCGCGGCTACAAGGCTTCCGCGATCCGCTCGCTCCTGATCTCGGTACCGTACGGGCAGCAGCTGAACTTCACCTTTGAAGGCCTCGCCGCGGAAACTGCCGCGCTCGACCGCCTGCGGTCCTTCCGTGATCGCATGCAGCAGACCACCGCGTTCGCCCCAACCAATGCGGACCTGCGCGCAGCGACCGCCCAGGCCCGCGGCGGGTTCGAGGCCGCGCTTGCGAATAACCTCAACACCGCTGAAGCGCGCGCCGCGATCTTCGACCTGGTACGCGCAGCGAACACCGCCGCCGACCACGGCACGGTCAGCCCCGAAAACGCGCAGGAGATCCTCGAGGTGCTGGCCCACTTCGATCGCGTCTTCGCGGTGCTTTCCACCGACGACGCTGCCATCACAGAAGCCGCGCTCGCCTGGGCCGAGTGCGAGGGACGCCTTGCGGAAGCCCCCGCAGCCCTGCTTGCCCAGCGCTCGATGACCGACGCCCAGATCGAGGCGCTGCTTGAGGAACGCAAGGAGGCTCGACGCAAGCGAAACTTCAGCCGTGGCGACGCAATCCGCGATGAACTGCTGGCAAAGGGCATCGTGATCGAGGACAGCAAGGACGGCGTCCGCTGGCGGCGCAGGTAGTGCGCTGACCGGCTTACTCAGAGTAGATCGACCGCACCTCGAACCGACGCGCCGTGATGGTTGCGCTCGAGGTCGCGAGCAGAAGCGGCACCATCAGCGAGTCAGCATGCCGGGTCAACTCCAGGAGAAATACCGCCGACGAGAGTGGCCCGAGCGTAGCCGCGGACAAGAGCGCTGCTGAGCCGATCAGGGCACACGCTGGGATACTCACTGCGGGCGCGAGATGGTTCCAGATGTGCCCGAAGCCATCGCCCAGCAGCGCCCCGAAGGTCATGGTCGGTGTAAACAGGCCGCCAGGCGTTCCGGAACCGAGGCAGAGCACTGCTGAGAGCGGGCGCAGCACGATCAGGCACGCCAGCAGGGCAGCGCCGAGTCGATCGGAAAGGCAGAGCTGGACGACATTCTTGCCATTGCCGAGAACCTCGGGAAAACGCATGGAGACGAGGCCAAGGCCGGTAATCACAAGGAGCGGCAGCGCCACGACCTGCCAGCCTTCCGGCTTGTGCGTCCGCGCCCAGGTAATGGCGCGCACATAGCCGACCGAAATCACTCCCATGCCGAGACCTGCCAGCAGCGACCAGCCCAGCAGGGGGAGTGAACTGGCAAGCTCCGGGAAGCTGTACGCAGGCTGGTCGGGCAGCAGCAGCCACGACACCGCGACGCCGGTGAAGGATGCCACAAATGCAGGCAGCACCGTTGAAAGCGTGAGTGATCCCAGCAGCACCTCGGCAGCGAAGAGCGCTCCGCCGAGCGGTACATTGTAGGCTGCGGCCATGCCTGCACCGGCGCCGCAGGCAACCAGCAGCTGGCGCTGCGAGGAGATCAGTCGAAGCGAATCGGCAAGGCTGTTGCCGATCACGCCGCCCGTGTCCTTGAGCGCTCCCTCACGCCCGAGCGCGACCCCCATGCCGACAGTGACGATCGAGAGCAGAGACTTGGCGACTGTTCGCAGCGTGGGCATCTCGCCGGACCTCGACCAGACCGAGGTAGACAGGCTGCCGCCCGGCGCGCCGGGGAGCCTCCGGATCGTGAAAAGACACACGGCCGCTACTGCCGCGGCGAGTGTGAGAACGGCAAGGCGATGCACCCCCGAGACCCGGTCGACCCCGAAAAGGAAGTCGCCTGCCTCGTAGCCGTAGCTAAGGTGCTGCACCAGTCGGAGGAGACGCATCAGGAGCCCGCCGGCGAGCCCGGAGCCGGCGCCCGTGAGAACGATTGCCACCCACACGGCTGCCGGGAGCTCGAGTGTCGTGACGTTGGGCTGCTGGGGTTCTTCGATAGGGGGCTGCCCGCGGACGTTCACCTCTGCTTGGAAGCAGTTTGCTGCCCAGGTATCGCCTTGCCGGATCGGAGCGGGCCCATGGCACAAGTCATCGCTGGCCGGTGATCCCCTTCACCGAAGCCTCGAGCTTCGCCGAGTCGTAGCCGACGCCCTTCCGGAAGACCAGCTCCGGCTTCCGTATTGCCGTGGGATCGTGTGCGAAGTCACCGTCGAGAAGCAGGAGATCTGCCTGCATCCCGGGCGCGACGGATCCGATGGTGTGCTCCTGGCCAAGGTACGTCGCCGCGTGGCTCGAGTAGACGGCGACAGCCTCCTCGGGGGAGAACCCTGCTGCCACAAGCAGCTCCATTGCGCGCTGGTCGCCGTAGCCCGCGAGCACCCCGCCATACCCTGTCGGGTCGCAGCCGGCCATCAGCAGCCCACCCGCCGCGGCGAACGACCGCTCGAACTCCATTTCCTTCTGCAGCAGGACGTTCCAGTGCGACTTGCTTGCATGCGCCGCGACCTGGCCACGGCGCGTGGCGTAGTCATCCCAGGAAAGCCCGCTGAGCGCCTGGTGCACCGGCTCCATCGTGTCCATCGGCGGCTTGTCCGGAACGAAGCTCTCGAAGATCGCGAGGGTCGAGGTCACGGCGACATGGTGATCCACCAGCGTATGGATCATCTTCTGGACCTCGGGGCCATTCACATCGAGCGACGCCGCCATTTCGGCCATCGGCGCGGACTGCCCTGGGCAGACACCGGGCTGCTTCTTCGAGTAAAACTCGGTGTCGACCACCAGCCCGTGCTCCAGGTTGTCGATGCCCAGGTTCGCTGCCTCGGTGAAGCCGACCGAGCAGAGATGGCCGGTGATCTTCGCTCCCCGGGCGTGCGCCGCCTGGATCGCCGCGGCCAGCTCCGCAGGCGTGATGTGCATATAGGCCTTGAACGAGGTCGCCCCACGGTCCCCCCAGTAGTTCACGAGCGCCGTTGCATCATCGGGTCCGGTCAGCTCATGGAGTTGCAATCCAATCGTCGGCTTGCCCTCAAGATACGGGCCTGTCACGTCGAGCTCCGGGCCAGGCTCCCGGCCCGCGTCGATCCCCTGCTTCAGGGCAAGGTCCGAGAATGGTTCGATCGAACCCGCCGTGCGAGCCGTCGTGATGCCGGCTGCGAGGTAGAGCCTGGGAGCAGAATCGGCCAGCTCGGCATACAAGGCGTTGCGGTCGGGCTCATTACCGGCTGCCGGGTAGAACATGTGCTCGTGCATGCCAACAAGGCCCGGGAGCAGCGTTTTGCCTGTGCCGTCGATGCGGACCGCCCCATCAGGAATATGGGCAGACGCGGCGGAGCCGATGCTGAGGATCCTGCCCTGCTCGACCACCACGGTCTGGTCGGCCCTGGCAGCCCTGCCGGTGCCGTCGATCAGCTGGACATGGGTGATCGCGAGCACCGGACCCTGGACGCGAATAAAGGGCGCAAGCGGGTCCGCAGCCTTGACGGGTGTAGCCGCCGGAGGGGCGGCAGCAGGCGCCGGGAGCTTTTGGGCGGTGGCGGAAACGGCGAGAAGGGCAAGCGGGAGGAGAGTGGTGAGGACGCGGGCCATGCACCACACTGGCGGAGCCGCGCCGTCGCGTCAACAGGAATCTGTCGAGCGCACGACCGCACACTCACACGGGGCGGACAGGCTGAGCGTAGCGCAGGACCTCCAGTCCTTGGGCCTCACTGGGAAACCGCAGGTCCTTCACTCCATTCAGAATGACGACCTTCGACAGGACGACAACCCTCGATATGTGTTCCAAAAGCAAAAGAACAGCCCGAAGGCTGCTCTTTCTGCGTTCTCCCGGCGGGACTAGGCAGGCGAGGGGCTGCCCTCAGGGAAGCCGCCACCATGCTTCGGCTCCGGCTTAAGCACCTGCTGCACGTCGCCGGTGGTTGCACCGTTCGATGGACCGCCGCTTTCCTTGATCGGCGGCAGTTGCTGTCCTTCGATGATCATCCGGATCTCGTTGCCATCCAGCGTCTCGCGCTCAAGCAGGGCGGTCGCCATGCGGTGCATGGCATCCTGCCGACCATCGAGAATGCTGTACGCCGACTTGTACGCGTCATCCACCTTGGAACGAACCTCGGCATCAATCTGCCGTGCTGTCTCCTCGGAGAAGTCACGATGCTGGGCGATCTCGCGGCCCAGGAAGATCTGCTCTTCCTTTTTGCCGTAAGTCAACGGTCCGAGGTTCGACATGCCATACTCGCAGACCATCTTGCGGGCCAACTCTGTGGCGCGCTCAATGTCGTTGCCGGCACCGGTCGTCATCTGCTTGAGGAAGATCTCCTCAGCGATGCGACCGCCCATCAGGATGGCAAGCTGCGTGTCCAGGTAATCCTTGGTGACGGTGTGACGGTCATCCACCGGGAGCTGCATTGTGACGCCAAGCGCCATGCCGCGGGGAATGATCGTGACCTTGTGCAGCGGATCCGCGTGATCACGGATGGCAGCAACCAGGGCGTGCCCGGCTTCGTGGTAAGCGGTAACCCGCTTCTCCTCGTCGCTCAGCAGCATGCTCTTGCGCTCCGCACCCATCATGACCTTGTCTTTAGCGGCCTCGAAGTCGGCCATCATGACCGACTTGCGGTTCATGCGGGCTGCATTCAGAGCAGCCTCGTTCACCATGTTGGCCAGGTCGGCGCCCGAGAACCCCGGCGTTCCACGAGCCATGACGCGGAGATCGACATCTTCTGCCGTCGGTACCTTGCGTGCATGCACCGCGAGAACTTCCTCGCGACCACGAACGTCAGGGCGACCCACAATGACACGGCGATCGAAGCGGCCCGGGCGGAGAAGCGCGGGATCGAGTACGTCGGGACGGTTAGTCGCAGCCACCAGGATCACGCCGTCATTGGACTCAAAGCCATCCATTTCGACGAGCAACTGGTTGAGGGTCTGCTCGCGCTCATCGTGTCCACCGCCGAGACCGGCGCCACGATGGCGGCCGACCGCGTCGATTTCATCGATGAAGATGATGCACGGGGCATTCTTCTTTCCCTGTTCGAACAGGTCGCGAACACGACTCGCACCGACACCGACAAACATCTCGACAAAGTCAGAACCAGAGATCGAGAAGAACGGAACATTGGCCTCACCCGCGACTGCACGGGCGAGCAGGGTCTTACCAGTACCCGGAGGTCCGACCAACAGGACACCCTTCGGGATGCGCCCGCCAAGCTTCTGGAACTTCTGCGCTTCGCGCAGGAACTCGATGATCTCCTTGAGTTCTTCCTTGGCTTCATCGACACCCGCGACATCCTTGAACGTCACCTTCTTCTGTTGCATGGAGAGCAGACGCGCGCGGCTCTTGCCGAAGGAAAGCGCCTTGTTCCCGCCCGACTGCATCTGCCGCAGCATAAAGAACCAGAGCGCCGCGATGATCAGGATGGGACCGAGATTGTACAGGATCGGGAGCCAGGAGCTGCCCTGGTTGTCATGCACCGTCACCGAGACATGGTTGTCCTGGAGGATGTCGTACAGGTGCGGGTAGTTGGCCGGCACTGTGACATGGTAGGGCGTCCCTGCCTTGAGCTTGCCGTGGACTTCGCCATTCGTGACCGTGGCGTCCTGTACCTGGCCGCTCTGTGCATCCTGCAGGAACTGCGAGAACGACACATCCTGGTCATGCCCGGAGCCGCTGCCCTTCTGGAACACCTGCCACAGAAGAATCAGACAGGCGAAGATAAATACCCAGAAGATGATTGTTTTGACCGTTGAATTCACCAGTACCCTCACTTCTCTAACGAGCGCACACGCATGCGGTTCGGAACTTACAACTTAGACGCGGCTTGCTGCCTAAGGAATCAGGTTGGGCCTGCAGCGCATCCATGTGCTCAAAGAACACCCTCATCAGATTACAGGAGAGCTCCTTCGTAACGTACGCCCGATTCTACGCCTTCCTCGTATTTCCTGGCGTCGGCCGCCCGGATGCGCCGGAGCCGGCCAGTTACGAAAGGGGTTGCGTGTCTGCCAGTGATCCTCAGGGTCCCCCGGGTGCATCCTGTGGAGGTGACCCAGGTACCAGCCACTCCGCTGTTTTCGCGTCTTCACCTGCCCCCGGGCACCCGGCTCGGCCTTGCTGTCTCAGGCGGTGGGGACTCGGTTGCCCTGCTGCGGATCGCCCATATGCTGCGTGTGCGCCAGGGCTGGCACCTGCGAGTGCTCCATGTCCACCATGGAATCCGCGCTGAAGCGGCAGATCTCGATGCCTCTTTTGTAGAGAGCCTGACCCAGGACCTTGGGCTTTCCTTCCAGCTGGAGCGTCTCTCGGCGCCGACGTACGCCGCGGCCCACCGGATCGGCCTCGAAGAGGCAGGCAGGCTGCTTCGCTACGGCTGGTTTGGGCAGCTCCTGCAGGCCGGGGACCTGGACGCAGTCGCTACCGGGCACACCCTGGAGGACCAATCTGAAACAGTGCTCGCCAGGATGATTCGCGGGGGTTGGACCGCTGGACTCTCGGGGATCCATCCAGCCGTCGCCTCGACGGACCTGCCGCTTGCAGCTAAAGCAAGCAAGGTGTTGCGGGAACCGGGCACCCGTGGGTGGCTGGTGCGTCCGCTACTCGGGACCCACCGGGGCGTCCTGCGCGTCTGGCTGCAGGCGCTTGGCCAGGGCTGGCGCGAGGACGAGACAAACAGCTCGCTCGAGTTCACCCGCAACCGGATCCGCCATGAAGTGCTTCCTATCCTCGCGAGGATCAACCCACAGGTGGATGAGCAACTGAGCGCGATCAGCACCCTGGCCCGCGATGACGAGGCCTACTGGCAGGCGGAGGTCAGCCGCCTGCTGCCTGGGCTGCTGCTGCCCGGCCGACCAGTACGCGGCGGTGGGCGGGCCAGCTCGACCCTGCCTGGAGCGAAAGCCCTGGCCATCGAAGTGGAGCGGCTTCGCGCGCTGCCGCCCGCGTTGGTGCGACGACTGCTGCGCGCAACTGCCCAGCAGCTAGGGGCAGGGCTCGCATTTGAGGAGACCGAGCGGGCTTTCGCACTGCTGGACGGGCCAGCCGGATCGATCCCGCGCCGGGAGCAGCTTTCGGCTGAGCTCCGGGTCGAGCGGAGCGCGCGAGAGCTGCGCTTCGTGCTCGAACCGGCAGGATCTGCCTTTCCCGGAGACCCGGAGGCTGCGATCGAAGTGCCAGTTCCGGGGGAAGCACGCGGCTTCGGCGTGCACCTGCGACTGAGCCATAGCGCTGGCAAGGCGCAGCCTGCGGCCATCCTGCGAGCGGCGCTGCCAACCGATCGGGTGCAACTGCGCTACTCGAGCGGGGCGGCCAAGCGGGTCAAGGAAGTCCTGGAGCGGATGGGTGTTGCGCCTGCGGACCGGCCGGGTTGGCCGGTGCTCGTCTGGCAGGGGGAGCTGGTCTGGATGCGTGGCACGGTGCTCGAACCGACCGCCCTTTCGTCCCAGCTCGCGGTGAAGGCTGAAGTCCTGCCGGTCGCTGGGAACGAGTGATCGCCGAGTAGGCGAGGCATACGTTCTAAATCCGGCGGCCTGGGGTTGAGCGGTTGGAAGCCCGGCGGCTTGAGGTGCCGCCGCCTGGGGTACAGGCTCCCTTATGCCTTGCCGTCAGCGGAGCCGAAGAGTGTGGCGCCGCGGACTCTCCTAAACGGCCGTCGGGATCGCCTCACCCAGCCACTCGGTGAACGCATCCGAGCTCTGCTCGCGGCTGAGAAACGCCCTCACCAGTTCCTTGCCGGGCTTCGAACCGCCAGGCTCAAGGACCTCTTCGCGGTAGCGCGCAGCCACGGCGGCTGCCAGCAGGTCGTCCGCGGCGAACTCCCGGAAAAAGTCCAGCGCAATCACCTTGTCATACAGGTACGTGTAGTAGTTGGAGGAGTACCCGGTCAGGTGAGTGAAGCTCGCGTAGAGCTTGTTGCCCTCGACCCACTGGTACGGCAGAAAGCGTGCGTAATCCTGCTTGAGCAGTTGCTCGAGATCGAGCGTCGTGGGGTCCAGTCTGTGGGTGTCGAGCGAGTAGCTGGTATAGAAGAGCTGCGTCCGCACTGAATCGGCACGACCGAAGGCCCCCGCCCGGTTCATGCTTTCGACCAGCTCCCGCGGGATGGGCTCATCGGTCTGGTAGTGGTGGGCAAAGCCTGCCAGCAGCGCCGGGTCGCGGAAGAACTCTTCCAGCATCTGCGAGGGCACTTCGACAAAATCCCCTTCGGTCGCGATCCCGCTGACCCCGGCCCACGCCTGCTGTCCGCCCAGAATCGCATGCATCAGGTGGCCGAACTCGTGGAGAAACGTTGTGACGTCAGAGTGCTGCAGCAGACCGGGGTCGTTGTCATCGGCCTTGCCACCAGGAAAATTACAGATCAGCGCGGCCTCGGGTACCTGCCGCCCGCGAATGCCAGGGATCAGGGGCGCAGCAGAGAACCACTTGTCCTTGCCCTCGCGGGGGTGCATATCCAGGTAAAAGCGGCCGAGTCGCGCCTCACCCTGCGCGTCACGCACGTCCCAGGTCGTCACACTCGGATGCCACACCTCGGCATCACAGACCTGCTCGAAGCGGACGCGGAACAGATTTTCCACCAGCGTCAGCACCCCGGCCTGTACGCGTTCGTAGGGAAAGTACGGCCGCACCGACTGCGAATCGAACTGGAACGCGGAGCGACGGTAGAGCTCGAGCCAGAATCCCCGGCTCGCTGCATCGATGGCCTCGGGCACCGGCTCGCCCATCTCCCGGGCGCTCGCCTGCGCAAACGCGAGCACCGCGGCATACTCCCGCTTCGCGCCTTCGCGCGTCGCTTTCTCGAGTTCGTCGAGAAACTGCTGCATGTTTGCCGAGGACTCCATCATCTGGTCCGCGGTGGCAAGGTCGGCCCAGGTCGGGAAGCCAAGCAGCGTTGCAATCTCGTGACGAACCTGAAGCAGGTCCTGCAATACCGCGACGTTCTGTGGGAAGGCGCGCGTCTGATAAGCCAGGAACATGCGCCGGCGCAGATCTGCACTTCGCGCGAACGTCATCACCGGGAGATAGTCCGGGAACTCGGTTGTCAGCACGATCGATCCGGCATCCTCGCCCTCTTTCCTGGGTGGATGACCCGTCAGAAAATCCTCCGGCAGCCCGCGCAGTTCTTCGGCAGACCCGACGACGACGCTGCCCACGCTCTCCTGCACGTTGCGGCCAAAGGTCAGCGATAACATGGTCGCGCGTTCCTGCAGCTCACGCAGCTTTTCACGTGTTGCGTCGTCGCGATCGACGCCGGCGAGCCGGTAGCCGAGCAGGGTGCGTTCCAGGTAGTGCCGGGTCGCGGCCTCGCTCTCGGGCAAGGGAATGGCCCCAAGCGCTTGGTACACCTCGCGATTTAAGCCCAATGCCACGCCGGCCTGTGCGACGACCTGCAGCTGCTCCTGCGCGGTGTCCCGCATGCCCTTGTCCGGGTGCACGCTGTTAAGCAGGGAAAGCTGCGATCCGGTAGCGCTAAGCACCGCAACCGCGTCATCGTACGCCCGCAACGTTGTCTCGAGGGTCCGCTCCGCCGCAGCGTGGTGCACTGCGTCGACGAGCGAGCGATGCTCAGCAAGGGCCTCGCCCACCCAGTGTGCGAGCGCCTCCGGGTTCGACACGGACCAGGGATGGGTCTGTTGATGCGCGGCTGACTGGGTGCTTTCGGGCGAGGCGGTCTGATCCATATCGCTTAGACTGCCTCGCGGAGCGCCCCGGTGCAAGTCTCGGCTGACTTCCCTTTCACCTGGTTTGCAGTTCCGGGACGATGGCCCAGGCTGTCCCTGTACGGGAACGAGAGGAGCACGAGGCTGGTCGCAGCGTTTGCGCCCCCGGGCACGAGCAGCTAGCATCGCAGAAAGTTCCCGCTCTGCTGCGAGGAAAGAGACACTCCTGTTGGCATCCGCACGCTCCGCCTCGCGCTTTCCGCACCTTGCACCCGTCTGTATCGCGGTGGCTGCTGCCGATCCTGACTCACTCTTCCTTGCCGCAGGGGAAGCGCTTGAAGACAGCCCCTTCCTGGAATTGCGCTGGGATGCCCTGGCCGCACCTCTTGCTGTTGTCCCTCGGCTGAGGGCTTTCTGCGAGACGCACCCCGAAGCGACGATCCTTGCCACCTGCCGGCGCACCGCGGGCGGGGGCGCCTTTTGCGGCTCGATCGAGGAACAGCTGCAGCTGCTGCTGACCCTGGTAGATGCCGGGGCTCAAGTGGTCGACCTTGAGCTGGAATCTTTGTCCGCGCTGCCGCCCGAGCAACTGCTCGGCTTCGGCGAGGCACTCAGGACGCGCAATGCACGGCTCCTTGTGAGCGCTCATGACTTCGAGCAGACCGGCGATCTCGACGGGACCCTGGCGCTGCTGCGGTCTCTCGGCGCGCCGGCAGGTGCTTCCATCTATAAGGTCGTCTCGACCGCGCAGACACTTTCCGACAACCTGCGCATGCTCCGGTTTCTTGAGGCCCACTCCGCAGAGTTCCCCCTGGTTGGCATCTGCATGGGCGAGGCAGGCGCGCTGAGCCGTGTGCTGGCTGTGTCCAGGGGCGCTGCGTTCACCTTTGGCGCCGGGCCGACGCAGACAGCGCCCGGGCAGATCTCCGCGCGTGCGCTCCTCCAGCAATACAGGGTGGCCTTGATCACGCGGGCGACGCCAGTCTACGGGGTCGTCGGCAACCCGATCGGCCACTCGCTCTCGCCGGCTCTCCACAATGCTGCGTTCGACAGTGAGCACGTGCCCGGCGTCTATGTTGCGCTGCATACCTCCGCCGTCAGCGAGCTTCTCCACGTGATCGGTGAGCTGCCCCTCGCTGGCTGCAGCGTCACCATGCCATGGAAGGTCGAGGTGCTCCCTTTTCTCGACCAGGTCGATCCCCTGGCTGCGGACATCGGCGCGGTGAATACGATCCTGCGGCGGGAGGATGGAACGCTGTTCGGCCTGAACACCGACGTGCCCGCGATCGTTGGCCCGCTCGCGAAACGCATCTCGATCCGCGGCGCACGCGTGCTAATCGTGGGAGCCGGGGGAGCAGCGCGCGCTGCCGCGTTCGCCCTGCGCGCAGAAGGGGCAGCAGTCTTCCTCTGGAACCGGACCAGGGAAGCGGCAGAGGTGTTGGCGGAGGACGCCGGGGTGCAGGTCGCCGATCGCGCAAACCTCGGTGGCTTCGACATCCTGGTGCAGGCGACGCCTGCAGGGATGCTGGGATACAGCTTTCAGGGCGTGCCGGTACCGCCCGAAGCGCTCAAGGATGTGCGTGTTGTCTTCGAGATGGTGTACCGACCCGCGGATACGGCCTTGACACGCGCGGCGGAAGCGCTTGGTATCGAGGTGATCCACGGACTCGAGATGTTTCTGGAACAGGGCATGCGGCAGTGGGCGCTCTGGACGGGACGCGATGCGCCAGAAGCTGTCATGCGCGGAGTTCTCGAAGCAGCGCGGACGCCCCATTCAGGCGTCCAGTAGAGAGCCAGGCGCGGTTCGAGGCATAGAGGAGAAACAGGTATGGCGAAATACGATTCGGTGGACCGCTTGATGGATCTTGCAACAAACAAGGCCGTGCCGAGAACCGAACGCAACCCCGCAGAAGATGCTTTGGGTGAGACGATCGTTCCGTCCGAAACCCCGGCGGCGACCGACGCGGTTGAGCCCGGAATGGACCCGCTTGCCGCGAGCGTCATGGCGACGGAGCCTGGGCTTCCGCGGCAGGAAGCTACGGTGCACCAGCCGGAAAGTCAGCGGAGCACCGCACTTGGACAGCCCCGCATCACTCCTGCCGAGCGGGGGCGCCAGCTCCTGAGTGCATTGCGGCCCTTTTTGCCCGCTGTTGGCGGAGCCTTACGCCTGGTCGACCATGGCGCGGCGCAGGCCGCGGCCCGGCTGCTTCCTATGCTGGGCGGGATAAGCTTCCCCGCCGCCGGACCGGCGCCTGCGGCACAAGCAAACGCTCCTACCCAGGAGGATGGGGCGCGTCTCTCTGAGCTTCTCCTCTCCATGGACAAGCGGCAGCGGGATACCGTCGAGGAGCTGAAGAAGACACGTGCTGCTCTCGACCTTGCCGAGGAGCAGATTCGACGGCTGCGTGAAGGGCTGGAGCGCACGGTCGCCGAACAGGGCGCCCTCTCCCACCTGACCCATCAGCTTGCGGACCGCTCGCGCGTGCTGACCGCCGCATCCGTGATCCTCTTCATGCTCGTTGTTGCCGAAGTGGTACTGCTGGCGATCTTCCTACACCGGTGAGTGGCGGAGCAGCTCGGCGGTCAGGACCCGCAACGAGGGTATGAAAACGCACTTACGCCGTGTAGAGATTGCAAACATGCGTGTAAACACGCGCTTTTGTACCACTTGCGTGGGAGCTTTTTCGTTGCAAATCGTTACCATGGCCCGCTAGGATGCCCCCACGATCGCAAGAAGATGTGGCGGACCCGGAGGAGCACTCGTCTCTGGTCCGCTCTCCCCAGCGCAGTTCCTGCTTATGCTAGCCCGCTCCCCCGGGGACTGGATGCTAGACACGGAGTGCCTCAATGGCGTGGTATGCCTACTGTGTGACCGAGAAACAAGCTTTCCCCGAACTGCTCCGCCACCGCAAGCCTGTACCACTCGACTCAGTCAATGGACTCGAAGGAAACCAGGTCTTTCTTTACCCCGCCAGTGATCTTGCCGTTCTCGTCTCCGAACACACTCCGTCGCAAGCCCCTTCCAACCAGAGCGCCAAAGACCACGCCCGTGTTATCGCTGACTGCTTTAAAACCGCGACGGTGCTGCCTTTCCGTTTCGGCACAGTATTTGCCAACGACGAGCTGCTGCGTCGCTCGATTCGCTCGAACCAGCGCCAGTTCCTGGCAAACCTCTCGGTTCTGCATGGCAAGTGCGAGATGCATATGAAGTTGACGCTCGATGATGGCTGCCGTGAGCAGGTTCGCGAATATTCCGGAGCTGGCGCGGCCGGAAGCCGCACCTACCTATCCGACCTTCGGGAGACCGCGACCCGCCAGCGGGAGCGCCAGACCCGGGCGCGGTCCCTCTCGATGCAGCTGAATCGTATGTTTGCGCCGATCTCTGAGGAGATCACCTGTCGTCGTCTGGACTCCGGCAGGATGCAGCTGGATGTAAGCCACCTGATTGGCGCGCGCCAAGTTGAGCGATACCAGAACAAGTTCCAGATGGCCCGCGAGCAGATGCGTGACTGCCAGCTGCAGCTTTCAGGTCCCTGGCCGCCGTACCACTTCGTGCACAGCCTAACCCGCAGTGTTGCCGCGGCAAGCCCGTCGGTGACCCAACCCCGCGCTATTCCCGCATAGCCCTCCCCGGAGCAAGCAAACGAGGCACCCTCCGGGTGCCTCGTTTGCTTGCCTGGAGCGGTTCAGCGGTTCGAGGGTTTGCTGCCGGCGAGCAGGGCATTCTCGCTGTCGCGACGAGCGGCACCAGCCCGGTCGATCTTGCGCCAGAACGCCCAGAAATAGTCAACGGCGGACCAGATCGAGATCAGCGCCATGAAGTAGATGGCTGCAACTGCGATCGAATCGACCGGAAAGACGAACCAGCCGATATACCAGGCATGCCACTGGTGATCGAGGACCGCGGCAATCACGCAGACGATCTGGATGACGGTCTTGAGTTTGCCGAGGTCACTGGCCGCGATGGTAAAGCCCTCAGAACTCGCGATCGAACGCAGGCCGCTGACCAGGAACTCGCGCCCGATCACGACCGTGGCGATCCATGGCTTCACGATATGGGGGTTGTACTGCACCAGCGCGATGAAAGCGGCGGTGACGAGCAGCTTGTCCGCAAGGGGATCCAGCAGCATGCCGAGGGTGGTGATCTGACCACGCTTGCGCGCGAGATATCCGTCCACGCCGTCCGTCACAAAGGCCAGCAGGAAGAAGATCGAGACGAAAAGCTCCTGCGCCCCCGGGGTGGTGCGGAGGGGGCAGTGCGGTGAGAGCAGCCAGATCAACAGGGGCACACACAAGATTCGGCTTGTCGTGATGGAGTTGGGGAGGTTCACACTCTTCGATCAAGGCCTGGTGATTGGCGTGGGCGGTCGCTTCAAGATCATTATGCACCAGCGCTTCCCATGCCACGGAGAAGCGATGGACAAACCCTTTGCTGGGCGAAGAGCAACTTCGGCTGCGGCTGCAACTGCGGACGCGGCTTTTCCAGGAGAGGACGGCTTAGCTCATGCGTGGGATACAGCCACGGCCCTCGACACAGACGAGGTTGTTGCCAGTAGCCCTGGCCTGTTCGAGCGCCTGCACAGCAGAGTCGACGAGACGTTCCCGGTCCACTGCACGTTTGGCCCGCATGCTGGCGGCGCCGACCGTGACGGTGGCGTGATGCCGCCTCTGGCCCGCGAAGATCGGCATCTCTTCGATGCAGCCACGGAGGCGTTCTGCGATCTGCGTCGCGCCGTCCGTGCCAACGCCAGGCAGCATCACGACGAAGTGGTGGCCGTCAAAGCGAGCCACCATATCGTCGGAGCGACGGAGGCCGTCCTTGAGGAGGCTGGCAACCTGTGACTGGAGGAGCTCGGAGTACCGGAAACCAAGATCCCGCTTCTGCTCCGCAAAGTTGTCAATCGAGAAGAACAGCAGGGCGATCGAGTGCCGACGGGCAGCGGCCTGATCCCAGGCTGCGCGAAAACGCATGTCAAAGGCCAGGCGATTCCCGATGCCGGTTTCGGGATCGAGATGCGGCGCATCTTCCGGATTTTGCGCCACCGATGCCGGCGTTTGCACCCCTGCGAAGGCGGCCTGCCGTACGAGCAGGAAGTCGCGTCGCGCTTCATTTTGGCGGACCGCAGCCAGCAGGATCAGCAGTGCTGCAGCAAAGCCTGGAGCCCAGAAGGATTCCAGAATGATCGGTACACCAATCGTATGCCGCGCGGCTCCGAACAGAAGCGAGGCAGCATCAACGAGCAGTGCGGAGCCAACAGCGAGCGTCGTCCAGCGACGCGGAAGCGCGGTCATCCAACCCACCATCAGGAGCAGGATCGCGACGCCAGTCTGCATGGGCAGCAGCTGCTCCGCCCGGGTGAAAGGCACCCCTGCCAGCAGCATGCCGATGAGGATCACGGTGAACGCGACCACAAAGCCGCGACCAGCCTCTTTCCTGCGGACGGCGGCAGGAAGGAGCAGAAATGCGATCAACAGGAGCGTGACCGGGGCGCCCCGAAAGACAAACATCCGAGGCGGCAGCAGGACCGCGGCCCGCTCGCCAATCAGCAGAGCATGGAAGAGCAGCGCCGACCCGAGCAATGCCGGCAGCGTCCCCCCCGTGGGCGTCGCCGCCTGGATCTCGGCAAACTCCAGTTCAAGCTCCTGGGGAAAACGGCCCTGAAGCAACGGGGCGATCGGTGCTCCGGTCGGTTGAGTCTTCTGGATACTGGAAGTCGGCGTATCGAACATAGGGGATTTATCGGCAGAACGTGCTCTTTGCGGCAAGGAAACAGCGAGAACACCTGTTTCGCGTTCCCATTCTTGCATGAGGTGTACTCATAAAAAGCGCTCCCGCCTGCGCGCTGTGGACATCCTTATTACGGATGTACCACCCCGCGGCACCCCGCCTGATTCGCCACCGCTGCTGTGGACAGCACGGGGGCGTCACGGCTGCCCCTACCCGACGTCGCTTCTCGAGGGGGGAGGCGCGAACCCCTTCTGCCTCCCCCTTTTGTTCAGGCGTAGTTCAGGCGTAGATTCCTCGCTGCTTGATAGCGAACGACACCCGGTCCATCGCGAGCATGTAGGCGGCAATCCGGTTGTTCACACCATGTGCTTCTGCGTAGCGCACCACATCATCGAAGCTCGCTGCCAGGATCTCTTCCAGCTGCTCGTTGACCGTTTCTTCCTTCCAGAAGTAGCCCTGCCGGTCCTGTACCCACTCAAAGTAGGATGCGGTCACGCCACCCGCGTTGGCGAGGATGTCCGGGATAACAAAGATTCGCTTTTCGGCCAGGATATCGTCTGCCACAGCCGTGGTCGGGCCATTCGCACCTTCGGCGACGATGCGCGCTTTGATTCGATCGGCATTCCGGCTGGTGATCACGTTCTCCATGGCTGCGGGGATCAGGATCTCGCAGTCTGTCGTGATCAGTTCATCCGGATCTGCAGCTTCGGCGCCGCGGAAGCCCAGGATGGTCCCATTGCGCAGGCGGTGTTCTGCGAGTGCGTGGATATCGATCCCGTTCGCGTTGAAGAGGCCGCCGTCAAACTCAGCGATGCCGGTGATTTTGTAGCCCGCCTCCATCATCAAGCGCGCTGCATTCGAGCCGACGTTGCCGAACCCCTGCAGAATGACGCGGCAGCCTTCCCGTGGCATCTCGAGGAAGCGCAGGGCCTCATTGCAGACCTTGCGCACGCCACGGCCTGTCGCTTCGCGACGGCCGAGCGAACCACCGATCGTGAGGGGTTTGCCGGTGACGACGCTGGTGACGGTCTGGCGCATGTGCATGGAGTAGGTATCCATGATCCAGGCCATGGTCTGCTCGTTCGTGCCCATGTCCGGCGCGGGAACATCCTTTTCCGGTCCGATGAAGTCGATGATCTCCGAGGTGTAGCGGCGCGTCATGCGCTCCAGCTCACCCTGCGACATCTTCTTCGGGTCGCAGATCACCCCACCCTTCGCACCGCCGAAGGGAATGTTGACGACCGCGCACTTCCAGGTCATCCAGCTCGCCAGGGCTCGGACTTCGTCGAGCGTGACGTCGGGGGCATAGCGGATGCCGCCCTTACCCGGTCCGCGGGCCTGGGAGTGTTGGACGCGGTACCCGGTGAAGACTTCAAAGCGGCCATCATCCATCTGCACCGGGAAGTGCACGATGATTTCACGTGAGGGTTGGCGGAGCACCTTCCAGAGCCCGTCGTCGAGGTTCAGCTTACGAGCAGCAAAATCGAACCGGGCAGCTTGCGCCTCCCACGGGTTGATCTCCTGTTCGAGCGATACAGTGGTTGCCATACTTCTTCTCTCCCCCGGCTTTGGTCCGCCGGGCTAAACAAACGTCCCCGAGTATAGGCCGCACCCAGGGTGTCGGCAACCAGGATGGGCTGCGTTGGCTCACCGGGGTCACTCTCGTCCCTTAGTAGGACGCTTCGCTGCACAAAACGGAACAGATGAGCCTGCGAAAGGGCCGTTTACCATCATGGAATACCCATGGCTGACGCTTTTGACGCACGTGAGACCGCAGAACCCTCCCGGGAACACTTCCTGGCACTCGCCGCAAACCATACCCTCGTCCCGCTGTACCTGAGGCTGAATGCCGATCTGGAGACGCCTGTCACGGCCTTTCTGCGGCTCGCGGCTGACGAGCCGGAATGTTTTCTCCTCGAGTCGGTCGAGGGCGGCGAAAAGATCGGCCGCTACACCTTCATTGGTGTTCGGCCTTTTCGCAAGATCATCGCGCGTGGGCACGAACTGACGGTCCACGAGGACGGCCGCGCGGACTGCTCCACCGGCGACGTCTTCGAGGCGCTCAAAGCGGCACTCGCGGGGCATACGCCTGCGCGGATCCCGGGGCTGCCTCCGTTCACGGCGGGTGCCGTCGGCTTCTTCGCCTATGACGTCGTGCGCCTGGTGGAGAGGCTGCCGACGCTTGCAGCTGATGAGTTCGGCGTGCCCGATGCCTGCCTGCTCTTCTTCGACGAAGTGTTGGCCTTTGATCACCTGCGCCAGGAGATGGTGCTCGTGGTCACCGCGAACCTGCTCGGGCAAACGCCAGAGCAGGCTTACGAAAAGGCGTGTGAGCGGCTCAGTCGCTTCGCGGAACGCCTGGCCAGACCCTTGCCCGAGCACGCGGGGCGCGCTGCCTCGCAGCCTGGTGAGCCGCTCACCGTCCGCTCGCGGACCGAGCGCGAAGACTACCTCCAGGCGATCCGGCAGGCAAAGGAGTACATCGCGGCGGGCGATATCTTCCAGGTGGTGCTCTCGCAGCGTTTCGATATGGAGCCAGAGGTGGAACCGTTCGATATCTATCGATCACTCCGGATCGTGAACCCGTCACCGTATATGTACTTCCTGCGGCTGGGGCTCGAGGGGGAATCGCCGATCCATATTGTCGGCTCGTCGCCGGAGCTTCTGGTGCGGGTGAGCGGTCGTCGCGTGGAGTACCGGCCGATCGCTGGCACACGCCCCCGTTCAGAGGAGGAAGAGGTGGACCAGCGCTACGCAGAGGAGCTGCTAGCGGACGAGAAGGAGCGCGCGGAGCACGTGATGCTCGTCGACCTGGGCCGTAATGATGTCGGCCGCGTGAGCGAGTATGGCTCGGTGCGGGTGCGCGACCTGATGCACATCGAGCGCTACTCGCATGTCATGCACATCGTGAGCTCGGTTGAAGGCAAGCTCCGCGCGGGACTCGACGCCGTGGATGCATTTCGCGCGTGCTTCCCTGCAGGGACGCTTTCGGGTGCGCCAAAGATACGAGCGATGGAGATCATCGAGGAACTGGAGCCGGCGCGGCGCGGTATCTACGGCGGCTCGATCTTCTATGCAGATTACTCGGGGAACTTTGACTCCTGTATCGCGATCCGGACACTGTTTCTCAGCGAGGATCGTGGATACGTGCAAGCGGGCGCCGGCATTGTCGCGGATTCCGTCGCAGAGCTTGAGCACGAAGAGTGCTGGAACAAGGCCCGTGCCGTAGTACGCGCGATCGAACGGGCACGGAGTTATAGGATTCAATAACTTGATGTAAATCGGCTTTTCAACAAGCGCAGAAAGCAACCTGAGGCAGCGGGACGCGCTCTCAACGGCTATTGGCTGGTGCTGCAGGTATCGACCCGAAGGCACACAACCTCCCCCAAACCTATCCCACATAACTTCGGCATGATGTGTTCGCCATGGAGCGATCTCTTCCGGAATGTGGGCCGAGCTTTCTCCGAAAGGGATCCGATGGCCACCACTTCTTCTAGCTCTGTTGTTGCCCTATTCAGTACCGAAGGCCAAGCGGCCGAAGCAATCAGCGCTCTGAAGGCTGCTGGTTTTTCCGCGTCACAGATCGGCGCGGCTGCAAATTCCAATACGTCCAGCAGCACCGGCGCCCTGAGCGCAGATACGACCGGCAGCTATGCGGATGACACCACACAGAGCGCTGCAGGTACGTCACTCGGCGCGAAGAGCGAAGGCGTCTGGGACAAGGTCAAGAACTTCTTCGAGGGCAACGAAGGCGGAGGCGTTGAGCAGTACGCCAACGAGCGCGCGCACGACAACGCCTCGCATGAAGTGACAAGCGGGGGCTACCACCTGGGTTCTGACGGATACGACCACTACGAGCCGGCAGATATCTCGCACTCGCTGGGCGGCATGTCGATTCCGGACGAGCACTCGCGGTACTTCGAGCACCGCATGACCACCGGCAACAGCAGCGTACTGGTGACCGTGACGGCATCGGGGCGCGAGGCCGAGGCGGCAGGGATCCTTGAGGCGAACGGCGGCGATCTGGGCAGCGGCGCGAATGACTATGACTACAGTGCTCCGGCGGCTGCCGGCGCTGCTTCAGGCGCGGCTGTTGCTGGCGAACAGCAGCGCATCCAGTTGCTGGGCGAGGTGCTCCGCGTTCACAAGGAGCGCATCAGCCGCGGCGAAGTACGCATCCGCAAGGAGATCATCACCGAGAACCAGACTGTGCAGGTTCCCGTTACGCGCGAGGAGCTCGTGATCGAGCGTATTCCGACATCGGGCACGACTGCGGTGCAGGGTTCGATTGGCGAGAACAGCGATATCCGCATTCCTCTCACAGAAGAGCGTGCATCACTGGACAAGCAGACCGTGGTTCGCGAGGAAGTCGCAATCGGAAAGCGTGCGGTGGAGAGCGTGCAGGATGTGGCAGGCAGTGTGCGTCACGAGGAGCTGAACGTCGAAGAGGGAACAGAGACTGTGGCCGATCCAACGCTGCGCCGGAACTAAGTACCCGGGACAAACAAGTGGAAAGAGGACGAGGCCTGGGAAACCAGGCCTCGTTTTTGCCGTTACGCTCTAGACACCCCTGGCACGAAGCAGGCATGCTCAGAGGCGATATGGTCCGCCTGACACTTGCCTGCCTGCTTGCCCTCTCTGCCGCTGCTGCTGCGGCTCCCGCACAAACAACCCCCGCACAAAGCTCAACCTCCACTTCCGCCACACCGTGGTGGAAGGGCGCAGTGCTCTATGAGATCTACCCACGATCCTTTCAGGACTCGAATGGCGATGGCACCGGCGATCTAAATGGAATCACCAGCCGCCTCGACTACCTGCAGCATCTTGGCTTGAACGGCATCTGGATCGCGCCTGCCTATCCCTCACCGCAGGTCGATTTCGGTTACGACATCTCGAACTACGAAGCGATCGACCCGCAGTATGGCACGCTCGCAGACTTCGACAAGCTGGTGGCCGAGGCGAAGCAGCGGAACATGCACATCATCATGGACATGGTCCTCAATCACACTTCGGACAAGCATCCGTGGTTTGAGGCGTCACGTTCCTCGCGCACCGATCCCAAGCGCAACTGGTATGTATGGAAAGACCCGAAGGGGTACACCGCGGATGGCAAGCCGATCCCGCCGAACAATTGGCAGAGCGTGTTTGGACACTCGGCGTGGGAGTGGGATGCGAACACCAAGCAGTTCTACTATCACCGCTTTTACGTGCAGCAGCCGGATCTGAACTGGCGCAACCCGGAAGTTGAAAAGGCGATGTTCGATGTGCTGCGCTTCTGGCTGGATCGCGGTGTCGGCGGCTTCCGTCTCGATGCGATTCCCTCGCTGTTTGAAGACCCGCAGATGCGCGACGAGCCGCTGAAGGGCGGCACGAACGCCTATGGGGACCCGAACCTCAAGAGCATTTACACCGACAATCTGCCGGAAGTGCATGGCGTGATCGAGCGCATGCGCAAGGTAGTCGCAAGCTACCCGGGCGACCGCGTCCTGATTGGTGAGACCTACCTGCCGAACGTGCAGGAGCTGGATAAGTGGTATGGCGGCGCGAAGAAAGACGAGCTGCAGCTGCCGATGGATATGCTGCTTGGCTTCGGTGCCGGGTACACGGCTGGCGGCAAGCTGGATGCGGGATTCTTCCGCAAGACCATCAACGATGCCGAGACGGGGCTCCAGGGTTCGGAACCGCTCTTTGTCTTCTCCAACCACGACAACCCGCGCGACTGGGATCGTTACGGGGATGGCACGCATAATCTCGAGATCGCGAAGATCATCGCTGCGATGCTGCTGACGACGCGCGATACGGCGCTGCTCTACTACGGGGAAGAGCTGGGCATGCGCACGCATACGCCGGCGACCAAGGAGGACGTGCAGGATCCCATAGGCAAGCTGGGGTGGCCAAAGGAAAAGGGCCGCGACGGCGAGCGGACACCGATGCAGTGGACGCCGGGAGCACAGGCCGGCTTCTCGACGAACACGCACACCTGGCTTCCCGTGCCTGCAGATCACTCGACGATCAACGTCGAGAGCGAGCAGAAGGATCCGAATTCGCTTCTGCGCTGGTATGAGGAGCTGATGCAGCTGCGGACCGCGAACGCGGCCTTTGCTCCCGATGCGAAGATCCAGGTGTTAATGAACACCTCCGCCGATGTGCTGGCGTACACACGCACGGGCGCCGATGGCAAGACGGTCGTGGTGGCGATGAACATGGGTGCGCAGCCGGAGACCTTCGACACCTCAGCGTACGTGAAGGGCGGCGGGATGCAGACGCTCGCAGCGAGCAATGCCCCGGAGCACAACACGATCACGGACAAGCAGGTCTTGCTGCCTTCATTCAGTTCGTGGATTGCTACCGCGAGCGGCAGCAAGTAAGTCGCGGCGAGGAGGTGCTATGTTGTTCATCACATGCGCCTCCTCTGGTTTGCTACTCCTCTGCTGTTCGCATCTGCCTCGCTCGCAGCCGCACAAGGCCCATCTGTAACTGTCACGGTGCCAGGCTCGTCCTTCCCTGCTGGCATGAGCTCCTTGACCGGGCACCTGCTTGTGGTGTTCTCAAAGAGCAGCGCGCCGGGGGACGAGCCGCGCGACCAGGTGCAGGAGCAGTACAACTCCGCGCAGGCGTTTGGCGTTGACGTCACGGGTCTTAAACCAGGCGGAACGGTCACGATCGACAACACCACGGCGGGCTATCCGCTGCGGCACCTCGCTGAGGTTCCGAGCGGCTCGTACTACGTGCAGTCTGTCTTCAATGTGTACGAGCCCTTTCATCTGGCGAGCGGCAAGACGGTGATGCTGCCGCCGGATCATGGCGAGGGGCAGCACTGGAATCGCAAGCCAGGCAATCCACTCGACACTCCGCAAAAGCTGTCCTGGTCGGCAACAAGCAACATTGGGCTCAAGCTGGATACGGTGATTCCGCCGGTGCCTCCACCCGAGGAGCTGCTGGCGAAGGACCCGGGCGCAAAACAGTATCTGCGCTACGTGCATCTGCGCTCCGCGAAGCTCTCGGCATTCTGGGGCCGGGATATGTACCTGAATGCGTGGGTGCTCCTGCCACCCGGCTTTGCGGAGCATCCCGACGCGCATTACCCGACCGTGGTGTACCAGGATCACTTCTCGCCCTACTTCGGCCTTCCCTTTCACGTGTCCGAGCCTGACCCAAAAGCAACCGGCCGTGAACGGGCACGCGCGATGCAGGGGCATCAGTTCTTTGAGGACTGGACCAACGGCCGCATGCCGCACATGCTCGTGATCTCGATTGAAAATGCAAACCCGTATTACGACGACTCCTACGTGATGGACTCGGCGAACGTCGGCCCATACGGAAGCGCGGTGACCGAGGAGTTGATCCCGGAGATCGAGAAGCAGTTTCGCGGGATCGGGCAGGGCTGGTCGCGTGCGACGTTCGGCGGTTCTACGGGCGGTTGGGAGGCCCTGGCTTCGCAGATCTATTATCCCGACTTCTATAACGGCACCTGGGCGTCGTGCCCGGACCCGGTCGACTTTCACGACTATCAGAACGTGAACCTCTACGAGGACACAAACGCGTTTGTGCGTCACGCGGACTTTGGTTCGATTCCGATCGCTGCCGACCGTAAGGCGGATGGTTCGATCCTCGCGCTGACAGGCGACGAAGTGCAGTTTGAATACGTGCTCGGCACCCATGGCCGCTCGGGCGAGCAGTGGAATATCTGGCAGGCGGTGTATTCGCCGCAAGGGCCGGACGGGCTACCGGTCGCGATCTGGAACGACCAGACCGGCGAGATCAACAAAGAGGCGGTGAGGTACTGGCATGATCACTGGGATCTTACCGCGGTGGTCGAACGCGACTGGGCGAGGCTCGGGCCGAAGCTCGAGGGCAAGATCCACGTGCAGGCCGGGGAGGGCGATACATATTTTCTAAACAACGCGGTGCACCGCATGCAGCACATGCTGGATGCGACACGGAATCCACACTCCGATGCGAGTTTTCAGTACGGCATCGGCGATCCGCACTGCTATACCGGCGGCCCGGATGCATACACAATGGCTGAGAACAATCGCACCTGGCCCGAGCGCGTGCTGCCGCAGATGGCCGAGCACATCAAGGCAACGGCGCCCAAGGGGGCTGATGTGAAGAGCTGGGTGTACTGAGCGGTGCGCCGGGCTTGTACTCGAATCGTGCGCTGCGGCGTCTAGAGGCGCAGAGTCTTTTATCCGGGAGAGCCCATGCCGCATCCCCTTCACAGCAAACCATGGTCGCGCCGTGCGATCCTGGCCGCCGGAGCCGCAGGCGCGGGCCTTGCGCTGACGCCACGGGTATTCGGCTCCTCGCTCGGCATCAGCCCGGCACCCCTCACGCCCGAGCTTGAGGAGGGACCGTTCTACGTCGCCAGTGAACGGATACGGAGCGATCTCCGCGAGTCCGAAGCGGGGCTGCCGCTCGCGCTCCAGATCGCTGTGATCCATGCTGCAACGGGCAAGCCGGTCGCTGGCGCTGCCGTCGATATCTGGCACTGCAACGCGGCCGGCATCTACTCCGGGTACACGAAGGCGAAGCTGGGTCCTCCTCGGGATGGCGGGATGCACCCTCCGGAGGAGGGTGATTTCGCCGGCGGCCCGCCGCCGGATGCGCCAGAGGGCCCCCCGCCGCGTGGAGGACCCATGCACGGCGAACCACCGCCAATCGGACAGACCGACCAGCTTTCGTTTTTACGTGGGGTGCAGGTGACCGGCGCCGATGGCAGGGTCGCGTTCCAGACGATCTACCCGGGCTGGTACAGCGGGCGCGACATTCATATCCACCTCAAGGTGCATGAGAGCGGGCACGCGAGCAGCAGGGGTTACCAGGGTGGCCACGTCTGCCACACCGGGCAGCTTGCCTTTCCCGATGAGCTCACCGACGAGGTGGCGAAGCTCGCGCCCTATGCCTCGCAGGGGGAACGCCGTACACGACTCGCCGACGATCCTGTCTTTCAGGGAGAAGCCGCAGCAGAGACCATGCTCAGCCTCGCTTCTGTGCAGCCAGGCCATCTCGCAGCGGGCATGCGAGGGACGATCGTGGTGGCGATCGACCCCAAAGCCACGCCACGACCTGCCGGTGTTCGCAGAGCTCGCGCGTAGGGCAGATTAGACTAAGAGGACGATGGTGTTCGTCCTCGACAACTACGATTCGTTTACCTACAACCTGGTGCAGTATATGGGTGAGCTCGGCGCGGAGATGGTGATTCGCCGCAACGACGAGCTCTCGGTAGGGGACGTGGAAGCGCTTGAGCCGGAGCGCATTCTGCTGTCTCCCGGACCATGTACACCGCAGGAAGCCGGCATCTCCATCGACCTGATCCGCCGCTTTGCGGGCCGTGTGCCTATCCTCGGCGTGTGCCTTGGACACCAGGCGCTTGGCGCTGCTTTCGGTGGAAACGTTGTGCGCGCAAAGCAGCTGATGCATGGCAAGACCAGCGAAGTCGAGCACGACGGCAAGACGATCTTTTCGAACATCGCGAGTCCAATGACATGTACCCGGTACCACTCACTCGTGGTTGCAGAGGAGGGCCTGCCGGAAGAGCTTGAGGTCTCGGCCCGCACCGCCGATGGCGTCATCATGGGGCTGCGGCACCGCGACTTCCCGGTGGAAGGGGTGCAGTTTCACCCCGAGAGCGCGCTCACGCACGATGGCAAACGGCTGGTGCAGAACTTCCTGGAGTTGTAGCAGCATGCGCCTAGCCACTTCCCTCCTGTGTATCCCGGCCCTGCTCGCCCCCCTGGTCCATGCGCAGCAGGCATCGCCTGCGCCTGCCGAGCCAATTGCAACGGTGGCGACAGAAGGGGTAACGCTGCACGGGGCGCTGAGCGTCCAGGATGGGCGTGCAGGCATCGGCAACAATGGTGAGGTCACGGCCGGCGACAAGACGGCAGACGTCGCACTTGCGCGGGGCGGCGATCTGAAGGTCTGCGCGAGCACCACGGTTCACCTGGCCAAGGATGCCTCCCCGCGCACCGGGGACAAGCCGAATGACGCAGGGCTGATGCTCTCGCTCGATCGTGGAGCATTTGAAACTCATTACACCCCGGGAGCGTACTCGGACGTGATTCTCACGCCGGACCTCAGGCTGCTGATCTCCGCACCCGGTGCTGCGAACGTGAAAATACGCGTGAACCAACAGGGTGATACCTGCGTGGACAACCCCGGCGACGATGCACCCTACGTGATCGCAAGCAGCCTGATGGATGGCGGCGCCTACCGGATTCGACCCAATCAGCGTGTGCTCTTTGTGCATGGCTCGCTGCAGGAGGTCGTCGACAACGAGCAGGATCCATGCGGCTGCCCCGAGAGTGCGCCGGTGGCACTTGCGAGCGCCAAGACAGGCGGGCCGTCCTCGAAGCCCTCGGATACCGAGTTTCCGCTTGCCGTGAGTGAAGGATTGCGGCCGCCGCCTGTTCTCTCGGGGCCGCCGGTCGTGCCAGAGGGGCAGGCGCATGCGCAGGTCACGGCAACACTGTCGTCGAGTACTCCTCCCGTCGCGCCGCCATCGCCTCCGCCATCGCCTCCGCCAGCGCCCGCGTTGGCCCCCGCGCCCGCGCAGACAAAGCAGGGCGGGTTCTTCCACTCCATCGGCCACTTCTTTGCGCACGTTTTCGGCGCAAGCTAGCGCCGGCACCGCTGGGATAGAATGGAGGTCGCGCCGCAGAACGATTCAGCTCACCCGTCGGTGCTTCTCTTCTGTTCCCATCCAACACCCGTAAGGAGTTTTCCCGTATGGCGATTCCCGCCACCCAGATGCGTCCGGGCATGATCATCAAGTTCAACAACGAGCTGCACACCGTGTTCGCCGTGGAGCATCGCACACCTGGCAATCTCCGTGCGTTCATCCAGGCCAAGCTGCGCAACCTGCGCACCGGCTCCATGTTCGAGCACCGCTTCCGCTCGCCCGATCCCATCGACCGCGTCATCGTCGACGAAGTGCCCATGGAATTTCTCTACAACGATGGCGACGATTACTACTTTATGGACACGAGCAATTACGAGCAGCTCAACCTGAAACGGGATACGCTGGGCGATGCAGTCGAGTACCTGACAGCGAACCTGCAGATCACTGTCTCGATCTTTGACGGCGTTCCCGTGGGCATCGATCTGCCGCAGACGGTCGAGCTGACTGTGATTGAAACCGAGCCAGGCCTGAAGTCAGCGACGGCCTCGTCGGTGACGAAGCCGGCGAAGCTTGAGACGGGGCTCGTGGTCAACGTGCCGCCCTTCATCAACGAGGGCGAGAAGATTCGCGTGGACACGGCAGAAGGTACATATCTCTCGCGCGCGTAGGCAGCTCGATGGACAGAAAAGGGCGCTGCTCCACGCAGCGCCCTTTTCTGTTGGGATTGTCACTCGTGGGGAATCTTGCCTGCCCCTGCCTCGCACGCTACCATGCACACACGATGCACTGGCATAAGGGCTTGAAGCGACTCCGCATTGTGGCCACGGCTGCGCTTGTTTTAGGACTGCTGATCTTTATCCCGATCACTCTCATGAACGTGCTTGGCTATCTGCCGGACCCTGGCTTCGTCGGGCTCTTCTCGTTTCTCGCGCATCTCGGGTTGCCCTTCGTGATCCTTGGCGCGATTCTCTGGATTGCCGTATGGGTGGTCCAGGGCTTCGTTCCGGAGGTCGCAGCCAACCCGACACAAAGCCGTTTCGAGCGATAGCTACCAGAGAACTGGAGACGCTGTGCTGCTACTGTTCCTCGATCTTCCCGCGGTCGCGCATCCGGTGGTCGTAACGGATCGAACATCCAACATTGGCGCTGTACTGAGTGGCGTTGCGGCGATCTGCTCGGCGGTTATCTGGCCCGTGCTGATCGGGTTGATTCTGTGGTGGTTCCGCGAGCCTGCGGGCGAGCTGCTGCATGCAGCGGTCGGGGTCGCCGAGGGAGCCACGCGCTTCAAGATCTGGCAGATCGAGTTCGACAAGGATGTGCAACAACAGGTGGCACAGAGTGAGTCCGCGGCACTGGTGGCTCCGGTGCTGCAGAGCCCTGCTGCCGGGGCGCGCGCAGAGGATCTCGCAGGGTCCACAGAACTGTCGGCTTCGCCCTCGGTCGCGGCATCGCAGCTCGCGTCCTCGATCCCGGGCGGCGAAGTCGCAGCAGCAGCGCGGGTGCGATCGCTGCTTGACACCGCGCCCAACGCAACGCTGCGCGAGGCAGCCGAGGCTGCGATCAAGGCACGGATGGAGTCCTTTGCGCAGGGATATGAAACCACCCGCGCCTCCATGCGTGCAGGCCCCGAACGGACACGCGCCATGAACGGCGTGGTCGCCAAGATGCGCACGCTGGCGCTTGCTTCAGACTTCCTGCTGGACGAGTACATGGAGGCAAGCTCGCCCGGAAAGCGTCTCGCGGCGGTGTGCATCCTGCAGATGAAGCCGGAGATGCGCGCCGTTCCCTGGCTCGCGGATCGCATGCGCGTAGAGCAGCCGTTTGTGTTTTTCCACGCATCGGTGGCGCTGTTGAACGCCGTGCGCCGCTTTGGTGAGGCAGAGAAGCCAACATTGCAGCGTTCGATAGAAGCAGCACTCAAGCAGGTGCAGAGCTTCGGCGAGCATGCCGACACCAACACGGTGCGCTCGCTCACGCTCGCGCTTTCGGAGCTCGCGACATCCTCTTGAACAGAAAACGGGAGACCTGGCACTCAGGTCTCCTGCAGTTACAGATGGATTACTTCGGGACGACCACGGTTTTTTCTGAAGGGATTTTCTCGAGCGTCGCCTGGCTGATGCCCAGGTGGGCTGTTGCTGTCTCCGGTGGCAGGCGCCTGATCCAGTTGTTCAGTGAGAGGTCCTGGTACACGGCAGTTTTGAACGTCTCGAGGAACACCAGGTCTTCCTTGCCGGTGTTCTCGATGTAGTGACCTGCCATGGAGGGGACATAGCCAACATCGTTCGCGTTGAAGTCCATGGTGCGCGCCCGTCCGGCCGAACCGAAGACCGTCATGCGTGCGCTTCCCTGTAAATAAAACTGCCACTCGGTTCCGGTGGAGTGCCAGTGCAACTCCCGCATTCCACCCGGCTTGACCCGAACCACCGCCGCAGCGATGTTCTTCGATATCGGGAAGTTTGTCGTATCGAAGATACGCACTTCTCCGGAGGCTGTCTTCTTCGTGGGCGCCATGCCGGCGACGTGAAAGGTGTACTTGTTTTCTGTTTCCAGGTTGTCCCCGACGGCGCGCTTCGCGTCTTCAAGCGAACCTGGAACCGCTGACTTGAAGATATACATCTCGGCCTTTGGCAGCTGCGCTACCTCGGCAAGCGAGAGCGACATGTTCTTGGCGAGCACTTCGGGCGGGGTGTGTGCGATCCAATCGGAGAGCAGGAAGGTGTCATCTTCGGAAAAGTCTCCCTGGTCAAAGACCAGGAGAAACTCGCAGCCATTGGGATTCAGGCCCTGGATCGAGTGGGGAAAGCCCGCGGGAAAATACCACAGGTCTCCCGCCTCGATGTCATCCACGAACATCTTGCCGTCGGGCTGCATCACGGTGACCCGTGCCTTGCCGGTCAGCATCAGTGCCCACTCATCGGCGGTGTGCCAGTGCAGCTCGCGGAAACTGCCTGCGGTGAGACGCATGTTGACGCCCGCGATTTCCTTGGAGTTCGGCAACTCGCGCTGCGTGACCTGGTGGGTCCACCCGCCGCCCTGCAACCGCTTCTTCGCGAGATCGAAGGAGTACCAGATCGCACCGACATCGCCATGATCGGTCGCCGGCGGCGTGTTCGAGTCTGGGTTTTCATCCAGGAGAACCTTGTTCTCCTGCCCCGGATCGCTGGCGTTATCACCCTGCCGCCCCTGTTCTGCTTCCTTGCGAGTCTGTGCTCCAGCTGCGTGGAGTGTGGCCACGCCGACACCGGCGAGCGCGGCTGTACCGAAAAAGGTCCGGCGCGAAATCACCGAAGCCTGGCCTGTCTCCTGCCCAGGCAGCTCATTCTCATCGTTCAATGCATTCCCCCTGCACCTTAACTGGACCTTAAGGTTCCCTGCTTCCTTGGACGCGGCGAGCCGGGGCGCGGTCGCTTGCGACAGCGCGGCGCTTCTGTGACACTGCATAGGGGCTATGACCGACCACTCGCTCGCTACCGTTCGCCACTACTGCGTTGAAGGCCGCGTGCAAGGCGTCGGCTTCCGGTGGTTTGTGCATCGCGAAGCTGCTGCACTTGGCCTCCACGGTTGGGTGCGCAACACCCGGGATGGCAAGGTCGAAGTCAAAGCCGCAGGCACCGCAGAGGCACTCGGCAAACTGCGCGCTGCGCTCGAACAGGGATCGCGGGGAAGCCGCGTCGACGCCATTCACGAAGAGGACCTACCGCTCCATGAGGCCGAAGGGCTCGGAGCATTCACGATTGAAGGAGCCTGGTAAGACATGTCCACACAGCCAAAGTTGGAACGCGGCTACAACAGCGAATATCTCAAGAGTCTCGTGCGCACCGTGCCGGACTTCCCCAAACCTGGCATTCTCTTCTATGACGTCACGACCGTGCTCAAGGACCGCAAGGGCTTTGCCGAGCTGATCGACGGGCTCGCTGCGCACTACATCGGCATGGACATCGACATCGTGCTCGGCATTGAGGCACGCGGCTTTATCTTTGGGCCCGCGCTCGCCTATCGCCTCAACGCAGGCTTCGCGCCCGTTCGCAAGCCCAAGAAGCTGCCGGCCGAAGTGATTCGCGTCTCCTACGATCTTGAATATGGATCGGATACGCTGGAGTTGCATAAGGATGCGATCCAGCCCGGGCAGAAGGTGCTGATCGTGGACGACCTGCTTGCAACCGGCGGCACCATGCAGGCGACCATCCAGCTGGTGAAACAGCTTGGCGGCGAGATCTCCGGGCTCGGTTTCGCGGTGGAGCTCGACTTCCTGAAGGGCAAGGAGCGCTTTCCGGAGCATGATGTTTTCAGTCTTCTGCACTACGACGAGTAGGCCTGAGCGCACAAAAAGGAGGCTGCCTTCGCAGCCTCCTTTTTGCTGTTGCACGTACTGCAGCCTAGGCTCGTGACCCACGGATGAAGTGAAAAATGATCGAGATCACCGCCAGGATGATCAGGATGTGAATGCCGAGAGAGGCAACGTGGAACACGGTGAAACCCAGAATCCAAGCGACGAGCAGAACAATACCAAGAATCAGAAACATGCGCTAATCTCCTTGCAGAGCGCGTTCAGGTGCCGCCGCTGCTATGCCCCTTGTCGGATGTGAATGCCCGGTAAAGGTTGCTAGTCGTGCTCTGCTTTCAGCCTCCGCTTAGTTATGCGCGGGCGCCTCGACGACGTGGACTTCCTGACTGATCGCGGCTAGCCTCTCGTCGGTGGCCTGCTCCTCCGCGAGTGTCTTTCCAAGCAAATCAGCAACTTCCGTCCGGTGCAGGGCACTCGCAAACACCTGGGCCACGCCGTAGGACGCGATCTCCCAGTGCTCCACACGACGGCCCGCAGCAATCAGGCTGGCATCGACAACATGTGGGTCGCCACCATCGCCCATGCGGTCTTCTGCTTCACGCAGCAGGGCCTTCACACTGTAGCCGCGTCCACCCCGGGGGCTGACCTCGAGGATTTCGCAAATTGTCTCAAGACGCTTTGTGTGCTCCTTCGACTCCTCGGCATGGTGCTCAAAGGCCTTCTTCAGATCTTCGGCTGCGGCGCCGCGCACCATCCGACCAAGCCCGTCTTCAATCAATTGTTCTGCGATGTACAGTTCCTGGATTTCGTCGACTAATAGCTGGTTCAGAGTCGTGAGCTGCATGGTCTCTCCTCTTATGGCGCTTTGATCTCGGCGCCTGCGCTTGGTAGGATGCATTCGCTCGCGCCTCTCGCCTGTTCTGTGAGGAGAAGAGTGTCGCCAGCGGCGAACCAGCCCTTGCGGCGCATCCATGCCTCCATTGAGCCGCGCAGCTCGTCGAGAGGCACACGGAGACCCGCCTCGAGCACACCATCTGAAACCGGCAGGGTGTCATCGAAGCGCGCATCGTTGGTGAAGTTGCGCATCGCGTAGCTGTCGAGCCATGCAAGAGGCACTGCACTGCGCTCGCCTTCTGCTTGCACGCGCTCGACGCTCAGCTTCTGTAGAAACATCCTTTTGCTCTCCCCATGCTAGGTCGCGGATGTGCGGCATCAAGCGCCGGCGACACGGCTCCCTTGCTGCCTCCGGTGCACACAGGTAGCGTAGGGCATATGAGTTTCGCGGGCAAAGTCGCCCTCCTGGGCGCAAACGGTGCGATCGGCAGAACCATGGCGCCCATGCTGAACGCCGCGGGTGTTCCCTACCGCGTGGTCGGCCGCTCGCTGCTTGCGTTGCAGGTCCGCTTTCACCAGGATCCTCTGTGCGAACACATGCAGTGGGACACAGAGGACAAGGACGCCTGCCTGCTCGCCACCGCCGGTGTGGGCACCGTGGTCTATCTGGTCGGCACAGCCCTCTGGAAGTTCCGGGATCACCTGCCGCTGATTGAGCGGGCGCTTGCGGCGGCGCGCAGCAATGGTGTGCAACGGTTTCTGCTGGTCAGCTCCAGCTGGAGCTACGGAGAACCCCAGTCCAACCCAGTGGCTGAGACTCACCCGCGCCTGACGAGGACCGCGAAGGGAAAGATCCGCAAGGAGCAGGAAGACCGCGTGCTCGCCGCGCATGTGCCCGGTGTGCTGTCGACCGCGGTGTTGCGCATGGCCGACCTTTACGGGCCGAAAGTCGAGGCGAGCCATCTCTGGACATCATTCCAGGCAGCCAAGAAAGGCACCGAGGCGCAGGTGCTCGGCCCAATCGACACGCCTCATGAATTTCTCTTTGTTCCGGATGCTGCAGAGACGATCGTGAGCATGCTTGGAGAAGACGCGATCTGGAACGGCCCGGAAGGCACTACGTGGAATCTTGGAGGCTACGGGCCGACCACTATCCGGGAGATGGTGCAGCTGATCTTCCGCACAGAAGGCAAGCCAGAGAAGTTCGCTACTCCAACTCCCCTGATGATGCGGTTTGTTCGCTGGATGAACCCGTACATCCGCGAACTCCAGGAACTGGACTACCTCTTACGCGATGGCCTGATGCTCGATGACCGGAAGCTGCAGCATGCGTTGGGCGCTCTCAAGAAGACACCCTACGACGAGGGCGTCCGCTACACCCTCTCGCTGCGATAAGCCGAGGCGCTATACCTCGCCCGGTGCGAGCTTGCCCCAGTACGTCAGGGGCATCGCGTCGCCGGTGCGTGGCAGAGGTGGCAGTCTCGAGGTGTCACCTGCTTCCTTGAGGACCACGTCGAGTCCGCTCAATACCTCGTCCACGCTCATCGTGTACATCTCGCGGCCATTGTCGTAGCCATTCTCGGCAGACTGCTTCAGGTAGCGGCCTGCGATCTGCGCAGCGAGAGCATCGGTGATGACGAAGCCGGTGCGCTGCTTGTAGAGCACCCAGGCATCGCACGGCATGGCGATCCAAACCGGGCGGCCGTTCACATCGAAGCGCACATCGACCGCATCGGCATGGCGGGTTGCAATCGCGACAACAATAGCCTTCCAGCGACAGTGCAGGTCTTCGCCGGTCCAGTGATCAGAGACATGAAAGTCATCGTACATAGCCCCTCTAGCCTACTGGCAGCAGCGATGCGGAGCAAGCAGGGGCGTTCCTTAGCAAAAAATAGCCTGAAAAGGCAAACATATTTTCCTGCCCAAGCCGCGTCCAATAAGAACCGAACACCCCGACAGGAGTTACACCGTGACGACACGCTCCCCAGAGTCCCTCAAGCGGTTCGAGAGCAAATTGCAAGCGCAGCAGGCGCTTCTCGAGCGAAACATGAAGTCTGCAGTGCAGGAGGGCCGTGAGAGCAGTACGGATGACCTGCAGGACGCCGCGGATCACGCCGTTCAGTCGTATCAGAAAGAGCTGCTCTTCCTGCAAGGGACACAAGGCCACTCGCAGCTTGCCCAGGTTCGCTCCGCCCTGGATCGTCTTGACGAAGGAACATTTGGCGAGTGCCTGCAGTGCGGCAACGAGATCGGCGAGAAGCGTCTCGAAGCAGTGCCGTGGACTCCGCACTGCATCTCCTGCCAGGAGAAGATCGAGAATGGCGAGATTGCTGACCCCGTGCGCGCTGCCTGAGCTCCGCAGCCTCACGAAGCAGTCCCGTCGCAGACACTCCGTTGTGACGCCCTATGCCCACTGCTAGACTGTTAGCAGTCGGCATAGGGCGTTCTCATGCCACTGAAGACTTTCTCCTATAAGGCACGCCTACTTCGTGGATATCCAACCAAGACCTACCGGCAGCACCTTCACGCGCGTCAGCACCGCGTCCCCCTCATGGTTTGAGCAGAACAAGACTCTGGCGATTCGCCTTTCGGTTGTTGGCGTGGCCGCCGTCTTCGTCGCGCTCGCTGCGTCCATTTGGGCCAGCAACCAGTCCGCTGCCTCGCGGGTAGCATTCAGCAATGCCATGGACGTCTATGACTCGCCGATCCAGCAGGCCGGCCAGCCCAACGTTCCCAATGCAAAGACCTACGCTTCGGCTGCTGATCGCGCCAGGGATGCCAATCCGCTGTTCGACGCGGTCGCCAAGAAGTATGGGCTCTTCAAGGCGGGCAAGAATGCGATCTACTTTGCAGGGCTTACCGCGGAAGACATGGGCAACAATGCGATCGCCGAGGCGGACCTCAAGAAGGGCGCAGACTCGAGTGATACGGGGTTAGCCGCACTGGCCAAGCTGGCGCTCGCTAGCCTTTACGAGAACACTGGGCGGCTGCCGCAGGCCTTATCCCTGTATCACGGACTCATCGATCATCCGACGCTGACCGTCTCAGCCAACGCCGCACGCCTGGCGCTCGCTGCCGCGGAACAGTCGACGAATCCGCAGGACGCCCGGCTTCAGTATGCCAAGATCAAGGACTCCGACAAAACCACCGCAGCAGGGCAGATCGCCGCAGAGAAGCTCAGCGGGAAATAGACCCTCCCCGCAGACGAGAAAGCCCGCCTGCGCGGGCTTTTTTCGTGCCACACAGGGGCCGAGCTATCGGGCGTCTGCCCGAAATTTCTCTTTGATGAACTCGGTCAGGAAAGCAACCAGCGCGAGCACCACAGACGCGATGAAGGGACTCTTGCGCCCCGTAATGTAGTAGCCGATCGGCACCTGGTTCGTGGCCATGATCAGGAGATAGCTCGCAACCAGGATGATGAAGTACAGGAGACCTTTCGGAACCTCGAAGGCCATGACACGCGCTGCCTTGATGATCAAGGCATTGATGAAGCCCACGAGGAAGCCAATGGTGAACGTGGATTGGATGTACGAGCTGTGAAAACCAGGAAGCAGCCTGGCCATGATGAAAAAGGTGAAGGCAAAGATAGCCCAGTTCAGTCCAAACGAGAAGAGTGTCAGAATCATAAGAGGCGCAAGCGTTCGGGTGAATCATAGCGTAAGCCCTTCGCTTTTGCGACCGTTTCCACTCGTCACCTGCCCTTCCAAGCGTAACTGTGGGAACCTTGAGTATGGCTGCTTCGCATTGGCTCTTGTCAGCACTGCTCATGTCTCCGCCGCTCGCAGGTGCGGCGCAGGCCCTTCCCAGCCTCGCCTCACTGATTCAACAGGTACAGAAAAACCAGCGCGAGCTGGACAAGACCCGCGAGGCTTACACCTTCCGCGAACTGCAGGTCATGCATGAGCTGGACAAGCATGGCGCAGTCAAGAAGCAGGAAACACGGGAGTACAACGTCTTCTATGTGAATGGACACCCGATCCAGCGCCTCGTGCGCAAGGACGGCAAGGCCCTCAACGCCGAACAAGAAGCGAAGGAGACCGCACACATTCAGCAGAAAATCGCTGACTCCGAGAAAACACCTCCCGGAGACGTGCTCAACAACCGTCACCAGGTCAGCATCGCGCGCATGTTGTCGATCCAACACTTCAGCAATGAGCGACGCGTCATCATGGACAATCGCCCGATGATTGCAATCGACTTCGCCGGCGACCCGAAGGCGCAAACGCACGGCATCGCAGAAGACGCCACGAAACATCTGTCAGGCACAGTCTGGGTCGATGAGCAGGATCACCAGGTCCGACGAGTGCAGGCGACGCTCGACAGCCCCATGCACCTGGAACTCGGCCTCGTGTCTCTGTCGGCCGGTTCCAGCTTTTCGTTTGATCAGAAGATTATCAACAATGAAGTATGGCTCCCAACCAGCGCCACCGTGCATATTGAAGCCAAAGCCGCGCTTTTCCTTGGCTATCACATCCAGGTCGACATCACCGACGACCAGTACAAGCGCTTCCAGGCAAGCGCGAACCAGGGCGACGGAGCACCGGTCGATGGAAAAGCCCCGGCCAAGGCGCAGCCATAAAGAAGCGGCAGCCGGGAAGATCCCCAGCTGCCGCGTGGTCTGCACAGTTGCAAGATCCGTGGTTACTGCTGCGGCTGTCCGCCGTTCGCGTGTTCGGCACGCATCTCCTGCATGTGCTGCTTGCGGTCGGCGATCATCTGCTCGTATTTTGTCTTCTGGTCGGGAGTCAGCACCGCTTCAAGCTTGCTGTTCGAGTTTTCGTCGAGCGATCTCATCTTGCTCATGCGATCTTCGCGTGACATGCTCGAGTCCTGGTGAAGCGACATCATCTGGTCGTGACGATCCTGCAGGATTGGCTTGATCTGGCTCTGCTGATCGCTGGTCAGGCTCAGCCGCTTGGTGAGATGCGTGAGTTCCTGGTCTGGGGACATCGGGCCGCGGCCATGGTGCATGCCGTTCTGGTTCTGGTCCGGGGCCGACTGGGTTGCGGTGCTGTCCTGCGCAAAAGCCATGGATCCGGCGGTAAGACCCAGACAAAGAGCGCTGCCAAAGGCAATCGTGCGAAGTGTGTGGCGCATCGGTGTTTCCTCCCTGCTACAGCTATAGAGACCCTTATCTTGCTCCTGAGTTGTGACCCATCTGTGGATCCGGCAATGGAGGCATAACGACCGGTTCGCTCCTGAGACCACACTTCAGAAAGTTTCCAGCACTCTGCGGGGCACTTGGAAGAACAGCATACGCGAGCACTGCCTGGTATTGCTCCTCGCCTGGATACTTGCAATGCTCACATCCCGGTCGATAGCGAAGCACCGGGTCACCACCCGAAAAAGCGGTCCAGGTATACGTGCCGCCAGCTGCGATGGTCCGGGTGGGATGAGGCTCATTGGCTGAAGCCTGAACCGTCGCAAAGACCGGTCCTTTCGGTGAGAACGCATTGACCAGGCTTCCTCCTGAGCCGCTCGAGGCACGCCACAGCCACCTGCCGGCAGTCTTCGCATACCAGTGCACGCTGAGGGGCGTTGGGTCGAGGATCTCCACGGGCGAGGATGTATCGTTGTGGAGTTCAAGCAGAAAGCCTGCACCCCTCCCCGGAGTTTCTTCAGCGAGGAAAGATGCGCGGAGCGAGACTGCGGTGCATTGCGGGACGATGGGCAAGCCGCCGTGGTGAGCCGTTGGAGCAGCCTGGCTTGAGAATGGAGCGAGCAGCAGGAACCACGAAGCAGATGGAGTTGGAAGGCGCACGTCCACTACTCTACGGCATGCTGTTGTTGCATTCACGCTTCTCGGGACGAGCAAAAGCCCGCCTTTTGGGCGGGCTTGTTGCGTTGAGGTTATTACCGGCGATCACCTAATCTCCCACACACCTGCGCGTGCAGTACCATCGGCCCAGCGAGGCTTAACTTCCGTGTTCGGGATGGGAACGGGTGGGACCCTCGCAGTATGGTCACCGGTAAATTGTTGAGCGTGATGGCTCACAACGAAATCGATTGGGTTGTTGCTTTGTGTTGCGCGTATATGTTCAAGGCTTGTGTTGCGTGCCATCGAGGTTGGCTCTGATGCTTTGGTGCACAGAGTTAATTCTATGGACAAGCCGAACGGGCGATTAGTATTGGTAAGCTGCACGCATTACTGCGCTTCCACCTCCAACCTATCAACCAGGTGGTCTTCCTGGGCCCTTCAGGGAGATCTCATCTTGGAGCGTGCTTCCCGCTTATATGCATTCAGCGGTTATCACAACCGAACTTCGCTACCCAGCCGTGCCCTTGGCAGGACAACTGGAACACAAGAGGTTCGTCCATCCCGGTCCTCTCGTACTAAGGACAGCCCTCCTCAAATCTCCTACGCCCACAGCAGATAGGGACCGAACTGTCTCGCGACGTTCTGAACCCAGCTCACGTACCGCTTTAATAGGCGAACAGCCTAACCCTTGGAACCTTCTACAGCTCCAGGATGCGATGAGCCGACATCGAGGTGCCAAACCGGAGCGTCGATATGAACTCTTGGCTCCGATCAGCCTGTTATCCCCGGCGTACCTTTTATCCGTTGAGCGATGGCCCTTCCATACAGAACCACCGGATCACTAAGGCCTGCTTTCGCATCTGCTCGACTTGTAGGTCTCACAGTTAACCACTCTTATGCCTTTGCACTCGACGACTGATTTCCAAACAGTCTGAGAGTAGCTTCGCGCGCCTCCGTTACAATTTAGGAGGCGACCGCCCCAGTCAAACTACCCGCCTAACTATGTTCCTCTCCCGGATCACGGGAGCAGGTTAGAATCACAACGCTCACAGGGTGGTATCTCACCGGTGGCTCCACCAAACCCAAAAGCCTGGTTTCAAAGCCTCCCACCTATCCTGCGCAGCAAACGTCATAATTCATAGTTAAGGTGTAGTAAAGGTGCACGGGGTCTTTCCGTCTAGCTGCGGGTAACCGGCATCTTCACCGGTACTACAAGTTCGCCGAGCAACTCGTTAAGACAGTCGTACGATCGTTACTCCATTCGTGCAGGTCGGAACTTACCCGACAAGGAATTTCGCTACCTTAGGACCGTTATAGTTACGGCCGCCGTTCACCGGGGCTTCAATTCAAAGCTTCGCCTTGCGGCTAACCTCTCCTTTTAACCTTCCGGCACCGGGCAGGAGTCAGCCCCTATACGTCGTTTTCGACTTTGCAGAGACCTGTGTTTTTGTTAAACAGTCGCCGTACGCGTTTCACTGCGGCCCCCTCGCGCTTGCACGCTAACGGGGCGACCCTTCTCCCGAAGTTACGGGTCTAATTTGCCGAGTTCCTTAACAAGCCTTCACTCGAGCGCCTTTGGATATTCTCCTCGTCTACCTGTGTCGGTTTGGGGTACGGTTCCCAACAACTCTCCTTAGAGGATTTTCTCGGCAGCGTGGAATCAGCAGCTTTCAGGCATACGCCCTACTGTTTTGCACCTCAGCGTTATGTCTACCCGGATTTGCCTAAGTAAACCGCCTTACGTGCATCAAGCCCCATAGCCATAGGAGGCCCTGCTTATCCTTCTGCGTCTCCCCATCGTCAAACGAGTGTTGGGAGGTCCGGAATATTAACCGGATGTCCATCATCTACGCCTCTCGGCCTCGACTTAGGGACCGCCTAACCCTGAGCGGATTAACCTTCCTCAGGAAACCTTAGACTTTCGGCGCGGAGGGTTCTCACCTCCGTTATCGCTACTTATGCCGGCAGGGTCTCTTCGCAACGCTCCATCCGTCTTCTCAGTCGGACTTCTACGCAGTTGAGAATGCTCTCCTACCACGCACACCCTAAAGTGTGCATTCGCTGCTTCGGTATACAGTTTTAGCCCCGTTGTATTGTCGGCACCGGACCGCTTGACCAGTGAGCTATTACGCTTTCTTTAAAGGATGGCTGCTTCTAAGCCAACCTCCTGGCTGTCTGAGCGTTCCGACTTCCTTTCCCACTTAACTGTAATTTTGGGACCTTAGCAGACGATCTGGGC